>NZ_JAQAGZ010000033.1 GCF_027533625.1 Paenibacillus gyeongsangnamensis | reverse complement strand
ACAATTGCGAGAGGTTCTGAACCGCTTCTGATTTCCACCGATTCAGGACATTGCTATGAATGCCGTGCTCTGAAGCGAGCTGCGAAACCGACTTTTCTTCCTTCAGAATTTCCAGTACGATGTGGGCCTTTTCTTCCGGCGTAAACTTCCTTCTACTGGTCGTCATACAACTAAGAAACTCCTTTTTTTCTGTCTAGTTTCTATGTAGCATTATAATTAGCAGTGAGAGGCATTTAAACTTAAACAAACTAATTAGATTACTTAACCCAAACTAAGTTGAGCTGAACCACTAATAGGCTGAACAAAAACCATGATTTTGTTAACATCTCAAAAGGAGCTGCCGCGGCAGTTCCTTGATCGTTTATATAGAGTTCATCATTGAACTAACTTCCCCGTTAGTTTAATCAATTGTTTTTTAATTGCTTGATCCAAGCTATGGCAGGATATCCCTGATACACCAGATTATTATTCTTAAAGAGGGTTAAATTTAGGTCGTTCGGTCTTGTTAATATCGCCAATTAAAGGTAAACGAGAGAGCATGTTCTGCAAGAAATATGTGTCCAGCTATCGTTATCCGTTAGTGGAACAACCAGTAGAACTTGATTTCAAAGGTAAATAAAAATCCAACATCAAATTAATTGGTAGGGATTTTCCTAAAATTATGCCACGAAAACGAAAAACTAAGGTCTTCTTTCTAAAGCAAGTTTAATTCCAAAAGCAACTAGAACAAAACCTGATATTCCTTGGATAGCTCTCTGAGTAGAAGGTTTCTTCATCCATGTACTGATGTAATCAATTAAATATACATACAGTAAGAACCAAATGATAGTTAAAACTGTATAAGTAAGTCCCATGACGAGAAATTGCAAAAATGGTTTACTGCCAGAAGTCAAAAATTGTGGAAGAAACGTAAGGAAGAAAACAGCTACTTTCGGATTAAGAAGGTTTGTCAAAAAACCTTGGCCAAATGGAGATTTATTCTTATATCTTGTTTGGTGGTTGCCATTAGTTGAGGCTGTATTCTTCTTTAAAGACCGTATTGATGTTACACCTAAATAAATCAGATAAATTGCACCAACATATTTAAAAATAGAAAACAACAATGCAGATTTTACAATAATGGCAGAAAGACCAAAAACTGCCGCTAATGTATGAAAGATAAGTCCTGTTGAAATACCCAAAACTGTATCAATTCCACCTTTTTTTCCATGAGTAATGGTGTTTTGGGTGGCTAATCCAGTATCAGGACCAGGGAGAATAATCAGCAAGATTGACATGATGACAAACAGATAAAAGTTTCCCATACCGAACCTCCAGCTTAAAAATTACCTCTTACGATACCATATACGGTTAACGATTAGAATAACTTTACTGAATAATTCTGCCCGTCCCTCGGTTTAGCTGAACAGGCTGCCGATCGTCCCGGCAGCCTGCTGTCATTGTACTATCGTCACCCGTTAGTTTAAGCCTGGGAGTTCAATGGAACATTTTGTACAGTGATTTGATTCGAGAGCGTCAAACATCTGATGATTACTGATGATTGCCCGAGTAAAAGGAGTATTCGAACGTTATCAAGCTGAAGTGGCTTTCTATCCCGATGATTCATCGACGGCGTCTGTTCGCTTCTATATTGACGCAGCGAGTGTAACTACTCGTTACAACCTGAGAGATGAGCACTTGAAGAGCGACCTATTACTTCATGTGGAGGAACATCCCTACATCACGTTTGAAAGCTCGGGTTTTCACCTCGCAGTGACTTTGGCTTGCTTGACCTTCAACATTCCTCTGGAGTCTGGCGTGGAAGATGTAGTGAAAATTGAACTTTCTATCGAATCGATCTTAAAGAAGTGAAATTTGGCTCAGCTCAATAGTTGGCACGATGAAGGTGATGTGATTAGGGTGGTACCAACTCATCAGGTGTACGGGCCCGCTTTAGTGGAGCCGTAGCTCTACCCAAATTGATTTGTCGAATATCATTTATCCATATATTGCTCATCTGGCTCATTTAAAGCTGCTGCCAAGATTTTCTCTGCAACAAATTCAGGAGTATCAGATGGATTGGAAGAACCTTGTGGCTGCTGCTGGCGAACGCCCAGAGCGTTTTTGCCAAAATCCGTTGCGGTTGCGCGCGGATAGACGGAAATCACCCGGATATGCTCTGAGGCCAATTCACCGCGTGCTGTATCGGAAAGCATGTTCAAAGCGGCTTTGGTAGCTGCATAGGCTCCGATTCCAGGAATATTCATCTTGGTAACCACCGAACTTATATTGATGATCAGTCCTCCTCCTTGCTCTCGCATGATTGGGATCACAGCTTGCATAGCTGCTAATGGTCCAATCACATTAAGGTCAAAGATCTTACGGAAATCATCACGATTGAGGTCGGCGATCGTGCCAACTGCAGCTTGTCCTACGTTATTGATGACCACATCCAACCGACCAAAGTGCCGAGCCGTCTCATCAATGACTCGTTGAACTTGCTTCGGATCGCTCACGTCAGCAGGCATAGCTACAGCGTCACTTCCCCGGATCTTCAATTCCTCGGCGAGATGATTGAGTACATCCGCAGATCGAGCTACCAATGCTAATTTGGCACCAGCGGCGGCAAAGCGGCGTGCTGTGGCTAAGCCGATACCAGCGGATGCTCCAGTAATAAGAACGACCTTGTCACGAATATCCATAAAAAATGTTCCTTTCTTTGAATGAAATGATTGGCTCACCACGGGATGGGCCGTTCACGCTCGAGAAAGTGCCCGTCGGACCGTTCTCGTCGAGGAGCGCGAGGTGCACAGGATGACGTGCGGCCTGTTGGACGGTGAGCGTGCCCTCGAAGTTGTTGAGATCCGTCGCGGTGAAGCCCGGCTCTGCAGCGTTGACCTTGATGCCTGTTAACTCAAGATCCAAGGCGAAGGCGAGCGTGATCGCGTTGAGGGCAGTTTTCGACGGGCTGTAGACGGCGCCGAACATCGTGCGATGCGGATTGGCCGGGTTCGAGTTGAGCGTCAGCGAGCCCGCTTCGCTCGATACGTTGACGATGCGTGCCGCCGACGCTTCACGAAGGAGTGGCAGCATCGCTTGCGTGACGGCGATGACGCCGAACACGTTCGACTCGAACACCGCGCGCACCTCGTCGAGAGATGCGGCGCTTGCGCAGCCCGACTTCCCGATTTCCTTAAGCGGCTTTCCCGCATGCGAGATGCCCGCGTTGTTAACGAGCACGTCGAGCCGGCCGAGCTCGTTCCGGATGCGATCTGCCGCGGCGGCGGCGGAGGCCTGATTCGTGACATCGAGCTGGAGTGCGCGGGCATCCGCTCCGACGCTCTGCGCGGCCATTTCCCCGCGCTCGAGGTTGCGCGACCCGACGAACACAGTGAAGCCGTGCGCCGCGAGATCCTTCGCGGTTTGAAGACCGATTCCTTTGTTGGCCCCGGTGACCAAGGCAACGGGTTTGTCCTGTATGGTCATACTCTCCTTTCTTGCATCGATGTGCGGTCTTTGCAATACAGCCTATAGGTTGACGTATCAACCAGCGCCTACTTTAACATATTGCGGTTGATACGTCAACTATGTTATCATGTTCCTATGGACAAGAACGAGCTAACCGAAGAGGAAATGCGAATATGGCATATGTGGAAGGGCTCCTTCAAAAGCATCTTCGATCGCGTAGTAAAAGATATGTCCGAGCACACAGGACTATCGGAGGGTGATTTTGGAGTATTGGATCGGCTAGTCCAATTTGGGAAAGGTAAGCTTCGCCAACAGGAATTAGCCGACTCGATGGACTGGGATAAGAGTCGATTGTCACATCATCTGACGCGGATGGAAAAACGCGGACTTGTGATGAGGAAATCATTAGATAAAGATCGTGGTGTTCATGTCATCATCACTTCCGCTGGAAAATCAGCGTTGGATGAAGCCCGTCCCATCGTCTCAAAGGCAATACGCAAACATTTCCTCGATCAATTAACCGATCAAGACATTGAGTCGATTACTAAGCTGGCGGAAAGAACAAAAATAAGGTCTTCAGCGTCTTGGAATGCCCCGCCACCTTGACACTTATAAAAAGAACCCTCCAATTCGGAGGGTTCTCACATTTTTATCCATATACTTCGCCCTTGGCGACAGTTACCCCGTTACTACCCGTAGGCGCAATTGCGTACTAGAACCGTCGGTTCCGTTTTCGCGCCAATGTCCGCGCTCATCGTCTCCGTAATCGTCCGGAATCTTCGCGGTCTATATCGAAGTGGCCGGTACGGAACGGGTAGCCCCAATTGCGTTTGCCTGTGCCGGTTTCCGTCCGCCTCGGGAAGGCCTCTTCGAGTAACGGAATCGCACCGTCGTCGCTCCAGAATCGCCCGACGGAGCTGATCAAGCGCTGCCTTTTCCCGCCCGCGCATGCCTGCCGTTCCATATAACCGGCTTGCTCGGTGTTCGCGCGCGTTAAGCATGGTTGTGTATCGACAAAGCCGGATAGATTCACGAGAAAGACGGCGGCGATCGTCATCCATGCGAATCGGATTATCCCTACACTTGGTACGGATTGTTCTTTTTCTTGATTCATGATTGGCCTCTCCCTTCTGTCTGTTACTCCTCATTAACTGCCTACGAGAATTGAACGTCATAATCCATGCCCACGATAAAGTCGGCTATATCAGGAATGCCTTAATTAGCGATGTATGCTGCACATAGCGATGTAAAATGTAGCATGATCAAGATTTGCGATTTCGTCAGCGCTGCATAAACTCGTAACTCTTGAAACAAACCAGAGGAGTCAACAGCCTCCAGTGACGGAGTACGGATAGCGCTCTTCTTGATGGCGGAAACGATTCTCATCCCTTCGTATTTCACTAGCTGTTACTCAGCTTAAAGATATCGATGGTTAGTCAATGTGATCTAAATCACAATCCCACTCGCCGACATAAGACGTTCAAAACTTTCTGACAAAACTGTTTATTTTTCGTTACATTTTGGCTAATGTATAAGATTCATTTCCGTATATTAACGGAATAGGATTTTCTGGACGGTCAAAATGTGTGGCAGTTGAAGCCGGCTAAGTCACTAAGCCGGCTTCTTGGTTCCCTCGAGCAAACGCGAGAACGCCTTGCACTTCCCCATCACTAATGGAGATGCAGGGCGTCTTTTGAATCAAAGCTCCGTATACGCTGCAATTCATTCCTCGTCGGCGGCCACTTTTCGTGTCAGGATCGGCTTGCGTTTGTCTTTTTGCGTGAGCTGAGCCGAGCGGTTTTCTTTGCGGGCCAAGTAGGCGAGCTCCTTTTGCAGCTTCACGTAATTGTCGTAGCGGTCGCGGCTGAGTTCATCTTCGGCAATAGCCAGTTTGACGGCGCAGCCCGGCTCCTTCAAATGCCGGCAATCCTGAAAGCGGCATTGCTCCGCCAACGCTTCGATATCCTGAAACGAAGCGTTGAAGCCGCTGTCGGCGTCCCACATTTGCAGCTCCCGCATCCCCGGTGTATCAATCAGCAGTCCGCCGTCCGGCAGGATGATCATTTCATGGTACGTCGTTGTATGCTTGCCCCGGTCATCCACATGCCGTACATCGTTCGTCTCATGCATGACACTGCCGTAAAGGCTGTTGATCAGCGTGGATTTGCGGCTCCGGACGAGCCAAGCAGAGCGACCGTTGTTCCTTCTTTGAGATATGGCGTCAATTGTTCCAGCCCTTGCTGCTCGATCGAGCTGATGACATGAATAGTCACTCCGACTGAAACTGCTGCGACCTCGGCCACTGCCGCTTTAACATCGTCGCATAAATCGGCTTTGCTGAGCACGATGACCGGGTTCGCGCCGCTTTCCCAAGCGAGTATCATGTACCTTTCAATACGGCGCACATTAAAGTCTTGATTGAGCGCATTAACGAGAAATACCGTGTCGATGTTGGCGGCGACAATTTGTTCTTCAATCGTGCTGCCGGCCGCTTTGCGCGAAAACTTACTGAGGCGGGGCAGCACGCCGTGGGTCGTCGCCCGGCCTTCCTCCAGACGTGCGGAAACGGCGACCCAGTCTCCGACAGCCGGATAGTCGGCCCGGCCGGCCGCGGTGTGCCGCATTTTGCCCGAGACCTCGGTGAGCAAATCCCCATGCTCTGTATACACGCGGTACATATGTTTATGCTCCAGCGCAACCCTACCGGGTATGCAGCCTTTGTCCCGGTATGCAGCAAACTTCAGCTCCCATTCGGGCTTCCAGCTCAATGTTTCCAATTTCAATGATGAATCCTCCTCAAAAATTGTGAAGCAATTAGCTTCGAAGGCGTTTAACGTCGAGTCGCGGCTGCAGCTTCTATGTCTCGAACAGCCGAACTTGACTTCGATGCTTCTAGTGTAATCAGCCCGCCGCCCCCATTACACGGTACAGTTTGAGGTAAATCATTTTTTCCAACACATGAAGGCGCTTCTGCACCGTCTTAATAAATACGAATGTGGTTATCATATTTCTCATGGGAAGTACTTTTGATATACTGGGAAAAAACAACTAGGAATGGGTGTCGAGGATTGAATACTGAGGATATGCTTGCCGTACTGAAGGCTTTGTCTAATGAGACTCGTCTCAACATTCTTTGCTGGCTGCGGGAGCCGGAAAAAATGAACGAGAATCTGCCTAACATTATCAAAGAAGAGTTCCCTGGAGGTGTCTGCGTGGGAAGCAATCAAGAAAAATCCGGTCTTGCGCAGTCGGTCATCTCCTCTTACCTCTCCTCCATGCAGAAAGCCGGACTTCTGAAGTCCCGACGCTACGGCCAATGGACCTATTACAGGCGTAATGAAGAAGGGATTGCCGCCTTCTTAGAAAGCTTCACAGCCGGGCTGCAAGTCAATAACAAGTAGTCAAAGCTTCTCCGAAAAATTTGCATTTTGATCTATTAACCTATATATTTGTATTTATAGATAAATAAACACTTTCTAGGCAGGAGGAGAGAAAGATGACTATATCCAAAACAGCAGAGGCTTTGTTCAAACCTTTTGAAGACGGCCGATTGAAGCTTAAAAATCGTATCGTTATGGCCCCTATGACCCGATGCTTTTCGCCGAAAGGCGTTCCAGGTCCCGATGTGGCCGGATATTACCGCCGCAGAGCGAAAAATGACGTCGGCCTCATCATCACTGAAGGAACGGTCATTAACCATCCGGCTGCAGCTGCCGATCACGGCGTACCTCATTTTTACGGTGAGGAAGCGCTAGAAGGATGGTCGCACGTTGTCCGCGAGGTGCATGAAGCCGGCGGCAAAATCGCTCCTCAGATCTGGCACACCGGCACGGCCCGCGATAAGGAAAAATTTCCGGATTCGAATGTTGACCCGATCGGGCCATCGGGCCTGAGCCTGACCGGCCAGCCGGTATCTGAGCCGTTGACGGTCGAGGAGATTCGCGGTCTTGTGCAGGCTTACGCCCAAGCCGCAGCCGACGCGAAGCGTATCGGCTTTGATGCTGTGGAAATCCACGGCGCGCACGGTTACCTCATTGACCAGTTTTTCTGGGAGGTAACCAACAAGCGCACGGATAAGTATGGCGGCGACCTGGTTGGCCGCACCACATTCGCGGTAGAGGTTATCGAGGCGGTGCGAGCCGCGGTTGGCCCCGCCTTCCCGATTATCTTCCGCTTCTCCCAATGGAAGCCGATGCATTACGACGCCAAGCTGGCAGCGAACCCGGAGGACTTGGGGCGCTTCCTCGCACCGCTGTCTGTGGCAGGTGTCGATATTTTCCATGCTTCCACGCGCCGCTTCTGGGAGCCTGAGTTCGAGGGATCCGACCTCAACCTGGCGGGCTGGACCCGCAAACTGACAGGGAAGCCGTCTATTACGGTAGGCTCCGTCGGCCTTGACTCCGTTTTCACCAGTCTGTTCGAGGAAGGCAAGGGTGGGCAGGCTGCCGGCATCGAAAACTTGATCGAGCGTCTGGAGCGCGGCGAGTTCGACCTCGTTGCCGTTGGTCGCGCACTGCTGACTGACCCGGCCTGGGCGGCCAAGATCCGCGATAACCGCACCGATGAGCTGCTGTCATTCACGCGGGAGGCGCTTGCCACGCTGAGCTAATCAAGCTCGTAATGAGTTCGTAAATTAGAAAGATTGCCACTATCCGACCTTCTTGACCGGATGGTTGGCAATCTTTTTTTGTACCAGGCTATGGCTTTATCAAAACGAGTGGTGGGGTAAGGATGCTAGTTAATGAGATGCTCCTCCAGCAATTTGCGAATCACGATTTCAAGTGCAGGTAAAGCGATTCGGGGGAGCTCCTCGTAAGAGAATAACCTACTTGGTCGATGTCGTCTCCCGAACAAAGCTGCCCGCCGGTCTCTTTAGCCAGAAACCAGATCATGACGCTCTGCTACTCGGGATTATACCATTCAGTGCCTACGTACGGCTCGCCATAAAGGGAACTGACGGTATAGAGAGAGGTAAGCTTTATGCGCAGCCCCCGTCTCCGTTGTTTCCCCCATTACCGAAAACCCGGTTTCCGGTTCGTCCCGGCTTCTATTCGTCAACGAGCTGGTTTAGCTGCTGGAACCAGAAGAAGAGCTTCCTATTCCGCCCCTGGAACCTGGCACTCCGTTGGATATCCCGTTGGACGTTGATCCACTTTTCGACGTTCCTACACTTCCTATGGACTTTGAGGGCGTCTTCGAAGCGGAGCTAGAGGTTGAAACCTTTGATGTTTATTCGCTTGTCGTCGATCCCGTGCTCTTCTTGTCCGCATCAGTTTGACTTCCCGAACCGGTGCTGAACGAACCGGTTCGGGACGAAGTCGTCGGAGCTGCCGTTCCGGTTGAAGGCGTCCCAGTTCCCATAGAAGGAGGCGTCTTCTTCGGGTCCACGCTGGTCACAGGCAGGGATACAGACGGCGGAGTGCTGGGGATCGGCTGTGTAGGCTTCCCTGCCGTCATCGCCGCAGCGCCGAGAGCTGCACCGGCCAGCGCGCCGGCCGCGATAACCCCGGACGTGACGGCGCCGCTCCGGCCATAATACGGATGTCCATCGTGGGTATAAGCGTATTGCTTATCATAGTTCTCGCCAGAATCGTCGCAGTGCCCGTCTCCGTTATCATCGCGGCAGTAGTCTATGATCGTCCCCCCGTACGGCGGAGCGTCCTGATTGGCCGTTGTCTGCGTCGATGCCGTCTGCTGGGCAGGACTTGCCGGTGTCTTTTGCGGTGGCGTTGTTGTCTGGCCGCACCCTACTAAGGCGGTAGCCATGAAGATCGAAACCATCATGGCCGATTTATTTAACGGTATCGTATTCTCAGTGCCAATGTTCGCTTGTTTTTTTGTCATCGCGGCTCACCTCGTTTCTGTAGATCCATCTTTCATCTGGCTCCATTCGGCCCGCATCCGTCTGCGCTTTATGCTGCGGCAATCCGAGTTGCGTAACTGTTAGGGTCGACTTCCACCAACTTTTGATTCCTCCTGCACGGGATCTAATACCTTACTATATAGGTAGCAGCTTACCTCTGGTTAACAAAAGCGCGGCAAAGCGGATTGCCCTGGCGGTCCAACTCGCCCACAGGTTGATTACCGGCCGGATCGCACCCATGCAACGCATATACTCTTGTTCGCCCTGCCGCTGTCGGGCCGGACAAGCAAAACTACAGTGATCCAACTCGGGGCGAAAGTACTTCTTCTCTTTAGGAACGATTCTGTTTTTTGGTAACGGCATAAGAATACCTCCGTCAAAGTGTGTTTTTAATACTTCGACAGAGGCTATTGGAAATACTTGTTAGTGAATTGGTTAGTCGAAGAAAAAACATTAGTACTATTGGTGTAGGTATAAACGATAATTTACACCAATCTAATTATCAATATTTCTCTTCTCGAATTTTGATATGGTCTTGAGAAAATGTAGTTAAGTCCGGATCATAATATTTAGTCCGGTAATTAAAGGTAAAAGATGGCCCGCCAACGTAGACCTCTACCCAGTTATGATTAACCTGGGATCGATCTGAACCAGACCCTACTCTACTGGCCCAACCATCAATCACTTTAGTCCTAATCCCAACTGCCCTATTCCCTCGGTTTTTAGGATTTTCTTCACATATGCTCACTCATTCGCAAGATTTCAACACCATGGAAATGAGGATTACTGGGAGCGTTGGTTCACATAAATCCATGATTCGCATTTCAAGGCATGCAGGAACAGAAGAAACGTGTTATTACTTTTCCCCTAGGTATACTCTATTGCACACTAACTCCACAAATGCTTTGTTTCATTCGCTTTTGCGTCCATTGTCAAATCACCCTTTTGAAGGTCTAAAATAATAAGCATCGGCCAGCGCAAGCGAACGTGACTTGAGAATCGATTCTACTTTGAAAATCCCTTTATTTCCCATATGATAGGAAGTATGTATCGACCACGCTATCCTGTCCGTTACTTCAATAAACCAAAAAAGGAGCTTCCGTAAAGCAAGCACAGCCTTTTCCACATTCGAAAGTCCTTTTACTGATGTTTACGATGCGTTAGCGGTCAAAATGTGGTTAGGACGCTCCCATCGGCTTCTTTAAAATGGCTTAACGACCATAAGCACCAATATGGCAATCATCAGCAGCTGTGCTGCCGTCTCGATTGGTGCGATCTTTTTTATCAGCAGTCCGAACTCGGCGGGAATTTCATTACCCTGGTCTTGACTTTCAGATATGATCTTTTTGATCTTTTTCATACGCGGCTCGATCCATCCGTCGATCATGACGACCATGAGCAGCGATAAAAGGATGGATACATTCAGCCACATTTGGGATAACCCCATCTTGGTTATGATCATAAGCCAAACCCCGGTTAAAATAAGTACGGCTCCGCCAATTTTAGGCATTATGGCAAGCTTGGTCGTTATACCAAAAGCAAAGTGCAGCTGGCCGACGGTTCTAGCGCATCTTCGAATGATGGGCATCACGAAAGCGGGGCCAATTATGGCGATCGAAGCCAATATATGCAAAACGAGCAGTAATCCAAACAAACCCATGATCCCCCCTCTCCTCAGCGCACCGTAATATTGCTTTGATAGGCTAGACCGACCCTTTTTCTTTTAAACGCTCCTCCGAGCTCAAGGTGGTCCAACATACATATTGCGACATCGTCATAAGCAACATTCAGCTCTTGAAGTCGGCTGAACAAGTGACCGGCTATATCTGCCTCGGAATATTCCTTGATCGTCTCCGGAATCGGAACGGGCAAGGTTTCCGTTGTTACATGTAGATGAACCGGATCTGGATGCTCTCTCGAATCAATCATTGTTCCCGGACACATAATGGACCAATCGAGTTGAGTCTGTTGTAGCCTTTCGAAATTCCGGTTGTGATTTCTATACTCAGGTGGGAAGCCGGGTAAATTGTTGCCGATAAGATCAGTATATGGAATATCCAACAGGCCGGCTCCTCCCATTATCCATACCCGCCCAGAGAAACTAGGTTGGAATTCACATTGGCTTATAATGTTATCGACGATACGAACAAACTCTTCTCCCTGGCCCGCATGGCCGGCTGCAATAATAGCGGCGTCTTGATGTGCGAGCGCCTCACCGACGCTCACCGGGTCCATAATATCGTCCACGATCACCTTCACATGCTTTGCGGAATGCTTACCTAGTTGATCATAAAGCTTCTCAGAATTTCGCACAAATGCGGTCATTTCATGCCCCATTTTTATCCCTTGTACCAACACTCTTTTCCCTGTATTCCCCGTCGCTCCAAAAACAATAATTTTCATTGTTCTTTCCTCCTCTTTAATGGACCCCAATATTTGGTTAACTCAAGCTTAGCATCGCTTCAAAATTATGTTAAGAACCCACTTTAAAGTAGGGTACTTACTTAAAAGTAAGCATGACAGAAAGGGATACCATAATTATACGCGGAGGTCGGGAGGACAGGAAAATTCTAAAGACAGATTGGCGACAATTCTACACTATAAGGAGTTTTATTATCTCAAACCCGATAATTAATTCATATCAGGAGTGCGACTCTAGGTAAACAAAAGCTGCCCGGAATCCCGTGGCAGCTTTTGTTTTGAGTTGATTGAATTAGTGTACAAGTTCATTGAACCAGCTTTATGACGCTGACTCTTCATATTTCCGCTTATTATGATTTTCTCCCCAAGCACACATGACTTCTGCTACAGGAATCAATGTTCTGCCGTATTCACTAAGAGAATATTCTACTTTTGGAGGGATAGTAGGGTAGACCGTTCTATCGACTATGCCTTCTCGTTCCAAATCTCGGAGATGTTGTGAAAGCATTTTTTGTGAAACATCAGGTATAAGCTTTTCCAGATCGTTGAATCTCTTTTTGGATTCAATCAAATGCCATAAAATCATTGGCTTCCATTTGCCACCTAAAACATGAATGAGTGTCTCAACTGGACATTCACGCTGATGAATCATTGATAAATCATCCCCTTACTTTTAAGTAAGTGCATTACCTAAAATTAACATAACAAAATTTTACGATAGCGCTACAATCAAGTCAATCATTGAAACTAAAAAGGATAAAGACATTAACGAATGCAGTACTCACCTCCGCCCTACTACAATGAATTGCGGAACTATTTCATTCTCTTGGAAATCGGGTGATCTTGATTTAACTCCAACAGATCCCATAAGTTTCCATATAGGTCTTTAAATACGGCAACAGTCCCATATTCCTGTTCTTTTGGTTCTCTAACGAATTCAATTCCCTTTGATAACATTGCATTATAATCTCTCCAGAAATCATCTGTGTTTAAAAATAGAAAGACTCTTCCTCCTGTCTGATTTCCAATAAACCCTTCTTGCTCCGTTTTGGATGCTTTTGCCAGAAGTAATGTGGTGCCCACAGATCCTGGCGGTGATACTATTACCCATCGTTTATCTTGTTCTGGTTGATATGTATCTTCAATTAAAGTGAAGTTCAGCTTCTCTGTATAAAATTCTATTGCTTCATCATAATCTTTTACCACAAGAGCAATATGAACAATTGATTGAATCATTTTTTGGCTCCCCTCGAAAAACATGAATAATTGAATCCTATCAACGTCCTATATTCTACCACTTTTCAAGCGATAAATAATGATTTGTTCACTTGCGATATCCTGCCCGTACTTCAACAGGCTGACGATGAATCCGTCAGCCTGCTTTCTTGATACTATCGTATCCGTTAGCGGAATATCTTAATTCTGAAGCAATGCTCATAAGTCATAAAGTTACTTCTGCATTATCTGAATAAGATTACCGCATGTATCGTCGAAGATAGCCAATGTAACTTCGCCTATTTCTGTCGGCTCCATGGTAAACTTTACGCCGTGTTTCAATAATCTTTCGTACTCTTTGCGAACATCTGCAACGCCAAACATTGTTGCTGGGATGCCTTCAGCAAATATCTTCTTTTGATACTCTTTGGTGGCAGGATGGTTATTCGGTTCGAGCAAAAGCTCGGTACCGTCTTGATCCTCGGGAGAAACAAGCGTTATCCACCTAAATTCTCCTACGGGAACGTCATGCTTTTTTACAAAGCCCAAGGTTTCTGAATAAAACTCCAGTGCCTTGTCTTGATCTTGTACGAATATACTGGTAACAATGATTTTCATACTGTATTTTCCTCCTTTGATATTTGCCATGTATGGTGCTCTGGTAACAATCTGGCTACAAGCAAAACAACCCATACATTCGACAGAAGTCCTGTTCCGAATTAATCATAACACTTAATCATTATCTCGAAATCAAGTCTTCCATAATCCTGCCCGTTTGTTGAACGAAGAGCACAAATAACGAAAACAAGCGATGGATCGCTTCCATCACTGCACTCTTGTTACCCTTTAGCGTAACATTTCCATAAAATCTTTTAATGAATGGGAAATCCACTTCTTAGGGTGTAAAACCATTTGTAAATCCAACCTAATTTCGGGATGGATAAATGGGAGGACGACTAATTCCTCTCGTAGAATCTCTTCGTGAACCACCATTCGTGGAAGTAATGAGATACCGGAGCCTGACATTAAACAACGTTTAATCGCTTCGGGGTTCCCCAACTCTAATCCGATCTTGTATGGGACGCTTTGTTCCCGAAGAACCTTTTCTAACATAATCCGGTAATTACAGCTCGCCTCAGTCATAATCCATTCTAAATCATAAAGTTGGTCAAGGTTAATTATAGGGAGAGTGGATAAAGGATGATCAGGACTCGCGATTAAAACCAGTGGTTCTTCTCTGATTTTCCTCCATTGCAAAACCGGATCAGACGGCTTATTTTCAAGCAAGAGTCCGATATCAAATTCACCTTCCTTGACTTTCTCTATTATGGAGGCTTCGCAGTCCGGCTGAAGTCTGATAGTAAGAGTAGGATATTTCTCGCGGATAGTTTGGATCAAAGAAGGCAGATAGTAAGAGGCCAGCGAATCAATTGTACCGATAGTTAGTGTCCCACCTCCTTGAAGGGTCAGAATTTCCTTAGACTGCTGAAATAAATTAAGCATTTGAACAGTAATTTTCATTAGCTCTTCCCCAGCGGAAGTAAGTCGAAGACCTTTTCCATACCTTTCGAACAACCTAACGCCATAAAGTTGCTCTAACTTTTGAATTTGCATCGTCACACTAGATTGAGCGTAACCAAGTTCCACTGCAGCTTTGGTGAAGCTTTGATGGAATGCAACTTCCCGAAAAGTCTGAAAATACGTGAGATCCAAATTATCACCACTTCAAAATTATTGATAATACCTATCATTTATTATAGATAACACCGATGTAAAATACCATGTTAAAGTATAATTCAATAAGGGAGAATTGGAGGGAAAATACAATGCTGATTGAACGGGATTTAGTGGGGATTTATGTGCCAGCCGTTACACCTTTTTTACCAAATGAAGAGTTAGATTTGGATTCATACCGATATTATTTGGAGAAGCTATTAAGTCATGACATTCAAGGCTTAGTGATCAATGGTACCACAGGTGAATCTCCCACTTTATTATGGGAAGAAGTAACGGCTCTCGTGCAATTGACGAAAGCTTGCCTGAACAAGCTTCAGAAGCGGTTACCAGTGGTTGTAGGCACGGGAACAAATAGCACAGCATCTACTGTCAAACGTACGGAACTGGCGGGAAAACTGGGGGCAGATGCAGTCCTCGTTGTAACACCGTATTATAATCGACCGTCACAAGCAGGCGTGCTTGAGCATTTCCGTAGGGTAGTACAAGTAGGCATTCCGGTAATTGCTTATGATGTTCCTAGTCGCACGGGTATTCATTTAACCACTGATACAGTACGGAAAATTTTGGATCTAAATGGTGTGATCGGATTAAAAGATAGTTCAGGTGGCATCGATCTTGTTTCTGAACTCGCCAAATCGGATATGAAACCTATACTTTGCGGGGAAGATCTTCATTTTTATTCTATGTTAAAGCATGGTGCCTCTGGCGGTATTTTAGCTTCAGCAAATATCCAAACTGAACTTTTCTTACAAGTGTATCAGCTTTCCAATCAAGGTAAGTATTCCCATGCGAAAAAGGTTTTTGATTCCCTAGTTCCTTTGATCAAGAGGTTATTTCAAGAGTCAAATCCTTCTCCAATAAAGTGGGTTCTTGCTAACCAAGGCCTCTTGGCATCAGACACCTTACGTTTACCAATGGGATCAATAAGCAAGGATTTACAGTTGGAATTGGAAGAGCTATTACAGAAACCTGCCCGTTACTTCAGTAGACTAACGTGGTGATTTCGTCAGTACGTAGTCACAGAGCAACTATATGCGTTTAGGTGTATCTTATCTACAAAGACAGGTAGAATAGGATTGCCGACAAAGGAAGTAATATGTAATTTCCAACTTGTCCTGGAGGCGTATGGGAGAAACGGACAGGTTTCATTCTCCCTGCCATCATTCGTAATACAATTTCGAGGAACATAAGCAAATACATGAGGGGAATAAGGGTTTTATACCGAAAAAAGATGACGAGTTGTATCAATGCATAGAGAAGTTGAGCGCTTCCCCACAACGCAAACGCGAATTTTATACCATCTGCACCAGGAACTGATAAATCCATTCCCGCAATAGTCCCAGCGCCACCATCAGGTGCAAAGAAATGAATACAACTTCTAACGATACCAATGATGGCAAGCAGCAAAAACGCGATAGACGCTATTTGACTACCTTGATAATGGTTGTCTGCGACGATAGGGAATATCAGATTTAACACGTTATGCATGACTGAGCGCTCCTTCTATACATTTATCCAAATTAATCAAATATACTGGGAATATTCGGTCGTTCATTTAAATAATAAATGATGCTGCCGGTCATTTTTGGCAGCAATGATTTTTATTGAGCGCAAGTTCTCCATTTAGTTCAGCGAGGCGGCTGAAAAGCTATGTCGGTCGCCTCGCTGTTTTTTTATTTCACAAGCGTACCCGTTAACGCCTTAAGCTTAAGAACCAAAATATCACTTTAGTTTTTCGCGCATGACATCGATCGCTTGGTGCATTGAGCCTAAAATAACCTCAATCTTAAAATCACGTGCTATACATTCAAATGTTGAATCATGAAAAGATAGTATGAAATGTTTGTAATCTTTTAAGTTTTCTGATTGGTGATAAGGGTGAACTTCGTTCATCTTCGATAAAATTCTGATCCATGATGAGTCCTCAACGATAAAAGATGAGTAGGGTCTTAGCGGATATTGGATGAATCTAAGGTTTATGCGCGACCAGCACTTGCTTGGAAGCTTTTTCGGTTGAGTGCTCCATAACCTGCTGTTGCCCGGTACGAGAAGATAACCCGGCGCATTCACGAAAAGCGAAATGTTTGCAGCCTAAACATTTGTTGTAATCCAATTTATTTAACGCATAGGTGATAGCTTCACCGGTATGGTCAAAGAAGTGGTCTTCTCCAATAATTTGATCTAATCCGGTCTTTTTTAAATAGGCTTTGGGTTGAGGTTGAATGCCTGAAAGGAGCACACTGCCTCCGGATTTTTTAAAATGCTTCACGATACTGGCAAGGTTCGATTCGCCGGTAGCATCCATGAAAGGTACTTTTCCCATTCGAAGCAGCAACACTTTCGGATGCAAGCGAAGTGTGTCCATAATCGATTTTTCAAACATATTGGCCGCGCCAAAGAAAAGGGGTCCCTCAATCGTATAAATGCCAACTTGTGGGCAGTCATGGCCTTCGTTTACCATATAAGACTTTACCTTCTCGTTCTTCATCGATGGGTCGGGTAAAACTTTTGTAACCGTAAGGATATCCCGCATGCGTTTCACAAAGACAATAACGGCAAGGAGCAATCCCACCTCAACGGCTGTAGTCAGATTCGTTAATACCGTAAGAAGGAACGTAATCACTAAAATGATCGAATCGCTGGTTTTCGTTTTTAACACATGGGCGAATTCTTTCCGCTCGCTCATATTCCAGGCCACCACCATCAGGATCGGTGCCATGCTGGATAGCGGAATGGCCGACGCCAAAGGAGCGAATAGGATCAAGACCAACAACACGACTACCCCATGTACCATTCCCGATATAGGTGAGGCAGCCCCGTTTTTAATATTCGTTGCCGTCCGTGCAATGGCCCCGGTTGCCGGAATTCCGCCAAAAAGAGGAGCCGCGATATTGGCAATCCCTTGCCCAATGAGCTCACGATTACTATTATGTTTGCTGCCTGACATACCATCTGCAACAACAGCTGACAGCAGAGATTCAATTCCGCCCAGCATCGCAATAACAAATGCGGGCGGGAGCAGTTGTTGTATCTTTTCCAGCGAAAAATGTGGAATAGAAAGAGTCGGCAATGTGCTTGGAATCGCGCCATAGGTCGAACCAATGGTTTCCACCTTTCCGCTAAAGAATAAAGCCGCAACAATGCTTGAAACGATAAGACCGACTAACGACGCCGGAATTTTCGGAAAGACTTTGGGAAGAAAGATTATGACGACAAGACTAACGACAGCAGTAATGACACTGTACATATTCAAAGTGTAAAGATGGGTTCCGATTTCTTTCATATTGGACAAAAAGTCTTCATGACTCTTCATATTTCGCAATCCAAAGAAATTCGCGATTTGTCCGGAAAAGATGATAACAGCGATACCTGACGTAAACCCGATCGTAACGGGGCGGGGAATAAATTGAATCAAGATGCCAAGCTTGAAAATACCCATCAAAACAAGAATAATCCCTGCGATAATGCCAGCGAGGAGCAAATTTTCATATCCGTACTGCAGGACAATACCTAATAAGATCGGAACAAAGGCTCCGGTTGGACCGCCAATCTGAAACTTGGAACCACCAAGCAAAGAAATGAGGAATCCTGCTACAATGGTCGTATAAATTCCAAACTGAGGTTTTACCCCGGAAGCAATAGCAAAAGACATGGCAAGCGGAATGGCTACGACACCGACAATCAACCCTGCAACGAGATCCCGACGTAGCGCTTGGCTGTTGTATCCTTCAAATCTTCCTGACCATTTCATAAAAACCCTTCTTCTTTATATATTTGATTATTTGAATATACGGGAAATATACACCCATCAATCGTTCCTGTCAATGAACAAATAACTGCCTTTTACATGCAAAAATGCCCTTTTCGCACAATAAAAACAAGGCTATCTTGTTGGATTTCAAGATTCCCTCCTTACTTGTCTTTTTATTCATTTCTTATGTTTTCCAACAACGAAATAGCGTCTACCAGATGATTGTCAAAAATAATTTTGGCAACCCTAAGCAGCTCCTTTATGAGGGGATCTCGAAGGGAATAAATAACGGAAGTCCCCTCTTTTGTTCCGCTAACCACATTTTTATTTCGAAGTACGGCTAGCTGCTGCGAGACAGCTGAGCCTTCACTTCCCAATATAGTCTGCAATTCATTGACATTTTTATCTCCCTCGCAGAGCACCTCAAGGATCCGAATACGCATGGGATGAGCCAACGCTTTAAAAAATTCCGCTTTAAATTGCTGAATATCGCGATTCATCATCTAATCCCCTTAAAAATTTTGAAGATCTAAATATATACAAATAATAATACCACATATAAAAAGCTGGTTGTAAAACAGCCCTTGGGCGTATAATATTATATTCAAATAATCAAATATTAGTTTCTCGGATATTCAGTTTTTGTAAAATATGAAAGGTGCTGCGCACATGACTAAATTTTTAAATATCTCACAGGGAGACTATCCCTTAATCAATAAGGGATTACTACAGTCTGACCAAAAAAACAACTCGGCCACCCGACCGAAACAATTAAATGAGAGATTGCGCATTACAACAAAACAAAAAGTAATCGAAGTTGGATTGGAATTTCTCAGTGGGGCTGGGGCCGATCATATCTGTAAAGTGTGTATTTCTGGCGGCGGCTCTTGCTGCATAGGCTGCGGCTTTTTGAACCATGGTGTCGGCTGTCAACAACGGAATACGAGTTGCACGGCTTGGCTATGCGGGTTTCTAAAGTTTATCTTGTATGAAGCTGGCTTGATAAATGAATGGATAGAATTTTGGGAGCAAGTTCCAGGACAAGAATTCCGGGAAGATTTCACACCTGCCTTTTTTGCCGTTCACAAATGGTTAGATACACCGAATATTCGTGTTTTGTCCGAAGCTTTTGCCGAGGATTTACACGAGCTGCAACCCAATAACTATCCGTTCTGGTTGCTTGAAATTAAAGAAACATTAGACCGGCATGTAGAAATGATTTTGGAGTATAACGATCCGGAAATCACCAGAAAGATCGAGAAGGACATAAAATACCTGACAAAGGATTTCCGTAGGTTTCATCTGGCAAAGAACAGCTTGATTCCTTGCTGAACAGGAATTTGAACGTTTTTGAAACTTGCAGCCAAAGGAAGGGTGCACGATAGGGCTCCTTCATTTTTATGTAACCATTATCTTTTAATGATTCTACAACCGAATTAAAGAGTTTTTTTCCTAACCCTATTCGTTGGTAATCCTTTAGTAGATAGATTGCAAATAGCTCACCATCATGTTCAAATTCGTTATTCCGTCTTCGACCCCCATTCGAAAATCCAACGATATTACCTGCCATGTCTTCTGCGACGAATATCTTTTCGTCAACGTTTAGATTCTCAAATGTCCACAACCAACTTTTCATTCTCTTTTCAACGGAGAGATTGGACAAATACGATTCGGAAATAATGCCTTTATAAGTGGTTTTCCAGCTATCAACATGAACTTTTGCGATTTTTTCTGCATCCTCAATGTGAGCTTCTCTTATTATCATCGGTTTCCCCTCAATCCGATTGTATGTTTATCCCTATGTTACCATAAAGGAACATTGAAGATAGCTGCCCGTTAGCGTAACAAAGCTGCCGTTCAACGCGGCAGCTTTATCATGGTGTGGATTATTGTGCTATCGTACTCCGTTAGCGCAATGATTTATGATGCGGTTTACCGTACAAAAGACTTCTCTTAAGTATCGTTTTATGATTGTCTTTGAATTTCCGAAGCCTTATGTTTGCTAAACGAAGTCAATCATACAATCTAACAACTCAATGGGATACGTATGCTCCTTTGTTCCGCTCGGCGTAGTGGTAATAATATTTTAAACGCTACTTTCTACATCAACGGATTCACGACCGTTTTCGGCAAAATTATCATACATAGATGACTCATGTTATACTGGTCAAAAAGGAGGTCGCTGACATTGCCCCAACTGACGATAAGAGGAATTGCACCGGAACGAGTGATCGCGATCAGCGAAGCGTTAGTACGACAATTAGCCGACGTGTGCGGCTGCGGCACAGATAATTTTACCTTCGATTGCCTGCAGACTGTTTCTGCGATGGACGGTAAGCGTGTGGATACGTATCCGTTCGTCGAAGTCGCCTGGTTCGAACGCGGGATGCAAACGAGAGACCGTTTCGCCGAAACGATAACGAAGCATTTGCTTGCAGCGGGCGTGCCGGAGGTGGAAATTGCCTTCAAAGTGTATAGCGAGGAAGGTTACTACATCAACGGCATGCGCTGCGATGCGCTTTGACGGCGGCTTGCCAGTCTACGTATCAGCTGCCCCAGTGCCGTTGATACAACCATATGTTGGAATGGCTTACTACGCTATCCTGCCCGTTGAACGGAGTGTACAGAAACGAAAACAAGCGATGGATCAGTTCCATCGCCAAGTTTAATGATTAATGGTACTGTCCCGTAATGTTTTCATCAATATCTTTCAATAGTTTGGTGAGAAATACAATTTGCCCAGTATGATAACCATAGTGCGCAGCAACTTGAATGAGCAGAAGTCTTATGACTCTAATATCGTAGGTCTCGTCTTCCGACGCATTAACTCGATGCATCTTATTCCAATCCTCTAAAGAATACCTAATAATTACTTCCCTATTTAAATCCTTCTCGGATAAGTTTGATAATGTGCTAGTCGAATCAGAGCGTGTTCTCTGAAGTAGGTTTTTTAATTCATCCCTAGTCATACCGCCTTCAGGTACAAATTCTCCTCGGGAGCGTTCTCTAATGAACGGATTGTTACCGATTGCACTTACGAAATTTTGATACTCGTTTCCTGCTAAATGTAAGCAGAGGTTTCCAATACTATTGGTCGAAGACCCCGTTTTTTTCCAAATCAAATCATCATCAAGATTATCAAGGCTCTTTATAATGCGATTTAACTGCTTATTCATGTCTTCGAGTACGTTCTTTACTATCTCCAGCATATCAGTACCCTCCGCAAATGTTATCATACTGTCCAATAGAACATTAAGACTACCTATCTGTGGTCGCCTCTTATTGAATTTATTCCAAAAACGCTTATCCATATTCTAACACAATAATTTGAAGATAACTGCCAGTTAGCATAACGCGGCTGCCGAATTTTGCCGGGAGCCGCGTCTTAGTTTGATTATTCCACTAACGTACCCGTCCCTCAGGCCGCCGATTCGAGCGGCAGCCTTCTAGCAGTATATCATTGCACTTCCCCCAATATTATTTTAACAATGCCTTAAAGCTGCTTAATCCTTGTTCGCCATCGACAAATAGTCTACGGAGCAGCAAAGGGTTCTGGTCCGGCGCAGCCTTCCCCTGATCGATCGTGAAAGCATAACGGAATTGGTTCTCCTTCAAAATGTTCAAGGTGACTTGATTTCGTTCCCCGTATGGGTAACAAAAGACGTCTGCCGTTATCTCCAGCTGCTCTTCGATTTGATGACGGCCCTCCATAATTTCGTGCTCTTGTTTCTCAGCGCTCAGCCTTGGCAAATGCGGATGAGTCATACCGTGGGGCTGTATGTCCCAGCCGACCTGATGCATTTCTTTTACCTCATCCCAGTTTAAAAAATACCCGTCATCCACCATACCCGGGGACATAAATAGAGTGGCGCGGAACTCATACTTTTTTAGAATAGGCATGGCAGTGGTGTAATTGTCTTTGTACCCGTCATCGAACGTTAGAAGTACCGGTTTGGTCGGCGGACTGACGCGGCCTTCCCAAATGTCTATGAATTCTTTCAAAGACAACGTCGTATAGCCTTGTTCCGCTAAGTATTGCATCTGTTCTTCCAGCTTTTTCGGAGTGATTGCGGCTCTATTGCCGGGCTGAATCGTAACGCTATGATAGTTTAGCACCGGTATACTTACTTTGGAAAGAAAAGGCGGCGTCTTATATATGGCGTCTACAACTGCTGAACTAGGCGCCGCCAGAGGGTGCTGAATTGGCTCCATTATTAGAACAGGCTCAATGATTTGTGGTGGTTCCTGCTGCCCACCTAAAGCAGACGCTTGAGTAGGCTTTGACGGTTCTTGGGTCCATGTCGGCATCGTCTGCTGCGGTTCAGAGCTCGTCTGAGCGGTCGTTTCCAATTTCTGGAGAACAGCAAATGCTGTTAAACAAAGAATTGCAATGGTAACCAGAACTCCAACTATAATCAAAGAAAAACGCCTTTTCAAAGGGAACATCGTACATGCACCACCCGATTCATAGAATAACCGACATTCTATTAATCTATTACTATCCGGCTGATGCTCAAAATATGCTTATGTTGCGATACTTATTTTTCCGCATAATAAGATCCGCGCAACGGAAGAATCAGCTCCGCCAGCATAATGACCCAGATATATCCACATTATTGTGATCTACTAATAATTTCTTTATACCAACAACAGCGGGTCCCGCTATCTCAGGGGCCTGCGAACCCGATAGGCCGACTGTGGAATTGAAGTCAGCAGCCGTGGCCAGATTGACGTCCTCGGGCTCATGCACCAACAAGCAACCCATCCCCTCCCCATACACTGCCTGAGTTTTGTACATTCCTGCCACAGTCGTTGTCACTTCGCGCTTTTCACGGTCAACGTTGTATCGCATCAAGCTATCGATAAAACGAATGGCTCCGGTCGGCTTCACCATATCGGCGTAGATCTGATCGGAATTCAGGCCCGAGACAAAAGTTTCGGAACAGATTTGATGACTGGTAAAGCCCGAGGCAACCATTAATGGTTGATACAGCAGGAACCCTGAGCAAACGGATAACATTAAAACGGCTGTGACAGCCAGTAAAGTAAATCTTCGCTTTCCGTCACTCCTAGAAATTATCGCCAATGGGCAAATTTTGCGAGCTTTTTTCATTGCAAGATCAACACCTCTAGTTTTACTTCTGCATCTGTCATAATATAAGCTGCCAGCACTGATATTACATCGACAAAGCCGTATGCCAAGGTTTCAATGGAAAACGGTTTGCCTTCAAGTTTGAGATGGTTGGCACGGTTAAACCTCAACAAGCTTACGCCGTTAGAGTACGGGCACCAGCTTGTGGGGTTTTGAGTCTTAATCAATTCACTAGGTAGATGTTCTATTCCCGTAAGGAACTTTTATATTCCTGTTTGCTTCGCTTATAAACGTTGATCCCAGTAACAGGAGAGCGCCTAATATTTGAAATAAGGTCATCCTTTATATTTCGGATAAATTTGTTGGCCAAGGTCAGAATTGCATAAAAAGCTGCCGCAATAAGTCCATAAAGGATACCGAGCAGATGATGTTCGGCTCCCCCAGTACTGCCGCTTTGCACAATTAAAATCAATCCGAAAAGAGCCATTCCGACACATATCACTTTTTTGAGTGAAAGTTTTTCTTTCAGTACAATAGGCGACATCATAATGACCAAAACGGGAGCAAAATAATAGCTTAAAGCTGCATTCGCGATTGTGGTTTCCTTATAAGACTGAAAAAGAAAGATCCAATTTCCACCCAAGGCGAAGCTTGCGAGTAATAGTACAGGAGCATTCATTTTAATGTTTTGCCACGATATTTTACGCTTGGTACAGATGCAGATGATGAACAGAAACAAGCTGCCAATCAGACTCATGAATAAAGCTATTTCACTTGAAGCCAAATCAATATACTTGGCAAAAACTCCAACTGCACCGAAGATTACCATCGACAAGATGAAATATATTTTTTCTTTCACTTCATTTCCCGCTTTCTACTAGATATGATGGTGCGACCTATGAGTTGCCGGCTGCCACATGCATACAGTAGAATCTTTGGAAAGGACTAGCAAACCTCATGTAAGTACCTTGACAGTAGATTCTACTGTTGAGGTATTACTGGCGGGTCAATAAAGTTAAACATCGTTATCTCTCCTCCACAAAGTAAAATAAGAAAAAACTGAATCATTTCATGACCCATAAATTTTATAAACTTATTATATAGCCAAGACGTCTGCCTGAAAAGTTTGTAAGACAGCCATCCTGTCAGGGGAGTTTGGCGGACCATGTACGTCGCCTTACCACCTAAGCATCCGGAATTGATCCAGGTTCGGTTTGACCAAATAAAATTCCCCCGTTCCAGCGCGATAATTGCCGGAGCGGGGGGATTTTTCGTCTTTGCAACGTCATAATCGGATTAGTGCAGCGAAAGCATGGCCGCCATGTCCTCTTGCGCATCGCCGATCAGCTTCAGGCCGAATTTCTCGACGAGTACGTTCATGACACCTTCGTTAATGAACTCCGGCGCCTTCGGGCCGATACGGATATCCTGGATTCCGAGGCTGAACAAGCCTAACAGAATGGCGACGGCCTTCTGTTCGAACCACGACAGCACGATGCTCACCGGCAGTTCGTTGACACTGCAGCCAAAGGCGTCGGCGAGCGCCAGCGCGATTTTGACCGTGGAGCCGGAGTTGTTGCACTGGCCCAAATCGATGTACCGCGGGATACCGGTGCCGGCAACCGTGCCGTAATCCACATCATTAAAGCGGAACTTGCCGCAGGACGTCGTCAGGATGACCGTGTCGTTCGGAAGCGATGTCGCCAGCTCGCGGTAATACTCACCGCCTTTGCCCGGGGCGTCGCAGCCGGCGATGACGAAGAAACGTTTGATCAGGCCGTCTTTGACCGCTTGAATGATTTCCGGCGCAAGCCCGATGACGGTTTCGTGGTGGTAGCCGGTGGTCAGCACTTGCTCGGAGTCGATATTCGCCCCCGGCAGCTCGAGCGCCCGCTCGATCAGCGGCGAGAAATCCTCGCCGACGATTTTCGTAACGTTCTCAAGCCCGGCTACCTCATAGGAGAAGAAGCGGTCCGCATAGGTGCCCTTGATCGGCATAACGCAGTTTGTCGTCGCGAGAATCGCTCCCGGGAACTGCTCGAACAGCCGGCGTTGGTCATACCAGGCTTTCCCGATGTTTCCTTTTAAGTGCGCATATTGCTTCAGCTTCGGATATCCGTGTGCCGGCAGCATTTCGGAGTGGGTATAGATATTGATGCCTTTGCCTTCCGTCTGCTTAAGCAGCTCTTCCAGCGCATACAGGTTGTGCCCCGTCACGACGATGCACTTGCCCTCAATCTTATTCTGCGGTACCGTAACCGGCTGCGGAATACCGAAGTGCGTCGTATGCGCCCGGTCGAGCACATCCATGATCCGCACCGCGGCATTGCCGACCTTCTGGCCATATCCAGGTGCTCCTGCAGATTGAAATTGGAGTTGGTCAATGTCAGATAAAGTGCTTCGTGCGTTATTTTATCAACTTCCGGGTCGGTATAACCAAGCTGTCTGGCGTGCGTCGCATAGGCAGCTATTCCCTTTAATGCAAAAATGATCGTATCCTGCAAGCTTGCGATCGTCTCGTCTTTTCCGCATACCCCGACAACCTTACAGCCACCGTTCGGTGTTTGTTCGCATTGGTAACAAAACATGATGCATCCTCCATTCAGTGATTCGCTATTTACTCTTACAATGATTAGCTTATCAGAAGCGGGAGGATACTAATGTGATAGTGCTCACATCGTTTCTGGCGAAATGGTGACAACGATTCACGCATTGCTCGTACAACTGTTGACAATACCCGGTTTTCATATAAATCAGTGCTGATGTCTAAATAGGATTGTTTTATGGATATGTTGATTTTACTGGGTTTTCAAGGCGTTTCAATTAGCTTTCAAATGAAATAAGTTTTTTATTGTGGTGGAAATATTAATTGGTAAACTGAAAATAAAGTTTTTTAAGGCTATGGGGGCATATGTAAGTAAACGTACCCGACGATTCGGAGCCGCATACTCCGGAATGTTTATTTATTTCTGGTTACAAACTTTTTATAATTCTTAACGTTTCGTATCACCTTCACATTACCTGACAACAGTTTCTTCTCGCTAATAATCCATGTATGATCTCTAGAATGTTTCCTGCGCAGTGCTGCAAAATTATACTTTCCTCTCGAATAAACCGTATAGCCCTTTGCCCGGCATTTTTGGCAGAACTTATCGTCCTCGCCTACATCTACATTGGAGAAACGAACCTTACGGAAGACACTTTTTTTGAATACCAGCGTAGCTCCGGGTAAAATTCGAACTCGTTGATACTGCCTATTTGGGTTGCGCAAAATCAGAACCTTTTTTCCGTCCAACCAGAGGAAATGGGCTCTTTTTCCTACGACATCCACCTTTTTGCTCCGAAACAGATTCATGGCATCCGACAAGTATCGAGGAGCGTAATAATCATCGTCGTCAAATTTGGCTATATGCGAGTACTTCGATTCCCTTATTCCGAAGTTAAGGCACTTTCCTAGCGTGGTGATTTCCTTTTTCCTGTACACTCTGATATTCCTATACTTCTTGACCATTGCTCTGTACGGCCTTACCGGAATATCGTTGTTATTGATAATGATGATCAGTTCCTTTTTGGCAAACGAGTCCGACCCTCGCATAAGGTAGCATATCTTACCTTCGACGACGGTCCGAACGAGGTGACGCTGGCATTATTGAACATACTTGCCCGTCATCGGGCAAAGGCTTCCTTTTTTATGCTGGAGCCCCATATTCGCCGGTATCCCTGCACAGTAAGAGCCATGATCCGGCAAGGCCATGCCGTCGGGTTGCACGGAGTTACCCATAAAGTCAATCGATTCTATGCTTCGAAACGCTCTGTCGTCCGTGAACTCGATCAGACCCGCCGCACTTTAAAAAGAGCAACCGGCAAAACCAGCTATTTGGTCCGTACCCCTTACGAAAGCTTGCCCCATCTCAAGCCTGCTTATTTCAAAGCGCTCAAGAAAGCAGGCTATCGGCTGTGGGATTGGAATGTAGACAGTAAGGATTGGAAATACAAGAACCGATACTCCATCGTTATGGTGAAAAAGGGGACTCTTCGAATGGAGAAAGCGATGGTTCGTCCAGTCATATTGATGCACGATCTTAAAGAAACGGCTGAAATATTACCAAAAATCCTCTTATTCTTGAAGAGAAGAGGATTTAGATTCAAAAAAATAACTCCAGATTTAAAACCCGTTCATTTTGTCAAATGATCCCGGATTCACTTCAAAAGTAAAAGCCCGAAATAATAACGACGATAAAACAAACAAGGTATAGCGTATAAATCATCGAAATCCCCTCAAAACAGGAGAAATACCGAACACAGAACGTAAAAAGATCGTCCTTTACCTCGCCAAAAGGCAAGTTAGAGGGCGATTATTCGTTTCTCGAAGAAATAAATGGCCACTGGCGAGTTCTATATAACTCAACGTTCGCAGCTTGAAACAGGTTCTATAGCAAGAGCGATGTTATGTTACTGCCATCCCCTCTTCCGAAATTACTCAGCATCATCGGTAGTACGCAGTGATCCAACTCCCTGTCCATCGGGAAAAAACTTAATATAACAGGTTAGTAAATCGCGGATTTCAGCCTCTCCTCCTGTTATGCAACTTAAAATTTCCATAATCGATCACCTTGATCTTTCCGCTAGTATTTAAACGTAAGTTATCACGTGTTATGTCAAACGGAGTGATTCCGTTTTTCCTAAATTTGGATTTCAATGTGTTTAATTTGCTTACATACTGGCGCGACTTGGGAAATTTACGATCGTATTTTTTCATAATCAACCAACTTCTACCATAGTGTATTATTTCGGCAAGATGTTTTTTAATCGTAGAGGGAACTGATTTATATATTCTGATTTCTCTTTTGTTGTATTTGATCGCCTTTTTTGATTTAGCTACCTTTAAAACATAGCCATTACCCAGATCATATACAATTCGACTAGCGCCTTCCCCGAAGACTTGTTTCCCTTTAATCAATTTTCTAATTGACTTTCTCATTTTGCTTCCTCCAAATAAGATAGGTTCAAAACATTAATCAACAAATTACTTATTCCGCGGTGCATCATGACTGAGTCGTTTGAATCATTTTAACGACCAGGAATGTTTTTCTTATAAATTATGTTGGAGGTGACCACGCAGTGTTGGCGTATGTTCACGAGCAATAATTTTTAATTCCTCTTGCATTTACATGACAAAAATCGAGATACTGATGATTCCATTCGAACACGATGGCGAGATCAACAATAAAAAAAGATCAAAACCTACATCAGTAAAATGCGGGGTCTGACCTTTTTCATCTCATGTCATCATTACTTTTTGATTATACCTAATTATTTCTTCATCATCTTTATGTTAGGGTGCAGGTCTCACTGTCTCACCAGGCATCATCGCGCCTTAAGATTCCATGCACACTGCCGACAACCAAAAAGTAAGGTTTGATGTACGAAAAAATATAAAAAGCGGTTGTTTACTAAAGCAAACAACCGCTAACGAACTTTATTTTCCACTAACGAACTTAAATGCTCACTAATGCACTTTATTTTCCACTAACAAACTTTATTTTCCTTCACCAAGTGCGCTTAGTTGTATTTATCCAAATCACCAGGCTCCAGCATCAGCTCGTGCTTCAATTGTTTAATGTAACAGACAAGAAATTGATGCCGTTCAGAGGCTATTCGCTTACCAATTATCGTATGCATTCCATTCGAAAGGTGTAGTAGTTTTTCGTAAAAGTGGCGATATACCGAACCTTGAGGTCGTAATGTCGGATCGAACACGGCATCGGGCAATGATCCGTCCTCCACCAGCGGCAGTCCGTGAACCCCGCCGAACATAAAAGTTCTTGCGATACCTACAGCTCCGATCGCATCAATCCGATCCGCGTCTTGCACAATTTGATGGTCTAAGGACAATTGGATTCCACCGGATTCACCTCGGGAGAAATCATACTCTTCGTGCCGTGCTATTACATCCATGACACGCTCGAATCGCACTTCTTCCAGATGCGGCAGCAATAGCGGCCCAAACTCCCGGCGCAATCCATCGATGGCTTCCAACCCGTAATGGAGTCGTCCTGTTTGTTTTTCCTCTTTACGGTAATAATCGTGCAGCAACCCGGCTGTCATCGCAATATCTCGATCCGCTCCAAGCTGACTGGCTATGTCCACAGCCAGCTCCATCACGCGAACGGCATGCAGAAAATCGTGCCCGGTGGCGTCATCGTTCATTTTCAGCCAAACTTTCTCTACCGCAGGCTCAAACCATTCAGGTAAAGCCATTCGAACAAAGGGAAATAATCGCTTCATTCTGCTCCCTCCTTGATCGTCTTTACAAATCCCTTCCCGCCCCGCTTACCAGGACAACCATTCATGCTGCCGTAAAAGTGTCATGCCCTGCAAACCGGTTCCCGTCATTCCGATAGGAGCTTCTCCGTAGTGCATTAAATACAATCGGTTTCGTATTTCTTCCGGGTATTCACATAATGTATCGAAATCCGCGTGAACGGGATTGGGAGTGAAGCATGAATCATGATAAAACGTTTCGATACCCTGACTGAATAGTCCGCAGACCAGCTCCTGATCCGCCTGCATATCCGAGCTATAAAAGAATCGCTCCTCCAGGATCAACGAACAACTGAACTTGGACGGAACATGACACGTCTGAATCCAACGGGCCGTCGAAGCTTGCGGCATCCAATCGGTTTCCGAGTTGCCTGAGGAACAAAACGAAAACAGCTCATCTTCCTTCACCCACTGGACCTCAAAATAATCGTCAAGGCTTGTTTTGCCTTCCGTCACGTTCTCCAGCGTCCCTCGAAGGTACCGCTCCCACAAAATGCCTTTCAGCGGGGTTGGAACGAACAGCTTCATCTTTCTATGGGCCGCATAAGAACCGTACAAAGCTGCTTCCTCCAAACCTCCGCAATGGTCGTAATGGAGATGAGTGATGAAAATTCCCTCGATATCGTCAAAGCCATAGCCTGCTTCGTGCAAGCTATGCCATGCCAAAGCCCCGCAATCAATCATGAACAGCTGCCCCTGCGTCTCAATCAACGCATTGTTATGGTACGTCGACTTGCAGAATCCGTTCCCCACGCCCAACATCATGATTCGAAACGGACGGTTCATCTGATCCCTCCAGCTGATGCCAGTTTCGCGTCTGCCGCACCATGAATTCGAGATACAAAGTCGTCCGAGGACAAAGACGGTACGGACCATCCCAAACCGAACGAGAGATCGACTACAGGCGGCAGCGTAATGTGATGTCGGTGAAGCTCCTCTTTTTTAGCAAAAATGTGACCGGTCGGACCATCCCATTGGATTTGTCCGTCTGACATCACGATCGTTCTCGGGACATAGTCAGCCACTACCCGCATATCGTGGGTAAGCAGCACAATAGTATGTCCGTGTTCCCACAAGGTACGGATATAATTCATCATCTCCCGGGAACGCAAGGAGTCGATGCCCGTCGTCGGTTCATCCAATATGATCACTTCCGGCTCCAGCGCGAGAATGGATGCAATCGCCACCCTCCGCCGCTCCCCCCGGCTCAGAAAATGAGGATGCTCCTGCAAATAGTTGTCAATCTGCAAAAGCTTCGTCACTCGGTGCACTCGTTCGTCGATTTCTGCAGGCTTCAGTTTCTGAATTTGCAAGCCGTAGGCTACTTCGTCATACACCGTGCGGCTTACAAATTGAAAATCCGGGTTTTGAAAAACAAAACCGACATGTCTTACCCGCTGATCCCCCCGATACGAATTCGCCGATTTCCCATAGATCAATACTTCCCCACTTCTTGGCTTCAGCAAACCGGTGATTAATTTGCACAAGGTGGACTTGCCTGCCCCATTGTGCCCGATGATCGCCGTAAATTCCCCTTGATGAATACGCAAATCCAAGGGCTTGATGACTAGCTCGTCATCGTATTTGTTATAGCGAAACATGACTTGCTTCAGTTCAATGATCGGTTTTCCCGGCGGCGCTTGCACCTGCGGTTCCGGCCCGAGCACAGGATGACGGCCTGCCCCATCGAGAAAGCGGCTAACGCCTCCTCGTAACATTTCTTTCTCCAGCTCAGCTACGGTCAGAGGGTCGCCTCCATCCGTCTTGCGCACACCAAGCTGTCGTGCAATTTCGATTACCTGCGGCATTGGCAGTAACTCGCTAATCCCCGGCTGATCGTACAGCTTCGAAGGCGGCGTATCGGCGATAATACGGCCACCCGCAACCACAATAACCCTGTCGGCGTGCGGAAATGTCACATCGAGATTATGATCGACGAACACGACGGTATAGCCCCACTCCCGATGAAGATTCCGAATCGTCTCGATGACCATTTCTTTGCCCATCGGATCCAGCTCAGCGGTCGGTTCGTCCAGTACGATCACCTTAGGCTGCATCATTAGGCAAGCCGCAATAGCAACCCGCTGCTTCTGCCCGCCGGACAGCTCAAGCGAGGAACGCAGCAGAAGCGGCTTTATCTTCACTTGCTCCACTACTCGGGACAAGCGACGGTCAATCTCCTCGACGGGAACACCCATATTTTCCAACGCAAACGTCAGTTCCTCCTTGACCGTCCCGCGGACTAACTGCCATTCGGGATCCTGCAGCACCGTGCCGACAACGGAGACGAGATCATAAGGGAACATTTGCTGCACATTGATTCCGTCTACGGTAATACTTCCTTCGTACAGTGAACCTTCCATTTCGTTGGGTATCAGTCCATTGATCGAAAAGCAAAGCGTCGATTTGCCGCCTCCGCTCGGTCCCGTTACAAATACAAATTCACCTTCGTTAATTTGAAGATTCAACGGATGCAGAAGAGGCTCTTGTTTGACTTCAAATGTACACGAATAGTTTTCAAAACGGATCATGGCTTCCTCCTTGATTACAGTCCGTACAACCAATGCAAAGCCAACCAAACGATAAACAATAACGCAGCCAAGCGAATGGCCCAAGCATCGATTATGGTTAACTGGGGATGATAATAGTAGGTCCGTTTATTTTTTCTCCCTACCCCTTTTAATGTAAGCGCGAAGCTGGTCGTACGAAATCGTTTCAGGAACACGAACAATACCGGAACGAATACGCTGGCAAATCGCTTGGTTCGGGTAAGCAAACTGCCGGAGCGAAAATCCACCCCGCGGCAATACTGCGCATCCATAACCGTCTTCACATCGAAAATCATTAGGCTCCAATAACGCATCGCCAAAGAAACCGCCAAGGTTGCGAATTCAGGCAACCCGAATTTTTTCAGCCCGATGACCAAGTCTTCTGAAGAAGTAGTAAATAGCAAAATAAAAAACAATAAACACCAAATCATCATTCGCAGTGTAAAAGTGATCGCATACAGGATATTATTGGAAGAAATTTTAAAAATCCAATACCCCAGATTTGCTTGTACATAGACCTCTCCACCCATATCCGCGAAAAAGTAAGTCAGACTCATGAAAATGGCCAGCAGCCCGACCGGGATCAGCAACAGCCAATGGGATTTCGGGGGTCTAATATACGAGAACAGCATTAAGCATACAAGCAGCAGCACAGACAGACTCAAGCTTCGATCCATAAACAGAGGGATGAGCGTAAATAGCAATCCGAAGATCAAAATTTTAGTAAATCCATGCATTAAGTGAATGATGGAATTCGAAGGGTAATATAACTGCATGAATCTCCCTCCTTGTTAACCCCAAAACCGCTTGAAAAACAAACCGGATTTATTCATATAATCGGACATCCATGCAAACAGAAGCGGACTAAACACGGCAGCTGTTAGGGAGTTGCTTACCTGCATCCAAGCCCAGACGGTTCCCCACGCCACATTGGCCGGCACTTTTTGAAAAATAACGAGATTGAGCGCCACCAATACCGTACCCGCCAGCATGCCGAGCAAGACGACGAAAATAAAATACACGCGGTCTTTCATGCTTTCGATATTGATTTTGCGGTACATAATCCCCGGTACAAAGCCCATCATAAATTGCGCCAATAGCGCCAAAGGATAAACGGCGGGGTTCATTCCGACCACTAACATCGATAATATATTACCGACAACCAGACCGGCCGAACCCCAGATGCCGAACCACATACCGAATAATGGAGCAAACACTGCCGCCGGATAAATGGCCTGAATCGTTCCGATCTTTATCGGGAAATAACGGGAAATATAGATCGTCGCTCCATAAATTAACGCACTGATAACGATAGCCACAATATGGCGAGCTGAGACGCCCTTTTGCACTAATCCTTTTTGCATCGGGTTGGATACTTGTGTCATGTTCTCATCACTCCTGCTCTCATTTGTTTTCAAGCTCCGCTAATTCCTTCTCGATCAAATAGCGGCTCCATTCGTTGAAAATGATCTGATTTTTTTTGACGAAGATGACCCTGCGATCTTTAAGATCCTTTAAAATTCGGTTAATGCTGCGCACCGTAACGCCCCACTCGGAGGCAATATCTTCGCGAGAAAAGGGAGTAATGCAGGCGATATGCTCATTAAAATCGAAATGCTCGAGCTTCTTATAAAAATAACGGATGAGCCTGTGGCGAATGGACATGGACATTTGGTCAATCGTCTTTTGCGAAGCTCCATAAAGCTTGTTCGATAGCTGTGCGTTTAGCAATATTAAGAAATGGTTGTCTCTCGCGATCCATTTCCGGTAAACATCCGCCTTTAGCGCCAGCGCCACACCCTTCGTCGTTGCAATGACAGAGCATACATATGCCTGGCCCAGCGCTATTTCAATATCGCTGATAAGTTCTCCCGGATACAGGTATGCCATAATAACCAAATGCCCGTCATCCAACGTATGTTGTACTTTGAATTCCCCTTCGATGACGATATAGAAATACTCGGACATTCTCCCCTGCTCACAAACCATGTCATGGGGCTTGTAATTACGGATGTCCCATTGGTTAAACAAGTCCGGCGGCATTTGGCTCAGCATATCGTGTAACCAATGATGTTTGTTCATCAGCTTGTTGATCGTATCGGCGCTCACTGCTGTTCCCCTCATATCCAATAAGTATTTACCTTATTATGCCGGGAATGAAAGAGAAGAATCAACGAATCCATTCCATGCCTCAAGGCACCGCTCACCCGTAAGAATCCGTTTCGCCGATGCTCGAATCGATGCCGGCAGCGGATTGTCGTCTAACTGTGAAGCAGATAGCCAAATACCTCCCTCTTCCCCTTCACCGAGCTGCTCCTGTTCCCCTATGACTTGTCCCAGATAGACAAAATCAATATGATCATGCTCCTCATCGATAGGCTCCAGCTGAATAGCGATGGGATAAGCCAGAACCTGAACCCCATCTTCTTCTAACGACTCACGCGAAGTAGAAGATAAGAGCCTTATGGAATATCCCGTCTCTTCCTTCACTTCGCGCAGCGCTGCTTCATCCGGCGTTTCATTCCTTTCCAAATGCCCGCCGGGCGGTAAATAATACCCTAGAAAAGGCGGGTTCCTCCTGCGAACAAACAATAAAGCCTCTCTGCTCTCGTTCAGCACATACACCGTTGCCGTAAATTCCCGGCGTCGTTCCTGTCGTTCCATTGTTTCCTCTCACCTCCGTTACGCTTTTGCGAACCTTGCATTTTCATTAAACAATAAACCCCATACTTGGAGTTAGGACATTTGTCCAAATTAACAATCTTAAAAAAGAATTGGCACGGAAACAAAAAAACGCGCTAGACCTAAGGTCCTGCGCGTTGGCATGTTGCAGTGTAGACAGCGCGAAAAACGTCAAACACCTCTTAATCCTTATACCTTACAATGGTTCCCGCAATAAAATCATAAACCGTTTGTTTATTTTTGCTAATTAAGGCGCAAAGCAAGTAAAGGAATACCAAACCGTAGACCGCGGCCAATAAAGTATAAATCATATAATCGGGATTGCCGGACGGCATGACCATATGCCATACGGTGAAATGAGCCATCTCCCAAGGGATGAATTTCAAGGCGGAACGGAAAAGAGAACGTCCAAGCCCGAACGGTTGACCATCTACGCTAACCACCACGATCCCCATTTTTCGTTTTCCCCATGTTGCGTGCGATTTCGACCCCTCACCTACGGCAAAATAAAGATAAACAGGCAGTGTAATGAATATAAACCCGGTGATCTCCGCCGACAGAGGACTTAATGTGAACAGCGGAATCAGTAACGGTTTTGCTAAGTAAAATAGTCCGATCAGCAGGATGATGTAACATAATATGATGATGTAATCCCACAAAAAAGATATGATTCGGGTGCCAAGCGATACGTTTTTTAGATCTTGCATAAATCCGGCCCTCCTTAGGACGGACTTTTAATGCTCATGGAGAAGATCATTGGAGATAACAAAGAAGTAATAATCGCGACCACAATGACGGCATCTTGAATCCCCCTGTTAATAATCCCCAATCTCATGCCGATCGATGCCGCAACAACGATTAGCGTCATACGTGACGAAAGCAAGAATCCGCCTGCCAGCGCCCTCCGCATGCCAAGAATCGGTCCGAGACACATCATCGGAAGCACTTTAACGATATAGGCTGTGGAGAGAAGAAGGGGAACCCAACCTAACGCCTGGGGAGATCTTAAAAATTCCGTTAAATTAAAACGGAAGCCGACCATTACAAAGAAGATAGGAATAATCAAGCCGTAGCCCAGTACTTCTAACTGCTCCTTAAACGGATGATGATCGTGAAGATGAAAACTCGCTAAAAGTAATCCCGCCAAAAAACTGCCAAGAATAGCCTCCGACCCTGTCATATCCGTAATGATTCCATATAGGCCGAGCACGGCAAGCAGCCCCTGCAATCGCACGACGGAATTTTTGCGGATCTCCTTATGCCAAAAAGAGGTTCTCTTCAGTCTGAATATGGCTTGATAGAGAATTACGGATAAAGGCAACAGCAAACCTACTGAAGCCTGACGCCAAGTAAATCCGCTTTGGTAGGAGCCTCCAATGATGGAGAGGATGATCATTGTGATGAGATCGGCGAGAATTGCGGAAGTAAGGAGCAGTTGGCCATATTGGCTCTTAATGATTCTCGTTTCCTTTAGGACCGGCATCACAATCCCGAGTGAGGTTGTCAAAAGGATAAGCATAATCATCCAAGGCTGTGTTGAGCTGTCTATTTGGTTAATTCTTGTCCCTAACAAAAAAGCCAACAAAGCGCTGCCCGCAAAGACTAAGAATCCGATTACAAGAGGATTTTGTCGGAGCTTCGCCCCCTTTTGATAACGAAGGATATTAAAATCGATCTCCATCCCCGACAAAAACATTAAATAATAAAGCCCAAATTCACTTAGATTGTCCAGCCAATTCATTTCCTCCTGATGAAACAATCCTCTGCCGTAGTAGGAAAGCAGTATTCCTAAAATCAAATAGCCCAGGATTGTAGGAATCTGAGCACCTTTCATTCTGCTTAGCAGCATTTGCATGAGAAATATACTTATAAACAACCAAAAAAGAGGTATTAAATCACCATGACCCATAATAGCAAGCCCCCATTCCTTATTAGGGTATGCTAGTCCGTTTCGTTAATATAACTCACCACCTTAACTTGTTGATACTAATGTAGTGCTGCTCTAACAACAGCAATCTCCCATAAGGTTAGGATAAACGGCTACGCCGCCCTTGTCTTACAAGGACCAGCGCGTTTATCAAGGTTGATGCGAAGCTGTAAGTTGTGAAAACTTATACATTCTTATCAACTGAGAAAAAAGCTGCCGATCATGCCGGCAGCCCCGTGGTGTAGTTTATATTTACTCGATCTCGAGCAGTCGATGGTACGTTTCAACTTAATAATGGGTTAAGTGATACTATGAAGAGCGTGAAGCGCATCCTGTTTATCTTTTAAAAAGAATACCTGCTTACCGTTATTGCACTCATAAATAAAATCCTTCAAACTCTTGCTGTTATACTCGTCAAAATCTCCAACAATAGCAAGCTTAACATTGTAGTTCACATATTTCTGCAATATCTCACCTGCAAGTCTGGTTCTGAGCTCGAAGAAATCCTCCGTTACGTTCGATTTGTTAATCATTATTTTATAACAATCATTGTTGTACTTAATAGAAGCCATCAAATCAAGTGCTTCCTGAACATCGCGTATGATGATGTCAGAGCTTTCTACAATAGCGACCTTAGAATTCCCCTTTTGGTCGATGATTACATTCATTTTTATTCCATCCTTCGTCGATAAGATACTTTAATCTAACCATTCTAGCATAGACATACTAACTCTTGACAAGCCTCATCAGAATATTAATGTCCGGAAGCCGATAGTATTCATCCTGCTGGGCGTTTAGCACCATCAGGCCGGAGAGCACGGACAAGTAAGACGAGATGAGCTCCTCGGGATCGCCGGCCGCGACTTCACCGAGCCGTTGTCCTTCTTTAAACACGGGCAGCAACTGCTCTATGAAGGTTTTCATCGAATATTGTTCAATGTACTGCCTCGCTTTCTCCGGGACCCCGTCGGAAGTACGTGCTTGATGCATCAGCATAAAATAAGGCGTTCCGCTCTCATCCATAGTGGCTTCGGTCAAGATCCGGATTTTATCGATCGGCGAACCCGGCAGCTTCTCGAGATTCGCCATTTCCTCATGGGCTCCCACCACCGCCCGATGCACAAGTGTCGTAAACAGCTCATCCTTGGATTGGAAATAATGGTAGAGCAGGCCGTGGCTTATCCCGGCTTCCGCAGCGATCATGCTCATCTTCGTTCCGATAATACCCTTACGGGCAAAAACCTTAAGCGCCGCCCCCATAATTTGTTCCTTGCGTTCATCGCGAATTTGATTCAGCTGTTCATCATTTAAAGGCGCCACAGACGATTACCCCTTTGCCTGGATCGGTAAAATGCTTGGATATAAATATACCATAGTATACCATGTCCCGTACCCTGCTACGAACGGTTAAGCTGTTTCGGCCGCCCTCGCGAAGGAAGGCAGCTCATGCTCCAAAATCTCCTCAAGAGGCCGGCCATAGCTTTGCAGCAGCTCCTCCAGCCATTGCATGCCTTCTTCCGATGCCATGAGCACGTCCCGTACGACTTGCGGATCATAGATTTCCCGGGGCGAAACCGTCAACGTATTTACAGCCCAATACATGCCGTACAGCCGAAAATCCCTCATCATCGTAGCATGCTTGAGACACAATTCCATATATCGTTTACCGAAGTCGATGCCCTTTAGCGGCTCGGCTCCCGCGTATTCGACGCCTTCCCACAGCATATCATTGGCGCAATTCAGCCAATATGCCGGATCAATCACCTCTTCAAGCTGCTGCAGTACCCTCTTCTCAAAATTGGGGGCATGCCGCTGCTCCTTCAAGATGATCTCCAGTCTTTCCGCTTCGATCGCGGCTACCGTCATGCCTTGGCCGAAGATCGGATCATAGATGCACAGCGTATCTCCGAGCGCCAGCAAACCCGAAGGCCAGCGGTTCATCCGAGCGTAGCGATGACGGTACAGCTCCGGTACCCGGTACCCTCGGGGAGCTGTGAGCGGTTCAAGCTCCCTGACGATCTCCGAGATCAGCGGGCTCGGGAGCTGGGCTACCGCCTGTTCGAACTCATCGGCACGGGTTGGAGGATAATGGCCTCCAGGACGGTAAAGCACCACCTCCGCTACATCGTTTTCGATGATGGAGAATACGCCGGTATACGTCCCGTTCGCAGGTTGACCTGCGATGTTGATGGTATCCCATTTGTCTAGCAGATGGACCCTTCCGGCAGGAATGCGATAGCGGCGGGTGCTGTAACCGATGGACACCTTCAGCCGGTCCGGTTCAGGAACGTTGTATCCGAGCTCTTCAAGCCAGGCGGATAGTTTAGAGAAACGGCCGCCGGTATCGATCACCAGATCAGCTGACAGCGACTTCTCCTGACCCTCGTCCCTCCTGTCCCGGACCCGAATTCCGATTACTGCGGCTCGGTCTGCGGTCGTTTCTAATCTAGTCACGTCATGCTGAGGCAGAAATCTTACGTTCGGTAATTGATTCACATGTTTACGGAATACCCATTCCAGTAAAGCCCTGCTGAACTTATATTCGTTCCTTGGATAGAGGAATTCCATCACGCCGTACTGATTCATATTGTAGACGGTCTTCTGCATCACCCCACGTGCGCCGTTCGCGGCCAAATCATCTTCATACCCCGGAAAGAGACGATTCGTAATGAGTCTCCCCTGAACCGTGAAGCGATGGGGATGAAAAGCGTGCGGTGTGCCCGAACGATCCTCCGGCTTCTGGGGAAATTCGTCCTTCTCCACGATAAGTACATCCTCATAGTAATCGGAAAGAACTCTCGCCGTCAGCAGTCCGGCAATCCCTCCGCCTATAATAATGGCGTTTCCCATTTTATGAATGTTCATTGTTTACCGCTCCTTATTTTTGATTGATTCATTCAGTCAATTTTTGTGTAAAAAATTAAGGCTTCTTCTCAGCCTCATCAACCTTCTCTTTCGACACCTACTCACATAACTTATTCATCTGCGGCATCATGATTGATCCGTTCAGTCAACGTTAGATTATAGCATTTCCCAATACCTGTCAAGTTTATGATATGACCTATGGACCAAGAAAAGGATACCTATATTCCTACCGTTTAAACTAGCATAAGGTGCTATCGATAAAGTGAAAAGGACGCCGGCCATTGTCCTCAAGGTACGCTGCAATGCATCCACATGTTCTTCAAGATCGCGAACCTAATGGAGACAAGATTTTCGTTTCTTCCTTCCCAGTGTTGGAGAAGGGGCGAAACCGGCGAATAGGGCCGACCACGCTTTGGACACCTCTGGCATAATAGGTGACGGCCGGAGTCTCCGAAAGATGAAGATGGAGCGATTGTGTCATCGTATTGCCGTAGATTCGGATATCGGCTCGTTGAAGCTTCCAGGGCTCATGGTACACTTCTCCCTGGTATATGCAGTTACGGTGAGAGCAGTAAAATAAATAGCGCTCCGTCAACCAATGTTCGAGCGTGCCTTCGCGAGGTACAAAAGGATCAGAGCTAGGCTCGTAAACCCCGTGAAATGTCTCTGCCGCGGTCATAAACGGCAGCCTTCTTCCTGTAAACCGTATTGATTCCCGCTGCTGCAAAAAAGTTAAATCGGCATCATAATACGGCAAACGATACCATAACCTGGCTATGCGAACGATAAGCGGGTTGGAGGCATCCAAGGTGATAAAATAAACCCCCGAGCCTTGATTCGTTTTTACGTAAGTCCGTACATTGAGTTCAGGAAACATAGTCATCCCTGGAATAGGAGGTAAAGCGCGCAAGCGGACTCCGCTCATCAGAAAAGGAATGATTCCGATCCAAGCTTGTCCATCGTAAGTGTCGATTTCCAATTCACTAGGAATCATTTTCCTGATTGAATCGGGCGCAACAGGCCAGTGGGCAAACAAGAGATGCTCCCAGCTCTGTGTCATAATCCATGGTATGGCGCTGAATGGCTTTTTCAATTTCTGGACATCTGAAACATCGCTCATTATTTCAGCTTCGCTTTCATGTTCGATATAAATTGCTGTCTAGCCGTTTCACATTAACTTCGAGACCTAGTCGATCATCGGTAAACTTGAACATACATCGACGTGAAGAAGGGAAGCTACTGAAATTAGGTTGAACAATTTATTGGAAAAGTATACTAGAAACTAAGGAGTTATCCCCATGAACCCAACATTTATGCGATAATCAGGAAAAATGGAGAGAAGGCGAGCGCTATTGGAAATGATAACTTTTGCAAATCTGGCTTTGCGGTTTCTTTTAGAATTATGTGCTCTTGCTTCGCTCGGATATTGGGGGTTTCAAACCGGAAGCGGATGGTTGGTCAAATGGGCTTTAGGAATCGGCGCCCCCCTGCTTGCAGCGATCGTTTGGGGTTTGTTTGTTTCGCCCAAAGCCACATATGACATCGGCGATCCGGCACGATTGGCCGTTGAGATTGCCGTCTTCGGGGCTGCCGCAGTTAGTTTATATGCTTCCGGGCAAACCAAACTCTGCATTATATTTATTGCAGCGGCGGTTATCAACCGAATAGGCCTCTTTATTTTCAAATCATAATCCCTATCTTCGGTCGCTTCCCTGCTCGCCGAACCGTCGCGTTCCGCCATGTTAACCTTACTGCTTGACGGAGGCCGCCATCCTGCAGGAGAGCTTGCCGCCTCAGCCGGAATTACTCCGCAGACGGCCAGCTTTCATTTGAACAAGATGACGGAAACGGGCATTGTGCTGGTGGAAAAGCATGGGAGGCACCGCTACTACCATATCGGGAGAAGAGAGGATGCGGAGATTATCGAGCAATTGAGCGCGCTTGCCGGACCGGTTGAAATCAAGTCTCTCCGTCAGTCCGAACAAATGAAAAGGCTGCGTCATGCCCGATTCTGTTATGACCATTTGGCTGGTGAAGTGGCGGTGACGATAGCCGAAGCCTTAGTCGACCGTCAGATCCTGACGAAGCAAGGCTTGGATTACGAGCTCACCGTTACGGGCGAGTCCTTTTTTCAGAGCTTAGGGATCGACATACCCGATTTGCGGAAAAAACGCCGGGCATTCGCCCGCTGCTGCCTGGATTGGACCGAACGCAGGCACCATTTGGCCGGTGCGCTCGGAAAAGCCATGACCGACCAGCTGTTTGCACGGGGCTGGCTGAAGCGCCGCGACAACGGCCGCGGGGTGGATGTCACTCCGGAAGGGCTAACCGGTCTTTCTGCTGCGTTCGGCATTGACTTTGGTTAATACAAAAAGCCCAAGACGGCTCCTAGGGGCGGTCTTGGGCTAGGCTCATTCTAAGCGATTCGCCCAGTGCAGGGCCGTCCATGCATCAGGTGTTCTCGCGGTGATGCAGCAGCTTTTTCCTGACATAGCTTAAATGCAGATACATATGCTTATGAGCTTCATAAGGGTCTCTGTTCGCTAAAGCTTGATATATATCCATATGAAAACGGACCGTAACCTCCCGCTCCCTGTACTTGATATGGCTGTTCATTTTATCATGGGCGATGAGCAGGGAGTCGATCATGCCTTCGATCACCGGATTGTTGGCGCTCACCGCAATCGTACGATGAAATTCCTTGTCGACCTCGCCATAGTTGTCGTCAACGCTGCTTGCAATCCGGTCGATCGTATCCTTCAGCTTCACGAGCTGCTCGTCCGTAATTTTCTCCGCAGCGATTGTGACCAGTCCCAGCTCGAGCGCCATCCGCGCTTCAATGACTGCAGGCAGATTGTCCACCGCCAAAGCGAGCATCGCAGAGAACGGCCTGGAACCGATTTTATCGTTAAAGAACGTTCCGCCGCGAGGCCTTCTCGTGATCACCTCGAGGATCTCCAGCGAGCTCAGCGCTTCGCGCAGCACCGGCCTACTGACATTCAGCAGCTCCATCAGCTCGTACTCCGGCGGAAGTCTGTCCCCCGGCTTCAGCTGGCCGCTGTCGAGCAAATGGAGGATGCGCTCCACAACCTGCTTCGATAACGTATTTCGCGTTACCGTCTTCATCACCACATTCGACTTTGTCTCTTCCATGTTCGCCTTCCTTTGCCGGTCCAATATGGACAATTGTAAGACATTTGGCACGATAAAACAAACAAAGACTGACGAAATAAGCCCTCCACCTGGACGGATAGAGGGCTTGTTAACGATTATCTGTTTACTTCGACTCCCGCCAGCTTCTCGTAAAACTGTACCAGGCTGCCATGGTCCCGGTCTCCGAGTCCGTCGACCTTAAGCGCCTGCATCATTTCCATGACCGCAGCGGTGAGCGGCAAAGATACGCCGACCTCATGCGACGTTTGAAGCACATTGCTTAAGTCCTTGATGTGCAAATCGATGCGGAAGCCCGGATCGAATTTGCGGTCCATCATGAGCGGGGCCTTCGCATCCAGCGCGGTGCTTCCGGCGAGGCCGCCTCTTACTGCCTGATAGACCAGCTCCGGGGAAACCCCTGCTTTGGTGGCCAGGACGAAAGCTTCCGACATCGCGGCGATATTAATCGCAACGATGATTTGATTCGCGAGCTTCGTTACGTTCCCTGCCCCGATATCGCCCGTAAGCACAACAGAAGCGGCCATCGATTTCAGAAGATCGTAGCACCGGTCGAACACTTCCTTCTTCCCTCCGACCATGACCGAAAGCGTCCCCTCGATCGCCTTGGGCTCTCCCCCGCTGACCGGAGCGTCCAGCATGTCGATGCCCTTCTCGGCCAGCTTGCCGGCGATTTCCTGGCTGATCAGCGGTGCGATGGAGCTCATATCGATCACAACCGATCCAGGTTTGGCTCCCTTAATCACGCCGTCCTCCCCTAAGATGACCTCTTGTACCTGCGGGGAATTCGGCAGCATCGTGATGATGACGTCCGTCTGCTCCGCAAGGGTCCGCGGACTGGAAGCGGTTTGCGCTCCGGCAGCCTGAAGCTCGGCGGCGCTCTTGCTCGTTTCCAGGACGGTCACGTTGTATCCGGCCTTCAGCATATTTTTGCTCATCGGCTTGCCCATGATGCCCAGGCCGATAAATCCGATTCTCATAACGGTCTGTCCTCCCGATTTCAATTAGTTTTGTACAGCGGTTTCTGTCTGCCCCATTTGCTTCAATATCTCATTCAGCTTCGCCTTGTTCAGCTCCGTACAGCTCATCGTCGGCGCGATCGGTCCCCCTACCTCAAGACCGATTAAATTCATCGCGTCTTTAGTTACGACGGGGAAGCTTCCGAGATTGAAGGCCATGCGCAGCGGGGCCAGCTTGAACTGCGCTTCCAGCGCTCCCGCAAGGTCTCCTGCCATAAATTTGTCGTAAATTTCAACGACGAGGGCTGGCACGATATTGGCGGTCGACGCCACGCAGCCGACGGCCCCGTAAGCAAGGGAACCGAGAATCATCGTATCCCGGCCGGCCATGACACGGAAATTTTTATGTCTCGTGAGGCGGATATACTCTGCAGTCAACGTTAAGTCACCGCTGCTGTCCTTCACCCCGACGATGTTAGGGATGTCGGCCAATCGCTCCAAAAGGCGGGCGGAAATATTGTTGCCCACCTTATCCGGATTGTTATACAGCAGGACCGGCAGGAATGTCGATTCGGCCACCTTGCGGAAATGCCGGTACAGCTCCTCCTCCGACAAGGATAAGAACATGGGCGGCAGCATCGTGATCGCCTGCGCGCGAAGCGTCTCCGCCAACCGCGCCAGCCTCACGCACTCCCTTGTCGTAATCGCTCCGATGCCCATATAGACGGGAACCCTTCCCTGGACCTGGTCTACCGTAACGCCCAAGGCCCGTTCCTGCTGGTCCGGTTCCAGTGCGAAGAATTCCCCGTTGCTCCCGAGCGCCAGAATGCCGTGTACGCCTCCGGTGATCGTATGCTCGATCACCCTTCTCAGACCTTCCTCGTCTACCTGATCTTCAGCATCCACCGGTGTCACGATGGGCGGTATGACGCCCCTTACGAAGCTTGTATCCAGTTCCATAGCTCTCTCTCCTTTATCGCTGTTATGCTGCGCCAGGCTATAGAGAAACTCATGAAATAAAGAAATTTGCTTTGGTACACCTGTAGGGTATCCCCCTCCGGCCGCTGTTGTTATCGGAATATGTTCAATATGATTCGCTTTTGCAGCGGTCTTTTTCTGATAACAAAGGCGGACCCTATCACTCCTACAGGGGATCCCCCACCTGCAACCTTTTGCATGTTTCTCCATATCCGGGTTTCTAGACAATCTGATCGCAGCTAAGCTGCGCTTTTCGTTATCTCACCAGGGAAGGACGTTTTGGGTCGAAGGCCCAGCCCGGAATGAGGTATTGCATCGCCAAGGCATCGTCCCTGGCTCCAAGTCCCTTCTCCAAGTAAAGCCGATGAGCCTTCTCAAGCTCTTCCATGTCGATTTCTACGCCTAAGCCCGGCTTATCCGGCACTGTCAATTGACCGCCTTCAATGCGAAGCGGCTCCTTCGTGAGACGCTGACCGTCCTGCCAGATCCAGTGCGTATCGATGGCTGTAATCTCACCCGGCGCCGCAGCCGCAACATGAGTAAACATGGCCAGAGAAATATCAAAATGGTTATTGGAATGCGAGCCCCAGGTAAGTCCCCAGTCATTACACATTTGAGCGACGCGAACCGAGCCCTGCATCGTCCAGAAATGCGGATCCGCCAGCGGAATATCCACGGAATGAAGCTGGATCGTATGCCCCATCTGTCTCCAATCCGTCGCAATCATGTTGGTAGCGGTCGGAAGTCCGGTAGCTCGGCGGAACTCCGCCATCACTTCGCGCCCGGAATGCCCGTTCTCCGCTCCGCAAGGGTCCTCGGCATAAGCTAGCAGATGGCGTTTGCCCCGGCATAGGCGGATCGCCTCGCTTAAGGACCATGCTCCGTTAGGGTCAAGCGTTATCCGCGCTTGCGGAAAGCGTTCGGCTAGTGCCGTCACGGCTTCCATTTCCTCGTCGCCCCGGAGCACGCCTCCTTTTAACTTAAAATCCTGGAAGCCATACCGTGCTTGAGCCGCCTCGGCGAGACGGACGATCGCCTCCGCCGTCAGAGCTTCCTCATGGCGCAAACGCTTCCAATCATCCTCTGCGTCAGGCTCGCTTCTGTAGTCCAAATCGGTCTTGGTGCGGTCGCCCACATAAAACAAATAGCCGAGCACAGGCACCTGTTCGCGCTGCTGTCCCTCTCCCAGCAAGGCGGCGACCGGCACGCCGAGATATTGCCCCATCAAATCCAGCAATGCGGCTTCCAGTGCCGTTACCGCATGAATCGCGACGCGAAGGTCGAAGGTCTGAAGCCCGCGTCCTCCAGCATCCCGGTCGGCGAATTGATGCTTTACGGAATTCAGGACATTGTGATAGCGTCCGATCGGCTGACCAACCACGAGCGGCCTGGCATCCTCCAAGGTTTGCCGGATTTTCTCGCCCCCAGGCACCTCGCCGATTCCCGTCTGGCCTGCGCTGTCCCTAAGAATGACGACATTCCTCGTAAAATAGGGCGCATGCGCGCCGCTGAGGTTCAGCAGCATGCCGTCATATCCTGCCACGGGAACGACGAGCATTTCTTCGATGACGGGAGTCCCTTTCCCGGAAATCACTGCCTGGTCTTGCGCCGTCTCTTGTTTCATCATCATGAATCACTCCTTGAATCCTAATGGGATAGGGCGAGCCATTTCATTGAGATGCGGGTTATCGGATCTTCATGCTGTTATTGTATTTATGTATTATTGTAAGACAATTAATCGAAGACTTCAATCCTTATTTTTCAAGTTCTCCTATGTGCCCGAACGAAGCCGCCGGGACTTCCCGGCGGCTCCATTATCTCTTATTGTATGGGGCGTTTTCCTCGCCGGATCGTAAATTCGTCTCCTTCGGCTGTCGCGAATTCCACTAAGGAGCCGGAATGTATGGACACCGTGCCGGTCTCAGGAATCAAGGTCAGCTCTTCTTCGCTCCATGGGTTCCGGATTCTGCAGATTCCTCCGAGTGTGGATTCGATTCGGATATACCCGATCTCTCCATCGCAAATCTCGGACGTGATACGGAAGCCGCCGTGGCACCATAACGAGAAGCGGACGTTCCAGCCTGCAGGGCATGCGGGGAATACGCGAATGACGGGCGTCCCGCCCGGTCCGGCAGGCTGGCTCTGGCAAAGCGCCAGCTGCAGCGCCGCCGCCGCATTACCGAGCCGCTGAGCGCTGATACAGTTGACGCCTTCGCGTACCGTCAGGCGGTTCTCGAAAAATTTGACCTTTCCCGTTTCCGTGAAACAGCAGTACTCCCGTTCCGCATTAACGCAGTCCAGCTGCGCCAAGACTGCTTGCTTGAACGGCTCCGCAAGACCCATGCCGGCCAGCACTCTGGCCGAAGCCGACATTTCCGAAGCGGTCTTGGACCAATCGGAGCCGATCTTGGCCTCTTGATAAGCGATGGTGGCAAGACCCGTGCGGAACAGCTTCGGATCAGAATTGGCCGTCTCCAGTTTCATGGAGGGCATTCAGTTCCTATGCGAATTCAAAAGACTTAGCCCATTACCGCTTCAAGTCGGATTGGAAACAGCGTATTAAAGGTGTTTACCACATTCAGAATGTAAACAGCTATCATAGTCGTTTGAAACGATGGGATTGACCGCTTTAATGGCGTAGCAATCAAGTATTTGCAACATTATCTGGCTTGGTTTCGTTACTTAGACAGCAAGGAATATGAGAACACAACGTCGAATAAGAAAAATATGCTGGTCGCCTCTTGCCTGTTTACTATAAATGAGACAGACACCAATCTTCGCAGAACATCTTTTTCTTCCTAAACTAACCAGATTAGTTAAGACAACCTCGGAGAACCTACATCAAAAAAAGGTAAGTTGTCGTGTTATTACAATACAGGTTTCCGCGATTATGTTAAACTGGGTATAGAAAAGCCTTGTAATATTGGGTTACCCCCATTTTGTACAGAAAGGTAGTGGGATGGTGAAACTGTCGCAAGTTAGACTATTAGTAAAAAACTTTGATAAAAGTGTAGCGTTTTACAGAGACGTGATGGAGTTTCCATTGGGATTTTCCTCTGAGGAGATGCAGTTCGCATCGTTTAATACTGGCGAAACCAAAATCGAAATTTTTTCCCGTGAAAACATGGCAGAAGTGATTGGTGAAAACAATCTACCAACCGATGGAGCATCACAATCGAAATTCTTACTCACTTTTTCTGTTGACCAAGTCGATGACGTTTGTTCCCGTTTGAAAGATAAAGGGGTGGTACTCCTTAACGAGCCTCACGATCGGCGAGCCTGGAATGCCAGGGTTGCCCATTTATGCGATCCCGATGGCAATGTGATTGAAATATACAAACACCCTCTTTAATGACCGTTTTCATATTTTTTCTACCACTTTGTGAATCGGTAGCGTTAATCAAACCCTTCATTTTAGTATAATATCGCAATAAAACTTCCCATTACTTACAGCGCGGCGAACCATACCACAAAATCGTTGAACTATCGGATAAGATAGTTAGATTAACTTTTTAGTGGGCGGTTTTCTTTTGGTCGAAAATCAACAATAAACGAAAACAGAGCCTATAAAAAAAGAAACCGATCCTCGTTAAATGGAGGGACCACCCGCCATTTTACGAAAAAAACGGTTTCTTTTTTCATTTAAAGTATATGGACCGGCTTGTTCTGCCCATGGATTTGAAGGATCGGCTTTTGGGACTGTCTGATTAAGGGTTTGTATGCGAGAGAATGTTGATTAGCTTGCCGAACGGGTCTCGGACATAGAACCGTCGAACGCCCCAGGGTTCATCCGCCGGCCCATATTCGACCGGAAATCCGGCTAAATTCATCCGTTCAAGCGCAGCATCGACATCGTCGACTTCAATCGATAGATCGGGTATTGGCGTATCGGAGCCTCCCTGCGAGGCGAAGCTAATTTGGATGCTCATCTCCTCAAGTGAGCCGTAAGTGGCGATCCAGCCATGATCCATCAATAAATCGAGGCCGAGCACGTCCTGGTAAAAGCGTTTGGCTGCAGCGATATCCTGCGTATCGACATTGGCTACGATTCGTTTGACCTTCATTGCCAGCCTCCATTCGCCCGGTAACGCTTTTCTGCTTATATCGTTCTCCCTGCAGCTTATTGCCGGGATGGGCTATTTCCAAACGGAAGTGATGGGATTCACGGAACGGCTTTCCCCGAGCGGCGGAAGATGGTAGGCTTCCTCCAACGTCCGGAGCACATGAATGTGATTTACATTCTCGTCATATTGCCCCGGCTTGACCATAGGGCCTGCCATGATCAGCGGTATGCGGTTTTCCTTCGTGTTGTCATCCTCGTCCCACGTAATGATTAACAGACTATTGTGCGATGCCGCCCAGGTCAAGTAGGAATCCAGATTCGTCTTTAACCAGTCGTCCGCCTCCTGCACCGTTCCATCATGCATATCGTTCTGGTGATTGGGAATGACAAACGAAACCGTAGGCAGCTTCGAGAAGTCTTGCGGAAAGTCGGAGAACGGACGGTTCAGCTCCCCGGGCACATTCGTAAATTGAACCCAAGGATTATGCTTACGCGCATACCCTTTGTACGAACAGCCGGTATAGCCGGTCTTCGGCAAATCTTCGGAGTACCCGGTGAACGTTAAGCCTGCATCCAATAGCTCGCTTGCAAGATTGGCGGTGCCGAAAGGCTTTTTGCAGGAATCGTCGGTAACCCCCTGGGAGGAGCCGGAGAATAGCGTCAAGTAATTCGGCTGGCTCGGATGGGCCACCCCGTGCGCATTCGTGAATAATGCCCCATTCTCGAGCAAGGATTGGATATAAGGCGCCTTCGGACTGCCTATGATCTGTTTATAGGAGTGATTCTCCTCCACCACAACCACGATATGTTCGATCGGAGACGATAAATTCGTCAGCCGGGTGAACGAAGGCTTGTACAAATTGACCGCATTCGCCGCGGCATCCCAGCGAACTTCAAGTCCCAATTGCTCGCCCAGGAAGCGGACCGGCAGCATCGTGTTCCCTTCCACAATGTATGGTGCATTGTCAAGCAGCTTCTGCTGCCCGTTCACCTGAACCTCCGGACGGCCAATGGTGAATTCGATATGCTGATTCGATTGATCCAAGGTCACCTTTCGCTGCTCGCCGTTCCATGCGACTTGAAACCCCATCCCTTCCGCAACAGCCCGCAGCGGTACGAAGGTATGGCCGCCCACGATTTGAGGATTCACTTCCGTCTGAATCCGGTTGTCATTCATTAGTATTTGAATCGGGGTCGGAGTGCTCGCCTCTGCAGCGGATGCACTTGTGCTTACAGCGGAGAACAAAAGAGCGAGCGTCAACCATTTTTTCATGCTGCACCTCTCCTATGTAGTTTGTCGGCCTACGCCTACAATCTAGTTAGAGGCTCACCGTTGGAAAAAGTTGCGCATCCCTTGCCGCCTGGAATTTATTACATATATACGAATATTAGTTCTGTTAACCATAATTCCTGCAATCGAATGCGAGATTGTTGGGTAATAGATAGAAAAAGTGGGGTTGATCATGTTGGATTGGGCAATGTTCTTGCCTACTATCATAACGAAAGACCGCTGTTTCAACAGCGGCCTCCCGAATATCCTATTGAATTATAACAATTCGCCAGCCAAGCTTATTTTCAAGGAGCACCCCCCGGATTCTCAACGGTCTCCTTGGTATTGCTGGATCAGCTCCATCTTAAGCTCCCAAGCGGCGCGGCTCAAATTGACCCGATACACCTCGGGATTCAGTTTCCTTAAATATTCCGGCCAGAACATCGCCAGCTGCTTCTTATGGTAGCTCCTGATCTGGTCCGGCGTCGGCCGATCGCAGACCGGCTTGCCTTGGATGAAGATCGGCTGAAGCAGGGGGATCGCTTCATAGTCCTTGATCGTCTTGTTCAAATAAGGGTGCTGCGGGTCGAACAGTTTAATGGAATCGTGATTACGAATATCCTCTTCTCCGCGCAGGGCAATGTAATCCGCTTCCGCCTTCCCCGTTTGCCGGTTGACGATGCGGAACACTTCCTTGACTCCCGGGTTCGATACCTTATCCGGATTGCCCGAGATCTTGATTACCGGCACATAGGCCCCGTCCTTTTCCCGCGCGACAAGCTTGTAAACGCCGCCAAGGGCCGGTTGGTCGTCCGCCGTAATCAAGTGCGTCCCTACGCCCCAGGTATCAATCTTTGCTCCTTGCGCTTTCAAGTCTGTGATGATATTCTCATCGAGATCGTTCGACGCCACAATATTCACATAAGTCAGTCCGGCCTCATCCAGCATTTCCCGGGCCTTCTTGGACAGGTAAGCCAAGTCCCCGCTGTCAAGGCGGATCGCTTGCATGCGCTTCCCCTGCCGCTCCAGCAGCTTGGCGGTATGGATCGCGGCGGGTACGCCGCTCTTGAGCGTATCATACGTATCGACGAGCAGCGTAACCTGATCCGGCAGCGCCTCGGCGTATTTGCGGAACGCTTCCTCTTCGGTATCATGGGCCTGCACCCAGGCATGGGCGTGCGTTCCTTTGGTCGGAATGCCGAACAGCATACCGGCCCTCAGGTTGGACGTTGCATGGAAGCCCGCAATATAAGCCGCTCTGGCGCCCCAAACTGCCGCATCCGCTTCCTGCGCTCTCCGCGTGCCGAACTCCAGCAGCCCTTCGTCGGGCGCTACCTGCTTAATGCGCGATGCCTTCGTCGCGATCAACGTCTGGTAATTCATAAAGTTCAGCAGTGCCGTCTCTACCAGCTGCGCCTCGAATACCCTGGCTTCCACCCGCATGAGCGGTTCGTTCGGGAATACGAGCGTGCCTTCCGCCGCGCACCATAAATCGCCCGTAAACCGGAATTCACGCAGCTCGGCCAGAAAGTCCTCGTGATACTGCTCTTCCTGCGTCCTCAGGTATTCGATTTCTTCTTCTCCGAACTTCAGGCCCTCTATATATTGCACGATACGCTCCAACCCGGCAAAGACGGCATACCCGTTGCCGAACGGGAGCTTCCGGAAGTAGCCTTCAAAGACCGCTTTCTCGTTGTGCGAGCCTTGGATCCAATGGGCGTACATCATGTTGATCTGATACTTATCCGTGTGCAGCGTTAAATTCTCATAATCCATATCCATTCACTCCTTAGGCTGCTTGACGACCCCGGCCCCCAGCACCCGTTCAAAATGTCCCAGCGCCCATTCGTGGCCCTGCGGATTGAAGCTAGCTACGGCGTCTTCATGCACGACGACCGTAAACCCTTTGTTGTAAGCGTCGACCGCCGTATGCAGCACGCAAATATCGGTACAGACACCGGCCAAATGAAGCTCCCGGATGTCTCTTGCCCTGAGCTGCTGTTCAAGGTCGGTGCCGCAGAACGCGCTGTATCTTGTTTTATCCATCCAACGGATCCGCTCCCGTTGCTTGGCATAGATTGGCTCCAGCTGCCCATAAAGCTTTCTTCCGTCGGTGCCTTGAATGTTATGAGGCGGGAACAGCTTCGTCTCCGGATGATAAGGGTCATCCGTTTCATGAAGATCGACCGCCATCACGACAAAATCGCCACGCTCGGCGAATTGCTCGACAAGCCCGCAAATCCGCTGCTCAATATCCACGGCCGGCTGACCGCACGGCAGCTTTCCGACCACAAAATCGACGGTATAATCGATTACGATCAAGGCTTTCATTCCACGCCACGCCCTTTCACATAATGTATCTGTAATATTATTACTTTGACAATATCGTGAAAAGAAAACCGCGCCTAGCCGTATATGGACAGCTGAGGCTCGGCATCCGTGAACCGGTACAGCTGCGCTGCCCGCTGGGAATACTTGTTGGACATCTTCGGTTCCCCGCGCCGGTCGCGCACTTCTTCAATGATCCCCTTACGGCTTTGCGTCGACGTAATCTTGCGGATAAAATTCCGCTCCTCAAATGCAGGAACGACCGTCTGAATCACTTGATACAGCTCGCTGATCGTAAATTCCTCAGGCAGAAACTCCTTCGCGATCGTCGTCGTCAGCATGCGCCGCCGAATTTGCTCAAGCGCGTCACGCAAAATCTGATGATGATCGAAAGCAAGGTTCATCCGCAGAGCCTCCTCCACCGTGAACAGCCGGACATCGGAAGCGTCGTCGGCCGCTTTGCGGTTGATCAAATGCGCTTCGTTCACCAGCGCGAAGAAGGCGTGCGAGATAATCCAACCCCGCGGATCTCTTCCAGGCGCGCTGTAAACATTGAAGTACTCGATATGGACGTTCTCGACGCCGGTTTCTTCTTGAAGCTCGCGCTTCGCAGACTCGTGAATCGATTCGGTTTCCTTGGAGAAGCCTCCGGGCAGCGCCCACTGCCCCTCGAAGGGCCAATTTTTCCTTTGGATCAAAAGCACTTGCAGCTCCCGGTACGGCAGCGATTTTTTGGCCGTGCCGCGTTCCGTTGACGTAATGGTGAAGATGACGATATCTGCGGGGGCTCCGTCCGGCGTTCGGTAACGGCTTGACGTATAGTTCGACTCATTAGTCGCCGATTCGGACATTCAAATCACCCGCCTGCCATGATTTATATTGTCATTTTGATAATTTCATTATGAATATATTAGTTCCGTTTGTCAATCCTTGATTGTCACCGCAACATCATGCCCCAGCTCGTCATATATCTCTATTTAAGGTATGCGCATCGGAAATCCTGCGACTTATGTAACGGTTTACCTGAGCTCTTACTACTGACAACAGGTCGCCTTGCAATCGAGCTCACCGCCTCCCTGCACCGGCTCTATCGTATCGACATTAGTAGGTAAATTCGTCCCTTTCTCTCATTAGCTCAGGATTTTATCATACCCGGGAGAACGGAACGACCGCAACGAAAAAAAGACCGCAAAAATCGCGGCCTTCCTGCTTGAACATGCCCTGCTTTTGAGGAGATCAATCCGGAACGACAAAATAATTTTTGCCGTACAGCTCCATGACATCCTGCTCTTCCGCATGATCCTTATGACGGTAAGCTAGTTCCTGGATAAATTCAAAAGCCTTCATCTGATCGCGTTCACTGAGTCTCTCGAATAAACAATACAGCTTTTCTTTTCTTTCCATACCGTAAATCCTCCTCTCAAGTTTAACAGCGGAGTCGGGAAAACTTCAGCAGTCGGGTTTACGCTGCCCATCGCGAAATCCATGGGAAAATAACACAAAAAACACAAGGCTAGACCTTGTGTTGATTTAACACATCTATCCTCCCACTTTTCGCTTACGAGGTTAGCTGACGGATTCGGGCTGTGAGAAATCGCCCTACAACGTGCAACTTATTGCACGTCGATTCACCCCATGAAACCTTGGTTCCCCCGCTCTTCTCAAAGAAAATTCAGCGATGATAATCGCATTATGAAGTTGTACCTTAGATTTTAACCCGCGGTCATGCTTTTTGTAAAGCCCAATTTATACCATCTTTCAATAAAAAGTCTGGGCTTACTCCGATTTCAGCGCGGCCTTGCCCGGGTTCCGGTTGACGAGGAAGATGCTGGCCAGAATGAGCAGCATGCCGCCAAGCAGCGAATAGGTCAGTCTTTCATGCAGCGCAATGCTTCCGACTCCAATAGCTACAATCGGGATAAAGAACGTGTAAGAAGATACCTTGCTCGCCTCTCCGGAGTCGATCAACTTGTAGAACACAAGCCATCCGATGGCGATAACGAACAGGGAGATGAACAAGAGCGAAAGAATGAAAACCGGCGTCCATGCGATCGCCGTCCACCGCTCGAGGCTCGACCCGGCCGCCGTCATGATCAGCCCGCCGGCGATTAATTGGAAGGTGACCAGCCAGATGGGGTCTACGGCGCCGCTCTTTTTCTTCACAAAAACGGTTCCGAGCGCCCAGCTGAGCGCAGACCCCAAGGCCAGCAAAATTCCCGTCAGGGAAATGTGGCCGGATATTCCGCCGGAGCTGATCATCCCGACACCGGAGAACCCGAGAATCAGACCTGCGATTTTCAAGCCGTACATCGATTCTCCGAGCCACATCCAAGAAAAGATGCCGACCAGAACAGGCTGGAGAAACACAATGGCGGAGAACAGGCCGGAAGGCAAATAATTCAAGCCGATCGTCTGGAGACCATAGTACAGAATGACGTTAAAGAGTGCGGAAAGCAAGTAGATCGGCCAAGCCGCCTTTAACTGCAGGCGCTTGTATCGCGGCAGAGCCACGATCAGCAGCAGCAGGCCGCCAAGCAAGGTCCGGAGGCCGGAGAACAAGACGGGCGGAGCATACGATAAGGCCATCTTCGACAGCGGCCAATTCACTCCCCAAACCGTAACCAGAAATACGATGAGAAGAATGGTTTGTAATTTTGATAGTTTATTCATTGCAGGCGATTCCCTTCTCCGTTCGATCTTTTCTGAATTTAATGTTAGGTGTAATGTTATTCCATTATTGTTCGGCGGCCGCCCTTTGACAACCGTTGAATAGGACGCGGAGAAGGCAACCGGCAGCTTGTAAACGTCGATCATTTGCGCTATGCTCCGCCATTCTTGGTTTTTCTCCCATATAGCCTGTTTCTTCTTAGAAAAGAAACAGGCAAGCTGCCGCACAGCTTGCCTGTCTTCGCCTTACGTTTCGATCGGTATCCGTTCGGCGGTCCCTTGTATGCCGTTTATCCCCTGCAGCAGCTGTTCCAGCTTCAGCGGTCTGGAAATCCAATAGCCCTGAACGCCGGGGCAGTCCATCTCCACCAGCTTCTTGAATTGCTCCAGCTCCTCGACGCCCTCCGCAATCACGTGGAGGTTCAGCGCGCGGGCCATCGCAAGGATCGCAAACAACAGCGGAGGATTCATATGATGAACGAAAGAGCGGTCAATCTTTAGCGTATCGATCGGCAGCAGCGTCAGCATGCTGAGGGAGGAATAACCCGTGCCGAAGTCATCCAGCGCTATGGTGAAGCCTTCGCCGCGCAGCTGCTTGAGCAATTGACTGAAGCTGTCGACGTCGTGAATGAACGTTGATTCCGTGATTTCCAGCACAATGCACCCGGATGGCACCCGCTCCTGACGGACGATCGCAAGCAGCCGCTCCACAAAGCCGGGCTCATGCAGCTGCACGCGTGAAATATTCACCGACACCTTAAAATCACCACCAAACGTCTCGCGAAGCAAATGCCAATCCGCACTGGCGCGGCGAAGCACCCAATCGCCGATCGGTCCGATCAAACCCGTTTCTTCCGCAACCGGAATGAAATCTCCGGGAGATAGGAGCCCCTGCCTCGCATGATTCCAGCGAAGCAGCGCCTCCGCTCCGACGATCTTCGACTGGAAGGTGTTGTAAACCGGCTGATACCATAGCTCAAGCTCGCAGCGTTCGATCGCCGATGCCAGCTCCAGCTCATGCGAATATTTCACGACATGATCATATTTGACGGAAGGCTCGTATATATGGAATCGCTTGCGGCCCTCCCCTTTGGCACGATAAAGCGCGATATCCGCCGCTTTCAATAACGCCGGGATATCTTCCGCGCCTGAATTTACAGCCACCCCGATGGAAACGGAAAGCTTCATCGGACGGTCATGAATGAGGAATGGCTCCAGAAACAGCTCAAGAATATCCATCGCTATCCGATCCGGAGGAATGTCCGCTTGGCTGGAGGCCACAAGAAACTCATCGCCTCCGAGGCGAACGACAGCTTGGCCTTGCGCATGAAAACGGCCGCTTAGTCTCGCAGCGGCTTCCTGCAGAACGGCATCGCCAATATCATGACCGAACGTGTCGTTAATGTTTTTGAAATGATCGAGGTCGAACAAGTGAACGGCATAAGGGCGCGACACGTGCTCCAGTAAGTACCTTCGGTTGTACAGCCCGGTAAGATCGTCATGATACGCGTACTCCCGCAGCAGCTCTTCGTTTTTTTTGCGCTGGGTAATGTCCCGGGTTATCGAGATGATGTAGTCAATCCGTCCGTCATCTTCCACTATCGGAGTAATGAGGCTCTCCCCGCTCAGCAGGCCGTTGGGCAGAACGATACCGTCCTCGTAACAAAGCGGCGTACGGAGGTTCAGCACCTTGGTATATTTTTTATGCAAATAGGCCGCCATTTGCGGGGAATTTTTCTCGGCGAACGTTTTTCCCGCATCCGCATTGGTTATTCCGCTGAAACGCGTAGCCGCCCGATTGACGTAAGCATACTGAAATTCGCCGTTCACGACCTTCATAATATAAATGGAATCCTCGATTTCATCCAGCATAGCCGGCAATCGGCGATATAGTTCAAACAAGGATAGATGCTCCACAGTACTCCTGCTCCTTCGGCCAACAGTCCTATTTAATACCAGTTCCATCCTATTATGGAACGCGAAATTGTTCAAGATGAATTTGTACGGTCCGTTCGATGCGGGTACTTCAAACGAAGCGTTATTTCACAAGTGGGGAACAGTTCGGCAAAGTGCGCATTCGCTTCTAACTCGGCTTGACAACCGGAGGATTCCGGCCCGCTTTCTTATTTTGCCGTGACCGGCCTGTAGGTCTTGTTTGGGTTTGACGGATGATTTCTGTATAATGGGCCTATATCTTCATCTATGGCATTAGGTTTGAATCATCCGATGAATAAAGGAGAGGCAAGATGCTGAAACGGTGGTGGATCTGGGGCCCTCTCATGCTGCTTGCTTTGTTTGCGTATTTGCTTCTGCAATTTTTCTTCTCTACGCTTCGTATCCGGCATGCGGTGGAGCCGCTGGAGGCCCGGCAATCCGGCGACGGCCGGCTCCGGCATGTCGTGCTGATATCGCAAGAGCTGGACAATCCGTTCTGGCGCTCCGTCGAGCAACGGAACAGATAACCTCGCTGCGGGACAGCGGATGGGCGAGCTCGTCGCGCAAGGCTCGGGCGGCTCCGCCACCATCGGGGTGCTGATCGGAAGCGAGGCCGAGAGCCAGAAGCTCCGGCTGGAGGGTTTCCGTAAGGCGATCAGCCGCTATCCGGGGTTATCGGTCGCCGAGGTGCGAACCTCCAACATTTCGCGGCTGCAGGCGGCTCAGCAGGCCGAGGAGCTTCTGAGTCGGCATCCTCAGGTCGATGATCTCGTCGGATTCAGCGCCTTGGACGCTCCCGGCATGCTGGAGGCGGCTACCCGGCAGCCTTCACGAAGCGTGCGGCTGTACGGCTTCGACGATCTGCCCGATACGACGGAAGGCATCCGGCAATGCCGTATTGCTGCAAGCGTCGTGCAGCAGCCGATGGAAATGGGCTACGACGCGGTATTGCTGCTGAACGATTATTTTCACGGTAAAACGCCGCCCTCCCGGCAATTCACCGAATTTCGGGTGATCGGCATGGGCAGCTCGAGCGATGGAACCGGAGGCGCGTGCCGATGACGATTCGCAGAAAGCTGCTGCTCTTCATTCCATTGCTCGTGCTGATGGTCAATTTGGTCACGTTCTTTTTATTTCAGAGCGGCAAGATCGTGCAGGAAAGCTATGGCGTAATGATGGATCGCATCCTGCTCTACAATCAGTCTTCCCAGACGGCGGACCGTTATCTTCAGCAGCTGTACGGGTACTTAAATAAACCCGGATGCGAAGGGCCCGGCCGTGCTGGAGCAGCAAAGGAACGAGCTGGAGGGGCAGCGGAAGCTGCTGTCCGCAAAGGGAACCGTCCCCCCGAGCGCTGTCGCGCTGAACGATTACGTTCATATGCTGAGCACCTTGATCGAGCAAGAACAAGCCTCGCTCGCGGCGGCTCAGCTTCCGTCGCCGGGAACCGCACTAGCCTATTACGACAAGGCGGAGCGGACCGCCGGCTTTATCCGGGAAGAGGCGCAGCAGCTCGTGGACGAGGAGCTTCGTTACTATCAGCCGGTCTATAAGCAAATTCAAGAAGAGAACGTACGGATGAACCGGCTGGGCGCAGCCGTATTCATCGTGAACACGCTCCTGAGCATCGCCGTCGCGTTCTGGATTTCCCGCAGCATTACCGAGCCGGTCAGCCGGCTCGTCGGCATGGCCCGGCATATCGCCAAAGGCCAGCTCGATACCGAGCCCCCTCCCTCTCTTCGAAGGACGAGCTCGGTATCTTGTCCGACGCCTTCCGGCAAATGCTCGCCGACCTGAAATTGCTGATCGAGCGAGTTAAGCTAAGCCTGGAAAAGGACCGCCTCGTCAGGGAGCTCGAGCTGCAGGCGCTGCAAAGCCAGATGAATCCGCACTTTCTCTTCAATACGCTGAACGCCCTCTCGAAGCTGGCGTTACTCGAGGGAGCGGAGCAAGCCAGCGATCTGATCGTATCCATGTCCAACCTGCTCCGATATAATCTGCGGAGGCTCGATCAACCGGTTACCCTCCGCGATGAGCTGCAGCATGTAAAGGAATATTTTACGATACAGAAGGCCCGCTTCCGGGACCGGGTAAGCTTCGAGACCGATATCGACGAATCCGCACTGGGTATCCCGATTCCGGCATTAACGGTGCAGCCGCTCGTGGAGAATGCGTTCGTGCACGGCATCGAGGGCATGGAGCGGGGCGCCGTCATCCGTCTGGACATTCGGAGGAAGGACGACGAGATTTTGGTTTCGGTTACGGACAACGGCGTAGGAATGAGCGAGGAGATCCGGCAATCGCTGCTTCGGCTGGAAGCGGAATCCACCCGGAAGCAGTCTACAGGCCTCGGAACGCGGAATGTATTTAAGCGGCTGGAGCTTTTTACGGACGGAGCGATTTGGTCGACATCCGCAGCGTGCCGAACCAAGGCACGACGGTGACGATACGGATTCCCATCAGAGAGGAGATTGAGCATCCCCATGTACCGGCTGTTGATCGCGGATGATGAAGCGCTAGAGCGCGAAGGCTTGGAATGGATCGTACGGCGGGAAATGCCGGACACGTTCCAGGTGCTTCATGCCGAGAACGGACGGACGGCCATCGAGCAAGCGGAGGAGCATCGTCCCCATATTATTTTCATGGACGTCCATATGCCCGGCATACAAGGACTGGCCGCGCTGCGCGAGATCAAGGAACGGCTTCCGGAGACGAAGATGGTGCTGGTCACGGCTTATGACTATTTTGCCTATGCCAAGGAAGCCCTGTCGCTCGGCGTGAAAGAGTTTATTGTAAAGCCCGCGAAGCGAGAGCAGGTCGTAAGCACACTGAGGCTTCTCGTAGCCGAGCTGGATCAGGAGAAGCGCAAACGGACGGAGGAGCTGGAGCTGTCTACTTCGTGAATTTGGGAATCGCAGGGTATGGGGATGAAGCTTGGGATGTCAGCTCCGCTTGGCGCTGGATGTTCGGTATCGGCGCAATTCCCGGCGTGCTGTTCATGCTGCTGCTGTTCCTCGTGCCCGAGAGCCCGAGATGGCTGATCAAGCAAGGACGTCCGGTGGAGGCCCTTCCGATTCTTTTGAAGATTCACGGCGAGGACTTGGCCAGGCAAGAAGTGCTTGACATTAAGGAGTCGTTCAAGCAGGAGAGCGGCTCGATCCGTCAGCTTTTCAGCCCCGGCCTCCGCACCGCGCTGATCGTAGGCGTCGTGATCGCCGTGCTGCAGCAGGTGACGGGGATCAACGCCATCATGTATTATGCTCCCGAAATATTCAAAACGACGGGCGCCGGAACGAACGCTTCGCTGATCCAGACGATTCTGGTTGGCCTGATCAACTTCCTGTTCACGATTTTGGCGCTGTGGCTGATCGACAAGGTAGGACGCAAAGCACTTCTGCTCGCAGGCTCCGCATCCATGACGGTGTGCCTTCTCGTCATCGGCGCCGCGTTTCACTCCGGGCATACCTCCGGACCGCTGGTGCTGGTATTCATCCTGCTGTACGTCGCATCCTTTGCCGTATCGCTCGGACCGGTCGTTTGGGTGCTGTTGTCCGAAATTTTCCCGAACCGGATCCGCGGCCGCGCGACCGCGCTCGCTTCCATGGCGCTGTGGCTGGCGGACTACGTCGTCTCCCAGTCGTTCCCGCCCCTGCTTCATTCGGCCGGGCCGGCGGCGACGTTCTGGATCTTCGGCTTCATGTCCCTCTTCACGTTCTTCTTCACTTGACGGGTCGTACCGAGACCAAAGGCAAGTCGCTGGAGGAAATCGAGGCCGGCTGGACAAGCACGGCCGCGCCGTCCCGCGAGATCGCCGCGCCAGCGGAAGTCAATTAACGAACGAGCCCCGTCCGGCCGGACGGGGCTCATCTTTTTACGCACGAAGATCTTCCGGCTTGCTTACTGCATCGGCAGACGGCTCGCTTTCCATCACGCTCCGGTCTGGCCGAATCCCCATTACTGCTCATAGGTCATAACCGAATCCTTGCTGATGAATGTCCCGATATGATGTCCTTCGCAAATTTGCGCCATGGCGCCGGGCTTATCGAAATTGAACACATGCAGCGGAAGTCCGTGGTCTCTCGCCAGGATAAAGGCCGATTGATCCATGACCTTGAGATTTTGCTGAAGTACATCATTATAATGAAGCGATTTCAGCTTCTTCGCGGCAGGGTCATGCTTCGGATCGGCCGTATAGACGCCGTCCACCCCTTGCTTGGCAACGAAGAGCGCTTCGCAATTCACTTCAATCGCCCTTTGCACGGAAGGATAATCTGTCGTTACATAAGGCTGGCCGTTCCCGCCTGCAAAGATGACGATATACCCCTTATCCAGATGATGAATGGCTCTTAACCGGATATAGGGTTCGGCAACAGACGCAATCGGAATGGCCGTCATGACGCGCACTTCCTTATTCGTCTTCGCCTTGAGCACCCCTCTCAGCATCAAGCTGTTGATCACAGTGGCCAGCGTACCTATACTATCCGCCTCGGCCCGGTCAATGCCCCAGCTCTCCCCCATGTTCCCCCTAAAAATATTTCCGCCCCCGATGACGAGCGATACCTCGATCCCCCGTTCGACCACCGCGATGATTTCACTCGCGATATGCTCCAGCTGGGACGGCTCAAATCCAAATTCGCTTGCTCCCGCTACGGCTCCGCCGCTCAGCTTGATCAATATTCTTTTGTACTTGTTCAACGACTCCACCTCCGGATAATCTCACTGTCCTTCAAAATCCCATGACCGTTCATGAATCCCAGGATAAACGGCTACGCCGTCCTTGTCTTACAAGGACCAGCGCGTTTACCAAGGTTGTTGCGAAGCTATAAGTTACGAAAACTTATAAATTCTTACTAGAGTAAAGGGCAGAGAAATCTGCCCCTCCTCATCAAACCGTACGTGAGGTTTTCCCTCATACGGCTTTCCGATGTTCGTCATTCATGTGCATGCAGATCACAAGAGCGTTTTAAGTCCACATTGACTGGCCAGAAATCTTACTTCTTGAAGCGAGCCCATCCATCTTGCACGCTG
>NZ_JAQAGZ010000032.1 GCF_027533625.1 Paenibacillus gyeongsangnamensis | reverse complement strand
TGCAGAGGCTCACGAGATGGTATGCCAAGAAAAGACAGCGTGCAAGATGGATGGGCTCGCTTCAAGAAGTAAGATTTCTGGCCAGTCAATGTGGACTTAAAACGCTCTTGTGATCTGCATGCACATGAATGACGAACATCGGAAAGCCGTATGAGGGAAAACCTCACGTACGGTTTGATGAGGAGGGGCAGATTTCTCTGCCCTTTACTCTAGTAATATTTATAAGTTTTCGTAGCTTATAGCTTCGCATCAACCTTGGTAAACGAGCTGGTCCTTGTAAGACAAGGACGGCGTAGCCGTTTATCCTGGCGTTCGGAAGCAAAAAAGGTGAGGCCGTGCAAAGATGTGATGCACGCTTCCGCCGCCTTCGATCGGGAGAGTGTGATGAGCCGGAAAAGTGTGAATTGCCGGCAATCCCCGTCTTCGGTATGCTGAATTCAGTCGGACTGCAGCCGAAGCATGTCAAGCAACGTGCAAGACAAATAGGAGAAAGGGAGTGGCTTCCATCTCAACGCCGGTTACCTCAGCAGAGGCCGCTCGCCTGCGTACCGTCCGCAGGATCGATCGAAAGCGCTTGCGGCAGAACGTGCCGATTCTGATCATGTTCTTGCCGGTGGTGCTTTATTTCCTGATCTTTCGCTACGCGCCGATGGCCGGCCTCATCATCGCCTTCAAAAACTATAATTTTACGGACGGGATCTTCGGAAGTCCCTGGGTCGGTTTGGGTAACTTCCGGATGCTGTTCACCCAGCCGTCCACTCTTCAAGTCATCCGCAATACGTTCGTTCTGAGCGTCCTGCAGGTCGTGTCGGATTTCCTTTTCCGATCCTGCTGGCGATTCTGCTGAACGAGGTGCGGCTCGGCTGGTACAAGAAGCTGGTTCAGACCATCGTTTATTTGCCTCATTTTCTGCATTGGGTCATCATCGGGGGCTTGATCCTCTTGATCTTCTCCCAGCAAAAGGGCATCGTCAACCATTTCGTCGCCGGCTGGTCCGGTAAGCCGTTCCCTTTTTTGTATAACGAAACGTCGTGGATGACCATCTTCGTCGCCTCCGGCATATGGAAGAGCGCGGTGTCGGGAGCTGTACGAGCCTCGGTCCGGGCATACGCGAATCGTCCGAGCAGGCGCGGGAAGCGCTGCAGTACAAATCGGCGCTGGGCAGCAACCGCGTGATCGGCTACGACGAAGCGGTGCGGCAGACGGAGACGGAGCTGTTCGACCGGCTGCAGCGGATCCGCGCGATGACCCAGTCCTACAAGACCGGGAGCGAGGAATGGAGGCGGCTGCTGGACGATTTTTTCACCGACCTCGGGAAAGGCTGGTATACGCATCAGGAAATCGTTAATCTGACGAATTACATGATCTTTACGCTGACCAAGGAGCTGTCGGAATTCCCGGCGGATTATTTGGCGATCTGGAAGCAGGAGGCGATCGGTCCGATGACCCGGGTCCTGGATACGTTCGATACGGTGGAGGATATCCGGCAGGTGTTCTCGAGCGCCCTGTACGGGGTCGAGACGCGGTGGAAGGAGCTGCGGGAGAACCGGAACAACCGCAATCTGGTGCATAGCATAAAGAGCTATATCGAGGAGCATTTCGGCAATCCGGATTTATCCCTTCAGCTGCTGAGCGAGGAATGCGGCGTGAACAAGAGTTATATCAGCCGGGTGTTCAAGGATGAATTCGGCGAGAATTTCGTCGATTACGTAGCCGGCATCCGCATCCGGGAAGCCAAGCGGCTCATGGAGGGAACGGAGCTGGCGATTCAGGACATCGCAGCTCGCGTAGGGTATGTGCATTATTTTTCATTCAACCGGGCGTTCAAAAAAGCCGTAGGCTTGCCGCCGAGCGATTTCCGCAAAGGGCATACCGTTTAACCGGCGTTACTTGGAGGAGAACATGGAAAAAACATGGCAGTCCGGTTGGATTACGGCCGAAGCTTTCGCGAAGCTGGAGCCGATCCCCGTACTTCGCAAGGCACGGCAGAAGGCGGAGCCATCCGCGCACCGGGAGGAGCTGAAGCATCACCATATGCTGGTGCGCAAGACGTTCTCGGTGAAGAAGCCGGCGGAGTCGGCCTGGATCGACCTTACGGCGGACGATTACTACAAGCTGTACGTCAACGGCGAATTTGTCGGGCAGGGTCCGGCGCAGGGGTATGCCGATGCCTATCCTTATAACCGGTACGACCTGTCCGGACGGCTGCGGCCCGGGGAGAACACGGTTGCTGTCCATGTGTACTACCAGGGGCTGATCAACCGGGCGTACCAGAGCGGGGATTACAAGGAATGCTCGCGGAGGTATGGGTGGACGGCGAGCTGATGGCCGGGACCGACAGCGGCTGGAAGTATACGGAAACGGCTTATTACGGGCGCAGCATGGCAGTAGGGTACGAGACGCAGTTTCTGGAGGAGCTGGATGCACGGCTTTCCCCCGGTGATTGGATGCGTCCCGATTATGACGACAGCGAGTGGAAGCCGGCGGTCGTGAAGGAAGCGGACGATCATCGGCCGGTGCTGCAGCTTACGCCGCCGGTCAGCGTTTATGAGGTGCGACCGGTGCGGATCGATCGGCTCTCGGAAGGGCGCTATCTGGCCGACTTCGGCGGAGAAGTGACGGGACAATTCCTGATGGAGGCGCAGGGCGAAGCGGGACAGCAGGTGAAAGTCCGATGCGGGGAGGAGCTTCTGGAAGGCGAGGCCGGCGTCCGGTTCCATATGCGATGCAACTGCACGTATAGCGAAACGTGGACCTTATCCGGCAGGCGGGACCGGCTGACGCCGTTCGATTACAAGGCGTTCCGGTACGTGGAAGTGCTCGGTCCGGAGTCTGTGCTTCAGCCGGATTCGTTCGCCGCGATCGTACGGCATTATCCGCTCGATGAGGAGGCCTGCACGTTCGAGTCGGAGCATCCGCTGCTGAACCGGGTATGGGATATTTGCAAGAACGGGGTCAAGTGGGGGTCCCAGGAAAGCTTCGTCGACTGTCCTTCCCGGGAAAAAGGACAATACCTCGGCGACAATACGGTCATCACGCATGCGCATATGTACGTATCCGGTGATTTGCGGATGACCCGCAAGGCGCTCACGGATTTCGCACACTCCTCGGAAGCGGTGTGCCTCGGTCTGCTTGCGGTCGTTCCCGGCAGCTTCATGCAGGAGATCGCCGACTTCTCGCTCCAGTGGCCGCTGCAGCTGCTGCAGTATTACCGGCAAAGCGGGGATGCGGATTTTGTCCGGGAGATGCTTCCCGTTGCCGAAGGAATTTGCGAGTATTTTGCGGGATATGCAAGGGAAGACGGCCTGCTGCACAACGTGAACGAGAAGTGGAACCTGGTCGACTGGCCGGACAATCTGCGGGACGGCTACGATTTTGCCTTGACGGATCCCGTTGGGGAAGGCTGCCATAACGTCATCAATGCATTTTATTACGGGTGTTTAAGCGCCGTGGATGAGCTTAGGAACGCCATGGGACTGGAGGCGGCGTATAAAGGGCGGCGGGTTCGGCTGAAGGAAGCTTACGTCAAGGCCTTTTTCCGCCCGGAAGCGGGGGTATTCGCCGATAGCGAGAGCTCGGAGCACGCTTCGCTGCATGCCAATGCGCTGCCCCTCTACTTCGGTCTCGTTCCTGCTGAGGCGGTTCTACCCGTCATTAGGCTGCTCAAGTCGAAACGGCTGGCCTGTGGCGTCTACATGGCTTATTTCTTATTGAACGGCTTGGCCTGCGTAGGGGAGCTCGCTTATGTGTTTGAGCTGCTGACCTCCGATGACAAGCGTTCGTGAGGCAATATGGTCAAGGAAGGGGCAACGACTTGCTTTGAAGCTTGGGGCAAGGATCAGAAATGGAATACGAGCCTGTGCCATCCTTGGGCGAGCTCTCCGATTCCGATCCTGATCGAGCATATCGCGGGACTTCGGCCGCTCGAACCGGGATGGAAATCGATTCAAGTCCGTCCGTATACCGGTCCCGAGGTGCCTCCATACGCGCTCAAGCTGCGGGTGGCCTCCGGGGAAATCCGCGTCCGCTATGGCGGGAGCCGGCTTGAAGTGAACGGTCCCGAAGGCGTTCCGATCCGCATCATGCCGAGCGAAGCGTAGGATTGTCCATAAATAATCACAAGATCGTCCAAAGAAAACCATACGGCAGGTATGCTATGCTTATGAGGATGTGTCTTTTCGAAGCTCCAAACATCCGGAACAAAGGAGAGAACCGAAGCATGAAATACCGTAAGCTGGGAAAATCGGGTTTGACGTTGTCCGCATTAACGTTCGGCTGTTGGGAGCTGGGCGGAGGACCTTGGGAATTTACAAGCGACGAGAATAATATTAAGGCGATTCAAGCCGCCCTCGATATGGGCATTACGACGTTCGATACGGCAGAAGGCTACGGCAACGGGCATTCGGAAGAGATCGTCGGCGCAGCGCTCGAAGGACGCCGTCACGAAGCCGTCATCTCGACGAAAGTAAGCCGCGCCAATTTGGCGCCTCAGGATGTGCGCCGTTCGACGGAATCGAGCTTGAAGCGGCTCAAGACCGACGTGATCGACATTTATTACATCCACTGGCCAAGCTATGAGATTCCCGTGGCGGATACGCTCGGCGAGTTCAATAAGCTGAAGGAAGAAGGCCTCATCCGGGCGATCGGGGTGTCCAATTTTTCGATCGAACAGCTGAAGGAAGCCGTGCAGTACGCTCAAATCGACGTCATCCAGCCGGAATACAGCCTGCTGCACCGCGAGATCGAGAAGGAGATTGTGCCTTTCCTGCAGCAGCATCAAATCGGGATCATGAGCTACAGCTCCATTGCCAAGGGCATTCTGACCGGCGCCTTCCATTTGGGCAGCAAAACGTTGGCGGCGGACGACTTCCGCAGCACGCGCCGATTGTTCCTGCCGGAGCATCTTAAGCTGGAGGAAGAGCTTATTCAAGCGTTGAAAAACATCGCGGACGCGAAGGGCCGCGCGATCTCGCAGATCGCCATCGCATGGCTGCTGCACCAGGAGGCGCTGACCTCGGCCATCGTCGGCTCCCAGAGCACCAAGCATATGCAGGACAATGCGGAAGCCGCACAGGTTGAGCTGTCGGAATCCGAGCTGGCCGAGCTGAATGCGGTCAGCAAGAAAGTGCTGGCGGGCATCGACGGTTAAGCCTTCTTGTTAAGCCCCCCTCTCCGTATGGTATACGAAGGGAGGGGGCTTTTACCCGAATGGGTAGGTATGAGGGAGAAAAGGTCTCGCTTATATCCGTTTTTTTAATTCCATGAGATGCTGCAGAACCTGCACCCGGTTGTTGACATTCAGCTTTCTGTATACATTCTTAAGATGAAATTTAACCGTTTCCGTCGTGATGTTCAGATGATCCGCCATTTCCTTGTTCGAGAAGCCATCGGTAATCAACCGTACAACCCTTGTCTCCTGTTCGGTCAGCATGACTTGTTCAGAGTGTTCTTCAGCCGGTAGTGCAGAATATGAATCGGAGGGCCTCACCGTCTCGTGCCGATGTCTTGTTCTGATCCTGTCCAGCGTCTTTGACATTCGCTCAGTGGTTACAGGCTTTATCAGATAATCCTGCGCGCCCATATCAAAGGCTTGAACCGCATAGTTGTCGTACCCGGTGACAAAAACCACATCTAGGGAAGGATGGAGATCAAGCAGCAGGCTGGACAGCCTTATCCCGTTTATTTCTGGCATAGAGATATCCAGAAACGCGATGTCGATGCGATTCGTCTTCGCGTATTCATACGCATCCCACGGGTTCAGAGAGGTGCGGCATATATCAATATCGCCGACGGCGGACAGGATCGTCTCCATACGTTCCACCGCCAATTGTTCGTCATCTACAATCAAGGCTCGCATCATCCGCTTTATCCTCCGTTCCGCGCCTGACTGGCTTACCTAGGAAGGTCGAAATAAATTTTGGTGCCTGTTCCTTCCACGCTTTCAATATGTACGCTTGTACCGTATATCAATTTGATGCGCTGAATAATATTTCTTAGCCCAACGCCCTTCTTGTTGCCATTCGGTTGAAGGATTTCTGCCAGTTGCCCCTTGCTCATGCCGCAACCGTTATCTTCTACAGCAAGGCTGATTGCGGCACCCGCTATCCGTTTGATCGATATTTTTACCGTTCCCCCAGTTAGATTGGACATCAGGCCATGCCTTACGGCATTTTCTACCAATGGCTGCAGGATCAGCGGGGGAATCCGGATGTCGAGATTCGCATCCACGTCGTATTCCACATTCAATTTCGCGCCGAAACGCACCTTTTCGATGTTGAGGTACGCTTGCACCAATTCCAACTCATCTTCAAGAGTCGATAATGAATCCAGATGCTTGAAGTCAAAACTTCTTCGCAAATACTGCGCAAACTCAAGCGTCAGCTCTTCCGCTTTACCAGGGTCCTTGACACACAATGCTGCAATCGAATTCAGGGTGTTATACAGGAAATGCGGTTTGATCTGGGAACGCAAGAAGGCGATTTCCGCATCCTGGGCTTTCCGGATCATTTCCCTTATCATTTCGTTTAGCATACTGAAGAACAATAACGCCGCCGCATTAATCACGATATGAAGGTAATCAATCCGAACAACCTCCATGAATGAAAGCCCTCTGACTAATGACACCGACGCTATTCCTGCAACACTGTAATAGAGCAGTAGCATAAACGCAATTTGCACCCGTTTGCTCTTCTTCGCTTTGATGAAAGAATTTTGAAAGAGCAAAATAACCGGCATACTGAATAGAAGGGCCAAAGTGGACGAGTACAGTCCCATATTGAACCCCATATACCAAAGGTACAGGATGATGACGGACGATAAAATAATGCCTGTTCCCGGGCCGCCATATAATGTCCCGAGCAGCAGCGGAACGATTCTGATATCTGTGTGGTAATAGGGAGTGACGGTGGCGGGAAAAGCCATACAAAAAAGGATGGATAGCCCGAATAGTACACTGAGGATGATCTTTTCGCTCTTCTGCCCGGACCTCTCCGCAAAAAATATTTGATAGGTAAAGATTAGCGTTGTTATAAACGCCAGCTGCAGCATAAAGTCCTTAAATAAAACTAAGTTCATCCTATCACCTTTGCAAAATAAATCGCTACAATTCTATAATATTCGACTTTATTTTCAAAATTCCTGTAACCTTTTCCTTGGAAACCTAATCCAATTTCGGCTTAGCAGCTACGGTTCCCTTTGCCAAAACATCGTACACCCCGACGCTGTTCCCCTACACTCTGCCTATCATTAGAACCCTCTGAACCCTCGGGGGCAAGGCAGACGATGGTAAGAACTGCCCCGACAAACGGAAAAAGCAGCAGTAAACAGAAGAATTCCTGCGACAACTGCTTTCTCAGTTCTAAGCCCCTATAGCAACCGCGACATTCCCGAGATCAAGAAGTTCATCGGCAGCTATGTGGAAAAGGTAATCGTCTATAAAGAGCATGTAGAGGTTAACTTTTAGCTCCAAGTTGTGGATTTTGCATATGGAGGCGAGGGGAGTTGAACCCCTTTCCGAAAATAACACCACACAAACTTCTACGGGTGTATTCCCAGTTTTGATGTCACCCGAGCATCACCCCGGAACCGGTTACGCGTTGGGTCAGCCTGATTGTCTTCTTCAGCTAGCCGCAGGCGAGACTAGAACCATTCCCGTCGAATCCAAGAACGCCCCCGCATCATAAATAACTATCAAAAAAATCATGCATATTTTTGCCGAACCTAAAATCATGCCTATGCTTGCCAAAGCGGCAAAATTATGACTGATTTTTCATACGCAGCAATGGGAGCTGTAGTGAACCGCCGGTCGCTACTCCTCCTCCTTATGAACCTGGGTTCGACTGACCACCATGCACCGCCGTTAACGCGTACGGCCTGGAGCGGCTAGCATCAGAAAGCATGGCAGCAACCGCTTCGCATCCTCCTCTCGGGCAAAGGCTCCGCCTTGATAAGCAAGGAACATGCAGCCGTAAACTTTGGGTATCCTTTAAGCGGGCGCTCAACTTCGTTTCACACTTCATTCACAAATCGCTTTTACAATTTTTCATAGGATGTGGCGCGAAGTCCGGAGCCTGAGGCCGAGGGATGCGTGTGAAGGAGGAAGAGGAAGCATGAGGCTGAACAAGCCATGGATCGCCGCCGTAACCGCCGTTGTCGTGCTGGGCGGGGCAGGCGCCTATTATTTTTTCCCGAAAACGAAGGCCAAATCGGCGGCCTCTGCGGTGACGGAGACGACGGTTACCGTGACCAAAGGAAATATCCGCTCGACGATATCGGGCACTTCCCAATTTGAAGCGAAGGATCAGCAAAATATTATTGCGCCCGCCGACGGCACCATCAAGACGATGAACCTGACGCGGAACCAGGCGGTGAAGAAGAGCGACGTGCTGTTCGTTATTTCAGATCCGACCAAGGAAACGAGCTTGCAGGAGGCGCAAAATTCGCTCGATCAGATGCAGAAGGATCTTGCGGATTTGCAGGACCAGAAGGCTCATATGACGTTTTTTGCCCCGACGGAAGGGAAGCTGACGCTTTCGAACAACATCGACGTTGGCTCGAATGTGAGCAAGAATGCGAAGATCGGCACGATCTCGGATTACAAGCATTTGAAGGTGACGCTGCCGTTCCCGCTCGACAGCGCCGTGCAGCTGAAGCCGGGGGATACGGTCGATCTGAGCGTGGACGGCTTTAAGCTGAGCAAATCCGCGTCGGTCCGCTCCGTCGACACAACGGCCAAGGCCGATTCCGACGGCTCCAAGCTGGTCGATGTGGAGCTCGCCGTCGATAACGACGGCACGCTGGATGCGGGCGTGAAGGTCAAGGGGTCGTTCAGCGTAAACGGGTTGAAGGTCGAATCCCGCAGTCAGGCGGCCTTGGATTACACGACGGTGGCCAATATCATGTCCGGAGCCTCCGGCAGTATCAAGCAGCTGAACTTCAAGACGGGAGATATGGTGCCGAATGGGGCTGTTCTAGCCGTGATGGGCAGCGACACGCTGCCTAACGATATCGTCAACAAGCAATCGCAGATCGAGCGTCAGCGCAATACGGTCGCGGATTTGACGAACAAGGTGAACGAGCTGACTGTGGTGGCGCCGTTTGACGGCGTGTTCTCCACCGATTTTGCCAACAAGAAAGCGAATGTCCTCGCCAGCTACCCGGTTGGCTCGAAAATTACGGCCAACACCCAGCTCGGCGCAGTAGCCAGCACTGACAGCATGCAGCTGCCGATTCAGGTGGACGAGCTGGATTTGCCGCAGATTAAGATGGGCATGAAGGCGGACATCAAGGTTGACGCGATTCAAGGAAAAACGTTCCAGGGCGAGGTCAGCCAGGTGTCGACGGTCGGGACGACGACCAACGGCGTGACGGCGTACGACGTCGTGCTGAGCGTTAAGGATACGAGCCAGCTGAAGTACGGCATGACGGCGACGGCGGATATATTGATCCAGGACAAGAGGGATGTGCTCCAGCTGCCGATTCAGGCGCTGCAGTCGCAGAGAGGGAACTACTCCGTCACGCTGCTGAAGCCCGACGGGACGCGGGAGGACAATCATGCGGTGAAGATCGGCGTCCGCAGCAAGACGAACGCCGAAATTACGGAAGGGCTGAACGAGGGAGACAAGGTGATCGTGAAGAGCCGATCCACGCAGCAAAGCTTGAGCCAACAGGAGCTCGACCGTTTGCGCCAGCAAATGCAGGGAGGCCAAGGATTCCCCGGCGGGTTCCAAGGTGGTCAAGGGGGCTTCCAAGGAGGAGGAAACTTCCAGGGCGGCGGCGGCTCAGTTCAGATTCAGAGAAGCTCTGGCGGCGGCAGAGGAAATTGATAGCTCAGAAGCAAGCGGGAAAGGAAGTGCCGCAAGTGAATATGATCGAATTGACGGATATCGTCAAGACGTATCAGAGAGGCACGCAGCAGCTGCATATTTTGAACCGGATCTGCTTCACCGTGGAAAAAGGCGACTTCGTCGCCATCGTCGGACCCAGCGGATCGGGCAAATCGACGCTGATGAACACGATCGGTCTGCTGGACGTGCCGAATTCCGGTACATATAAGCTGGACGGGATCGACACAATCAACATGTCGGATAACCAGCTGGCGGAGCTGAGGAACCGCAAGATCGGATTTATTTTTCAACAATTCAATCTGCTGCCGCGCCTCACGGCCATGGAAAACGTGGAGCTCCCGATGATTTACGCCGGCATCCCGCCCAAGGAGCGGAGGGAGCGGGGACAGGCGATGCTGGAGCTGCTCGGCATGGGTACCCGGGGCCACCACAAGCCTAGCGAGCTGTCCGGCGGACAGCAGCAACGGGTGGCGATCGCCCGGGCGCTGGCCATCGGCCCTTCGCTGCTGCTCGCGGATGAACCGACGGGAGCGCTCGATTCCAAGACCGGCGAAGAGGTGCTGGAGCTGGTGCAGAACCTGCATCGGCAGGGCAATACCATCGTGCTGATTACGCATGACCATCATATCGCCGAATCGGCCAGCCGGGTCGTCTCCATTCGGGACGGCATCATCGTGAACGATGAGCGGAACCTCCCAATGCTTGCGGAGGACCGCGCTAAAACGTTGGCCGGAGGTGCCGCGGTATGAGAACGATAGAGCTGCTGGCCATGGCTCTGCGTACGGTCACCGGCAATCCGATGCGCAGCTTTCTCACGATGCTGGGCGTTATTATCGGGGTGAGCTCCGTGGTGACGCTGGTTGCGATCGGCCGCGGTTCGTCGGATCAGATTGCGAAGCAGTATGAGAATATGGGCACGAACCAACTGGTTGTGAACGCGGGAGGGACCGGGAGAGCGACTCAGCTCGATTATAACGAGCTCATGCAGCTGGAGCTGTTTCCCGAGTTCCAGACGGTCGCGCCGACGATTTCTTTGAACGGCGCCAACATCAAATATGATCGTACGCAGGATAAATATAATGTCATCGGCACGAACGACAGATATTTGCCCTTAATGAAAGCGGATTTGGCGGAAGGGCGAAACATCGCGGAGGCGGACCTCGATTTCCGCAATCCGGTAGCGATTTTGGGCAGCGAGGTGGCTGACAAATATTTCGGCAATGCAAGTCCCATAGGCGAGGATATCAATATTAACGGCGTTGTATTTACGATCGTCGGCAAGCTGAAGAGCAAAGGCTCGAACACGGCCGGAACGTCCATCGATAAAGCGGTCATCGTGCCGCTCGTGACGGCTCAGCGCGTGTTCAAGCTCGGCCAAATCCGAACCACGTATATTGAAGCGTCCTCGAGCGATCAGCTCGCCAAGGCGCAGGATTTCGTCAAGCGCTACTTGACCAACAAGTTCAAGAGTGATACGGGCTTCACCATCATGAACCAGGAGGAGCTCATGAACGCGCGGATCGCAGCGACCAGCACGATGACGAACCAGCTGATCAGCGTAGCCGCCATTTCCTTACTTGTAGGCGGGATCGGGATCATGAACATCATGCTCGTCACCGTCAGCGAGCGGACGAGGGAGATCGGGATTCGAAAGTCGATCGGCGCGAAACGGCGGAACATCCTGTTCCAGTTCCTCGTGGAGGCCGTTGTGATCAGCGGTCTCGGCGGGTTGATCGGGCTGATCCTCGGGATCGCCGCCTCCTACGTGTGGCCGATGCTGAGTCCGGGTCAGGCGACGAAGGTCTCGTGGGATATCGGATTGTACTCGTTCCTGTTCTCCGTGTTCGTCGGCATGGTCTTCGGATTGTATCCCGCGAACAAGGCCTCCAAGCTTCGGCCGATCGATGCGCTGCGCACGGATTAAGCCGTTATGCCAGGAAGCTTCTCCTTAATCATAACGCCAAGAGATTAGTTATTGGAAAGCAACAAAGTCCAGCCAGAAATACTACGAAAAAGGCTTGGCCTCGCAAAGCCCAACCAGAATGCTTTACGAAGAAAGCTTTGCAGCGCCAAGCCCGGAGGAGGTAAACGGATTGAAAAGACAACCATCATGGAAACGCGCAGCCGTCAAAACCGCCATTACCGCAGCTTGCCTCGGTCTTATCCTTCCTGTCGTTCCTGCGCCAATGGCTCATGCAGGCAAGGAAGGCGTATTCATTAACGATGTCACTTACTTCACGCTGGAGGAAGCGCTGCTGTCGACCAGCGCCGATTCCGGCACCCTGCAGTTTACCGTGCGCCTGAACAACGGCGGCAGCCAGGCCGTTGACTTCAACGCCTACGGCGTTAGGGTGACCGACGACAGCGGGCACAGCTTCGCCGCCAGGCTGACGGAGCAGCAAAGCGCAAGGGTGCAAGCAGGGGAGAACCGCGATTTCCGGTTCACGGCCCAAGTGCCGCCGGGAGAGAAGCCGGGCCAATTGACGGTGAATATCATTGCATGGGATTATGGCAGCTCGTCGCTTTCGCGGGAGGTAGGGGGACTCCATGTCGGCTACGTGGCCGCTCAGGACACGAACCTGAAGCGTACCGTGATCTCCCTGAACGAGGTCGACTCCACGCTGCCGCAGAACGCCACGGTATCTTTTACCGCCGGGCGCACCGTGCCGGCTGCCGAAGACGGCAAGCTGATGCTATACACGGACGTTACCGCGCGCAACGTCGGCTCCAGCAATTTCAAGCTGCCCTCGGCATTGAAGTTCCGTTACAAGGATAACAGCGGGCAATATTATACCGCTTCCGTTCAGCAGGGCGGCGATCAGGCGCTGCTACCTAAACAGGACCGCAGACTCGTCTTCAAGACGGAGGTTCCGCTCGCTGCATCGAGCAGCGGGTATACGCTGGAGGCGGCCTATGCTAAGGACAGCCAGGACGTGGTCATCGGAGCTCTTCCGCTCGGCGCGGTAACGGACCCGATCGCCCTTGGCGGCAAGACTCCGTATTCGTTGACGACTGGAACCGGGCTGCAGCTCACGGCGGACAAGGCAGTCATCTCCAGCCAGGACGACGGGCTTCATGTGCAAACGACCATTACCGTCAGCAACGAAGGCAATCAGGTCGAAGCGCTGCCTCAGCTGTCCGCTTCGTACCAGTTCGGCAAAGACGGCGCAAGCGTCGCTTCGAGCGACCTGGCGGCTCACAGCAGTTTCCTATCGCCCAAAGAAAAGGCCAGCTACTACTTCTATGTTCTGCTTCCGCTGGGGGTGGACCCGAAGTCGCTTCAGATGGTTGTGCTGGAGAACGGTCAAGCGTCCGGCAGCACATCCAAAACAACGAGCGCCGGCAGCTCGGGCAGCAGCTCCGGCAGTTCCGGGGGCTCGGGCAATACCGCCGGCTCCGGCATTACGAGCAGCAGCACAAGCGCCGGCTCAGGTAGTATAGGCAGCAGTACAAGCACCGGCTCCGGCAGCACAAGCTCCAGCTCCGGAAGTACGGGCAATACAGGCAGCGGAAGCGCAAGCGCCGGGTCCGGCTCGGCGTCGTCCGGTACGAGCGGTGCCTCCGGAAGCTCCTCAAGCTCCGGCTCTTCCTCGGGAACCGGCACGACGACGTCGGCACTTTCCGGCAGCAGCGCCTCTGCGGTTCCGGTCATCGCCGTAAGCTTGGCCGATGCCCAGTCCGTGGATGCCGCGGGCATTCAGGCCGTCGAAGCGCAGGATTATCAAATGGGCACTCCATTCCCGCTGCTCGCTGACGGTGTGCTAGATAAGCACCTGCAAATCGCGATGATGGAGTATACGCTGAACGAGAGCAGCGACTACGGCTATAAAACGATCATCGGCAAATACAAGCTAACGAACAGCGGAACTTCTTCGATCCCGATGCCGAGCTTCCAGACCGAGCTGCTCAGCGGGAACGGCTTCACCTACGGAGGCACCAAGCAAGCGGTCTCGGCGGGCGAGATTCTCCCGAATACGAGCGCAGTGGTCAGCTTCGCTTACTCGCTGCCGGAATGGGAGACCGGAGAAAATCTGGCGCTGCACTTCTACGATACCAAGTCTTCGGCCGCTTACAAGCGTTCCCTCGGCACTTACAAGGTAGCGCTGCAGACGGAGCCGAAGCCGGAGGAAAGCAAAGATACGGATCCGATGAATCTGTATCCGTTCAAGGTTGCGATCGAGAACTATCAGCTGAGCACTTCGTTCAACAAGAACGATTTCACCTACTCCTACCAGCTGAAGCTGAATCTTCAGGTGGACCGGACGGATCCGGTCGTCGTCGACCAGAACTTCTCCAAGCTGGAATTCGCCGTCGTCGACAGCCGCGGAAGAGAACTCGGCACGCAGTCGTTCGCCTTCACAGGTCAGAATAAGCTGGTCAGCGGTTTGCAGTACGTCAATTTTGCCAGCGTGAAGACGGATTACTTCGAGGCGAATACAACCATTAATATATACGAGGTGATCTCTACGCCGAACGGCGAAATGAGACGGCTTGTGAAGCAGCTGAAGCAATAAAAGAAATAGTTGCCAATCCCGGTCCCGTATGGTAAACCAATCAATGAAGCCATATTATCGTCCTGCGGGACCGGGGGAGCGATCGGACATGAACTATTCGCTGTGCATCGGCGCATATCGGGGTCAAGATGCGCTATATCATCTGCGCAAGGTGAAGGAGCACGGGCTCGGCGGCTTGGAGGTTTACAAATGGTGGGAGCTGGGCGACCTGCAGTCTTTTGCGGCTGAACAGGAAGCGATCGGCGCGGGCATCACGGCCACCTGCACGAAGGTGTTCGATTTGGTGGACCCGGCGAAGCGGGAGAGCTATCTGGACGGGCTGCGGCAAACGATTGAAGCCTGCCGTCTGCTCGGGATCCGTTCCATCATTACGCAGACCGGTCAGGAACGGGCGGGCGTTTCAAGAGTGCTTCAACAGGAGGCCATGGTAGAGACGCTGAAGCGCTGCGCCGAGCTGCTGCAAGGCACGGAGATCGTGCTGGAGGTGGAGCCCTTGAACGGACTGGTAGACCATCCGGGTCATTACCTGCAGCGCTCGGATGAGGCGGTTGAGGCGATCGACCGGGTGGGGAGCCCGAACGTGAAGCTCGTTTTCGACGTGTACCACCAGCAAATTACGGAAGGCAACGTCATCCGCAACATAAAGGCTTACGCCGGGCGAATTCATCATTATCATATCGCCGACAATCCGGGCCGCAAGCAGCCGGGGACGGGCGAATTGAATTTTGTAAACATTTTGCGGGCGATCCGGGAAACGGGGCATGACGGCTATATCGGTTTGGAATGCGGGTATACCGTAGACACGGATGAAGCGCTGCAGCAGTTCAAGGAACAAATTCTGGCAAAGCTCTGAGAATAATGAAGAAGTCCGTTAAGCCGTAACGCGGTAAACGGACTTTCTTGCCGTTTGCCGTTAGCGGATAATAGAGCAGGAAGGGAAGGAAAAGCAGATGCCCGAGAGCTACGCGAATGCCATTGAGAAACGAATCCAGGAACTCTATCACTACATGCCGCCCCGGACGGCCAAATCCGATTTATCGGCCTTCTGGGAACGGAATCTGCGTTCCATCGAGAGCAAGCCGCTGAACGCGAAGAGGGAAGCGGCCGTAACGCCGTTAGCTGCAGTAACGGCTTACAGGGTCACCTATGAAGGGTTCGACGCTACGCCGATTCACGGCTGGTTTCTTCTGCCGAAGCATGGCGGCGCGGAGCCCAGGCCGTGTATCGTCAAATTTCACGGGTATACGGGGGGAAGCGAGTATCCGGAACAGCACGCACAGTGGCTGCTTATGGGCTATGCCGTTTTTGCAGTCGATATTCGGGGGCAAGGCGGGGAGACCGGCAATCTGCTGCCTCAAACGTTCGGCATGACGAAAGGGTGGATCACCCAGGGAATCCTCGATCGGGAAGCGTGCTATTACAACGCCATTACGGCCGATGCCCTTAAGGCGTTAGCCTGGGCAAGGGAGCAGCCCGAGGTCGACTCCAGCCGCATCGCCGTCGTCGGCAGCAGCCAGGGAGGCGGCCTTGCCTTGATGACGGCCGCGTTGTCGGACATTCCGTCCGCAGCCATAGCCCACATTCCGAATATGTGCCACATGGATTACGGGCTCCTCCACTCCACCGGGTCGCTGACGGAAGCGGCGGCATTCGTCGCCAAATTTCCGGATCGGCTGGAGCGGGTGCTGGAGACGTTGAGCTATTTTGACCTGATTAATCTCGCGGATCGGATCTCCATCCCCGTTCATGTTTCCGTAGGATTGAAGGATACCGTCTGTTTGCCGGAAACGGTGTTCGCCGCCTGCAACCGGATTGCCGCGCCTAAGATAATCGAGGTCCATCCCTTTAGCGGTCATGAGGTAGGTACTTATCAGAACCGTCAGGGCTTGCTGTTCCTGCAGGAATGGCTATTAGGCTGACGGGGTCCGGGGCTTCCGGACAGCTTCCTGCCGCCCGGCAGAGATGCGGCGCAGCAGCGCGGCGCTGGCCGACCGGATGACGCAGGCCAGAGCTACGGAGAGCAAACTGCAGAGCGCGAAGGCCGTAACCGTGCGCAGCGTTGGAGAAAGCGCCGGCAAGAGCTTGTCGCTGATGACTATGGCAGGCGTCAGCAGCAGCGCATGAGCCAGATAAGCCACATAGGAATAAGCGCCGGTCAGGGTCAGCATCTTCTTCCAAAAAGCCGAGGCGCCCTCATCCAAGGTCAGGGCGGCCAAATACATGGCGGGCATGGAAACGATCAGCATGAGCGCCATCCTCGGCTGCAGCAGAAATGTGTCGTTATATTGGATCGATAAAGGCGCAAGCTCGAAATGATTCACGATCCGGTACAGCATCCACAGCAGCATTGCGCCGAACAAGCCGAGCACGCCGTTACGGTAATGCCTCAGCAGCCCGCGGAACCGGTCCAGGTGAAGCCCGGCAAATGCACCCATCACCAGATAGTAATAAAAATATAGGACGTTCCGGTCGCCGTACTCTCCGAAGAACGCCGAGACGGCCGGAATGCCAAGGCTTGCGGTCCAGTCCTGGATCGCGGATATTTGTCCCGTCAGCCATACATAGATGACGCCGAGTCCGAAGACGAGGGCGAGACGGAGCCGATCCGTCAGCATACGGTCCAGGCGCAGCACGGCTCTATGGAACAAGGGAAACAGCAGATAGCATTGAAAGATCATGACGACATACCAGAGATGATAGCTCGCTTTGCCGGTGAGCAGCTTCAGCCCGAGGGCGTACCAGCCGCCGGACCACGGCCAATCCCAGCCGTCCCCGTCGATGGACGCATACAGAAGCGCCCAAGGCAAATACGGGAGCAGTATGTCCTTGCCCCTTTTGCGAAGAAAGGTGAAGTAAGGAATGCCGCTTTCGCGGTACCGGTAAAAGAGCAGCAGTCCGGTAATGAAAATAAACGCGGGAACCGCGAATTTAGCAAGCAGCAGGAGTATGCCCAGCAGCACACCGTCGGCCAGCGGCGTACCGGGGATATAAGCGTAATGTCCGATCGCATGCTGCAGGACCACCGCCAAAAAGGCAAAAGCCCGCAAATATTCCAGTTCCGTAATTCGGGCCGGTTTTCCCATGATGCCATCCTTCCCTTCTTTGAAAAATCCATTATATTCGTTTTGGGAATAGATTGCATTAAAAAAAATTTCCCGCAGCGGAGAAATAAGGTATACTTAGCGCTGAAAACCGCAACAGACATGAAGGGAGTGCATCCGATGAAAATATATGTGGTTATCGCGTTAAGCGGCGAACAAATGGATAACGTCTTCGTCACGACCGAAGAGGAGCAAGTGAACGCGCTGACGCTGGAGGATTTCGAAGCATGCGACGCGCTGTTCGTCGAGGTATGGGAGAACGGCGGCAAAATCGACGATTACCGGCTGATCTGATCCGGATGAAATGAGGTTAAGCAGCGAATGAACGACAATCCTTCGATCCATGAAACAGCCCCGTCGGCCCAGGCCGCTCCCGGGGGCTCGCTTCGGGAGCTCTTCGGCGCAGCGCTGAAGCTGGGGCTCACCTCCTTTGGAGGACCGGTGGCGCATTTAGGTTATTTCCGCGAGGAATATGTGAAGCGGCGGCAGTGGCTGGATGAAAAAAGCTACGCCGATCTGGTCGCCCTGTGCCAATTTCTGCCCGGACCGGCTTCCAGTCAGGTAGGCATCTCGATCGGGATGATGCGCGCTGGCATTCTGGGAGGCATCGTCTCCTGGATCGGATTTACGATCCCTTCCGCCCTCGCGCTGGCGGCGTTTGCCTTCCTGACGAAGGGAAGTGATACGGGGGGAGCCGGCTGGCTGCACGGTCTTCTGATCGTCTCGGTAGCGGTGGTCGCCCAAGCGGTATGGGGAATGGCGCGTACGCTGGCTCCGGACCGCACGCGTGGTACGATTGCGATCGGGACCGCGATCCTGACGCTGGCTTGGCCGTCGGCCTACGGCCAGCTGATACTGATCGCGGCTGCAGGTCTGCTCGGCCGGCTGTTGCTGCCCAGCGGCGATGTGCCCGAGAGGCCCCGGATTGCGATCCGGATCAGCCGCACTGCGGCCATCCTGTCGTGGATTGTGTTTTTCGGGCTGCTGCTGGGGCTTCCGCTGTGGAGACAAGCTTCCTCCTCCGCCTGGGTGGCGATGATCGACAGCTTCTACCGCGTCGGCTCCCTGGTATTCGGCGGAGGTCACGTCGTGCTGCCGATGCTGCAGGCGGAGCTCGTTCCTCCGGGCTGGATGACGGATGCGCAGTTCTTGGCCGGATACGGCGCAGCCCAGGCGGTGCCCGGTCCTTTGTTCACGCTGTCCGCCTATCTCGGCGCCGTTATGAACGGATGGCCCGGTGCGCTGGTGGCACTGCTCGCCATGTTCCTTCCGTCCTTCCTGCTCGTTACCGGCTCGCTGCCGCTGTGGGACGCGATTCGGAGCAGACCGAACGTCCAGTCGGTGCTGAAGGGCGTCAACGCCTCGGTCGTCGGCATCCTGCTCGCGGCCTTGTACCATCCCGTATGGACGAGCGCTATCCGTACATCTTACGACTTCTGCCTTGCGCTGGCGGCCTTCGGGCTGCTGATGCTGTGGAAGCTTCCGCCTTGGGCGGTCGTCCTCTTCGCGGCGGCAGGCGGAGCCTTGATGCCGCTCCTCAGTTAACAGCACTTGGCAAGCTGCAAGAAAACACTTGAACGGCAACCATCACAAGCCCGGGGCAAGCTTAGCCCCGGGCTTGTTCGCATTTGCATTGGCATTGAAGCGCGGGCCGCGGCGGTTCCGCAGTAAGTCCATTAATAGTAATTAATACTATTTACAAACGAATCGAGATAAGGTACACTTTCACTACGTAATAGTAATAATTACGTTTACGAACCGGGGCGACGGTTCCGGTCGTACATATTAGCCTCTGTTACAAGAAACCGTATGAGGGAGAATCGAATATGAGTGAATCGAACGGCAAAATTCCGGTGACGGTGCTGAGCGGCTATTTGGGCGCCGGCAAGACGACCGTATTGAACCATGTATTGAATAACCGACAGGGACTTAAAGTAGCCGTGATCGTGAACGATTTGAGCGAGGTGAACATCGACGCGGACCTGATTAAGCACGGCGGCGGGATCTCCCGCACGGAGGAGAAGCTGGTGGAGATGTCCAACGGCTGTATCTGCTGCACGCTGCGCGAGGATTTGCTGCGCGAGGTGGAGCGTCTTGCGACGGACGGACGCTTCGACTATATCCTGATCGAATCGACCGGCGTGGGCGAGCCCGTGCCGGTAGCTCAAACCTTCTCTTATATCGATGAAGAGCAAAACATCGATTTGACCCGCTACTGCCGCTTGGATACGATGGTCACGGTCGTGGACGCCTACCGGTTCTGGCACGACTTCTCCAGCGGAGAGACGCTGCTGGACCGCCAACAGGCTGTCGGCGAAGACGATACGCGCGATGTCGTGGATCTCTTGATCAGTCAAATTGAATTTTGCGATGTGCTTTTGCTCAACAAATGCGATCTGATCGAAGAGGAAGAGCTGAACGAGCTGGAGCAGGTGCTGCGGAAGCTTCAGCCGAGAGCCCGGGTCATCCGCACGACGAACGGAGCGGTCGACCCGGAAGCGATTTTGAATACGAACCGGTTTAGCTTTGACGAAGCGAGCACATCGGCTGGGTGGATGCAAGAGCTGGAAAAAGGCCATCATACCCCCGAGACGGAGGAATACGGCATTTCCTCGTTCGTCTATGAACGCCGCCGTCCGTTCCATACGGAGCGTCTGACCGAATGGATGGCGGATTGGCCGGAGAGCGTCGTCCGTGCCAAAGGCATTCTCTGGCTGGCGACGAGAAACGACCTGGCGCAAAGCCTTAGTCAAGCCGGTCCTTCGATTCAATTCGGTCCGGCCGGTCTGTGGGTCGCTTCGCTTCCCGAAGCGGAGAAGCAGACCGTACTGGCCGAGGAGCCTGAGCTCGCGGAAAACTGGGATGCGGAGCATGGAGACCGCATCACGAGATTTGTCCTGATCGGCATCCGGCTCGACCGCGCGGCGATCACAGAGCAGCTCGACCGGTGCCTCCTGACCGACGAGGAGCTGCGCTCCGACTGGGGCCTCATCCCGGATGTACTGCCGAACGCCTCTTCCGAGCAGCTGGCATCCATCCTGACGGACGCAGCGGATTAAGAGCTGCTGCCGTCCGGACAGCATTACAGCGAGAAAGGGGGGAACCGCATGCGCGTGATCGTTACTTTGGCCTGCACCGAAACCGGCGACCGGAATTACACGACGACGAAGAACAAGAAGATACATCCCGGCCGATTGGAAATGAAAAAATATTGCCCGCGTCTGAAGCGGGTGACGCTTCACCGAGAAACCCGTTAACCATGGAGAGTGCCGCCCGGGCAGGGCGGCCGAGGCTGCCCTAGAAAGCGGTGAATTGAGGTGATAGATGTTACGAAGGGGTGGGGTATCTACTTCCGGTCGCTGTTGTCTGCAGGAAATTTTTATTCGAAGCCGCTTAGTAGCGGGTATTTCCCGCAGACAAAGGCGAACGCTATCGCTCCTCCAGCAGATACCCCATCTCCGTATGCTTCTCTATTCTTGTCAAACACCACTTTCTCAACAAACTAGCCGCCCGGGCAGGGCGGCCTTGCTTTTTTAAGCTATCTTTCCGGGTGTGAAGCATGGGAACAAAACGGAGCATAGGATAAGGCATAAAAGATTTTCCCTTTGAAACCTTGGCAGCGAATCCATCGTCTTATACTTGGAACGATTTGGAATCGAGGGGGACGTTTGTCCATGCATTTGGCTATTCGTACGGCAGCTTTCTGCCTGCTTACCGCCGCCATGCTGCTCGCCGGATGCGAGCTTTCCGGGAAGCCTGCCGATAAGCCGCTTCCGAAACCGGAGGATGAGCCTGCTCAGGAGCTGCTCCAGCAGTCCGCCACCGGCACGGCGGCGGTTCTTCGGCCCCGTGCCGAGGCCGCCGCGAAGGACGGCCTGCTGCAAATCGTGCCTCTCGGTCCGGAGAAGATCGCGAAGCTTGGCGCGCCCAGCTGCTTGGGCAAGGAAGAGGATGTGACGATCCGCGGCGATTATGAAGTCCGCTTCACAAGCAAGGACGGCCGGACACAAATCCTGGATACGCTACGGGACTGGGAAATCATCCAGCCCCGCGATCAGCCGCTCAAGCCTGTGAAACTTGATTTTCCCGGGATGGAGGCGTATTATTTTATGCCACGGTATTCGGATTGCCACGGAGTGGAGTTTCGCGTGTACGGCATTCGGAACGGGGAGGCCGCCCTCTTCGAGTTCCAAACCGGGCAAGGCGTCTTCAAGGAATTCACGACAGGCATGGAGCCGGATCGGAGTCCCCGGGCGCAGGACGGCCAGCTGGCGGTTACGGGAGGTTACGCCGCCGGAATGGACGGCGTGACCGTCTATTATTTTGAGCCTCAAGCGGCGGCCGCGAGATGGGTGCTGACTCGGACGGAACGGAAACCGTTATAACAACACGAGAGAAGGATGGCCAATGGCAAAACGTTGGTTTGCCGTTTATAGCGCGGTTTATTTACTGTTCATTCGAGATGGACAGCTCCTGATGCTCAGGCGGGCAAATACGAATTATGAAGACGGAAAACTCAGCCTGGTCGCCGGGAAGCTCGACGGCGGAGAAGAAGTGAAGCAAGCCGCCGCGCGGGAGGCCTTGGAAGAAGCGGGTGTCAAGGTCGATCCGGAACAGCTGAAGGTGGTCGGCGTGATGCACCGCCATTCGGATTCGGGGGAGTGGATCGATTTTTTCCTGAGGGTAGAAGATTGGGAAGGGGAACCGTCGAATATGGAGCCGGACAAGTGCTCGGAGATGGGCTGGTTTCCGCTGGATGAGCTTCCGGAGGATACGATTCCCCATGTGCGGCTTGCGGTGGAGCAGGCGATGAAAGGCACTTTTTATACGGGCTACGGATGGGAATAAAAAGGAGAAGATATTCTCCCCCTCGTTACGATCCGGTCGTCCCGTCCGTACGCATTTGCGTACCGTAAACCCGCTGCAGCACGAAGCTGAACAAGAGGCCCGCGAAGGACATGCCGGAGATGAGCAAATATAGCGAGCGGCCTCCGAGCGCTTCGAACAGCCATCCGCCCAGGTATGAAGCGACGATTCCGGAGACGCCGAAGAAGAGGAGCGCCAGCACGGTCTGTCCCGTCGCCCGCCACTCTTCCGGAACGATCCGGTACAAATATTGAATCGCAGCCGTATAGAAGACGGGAAAAGTGAAGGTTTGCAGCAGCTGCAGCAGCACCAGAACTTGCGGATCGGTTATCCATGCCGACAAGAAGAAGCGGATCACATAAAATGCGCCGGCAAACGAGATGATCATCAGCTCTTTGCCTCGGCGCAGCCACCAGAAGCTCAGTGCGAATACGAGAATTTCACTGCCCGCCGCAAGAAACCAGGCTTGGCCGACGAGCTCGCTGCCGCCGCCCAGCTGGCGGATATACACGCCGAGGTACGTATCGTTGATGCGCTGGGGAACGGCGGTAATGAAGATGAGCACGAGGAACCAGAGCGTCTCTCCGTAGCTTAGAAAGCTGCGCAGGCTCTTCAGCGTGACGGGCTTGCCGGTTACGGGCGCGTCGGGAAGCCCGAGGCAGACGAGCAGGCTGATCACGCCGATGCCCGCGAACAGCAGCGCCAGACTGCCGAGCCCCAGATACAGCATGGCGTAGCCTACGGCCAGCGACATGACGGCGTATCCAACCGCTCCGAACGTCCGCATCGAGCCGTAGCTTACGCCGCTGGCTTCGGCGGCTTGAAAGTTCAGGCTCTCCGTTAACGGGTCGAGCGGCATCAAGAAGAAGTAAAGCAGCATCGTGAATACAAGAAGCACGATAAAGCTGCCTGACGCATACAAGAAGGTTCCAAGCACCGTAGAGCAGACCGTGAGCAGCACGATAATTTTTTTGATCGTTTTGGTCCGGTCGCTGATCATGCCCCACAGAGGCTGCGCGAAAATCGTAATGATCCCCCCGGTCCCGATGATGAGCCCGATCTTCGTTGTCGGAAGCCCCTGGGCATCCAGGTAGACGGGGAGGAATGAAATAAACATCGCCAGCAGGGCGAAATACAAAAAGTTGTACATGCGCAAAAAATAAATCGGTCTCATGAATTCGTTAATCCTTTCCTTCTATACACATGGTTAGCGGCCTGAGGCCGGCCCGTGAGGCGGCACCGGCATTCCGGCTTCATTGTAACACGGAAGCCGCCTGCGCCCAAGCTTACGGTTCCGGGGACAAGTCCCGGGATGCCGGAGCGAAGCGCGGGTTTTGCCGCCGATCGCACCTTTCTTGTACAATAGAACATATCATCGGATAGAGGAGCTTAGACCATACATGAACTCATTTCGCACCCCCGTCACGATCGTTCTGACCCTTGCCGGTATGCTAACCCTGCTCGCCGGCTGCGGAAGCACGCCGCCTGCGAAAGGAAGCGCCGGCGACGCCGGAGCGACAAGCCCATCCGCCGTTCAGGGTAGCGCCTCGGCGCCATCCTCGCAAACGACGGCCCCGGCCCAAGACCCGGCTAAAGCCGGCGCAGGGGCATCAGGAACGGGCAGCGCAGCAGGCAAGCCGAATGCGGCTTCGGGGCAAGGAGGCGCGGTTCAAGTCGTGGCCAAACCGGACGATATCGCCGTTCTGGTGAACAAGACGTACGCGCTGCCGCCGAACTATAAGCCTGCCGATCTTGTCGAGCCGAATATTCCGTTCACCTTCAAGGAGCAGTCGGAGAAGCGCATGATGCGCAAGGAAGCCGCCAAGGCGCTCGAGTCGCTCGTCGCAGGAGCGAAGAAGGACGGCTTCTCGCTGGCCGGGGTATCGGCCTTCCGCTCTGAGAGCACGCAGCGGGTTCTGTTCAACAACTATGCAAAGGCGGACGGCGAGGAAGCCGCCCGCAAATACAGCGCCCTGCCGGGCCACAGCGAGCATGAAACGGGGCTTGCCATCGATCTGTCGGGCAGCGACGGCAAATGTCAAGCGCAGGACTGCTTCGGGGCGACTAAGGAAGCCGATTGGCTCGCGAAGCACGCTTCGGAATACGGTTTTATCATCCGTTATCCGAAAGGGAAGGAAGACGTGACGGGCTACCAATACGAGCCTTGGCATATCCGGTATGTCGGCGTGACGTTGGCCAAGGAGCTGACAACCAAAGGCTTGACGCTTGAAGAATATTTGCAAAACTCGGTGCCTGTGACGAAGTAGATGCGGCTGCTGTGACGATTCTATGCTCCTTTAACGAACAGGGTGTTTCTGGAATCCCTGGATAGTCCATTCTAAATTTGTATGAAAGGTGACAAAGGTTCTATACTTGACTCCAATCTTTGGGTATAATGGATTGAGGATAAGGTCCTAAGAAGCGGGCCTATTGTCGAAAAGGAGACCGGTCATCTATGAAGGCAGAGTTGATTAACCCGTTCTTGGAATCTGCTAGGATCGTCATTGAGCAAGTCGCAAATGTTCGACCAACCACCGGGCAATTGGGCGTCAAGGATGTGCTGTTCGTCGAGAACTATATCTGGATCCAAATCGGCATGACCGGTCAGATGCACGGGGACATCGTGTTCGGACTGCATGAGGATGTGGCGATGAAGGTCGTTTCGGCCATGATGGGGGGCTTTACGGTTACGGAAATGGACGAGATGAGCAAGAGCGCCATCTCGGAGCTGGGCAATATGATCAGCGGCAACGCCAGCACCATGCTGTTCAATCAAGGAGTGCGCGTCGATATTACGCCGCCGAAGCTGTTGCACTCCTCCAATTCTACAGGTTTCTCGGCCAAGAAGGCTTTGACGATTCCGCTCATTATGGACGGCATCGGCGAGCTCGACATCCAAGTGCTGATCGCCTGAGGAATGGCGGAGCAGAAGACGAAGAAGCGGATGCCTTGCCGCCGGGAAGCCGGCGATGAGGCATCCGCTCTTTTTTTGAAATAGAGTGCATGGATTAAGACCCTCCCTGCGCTTCAGCGTATGGGTAATCATGCGAAAGGCCGTCGATTCTATGACGGTTTTTCTTTTGCATCCCGGGGAGTACAATAGAGAGCAAGACGAACGTTTAGGGGGGGCGGAGATGGACTGGAACAAGAAAATCGCGGTAATTACGGGAGCGTCCAGCGGGATCGGGGCGTTGATGGCGCGTGAGCTGTCGAAGCGCGGAGCGGTGCCGATCCTCATGGCGCGGCGCGAGGACAAGCTGAAGGAGGCGGCCGGAGCCGTTCGGGGTGAGCATGGCGTGTACCTGCTGGACGTGACCTCCACCGAGCAGGTGGAACGGACCATGAGGGAGGTGATCGGTCGGTACGGCCGCATCGACCTGCTGATCAATAATGCGGGCTACGGGGTGTTCGACCGGTTCGTGGACGCTCCGGTAACGGAATTCGAGAGTATGATGGATGTCAATTATATGGGGACTGTCCGCTGTACGAAATCGGTACTGCCGCACATGCTGCGGCAGGGAAGCGGACACATCGTGAATATCGCATCGATGGCGGGAAAGATCGGTTCGCCCAAGTCGAGCGGTTATTCGGCGTCGAAGCACGCCGTGCTCGGGCTGACGAACTGCTTGCGGCAGGAGCTGAGGGGCACAGGCGTCTATGTGACGGCTGTCAATCCGGGTCCGATCGACACGCCGTTCTTCGACAAGGCCGATCCCGGCGGGAATTACGTCAAGAATGTCAAATGGTTCATGCTGAAGCCGGAGCGGGTGGCGGGGCAGGTGCTGGCGGCGGTCGAGCGCCGGAAGCCGGAAATTGACTTGCCGCTCGCAGCGGCTGCGGGAGTGAAGCTGTACCAGCTGTTTCCCCGGCTGTTCGACGGGGTTGCGCATAAGCTGCTGAACCGGAAGTAAGCCTCCCGGGCGGGGAGCGGACCTGTCATATATTGTGTCAATACTCAAAAACTAAAAGCCGGAAACCTCTGAAATAAAGGATTTCCGGCTTTTAATACTTTGAGCTCTTACTTTTCTTCGCTGGAGGAAGCTTTGTTCTCGGCCTTTAGCTTCTGATTCAGATCGCGCACCTCTTCAAACAGCCTGCGGATGTCGGCTTTGCTCTCCGGATGATTCTGATTCCAGTGGCTGGCCAGCGCGGGCATCGTTTTATGAATATGGTTGTATACGGACCAGAGCTTGATTTTTTCGATCGTTTCGGGAGAGGCGTCTCCTGTCAGAAGCTCGGCGAATTTCTCCACCAGGGCGTCAAATTCCGTTTGAAAGCGGGCATTCATTGAAAATCCACCTTTCAGGCCATAATATAGTCAGTGTAGCTCTTGAAGGCCTTTCATGTCAAAAACCGGCACGGCCGGCAAGTGTTCAGGCTGTTATTTCAGTAACCTATCAAGCCGGAATTTAAGGAATGAGAATAAGTGATGGATTCGCATATCAGCGGTAAAATGGATCTGCTGCATAGCGGGACGCCGGATGGCGGGCCGAAGGATGCCTTAACCCGGCATCAAGCGGAGAATTCGGAGGGCGGCGCGGACAAGCTGCAGGGTGGCATGCTGGTAAGCCGCGAACCGCTTCGCAGCCCGAACAAGCATATTGCGCTGCATCTGGTTACGTATATGAGCCAGGGACTGCAGGTGAAGGGGCTGTTAGCTGTGCCCGCGGCGCAGGCTCCCTTGCCTGCGGTCTTATTTTGCCGCGGAGGCATCCGCAAGGTCGGGATGGTGCGCAAACGGCGGGTGCTCTCGATGGCGAAGCGGGGGTATGCGGTGTTCGCTCCGTATTATCGGGGCAATGAGGGTGGAGAAGGACGGGAGGATTTTGCCGGAGAGGATCGGCACGACGTGTTGCATGCGCTGACCCTTGTGCAGTCGCTCCCGGAGGTGCGCCCGGGACGCGTGGCGCTGATCGGGTTCTCCCGGGGCGCCGTGATGGCGATGCTGGCGGCCAAAGAACGCCCCGGTACGGGGCCGGTCGTCGTCTGGAGCGGCGTCAGCGACATGTTCGATACTTACGAGGAGCGGGTTGACCTGCGCCGGATGCTGAAGCGCGTCGTCGGACATCCCCGCAAGGATGCGGAAGCTTACGAAAGGCGCTCCCCCGTCTACTGGGCGGAGGCGATCCCGGTTCCCGTGCTGATCGTGCACGGCACGGCGGATTCGCAGGTCAGCGTAGGCCAGGCCAGGAAGCTGGCGGCGGCGCTGGAGCGGGCGGGCAAGGATTATGCGATGGATTTATACGACGGGCTGGAGCACCGGTTCCCCCGGGAGACGGAGGAGCGTGCGCTGGACGCCGTGTTCGCCTGGATCACGCGCAAGCTGGAGGAAATGAGCGGCTCCCTAGGAACGGAACGGGCACGCTGATTCGCATCCGTCTTTCCTTTGCGGGCGGCGGCCCGCGTGGTATACTAGTTGAATGGAAAGGTCAGGAAGGAAGGATGTTATGAGTCAAGGATTCGCTGCATTATCGATTCAACGTTTTTTTTTGAAACGGCTTCAAGAGCTGGGGATTCAGGAGCCCTCGCCGATTCAAGCGGAGGCCATTCCGCTGATTTTCGAAGGGAAAGATATAGTAGCCCAGTCCCAGACGGGCACGGGCAAGACGCTGGCGTTTGCGCTTCCGCTGCTGCACCGGATCGATCCGGCCGCACGCGAGGTACAGGCGCTTGTTCTCGTGCCGACGCGCGAGCTCGGCATGCAGATCGTGCAGACGCTCGAGCAGCTCACAAAGGATACGGATGTGCGCGTGCAGCAGCTGATCGGCGGCGCGTCCATCGAGCGCCAGATCGATAAGCTGAAGCTGAAGCCGCAGGTCGTCGTCGGCACGCCGGGGCGCGTACAAGAGCTCGTGAAGCTGCGCAAGCTGAAGCTTCACCAAATCCGTACGGTCGTTGTTGACGAGGTCGACCAGGTGTTCGAGCTCGGCTCCATGCAGGATGTGGAGGCGCTGTTCAAGGGCATGCTGCGCGAGAAGCAGCTGCTGTTCTTCTCCGCGACGATGCCTGCGCCCTTGCAGCAGGTGGTGGACCGCTGGATGCGGGAGCCGGTGTACGTTCGCGTAAATCCGGCGCAGCGGACGTCGGAGACGCTGGAGCATCTGTATTTTGTCAGCGAGGAACGGGATAAGATCGATACGCTGCGCCGCTTGGTCCGGCAGTATAATCCGAAGGCGGCAATCGTATTTATTAATGAGACGGACGAAATCGGCGAGGCGGTGGCCAAGCTGCAGTATGCCGGTTTGTCCGTAGAAGGGTTGTACGGCGATTCGTTCAAGCAGGAGCGGGCCCGGACGATGCAAGCGTTCCGCGCGGGCCGGTTCCAGCTGCTGCTCGCTACCGATGTCGCCGCCCGGGGGCTGGACCTGCCGCAGGTGACGCACGTGATCAACCTGGATCCGCCGACCGACGCCGATCATTACGTGCACCGCGTTGGGCGGACCGGCCGAATGGGCCGTCAAGGCCTAGCGCTGTCCATCGTTACACCGAAGCAGCAGTTCATTATGGACAAGTTCTCCAAGACGCTCGGCATCTCGATCGAGCGCAGGGAGCTGTCGCACGGGCGTATTTTTGACCCGAAGCAGGAGCTGGAAATCCGGCGTGAGGCGAGGAAGCGGAAGGAGCTCCGCAGCGCCGCGCCCGCGGAGGGCGAGGTACGGACCTCGGCCAAGGAGCCTAGACGCGCTTCGGCGGAGCCGGGGAAGGCGCAAGGCGCATCCGCCCGGACCGCCGGTAAGCCCGTGCGGCCGGTAAAGCCGAGCGCGTCCGTCCCTGCCGCGAAGCCGTCCAAGCCGGCTGTCGCGAGTCCGCGGAAGACGGAACGCGAACGGGAGCAGGACCGCAAAAACAAAGGGGCTCCGCGCTGGCTGAAGGAGAAGCGGCAGCAGGACGGCGAGGGGAAGCCCCGAGCCTAACCGCTTGTCCCGGCCGATATCGGCATCCGGGCAAAGGCGAAAATGGTGGGGGAGGGATTTTCGCTGAAGACGCTGCTGAAGGGGCTGACCGGCCTCGTATTTCTCTGCGTGGTGCTGCTGGCGGTCACGTTATGGTACGTCCAGCCTAACCAGAAGTTGGATTTGTCTTACGCCGAGCTGCCGATGAAGGATAAGGTGTTCAGCATGCTGATGTCCCGGAAGCTGGAGGTGACGCTAAGCGAGCAGGAGGTCAACGATCTGCTCAAAAAAGCGCTGGCCCAGCATACGCAGGTTAAACCCGGGGTCACCTTGACAGGGGCCCGGTTCTATCTGCAGGGAGAGAGGCTGACAGCCGACGTGAACCTGCTCGTTCAGGGCAGCTATTTGGCCGAGGCGACACTGGACTTCGAGCTGGGGTGGGAGGAGCCGAACTTGACGGCTATCCATACGGGCACTCGAATTAAAGATATTAGGGTGCCGCTCGGCTGGTTCCGTCTGGAGCCGCTTCGGCTGCCGCTGAACGACTATTTGCCGAGAAGGCTCACGGTCCGGGATATCGGCTTCAGCGGCTCCACGGTCAAGGTCGGATTTAAGCTGCGCTAAGACGGCATCGCCAAAAAAGGAAGCATACCGGGAAGGCTGAATATACAGCCGACCGGTTTGCTTCCTTTTTGTTTTGTTCCACGCGGGTGGATTAAGCCTTCTGCAGCGTGCCGGCTTGCTTCGCAGGCTGCGGCTTGCCGCCGCGCGAAGGGCGCAGAGTCCAGGCCAGAGGCATGCCGATCAGGACGATGATCGTGGCGGCGAGGTAGACGTCGTTTACGCTGGAGGTGAAGGCGTGAGCTTGCACATCCCCCGGGCTCGCGCCCTCGCCGGCCTGCCGGGACAGTTCCGCCGAGTGAACCGCCATCCGGGCCGAGAGGAGCGATGTGAACATCCCGATCGAGAACGAGCCGAACCCTTGGCGAATCCAGTTGTTCACTGAGGAGGCATGACCGGTCAGCTCCCGCGGGATGATCTCCATGCCCGCATTGGTTGCAGGCATCGTGGAAAGCGAGATGCCGATGTTCCGGACGGTCATCCAAAGCACGACATAGAGGTGCGGCGTATCCACACGCAGCTGACCCATGGCGAGCGTGCCGACGGCGATCAGCAGCACGCCGGCGGCGATCAGCCAGACCGGACCGACACGGGCGTACAGCTTGCCGGTGATCGGCATGAACACGGCCATCGCGAGCGATGCGGGGAGCAGGATGAGACCGGTGTCCAGCGCGCTGGCGTGCTGAATATTTTGCAGGTAAACCGGGGTCAGGTACGTGCCGGAATATAAGCTGATCGTAATGACGACGGCCAGGATCAGACTGTACGTATATTTGCCGTACCGGAACACACGCAGATTGAGCAGCGGCTGAGGCACCGTCAGTTCTCTGCGGATGAACAGGATCAGCGCTGCAAGACCGAGAGCGATCAGCGACACGATTTTCCAGGAGGTCCAGCCCCACGCGTGCGCTTCGCTGAAAGCGATCAAGAGCGTAGTGCTGCACACAACTACGGTAATCAAGCCCGGCGTATCGAATGTTTTGACGGCGGCGACCTTGTAGAAAGGGACTTGCTTCAAGGAGACGGCAATGGCCGCGATGCCGAAAGGGATGTTCATCAGGAACAGCCATTCCCAATTAAACGTTTGGATGAGCCAACCGGCCAGCGTCGGCCCGAAGGCCGGGGCCAGCATCGTGGCGAGACTCCACATGCTGAGCGCGAACGCCTGCCGCTCCCGGGGGATGACTTGGTAAATGATCGTCATGGTTGACGGCATGACCATTCCGCTGAATAAGCCCTGCAGCACGCGGAACGCGATCAACGACTCGATGTTCCAGGCGAAGGCGCAGAGGGCCGAAGTCAGCGTGAAGCCAACCAGGGCGCCGACGTATAAGTATTTGGTGCTGAAGCGGTCGCCCAAATACCCGGTGACCGGGGCGATGACGCCCGTAGCCAGCATAAAGCCGGTCAAGGTCCATTGGACGGTATCCAGTCCGGCGTTGAAATCCTTCATCAGCACAGGCAGGGCGACATTGATCGTGCTAATGCCGAGAATCGCCAGGAAAGACCCGAAAAATAACGCGATCATGACCGGCCAGAACGGTACGGTCGTTTGCTCTTTGGCTGACAAATGTGTGATCCTCCTTCTTAATATAACGCGGCGTTAGATATCCTGCCGGGGCTGAGCGGACGCCGATCTTATGGATGCGTATCCGGCAGGAAGCGGCTCTTACTGCCGGAGAGGCGCTTCCAGCGCTTTACCCAGCAGCCGGTTCAACTGCTCCGTCTCGTCCGGCGTCAGCGCCGACCACAGCTCGCCCGCCATTTGCGCCGCCTGCCGGTCCAGCTCCTGGAGCGCCTTCAGGCCCTGCTCCGTTATGCGGAGATGAATGACGCGGCGGTCCGAATCGGCCGGGACCCGCTCGATATAGCCTCCCGCCACCAGCTTGTTGGCAAGATTGGTGACTGCGGGCAGCGTGATTTGCAGCGTATCGGCGAGAACCGTGCAGTTCAGCTTATTGTCGCGAACCGCCTCCAGCAAGTAGAACTGGGCGGTCGTCAGCTCGGTTTTCAGCTTGGCGGCCATGCCGTTCTGCCATCTCCGGAAGATCATCCGGGTTCGTCTCTCCAATTCCGATGAAGCGCGGGGTTCCAGCACCCTCCATCCTCCTTCATGATTTAGCATTAAATAATTCAGTCTTTGAACTATTTAGCGATTGAATTAAAATAGTGTACTATCGCTCCCCTGGAATTGTCAAAGCAAGCATCATAGCGCAGGAATGAGAAAAGACGGGATGTATGCGTTTGAATGGAGGCTGGAGGAAAGTTTTTGGCTTATTGGATAAATCCGGCTGCGGCTCTGCGCCTGACGGAATGACCTGTGTATGCGGTTCGGCTCCCAACGACGCTTCCTATATGCTGTGGGAGCTGGCGCTCCGCCTACTTGCTCCACAAGCATGAACTGCAGGGAACCGGCTTTACGGCTCGCAGCCATAGAGAGCAGCCTATGCATTCGCTGCGCGCAAGCTTGTTAACCATGAAGTCCTCGCAACGCTTGCAGTCGCTGCGGGGGCTTCTTTACGTAATCTTCATATCCAGTTAACGCAAAACGGTGGTTTGCCGGACGGCTTGGTTAGTATAATGACCACGTAAACATCGTTAAACCGGTTTAACGAATGATAAGGATTTTTTTCGATAATCATTAAACCGGTTTAACGATCATAGTCTTGTTCTGAAGAGAACGAAGGAGAGAACCGGAACAACATGGCAACGATCGATGACGTGGCAAAACTGGCGGGGGTGTCCAAGGGCACCGTATCCAGTGTATTCAGCAAGAAAAGGCCGATCAGCCAGGAAGTAACGGAGCGCGTACTGTCGGTCGCCAAGGAGCTGGGGTATTTCCCCAACCACGTTGCCCGAAGCCTGGCGATCAAGAAGACGATGATCGCGGGGCTGAAGATGCCGCTGTCGAAGGACGGTCGCATGTCCGCCTTCGAGACGCAAATGATCAGCGGCGTCATCAAGGAATGCTCGGCCCACGGCTACCGGCTGCTGCTTGATACGCTACCGGAGCATGACGATCCGACGCAGTTCTCCCTGGATCCCGTCGACGGCGTCATCATGCTGAATCCGCGCAAGGATGATCCGAGGATTGCGCGTCTGCAGCAGATGGGAATCCCGCTGGTGCTTGTCGGCCGGCCGGATCCGTTGGACGACGCCGTCAGCTTCGTGGATAACAACAATACGGAGGCGGCTTATCAAGTCGGCGAATATTTGCTTAAGCTGGGACATCGTTCCGTCTTGTTCCTGAACGCTTCCTCCGACATGACGGTGGCGCTCGACCGGAAGCGGGGACTGGCCGACGCTTACCTGCAGCAGGGCCTCGTGCTTGCCGAGGAGCAGATTCTCCATTACTCCCGCAAGCTTTATGCCAGTCAGATCGATTACGGTTATCGTTCCATGATGAACACTTACGGCAAAATGAACTACACCGCCGTCATCACGGATACGGATCGCGCAGCGGTGGGGGTGCTCCGAGCCGCCAGAGAGATGGGCATCGCCGTGCCGGACAGGCTGTCCGTGATTGCGCTGAGCAACGATGCGACGTTAGCCCAGGAAACGACGCCGAGACTGACCTCCGTCGAGCTGTCGGCCGATAAGCTGGGAGCGGAAGCGGCCAGGCTGCTGGTGGAGAAGATGGCGAGACCCGAAGTGGTGAAACAAACGATTATCGACGCAGCGCTTGTATTTAGGGAATCCTGCAAGTCCATATAAACCGGACATGGCGGAGGAGGTGGCTCCAGGCGGGGCTTACGGGCTTCGAGGACGATGATTTGGGAAGCTGATAATTCTGAGCAATGCTGAAGAACCGACGGCTAATTCGACCGAATTGGAAGGATCGCAAACACAAGAACCCATAGGAGGATGAACATGTCAAACCTGTCTAAACACAAAAAAATCGTAAGCTCCTGGATGGCCCTCTCCCTGCTTGGAGCCGCGCTTGCCGGCTGTTCCTCGTCAGGCGCTGGAAAGGATGCCGGCGCGCAGGCCCCACAAGCGCCGGATAAGAAAGAAGAGCGCACGCTGCGGATCATGTCCGGCGTTATCGGGGGCAAGACTCCGGAGGAGAACACCTTGTTCGAGAAGGAGATCGAGCGGCTGACGGGGATTAAGGCGAAGCTGGAAAAACCGGCCTCCGATTACGACCAAAAGCTGATGGCCGCCATGGCGTCCGGCGAGAAATATGACCTGCTGCAGGTCAGCAAAGAGACGATGAACAAGCTCATCGATCAAGGCATTCTTACTCCGCTGACGGATCAGGTGAAAGCTTCCAAAACGCTCTCCGACCCGAACGTGCTGCCGACCCAGGAATGGGATCAGGTGAAGACGAAGGACGGCAAAATTTACGGCGTATTCACGAAGTTTCAGGGCGGCACAATGCCGATCGTACGGGCGGATTGGTTGAAAAAGCTGAATTTGCCGGAGCCCAAGACGCTTGACGATTACTACAACGTGCTCAAGGCATTTACCGAGCAGGATCCCGACGGCAACGGCAAAAAGGATACGTACGGTCTTAGCACGGCGGGCATGTATGAGCTTCAAGGCTTCTTCAGCGCGGCGGGCCTGAAGCAGCGCTACGTGGAGAAGGACGGGAAGCTGGACGTGCCGTATTCCACGGACGCGGCGATTCCGGTCTACGAATGGCTGAACAAGCTCTATAAGGAAGGGATTCTCGACCCGAACTTCGCAACGAACGATACAGGCAAAATGCGCAACCTGTTCCTTACGGACCGGGTCGGCATGATCACCTATTGGGATGCGTGGGTCGGCATGCTGAACAATACGCGCAAAGAGCAGGATCCGAACACGACGTTCCAAGCGAAAGGACTGCCGGGCGTCGTCACGCCGAACGGCGGCTACATGCTGCGGCGAGGCGATCCGGATGTATGGGTCATTCCGGTGAACGCCGAGCATCCGAAGACGGCCTTTGAATTCATCGAATGGTGGCATTCCAAGGACGGCATTATGCTGGGAAGCCTGGGCATCAAGGACAACGATTACACCGAGAAGGACGGTAAATACGAGCTGACCAAGACAGGCAAAGAGCACGGCATGGATCACGGCGTGCCGTTCTGGTACAACAAGAACGTTCCGGCGCCGTTCGGCAAGCTCCCGGGCGTGCAGGAAGCGCAGGACCTCGTTATGAAATACGGATCGCTGGAGCTGACGCCGCCGAAATGGTCGGACGCGGAAAAAATCATCAACGAGTATTCCTTCAAAGCCATTATGGGTCAAATGCCTGCGGCGGATGCCGTGAAGAAAATGCGCGAGCAGCTGAAAGCCGCCAAGCTGATCGACTAATGCTACGGAGAGGGAGTATGTCCGCATACTCCCTTCCTATTTTGCTTTAGACGCGCTCGTAGGGGGGACATGATGTGAAGGCTGTATGGAAATTTAAAATGCTGTACCTGATGATGCTGCCCGTGATGGCTTATTTCTTTCTTTTCTCTTACTACCCGCTTGTGCGGGGACTCGTCATCAGCTTTCAAAACTTTCGTCTGATCGGCACCCGTCCGTTCGTCGGCTTCGAGAATTACATGACGGTGCTGCGCGATCCCGCATTCTGGGACGTGTTTCAGAACACGCTGGTCATCGGCGGCGGCACGCTGCTGGTCGGGTTCGTCATGCCGATCGTGCTCGCCTTGTCGCTGAACGAGGTGGCTTCCGTATGGTACAAGAAGCTGACCCAAATGATTGTCTACTTGCCTCATCTATTTTCTTGGGTCGTCGTAGGCGGGATGTGGATCCTCATGCTTTCGCCGGATACCGGCATCGTAAACCAACTGCTGAAGGCGTTCGGAGCCGCGAAGCCGATCAGCTTCATGGCTACGGAAAGCTACGCCCGTTCGGTCATGGTAGGCACAGCCGTGTGGAAGGAGATGGGCTTTACCTGCATTCTTTATTTGGCTGCGATTGTGGCGATCAATCCGTCCCTGTATGAGGCGGCGCGGATCGACGGAGCGAGCCGCTGGCAGCAGGTGCGGTATGTGACGCTGCCTCAGCTGGTCTCGACGATGAAGGTGGTCGTCATGCTGAGTATGCTCGGCGTACTCCGGATGTTCGACCAGATCGTCGTCATGCGCAACGGAGCGATTGCAAAGAAGGTCGATGTCATCATGATGTATACGTACCAGAAAGGGATTCTGGAATTTAAAATCGGAACGGCTTCGGCGGCGGGCTTCATCATCATTGCGGCGACGCTGCTGCTGACGGTGATTACGCGTGCTGCGATCCGATATGACGAGGGGTGAGCGGGGTTGACTTCATTAAAACATACGAGCTGGCAAAGCCGCGTCTTCGACGCCATCAATACGATCTTCCTGCTCGCGCTGATTGCCACGATGATGATTCCTTTCCTCAACACGTTGGCGCTGGCCTTCTCCAGCAACTTCGCTTCGATGCAGCCCGGTATCGTGCTCTGGCCCAAAGAATTCAGCGTGGAGGGCTTTACGACCGTATGGAACCGGATGCAGCTGTATGTGCCGTTCGCCAATAACGTGACGGTGACCTTGATTGGAACCGCAGGTCATGTGCTGCTCTGCTCCATGGCCGGTTACGTGCTCGTACAGCAGGGGCTGCCGGGAAAAAAGCTCATGATCTCGATGATCCTCGTCACGATGATGGTGCCGGGCGAGGCGATCATGATTCCGCTGTACGTTGTAAACAAAGAGCTCGGGCTGCTCAATACGTTAAGCGCATTGATTCTATCCGGACTTGTGTCCGGGTTCAGCGTACTGCTCATGCGCAATTTCTTCTTGAGCGTTCCTTATGAAATGTCTGAATCCGCCCGGATGGACGGCGCCGGTGACCTGCGGATCTTTGCCATGATTTATTTGCCGCTCGCGAAGGCGGGGCTTGCCACCGTGACGCTGTTCGAGTTCGTCAGCCGCTGGAATCAGTTCACGCCGGCGCTGCTGTATATTAATGACCATGCCAAATTCACGCTGCAAATCGCGTTGAAGTCGCTGATCGTCGATACGGATGCGACGTCCAGCAATTTTATGATCACGACGAACGTCCGGATGGCGGGAATCGTCATTGCGCTCGTGCCGCTGATCCTCATTTATCCGTATGTGCAGAAATATTTTGTGAAAGGCATTTTCGTCGGGGCGAACAAGGAATAGCGGATAGCGGATAAGCCCTGCGGTGAAGGAGGAGAAGAACATGGCTAAAAACACGGAGCGGCGGAGGTCAACCGCCGTATATACGAGGCAGATCAAGAAGGAAGAGCAGAGCGGTTATGTGGAGCTGCCGTTCGAGATGCCGGAAGGCGTGGAAGAGATTCATGTAGCCTATGAATTCGTATCGCACGGAGAGACGAAGGCGGTGATCGACCTGGGTATCCGGGACGGGTCCCGGGTTCGGGGCTGGAGCGGCGGAGCCCGCAGCGAATTCCGGATGGCGCGCCATGCGGCGACCCCTGGCTATATGCCGGGACCCTTGGAGCCTGGCGGTTGGGCTGTGCTGCACAACGCCTATAAGGTTCCGGAAGAAGGCTGCCTCGTGACGGTGACGATCGAGTTTATTTACAAGACCCCCCGCTGGCTGAAGGGGGATCTGCATACGCACAGCGAGCACAGCGACGGTTCGTTCACCCTGGAGGAAAACGCAGCGATTATGGAATCGCTCGGGTGCGACTTTATCGCCATGACGGACCATAACACGATCAGTCAAAATTTGGCCTACCCGCGCCATACGAACGTTCTGATGATTCCGGGAACGGAGTTCACGACGAATTTCGGGCACAGCAATTTCCTCGGGGTGACGGATCCGATGGACGATTTTCGCGTGAGCGGGCAGGCGGATGTGGAGGAGAAGCTGCGGACGGCCCGCAGCCGGGGAGCCAAGATTGTGCTCAATCACCCGCATTGCGACTGGTGCCCATGGGAGTGGGGCTTTTCCGTGGAGCACGACTGGGTGGAGATTTGGAACGGCCCTTGGTCTGCGCGCAATGCCAGGACGCTGGCTTGGTGGCAGGAGCAGCTTGCGGCCGGAAGGCGGCTTGCGGCAGTCGGCGGCAGCGACGTGCACCGGCCGGATCCGTTCGTGAAGCATGCCATGCCGTGCACTTGGGTATGGGCGGAATCCAAGACGGTGGAGAGCATCCTGGCGGGGATCGATCGGGGTCATGTGCTCATCACGTACGCGCCGGACGGGCCGTTCTCGGAGCTAGGCTGCGAAGCGTACCGGATGGGCGACGTCGTACCTCTTGCCGCGAAGCAGCGGGAGGTGCTTGTACGCGCGGAAGACCTGCATTCCGGCGACCGGGTGCTGCTGATCAGCGACCGGGGCGTGGAGAGGGAAACCGTCGTTGCTTATGAAGGAAGTCTGGAGTGGAAGGAAGCCTCCGAAGGCCGGCTGTTTCTCCGGGTGGAGATTTGGCGGTATTTTGAGGAGGCCGGCGAGATGCTGTTGGCTGCGCTCACGAACCCGCTTTATTTTGAACGACTTTCGGAGGAAGGTTGAGGTGGCGCACCATGCGGTTTCAGGCTATGACGTTTAATTTGCGGTACGATAACCTCGGCGACGGTCCGAATCAGTGGTCTTACCGGATCGATGCCGTCGCTGCGATGATCCGGGAGCATGACCCTCTGGTCGTTGGAACGCAGGAAGGGTTTTATTCGATGCTGATTCCGCTGGCGGAGTGGCTGGACGATTACGCCTGGACGGGAACCGGCCGCCTCGGCGGGCAGGAGAACGAGCACTGCGCGATTTTTTATAAGAAGCGGGAGCTTCAATTGGCGGAGACGGGGACGTTCTGGCTTTCGGAGCAGCCGGATACACCGGGCTCGAAGAGCTGGGACAGCAATCTCCCCCGGATTTGCACTTGGGCGCGGTTCATTCACCTGGAGACGGGGCTAGAGCTGGCAGTGTTCAATACGCATTTGGACCATATCGGGCAGAGAGCCCGAAGTGAAGGCGCGCGAATGATTAAACGCGCCATCAAGAGCTTGCGGGAGCGGCACGGGATCGCCGTTCTGCTGACAGGCGATTTCAACAGCCACCCCGGAGACGATCCGATCCGGTTCCTGCGGGGCGAGACGGATGCGGCAGAGACAGAACCGAAGATGCTGACGGATGCTTATACGGCGCTGCAGGGCGATATCGGCCTGTCGGCTCACAGCTTCCAAGGAGGGGCCGAAGGGGAGCCGATCGATTATATTTTCGCTACACCGGAGCTTCACATTGCGGAAGTCCGGATTGACCGCAGCCGTATTCAGGGCCGTTATCCCTCCGATCATTATCCGGTCATTGCCGGAATGGAGTTTAGGAGAGGCGGCGCATCGGTCTAATCTCCACGCGAGCCCTGAAAACGAATGGATAAGGAGAATGCATCATGCCTCATAAACTGGAAAAAATCTATGTCGTTTTCAAAACGCATTTCGATATCGGCTTTACGGGTCTCGCTTCGGAGGTCGTTCAGCGATACCGCACGGAGATGCTGGATGATGTTCTCGATATTTGCAAGCAAACGGAAGCGAATCCACCAGGCGAACGGTACGTATGGACGATGTCGGCATGGCCCCTGCTTCAATCGCTGGAAGGGGCGGAGAGCGAAGCCAGAGCTCAGGCCGAGGAGCTGATCCGCAGCAGGCGGCTGATCTGGCATACGCTTCCTTATACGACGCATACGGAATTTTGCGGAATGGAGGAATGGATTCGCGGCATGTACGTGTCACGGGCGCTGTCGGAGCGGTACGGCTACAAGCCGGCGGACGCCAAAATGACGGACGTACCCGGACATACGTGGTCCGTGCCGTCGCTGCTGGCGAAGGCGGGCGTGAAGCTGCTTCACCTGGGCTGCAATCCGGCGACGACGCCGCCGGACGTGCCGCCGGTCTTCTGGTGGGAAGGCCCGGACGGGGCGCGGCTGCTGACCTTCTACTCGAAGGGCTCGTACGGAACCGGGATCCTGCCACCTGAGGACTGGGAGCATCCCGTATGGCTCGCCATGATCCAGACGAGCGACAATCACGGGCCGCACAGTGCTTCCATCATCGAGGAGATGAAGGCTAGCATTACGGAAAGCGGACAGGAGACGGAGCTCCACATCGGCAGTCTGGGCGATTTCGCCGAGGACTTCCTGTCGCGCCGTCCGGAGCTGCCGGTCATTCGCGGCGACTTGGCCGATTCGTGGATTCACGGGGTCAGTACGGCCCCGAGAGAGGTGAGCTTGGCTCGAGCTATGCGCGGGCGGGCCGCGGTGGTGGAGAGCGCCCTCGCTTTGGGGGAGCTGAAGGGGGAGCTCGGCGATTTCGCTGCAGCGAAGAAGCTCATGGCGAGCTGCTATGAGCGACTCCTGTTGTTCGGAGAGCATACCTGGGGGATGGATTGCAAGACGTTTCTTTTCCCGAGACGCTACGAGAAGAAAGCGTTCCTGGAGGATAAAACAAGCGAGCGGTACCTTCGGATGGAGCAGTCGTGGCAGGAGCAGAGGGATTACTTGACAACGGCCGGGCAGGCGATGGAGGATGCGCTCAGCTCGATGAAAGCGGGACTTCGGCTTGGTGCGGAGCCCGGCGAGCTGTCACACGGGAACCCGCGGGCCAGGGCTTTCCGAGTGTATAACCGGCTCGGCTGGAAACGGAATGCGCGGGTATGGATCGAGGCCGAGCCGATACCGGCCGGACTTGCGGTCAAGGGTACCGGGGAGCCTGTCCGCTTGACGCTTGGGGAAGGCGGCGTATGGGCGGAGGTGCGGGAGCTCCCGGCGCTCGGGTTTATTACGCTGATCGAGACGGAGCGGAATCCGGCGCTTGATGCGGTGGAAGAGAGCATTAAGGCCGTTGCCCCAGCGCTTCAGGCTTATATGAACGAAACGGAGGCGGTGCTGGAGAACGGCCGCCTGCGGATTGAGGTATGCCGCACAACCGGACGGCTCCTCAGCCTGCGGGATAAGCTCTTGAACAAAGAGTTCGTGGACGACCGGTCCCCTTATGCTTTCGGGCAATATGAATATAACGTATATTCCAATGAAGAAATCACCCGGTATTTGAAGAAGTACGCTTACCGGTTCTATGACTGGGGCGTGCACGACTTCGGCAAGACGGGTTATCCCGAAGGGCAGAAGCGGCAGATGTTTACGCCAGGAGAACCCGTAGTCCGGGTGGAAACGGATGAAGCGGGGGCCCGTATCGTCTGCGTATATAAAACGGACGATACGTCGGTCAAGGATTACGGCAACGCAAGGGAAGTGATCTGGTCCGTGTCGCTTGCGGCGGGTGCGGATTATGCGGACTTGGAGCTGAGGCTCGGCGGCAAGGAAGAGACGCCATTGGCGGAATCCGGGAGTCTAGTCTTCCCGCTCAAGCTGAACGGGGCGAAGTATCGCATCAACAAAATGGGAAGCGTCGTCGATCCCCTTGTCGATCTCGTACGATCCTCCAGCACGCTGCTGAACTGCTGCGAGCACTTCGTCGACGTGATGGATAAGGAGGGGGGCATGGCGGTCATTCCCCTCGACACGCCGCTATTGTCCATCGGCAGGAACGGAATGTGGGATTTCGAGCACGAGTACAAGCCGGAGAAGCCCGAGCTGCATTTTAACTTGTTCAACAACCAGTGGGGCACGAACTTCCCGCAATGGACGGGGGGCGATTTCCGCTTCCGTTACCGGCTGATGCCCCATGCGGGCGGCTGGTCGGAAGCCGAGGTGTGGAGACGTGCGGAGGAGACGATGTCCGTGCCCCTGATCATGCCGGCTGCAGCGGGTGCCGCCGTGTCCCGGACGGAGCTGCTGCCGGAAGGACTTGACGGTGCCGCGGTCGTGAGCTTCAAGCCGGCGGAGGACGGCGACGGCTTCATTCTGCGCCTTCGCGACTGGTTCGGCCGGGCGCGGGAGCTTGCGCTGACGTTTCCAGCGGAAGTCGCCGGCGTAACGGTTACGGATCTGCTGGAGGCTGACCGCGGGACACTGTCTTGGACAGCGCCGAACGAAACCGGTAATCGGCAGGTTGGTCTCCTCACGCAGCCGTTCGAGGTTCATACGCTGAGGCTTCGTTTTCGATAGGAGAAATGGCATCCACCAGGATAAACGGCTACGCCGTCCTTGTCTTACAAGGACCAGCGTGTTTACCAAGGTTGAACTAAAAATACCCCCCAGTCCGTTTACCGGCCGGGGGGGCTTTTGCATGCTCTATTTCTTCCGTTTGTTTACATACTGTGCATACACAATCTCGCCGGAGTCCAGCTTCGCGATCTCATCCGCCGACCAGCCGGCCAGCTTGTTGTTGCCGGTGACGCCGGTGACGTGAATGTTGTACTTCGTCGCGAGTGTTTGCTGCAGCGCCGGCATGTCGGCTTCGTGCAGCTCGCGCAGCTTCTTCTTCCCCTGAATCTGCCCGAGGATAATGCCGATGGATTCGGCCGCGAGGCTCGTGTTCGGCTGAATGCGTGCGCTGCCGTAAGCGATGGCGGAGGCGCCGACATTTTTCCCCGCCGTGATCACGTTATCGTAATCCTTCAGCAGGAAGCTGCGCAGCGGCATCCCGTATTTATCCGGCCGGCCCATCTCGATGCCCCATTTGTTGGCGCTCGTGCCCTGCAGGTCCAGCGGGTAGCCGGCGATGCTGACGTTATCCCAGAACATCTTGGCGCCGAGCATGTCGGACGGCTTCAGAACATAATCCGTTTCGTAATGATTATATTCGCGGATGTACAGGTAGTTCGGCGGCGTGTTCAGCTCCGCGTGCTCCCAGCCCGGAATGTTTTTGCGGAAATGCTCGAGCAGCATCGGCATTTCCTTCTTGCCGAGGTCCACGGCTTCGGCGATTGACTTGTCATCCGAAGGATCGACGGTATAAATGAGTAAAGCGTTGATCAGCACCTCGCCGTCCCGCTGGTTGATCGCATTGAAGCCGCGCAGGAATAGCCGGTCGTTCGAAGGCTTGTATTTGCTTGTCATTCCCGACAGCCCGATGGCATAGCTGCCATCCACGATGCCCCAGCCGTATTTGGCGCTGCGCTGATCCTGCGGCATGTCATGGAAGGTCTTCTGAAATTTGGCCCAATCCACGTTCTTGAATTTCATCATCATGCTGCTGCTCATATATTCAATGTTCTTCTGGCCGTAAAATTGCTCGAGCCCCGGCAGCCGGGTCGACTTCAGCCTGCTGAGCAGCGCGGCGTAATCCGTATTATCGACCCAGTACGACGCGCTGATGCGCTTCTTGACGCCGTCCTTCGTCGTATATGTGATCGAGTCGACCGCATTCGGGCCGAATTTGCCGGGCACCTGCTTGATGTCGTCCAGCTTCAAGCCCTGCTCCACCGGAATGTCCTTCTTCAGCTTGTCAAAATATTGCTCGAACTCCTTCAGCTTGCGGATCTTGCCGCTGCGGAAGCCGTCGAACAGCTCCTTAACCCGGCCCTGCACCAGCAGCTTGTGCTGATCGTCGCGCGTCTCGTCGAGGAACAGCATCTCGCCTTGCAGCACTTGTCCGCCGAAGGCGCTGCGCGGATCAAGTACCTTTACCTTCAGTCCTTCGTCCGCGGCCGCCCGGGCCAAGTACAATCCTTCCAGCTCGCTGCCGATCACAACCACATCCGCCTGTTCCGCCGGCAGTTCGGGCTCCTTCGGCTCCGGCTTGACCGCCGGCGTTACGGCAAGCTTGTCCGAACCCGGCGGCTGCGCCTGATTCTTGGCCCCGTTACCGCTGCCGAGGGAGAGGAAATGCATCATGCCGTAAATCACCCCTACGGTAACGAGCGCCAGCACGGCGAGGGCGAGGCCTGCGGTCAGCTTTTTGCGTTTCCGGTTCATCCTTTCAACGTCCACTCCTTTGCAAAGCTAATGCTTTTTTAGTCTAACATTTTTGGCAAAGTTGTTCAAAAGCACCCCCCGAATCGGTTCTTGGAGGGCGAAATGTTCTAGTGAATCCAGAAACCCTTCGCGAAGGTTCTGAACTCCTTTTCTTCTTTTATCTACATACATGGCGCCGTTCGCATCAACGCACGGCTGCTGCCGGATCATTCCAGTCCCGGCTTTCGTCAGAAAGCGATCCGGTATGATTAGGCAACCCAACCCAAAACCGAACCTAAAAGGAGAATGAACCAATGAACAACACACTCAAGAAGACGGTACTTTCCGGATTGACACTTGCAATGGTGGTAGGCGGTAGCTCCGCAGCTTTCGCCGACGGCAAAAAAGGCGACCGCGACGACCGTGACGATAATAAAGACCGCGGCAAAGATTTCAAAGTGATCCAGACTTGGGACAATTACAACAATAACGGCAAAAATGCTAACGTGAATGTCAACGTCAACATCAAGCTGACTTTTGACGATCTGAAAGGCAAAGACGTCGAGTGGGCGCAAAGATACATCGCCAGCCTCGCTTCCAAGCGCGTATTCGAGGGCTATGAGGACGGCACGTTCAAGCCTCGCCAGACGATCTCCCGCATCGAGGCGATTACGGCGGCGGTTCGTTTGATGGGTCTTCGCGACCAAGCGGAATCGGCTGATGCCAAGGCTTCGAACCTGAACTTCAAGGATGCCGACAAGCTGAAGCAGAAATATCCTTGGGCGGTAGGTTATGTAGCGGTAGCGCTGCAGAACGACCTGTTCACGGAGAGCGATGATGCCGTTATGCCGGAGAAGGAAGCCGACCGTCTGTGGGCGACGACGCTGCTGGTGAAAGCTTTGAAGCTGCAAGACGAGGCGAAAGCCAAAATGAACGCGAAGCTGCCTTTCGCCGACGCAGGCAAAATTCCTGCAGGTTCCGTAGGCTATGTTGCGGTAGCGATCGAGCACAAGCTGGTGGACGGCTACGACGACAATACGTTCCGTCCGAACAAACCGGTAACCCGCGCCGAGCTTGCCGCGCTTCTTGACCGCACGGGCAGCCAGCTGCCGGACCACGCTTCCGTCAAGGGCACGGTCACAGGCGCATTCGCGAACAACCTGCTTCCGATCAAAGCGGACGACAACACCGCCCTGAACGTAGAGCTGGATCCGAACGCCTTCATCTTCCGGAACGGCGTACGCGCCGGCGCAGGAGATCTGCAAACCGGCGACCAAGTGCTGATCCGCACGTACGGCGGCAAAGCGATCTACGTGGAAGTGCTGACGATGGCTAACCAGCAGCCGGCGCAGCAAACCGACTTCTCCGTAACGGGAGCACTCAACAGCTACCAGCTGAACGCGCAAGGCAAGATCGGCACGATCTCGATCAACCAAACGGTAAACAACAACGTGTACAGCGTTCAAACCGCCGTATACAACGTAGCGCCAGAGCTTTACATCTCCGGCGATCTGAGCCTGCTGACTCCAGGACGTTCCGTGGAGCTTCAGGGTAAAAACCAGCTCGTAAACTCCATCATTATCCGATAAATTTAAAGAGCGATTCAAAAAGGTTAGAGTTGCAGCGGGAGCAGCCTTCCGACCGCGCCTTCAGGCGCGCGCCGGTAGGCTGTTTCTTTTTGCTTTAGTTCGGGGCGGGACGGGTGTATAATAGAACAAATCCGGCGGATCAGAACAGTCAGCACGGCAACGGAGGAGAGAGACCGAATATGTCACAGGGAACGCAAGTCAAGCTGGAGGATATCATCGTGGCCAGCCACGTGCTGAAGGAGGCCATCCATCAGACGCCTCTGCAAAAAAATTTCATATTGTCTGAGAAATACGGCTGCAACGTCTATTTGAAGCGCGAGGATCTGCAGGTGGTCCGGTCGTTCAAAATCCGCGGCGCGTACAATCTAATCCGCAGCTTTCCGGACGAGCTGCTGCAGAAGGGCGTCGTGTGCGCCAGCGCCGGCAATCATGCCCAGGGCGTTGCGTACTCATGCCATGCGCTGCAAATTCCAGGAAAAATCTTCATGCCCACCACCACCCCGCGGCAGAAAATATCGCAGGTCAAGCTGTTTGGCGGCTCCTACGTCGAGGTGCTCCTGATCGGAGACACGTTCGACGATTCGCTGCGCGAGGCGCTGGACTATTGCGAACGGGAAGGACTTCAGTTCATTCACCCGTTCGACGATCCCAAAATCGTCTCCGGTCAGGGCACCGTCGGGCTCGAGCTGATGACGGATATGCGCGATACGGTCGACTATGTATTCGGCGGCGTCGGCGGCGGAGGCTTAATGGCCGGCGTCGGCACCTACATCAAGAGCATCAGTCCGGCCACGAAGGTCATCGGCGTCGAGGCGGCGGGCGCCCCGGGGATGAGCGAGTCGCTTCAGCAGGGCGGGATTGTGACGTTGGAGGAGATCGACAAGTTCGTGGACGGCACGGCGGTGAAGCGCGTCGGCGAGCTGACGTACAAAATCGTCAAAGAGGTGCTCGACGACATCATCATCGTTCCCGAAGGGAAGGTGTGCACGACCATTCTCGAGTTGTACAACGAGAATGCGATCGTGGCGGAGCCAGCGGGGGCGCTGCCGGTCGCGGCGCTTGAATTTTACCGCGAGCAGATCGCGGGCAAGAACGTCGTCTGCATCATCAGCGGCGGGAACAACGATATCGACCGGATGCAGGAGATCAAGGAGCGGTCGCTCATTTACGAGGGGCTGAAGCATTATTTCATCGTGAATTTCCCGCAGCGCGCCGGCGCCTTGCGCGAATTTCTGGAGCATGTGCTGGGGCCAAACGACGATATCACGCGCTTCGAGTATACGAAGAAGACGAGTAAGGAGAACGGCCCCGCCCTCGTCGGCATCGAGCTGAAGAACAAGGACGATTACGGCCCTCTCGTCGAGCGGATGCAGCAGAAGGGCTTCCGCTTCAGCGAGATCAATAAGGATCCGCACCTTTTTAATCTGTTGATTTAGTGGAGGTTAAACATAAAGGACTTTACTTATTCATTATGTTGAATAGGTAAAGTCCTTTTTTGGTTGAATAGAATTTATAAGTTTTCTTAGCTTATAGCTTCGCATGGTAAACGCGCTGGTCCTTGTAAGACAAGGACGGCGTAGCCGTTTATCCTGGCTGCTCCGGGTCGCTAACGCATTGACCGCTATTGTTCCGAAGGCGCCGCGCTTCCCGTATGGAACACCTGAACCAGCAGCAGTGCGCCGGCCAAGAAAAGAACGCCTCCTATAACGTACACCGTCAATAGGGAAAGGCTGTTCATCAGTAAACCCGCCACGGACATGCCCGCTACCATCATGCCCATAAACATCGGGAGCATGACGCCGTTGACCCGGCCAACGAACGATTCCTCCGTATTTTGCAAAAATATCGTATTGATTCCGGTTTGGATACACGGGAAGAATAGTCCGTTCAGTACTTGGAATACAAATGTCAGGGGAATGAGGGTGGACCAGCCGATGCCCACGTTGCATACGGTGCTGACGAGCAAACCGAGCGCGAGCAGTTTCGGCGCCGGGATTTTTTTCGACAGCCCAAACACCAGCCCGCCGCCGACCAGCATGGCCACACCGTTAGCCATCAGCAGCCATTGAAGAATGCTTTTATCCATTCTCAGATTTTGAACCGCCACAAACACCATCAAGGGTTGAGTGAGGCCTACACTCAGACCGGCCAAAGCAAAGGTGCCTCCCAACGTTTTCAGGATTTTCCGCTCGAATACGTAACGAAAGCCTTCTTTTAGCTCATGTGTAAAGCTTTGGTGAGCGGCGGCTCCGTCAGCATGTTCTGCAACCTCATCCTTGGGTAAAAAGGAGAGCGTAAGCGCCGAAAGCAGAAACATTGCGCCCATAACGGCAATCGACACATGGATGCCGCAGCTTTGGTACACATACGTCCCGATGGCGGGACCGATGACCATAAAGATGCCCACCAACGTTTGAAACATAGCCATTGCCGGCTGGAGCTGCTCCTTAGGCACGTGCCGCTTGAGCAGTTTCATCGCCGAAGGCATCGAAAACTGCGATAAGATCGCCGAAACCAAGGTGACGAAGAAGATCATCTGCCAGGAACCGAATAGAAGCGTGAGCAGCACGACGAATACGGATAAAGCGGAAAGCAGATCGCACCCGATCATCGTTCGTTTCGGCCGCCAACGATCGGCGAATGTGCCTCCAATGAAGGAAAAGATGAAGATGGGTGCATATTCGGCAACCGAAATAAGCGAAACATAGACGGGGCTGTTGTGTGTAATGTCCGTTACGTACAGCAGGATGGCGAAATTGCGCACCCAAATGCCAAGCTGCAGCAATAAATTTGAAGCGAGAATCGCCTGAACGTGACGAATTCGGAACAGGGAGCCGGCCGGCTTTGCCGTCGTTTCTTCCGGAGCTGCCAGGCTCTGTGCTCCCAAATGACTTTTGGACGTATTCATAATGTGCTCATCTCCTTTTGAATAGTTATAATTTGGCTTTCGGGATACAGTGCATATGTATTGGGACAATAACAAAACAATGTTACGCAAATATGCTCTTTTGAGCAAAAAAATGCCGGGTATTTGCGCAGACTATGCCAATCGAACCGTACGGTGTCTTAAGAATACCGGGCCACCTGCTAGTGAAAATCCGGTTCTAAAGGCTTTTTCAGAAACAGGCACTTGATCACTTGGTTTACCCCCTTCATAAAACAATGTAACATAACATTGTTACGTTGTAAAGCCAGTCTTTTAAAAGGTATTTTAACCAACGACCGTTTGTACAAAAAAACCAGGCTGCCATGGAAGCAGCCTGGTTAATTATGGACAATCTTATTATCGTCCATTCGATCAAGTGATGTTCTGCAGCAGATTTTAAAGGTATGGTAGCGAAAAGCGAAGCAGCCCGTCGTCAGGATGGCGGATCACTTTTCCCCTTCCCAATTTCCCGCAACCTCATGTCGTCCCCAGCACCGCCTGAACGTCTCGCTTCGGTTCCACAGCCCATTGGCTTCCTAAGGAAAGATTGCCCAACATAGCGAAAATAATAGCAGACCACGTAAAATTGCCAGGAATCGATGAAGAAATGGGAGGATCAAGCACTTCAAGAAAGCTATACGCAGCGCTTGTATTGAGGCTTTGGAACATATAGCTAAAAAAAAGAGGATGCTCTGTCCTTGGGGAACAGGCCTCCTCTGTTTGCTTTACTTCGCAGAGACTTTCTCCAGATCCTGCACGCCCTGGAAGATCGTCTCGAACAGCTCGTCGAGATTCGCTTCCTCGATGCACGAGAACGCGACGCGCAGGTCGGTTTCGCCGAGGGCGATCGTGCCGATGCCGTACCGGTCGAGCAGGTGGACGCGTAGCGTCTCGGCGGCGACGGTTTTCAGCTTCAGGCACATGAAGTAGCCGGAGTTGAATGGGTAGTACTCCCAAGCGCCGTCGAACTTGCCCGTGTCGAGCAGCGCCTTCACGCGGTTGGCGCGGCCCTTCATGATGTCGAACTTCTCCTGCTTCTGGGCTTTGAAGTCCGGAGACTGCAGCGCCTTCAGCACGAACGTCTGCGACGGGTGCGGTCCGCTCGAGATCGTAGCGCGGATGATGCCCATCGTCTTCTGCTCAAGTGCGGCCAGCATCGCTTCGCTCTGTCCGCAATAAGTGATGAAGCCGACGCGGAAGCCCCAAACGTACTCTTCCTTGGTCGCTCCGTCGATCTTCACGGACAGCACGCGTTCATGCAGGCCGGCGAGCTGGCCTGCGAGCGATTCCTGGAGGGAATCCTCGAAGAAGAGGCCGAAGTATGCGTCGTCCGTCACGGCAACAACGTTGATTCCCGCTTCGGCGGCTTCCTTGATCGCGGCGACGATCGCTTTGCCTTCCTCTACGCCCGGGGTATAGCCCGTCGGGTTGTTCGGGAAGTTCAGCACGACGATCGCTTTGCCTTTGCTCTTCTGGGCAAGCAGCGTGTCGCGCAGGCCCTCCGCATTGAAGCGGCGGTCGCTATTGTACAGCGGGTAGAAAGCAAGCTCGGCTCCGCGGCGGATGCCGAAGGTCAGCTCGTAGTTCTCCCAGTTTTTGTCCGGGATGATGACAACGTCGCCGGGACCCGCGAACAGATCGGCTACGATGCTGAGGCCATGGGTCAAGGCGTTCGTGACGATCGGGTTGCCGAGTCCTTTTCCCGCGAGGGACGGATTTTCTTCCACCATCTTGCTCTTCCAAGCGGTGCGCAGCTCCGGCTTGCCGGCCGGCGGCGCATATTCGTAAATGTCCTTCGGATCGTATGCGGACAGATTATCTTGAATGACCTTGAGGTGCATCGGCTTTCCGTTCTCAAGCGCGGTGCCGATCGTTGCATTAAATTTCTTCGCTTTCGCTTTGGCTTCGGCCGATTGGCTCAAGATGCCTACCTTAGGGAAATAAATTTGTCTTCCGAGCTCGGAGAGCATGTCGTAGACGTGGCGGTTTTCCTGAGCTATCGTATCGTTCAGCTGCGCAGCAAGAGGGTTCATGAACTTTATCCATCCCTTTCATCAGATCATGTAACGTAAGATAGCCCATATTATAACACTTTACGGCAGCACCGTCACCGTGCATTTGCTGCCATGGGGGCTCCCTTACCTATTTCGAGAAAAATCTTGGTTTTCGCAGGGCCGCTATGATACCATAGGGACAACATCCCGCGAAGCGGAGGAACGAAATGTCTGCCATCAAGCGCTACGAACTCATCATGCAGCATCTGCTCGCCTCCGGAGAAGTGACGGTAGGGGAGCTCGCCGAGCGGCTCCACGTCACGGGCAAAACGATCCGTCAAGACTTCGAGAAGCTCGAGGGCAAAGGACTGCTCCGGCGGACGCACGGCGGCGCCGTGCTGGCGAGCGACAGCTACTCCGGGCTGTTCCGTGAGCAGGAAGCGGGCTCCAAGCATCCGGACGAGAAGCAGCAGGCGGCCCGGTGCGCGCTCGCACATATCGGGCAGGGCGATATTATCGCTCTCGACAGCGGCAGCACGACGCTGGAAATCGCCAAGCTGCTGGACAACATGCCCCTCACGGTTATTACGAACGATCTGTACGTCATCGGAGAGCTGATCAAGAAGGATCAAATCCGGCTCGTCGTCCCCGGCGGCGTCCGCAGCCGTAACCAGCTCGTGAACGAGAACGCCGGGAATTTCCTGCGCAAGCTGAATGTGCAGAAGGCATTTTTATCAACTACCGGCATCCATCTGGAGTACGGTCTCACGATTTTTACCCAGATGCATGCCGAGCAGAAACGGGCGCTCATCGAATCGGCGAGAGAAGTTTACTGCGTCGCCGACCACAGCAAGTTCGATAAATGCGCGCTGTTCACCTTCGCCAAGCTGCAGGAGGTCGGGACGGTGCTGACCGATGCCGGGCTGACGGACGAGCTGCTGCACAAATACGAAACCGCCGGCGTCCGGATCGAACGGTTTTTGCACGTGCAATAGGGTTCATTTCGGTTCACGAACATTTCAATTGAACTTAAATGAACATGAGTTTATACTAGACATGAACCTAATTACGGGAGGAATCATGATTATGGAAATCCGTTACGCAACGAATCCGGCTTCAACGAAGAGCTACGATACCGAAGGACTTCGCAAGGAATATTTGATTGACAATCTGTTCGTGCCGGGAGAGCTTAAGCTGACTTACTCCCACGTGGACCGCTTCATCGCCGGCGCCGCCATTCCGACGAAAGAGCCGATCAAGCTCGAAGCGGACAAGCATACGATGGGCTCCGACTACTTCCTCGAGCGCCGCGAAATCGGCATCATCAACATCGGGCCGAAGGGCTTTATTACCGTTGACGGCACCGAATACGAAATCAACAATAAAGAATGCCTTTACGTAGGTCTTGGCAACAAGGAAGTCGTTTTCCGCAGCGCCGACCCGGCGAATCCTGCACGCTTCTATTTCAATTCCACACCGGCCCACAAGAACTATCCGACGGAGAAAATCGACCTGGATTCCGCGGAATCGCAGCACCTCGGTTCGATCACGAACTCGAACGAGCGGACGATTTACCGCTTCATCCACCTGAACGGCACGAAGAGCTGCCAACTCGTGATGGGCATGACGCTGCTGAAGCCGGGCAACATGTGGAACACCATGCCTTGCCATACGCACAACCGCCGCTCCGAGATCTATCTGTACTTTGATATGCCGGAAGACGGAGTCGTGTTCCACCTGATGGGCGAGCCGAACGAAACCCGCCACCTGGTGATGCGCAACGAACAAGCGGTCATCAGCCCGAGCTGGTCGATCCACAGCGGCGTAGGCACTAGCAACTATACGTTCATCTGGGCCATGGCAGGCGAGAACCAAGAGTTCCACGACATGGACGCCGTTCCGATGAAGGACCTGAAATAATCGTTGCACGCTACAAAAAAGCACAAGACTTCGCACGCCCTAGCTGCGAACTTGTGCTTTTTCTTGTTGGCCTTGAGCTTAGAACATGCTCCAGCCGTTCGACTCCGACAGCGTCCGCAGCAAATGAACCCCTGCGGTGCTGTTGCCCTTATCGTTCAGTGCCGGACCTACGACACCGATCCCGTAGCGGCCCGGAACGAGGGCGAGGATGCCTCCGGCTACGCCGCTCTTGGCCGGGATGCCGACATGAATGGCGAACTCGCCGGACGCGTTGTACATGCCGCAGGAGACCATGAAGGTCTTGGCGATCTGCACGAAGCGTCTCGGTACGAGCGGCTTGTCCGTGATCGGATCCGTCCCGTTATACGCTAGCACCAAGGCCATCCGCGCCAGATGACGGCAGGTGACCAGAACGGAGCAGTGCTTGAAGTACACATCCAGCACCTGCTCCACGTCGATTTCTTCGCCGAGCACCTCATTGTCCTTGAGAAAATAGGCGAGCGAACGGTTGCGGTGGGCTGTTGCCGATTCGGAGCGATAGACGGCCTCATCGATTTCCAGTCCGCTATCCCCGCTCAGCTCGCGGAAGAAAGCCAGGATGCGCTCCACCTTCTCCGCGGGCGTCGCTCCGTGAATGAGCGAGGAGATCGTAATGGCTCCTGCGTTAATGAGCGGATTGAACGGGATGCCCGGCTCCACCAGCTCCAGCTTCAGCATCGAATTGAAGTCGTCGCCGGTCGGCTCCATGCCCACCTTGCGGAAGACGGCTTCCTCGCCGTTATCCATCAGCGCCAGGAGAAGCGTGAATACCTTGGAGATGCTCTGCATCGTGAAAGTCAGTCCGCTGTCTCCTGCGGCTATCTCGTGGCCCGCTCCGTCGAGGATCGAAATGCCCAGTGCATCCGCAGGCGCCTTGGCGAGCTCGGGAATATAGGCGGCAACCTGTCCGAACGCTGCCTGTTTGCGGCTTTCCTCCAACCAGGCGGGAAGCCGATCCATCCATTTCACTGCAGCACTAGTCATGGGATCAAGCCTCCTTTTTCTCTATTTTACCTCAATCGGCCAGTTTCCCGAAAGATAGGATTTGCAGGCGCAGGGTGGGCGAGGCATCCGCTAGGGAATGGACGGCCGCCATCCGGCTGGCTCGGGCTCAAGTTTAGGTTAAGATTCAGGTATCGTTGCGGCAAAGCTTAAGCCACCGGCGTGCCGTTCGGTACGGGTTCGTCCGGCTTCAGCAGCACGACATCGCCTTCCTCCGGCGTCCCGCCCAGCACGAGTACTTCGGACTGAAAGCCGGCGATCCGTCGCGGCGGAAGATTGACGACGGCCGCGACCTGCTGTCCGACAAGCGTTCCGGGATTATATCTTCTCGTAATTTGGGCGGAGGAGCGCTTGATCCCGAGCTCGCCGAAATCAATCTCCAATTTGATCGCCGGTTTGCGCGCTTCGGGAAAAGGCTCAGCCGAGATCACGGTCCCGATGCGAATTTCCAGGGCTAAAAAATCGTCTATGGTTGCCATAATGAATGTAAACTCCTATTCCTGCAGATTATGGCCTTATTTTACCATAAACTGAATTTACAAACGATCAGCATCCTTGTTATGAAAAGGACAATACCGCTTCATCATTTCTACGGTTTCCGGATCTCCGGCCAGACCGCGTTCCTCCAGTCCCTCCATTACCTGAGCCAGACGGTCCTCTTTCAGGTTTTGGCCGAATTTGAATTTTGCAGTCAAGTCCTCCACCGTAATCCTGACCACGGAAACGGCTTTCAGCTCGCCTGTATACAGCGGATCGTCAGGGGTGATGGGCGCATACCCGCCTTCAGGCTGCAGCTTTTCCATGAGTCCGGACAAGGCCTCCGCTTTCTCATGCAAATCATCAACCGGCTCCGCGATTCCCCGGATATGAACGGATTTGAAAAAAGCCGTCGCCGGACAAGCCTGGCGGGGGTCGGAGAAGTAAGAGGGAATAACGGCAAACTCCTTGGCTACGGCAAAGCTGACTTTATGGGACTTTACGAGCTCTTTCATTTTGCTGCCGGCTTTCGACCCGTGAAAGTAAATATGGCCGTTCTGATACGTATAGTTCAGCGGAGTAATGTGAGGATATCCGTCCTCGCCGGACGTTCCCAGAAAGCCGAACGACATGCTCCGCAGAAAATCCTCAATCTCCTGCTGCTCCTGAACCGAAAATTCTTTTCTTCTCATGGTGTGTCCCTCCATCTTTTTTTCATTTATCATAAAGGAGGGGTGGATCGTAAAAAAGATCCAATTTACTATGGTTTTATTGGACCACTTATGCTCCGTTGACAAGAACGCCGATTGTATCGGTATAATATGGGAAAGCAGTACCATGATCGTTGTTCCACGAAAAGGGGGTTCTCGGGGAAGGAACTCTACACAATAACAAGAGGTGAATCCAATGAAAATCGCGTTTATTTCGGATATACACGGCAATGCCATCGCGCTGGATGCCGTTCTGGAGGATATTAGGAAGAAGGCAGCGGACCGAGTTTATGTGCTTGGCGATCTGTGTTACCGCGGACCGGATCCGAAGGGAGTGCTCGAACGGGTCCGGTCGTTAAATACGAAGGTGATTAAAGGAAATGCGGATGAATGGGCCGTTCGCGGCGTGCGCCCGGGAGAAGTTCCGGATCACGTCTTGGAGCTGATGAACCGGGAACGCGACTGGACAGTCTCTCGGCTGGATCAACAGGACATCGACTATTTAACCGCTCTGCCGACCGAGCTTCGGCTTGACGTCGAAGGGGTGTCGATCAACGCATTTCATGCGACGCCGGACAGCTTGTTCGATATCGTAGTGCCGGGTGCGGGCGATGATGTTCTGCAAGCGAAGCTCATGTCGGCGGGGAAGGCGGACATCTACATCTATGCCCATATTCATAAGCCGTACATCCGGTATATGGAAGGTAAAATCTTGATGAATACCGGAAGCGTCGGCCTGCCGTTCGACGGTTTGGCCCGGGCATCCTATGCCATCGTTGAAGTGAGTGAAGGAACGATAGGCACGTCCATCGAGCGGGTTCCGTTCGATATCGAAAAAGCCATCCGGCAATACGAGGACGAGCAATATCCGAATGCGGAGATGATGGCTAGGATTTTGCGGAATGCGAGCGTAAAATAACAGAGGAATTTTCTGTTTTTTTAGTTGATAAGAATTTATAAGTATTCGTAACTTATAGCTTCGCATCAACCTTGGTAAACGCGCTGGTCCTTGTAAGACAAGGACGGCGTAGCCGTTTATCCTGGAAGCGTTCATTTATTCCCGACGTTACGCATACTTCTGTACCAGTGTATCGTTTGCCTAACCGCCTCTTTATGCGGGGTTGTAAGATGGCCGCCGAATTCTCCCGCAAATTTGCTATGATCCACAATAAAAGGCCGCTCAAATTCATAAAAAATTTCTTTAATTTCCTTCATCATTGGATGAAACATGGATAAAATAGAAACGACGCTTCGCGAAGAAGCACGAACTTTACCGTTTGTACCCAATTCGTCAAAAACCAACTGAAGCAGCTGCCTTGTCGTAATCGTTTCCGCGCTTGGAATATGCCAGACTTCCCCTAATGCCCGATCCTCTTGTCCAAGAGTGGCCAAGCCTCTGGCGAAGTCGTCAATGTAAGTATACGTATGGAGTACATCCAAATTTCCCAGCATATCAACGGGTTTCCCGTTTAATGCAAATCCAAAAACTCTTTCGCCCATAAAAGACTGCAGAACCCCGGGGCCATAAAAGTCGGACGCTCTTCCGATGGCTGCGCGGACCTTCCCGTTCTTATGGGCATTCATTAATTCCTCGGCCATCTTCGCCCTTGTAATGCCCTTTGAGCCTTCCGCTCTATACGGAAGGCTTTCCTTTAACGGAGTATCTACACTACCGTACATGTAAAGATTATCCGCATAGATTAGCTTGGCGTTCGCAGCGGCGGCTCCCTCTAAAATCCCTTTTGTTATAGCCGGGAATTGTTTTGGCCAATTCAAATATCCCGGTTGTGCGCAGTGATATATGACAGAGGCATCTTTACAAATTTCGATTGCTTTGGAAACTTGCGACGCATCCCCTTGGATTACCTGAACCTTATCGGCACCAGGCAGTCGGCCGCTGCGATTCACCATGCGAATATCTTGTACCCCTCGTAATTTCAATTCGCGCAAAAGAGCCATTCCTACGGGTCCGGTACCGAAAATCACGTGAGTGTTGTTGTTCATCCTCATCTGCTCCCTTCAAGATCCAGTACCCAAAGGATACTGTCTTACGTAACAGGAGAGTCAAGGATCAACGTTATTTATTTTTAATTATAGGGATTTGAAGCTCCACGACGACCGAATTATAGTCATCATGATTATTTTCTTTGCCGAACAAATGAAGTTCTCGAATCGGCCCGGTCGGTGAGAACCCATGAAGTGTAATCCATTTGAACAACTCTGATAAAGCATAACCGACTTGCATAAAATTGCCGCTATGAATCAAACTGGCAACAACCGCTTCGCCTGGTAAATGACGAATGGAAATAGATTCCGAAACGGCAGGGATTTCGCCGGAATAACTATCATTATCGATCATAGCTGCTGTTTCAATATCGAAGTTATGGTCAACAAATTCCCTTGTATGATACAGCACCAATTCCTGGCTCGCCGTGATCCGATGATTCGTCAGCCATAAGTAAAGCTCGTCGAACATTCTGCAGCGATAGGCAGCCATATCGTGAATGGTTGGGACGATATCGCGGATTGAAACGATGGAGCAAGGAGCTGCATTTTTCAAGATCACTTCGTATGGCGAAGGTTTCCCCTCTTGTTCTATTTGCAACAGTCGAGCCTCGATGTTTCTCAATTGACGGGTCGATTGCTTTATTTGTTCGGACAGCTCCTCTTGTTTCGAGCAAAGCATGGTTCGAAGCTGATCTATCGATAAATTCCGATTAACCCACTCCGAAATTTGTTCCAACGAAAGTCCCATATCCTTGAATGCCAGTATGCGGGTTAACCGCGGCAGCTGATTTAGGGTATAATATCGATAATTTGTCGTTGGGTCGATAAACTCAGGCTTTAATAACCCAAGATCATCGTAATGTCTCAACGTCCTAATGGACACTTGCGCCAACTGGGAAAATACCCCGATTTTAATCAACGGAACACCCCACCCATCATTCAATATCCAAGCAGTCTACTTAATAGTACAGCTCCAATAAGTATAATGCTATACCGGCAAATAAATATGTAAGTGAAAATGACATCCGTCAATTACAGTGTTAAACCGCCCGTTTTGCGGAACGAAAAAAATAACGGCTGCCAAAGCAGCCGTCAGAGTGACGAGAAACCCGGATATGCAGAAAAATGCAAAAGTCAGTAGGTGATGATTTATCTAGACCGGCTGGACCTGAAGCGAGTAATGGTAAAATTGTTCGTCCCGCACATAGCTGAGTGATTCATACAGCCGCTGCGCCGCGGCGTTATCGCATGCGGTGGACAGCTCGAGCCGGATTGCACCCGTCTCGGCCGCATGGAGCCGGGCGGCTTCCATTAATTGCTGAGCAACGCCCTGTCCCCGGGCATCAGGCGAAACGAACAAGTCGTTCAAGATCCAGATCGGCCGCATGGATACGGAAGAAAAGGACGGATACAGCTGAGTAAAGCCGATCGGCTCCCTGCGAGATGCCCCGTAGGCGAAGTAAATGACGGAAGTTCCCTTGTCCAATTGAGAGCGGAGGAAGCTTATCGCTTGCGGGAGGTCGGAAGAGGCCTTGTAGAATACGCGGTACTGATCGAAGAGCGGGGCAATCCGTTCCGCATCCTCAGGCACTGCCTGCGCGACAGGGAAGGAACGTGTTTGTGAATCGGTCATGTGCAAGAACTCCTTTGTATGTCCGGAAAGGACGGTGTGGAATATGCACATCATCATAACCGCTCGATTGACAACGGAAAAGGTCCAATTTAGAGTAAAATCAATAAACCACTTAATGTGGTGTGGAATAGAGGTGTATCGTTGTGCATTTTCAGCTTGCTTATCACTCCTATATAGAACGTTACCCTACCAAGCTGCTGGCGTTGTACCATGCGCTGCGAGACGCCATGGTAGAAGGACGCGTCGTCGACTGTGGAACCCGCTTGCCGTCGACCCGGGAGCTGGCCGCTTTGTACGAGCTGTCCCGCGGAACCGTGAATCAGGTGTACGATATGCTGGCCTCGGAAGGGTATGTGCACTGCGTGATCGGGAGGGGAACCTTCACCGCTTACCGGAACGATCGGACGGAGAGCGAAGCGGACGGGTCAGGGCGGGAGTCGGTCTACCCGTTATCCGGATGGGGAAAGCGGTTCGAATCTGCGGCTCAACTTGAAGAAGCGGCGCCGCTGCAGAAGCCGGCCGTCGTCGATTTCGATCGGTTCGCTCCGGATCTGCACGCTTTCCCGTTCGAGGCCTGGCACCGCTGTTTATTCGCGCAGGTCCGAGAGGTCGGCGGCGATGCGCCCAGCGAGCGGGTGCCGCCGCAAGGCTACGAGCCGCTGCGCGCCGCGATCTCGCAGATGCTGCGGCGTTCGCGCGGCATCGTGGCCGGGCCGGAGCAGATCGCCGTGACGGGCGGCTCCATGCAGGCGATCGCGCTGCTGGCACAGCTTCTCGCGGGCCCGGACGAAACGGCCGTGGCGGAGACGCCGGCGTACAAGGGCATCCGCCGGGCGATCGCGGCCGCCGGCGGGAGCTGCATCGACGCGCCGGTCGATGCGCAGGGCATCGTGCCCGCCGATTGGGAGGCGGCGGCGCTGTTCGTCACGCCCGCGCGTCAGTTCCCGACAGGCGCGGTGCTCTCGCTGGAGCGGCGGCAGGCGCTGCTGCGGTGGGCGGAGACGCGTAATGCAGTCATCGTCGAAGACGATTATGACAGCGAATTCCGCCACCGCGGCAAGAGCCTGGAGCCGCTCAAGGTGCTTGACCGCGGCGAGCGCGTCGTGTACCTCGGCAGCTTTACGAAAACCATGCTGCCTTACGTGCGCATTGGCTATGCCGTGCTGCCCCCGGGCCTTGTCGAGCCGTTCCGCCGCGCGATGGAGCTGTACGCTCCTCAGCCGGTGAACCTGCTGGAGCAGCGGGCGCTTGCTGCATTCATGCACAGCGGGGAGTACGAACGCCATCTGCGCCGCATGAAGCGGGTATACAGCCGGAAGTTTGCACTGCTGCTGCAGGAAGTGACGACTGAACTATCGGCCTGGTTCGATTGGGTGCCCAGCGATGCCGGACTGCACGTGTTCGGCTGGTGGAAGGGGAGCGCGGAATCGTATTTCGAATGCAAGCGCCTTAGCGGGGAGCTCGGCGTTCGATGGTCCGAAGCGCAGTCGGAGGACGCCCTCACCGGAAGGAGAAGGATGGGAGTCTATTTGAATTTCCCTCATTTGTCGGAGGAAGACATCGAAAGGGGAGTCCTGAGGATCAAGCAGGCGGGAGAGGCTTTATAAGCCTTCCTGCCGTGCGATGTCCGTCATACGTCAAACCTAGTGCTGGAAGCAAGATTCGTTAGTCTCTGCCAAAGCGTTTTCCGGCTTAACCAAGCCCATACTCCGTTTCGGGTGCCGCCTTCGTAACTCCGGTGCTCGCGCCGGATCCGGAACCGCTCTGGGCATAGCGGCGGCACAAACATTCGATTATGACTTCAGCGTCAATCTGGCGCTTGCGCTCGCGTTCTCGGCGATGGCGGGTTCATCGGCGGCAAACCGTTCGGCCGGTCTGCGGCAATCAACGGTGCGTTGACCGGCTCACTCGGGGCGATGCTCGGTACCGTTATCGGCAGCCTGCTTTTCAGAACCAATCTAGTCCTCATGGTTACGGACATTGCGTTCATTCTAATCGTGTTCCTCGTTCAGAAAACAGGGGAAAGGCTGATCGACCGCGCTGCTGTGAAGAAGCCCGCTAAGGTATCGGGCAAGCAAACGCGCTATATCGGTACGGCCATGCTGACGGCGGCTGTGTTGATCTTTGCGTGCGGGATCGCCTTGCAAAAAAATCAAATCGCCGCGGGCTCCATAGGACAACCGCAGTCGCAAAAGGCCGCGATGGATGAAGAGAACGACCTGCAGCTGGCAACGATCGAGATCAACGCCTCAGGATTCAGTCCCAAAAATACGGAGTTAAGATCCGGCTCGATGGTCAAGGCGATTGTTAACGTGAAATCGAACGCCGGTACCGGTCTCAAGCTTGTTTCGAAAGAGCTGAACCTGAGCGCGGATTTGAAGGCGGGACAAAACATGTTCTTGATCAATAATCCCCAGCCGGGTATCTATGAACTCATTTTGGAGCCTAAACACCTCAAGAGCACGCTTACGGTAAAAGCCGGAAGCAAATAATTCCGCGGCGGGGGAACGAGCCGATTCATCGAAAGACACAGCACGGCAACCAGAATCGGTCCCCATGGGTCCCTTCGACCTTCCTTGCTTTGCGTACTCCCAGTACCGCCGTTACCTCTTATTGTTCAGTACCCATCTTTTGATGCGGGCTTGGAAGGAATATTGGGGATTGGGTCGAATTTACTATGTTTATAGGACTTTATTGGTAAATTTCGCATTAACGGTCGAATGGAGGAGAGTCTTTCATGAAGGATGGGAAAGGGAAAGGGGCCATGCCGCAAGAAACGACAAACCCGTACAGACGGTTTACGCTGACTCTAGGGGTCTCGGTGCTGCTGATCGGGTTGGCGTTATGTGCGGTTTCCATTTGGACAAGCAACGGTTTCGTGACCCGGGAAACGGTTTCCCTGACCGAGGCCGCTATCAGCAAGCATTTTGCCAAGCTGCCGCAGCTCGGACAAGTATTCGTTGATGCGGACGCGGCTCCGGCCGATAAGGAATACGCGGCGATGCCGAGCTCGGGGGGCCACCGGCATGACCAGCCGGCAGAGCGTGTCGCGGTAAAGGATTACGATGCGCTGAACGCGCTTATCCGCATGCACTTTGACCTCTACTCCATTACCGATACGGCCTTCTATTATCCCGACGGCTTGATTACCTTGTTATCATAAGGTTGAAGTGGGGCAAATGGTCCCGGACGGAAAAAGAGAAGGACTGCTCCAGGCGGCGCATTCCAAGCGGGTGGTCTCGGAGAGGCTTCCCGGGCACATGCTGCACCTCTGGATCCCTGTGCTTAACGGGCAAGGCCAACTGACGGGGCTTGTCGAGCTGACAAGAGATATTACGGCGCAGGACCGTCAGATCGGATGGCTGGAAATCATGCTCTCGGCCGTCATTTTGCTCGGCATGCTGGCGCTCTTCTTCGGCCTGAGGCAAGTATTCGTAGCGTCGGCGAAGCTGATCGACGGCAAAAACCGGGAGCTCGGCCGCATGGTCGCAGTGATTGAGCGGACCTACGACGAATCTTTACAAGCGCTTTCCAGTGCGCTCGATTCGCGGGATAACGAGACGCAGGGGCATTCCTTCCGAGTGACTTCTTATGCGCTGCGTCTCGGACAGGAGATGAGGCTGTCGGAACGGGAGCTTGGACTGCTCGCCAGAGGGGCGCTGCTGCATGATGTAGGTAAAATCGGAGTGCCCGACGCCATTCTGCTGAAGCCGGATCGGTTAACCGAGGACGAATGGAACGTCATGCGCAGCCATGTGGCGATCGGCTACCAGATGCTGCGGCATATTACGTTCCTGGAGCCTTCGCTGGATGTTGTGAGATATCACCATGAGCGTTGGGACGGGAAGGGATACCCCTTCCAGCTGGAAGGAGAACAAATTCCCCTCTATGCTCGCATATTCGCGGTTTGCGACACCTATGACGCGATGACCTCGGATCGTCCTTACCGCAAGGGACGAAGCTGCGAGGAGGCGAGGCAGGAAATCGCCCGCTGCGCCGGCACCCAATTTTGCCCGGAGGTGGCGGAAGCGTTTCTGCGCATTGATCCGGAAGAATGGGGCGAGATTCGCCGTCTAAGCCAGGCAGGGGAGAGCGAGGATCTGCTCGACCGCATGCTATATAAGAACCGGCCCATTCCCCAAGCCGGATAACAATTCAGGCTAAAACAGCCCTCTGATCCGATTCCCGAGCAGGAATCGGATCAGAGGGCTGTTTGTTCTGGCTTAGCTGCGGCCCTGGGTTTCTTCGGACCATTGCGCCAGCATTCGGTCGTAGAGACTGATGGCCGGCAGGATGCGAAATACGGTCGGCTTAACCTGAGCTCTCGCTTCAGGCTGAATGACTGTACGCACCGCCGCTGAGCCGGATGATGCGGACATGCGTGAGCCTCCTCTAATGGTGTATATGTCTTTAGCTGCGGGTTAGGAAGGTTCCGAGCGGCTCGCCCATCTTTACTTTGCTTCCGACGTTCAGATCGGGCCGGCAGTTCAGTGTTCCGTTCTCCGTAAGCAGGACTACGGTGGAGCCGAACTCAAAATAGGCCAGTTCGCCGCCCCGTTCCAGCTGTTCGGGCAGCGGGTCGACATATCGGATCGAGCTGACATTCAGTGCGCCGACTTTCACGACGGCTACTTCACCGTGCTCGTGCTGCACGTAAGTGATCAGGCGTTCGTTCCGGCTGAGCACGCGGCGCATGTGACGGAGGCCGAATTCATTGACCGGGTATACCTTCCCCCCCACGTGTTCCTTCTCAATAATGCGTCCGTTCACGGGGGAATGAATCCGGTGATAATCGGTGGGGCTTAAATAAAGCACATAATAAAAGCCGTTTGTATAATTAACCAGCCGGGGGCTGTGATTGAGCAGCTCTTCGACCGTATAGTCCTGGCCTTTGACGTTCAGAATAAGACCTTCCCGGATGGGACCCATCCCGGTAATGAGAGCGTCCACCGGGCTGACCAGCGTATCCGGCGCGTCATGCACGGGACGCAATCCGGGCTTCAGGCGGCGAGTAAAAAAATCGTTCAGCGATCCGTATTCGTGAAGCGGCTTCTCCGCTTCTTCGATGCGGATGCCGTACGTCCGGGCGAAGCGGGGAATGAGCGAGCGGCTGGTTCTGGACTTGGCGAAAGCTCCTGTTGCCCGGGATACCGATTTGCGGGAGGACAGCTCCGTAAGCAGCCGAAACAACGATGTTTTCATAGTATTTCTATATCACCTATTCTTTAAGTTGTGAGTTTCCCATACTATAGGAAGGTTTTGCAATCTAACGCTTATCTTGACATAGAACCGGTTACAAATCAACCCTTCCGGCCAACGCAAAAAGGCTCCGACGGGAGCCCGATTGGCCGAGAATGTGCGATTAATTCTGGGGCTCAAGCCCTTGTACCGATTTCTTGTATTCCCCGCAGCTGAGGCACGTGTCGAAATTCACAAGCACGGGCCAACAGGACCCGGAGAATTTGGTGCACGAAACGGGCGTTTTGTACTCCGGGGCTTCGGAAACCATGGTGCAGTAAGTGCAGTACGCAATAAGCTGTGGATTGATAAGAGGGGCAGGAATCAACTGATAACCCGATTTTTTCATAACATGCATCCCTTCCAAAAAAGGTAGCGTTTTCATGATGAGATTCGATAAGAATTCCCGATACAGTGAACCTGTCAGGCGGAGAAACAAGCCTATTGTATCATAACTTTTACAGATTGTACCAGTAAATTTTGTTTAAGGTTCCCATTGACATTTTTTACTATCATGCTATCATGAGGTATGTCACTAGGGGAGCCTTCAAGGCTGAGATTGGATCAATAGATCCTAGACCCTCTGAACCTGATCTGGATTGTACCAGCGTAGGGAAGTGGATAGCCGATTGTTCGCGCGCGTTCATGTGCTGACAAAGCCGTTTCCATTCCTATGGGAACGGCTTTTTTCGTTGAGCGTGCCCAGAGGCACGCATCTTCTTGCCGGTGAAAGTCCGGTCGCGGGAGGGACCAAGCCCCCGCGTAGCTAGGATGCCTACGTATAGCGAAAGCAGTACGTAGAAGCGCATCGACGGAAGTACCTGTCAGAGACAGGGCAAGCAACATGCCAGGCCGTAACATAAAGTGAATCCTGCCGCGTCGTTAAAAAGGCCTCGCAA
>NZ_JAQAGZ010000031.1 GCF_027533625.1 Paenibacillus gyeongsangnamensis | reverse complement strand
TGCGATGCGATCTTTGAACGTTTTCGAACAAATCGGTGCTAACCATTTACCAAATGAAGAAAATAGGGTATCCTTGTCCATGTGCTTAATCCTTTTCAGTGAATTATGGACAGGAACTACCTGCCATTTCATTGTAAAGGATTTTTTTATGCTTGGACTCAGAAAAGACAGAAGATTATGAAGATTCAGAGAAGATTAATGCAACGATAGTGATAACAATCTTTTTTTTCAATTCCAATTAGGTTGGTGAAACGCAGTACGGATCCGTATGCTACGTGAGGCGGGGTTACCCACCCCCGGACTAGGTTCTGTGTAGGATAGATCATTTTAGACCTGCTCACGCAATACATAATACGGCTGATTCGATAGCTCAGCCTCCAAACCTGGGGCGAGCCATGTATCGCCGGCATCATTCCTCAGTTCGAAAATGTAGACGATCGGATACGGGGAATCCGTATAGTTACCCGGAATGACGGCCGTATAAATTCCACTCACATCCGACTGCAGCATAGGTACGCTCTGATACGCTTCTGACTGATTCGTATGACGGTACAGCAAAGCAATATGCGTTCCGGCTTCCGGAGCTATCACCGTTTCGGAAATTGACACATTCACTTTCACCTGCACCGGCTCCCCCCTTCTGAATGATTCCGGGGATTCATGTGTGAGGGCGGGCCGATATCGATTAACAGCAGCCTTGCCTGTTAAGGCTCGAGCGGATGCGCTCTCTTCGTACGGCCTTGGAGATATGCCGTCATCGTTTGAGATGGCGTTTCGGTGCACCTGCTCCATCGCTTGGATATCCTCCTCGATGGCCGCGAGTCGGTCAGCCCAATGGCCTTTCATGAACGGCTTATATCCGAAGGTAATGTCATCTCGATATACGTCCTTCGTAGCTAAGATGATTTGCTCCCACGCAGCTTTGGCCGTATGGTAGCTGGAAATGGCATGCTCCAGCAGCTCCGTATTCCCCGTTCGTTCGAACAAAGCATACGATACGCCGGCACGCAATTTATGCGCAAAGAAATGACCCAGTCCGGCTTGGACGGCTATATCGACAGACCAGCGCCTGAAGTCCGCGTCCGCCGCATCGCGAGTAACAGAAGCAGCGGACGCCAGATGCCGGTCGGCTGCCTCCGCGAGCGCTTCCACCCGGTCAGCAACCTCAAGCGGAGAAACTTTGCCCCGCAGCTTGCTTTGCAGGAAATCCTCCACATATTCGTTTATTCCATAGAAGATACCTGTATCAAGCGGGCTTACGGCACCGAACGTGTGCGGCTCCGGAGTATCGAAATCAGTTTCGGACGGCCCGTTACGGACGATGGCCAAGTTATTATACATCTCCGGCCAAAAATAATTGTTCGATGCAGAGGGCAGATGGGCTGTAGTGATCAGCGGCAAGATCCGGCTGGCATGAGCAAGCGCCTGCTCACAATCCGCAGCGGCCGCCTGAAACTTATGCTGCAAGTAGCGTCTCCACTCCCCTGAATCGGCATTGGGATTATACATCAATCTTCCCCATACCCGGTAGGTGTACAAATATTTTTTCCAGCCATGGCCACCCGTCTGCAGCGCTTCATCCTTGTACAGCTCCCGTCCTCCTGGGGTCCCGCTCGTCTTCCGGGCTTTAAAGGACATCGGCTCGCATAATTCCACGCCAAGACTTCCGCAAAAGCTGCCGCTGCGCCCATAACCGGCGGCAATGGCCGGATCGCCCCATAGAAGCACCCTCTGCGTCCCGGGCCAAATGCGATGCAGCACGCCGGTTTTCCGATTCTCATTCAAATAATCCGCATAGCCATAGCGCGTAAAGCGCCGGTAGGTTTGGGTCACCGACATGAGATCGGCGCGTTCCGTAGTCGCAACGGGCAGCTCTCTCGTACGGATCGCAGCCTGATGATACGGCAGTCCCATATGCTCCGCCCAAAATTTAGGGGATACGATAACCGGCATGCCCGTGTCAAGCGCAACCTCCAGCATTTGAGCATCTACGCCCTTAGGATGCATATCGATCTCGACGGTTCGTCCGCAGGCGGTCAGCCCTTTCATCACTTCGCTCCAGAAGACATGGGATGGCTCCGGGATCCCTCCCTCGTAATGGGTACGGATGGTCACGCCATCAATATCCGGACAAGACTTCAGCAGAAAGCCCAGCGCATCGCGACAATAAACGGCATGGTTAGCTGCGTCGACCCCTTCGATCGTGTGAAGCTCATCGGGACTGTCTGCCATTTTATAGGCATGGTTCCACATTCCGAGCTGAAAATGGATCCCTCTCCGCTTAGCCTCCCGGCTAATGAATCGGAGCATCTCCAAATTATGCTCCCTCTCGCCTTCGGCCAGCTCTTTGACCCGTACTTCATACCCTGGAACGGATACGAAATACGGATAAACAAAGCCAAAGTAATTATCGCGCACATTCGGATCATGCCCATAATCGTAAGATATCCCAAGCGTCAAGTGAAGCCGGTTAAACCGATGCGTTGCAAGCTCAGTCAAATACGCCTCCCAGAAGCTTTTGTCATAAAACCACGGCTTATCTTCGATTTCACTGCAAAAGGATCGGCTGATGCTGCGGATCGGATTGGCAGGCCCCCCGCTGTACGATCCAATCTCCGTCAGCGCTGCGACCGGATCTTCACTGTATTGCACACGGTCCGCTAGCTCCAGGAGTCCATATACCAGACCACGGGCATCCGTTCCTATGACATTGACCTCATCCGGCTTGCTCCGGATAATGAACGATTCCGGTGAATTCGCTAGTGGATTGCCGTTCACTTGAAAAAACTCCTGTGCGGTGATGAATGAGGCCCCTATCACGTTCAGGCGCAGCCCTTTTAAATCTTCTCCTTGTATCTCGGTAAGAGCCATACTTCGCTTCTCAAGCACTTCCGCTAAATGAGATAATGCCCAGCTTGCCTGTTCACTTGAAGCCGCCGCGTCTTCAGCAGCCCGAACCGCATTCATTTTTATGCTGTCATAGTTCTTCATACGGTTTGATTCACCTCATTTGAAATATTCATTTCGCAAATTGGGATTAAACCTGCAAGCCCTGCTCTCTCATCCACACCTTCAGTGGAACGTCCCCGTCCGTCGGAGTATAATATCCGTTGCAATTCAGACCATCCCCCAGCATTTGGCGGCGGATCGGATCCGATTTTTCCAACAGTCCGTCCATCGTCATATCGTCTTTTCTCCGAATCCACCGATAGCCGTAGCCGTAGAACAGCACCTTCCGAGTGATGTCCGACCAGTTAGTGCTGGCCGCATGCCATAGACGGCGGTCGAAGAACACGGCTGTTCCCGGCTTCACGCAGACAGGAATCGCACCTTCCGGCTGCCCCACGCCCGTCTCCGAGAGCGGCATCGTATCTTGAATGTGGCTGTTCGGCACAATCCAGAAATTGCCCCGTCCGGGCTCGGACAGGTCGGATAAGAAATAAGCCACCTTCAAAGACAGTCGGGGGCGCGGATGGGATTCCATCTCCAGGTTGGCCCGGCCGCTGTCCTGATGCCACCCGAACGTTTTATCGCTTTTTTCCTGCCCCGAAGGAGGGGTAACGATCAGATGCGTGTGGTACATATAAATGTTCCAGCCCAGAATCCCCCATACCTTAGGCAGAACCTTATCGTAATCGACAAGATCGAGGAACAGCTGATGATCCTTGACAAAATCGGTATAGAACATGGCCTTCTGCGGATCCTGGCCTTCCTTCAGCTTGCGGTCATGGATCCGGTCGACTTCAGCGGTAAGCGCCTTGACCTGCTCGGGGGAGAGCGCATTTTCCATGATGAGATATCCCGTTTCGTTAAAAGTACGCCGCTCTTCTTCGGTTAAGCTGTATTGCAAGCAAGATGTGTCCATAGGATAAACCTCCTTATTTGTAATAGCTGTAGGCCTTGGCAAATTCCTTATAGGCCTGCTTCATTTCCGGAAGATTATTTAACTTGGCGACATATGCCTTGTATTCATCCATGGAAATTTGTCCGACAATCGCCTTCGTCATCATCGATTTCCATTCATCCGAATATTTCGGCCATGTATTGACCCAAGTATTTGAGATCAGCCAGGTAAAAATGTTATAGACACCCAGCTTTTCGTAATCCGCTACTTCTTTTCTTTTTTGCTCGATGTATTCCTTAGGCGCTCCCGGATTGTCGACCTTACCCCACTTCACGTACGCGAACACACCCGCTCCAAGGCTTGTAGTATTGACCTCTTTAATCGACAGCTCCGTCGGTACCTTCTCACCGTTAACGATTTTGTAATGGACGCCTTCCACGCCACTGTATCCGAAGTCTGTGATTTCTTGGGATGCCGTTGCGTCAAAGTATTTCAGCATTTGCTTCACTTTTGCTTCCGGCACTTTCTTCGAGATAAAAATTCCGCCGTTCACTCCAGTCGACAAATCCGCCGCGTAGCCTCCCGGGCCCTTCAATGGAGGCAATGCGATAATTTTGGCATCCGGCTGCACCTTCTTGGCCTGCACTTCAAAATCGTATTGATATCGGGTGCTTCGGATATATGTAGCTGCCTTTCCTGTGCCGATCGCTTCCTCCATCTGCGTCCGCTTCATTGTCATAAATTCCTTGGGCAAGCTGCCATCGGAATACAGCCCTCGCAGCCACTCGACTAAATTGGTATATTCATTCGTCAATTCATGCCAGATCAAGCCACCTTCGCTGTCATAGTGCGGAGCGAAGGCGCCGAAGCCGGCCTCAAACGGGCTTACCCCCTCGTTTATACCAACGATTCCCATGGTGTCCTTGACTCCATTGCCGTCCGGATCGCCATTCGCAATCGCTTTAAGCGCAGCGCGGTATTCATCAAGCGTAGTCGGTACCGGAATCTTCAGCTTATCCAGCCAATCCTTCCGGATGTTGACCGTATTGTCAATCAGCGAGCGGGAGCGCGGCAGTGCGTAAATTTTACCGTCTACAGACAGAAATTTCTGCCAGTTTGGCGGCGTATTATTTTTCAAATTCGGATATTGGCTCATGTCTCCCAGGAAAGGGGTCAAATCCCAAAACGCTCCGTTCCGGACCGCATTGATCATGGAGACGGTTAGCCCCTGGTTCGGGTAGGCGATGACTTCAGGAAGATCTCCGGAGGCGAGAACCAAATCCAGCTTGGTGATGACGTCCCCTGAGGGTACCCAGTTCGCGTCGATCTTGACGTTCAGCCGCTTTTGCCATTCCGACCAGAACGCATTGTTCATATCCGGCATCTCATTGTATAAGCCGCCGAAGATTTGAATGGTCAGCGGTTTCCCGTCGTTTGCAGCCGTGCCCGGCTTATCTTGCCCCGAATTGCCGCCTGAAGAGCAGCCGCTGACCGCCATAGCCACCGCACAGCTCAGCGCTACCGACATGTTCGTTCTTCTCCGCCAAAATCTGCTTGAGTTCAAACTATATCTCCCCCTTCGGATTTGAGCTTTGATTCCCACATGCGATTACTCCAATACCAGTAATTCATGATCCGTTATCGATTCGATCCGAACGGTGATCCAAGAGCTGCTTACATCAAGCTTGACTTGCTTGCCGGATACTTTTAATTGTACGCTTACCGGCACAAGGTCATCGGTTCTAATCGAGATCGTAATAGGACCTACAGGCAGATACTCCTCCAGATAACCCGGATTTTGATTGGCTCCGCTGAGATTGACGATGTGCAGAATCAATCGGTTATCCTGCCGGTACAGCTTGCAATCCAGATATCCCGGACCATCCACCTGAATTGGAAGCTGCTCCGAAGCCGCCCATTGTACCGCATTAGCAAGCAAGTCGCCAAGATCCGGCAGATGTGTACGCCCATAACAACGATCTACGTCCCCGGCAAAGTAAAATATGCGTCCGCCGGCTGCATGCTCTCCCGCAAGCATAACGGGAATATCGGTCTGCGGCTCCCGTACCCAGCTAAATTCCGGCGGATAGATCGGATAGGACGGGATATACGTGGCTACCGCCTTCAGCTGTCCTCCTGCCTGAACCCGATGGATGTGTCCGCCGAACGGGAGAATATCGGTTTTCTCGAAGCCGGCTAATACCGGATGCCGATCTCCGGGAAGCCTGAAATAATTGTGCGCCTCGTAAAATGCCCAATTCGAGGATACCTTGCCTACAGCTCCGGCGACTTGATGCAAAGGCTGAATGCCGGTTATGGATTCGAGCGGGAACCCACTGCGCACTTCGCCCCATTCATCCAAGGTGGCCGTGGCGCCGGTGAACACCAGGCTTCCTCCAGCCTCTACGAACTGGCGCACGGACTGGCACTGCGCATCGGTCATGGCCGCAAGATTCGGCAGGATCAGTACATCGAGGCGGTGAGCCTCGTTAGCAATATGGTCCGCATGGACCGGCACAAATGGAATTCTGGCACGGGTGAGCGCCCTGACAAAGCCATGCCAAGGAAGCGCCACCTTCTCATCGGCGTCCTCACGTCCGTAAAACTCGGTATTCTCCTGGCTCCACACCAAGCCTACATTAGCAACAGGCAGCCGGTTGTACAGATAAGCCTCATTCTCCTCATGCCACTGCATGACCGGAGGCGCATTGTCAAACTGGCGTCTGTCTTCCTGAACTGCTCCCACATGGTGGTACCAAGGCGAAATTCCCCCGGCAATTCCTTCAACCATCCAAAGTCTCGTTTCCTTCGGCGGGCTGCTGCCTTGGCGGAAGCTGCGTTCGCCCCGGATATAATTCGCCATGCTCTCCGGGATAATCACGTCCCAGCCTGCTACCCCGTGCAGCAGATAGCCGTTGAGGCTGTTTTGCTCAAATCCGTTAAGAGTGTCTCTGGATTGATGGTCGCACATGATGATTTTGGAGCGTTCTCCTACCTCTTTCAGATCACAAAAGGAAGCATGCGTCTTGACCGGGTTCGCGTTGACCATACCAAGCCACAAGCAATCCGATCCTCCGTATTGTGCAGTTACTTTATTAAACAGATCCCAGTTCTCGATGCGGCAGCTGTAGCTCCATTTGATCCACTGCCGGTAAGCCGGATCGTTCCAGTCGCTGGCTGCAGGAAGCTCCAAGCCCGAGGCCGCCTTGAATTTCCTTCGGCAATGTTCACAATGGCAAATGTTGCTGCGGGAAACCCCGGTCCAGCTGTTATCGGTAAATCCGTCCGGCCCATAGGCGGCAATAATTTCTTTGAGAACCTCCGGGATGAACTCCTTGTAGTAGTCGCTGTTAATGCAAGAGAAATACCGTCCGTCCGTGGTTAAAGGCTCTCCATGACGATTAACTACAAACCAGTCAGGGTGAGCGTCATAGAACTCCTGGGTTGCCCTGTTGATATCCATTCTGGCCAGTACGGCCAACCCTTCGTTCCGGGCCTCCGTCACCCACTCCCCGAACAAATCGCGATCTCCCAGCCCCTTCGCCCGATATTGCAGCTCAAGCTGGCTGGGATAATAAGCTACGATACCTCCGGCATTGACGATGACGCCCTGAACCCGTGTTTCGCGCCAATACTGCTTCCACCAGGACATATCGCAGCCCACAGGATCCATCTCCGTAAGATTGGTTTGTCCCCAGCGGAAGGTCCGCCGGTACCACGGAAGCTTTGAATCATTACTGTCTATTGCCATAAAGTATGCATCTCCTTTACTTCATACTGGTAAACCGGCGGGCAAGCTCCACATCCCGGCGCACATCCTCCAAGTAGAACGGATACCCGAATGTGCGTTTCACCCGGGCCATAAAATAGGGCTTATTATGAAGACTCCAGTAAAAGCCCAGCTTCTCCCAATGGGTCACGGCTTGTTCCAGTTCAGCCACTGCATTGTCCTGGTGCCGTGTGTCCCCGCTTAGCCCGAACCGGTTCAGCTCCAGTGCAGCGGTAAATTTACACGCGTAGTAACGGCCCATCTCCACGTAGGCTTTTAAATCGTAGAGCGTGCATTCCGCGTGCCCTCCCCGCAGCTCTCCCAGCTCCGTCTCCAGTTTGTCCGCCGACCGCTCCGTCTCCGCCGCGGCCTCACGCAGAATACGCAGAATGTCCAATGGAGTCTCCCCATAAGCGCTTAACGCCTCTTCCAAGCGGCCATCCGCCTCCGCTTGCGCATATTCACGGATGGACATCACGAGGGCGCCCGGCATCGCCTGACCTTGGATGAAATCCAGGATCGTCTTAAAGCCGCTGACCTGCGATAAGCAGCTTTCCGCGTGCCACTGGAAATCATAATCGATCCAAAACAGCCGGTTGACGGCAGGAATGATTCGGGATGCATGCTGCAGAGCTGTTACAAAATCGGGAGCGTGGACAGGACCATAATGCTCCCTGAGCAAATAGGGCCATACGGACGCCTCGGTATCGGGGTTGTATGACAGTCGCCCCCACAGCTGGAACTGATAGAGATGCCTCTCGAAATCGTAGGCCCATGTCTTGTGCCCGTAATCCGCATGCTGAAAATCACGCCCCCACAAGTAGCCGTCGGCGCCCCAGTAAAATCCTTTCACATACGGCTTCAGCATGCCTTTGACATAGTCGCTCACATACTCCGGGTCTCCCCATCGATGTGAAAAGACATCGTCATTCCGGACGGTATAAAGCACCTGCGTCGTCTCCAGATCAATGCCTTCCCATGCACGCCATAGCTTTTCAAATTGCGGCTCCGGGTGGGAGTAGCAGTGTGCGTTGGAATATTTCCAGCTGATGTAGAACTTGCTTGAATCAAACTCGGGCTGTACCATGTCCTTAATCTCTTTGCCCGCATTCTGCATGTTCGTGCGGTGGATGAACGGGATATCCCGCCCGGACTGCTTGATGGCCTCGACGTAGGTTTCAATGATCCACTGCTCCCGCTCGTAGCCGCTGCCGTCCATCCATTCGCTTGCCGATGTTCCGAGCCCCTTCAGCTCCGGGTAGGTGATCAGTACCTGCAGCACCATTTCGCGGATATAATCACGGATCAGCTCCGATTGTCCGCGAAACCGGTTGAGCGGCAGACCGACCCGGTGGATGAGATCGTCATACATATTGCCGTGGTCGCCGACGATCTCTGGAAGTCCCAATCCGCGCGCCGCCTCCGGGATGAGCCGAATATTCCAGGTGAATAAATAAACGTCGATACCGCGGCTTGCGGCATGCCGGAACAGATCTCGAAAGAATCGGATGTTCCGATCTGCTTCGATGTCGCTGTACGGATTGGCCGCCCGATACTTCGATGATACGACCATCAGATGATACGGGTGCTCCGACCATAAGCTAAGACAGTTGTACCGGTTTAGTGCCAGCATATCGATGTACGCTCTCCAGAACCGGATATCCATACACGTCTCTTCATTCTGGACGAACGGGTCGCCCGAATCGAACGGAGCATACGGCAGATTATACTTGATGCCGCGAATGCCGAGAGCCGGCTTTTGCGTAATCTGTTCCCCGTTTTGCAAATTCGCCCCGCGGCCCAGCCGCTCCGCCCACTCCAAGCAGCCGTACATCACGCCCCGGGAGTCCGAGCCTTCGATGTGGACGACTTCCCCTGTGCGGTAAATTCCAAACGCTTGGTCGTCGTATCGGTTCATTTCTCCCTTCCGGGCAGTCGTCTTCCGAATCACGATTCCCTTGGAAGGCTCAAGCATCGTACCCTGCTGTGCATACTGCTCGACGAAATAAACGCCGCCCCGCTCCAAGCTTTTCTTAATCTGCTCTGCTCCAAAACGAATAACCTCATCCTTATGGTCATAAATCAGCTTCAAAGGAATATCCCCCTGCCTGTATCGCCCCATTTGGTAAGCCTGAATCAGCCTCAAGCTCCCCTACACGTGTAAAAGAATCCAGCCGTCCTCCACCGTAACCGGGTACGTGTCGATCCGCGTTTCCTGCTCATCCTCTGCCGCTAAATCCGTCACCGCGATGGCCGCCGTCCCTTGCTCCACGGTCACGTCGTACGTTTTCACCAAGCATTTGTGCGGATCATAGATGGACTTGCCGTTCGTCAGATCAAACTCCCACCCGTGCCAAGGGCAACGCAAGATCTCCCCTTCGCGCCCATATCGGTATTGTCCGGGAGGGGCGGTCAGCGTCATCCCGGTTACATGGCCTTTACAGAGAGGGGCTCCTTGGTGAGGACACGTGTTCCGCAAGGCATAATATGTACCCTTCACATTAAACACGCCGATGGAACGATTCTCCACGAGCATGATTTTACGTTCGCCCGGGGGAAGCTCGGTTACTCTCCCAACAACATGTGTGGACATATCGGCTTTCCTCCTTTCATCTGCTTACAATCCGTAAAGCTCTCTGGCATTGTCCGAGAAAATGCGGTTGTAGAGCTCCTCCGGAAGCCGTGGAAACGCCCGGTCCGGCGAATCGAAGTCCCAATGCGGGTAGTCGCTGGAAAACATCAGCACATGCTTGGCGTCCATCATTTCCAGCACTTGCAGCAAATACGCATCGTTATCTGGGCGTTCAATCGGCTGCGAGGTGATTCTCACATGATCACGCAAATATTCGCTTGGCCTCTTGGTAAGCCACGGCACCTCATAACGAAGCCCTTTATACTCGGCATCAAGCCGCCACATCAAGGCCGGCAGCCAGGAAACCCCGCCTTCGACAAGCACCACCTTGAAGCTGGGGAAACGCTCAAACACGCCTTCGGTAATAAAGCTGACCAGATGCGCTTGGAAGCTTAGCGAAAGGCACGTATGCCATTCGATGTAATGCGTCGGATAGCCCGGCGAAGGCTGCGCATTGATGCCCATGCCGTCGGTTCCCGGATGGATCGCGAAAGGCAAGTTGCCGCGTGCGCACGCTTCATAAATCGGATAATACTGCCGCTGACCGAACGGTGCCCGTGCGCCGGAATCCGTCATCACCTGCACGAAATGGGGGTGCCCGGCCCAGCGGTCGATTTCTTTGGCCGCCGCCGCAGGGTCCTGGTGAGCAATGGTGATGGAGCCTTTAAACACGCCGTCCTTGTTGTATTTGCCAAGCCATGTATCCGCCAGCCATTCGTTGTACGCGGCGGCAATCGCCGTGGCATAATCGGGGTCAGGGTGCATGTTGCAGAAGGCTCTCGGCAGCAGAATGGCATGGTCAATGCCGTATTCGTCCAAGAGCTGCTCGCGCAGAAAGTCCGGATCGGTACCCGGCCCTCCTCCTCCCGGAGGCTTCGCATCCAAACGGCTACCGTGCACCGGATTCTCGAAAAAGCCCCTTCCCATCGGCTTGAGCCGATCCCGCCAAGGCTCCTGCATATAGCGCTTAAGCTCCTCCATATTTCTCGGATAGACGTGAACGTCACAGTCGATAATTCCTTTTTTGCTCTGCTGTTTTTCCATGGGGCACCTCCAGTGAGATTAAGAGTTATGCTGCGTGCTTAGCCCTTAATAGAGCCGAGCATGACTCCTTTGGCAAAATGCTTCTGAAGAAACGGATACACTGCCAATATCGGCGCCATGGCGAGCATGATGGAAGCCATGCGGATCGTTTCCTGGGGCACAATGCGGTCATCGCCTCCGGCTCCGGCTACACCGACCCCGGTCGAGTCCGAATCAATGACCAGCGTTTTGACCAGCACCTGCAGCGTCCATTTCTTGGAATCGGATAAATAGATGAGTGCATTGAAGTACGTATTCCAATACGTTACGGCGAAGAACAGCGTGAACGCCGCTATAGCCGGCATCGACAAGGGAATAATGATTCTTATAAATACCCCGATGTCCGAGCAGCCGTCTATGCGGGCGGAATCCTCCAGCTCCGGCGGAAGAGATTCGAGAAAGCTTTTGATGACGATCAGGCTCCAGGCGCTCGTCAAGCTTGGCCAGATCAGTGACCAGTACGAATTTAGCAGACCTAGCGACTTGATCAGAATGTAGCTCGGCAATATGCCCGCATTGAACACGAGAGTAAATACAACCGCGCTTAGCATAATCGAGCGTCCGGGCATCGCTTTTTTCGTCAGCGTGTAGGCGAACGTAAACGAGGTGAAGATGCTGAGCGCGGTACCGATGAAGGTAACGAACACGGTGCTTTTTAAGGCATTCAAAAAGCTGTTCGTCGATAAGATGTACTTATATGCTGCAAGCGACCATTGATCCGGAAATAAGTAAAATTTAAGCGGAATATATACTTTAGGGTCTGTGAACGACACGCTGAATACATAAAGGAACGGGAACACGCACACCAGCGAGATCAGCAGAAGCAGCGAGTAATTGACATAATCGAACAACGTCAGTTTTTTGGTGCTTACCAGACTCATGCCCTCTCCTCCTTCCTAGTAAATGCCGTCGTGGCCCATTTTCTTGACGATATAATTCGAGGTTAGCACCAGCACCAGACCCACCACGCCTTTGAACATGCCGACAGTTATCCCGACGCTCACCTGGCCCTTGAGGATACCAATCGAGTAAGCATACGTGTCGAATACCTCCGCCACAGACATGACGAGCGGATTGGTCATCAGCAGCACCTGTTCGAAGCCGACGTCGGCCATATGCCCGAGTCTAAGGATCAGCAGGATGATGATCGTCGGCCGGATCGCCGGCAGTGTAATGTGCCATATTTGTCTCCAGCGGCTGGCCCCGTCCACTACAGCCGCTTCATAGCGCTGAGGGTCGACACCGGCCATAGCCGCGAGAAAAATAATCGTGCCCCAGCCGGCTTCCTTCCACATATTTTGTGCGGTCAGCAGCCCCCAGAAATAATTCGGGTTGGATAAAAAGGCAATGCGTTCATGGCCCGCCCCGGCGATCAGCTTATTCACGATGCCTACGTCGGAGGAAAGGATGAAGAAGGTCATGCTCGCTACCACCACCCAGGATAAAAAGTGGGGTAAATACACGATGGATTGGTTGATCCGTTTGAATGCCTCATGCCGGACCTCGTTCAGCATCAGGGCGAGGAGAATAGGCAGCGGAAACATGAAGATCAGACCGAAGAGGTTAATGGCAAACGTATTTCTAAGCATGATGTAAAATTTGCTGTCAGAGAATAGCTCGGTAAAATTTTTAACCCCGATCCACTCGCTGCCCATGATGCCGGCATAAGGATTGTATTTCATAAAGGCGAGGATCAGGCCCCACATGGGTACGAATTTAAACAGGATGAAATAAAGGATCCCCGGCAAAGCGAGCAAATACATGTACTTATGCTGTAAAATACGGATCCCAAGCTTAGACCCGCCTCTTGCTTTGGCTGCGGCCTTCGCGAGCGTAGTGGATTGCATGGTGTCCGGCTCCTCTCTATGTGAATTCATCGACTTGAAAATCATAGTCGTAATTTAAATCTCCGAGATCCGATATTCCGCTTTCTCGAGCCACTCCGGCCGGATGGTCACGCCCCAGCCCGGTTCGTCAGGGATTTCCACCTTGCCGTCCCGAACCTTCAGCTTGTTGGAGGTAAACAGCTGCTCGGTCCATGCATCGGATTCGACGGTGAATTCCATATAGCGGCCGGCGTTGGGGATGGCGGCCACCATGTGCATGGTGAACACGGTCACCATCGAGAGGTTGGCCGCATGCGGCGTGCAGGTCATGCCACAGGACTCCGCCATCCGCGCGACCTCGAGTGCTCTGCTCAAGCCGCCGATGTAGCAAATATCCGGCTGGACAATATCGACGGCATGCATCGAGATCATCCGCTGAAACTGGGCCAGGTCGGTATCCTGCTCCCCGCCGGTTACGGGCACTTCCAGCGCGTCGGCCACCTGCTTTGTCCATTCCAGCTGCGGATAAGGGCATGGCTCTTCGTAATGAACCACCCCTTGCTGCTCCAGCATTTTGCCCACCTCAATTGCCCGCGCAGGCGTGAAGCCGCTGTTCGCATCAACATAAAGCAGCGTTGCATCGCCTAATGCTTTGCGCACTGCCGGAACAATGCTCTCTGTCCGTCCCGGATACACATCCACGTCGTTGCCGAAATTGCTGCCGATGCGGAACTTGAACGCGCGGAAGCCGTGCTCCTCCTGCAGTTGCTTCAGCCGCTCCGCTTCCTCCGCCGGACGGATATCCCGCCGCATGCTGGAGCCGTACACCTCGACCGCACGCCGGTGCCCGCCAAGCAGCTCGCAGACGCTTTTGCCGAGCCGCTTACCCTTCAGATCCCATAGCGCGGTGTCCAATCCCCCGACGGCTCTGCAAACATACGAGCCCGGGAATTTATGCTCGGCTGTCACGATGGCCTCCGCAAGCCCTGCGATGTCATCCGCATCCGCTCCCAGTGCGTGATGTGCAATCTGCTGATGGAGCACCAGCGCGGAAATATTTGCGTGATAAGGGGCCATTTGGCCGATCCCTTCCAGGCCGTCTTCCGTTCTCAACCGAACTATACTAATTTGACGTGTGGTGAACGTTTCGATGCTTTTTATTTTCATCTGCCAAAGCCGCCTCCATTTTTCCTAAAGCTTATGTCTGCCTGGTCAACCGTGCGATCACCGCATCTTTGGCCGGTACTCTCACCTGCAGTACGTTCGCTGAAGCTGATAATGCTTCGTGGTGGCCCCAATGTATTCCACTTGGCCTACACTCGCCCCATGCAGGGGACAACGCCACCTCCGATACAACCTCTTCCCTTCCATGGTTGAGCACCCATAGGTACAAGCTGCCATTATGATGCTCGCTCAGCCTGACCGTCAAAGTGCCGTTGGAGTCGCGGGCATGCGGCTGAATCCCCGCCCAGCGGGCCACCTCCGAGAAAAACTCGAGCGTCCCCGCGTCATGCGTCCGGTAGTATGCCTCTCCCGGGAAGGTGCCGACCAACAGCGTTCGCCCCTTGCCGCAGGTATGCTCAATCACGGCTGTCCGACCATCCGAATAGGTACCCAAGGCTACTCCTCCGCCCGCCGCATACGATTGCACATACACACCGCCGCGAACAGTCAAGCCGTTAAACCCAAACGTCACGTCTCCCAGAATATCCGGCATAAACTCAACGCCGTTCTCCATCGCTCCAAACAGCTCACCCAGACTATAATTCGGCTGCCTGGTACCTACTCGGCCCCGATCACCGAAATAAGCGGGACAGCCCTCGCTGATGAGGATCCCTCCCTGCTCCACCCACCTCTTAATGACCTCCGCATGAGTATGCAGCGTCATGATCGGATAGGGCCAATACAGAACCTTGAATTTGTCGATCTGATCGATATGCACCCAATCGGCTTGAATGTGATTATCGAAAAAACCCTGATATGCCCCCCACATGGAATGGCTGTAAAGCTCGCACTTACCTTCCCGGCTCAGCAAATAATCAAACGTCTGCGTCTCCGGTGTGACGAGGATACCTATGTCCCCTTGCACCGGGGCCGCTTCCAACAGCTCCTTCTGTGCCGATGCGTTCGCCCACTTGGCAATTGTGCCGGCCATCCTGGAGCGCTCCGTGCGGGAGCCGTCCATCGCGTACGGTCCGAACGCGCCGAACAATGGCCCGTCCAGCAGCGGACGCCACCGGGGAAACAGCAGCCCTCGCGCTCCGCCGGCAAATGAGGTCATCTGCCATAGGCGGATATCCTCCGGCTCCGTCACTCTTCCGTCCTCTCGCGGCCGGCCGGTCACCTGCGGCTGCAGCCAGAGCGGGCCGCCCTGCGCCTCCGCATGCCAGAACGGCTTGCCGCCGGAGGCTGCACGCGTCAAGTCGACGGCGTGCCACTGCTTCCATGGCTCGCTTCCCTTGCGTGAAGCCACCCAAGTGAAGCCGTACACCTCTACCTTGGAAGCAGCCAGCCAATCGTCCGCTCCCATCGAGGCCATGGCATTCATGCTGCCGGCAATCCCGTGCGCCGTGATGGGGTGATCCGGATCCAAGCTGCGGATCAGATCGATCCGCCACTGCATGTGGTTGTAGAAATTGTCCTTCTTGAAGTCAAGCCAATCCATACATTCCGGATACGGCTCAAGCTGCTCCGGGGGCTGAACCTGATCCCAACCGGTATAGCTGTATCGATGCCAGGCGGAGCCCAGCTCCCGTAGGCTTCCGTATTTGTTCTGCAGCCAGCTGCGGAACTTGTTCTTGGTATGCTCGCAATAGCATACATGAGGGGAATAATTGCACTCGTTCCACACATCGTAACCGGCCATTGCCGGGTGATCCTTATACCGGAGCACCAGCTCCTTCAAGAACCGTCCGGCCAGCTGCCTTGCTTCGGGGCAATCCAGGCACAGCGCTCCCGAGGAGCCGTCGCCAAATCCGCCGGTGGCGCTGCTGACTCCCATTCGCGATTTCAGCCTGGTACCGTCCGCACGCGTATGAACGGCCGACGGATAAGTGTCGACGGCCCATTCGGGAACGGAAGTGATCATCTCCGCGATGATCGTCTTTATTCCCTGCTGTGCCGCCAAATCCATCTGGCGGTCATAATCCGCCCAATCGAACACGCCGGGTGCCGTCTCGATCGCTCCCCACATGAACCAATGACGAAACAGGTTCATTCCGTCTTCCCGCGCTGCTTCATAATCCCGTTCCCAATCCTCACACGGAGGGTTGGATTTACGAAAATATACCGCTCCATAGGGCAGTTGCGGCAGGGCATTCATCTGTCCCTCCACCTTTCTTGCTAAGAAAAGGCGACTTGCCGCATAAGGTCATTTGAACCTGCCCGGAAGTCGCCCACACTTGGGGTAGCGCTTACATTTTTGATTGTATTCCCGGCGTTATCGGCATGAAAGAGACAATTCTTTTCCATGGCCAGCGATCTGTGAGTAGTCAAATTTCGTCCTGCAGGTCAAATAAAGTCCGTATTACCGATGCCTGGCTCTGAACACACTGGGTGAGGTTTGGGTCAAACGCTGAAAAATCCGATTCAAATTCCGCTCCGAATACCCGATCGCCGTAGCGATTTCGCTGACGGATTGATCCGTCTCGGTAAGCAGCATCTTGGCCTCCTCCACCTTGCATTCCACGACAAAATCGAGAAAGTTCATGCCGGTTTCCTTCTTAAACAGCCGGCTTAAATACGATGGGCTCATCCCAACCATACCAGCGCATTGTACCAAGGAGATGTCGCTTGTACAGTTCTCCTTAATGTACTTGCAAATTTGCTGAATCCCGGATTGGCTCGATGAACTGCGGCTGTTTTCCGTCAACCATTGGTACAGCGGGAATAATGTCTCTACGAACCAGTCGTAGATTTCCTTGGACGTCTGCTTGTTCTTGAGCTGCCCGAATAAGTTGTGCTCCAGGATGTCGAGGATGCTGCCGCCTTGCTTCTCCAAGGAAGTGATGATGGCTGAAAGCAGTATATGATAGCTCTGATAAATAAACACGTAGGATTCGGAATCGCGCAAGACTTCGGCAAACTGCGATAAACTCGCTGATGCACTATGAACATCGCCGATTTCAAGCAAATTCAGGATGCAATGCTCCAATGGTTTAGGATAGCGGAGCGGAGCCTGCTTCTTCACATGCTCCAAATCCTCGATAAACAGAACGTGGTCGGATTCTTTATAAATCCGGTACTGCAGAGCGGTATCCGCCTCCTTGTAAGACACCGGCACGTCCGCCACGTGGGCATAAAAACGTCCGATCCCGACCGAAACGTCGATGTTTAACGCGTTCTTGAGGGAAGCACATACCGAGTGGGCGTAACGGAGCGTTTGCTGCTGGAGCACCGTCTGCTCCTGGCCGGGATGAAAGTGCAGCTGAGCCACCCCTCTGCTTTGGTAAGGCATCACATACCCTTGAAGGGTATCATGCATCTGTAGTATTTCCTGCATCACATTGGCAATGACAAAAGCGATAATACCCTTTTCCTCCGGAATAAACCGCTTGTCTTTCGTAATGTTCTCGGCTTCCGCCACGAGCACCACATGGGTAGCGCTGACCGGTATGCCGTACGTCTCACAATCCCGGATCAAAGCCTCCTGCCTGACATAATCGCCATCCAGAAGCTGCTGCAAACATTTTTCTCTAAGCGTAGGTTCGATTTTCTCCATATAGCTGCCTAATTTTTCCGTCTCCTTATTTAGGAAATCAAGGCACTCCTTTATATAATCGAATTCGTTTTCCTTCGACTGAATCCGCCCGACGTTCAGCGCCTTGCTGTGATTGATCAACTGCTCAATCGGGTTATAAGCGCGTTTCGTGTTAAAGTAAGTAATCAGCACGCCCAGAACGATAAATAAAAGCAAAATGAGTAAGGTTACTCCTCGAATCCAATTCACTTGGCTCGTAATCAGTTGTTCAGAGATGACCGTGATATAGGTTCGGCCGAACACATTTTTTAAATACAGAAAGTGCGCTTCCTTCCCGTCGATCCCTTTCGCGTAGAGGTGGTCGGAGCTTTTATCCGACGTCCGAATCATTTGAATAGCCGGCAGGTTAATAAGCACGGAGTTAAGGTCTGCCCTGTCGCTTTTATTTGAATCAAGCAGCTTTTGATAGTTCGTAATCAATAAATCCTGGCCTTGTGGCAGAATAAATGTATCCGTTTCCAAAAAGTTGCTGAACGCTGACATCTCGATCTCAAAGACCAAAACTCCTTGCGGCTTCCCTCCGCTAACGACGGGCAGCATGCGCGCAAACGTAATAAAGCCGTCCTTCTGGCTAACAGGCAAGTAAGTCCACTGGGACAGCTTCACTTCCGTCAACAACCGGTCGATGTCATCTTTGTACTTGTACGATTCTTTGGGAATGACGCCGTATCGGTTGGAGAGCACCACATTTTCAGTGGCATTGTAGAAATAAATCTCGTCGATAAAGCTGTTGCTGTTCTTCAATAAAGCGATCCGGTCCAGCAATTGCTGATGCCAAATGATCGTATTTTCAACAGATCCCTTAGTGAAAAAATCGGAAACGATGGGGTCTATGGCTAACTGCAGGGACTCCTGCTCAATCCCTTGTAATATCCGCTCCGCCCTGTCTTTCATTGTCACGAGTGAAGCTTCGCTTTTACTTACAATTTCTTGGTTCACCCGGTTCATGGAAAATTGGTAGTATACCGAGCATGCGAGTATGATGGGAACACACACGGAAATACAGCCAAGCCAAATAAGCTTATACAAATACTTGCCTCTTTGTACCGGCTTAAAACTTAGGTGACTCAGCATCGTTTTCATCCAGTTGACCATAGAACCCTCCCAACAGCTGAGCATCGAGAATACTAAGTTGTGCTGCAAGTTGCTATTTTATTTGCGGCTTGCGGCTCTTTCCTTCGGCATCACCAACTGGTTCGCACACGAAGTCGGCATCTTGTTAACCTCCATGTAACTTCGATTTTGACCTTGCCAAGTCCTTTGTCAAATGAACACTAGTTTTGCCGAACCTCCTAAATAAAGGGGGCGGTCTGCCGTCGGCCATGTAGTGGTCCGACGGTCTGTGGCCGCCCCATGCTGCAATGTTTATTTTTTACCGAAATATTCCTTGTAGTTCTTCGCGAATTCCTGATAAGCCTTCTTAAAATCCGGATTGCTGTTTAATTTATCCAGATAAGCCTTATATTCGTCCAGCGAAATTTGTCCTACGATCGCCTTGGTGACCATCGATTGCCATTCCTTCTCAAATTTCGGCCAAACGTCAGTCCACGTTTCCGATGCGATGATCCCGAATACATTGAGCTTGCCTACTTGCGCGAAGACTTCGGTTTCCTTCAGCTTTTCATCGTTATATGCCTTTGGAGCCGCTGGATTTAACACTTTCATTTTATTATTAAACGCCATCGCAAACACCTGATTGGCATTGGTGGTCACCTGCTTCACACCTAGATCCGTCAGTACCGGCTGCCCGTCGACCTTTTTATGGTGAACGCCTTCGATGCCGAAGTAGTTAAAATCGGTATACTCCATCGTAGTCGTCTTTTCCATGTAATCCAAAATCTGACGAACCTTAGCTTCCGGTACTTTCTTTGAAATGTACATCGCTCCGAAGAACGGAGTCGCAAGTTGGACGCTTACCCCGCCAGGCCCTTTCATCGGCGGCAACGTGATCACTTTGGCACCGGGCTGGACCTTCTTAATGTCCTGTTCCCATGAGTAGTCCCGCCAAATATTGCGGACGTAAGAAGCTGCTTTACCGGTCGCAAACAACTCCTCCGCCTGCGTTTTCTTGATCGCGGAAAACTCTTTGGCAAGCACGCCGTCCGCGTATAGCTTACGAAGCCAGGCTACCATTTCGGTGTATTGAGGGGTCATCGTTTCCTTTATCAAACCGCCGTCTTTATCGTAAACTGGATCCAAACCGCCGAATGCGGCCAAAAGCGAACCGTCGCCGTCGGCCAGCAGGAAGCCATGGCCCAATAAGCCGATCGTATCGTTCTTTCCGTTGCCGTCTGGGTCACTATCGACGATCTTTTTCAGTGCAGCGGCGTATTCATCCAACGTCTTAGGAATCGGAATATTCAACTTATCGAGCCAATCCTTACGCATTTTAATACCCAAATCGACAAGCGGGCGGTTGCGCGGTATTCCGTAAATTTTACCGTCCACCTTCATGTAATTCCATACGTTGGCCTCACTGTTATTTTTCAAATTAGGGTATTTGCTGAAATCGCCTAGGAACGGACTTAAATCCCAAAAAGCCCCTTGTTTAATCGCGTTTTGCAACGTCGGGCGAGTGGCCGACTGGGAAACAATAATTTCCGGGAGATTGCCGGATGCCAGAACGAGGTCGAACTTCGTATCATAATCGCCCGACGGAATCCATTCAACGTCCAGTTTAGTGTTCGTTCGCTTCTGCCATTCCGTCCAATATTCGTCGTTCATGTTGGGAACATCGGCAAAAGACGGCACCATCATCTGCATCTTAAGCAGCTCCGCTTGCTTCTGGTCAGCCGGTTTCGCATTGCTGTCCTTCCCGCTTGCTGCGGGCTCTCCCCCTCCCGTACAACCTGAAACTATGCCAATGGCGAGGACAGACACCATCAAGCTGCTCCAACGCTTCTGTATTCCAACCTTCATGTTAAACCTCCCCTTATGGTTAATTTCTATGTTATCGCTTTCATTCTATAGGGTTCCCGGTCGGCACGAAAGTGACAGTTTATGTTGAACCGAGCGCGGGAACCTCGCAAAACAATTTTTGTCTTACTGTATATAAAATGTCCGTTGTCACATCATCGGCAGTCGCTCATTCCCTTTTCAAAAAATAAATCATTGTTTACTTAATTTAAGGTAAAAAAAAGAGACCGCTTATGGTCTCAATTAATCCACTGGTGACTGCACACGTTCCAAAACGTTGAATTATGCTTTCTGGGCAGACTCGTTAGCCTTGAACTCTTTGCGTCGGCGGTGCAATATCGGCTCTGTGTAGCCGCTTGGTTGTTCATAACCTTTAAAGACAAGCTCACAGGCAGCTTGAAACGCAACAGAGTTATCAAAGTTACCCGCCATAGGACGGTATGCCGGGTCACCGGCGTTCTGCTCATCTACTATTTTGGCCATCCGCTGCATGGTCTTTAAGACCTGTTCCTTCGTACAAATCCCATGGTGCAGCCAGTTTGCCATATGTTGACTGGAAATTCGCAATGTGGCACGGTCTTCCATTAGCCCCACATTATTGATATCCGGTACTTTGGAGCAACCAATTCCCTGTTCAACCCACCGAACCACATAACCCAGTATCCCCTGCGCATTATTGTCCAGTTCCTGCTGAATTTCTTCATGGCTCCATTCCGGGTTCTCCGCAACTGGAATGGCTAGAATATCATCCCGATAATCTTTATTCGTTTCTTTTAATTTATTCTGAACTTCCTTCACATCGACTTGGTGATAATGGAGCGCATGCAATGTAGCCGCCGTAGGCGAGGGTACCCATGCCGTATTACAGCCTGCTTCCAATTGACCGATTTTCTGCCTCAACATATCCTTCATCAGATCCGGCATGGCCCACATGCCTTTGCCAATCTGAGCGCGGCCTTGCAAACCGCAAGCTAGGCCTACACTCACGTTCGACTTTTCATAGCCTTGTAACCATTGGGATGACTTCATATTATTTTTCCGAATCATAGGACCTGCTTCCATAGACGTGTGCATTTCGTCACCGGTGCGGTCCAAGAATCCGGTATTAATAAACGCAATTCGGTCCTTAACCTCGCGAATGCATGCTTTCAGGTTTAAAGAAGTACGGCGTTCCTCGTCCATAACACCAATCTTAATCGTATTACGTGCCAGACCAAGCATATCTTCAACTCTAACAAATAGTTCATTTGTAAAAGCCGCTTCTTCCGATCCGTGCATCTTGGGCTTAACGATATAAACGGAGCCTTCAGAAGAATTACGGTAGGGGCTATTTCCTAATAAATCATGCTTCGCAATTAGACCGGTCACAACGGCATCCAGAATTCCCTCCGGAATCTCCTGACCGTCTTGATCTAATATCGCATCACTGGTCATCAAATGCCCAACGTTACGAACAAACATTAGGGATCGCCCAGGTAAACTAATTTCCTCATCGTTCGGGGACTTGTAAACCCTATCCGGGTTTAAGGTCCGTGTTACCGATTTATTGCCTTTCTGGAAGGTGGCGGACAACGTTCCGTTCATAAGACCTAACCAGCTTCTGTATACTATTACCTTATCATCGGCATCAACCGCTGCAACGGAGTCTTCACAATCCATAATAGTAGTGAGTGCCGCTTCCATGAGGATGTCCTTGATACCCGCTTGATCCATCTTGCCAATTGGATGATTGCGGTCTATTTGGATTTCAAAATGAAGCCCGTTATTCTTCAGCAATACGGCTGATGGATTTTCGGATTGGCCTTGATATCCAATAAACTTTGTGGAATCCTTAAGTTCCGTCGTTTCTCCATTGCTAAGTGAAACGAGCAATTGACCATCTACGATCGAATACTGCTCAGCGTTTGTATGCGAGAATGCCGATAATGGCGCTGCTTGATCCAGAAATTCTCGGGCAAATGCAATGACTTTCTCGCCGCGGATCGGATTGTATTCGGGTGCACGGTTAGCTCCGCCTTCATCATCGATTGAATCCGTTCCGTACAGAGCGTCGTACAGGCTACCCCAGCGAGCGTTCGCCGCATTAAGAGCATAACGGGCATTATTCACCGGAACCACTAGCTGCGGGCCGGCTTGCGCTGCGATTTCATCATCTACTTTTTGGGTAGTAATCTGAAAATCTTCTGCATCCGGTTCCAAATAGCCAATTTTCTTCAGAAATGATTTATAATTTTCAAACTCAAAGCTTTCGTTATTCTCCTTATGCCATTCGTTGATTAATCTCTGCATCTCATCTCGTTTGGCTAATAAAGCTTTGTTTATGGGAATTAAATCGTTTAACAGGGTATCCAAGTCGGACCAGAACCGTTCGCCGCTTAATCCACTGCCAGGAAGGGCCTCCGATTGAATAAAATGAAAAAGCACCCGAGCCACTTGAAGATTTCCTATTTCTACATATCGTTCCATGGACATTGATCTCTCCTTTTTATCATTTATTATACTGACTGTTTTAAGAAGCGCTTACAGGGTTTCGCAGGTGCCCTATTCCTTCAATGAAGCAATCTACAATGTCCCCATCCCGCACCATATCCGCTCCGGCCGGCGTACCCGTTAGGATGACATCTCCTGGCATTAGGGTCATGAACCGGCTGATGTAGGATATCATAACGTCGATCGGAGTAATGATTCTGTCCATCGTGGCATCCTGCTTGACTTTATCGTTCACAAAAGCTTGAATGCGCGCTGAGCGATAATCGAATTCCGTTTCAATCACAGGGCCTAGAGGGCAGAACGTATCGAACGCTTTGCCGATCGTCCAGTGTCCTTCCGGGTGAAAATAATGGGTTGCGCCAAAGTCGTTTGCGACCGTAAAACCGAAGATGGCTTCATCTGCTTGACTGGGTTGAATGTCTTTTGCTGTTTTCCCGATGATTACGGCAAGCTCGGATTCGAACTTGATCTCCTCCGTTCCACGGGGCAGAAGCACCTTGTCACCGGGGCCGGTAACAGTCGTCAACGGTTTAAAAAATAAGATCGGCATTTCAGGAACCGGCGGTTTTTCCACACCTCCGTCAACAAAATTTTTGCCTATTCCAATGATATGTCTAGGTATGAGAGGCGCTAAGATTTGGACATTCTCCAAAGGATACGTATTTCCGGTGGCAATGCGAGATGTAAATAAGTCACCCGTAAACTCACTTACAATATTGTCTTCAATAATGCCATAACGAATCTCAGAATCATCCATAAGAGTAAACCGGACTATTTTCATCGACGCACCACTTTCTTGTTCATTATACTAAACATTGTTCTGTATTTTACCTAAAAATATATTCCCATAGTTTCCCGTTTGAGTCAATGGTATTTCTATAAAAAATGACCTATAAACCAGGATGTATAAACCAGGATAAACGGCTACGCCATCCTTGTCTTATAAGGACCAGCGCGTTTACCAAGGTTGATGCGAGGCAATAAGTTGCGAAAAACTTATAAATTCTTATCAACTCAAAAAAACGGTTACACCCGGAAAGTGACCGTTTTATATTGAATAAGTTATTCTGGTACAAGCCTTATAGATTTGTTGACAGCCGCTTTGCCAATGCGCAAATTTCACTTAAAGCCTCGTTCTTCTTCCCCTCCCAATGATGGATCGGCATGGAGCAACTGACCGCTGCAACAATTTCTCCACGACGGCGGACCGGCGCTGCTACACAGCAGAACCCCATTACGCCCTCCTGTATGTCAAATGAGTAGCCATTCCGACGAACATTTGCTAACTCCTGCAAGAAGCTTTCTCGGGAACCGATCGTATGAACCGTTACTTTATGAAGCGTCTCCTGAGGAAAGGTTCGGTGGACTTGCTCCGCATTCATATCCGCCATTAAAGATTTTCCCAGACCGGTCGCATGGGCCGGAAAACGTACTCCCGTCCCGGATACCATCTGTACCGGTGATGGCGCTTCAATCTTTGCAAGATATAACACTTCTTTCCCATCCAAACGAGCGAGCTGTATGGATTCCAGCAGCTTACGCATAACCGGTTCCGCTGCTCGTCTAAACTCTTCAATGAGGTCAAACTGACGGAAATAAGCGCTGCCCAAATCTCCGACAGTACTCCCTAAAGCATAAGTCTCATTTTTATCCCGGTTGATCCAATGAAGCCGTTCCATGGTCTGCAGCAGAGAATACATCGTACTCTTACTGATGCCCAACTGCTTGGATAAATCGGATAATTTCCATTTATAAGGCTCCTCGGTTAACAACGTTAGTACGGCATGAGCCCGATCCAGTGCAGGTACGGAATACTTTTGATCCATGTTTTCACTTTTCCTTTAGTATTATAAACGTCGTTCTTTATTTAAAGAATCCCTTTGATCGTATCATGGCTATCGATGCCGGTCAATGTTCAACTTTTTAATTTCCGTATGTTCCAAGACTAATCTATAACGACTCGCCTTCGTCTTATCTTAAATACCCCTGCTCATCAAATGACATGTACTCCGGTGTGCCCACAATCCTGACATGATCCAAATTTTGTATTTCCGGAAGTAAAGCTTCTGATACATAAAGATGTTCGAGGTGCAATGTATTGGGAATGCGAATAATACGTGCATCTTCTGCTTTCACGTCCCAATTGCATCGAAGGGCTGCAATTAATGCCTCCCGATCGCTTTCCATGACGATTGGAATCGCCGCCCTCGTCAAAAACGTGCTGGTTATAACGTTTTCGTTTGTTTTCTGAAAGTCAATTTTTTCAAATAACCTGCGCGTTGTCAGATCCGCAAGCCCGATTCCAAGAGCATTTCCATGGCTTTCTTCACTCAAGTCGCTTGCAATAATATATTTAATGCTTGGCATCTCAGGCTCCTTAACGCCGAGAATACGCATTCTCCCAATAATATTGGTATCCATGCCGGTGCCGCTAAAATTTTTGCCAATTTGGTCAACGAGTAAAATATCAAGGTTATTTACAGGGAGCTTTGGCATGAATGACGCAGATTGTTTCAAAAGTTCACGTTCCCGATTTTCAATTTGCTCTGTAGGAATAGCCTCAATGATGGCTGTCTGCTCAAATGCATTTTCCACAATAGCCAAACCGCATAATACATTCGCTTTCTTCAGAACTAATCGCGCTACTTCCGGCATGTAATCGCGGATGCCCGTTATCCCGGAGCTGTGCAAGGCAAGCGCTTGTTTATGCTTTCCCATGCCAATCGCTGCCATCTTCATAATACCGCTTTCAATGCCGATAGGGGACTTGAAATCCGTATGGACTTTAATCCGAGCTATAATCAAAACGGCGTCTGCTTCCCATGCATATTTGTCTACGTATACCGGTGTTCCCTGCTCCGTTACCCCAATTTGAACAACTTCCATCGATGACAGAATAGGTGCCTTACAAAACTCCTCTGTAATTCCGTAGCTTTCAAGGACCTCGACCTGGCCTTCCGCGGTTGCGCCGCCATGGCTGCCCATAGCTGGAATAATGAACGGTTCAGCACCGCTTATTTTCAGAAATGCCGCAGTTTCCCGTATAATTTTCGCAATGTTGGCAATTCCTCTGCTGCCGGCGGTAATGGCCACACGCATACCTGGCTTAATCTGTTCCGAAATTTTGATACGGGTCAATTCCGATCGGACGGCACTCTCTACATCATCGATAGAAGGTCCCGTGAAATGCTGTTGTACTTTAATAAAGCGAGGTAATTTCATAATACTCTCCCTTTCATGTTTACGTTGAACTTGGTCAACCTTAAACCGCACCGGACGTCAGTCCTGAAATAATCCTTCTTTGGAACTATCATCCATACCCATCACGATGCTGTACAACGTGGTCGCTGTCGCTACAATCAAGCTGTAGAATGGATAAAGCTTTGAAAAGCTTTTCACAAATGTAAGTATAAACTTATACCCTTAGTCTGGTTATTCACTTTCCGAATTAACCGAAGTCGCTTTCAAAATCTCGACTCAATAATTCATATTGCTGATTAAAAACGCAACTAAGTTCTTTTTTTACCAATTCCCACTTATGAAAAATATAACTAATAAGGCGGTAGCTTGCAATAGGGTATTAAACGCTTGTTGCAGGTACCTCCACTCGCGGTCCCGACTTGCGGAAGTAAAGCTTCCGACACAAAGATATGCTCAAGGTGCAATGTTCGACCAAATGCTGGCAATAGTGTTTGATCCGGGCAGCAGCCAAAACGGCGCCTACCTAAGGTAAAGGGTAAGTCAGCTGCAAGGTTCCCCCCTTACTAATCTATGTAATTGTAAATTTTATATAACGCTTGTGTACCGCTATCTTCCTCTCCCAACTCTGCCAATCGGTCATAAAGAGATTTGGCCAATTTCAAACCATGGGTAGGAAGGTTAAGCTCCTCTGCGGATTGCAAGGCGATGGATATATCCTTGATAAAATGCTTCACATAAAATCCAGGCTCAAAATCTTGCCGAATCATTTTGGGGCCCAACCTCGACAAGGACCAGCTGCCTGCGGCTCCGCTTTCAATGCTTTTTAATACGGAAAGTTCATCCAGACCAGCTTTCCTTGCATAAACCAGAGCCTCGCAAACCCCTATCATATTCGAAGCAATGGCAATTTGGTTGCATAGCTTGGTATGCTGACCTGCCCCTGCCTGTCCTTGGTAAACGATATTGGTGCCCATTATCCGAAAAATAGGAAGCACCGAATCAAATACTTCTTCGTCACCGCCAACCATAATGGATAGCTTCGCCTCTCTAGCACCCAGGTCCCCACCGGATACGGGAGCATCAAGTGAAAACATATGCTTTTGCTTGGCCGCTTCATAAATTCTTTTCGCTAATGACGGACTGGATGTTGTCATGTCGATCAAATATGTGCCGGGCTTCGCATGATAAATAACTCCCAGTTCTCCAAGATAAATCTGTTCCACATCACTTGGGAAACCGACCATTGTAATAATAACGTTCGCCTCTTTTGCCAAGGTGGCAGTATCTTCGTGCAGCTTGGCGCCCATGTCGAGCAGCTCCTCAGCTTTTGCTTTCGTACGATTGTAAACATGGACCTCATAACCCGCACGAATAAGATTTGCCGCCATGCTTTTTCCCATAACCCCCGTGCCAATAAAACCTACTTTTACAGTTTGTGGTGTTAAAGTCATAAGGCTACCTCCATATCCAATTCAATTTTAACTTCCGCCCCCAGGTGGGAGGACTCATATATGGCATTCAAGACATGAATCATTTGTAGCCCCTCTTCCCAAGTAATAAATGGATGGTGCTTCTACATTCCCTTGGCTCCACAGGAGTTACGAATAATAAGCTCGGTTTTAAGCACGATCCTTTGCGTATGAATCATTTCTCCGCGAAGTTTCTGAACCAGCAGCGACATCCCCAAGGATCCAAGCTGCTCAATGGGCTGGGCCATTGTTGTCAAATGGGGCTCTATAACGGTGCATATGAATTGCCCGTCGAAACCGACAACCGCCATATCTCGAGGAACGGTTAGCCCTCTTTCCTTTACGCCTTGAATAACCCCTACAGCCAGTTCATCATTCGCCGCAAATACGGCTGTAGGCCGTTCCTCCGCTAGAAACAACTCATCCACATAGCGCTTGCCGTTCATAATGGTGAAGCCCGTTGTTTCCTTAACCCATTCCTCTATCAGAGGAATATTGGAATCGGATAATGCTTTACGGAATCCCGCTTCACGGTCGCGTAGTATCATGGATTGCCGCTTGCCGCTCACCATACCGATTTTGCGGTGACCCAGTTTTACCAAATGCTTCGTAGCCGTATACGCAGCCGCGAAGTTATCAACGGTAACCGCAGGAAAAATGTCATGCTCCGTGTATTGGCTGATCATCACAATGGGTCCATACTGCTCAAATGACTGAACGAGCTCATAATCATTACGTATACCGGTCATAATGATTCCGTCCACCTGCTGATCCTGAGACATTTTGAGGTATTTAAGCTCCTTATGAGCATCGTTTTCCGTATTGCATAAAATCACGTTATATCCATGTTTCGCTGCTTCATCCTCGATGCCCTGCAGCAAAATGGAATTAACCGGGTTGGATACCCGCGAAACAAGCACCGCAATCATTCCTGTCTTCTGTTTGCGTAAGCTTTGCGCGAGCCGGCTCGGCCGATATCCAAGCTCTTTCATGCTCTTCAAAACCTTATTCCGTGTTTCATCATCCACCCGGTCATTGTCGTTAATCACTCGCGAGACAGTGGTTCTTGAAACCCCTGCGTGGACAGCCACATCAAGTATATTTGCCACTCAGCACACCTCTAATATCCAGCTTTTTTATTCACGAGATTCAGTAAAGGTAATTGGCTCTGAAATCTTTTCAGATTTTCAGCAAAAATACGGACAGTCCTGCTCGCTGAATATGGAGTAGCCCCGGATATGTGCGGGGACAGCAGCACTTGTTCCAACCCATAAAATGGAGAATCTTCGGGCAGCGGCTCCGTAACAAATACATCCAACCCGGCTCCGGCCACCTGCCGTTTCTTCAAGGCGTCGATCAACTCCTGTTCTTTGAATACATTTCCGCGTACGTTGTCGTCAATCTCCTGTTCATTCAGTTTAACATCAAACCGGACGTTAGGAAATTGACTTTTCAGATCTTCGAGCAAATTCTCCTTGATATTCCATGTAATCAATACTTTTGTGATGGATGTCATCCCTGATTCATTCCCCATTGAAGTTGAATTTTCTCTGATTTACCCCTTTACGCCGCCGGCTGTCAATCCGGCTATAATTCGTCTTTGGAATACCAAAACCATAATAATCAACGGCACGGTAACAACTACTGACGCCGCTGCAATATCTCCCCAAGGAAGATCGTGTTCACCGGGGAACATGGCAATTGCGACAGGTACTGTCCGCATCGTATCTTTGCTCATAAATGATAAGGCAAACAGGAATTCGTTCCAAGCATGGATGAATATAAGAATAGCGGTAGTAAATACTCCTGGGGCAGCCAGTGGAACAATCACCTTCACGAACGATTGAATCCGGTTGCAGCCGTCAATATAGGCGGACTCCTCTAATTCGCCGGGAATATCCCGGAAAAAGCTCGTCAAAATCCAAATCGCCATCGGTAAGCCGAATGTAGTATAAGGAAGAATTAACCCTGAGTACGTATTCAGCAAACTGAGCTTTTTGAGAATGATAAATAGCGGACTCAGAATAGCGATTGAAGGGAACATCGATACTGTAAGAACTAAACCCAACAGCAGCGTTTTCCCTTTAAAATCGAGTTTGGCGATCGCATAGGCACAGAAACTTCCAATCACGATACAAAATAAGGTTGTAGCCGAAGAAACGATTAAGCTATTTTTTAAATACGTCAGAAAAGGACGTCCCGTAAATACATTTACATAGTTCCCGAGATAAAATTGATTTGGCCACCAAGCCGGAGGAATACTGTACAATTGATCAGGCGATTTGAATGAAGTAATGATTTGCCATATGAAAGGGAACAGTATTCCCAGCACAAACAGCAGCATGGAGAAATAAAACAAAACCTGTTTGACTCTTTCCATAACGTTCTTCAACACTCCTATCTGGAACTGGCCCGCACTCCCAAAATTTTGATATAAATCATGCTTATTAACAAGACACAAAAGAAGGTAATCACGGCCAAAGCGGAACCATAGCCGAAATCCAAATATCTCATTAGGGTGGTTTGCGCAAACATGGACAGGGTTTCGGTTGAATTGCCAGGTCCACCACCAGTCATAACAAATACTAGATCAAATATACGAAAAGCATCTAAGGTTCTGAACAACAATGCTACCAGCATGGCCGGTTTTAAGAGCGGCAGCGTAATTTTCCAAAACTGCTGCATCGTAGTCGCCCCGTCAACCTTGGCCGCTTCGTACAAATCCTTAGAAATAACCTGCAAACCTGCCAGAAGCAGCAATGCCATAAACGGAGTCGTTTTCCATACATCCGTAATAATGATTGCGGCCATAGCCGTTCCGGTGCTGCCAAGCCAAGGATAGTAACTGTCCAGGAATCCCATTCTTTGCAAAATATCATTAATAACCCCGAACTGATCATTAAACATAAATTTCCACATCAATGAGGTAATAGCCGTTGGTATTGCCCAAGGAATAAGAACCGAGGCCCTTACCAGACCTCTGCCGAAAAAGTTGCGATTCATTAATAAAGCTATTGCAAGGCCTAACACCAATTCAAAAAAAACAGAAAGGAGTGTGAAATAGGTGGTATTCCATAAAGACCGAAAGAAACGAACTTCTTTAAAGGCGGTAATATAATTTTGGAGTCCAACAAAGTTTTTGCCCAATGCGGGCATATTCAATTTGTATTCATGCAGACTAAGCCAGATTGCATCAATAATTGGATACAAGGCAAATACGGCTATAATAATAACGGATGGCAATACCATCCAGTAACCCAGCCTGGCCTCATCGGCTTTTAAGCCAATTTTCTTTGCTGACATGGTTCACCCTTCTTTTCACAAGTAGGTCGGACCGCTACAGAAGCGGCCCGGAAGTACTTGAATTTTCAAACAAGATCACTTATTGAACTTTTTGTACAAATCGGTCATTTGGCTTTGCATATTTTTAAGCGCACTATCCACCGGTTGTTTTTTCGTAATCGCCTTATGAATCTCAATTTGCATCACATCCGCAAGTTGCGGATAAATAGGAGACACCGGTCTGGGCTTTGCCGATATGAATGCGGAATAGAGATCAGCGAAATGCGGATTAGCTTTAAGAACATCCTGATCTTTATATGTGGACTGTAGAACCGGTAATCTTCCGCCGTCAATCGCATTTATTTTTTGCGCTTCCTCTGAAATGATAAATTTCAGGAAAGTAACAGCGGCGTTCACTTTACTCTTGTCGATGTTCGCGTTGATACCGATATCCCAGCCTCCGAGTGCTGCAGAGGATTCCTTGCCTTTAGGGCCGTAAGGAACAGGAACAATACCCACCTTGCCTTTTACTTTGGAACCGTCTTCTTGCGCCTTAGCCCATGCCGACGGCCAGTTGCGCATAAACACCGACTTACCTTCGGTAAATACAACTCTCGCATCATCTGTAACGTAAGTGGTTGCTCCTTGCGGGGTAGAACCGTTATTAACCAGATCGACTAAATACTGTAAAGCTTCTTTGTTATTTTCACTATCGATCTGTACTTTATTATCTTTGTCCAGAACTGTTCCGCCATTCCCCCAGAAAAATTCGTCTGCCACACAGTTAAGACCTTCGAACTGGTTTAGATGGGAGACGTAACCGTACTCCGTCCCGCCCTTACCCTTTAAATCCTTAGCCAATTTCAGCAACTCATCAAATGTTTTAGGCGGCGTTACTTTGGCTTCCTCTAAAATATCCTTACGGTAGAATAAGACGCCGGCATCCGTATAGAAGGGAATGGCATAAAGCTTATCCTTATATTTGTTGCCCGCCACAGGCCCCGGGAGCAATGCGGATAACTCACTGTCTTTGAAATAATCATTTAAAGGAAGAGCCCATCCGGAAACTCCAAATTCCGCGGTCCAAACAATGTCCATACCGAAAATGTCAACGCTATTATCACCCGACGTGAATTTCGTTACAAGATCGTCATGAACCTTATCTGTGCTTGCTGGTACTTCCAAGAGCTTAATCTTAATATCTTTATGCTTTGCTTCAAAAGCTTGAATCATTTTTTGCGAGGCTGGGGTCGCATCCTTTGGGCGTTCAAACACAAGCTCGACTACTTTTCCCCCCGTGTCACCGCTTCCAGCGGACTTGCCCACTGCCGAGTCCCCCGTCAGTTTAGTGGATTCGTTGGAACCACACCCTGAAACCAAGGAAATGATCATTGCTGACGCCACAACCGAACCAGCCCATTTGTATTTCTTCATGAATACTAACCCCCTCAATTTTGTAAGGTATTGTTTTTACCAACAACTATGGAATCGATTCCATTCCTATTAAATCATAACGCTTTCAGAAATACTATTGGTCTTTTGCTCGAAATAATGAGTAATGAATTGTTGTTTTTTGGGTCATTTGCACACCTTATGCATTCAATTGGCTGCATGCATCCAAAGCTTTGATAATCATCGCATCTTTAAAACTTTTGGGATCCAGTTTCAAAACTTCATGTACCTTATCCAAACGGTAAAATAAAGTATTGCGATGAATATGCAGCTTTTCCGCCGTTTCTTTAATATTCATGTCGGACTCCAGAAATATCTTAAGCGTTCCTGCCATCTCTTCACTCAAATCATTAAATCTGGGCATATACCTGGTTATAAACTCATGGCGTACAGAATCTGGCAAATGATCCAATAGGTCAATGATTCCCCAATCATCGATATGAGTGACTGTTTTTTCGATCTTGAACTTTTCAAGCAGCTTTAAACTTTGCCCCGCCTGATTAAAAGATTGGCGGTAACCCATTATTCCATCGCTAACGTTCCCGATTCCAATCAAAGCCGAGATCCCCAGTCTTGATAAGATTTCCATAAAAGACTCAGCTAGTTGGCGTTCATTTATGCGGGACTGGTCCACACTTGAAAGTAAAAAAAGTCGGCTTTCTCCAGTGTAAGAAATAAATAGATCGCTTACCGGGAAAGCCGCCGCTTCTGCTAATAAAGTGCTTTTTATTTCATTGAATCTTGCAAGTGACTTGCAATGAGGATGTTCGCAAAGAATGTCTTCACCTTGGATTTTGATCATAAAAGCTACTCTAGGAATACTCACATCAAGGCTTAAAGACCGTGCAATTTCCTCCAATTTCTGAGTGCAAAAATCATAAGTGCTCGCTAACTCCCTAATCCAATTTTCAATTTCGAGATTCCGAAATAGGATCTGATCATTCAGATTAAAATAGTTCAAAAGAATATCGATTGTCGTTCTGACCAATTTAGCATATTCGGGAATCTCTGCAGGATAACCTAGTATATTCACAACTCCCATTTTTTCTCCGTTCCATTCGATGGGTAACGTAACAACAGTCTTATCTTCCGTTAATTCTTTCATGAATTACCACTCCTGACTAGATAAGCGTTTGCTTACTTTAAGTATCTGTAAATTATGTATAGCGCTACAGTTATAACTCAGCCATTAGCGGAATCGATTCCATATGAGCATGAGTATAACATAGTTTTGAAAGGCCTTACAATATAAAATTACCCATTGCTAATAGGGTTAGCCATCATAAGTCATTCTATATTGGTTCGGAGTCATGTGGATATACTTTTGAAAAATACGAATGAGACTTCTTTCGGAATACCCGATTTTTTGGGCAATTTCGTTAACCGTGAGCTTGGTATTCACTAGCAAATATTGTGCTTCCTTTAATTTGTGATTCAAAACATAATCCAAAAAGTACATACCCGTCTGTTTTTTGAACAACTTGCTCAAGTGGGAAGAACTTATATTAGCAAGCTCAGCGCATTGCACCAAGGAGATATCCTCATGCACGTGCTCATTTATATATTGACATACTTTTTGAACAATTAAATTAGGACTTTCCAATCTGTCGGCCACTTGATTGTAATATGGAAATACGGTTTGGACAAACCAGTCGAAAACCTCTGGCGGTGTCTTTCTTTCCTGTAAAGAAAAGACTAACTTGTGCTCAAAGATTTGTACGTATCCTTTTCTGATTAACGATTTCGTAATCGAACCTAGCAGCAGTACATAACACTGGGATACTGTGAAATGGGATTCAGAAGTGCGAATCGCCGTTATATATTCCTTAAGATGCTCCTCCGCCTCCTTCCATCTCTTGTTCTCGAGCCCGTCTATCAGCTTCTCTTCGATATAAAACGGATAATGAAACGACGATTGCTTTCTGGATAATTCCATATCTTGAATGAATACCACTTGGCTTTGATCCTTATATAGCCTATATTGAAGCGCTTCCAAAGCTTCCTTATAAGAAAGACCGATATCCTCCATTTGGCGATACACGTTGCCGATCCCTATACAAACCTTAAGCTTTAAATAGTTCTGGAACGAGAAAACCAAATCAGAAGCAAACTGATTCAGCCTGTTTTTCATTTCGATATCGGGCGTTTCCTGGGGAAAGGCTATAATAGCTGTACCAAGCCCGCTTCGGCTGATGATCACATCGCCTTCCAACGGACTTTGTTTACGTATCATTTCGTCAATGACATTTTTAACAATAAACGAAAGTATGGGGCCGTCCGTCCGCTCAAAACGGGTTTCTTTATGCATATTTTCAAGTTGGACCACTAATACAACCATGGCTTTAGGCTCATTCAACATCGAAACGGCAATTTCCTTGAAGTCGGTTAATCCCTTATCGTAAGAACGAAATTCTAATAGCTGCTGGTAAAAGCTTTCTTTGATTGTCGGTTCCCATCGCTTCATCGATTGATAGATCTTATTCGTCTTCTCACTTAAATGAATCCAGCATTCCAGGATGAAAGTAAGATCATTGGAATCATGGGAAGAGAACGACGGTTCTTGGCGCAATTGCTCACCGAAGCTGACCAATTGGCGGATCGGTCTGTACGCGTGCAGGCTGGTAACAATGGTTAGAGCAACTCCGATATTAATAAACAATAGGATTGTAAACGCAATCAACCAGCGTATCCATCCGATATGTTCGTAGATGTCGGCTTCGGAAATTTTGGAAATATAGATGCGGCCAAGCTCTGTTTTTTGAAATGAATAAAAAAATCGCTTTCCGGAAGAATCTTGCATCAATAAAGCATCATGGTTCTTTTCCGATTTAATGATGGATTTTATGGAGTTTTCATTCAACATAGAAGATGCGTTTTGAAATTGATTACCGGTATGGACCAATACATGGTTAGAAGAATCCAGCACCAGCATGGATTGTTTTGCACTGTAAACCGCAGGACCATCCAAATACTTTGTAATCAAATCGCTATTTAGTTTAACGAGAAGAAGTCCTCTGGCTTTATGGAGGGTGGAAGGGGGAAGAAATCGGACGCATGCCAGAGTGTCTTCCATGTATGGCTGGATAATATTCAAGCATTGGTCTTTAGGCTCAAACCGCATTAATTGATCCAGCACGGATCGATATTTATACATTTTTTTAAGAACAAAACCGTATTCCGTATTTAAGATGTCTTCCGAAGCATCGTCGTATAAGATGATGTCATTAATAAAATCGTTGGAGTTTTTGGCAATCTGAAGCAACTTTAAAATATCAAGATGAGTCAATATTTTTTCATTGGGATCCCCATCCAGAAATGAATTGCTGATCAAGGGGTTAGTTGTAAGCTGAAGAGAAGAAAGCTCTATGGCCCCAAATATTCTCTCCAGCCTGTCTTGTGCAAGCAAAAGGGAGTCAGCGGATATTTGCGTAACCTCTTTAACGGCAGACCTCATCGAGATCTGGTAATATACTCCGCCTATCAGCAAAACAGGAATACATGCCGAAATGCATCCAAGCCATATGAATCGGTACAAATAATACCTGGTATACTTTTTTAAAGAAAGTCGATGAAACAGGCCGCGTATACGCTCAATCACGTTTGATCCCCCCTTTAGAGCAAAACATGGCTTAAGTGCAACAGCGGCAACGGATTTTAATATCAATTCGATTTGAAGCGGCGAAATTCCTTTCAAGAATGAAACGGCAAATGGAATTTATCCTTTGACAGAACCAAGCATAACTCCTTTGGCGAAATGCTTCTGCAAGAAAGGATAAACAATCAGAATGGGGAGCATGGCCAACACCACCGAAGCCATACGAACGGTTTCTTGAGGGAGTACATGATCGTCCGTGGAGGCTGCCATATTTCCGGTCATATTCGAGCTGGCGTCGAGCACCATCGTTTTCACCAAAACCTGAAGCGTCCACTTTGCGGTATCCGTCAAATACAGAACGGCGTTAAAGTAAGTGTTCCAATGCGCTATCGCGAAAAATAAAGTAAAGGCCGCCACGGCGGGCATCGATAACGGAAGAATAATACGCAGAAAAACGCCGATATCCGTACATCCGTCCATTTTGGCGGACTCTCTTAACTCAGGAGGAATCGAGTCCAGGAAGCTTTTTACAACGATTAAGCTCCAGGCATTGGTGAGGGCCGGCCAAATCAACGCCCCATAGGAATTAAGCAGGCCTAAATTTTTGACAAGCAGGTAGTTCGGAATAATTCCCGGGTTAAAGACCAACGTAAGTACAACCATGCCCAGGATTGCATTGCGGAAAGGCATCTGCTTATCCGTTAGTCCGTACGCCATCGTAAAGGTAAATATCAGATTGAGCAGAGTCCCGATCAGGGTTATGAAGACTGTATTTTTAAAGGCGGTTAAAAAGCTGGGAGTTGACAAAATGTAAGTATACGCATCAAGGGATAGCTTTTGGGGCCACAGATGAAACTGAAACGGCACATAAACCTCTTTATCCGTCAAGGAAACCAGGATCAGATAAAGAATGGGAAATAAGCATACGATGGAAATAGCGATAAGCAGAGTATAGTTCGCGTAATCAAACAAGGTGAACCTTTTTTTATGGGTAAAGCTCATAAATTAGCCTCCCTCCTAGTAGATCCCCTCGTGTCCCAACTTTTTCACAACATAATTGGAGATTAATACGAGGACGAGACCTACGACGTCTTTGAACATGCCGACAGCTACTCCTACACTTGTTTGACCGCTTAATATTCCCTGCTTATAGGCATACGTATCGAATACATCGCCAACGGAAAGCACGAGAGGGTTCAGCATCAGCAACACCTGCTCAAAACTGACATCGGCAATATGTCCCAATCGAAGGATCAGCAGGATAAGAATAGTGGGACGAATCGCAGGCAGAGTGATATGCCAAATTTGCCTCATACGGCTAGCACCGTCTATGACTGCAGCTTCATATCTGGAGGGATCCACACCCGCGATGGCAGCCAAAAAGATAATCGTCCCCCACCCCATATCCTTCCATATATTTTGGATCGTCAGCAGCCCCCAAAAATAATGGGGCTCGTTTAAAAACGGAAACGGTTCATGCCCCATGCCGCGGATCGCTTTATTGATTAAGCCGACGTCCGTAGAAAGCATGAAAAAAGTTAAGCTTGTGATAATGACCCACGATAAAAAATGGGGAATATAAACGATCGATTGGTTGATGCGCTTAAATACCTCATGACGGACTTCATTCAGCATAATGGAAAGCAATATGGGAAGCGGGAACAAAAAAACGAGGCTGAACAAGTTGATGACGAGTGTGTTTCTAAGCAAATTATAAAAGGAGTCGTACTGAAAAAATTCGATAAAGTGTTTAAACCCTACCCACTTGCTATGAAGCATCCCTAGAATGGGAGTATAATCCTGAAAGGCTACAAGAAGACCCCACATGGGGATGATCTTGAAGATGATAAAAAACACCAGCCCGGGAAGCACCAGCAAATACATATGACGATATTTCAGCATGGTGCTCCACAAGGATGTCTTTTCCTTGTTCGATAGGGCCCCAGGGATGACGCCTTGCTCCAATATTTTCATCAAATCACTCCCCTCAGATTGTTTAAATGGACCGGGGATTGTAAGACCCGGTCCGGCCGCGTTTACTTACCAAAGAGGGCTTTATAGTTTTCGGCGAATTCCTTGTAGGCTTGGCCGAATTCCTTCTTCGCTCTTAACTGGTCGATATAGCTCTTGTATTGCTCCATCGTGATTTTCCCTATGATCGCCTGGGTTCTCATTGATGTGAATTCGCCGTCGTATTTGGGCCATTGCGTCACCCACGAAGAGGAATTAATGACGGAAAAGGGATCGATTTTCCCCACCTCAAGCTCCGGTTTGACTTTTTCCCTATTCCTTAAGTTAACCTCTTGGGGAGCAATGGGGCTGTCCGTTTTGGACCAAGGATCTAATTTGAGTACGAACGGCTCGATGGTTGTATTATTGATCTCCTTTTTTCCTTGGTCAGTCATTTTTATGACACCGTTTTCAACTTTATGATGAACGCCTTCGATGCCATAAGTGATATACTTGGTAATTTCGTCACTGGCTGTGTTATTGTAAAACTGAAGAATTTTCTCGACTTTTTCCTTCGGCACACTCTTGGGGATATAGAGCGCTCCGTAAAACCCGGGTGACAGAACAGCCGTAGTACCTTTAGGGCCTGTCAAATACGGAATGAGCTCCACTTTCGCATCCGGCTGCACTTTTTTGGCTGCCTGCTCGAGTCCATATTGGTGCCATGGATTTTTCCGGTAAAACGCCGCCAGGCCGGCACCGAACATATCGGAATACTGCAGGTCCTTCATGATGGCAAATTCTTGCGACATCAGCCCGTCCGCATAGGCTTTTCTGTACCATTCCACCATATTCGTATAGGCCGTACTCAATTGTTTAGGGTATAATCCGCCGTCCGGTGTATATTCCGGGTCTATTCCGCCGAAAGCCGCTCGATAGGATTCATCAAACATCAAACCGATCGTATCCCTCTTGCCGTTTCCATCGGGATCACTTTCCACTACCTTCTTCAGGGTGACCAGCAGTTCGTCCATCGTTTTCGGTACGGGAAGACCGAGCTTGTCGAGCCAATCTTTCCTTATATGCTCGGCAGCGCCGATTTGAGGTCTTGTCCGCGGCAGTCCGTAGATCTTTCCATTATAACGCAATAGTCTCCAGGCGCTTTCGGGAACGTTGTTCTTGAGATTCGGATATTTGCTGAAATCACCCAGAAACTCGCTCAGCTCCCAAAAGGATCCTTTATTAATGGCGTCAACCAAGCTCGACAAATTCGTGTCCGTCACGGTCAAAACTTCAGGGATGCTGCCGGACGCGAGTACCAAATTGACCTTGTTGATGTAATCGTTAATCGGCACCCAGTCGATATCCAGGTGTACCTTCGTTCTTTCCTCCAAGCCGGTCCAAAAGGCGCTGTTCATATCGGGGGGCTCCGTTTGAAGCGAAGACATGATTTTAATCGTCAGCTTATCATTTTTAGAACCGGCAGGGGTTCCCTCGTTATTGCCGCACGCGGATAATACGATTACCGACATCATCACGCCGACAAGTGAGCGCATTGCGGCCGGACGGGTTATTTTAGCCATAGGGCATCCCTCCCTCATTTATATGTATACGACTACCTTCTCTTCTTCCACGGTTACGGTGTATGTTTCGACCGATTTTGTTTCTTCTTCCGTTTCCACGGCTACTTCATACGTTTTCACGAGACACTTATGGGGATCGTAAACGGATTTTCCAGTTAATACATCGAATTCCCAGCCATGCCAAGGGCACCGGATAATTTCCCCTTCCCTCCCATAGATGTATTCTCCGGGCTTGGAAGGCAGGGTCATACCGGTAACGGTTCCTAAGCATAAGGGGGCCCCTTGATGAGGACAGCTGTTTTTCAGAGCATAGAACTGATGGTTTACATTAAACACTCCCACGGAACGGCTCTCCAGCGAAACGATTTTACGGGAACCGGGCGGAAGCTCTGTCACATTGCAGATGACATGTCGTGCCATACCGTTTTCCTCCCCCATCACAAATTGTAAAACTCCTTCGCATTTTCGTAAAATATTCGTCTCTTTAAAGCATCAGGAAGTTTGGGAAAAGCAACCTTCGGAGAATCAAAATCCCAATGCGGATAATCGCTCGAGAACATAAGAATATGCTCGGCATCCATCATTTCCAGAATGTTTAACAAATGTTGATCGTTCTCGGGCCTTTCGAGCGGCTGTGATGTAATTCGAACATGGTCTCTCAAATACTCGCTCGGTTTTTTCTTGACCCAAGGTACCTCGAATCGCAGCGCTTTATATTCCGCATCCAACCGCCACATCAATGCAGGCAACCAAGAAACGCCGCCTTCAACGAGAACTACGCGGAAATTATGAAATTTCTCAAAGACGCCTTCCGTCAAAAAGCTTACCAGATGAGCTTGAAATCCTAATGACAAACAGGTATGCCATTCGATATAGTGTGTAGGATATCCCGGTGAAGGTTGAATATTGATTCCCATGCCGTCCGTCCCGGGGTGGATTGCCATTGGAAACCCATGCTTCTCGCAAGCTTCATATATAGGGTAATAATGACGTTGGCCGAATGGTGCCCTGGCACCCGAGTCGGTCATCACCTGCACAAAATGCGGATGTCCCGCCCACCTCTCAATTTCTTTCGCGGCGGCTAACGGATCCTGATGGGCAATGGTGATAGAACCTTTAAATACGCCGTCATGATTGTATTTATCAAGCCAAGTATCCGCAAGCCAATCATTATAAGCAGCGGCAATAGCCGTGGCGAAGTCAGGATCCGGATGAAGGTTGCAAAAAGCTCTTGGAAGAAGAATGGCGTGCTGTTCGTCGTACTCCTCAATCAGCTGTTTGCGTACAAACTCCGGGTCCGAGCCAATAGGTCCTCCGTTTGGGGGTTTGGCGTCGAGCCGCGCTCCATGTACCGGATTTCCGTAAAACCCCCGTCCCCCGCCTGAGTAACGATCTTTCCAGGGTTGTTTCATATACGATCTTATTTCATCGATGCTTTTGGGCGTAGGGTGCACATCACAGTCAATAATTCCGGTTCTAGCCAAATCGAATCACGTCCTTCTGATGTTATTTGAAAAAACGTTATCTCAGGCGAAAGTCCACTGGTCATCAGCTTTTCATCCGCTTGAACTTATTTTATAGGATAGGGCTATTCATATTTAACTGTTAATCCTTGATTTAAGAAAATTATGTCATGCGATTGCTGATGTTTCCTAAAGAAAAGAATGCATAAGGAAAAAAACGTCATAAACGAAGTAATCGGATTGATTGATTCTTTCAATTTAATGTAGAATGGGATACGTAAGCTAACACTATCTTAAATCGTATCGAGGAGGAACCAGAAACGATGAAATACCGCAGACTCGGCAGTACGGATTTGAAGGTTTCGGTCATCGGCGTAGGTACTTGGCAGTTCGGAGGCGAATGGGGAAAGCCTTTTACACAGACTGAGACGGATGCCATCCTGGATCAAGCCAAAGAAAGCGGTATCAACCTGATTGACACGGCGGAATGTTATGGTGACCATACATCAGAATCACTGATCGGCGATTATATCGCTCGACGCCACCGTGAGGATTGGGTCATTGCAACGAAGTTCGGCCATCATTTTCATGCGCATTTAAATCGCAGCGAACATTGGTCTCCTCAGGATGTACTCGGTCAGTTAGAGGCTTCTCTCAAAGCGCTTCGGACGGATTATATCGACGTTTATCAATTCCACTCCGGATCGGATCAAGCTTTTGATCAAGATGAGCTTTGGACCATGCTTGACAAACAAGTGCAGGCTGGAAAAATCCGTTATTTGGGCACTTCCATCGGCAGCAACGATAATCTGCATCAAACAGAGGCATCTTCTGAAGTGGGTTCGCAGGTTATTCAAGTCGTATATAATCGTCTAGACCGGAAACCTGAAGAGCGCGTCTTCCCTTCTTGCATTCGGCAGGACCTCGGTGTACTGGCGCGCGTACCGCTGGCCAGCGGTTATTTGAGCGGTAAATACAAGCCGGGTGCCACATTCGCCGAGAACGACGTAAGACACCGGCATGATCAGGAGCAAACGCTGCGAAAGCTTCAAGAGGTCGAGCGAATCCGCGAGCACGAAGTGCCTGTCGGCGTAGACATGGCTACCTGGGCTCTGGCTTGGTGCCTCAAGCATCCGGCTGTCACCGCTGTCATTCCAGGCTGTAAAAGTCCGGAACAGGTCATTTCCAACGCCGCTGCCTCTGAGCATGTAGGAGAGGAACACCCGCAGCAGTGGAATTCCGAATTATAGAATCATTTAAAAAAACCTGGGATGCACGATGAAGTGCACTCAGGTTTTTTTGTCATAATCCCCACGAAGATTCACATTATCTAGTACCTGCTTGTAAGTAATATTTTACTTGGCAACTTCTGCATACCAAGGATTTAAATGAACAAGAACTTCATCTACATCGTTATGATTATCCATTATGATCGTTTTGATTTTGCGTGATATGTCATGTCCTTCTTGAACAGTCAAACCACCCGGAATACTGACACGAATATCCACTAAAATATAGTGCCCATGTTCCCTTGCGCGTAATCGATCGATTCGTTTAACTTCAGGTATTTTCTTGATCAATGAAGCATAATCACTTAATTTTTCCGCGCCGATCGTTTTCTCCATAAGGATGTCAAACGCTTCTTGTCCCATATGATAGGCCAGTTTAAACACTAAAATTGAAACGATAATTCCGGCAAACGGATCTCCATAGGATAAATAGTGAATCCCATACGTTTCACCAATTAGTGCCAGTCCTATTCCGACAACAGCCGCTATGGAAGCATAGACATCAGCCAAGTGGTCATAAGCTGTTGCCAGAAGACCTTTACTATTCTCTACCCTGCCGATCCGTACAGTATAAATGTACAATGCTTGCTTCCAAACAAGAGATATAAACCCTGCAATAAGAGCAATGAAGCTGGCTTTAGCCGGCTCCTCGAAAAACGCTAACACTGCCTCATAAGCAATATAAAGTGCTGCCAACGCTAATATAATTGCGACAATTGCTGAACCGATAACTTCTGCTTTACCGTGACCATAAGGGTGGTCTTCATCCGCTGGTTGTTTAGAAATTCTCATCGAAGTTAATGAAGCAAACGTTGCTATGATATCCCCTGCATTATGAACACCATCAGCAAGTAAAACCTGGCTATTAAATAGTAAACCTACCGATATTTTTAAAATAGTTAAAAACACATTGCTTATTAAACTGATCCAAACGGCAATAATAGATGCACTAGATTTGTTACCTTGACTCATAAATCATTACCCCCACCAGAATTTTTTCCCCGAGGAAACAAAAAACCTTGACCGTTTCCGGCCAAGGTTTGAGGATTTTTAAAATTTAGTTGAACCATTTGAACATTCATCTCATATCACCACACAATAAAATCAACACTTATGATTGTAGCACTTGTTTGGTCAGGTGGCAAACATTCCGCGTTTATTATTTAAAGCATTTCTGCGCGAGAAGGCTGTGGAGCTTCAGAAACGATTCCGTTTCCCGCGGCAAAGATACGCTTCAAATTTCCAAAGGAGTCGCCGGTCAGTAGACGTTGCCTGGCCCTTTTATCCCCACTTTCACCTTGAAGCGGAAATCGATTTGGGGATAAAGCTCTGTCCATGCTTTCCAATCCGATTTCCCGCTAAAATGGCTTGCGAAATAATCTTCCCCAAACCCAATTGGGTCTACACCTAATTTCTGGATTTTTTTCAACACGATCGAATAACGCTGTTCGAAGGACTTCTCTGATTCCTTCTCGTAGATTTTCCAGTCCTTCTTGGCTAACGTTTTATCGGCTTCTTCTACAACCCCGTCGGCCTTGACTTTCACTAGAACATAAGGAGTTCCTTGTCCCGGTGTCACGATCTTATGTTTGACACTGAGTTTTTCAAACGATATCGCAATTTTGATGTCTCCCGCCTCCACAACTCCTTCAAACTTAGAGATTTGGAATGCCAATTCATTCAATAATCGCGTCTCATCCCGCGTTAGGATATAAATCAGTTTCGTTTTATCAAATATTGCTGCCCGGCGGATGTTGTAAGATTCTTTACCGACTTCAACTACAGGCAAAACGGGATCGATTCCCGGTGTAGTGAGCCTTCGGTTGAAGTCAAATAAATATTCCGTCAAAATGTAGGCGGAATTCGCCCCTTCCTGTGCAAAGCTGAGAATAAGCGCGTTCCCCGGAATTTGTTCCGACTTCGGCTTCAATTTTAATATGGATTCTGCATCTGGGGAACCGACAGCGACAAATGCAACTTTTTGAATATCTCTTCTGCGATTAAACCAATCCATCGTTTTCTTTATATTATCTCTCGCCAATTTTTCTCCAAACACGATGACTTTCGCATGACCGAACTCTAACTCCTTATCCGCCTTGGATTTCATCAAACGAACGGCTTCCGTTATGGTAGCTCCCTTTTCTTGAATGATCAGGAATTCTTCTTTCCCCGGTTGGGTTTGGGTTCTCGATATAGCCAGTTTCAAGGTCACAAGGTACGGTTTGGCCTGATCTCCCGACAAATCTACTCCCATCGCAGTAACAAAGAATCGTTTATCGATATCTTTGAATCCACAGCTGGTCAAGACAAAGAGGATGGAGCCGACGACAAACAATCGAATCCCCTTTTTCACGCCGTCTTTCTCCATCGTCCCAAGAGGTATACGGTTAACACCAAAGCGATTTCACCGGCCAAGCGGCTATTCAGCCATAGACGTGAAAACTGGAGCAATTTCGGTTGATCGATCAATTCCACCGCATAACACGGAGGAATGGCAAGTAGAGCCAACAAAATCCAAGGGAAATAACGTTGCCATTGGCCTTTTATCGTTTTTTCAAATGCCCCTTTTAAAAGTTCGATCGAATTATGCCACGCGACAATCCCATACATTATGGATATACCGATATATAGCAAAAGAAAAACAAAAACTACGCGTTCCACAAAACCAAGCTTGAAGCGCATGGAATCCGCGGTCACCACCCAAGGATACGGATAATCGCCTACCGCCATGAGGCCATGGAAACCAATCGGAACCGCAAACGTCGTAATGAAACTGAGCAATCCCATAATAGGAATGATCCAATGATATTTGGTCGTAAATTTCCCTTCAAACTCCCGATGTAAAATCACCATTTCAATATAACCATTGAACAAATACGTAGCCGCAGAAAGACTGCTCCACGTCGGCCAGTTGAACGCAAAGGCCCCCATAGAAAAAATCTCTTTCCACCGCATATACGAGCTGGTGAACGCTTTGATCATAATAAAAAAAATTAACGGTACATTCAGCAAGGTAATGATTTCTGTAACATATAGAACCGTCCGGGAGTTTTGAACGGCCCCCCATCCCACAACAGCCAGAAAAAAGAGCAGGACAGCAACTAGGGATAAATCAGGGTTGATATATCTTTTGGCCAAGATAGCGAAATTTGTTAAGGCAATCCAGACCCCAATGGACCAATTAATGCCCAAATAAATCAATACCGGAGTACGAATCCATACCGGGAAAGTAAGTTTGAAGATTTCCGGCAAACCCATTCCGGGGAACTTCATTAAACCTATCGAGAGCAAATAAGCCAACGTGGTGCTTAAGGGGATCGTCAAAAGCATCGACATAATCGCCCCATTAAAACGGTCTTCAAACAAAATATCAGGAACATATACCATAATATTGATCAGCATGTCCATTAGGACCAAATAAAAAAAGTAGTGTGTTTTCATGAGATCGTTCTCGCTTTATGACGGACTGGACGATCTCCCGGTTCGCCGATAAATAATTTGAAATATGGCTTCCCGAAACTCCGGAGACTGCATAGATGGATTACAAGTGCCACGAATGCCCCCACGACTCCGATAATCCCGAATATGCTGCTAAACAGCAACAACAGATATTTGGCTACACGTATGGATAAGCCCATCGTATTGATAGGAATAACAAAGTTAGAAATCGCGACGGCCGCTACGACAATGATCATGATGCTGCTGACCAAACCAGCTTGCTGCGCCGCTTGCCCCAAAATCAACCCCCCTACCGTCGTAGCCGTAGATCCGATTACTTTGGGTAGGCGAAGGCTGGCCTCGGTCAATAATTCCATCATCCCCAGCATAAACAGCACTTCAATAAAAGACGGATACGGAACGGCAGCCCTGCTTCCGGCAATGCTGAGAGATAGTTGAACCCGAAATACTTCCGGGTTATACGACGCGACCGATACATAGATTGCTGGAACCAACAGAGCGATAGCCAACCCGAAATACCGAATGACAACAAGAAAGTTACTGACCCAAAAAGGCAGGTACAAATCCTCCACCGCGGAGAAAAAATCATAGAAAACGGATGGCACCACCAAAGCAAACCCCGTGCCGTCAATTAACATAGCGATTTTCCCCTCAGCGAGATTGAACGCCACACGATCCGGTCTTTCCGTCATTAACATAGTGGGAAACAGCATTTTCTTCTTGCTGTTGATCAATTGTTCTAGTTGACCTGCCGATTGGACGACCTCCTCGTTAATCCCGGCAATCTTTTCTTTGACTTGTTTCAAGACTTCCGGATCGACCAGCTCTTCGTCGTACACGAGATATATCGCCGTTTTCGATATCGTACCTGCTGTTTGATTTTCTATTTTCAAGGAAGCGGACAAGTAGCGCTTCCGTACTTGGGCTAAACTAATCTTCACATCTTCACTCAATGCGGTTTTCGGGCCGAGAATCGTATTTTCGATGGTGGTTGGCTGCGGTTGAGCAGCCATGTCTATTTTTACATCTAGAAAATAGAGGATATCGAAGCATAAGATCGCTACATGCCCTGTTAGGACAAACTGAACTGCCTTCTCAAAGCTCTGAAATGTCATGGAGCCCGGCAGCATCGAGATATACATTTCAAATTCCGCCATTCCTTTGCTGTCATACAATTGATCAATAATATCCTTCTTGATCTTGATTTCGTCGCAAAGACTATCCAAGTAAAGAAGCCGAATTTCTTTTTCATCCTGGTTTACCTTTTGATCGATTAGATCCGGGGATGCAGCAAACCGATGCTTCAATAGCTCCATCCGCTGCTCTAGATCAGATTTTCTCAAGAGAATATACCCCCTCTAACTCAAATGAAGGCCGAATATCCAAGCCTTGCATCATTAGGTTTCCATAATCCGAAGGGAATATTCACCAGTATAAAAGAAGACGCGCTTCATGGGGATAGAACTTATCTCCTGCAGAAGTACGTCTTCGTTGCATATTCATTCATTTATAAACGCGTTATTTTTTAGGTTTGATTTCATAAGTGCGGAAATCTTTTTTTCGTCTGCATTCGAAATTTGTTCCAGCTGAGTAATGATACGTTCTTGTCGGTGTTCTGAGTGATTTTGACTTAACTTTGCTTTGCCCTCTATTTTGTTGATCTTAATTTTGAATCCTTGAATACCTTTGTTCATCCCAGCAAGAAAGTCAGCGTCTACATCTTGCAATCTGTATGAACTATTAGGAGCTTCATACTTTAGCACCATTTCATGCAATGAATCCATTAATTTTTGTTCATCCTTTATTAGTTCGACTTCGCCGTATACATGAACAGTCACATAATTCCATGTTGGAACTGCAGTATTCGTCTCATACCATGAGGGTGAAATATAGCAATGAGGACCATGAAAAACAGCTAATACAATTTGATTATTAATATCCTTCCACTGAGGATTCGGGCGAGCAAAATGCCCATATAAGTATTTGTTCTCCTTATCCAAAATTAATGGCAGATGAGTGGCAAAGGGGATGCCATTGTGTTGAGAAAACAAAGTCGCAAAACTATATTCTTTTATAATGTTGTAAGCAATTTCAACATCTTCAATTTGAAAGTGCGGAGGAATATACATGGGTATCACCTCTCGATGTTGAATTATCGTCTTCGTTTACTTAAGAAAATCACTCCAAACTTACAACTTACCGGTTAAAAATTGTGCCTCACCCTGTCCAAAACTCCATTCAGCATCATTATTTTCAACAATAGAAGTCCAATAAATAGTTTTAGCACCAAGATTCGTACACCGCACCTTGTTTTGCATAATGCAGAATTTTCACGGGCAAACTTTACCTCGGGTAACGCTTGTTACACTAAAAATTATGAGGTGTAGTTATCAGCATGGCTAACCATGGATCGATTGTACAAAAAAGTCCCATTGGATTCGATTCTGCCAAGGTGAAGCAGATCACAGATATTCTTAATCCGGACTTAGCAACATTATTTGAGTTGTTTGAACTATGGGAGAAACACCAATGGTATGTCCGAGGAAGCGAATACAAGGAACTTCACTCGTGCTTCGACGCTTGGGCTGAACATTCATTGCAGCACGCGGATGCTGTTGCGGAACGCATTGTAACGGTTGGCGGTATCCCATTAGATCCAACCACATTTCCGCAAGCATCGGTGTTTCAATTTGAGCCGGCAGGAGTCCCCGCAGTTCGTGAAATGCTGCAGAGTCAATTGAACGCGCTGAATCAGCTGTTCACAAAATTGCGGAGCGATATCCCGCAACTTGATCAAATCGGCGACCCGGCATCCGCTATTCTACTTAGGAATATTCTCCTTGAGCACGAGAAATTTGCAAAGAAGATCTCCCTGTACTTGGAGAAAGCGGGAATTGTCTACGAGCTTACGCAGGGGCAACCATAAACGTTAGTTGAACAGGGGGACAACCAAAGCGTTATCCCCCTGTTAATATGGCTGTTCTTGGCTCTAACCTATTCTGTCGGAGGTACATATGAAAAAAATTACCCTAGTCTTTTTGCTGATTACAGCCGTTTTCTTGCAACCGCTCAATTGGCCGGCTGACAAAATCTTCGCTGAAGAAAGAGGCATCGAAAAACAACCCGTCTGGAAAAAGCTTGAACAAATTTTCAACCGAAAGGGCACGATACAAAACGACGTATTTAAAGTTACGTTTCCGCGTACCGATTTAAAAGTAAAAGTCGGAGAAGTCATGATCGAACCGGGTCTCGCACTTACCGGATGGCTCGCTTTTAAGCCGCACGGAAACGAAACGATGATGATGGGCGATCTTGTACTGCTTGAAACGGAAGTCCCTAAGGTGATCTCAAAGCTAAGCAGCAGCGGCATCGAGATAACAGCTTTACACAATCACCTTATTAACGAAATGCCAAGAGTGATGTATTTGCATGTTGCAGGACACGGCGAATCTACGAAGCTCGCCGACAACGTAGAGGCGGCTTTAGCTAAGTCGGGTACTCCGCTTACTCAGCCTACCGGCGTTCAACAGCCTTCATCTTTCGATTGGTCAAAAGTTGAAGCCATTATGGGCCAGAAGGGTCACCGCAGCGGGAATCTACTACAGTTCAGTATTTCGCGCGCAGAACCGATAACGGAAAATCATATGGTGATTCCGCCATCGATGGGAGTGGCTTCACCTATCAATTTTCAAGCAGTCGGTAAGATGGCAGCTATAACAGGAGACTTCGTCCTTTTGGCAAACGAAGTGAACCCTGTCATTCGTGCTTTGACAGAACACGGTATTACCGTCACGGCAATCCATAATCACATGTTGGTTGAATCTCCACGACTATTCTTCATGCATTTCTGGGGATATGATGATCCCGAAAAATTGGCTCGAGGTCTAAAAGCAGCTTTGGATAAAACGAATCATTCAAAGAAAAATTGAATGTCAATATCAGCTTCGCAGGGTATAAGCGAAGCTGATATCCCCAATCATGTATCCCCCGGCTCAGCAAACTCAAGTACCGATTCCGGTTCAAGCATTTAAGAAATGTGCCGCATGATTATTCGCCTTGTACAACGGCTACATTGTTGCGCCAAGAATGAAACGGCTGCCAATTGAGCAGTTTTTTCGCCTTGTCATTGCTGAGAAGCGTTTCATAACCGTTCAACGGCGCCCGGAAGTCCTTAACGTCCGGGTAAACTGCCGCCATCAGGTCGCGGCTCTTTATATCCATGCTCGAATCATCCGCAGCAATATTTAATGCAATCGCTCCCAACCCGCTCGCTTCAATCGCGAGACGGCATGCTGTCGCTGCGTCCCGGGTATCGATATAGCTCCACAGGATCCGCTTGCGTTTTTCCGCATCATGGATAAAGCCGGGGAAATTTTCATACATTTCAGGAGAGATCACATTTCCTAAGCGAAATGACACGACCTGCATACCGGTTTTTCGATTAAACATCTGGGCTGTTTGCTCATTGACTACCTTAGAAAGCCCGTAGCTATCCTGCGGCAGCTGCGGATGTTCCTCATCCATTGGCACATAGAGCGGAACGAAAGGCTTGACGGCAAATACCAATCCGTATGAGGATTCGCTGGAAGCGATGACCGCCTTTTTTATGCCAAGCCCTGCAGCCGCTTCAAGAATGTTATACGTGGACATGACATTATTTTCAAAAGTTACTTCATTCGGATGTGAATAGGCGACTGGAATTGCTGCCAAATGTACGACGGCATCGGCACCGGCCAACACCCCGTAAACTTCGCCAAGATTTTTTAGATCGACAATGACGGTTTTGCATAACGGTTCTACCGGATGTTTAATATCCGCGTTCACTACTTCATATCCTTGTTCAAGAAATTCTTTGATCACCCATTTGCCAAGACGTCCCGTGCCGCCTGTCACTACTACCTTTTTCATTAAGATTCTCTCCTCTACTTTTTCTATATTAGAACATCTCTATAAGCCATTATAATTCTAATACTATAAGATAGAAAGTAGTGACTTTTTTTATATATAAATACAATTTTTAAAGCTAGTTACGTTAATTATAGTAAGTTGCAAAAATTTATAAAGTCTTTTCATGGATTTTAAGCCTTTTCATTATTCTAATTAAGCGCTGGCTTGGTGACCGGGAGATTTGATTTCCGGGGGATTTTGCGTAGAAAAACTTTTGCTTAAATCTTGGCTGCAGTCCACATAAAGGGGATACACCAGAGGTTCTTCCTGCATTGCGAACGTTTCCTCGTTTTCCGCATCCGACGGATGAAGCGAATGAACGATTTGTTCGTTCCTTCTAACGACGTCGATACAAAGAATCAACATTGTACCTATGATTAATGCCGCTAAAGCATATTTTTCCAATTCCTGCATCATCATCCCTCAGTCCCCCTATGAATCTATTCTTTCATCAATAGGTTACCAATTCACTAGTGAAAATGTACTCGAATACTGCCGTCATTATCTGACTTTTATTGTTGAGCAGGAATGAATCCCGCAGCAATTCGAAAGAGCTTCTGCCGGGACTCATACAAGTCCCTTGTTAAGTACGATACGGCAGCTTCCATCGGCAGCGTTCAGAAGCTAATTCCGCGTAAAAAAAGTTGACAATACCGTCACATCAGCCTCCCCCAAGCCCATATACTTGGATAAAACGCATTAAAAAAAGCCCCCCAATGTTATGGAGGGCTTACAAATATCTTCTTATGAACAAATTAAATAAGCTCTGCAAGCTCAGGGGACCGAAGGGTACCGTCATTCAGATAGTTTCGGTATCTTATCTTCATTTTTATATATGGCTTTATGTAAATATTGTTCTCATCGTCGCTCAGTTCTATTTGACTGCATATTTCACTAATAAAAGTAATCATATTGAATATTAGAAAAAAGATCACAGCAACAGTTAACCCAAATAGGAGACTCTGCTGCTGTGATGAAAATATCAGCTGTTTATTTATTTACGGCCATTCCGCCCCTGCAAAACTCGAAATCCGGGGTAATTTTTGGGTTGGTCATCACCATACACATTGTCATGAGATAGAGGAAGCGTCAGAGATGGGGACGACCACGGATGATTGACAGCAACCTGTCAGAGGACAAGAACTTGTATTCATAGCCGATTTGATGATTGTCTAATAAACGGATAGGAGAAAGGGGGAACCCAACGGTGGTTTAAAAGGCTAATCGGCATCGGCAGCCCATTAAGCTCCCTCGATACGATTTAGTTTTCTCACGAATGCTCGCTTATTCGCAGGATTTCAACCTTGGCAGAAATACAGAATGATAGTAAAAGAGTCATTGTAGCAGACCAGAACAACATGAAGGCGTGAGGAAATAAAGGGGGAGGTTGTAACCCCATATCCTTCCATATACTGCACGCATTCTCCACGCCGCCCCTGGAGGTTTTCACTCCCATGTCTCAACGGGTCTATGCCCTCTCATTCCTTCGTTACGCCTGTCCAAGGGGTGGAGGCCGGTTTGCTAACGGTACGGGTCGGTGCCCTTTGGTTTAATACATCCGGTTCTCCGTGCTTTCTTTGAAATCCCGCGAATAAGCCAATCTACGTGCAACGAAACGGATGAAGAGATTAAGCTGCTTGCTGAAGGGGCAAGACTGTGAAGAAAGTTCTCCATGACCATAGATATTGTATACAACAGTTCTGGGAACTTCGGAAAGAACCAGGATTAGACTTCCCGAATTTGTGTCCCTATGCATACGTATTTGTTTTATGGCGAAGATCCTTGCTAAATCTTGAACAGTTCTATCGCAAAGATATGAGGGAGGACGACATACCAAAGCAAGATATGGTAACGTTTCTCACTTATGATGAGCTAAAGTATTTCATGGGTGAGTATTTAAGACATACAGGTACTATCAACGAATCAGGCGGATGAAGCCGATCCAGCAAGTATGCTTTCCGCAGTAAAAGTAACCTTCGGCAGATTTGGCATCGTATTCGGCACAACACATATTAAGAACGATCGTTCAAAATAATTCTTGACCGATCGTTCTTAATATGCTAAATTTGCTTTGAAAGGAGGGATATTGAGATGGCCAGGACAAAGGAATTCGATGAAGATGCCGTTCTGTTTAAAGCCATGCGGTTATTCTGGGAACAAGGCTATGAGAAGACATCCATACAGGAGCTGGTCTCACATATGGGGATTCATAAAGGGAGCATGTATGATACCTTTGGCGATAAGCAATCCTTGTATGTCAAAGCATTGAAACGCTATAGTGAAATGTTAGAGCAATCGGTTAAGCGTCGTGTGGCTGATACCCGTTCTGCCAAGGAAGCAATCCGACTGTTGTTTGAAATGGCAATCCGTCAGCGAGAAGAGTCTCCTGATGGCTGCTTAGTAGTGAATACAGCGGTTGAGTTGGCCAAACATGATTCTGAGTCCAGAGAATGGGTTCTTCAAGACTGGGCCCGTACAGAACAGTTAATACGCGACATCATTGTGAAAGGCCAACAATCCGGAGAATTTTCCAAGACGCTAAACGCGGAATTGCTGTCTTATTTTTTTAATAATGCACTAATTGGACTTCGCGTTATGGTTAAGACTATAACGGACAGGGAAAAATTACGTCAGATAATTGAAATGAATATGTCGGTATTGGAATAAAGGTTAGGTTATTTAATGATTTTAAAAAGGAGTGGGACAACATGGGAAAACTTGGATGAGGAGCTTGGTGCCAATGTTCATGCGATTCAGGCGGAAGCAGCCGATCCGGCAAGCATGGAAAATGCGGTGTCCGCAGCAGTAGCAACCTTTGGCAGACTTGACATCGTATTCGCTAATGCTGGCATTGCGGCTCCCACACCTTTAGGAAGTACAGAGCTTTCGGTTTTTGAAGAAGTGCTAAAGTTAACGTAACCGGAGTGTTTTTCACTATACAAGCCGCTCTGCCCCACCTGAAGGAAGGAGCTTCGGTAATCTTGATCGGTTCAACGCGTGCAAATGAAGGTGCACCGGAAAGATCCGCCTATGCGGCAAGTAAAGGAGCCATCAGCAGCATTGCTAGAGTGAGTGTTAGTTTCCGAGTTGTCCCCTCGGGGCATCCGAGTAAACACTGTCGCCCCAGGGGCAACACATTCACCAATTTGGAAACAGTCAACACCTGAAGAAATAGCAAAACTGGAGGCTGCACATGCGAGTACGATTCCTCTTAACCGTATGGGTAGTCCAGAGGAAGTTGCCAAGGTTACCTTGTTCCTGGCTTCTGATGATTCTTCATATGTACAGGGAGCAGAAATTGCCGTTGATGGGGGAGTATTAGCAGCTCCGCTGGGAGCGCCAATATACCGTCAAGGATAAATATGGCTCATATTTTTATTCATTCTTTTTTGAACGAACGTTCAAAATATGTAGATGAGCAAAAATCAATTCTGCAAAAAAACATCAGAAAAAATGAAGGAGTGTATACAAATGACAAAAATATACGATAAAACAACAACAGGTCTTCTTTTTGTTGACCCATATAATGATTTCTTAGATCCTGAAGGCAAACTTTACCCTCGTACTAAAGAAGTATCAGAATCCGTAAACTTATTCGAACATTTAAAAGAGATCGTTGATGGGGTTAGAGAAGCCGGTATTCGAGTTTTTTATGTACCTCATCACAGATCTGAACCGGATGATTACGAAACTTGGATGCATCCGACACCATATCAACTCAAGGCTAAACAAGGACAGGTATTTGCTAAAGATTCTTGGGGAGGGGAATTTCATCCAGATTTTCAGCCTCAAAAGGGTGATGTGATCATCAAAGAGCATTGGGCCAGCAGCGGATTTGCGAATACTGACCTCGATCACCAAATTAAAATGCATGGTTTACAAAAGATTATTGTTATCGGTATGTTAGCCAATGCGTGCATTGAAGCTACTGCACGCTTCGGCATGGAACTTGGTTACCATGTCACTCTCGTTAAAGATGCTACATCGGCTTTTAGTAAAGAGGCCATGTACCCGGCGCATGAAATTAATGGCCCTACCTTTGCGCATGCCATTTTGACAACAGAAGAACTTCTTGCCGCTCTGTAAGAAGCCAGCAAGAACACCAACGAAAACTGGGGTTAGATCACCAACCTACCAATCGATGGAGATTAAGGATGATACCAACATGAATGACAAAATTGTAATGCCGGTATGGACATTCGTCGTGTTCATCGTATTGATGAACACGACGATGTTTAACGTCTCCATTCCGAGCATCATTCGGGATATCGGCGTTTCGGCGGCTCTCGGATCGTGGATTATTTCAAGCTACACGATCGGCTACGCATTATCAACGATGATTTACAGCAGGCTCTCCGACGTGCTGCCAATTCGAAGATTGCTGTGGATTGGACTCTCGATACTAGGGCTTTCTTCAGTCTTCGGCTCATGGCGACGAATTTTCAAGCTCTGCTTATGGCTCGGATTGCGCAGTCTGCCGACGCCGGCGCGATGGCGGGACTTGGTCTCGTTCTCGCCAGCCGATATATTCCTTATGAAAGGAGAGGCAGAGCGATTTCGATGATTACGGCGGGAGCTGCTCTGGCATTCGGACTCGGGCCAATCGTCGGCGGATTGATTAGCGAGTACATCGGCTGGAACGGGTTATTTGCCGTTACTTGCCTAGTGCTTGTCCTTCTCCCGATTCTGCTGCGCCTACTCCCCAAAGAGCGGCCAAAGTCGTTCCGGTTTGACATGGCAGGCGCCATCCTAACTGTCGTCAATGCAGCGACGCTTCTGATTGCCGTAACGCAGCTCTCGGCTGGCTGGCAGCCGGATTGTTATCGATCGTCGCCCACGTATGGCACAACAGACGCTCGAAAGAAACGTTCATCAACCCGGAGCTCTTGGCTAAGCCCATGTACCGGAAACTGCTTGCTATCGGTTTCTGCATCATGATGCTGAATCTAGGCAACTTGTTTTTAATGCCCTTGGCACTTGCTAATCTGTTCGACCAATCGCCGTTGGCCATTGGCTTTACGATCGCGCCGGGCGCCGTTTTATCAGCCTTTCTTACGCCCTTCGTCGGACGCTGGATCGACAAGTATGACAATGTGCGGTTTCTGATTCTCGGGCATGGCATTTTAGCTTTCGTTTTGGTCGCCTTCTGGGTGGATCTCGGCGCATCTCCGGCTGTCATCTTGTTCGGGTACCTATGCTTCTCGCCGGCAGTCTCGGCAACAATAGCATCGTTAAACAACGAAACGTCGCGTATTTTGCCGGCCAAGCTGATCGGATCAGGCATGGGACTCATGCAGCTCATCCAGTTTTTCGGAGGTTCATTTTCCGTTGTGGTTTGCGGTATGTTGCTCGAATTTCAAAAAAAGAATTCTCTTGTCAGTGCCTATGAACATGTGTAAGGAGCTCTAATTGCGATATACATTTGCTCGTTATGCGCGCTGCTCTGGTACTTGTTATCCGGCCGTCGGTCCGAGTCTTCGCCGAGCAACATAACGGAAAGCGTTGAAGCGTCGCGAGACAGCGAAATAAATGATCAATTGAGGTGTACCCATTCGTGACACAAAGTCATCACTGGAGACTGCACATGCACGTGCGATTCCTCTTAAACGTATGGGCATCCGGAGATCTGATATGCCGTATAATCAATATGTTATGAAGAAACTTCTTTTCTCAAGACAGAAGGGAATGCATACTATTGACAAAAGTATACGATAAAACAGTAACTTTGGTTGACCCTTGTGATGATTTCTTAGCACCGGAAATGCAAACAAACTTTACCCTCGTACTAAGGAAGTATCAGAATCCGTAAACTTTCACGAACATTTAAAAGAGATCGTTGCTGAGGTTCAAAAAATCCGGCATACGAGTTTTTTATGTCCATTATCCAGATATTTCCTGCAATGAGTATTCCACCAACCACTCGGTGAATAGGGTCATTTTCTGAATGGGGGTGATTCCTCGAGATACAATCCCCACCTGCTTAAAACCGCTATTCTTGTCCGATTTTGAAAGTATAAAGCCGGATTGATCCTTTTTATATCCCGTTATATAAAATTCGTCATATTGCCAATGATCAATCTTCAACCAATGATCAGAGCGATAACCTTCATACAGACTATCTTTACTTTTGGCCAGGATCCCTTCCATCTTACGTTCGCGGATCTCCTCAAAAAGCTTACAACCATTCGCTTCAATGAATGGAATTTTACCGATATGACGATTGCCAAAATCGATGCCGGCAAGGATTTCTCGTCTCTTCATTAACGATAATCCCCGAAGGTCTCTTCCTTTATAGAAAAGAATATCAAATACGATATAATTGACAGGATTATGTATACTTCGATTCACGATCTCCCGCTTATCTCGCAATGCAAAGCGTTCCTGAATACTTTCAAAGTCAATAAGCCCCGTTGCCGGATTAACGATCGCCACTTCTCCGTCTAAAACGATGTCCTCATCGATTGCCAGATGATACAACTCAGGATATAACTTCGTTATGTCGTTATTGGAGCGGGAATACATTCGCGTCGTTCGTTTTAAGTGCGTGTAAATAAGCCGGTGACCATCAATTTTGGGTTCAAAAATATAATCCCCATCATTGAACGGTTCCTCGTATCTCTCGGGTAACATCGGGATGAACATAAAAACACCTCTAGGAGCCATTGTACCAATCCGAAGGCTGCCTGTAGAGGTGTAACTTATGGAAATGCAGCGACGCGATAACGGTTGCAGTAGGATTTATGGTATAAATAAGACCCGCCGCGCAGCATACGGCTTGTTCCCTTCGGCGGACCGGCGGGGTTAACCCGGGGACCGTTCACGTGAAAGGTCGGGCTAAACCAATCCGAGCACCATTCCAAAGTTTACTCTTTCAACAGAATCCAAGTACAGATCGAACAACGGTTCCTGTGGCAATTATCTATGTCAAGAAAAGAGCATTTGCTATGATACTCTCGCTAAAAAAATTATTATATTATTTACTCGAACCGACAATTTACGTCATATCTCTTCGTATGGTTTGTCTTAAATATGATGTATAATTTAATCCTGCAAACGCATACAACAATTGAACATTGAAAGGATGAAAACGTATTCATGGGAAACAAAGCACTAGAACAACTGCTTTTCATTGAGAATCAATGTGCCAATGCTCAAGATGCAATCATCATTCGTTTGCTTATGGAAGGTGTCGAGGTTCACGAAATCGTTTATCTGACGAACGATTCACTAGATCCGGACTCCCGCGTACTTACCATAAAGAATCACTCTGGAATAACAATAAGAAAAATCCTATTGACAACAAAGTGTGTTGAACTTTTCCAAAATGCAGCGAACCAATCCATATATATATTAAATAACGGCTACAATCCCATTAGCAAAACTTCTATTAATTTAAGAGATAGCCATTTTCTTATAAAGGTTAGTTTCCAAGATTACATTGCCAATGAATGCATGATCACTGAAATGGATTCCGTTATTTTGAGAGCAATATATACAAGACTCAAAAGACTGGCTGAATTTTTCTCATGTCCGGAATTAATTCATTTGACAACTGTCAAATTGGAAGAGAAGGCCTATGCTTAATTAAAAACAATATTATATGCTTGAGTATAATAAGCCTCTTGAGGAAGCTCCTCGAGAGGCTTTACTTATTTTTTCTTCTTAATTCATCGTGTGGTGTCAGAATTAGTGAGAAAAATGACATCTAAAAGCTTGATTTACAAAGAGCATTTTCATAACTAGTGATAACGACTTAGAGTCTGGCAGCTAAGAATAACACAGATTTTCATAATTGATGAGAATATCCCCTCAAAGAAAAATGACGGAATGCTTCAAAATACCGTTGGACTCCGGAATGTCCCTCGTCGTTTAGCTGGCAACCGGCGGCAATTTTCCGACAATGATCCGACGGCCTGTCGGCATGATTACGGATGGTCCCTGAAACCGATTCTCGATGCGATGTGTTCGTGGGGTAAAAGATATATCGAATAGAGACAATCACTTGATGCCGGATGTAGCTATGCCTTCCACGATATACCGCTGGAAGAATAGAAAGATAAGAAATACCGGGATGATTGATAACACCGACATGGCAAACAGGGACCCCAGCGCCGCCTCTCCTCCTGCATCAGTAAACATGCGAAGAGCAAGAGTTACGGTGTATTTCTTGACGCTGCTCAAGTACAAAAGCTGGCTGAAGAAATCGTTCCACGTCCAACGTACCCGAGGTTCCTTTCCAGCCTTTCACATAGTTCGCGAGCGTCAGATGACTCGGCCACAGGCTGTTGTCGGTCAGAATCGTCTCGGTTGGCTTGAATGAGCTGACCAGCATCCAAAGAATCGGATACAGCATCAATACTATGCCAGCGATAATGAACGCATGCAGCAGCAATCGTTGAACCTGAACGTTCAATTCCATGTTGTCTTTCCCCCCTAGTCCCCGTAATGAACCCACTTTTTCGATGTCAAGAAGATCAGGCCCGTAAAACAAGCGATATTGACAAGCAAAGCCCATGCCATGGCGGAAGCATACCCCATTTGGAAGTTGCCGATGCCGTTTTGATACAAATAAAGGGTATAGAATAACGTTGAATTCACAGGCCCTCCCGTACCGTTGCTAATAATTCGGCTAAAGTAACCTGCCCGTTTTGTTGAGCGGATCCCTCGGAAACGAAAACAAGCGATGGATCGGTTCCATCGTTATCGACGATAGAAGGAAGTTCTCTTCTGGTCTTACGCCTTCTGAATAAATGCGTCCGTATTCCCCGCTGCGCGCCGCCTCGATGGCTGCGTTGAGGCCGAGGATGTGCGTTTGTAGAAACGGATACGTTTTGAAAGGGATGAATCGATGTTTCATAAGGGGAATTTTAGGTTGGGTTTGAGGTAAAACAATTCCGATAAAAATTTATAACCGAGACGTTCAAGCTATTTCAACCTCTGTCGGGGTTTCATAGTTTTCCGGAGCCTTGTTTTCTTTGTCAAAAATAAATGTAAGCATTTTATTTACATCCATGCCAAGCTGTTTAGAAATCAGAACAATATCCAATTCCTGCGGTGACATTTTAAACATTCTCATCCAGCTCCTTTTAATCTATATAATAATTATGATTCCTCGCTCGCGATATGTTGAAGTAAATTGAGCATCGCCCCGATATCCTTAGAGATTCCCTGAACCTCTCTGGACTGCCCCACTAGAAGTTTCTCATTCGCATCGATCTCTTGCGCCGACACCGCAATCTGCTTGATACTGCCCGAAATCCACTGCGCATGCTCATGCAGACTGCGTGCCATTTCCTGCAAATCCTTTCCTACGCTCTGTGCCAGTTCTTGGTTTAAGTTGCGGATGCGGTTCAATAGCCCCTTCATAACCCGCCAGGCCAGTACACTATCCTCAGTCATAAGTTTGCGGAACGACTCACTCCCAAGTCCCACCAGCTCACAAGCCGTGGAAGTTACCGCCGTCCCGCTGCGGGGCAGCCCCTCGAGCAGGGACATTTCCCCTAGGAAATCCCCTTGTCCGAGCTTGGCCACCGAAATCGATTATAAAAGTACAGTCCAGCCGATTGCCTATACCCGGAAGGGAGCCCTACTTGGGCGTTTGGATGTATAATGTTTCGTTCAGCAAGTCCAACTTGCTAGCTGCTCTTCTCGAGCAAACTTTAGAAAGTTTCTTTCTGACCCGCTGACAAAGTTGATTTTCTGTTTTTCCTCATAATCATCGATATTCCGAAAGAAAAATTCCTCGGGAGACGGTTCTGTATTTTTGATGAAATCCATTCGGTTAAAATCTCCATCGTCGAAGATTGCATTATGTAAAGAAACGGAATTATTTAGAAATCTATGTTTATTACGAGAGGCACCTTTAATTGCGTTGATGACCTGACCGCGAATGTGCACCTCTGCAAATGAGTGAAATGAAGCTCCCCGTTCAGGTTGATATCTCAGAACTGCTTTAAATAGGCCTACAGCCCCTTCTTGAACAGAATCTTGATATGTCATACCCTTATAATAAAAACGATGCGCATAAAAACTAAACTTATTGGAATAGCGTCTTAATAAAACATTAAAAGCTTCCGGTTCGCCTTTTCTATACATCTCTACAAGAGTAGCATCATCTAATGACTGAAGCATTTTTGATTCATTTTTCATGAAATTACCGCCTCAAAACAAGGTTCATGTTGCCGGTCAGTCTTGCTCATGGATGACGCTGCTTCACTTGTGATAATGTTCCCCGTTCCTGTTAAAAGGGAAATTCACCACAACCTCATTATAGGTATCTCTTTTGATTCTTTCCTAGATGAAGATGTGCACTAGCAGAGGCCGAAATCCACTTATTTTCGACATAATTATCCAAATTTTATGACCTAAGTAACATTTATGGTATGATAAATGAAAACAACTTAACTATGGGGTACTAGAATGGATGCACATTTAAATAACAAAATGAAGTTTATTTTGAACATTATTGTTGTCGCGACAACGGTGCTCTTGCTATTGCATACAACTAAGTTTTCGTTCGGTCTCCAGTTACTTTCATGCATGTATATTACGGTCGTTATGTTGCGAGATTACATCATAATGATTGATTTGTTTGGAAAACCCGGCATCCTCTTTTTGTACTTTCAACTCGTGTTAGCTTTAGCTGTATGTGTATGGTCGGAAAGCTTTTTTGCACAAACGTATCTCCTGATTCTTATAGGCGAATTCACCTTCTATCAGTCGAGAAAGCTTTCTATCATCTTTACATGCATCAGCTATGTTAGCATTCTGCTAGGCGTTATAATCTATCGTAATTTCCCCCCTTTTGAGCAAATATACTTGATTTTACCGCGGTTTATTGAATTTTTAGCCATTTTCGGCATAAGCTTGCTTGCGAAAATGGCTTATCAGCAAAAACAGGTGCTCGCCGCGACCAACGAACAGCTTCAAGCCGCAACTGTGGAACTGGAACAAAAAGCTGCGTTACAAGAGCGCACCAGAATATCCCGAGACATCCATGACTCCGTTGGCCACACCCTAACTTCTGCGTTAACCGGGTTGCAAACCGCCTCTCATGCGATCGATAGAAACAACTACACGATTGCCAAAGAGATGATCGATCGAACGGCAGAGCATATCCGTAACGGACTGAATGAAGTTCGCGGTTCCGTCCACCTGTTGCGTGATAGTCTTTCCGAACGTGCATTCAAATCCGAGCTTCTAAAATTAATCGATGAAACCAAAAAGCAGACGGGCGTGGAAATTAAGTATGATATCGACCATTCTATACCGAATTTAACACCTAAGATTGAGCTAACGATTTATAGAGCACTGCAAGAAGGTCTTACCAATGGAATTCGGCACGGCTCCAGCACGTTCTTCCAGTTCTCGCTCAAAGTCCAGCCTGAATCCATACAATTTCTATTAGCCGATAACGGAAATGCACCATCGCAATTGATTCACGGATTTGGTCTGAAAGCAATGAATGAAAGAGTTGAGGAAGTGGGAGGGGGCTTATTCATTACATATAATGCTTCTACAACCGGCGTTACACTAGAAATCACAATCCCCCTTCAGTCCATACCGATGGAACGGAGAGAATACATTGGATAAAACAAAAATTGTGATCGCAGACGACCAGCCCTTAATCCGCGATGGTATCGCAGCTATTTTAAGCATGGAAGAGGATTACAACGTAGTTGCAAAAACCGGAGATGGGTTATCAACCATCGCACAAGTGAAAAAACACCATCCTCAGTTGGTTATCATGGACATCCAGATGCCAAAGCTCGACGGCCTGCAAGCGACCAAGGAAATTATTTCCGAATTTCCGGATACGAAAATATTAATTTTAACAACCTTCGAGGATGAGGAATATATCTGGGAAGCCATTCGTCTTGGCGCAAGCGGTTTTCTAGTGAAAGGGGTAGAGACAGAGAAAATATTGTCTACTATCCAGGACTGTTTGGAAGGAAGAATGAATTACCCCTCCAGTATACAGATGCGTTTAGTTCAGACTCTAAATGCAGCAGAAGCAGCTCCTGAACAACACTGGGACAGGCCTAAACATGCACTTTCCATTCAGGAACGGAATATCATCAGCCTGCTGAAACAGGGGAAGTCGAATCAGTCCATTGCTACCGAATTGCTATTGACCAAAGGAACCGTTAAGAATTACTTGAGTGCAATTTACAAGAAGCTGGAGGTTTCCAGCCGAGCGGAAGCCATTGCTTATTTACACAAGCATGATCGGTGATATTCGCCTACTTGTGATACGGTTCACCGCGGTTAATCTTGAACTGGTGATCGGGATAAAGCGCGTGGCCGAAGGGGCCGATGCGGGATATTTCATTTGGTCGACTGTGCAGTTGTGAGCCGCACACCAGGCTTTCAGGGTCATACCGCTGGCCCGGAACTCGGCAACGCGTGTCGCCCATTGCTGCCGAAGTTGTTCTTTTGCTGTCATGAGGCAACCTCCTTGTGATTTCGGTTGCCTTCATTTTCTCATGCTGCTCATTCCACTTGAAGGTGTGTAGGGTTTGACGCTTAGGTTCCATCGCCGCGCTATCGTACCGAGGGAGTTAAGTATGGACTAGCGTCTTACTCAGAGTTTTGATTTGCGTATTCATTATTTCCTACCACTGTTTCACATTAACCTGAAAATCAATTTCTGAGATCTATCGAACCATAGTCATTCGGATCATTTATTGTTTTATAAGCTATTAGGTTCCCTTCTTGATTAAAACCGTTGATATCAAAAGGAGTGGAATCTGACGAGGGGAGAAACACGAACCAAATCATATGCCCCATTCCAGTCAGTTTAGCGGTGTATTTACTAGTGCCTGTGCCTTTGCCCTTGACCTCGACAGTTACTTTCTTAACAGATGAATCTAGGACATCCCCAAACACCATGGGAAAAGGAGTTGAGAGACTTTTTACTTTAGGCATACTCATATAATTTAACGCAGACTTAGCTGACAGAGGAGACTTGCTTCCACCGATTCCGTATCCCCCGCCCCAAGCCCACTTCCATCCGAGCCACGTTTTTCGTACATACTCTACCTGAAGATCGTTGCCATCTTGTTCATAAAATCGCTTAATAAATAGAAGGAGGCCTCCTTCTACAGGTTCTTGGTGAATGACTTGCATCGATGGAAAATGTCGGAACTTTCGGATCGCATCCTCTGGGGTTTTTCCAAGTGGGATACGGATCGTTCCGTTCAGTCCCATGGCGTGCGACATCCGCCAATCCGATAATCCCCCTGGGGTATCATTAACAAAAGCAAGTGCGTATAGAATGGCGAAAGCAAAGATCACCCCGGTAGTGATCCATACAAGTCGTTTTTGCCTGATAAGTATTGGCATGCCCCACCACCTCAATTTTTTATAATTTTTTTCCTCAGTAGAACAATGACAAAAAGCGGTTCTGTCCGTCCGACCTTAGAATAATCTTCATAGTTACCCACCATGAACGTCAATCAAAATTAATAACTCTGTATTGATTCGTCCCACATAAGCGATTACCTGATTTTTCCATACTAATCTGCCCTTTAGTTTAGAGGAGTCCCACCCGGAGGAGGCATTTAAAAGTAGCGACGATACAGCTCTTTACGACGTTCACCCCGAAGTTGGGCATATATTTGGGTAGTGGATGCCTTCTCATGCCCAAGCATCCCCTGGATGAAATCTAACGGTGCACCATTATCCAGTAGTTGGCAAGCGAATGTATGACGAAATCGATGAGGGTATACATTCACGGAAACCTCGCCGCGGCTTGCCATTTTTTTGACTGTCCATCGTATTGTAGGGATTGCCATCCTACGGATTGGATATGTTTCTGTTACAAAAAGGGCTTTACAGGAATCCTGTCTATCTCCCAGATATCTTTTTAACCATACCTTACACTCAGTCGTAAAATAAATCTCTCTTTGTTTTGACCCTTTTCCATTCACAATTGCTGAGCAATGTTCCCAATTTATATCTTCGATGTTTATTTTCTGTACTTCACCAACGCGGCAACCTGTACAATACAAAAATTCTAAAAGAGCACGCTCGCGATTCGACAGACAAGAAATCTTAAGTTGGATAACATCTTCCTCAATCAGAAATTTAGGTATGCGTTTTTCCGTTTTTGGTTCTCTTAATTTAAGAGATGGATTTCGGGCAATATGCCCTTCTTCAAATGCAAAACGAAATAGGGATCGCACTAATCGAATACGGTGTCCTAAGCTGCTTGGTTTTAACCGTTCTGCTTCTTTAGCCAAATATTCTTTAAGCAAGCTCAAAGAAATTTCCTCAATTTCAATGTCACCTATTTCACGGATGAGAATTCTTAATTGAAGAGAGTACGCTTTTAAGGTATGAGGACTAAAACCTAAAATTCGCTTATCGGCTTCATACAGCACCCACAAGTCGTTTAACTTCATGAAAAAACCTCCCAATTATTTGTAATTCTAGCTTTGTTTAAAATGGGAGGGTTTAATCTATGAAGTATCGTCTCCATTACTGCAATAGATTTACTGCCAATTACCTAACTAAGATGGGTAGATAAAAGGTAGAATTTACCGCTTGGTTCCGGTTACGAACGGATCTCATCATAATACAAAAGCTCGCTGTCACCGTTATCAATGGAATCAACCTGATAGTAATCCACCCTGGCATTTGCGTCTTCAAGTGTCATGATTACGTAGGCGTGGTTATAGAAGCCATCATTGTTTGTTCTTAACATTACTTGATTGTTTATGGTTGGCCAGGCGTTCAATCCCTGCAGATTAAGATCTGCCTTTGTTGGGTATGGCAATTTATGGGCCATCACAGGAAAAGCACTGGCACCAATACATCTACCACGCTGCAGATTAATATATTCATCGAAAACGATCAGATTATGTTCGTGTCCCCAGAGCCAGAGTTCTACCTGGTCAAGCACTTTGTGGAACGCTGTATTTAAATGGGGGTTAAAAGCGACTTTACGGCCGTGCTCGTCCATTCCAACTCCGCCATCACTGAAGAACTGGTGATGTGATAGCAGAACGGTCTTACGCGTGCCGGCAGTCTTGAACTTATCGAGGTGCCAAACGACTTCCGCGGGATCGAGGTAGGTGAGTTTCAAATGGGTAGTGAATGGGTTGTTATCATTGAGGCCGGTGTCCATCGCTAGGAACTGCCAGTAATCGTTTCTTAGGCAGAAATAGCTGGCTTGCTGTTTGAGATGTTTTAGCAACCAGTAGTAGCCTTTGCCTCCGGAATACATATCGTGGTTTCCAGAAAGATTATAGACCTTTGTTTGCTCTAAATTTATGTTTTTCTCGATAATGTTATAGAAATTATTCTGCACTTCGTCCATCGTACCTGCGTAATAGATGTCGCCGAGATGGATCAACATTTCAGGCTCATGGCGCATTACCTGTAATAACAGGCTCTCAGCGTCTTTAGCTCCGGTTCCCCAATCGGAAATAAAAGCGATCTTCAGCTTATTTTCTATCGGAATGACAAAATCGCTGAGATCCTTGTAGCGAACGTAAGGGATCGTATCGCCTTGTTCCTTGAACAACAGATACTCATCGATGACCTCACTCCATCGTGGGTCGTAGTCATACATGCGAAGCTCATTGATCAACTCGGTGGCTCTAGTAGTGTTTCCCCTGATACAAGCCCAAGTTAGCTTGGTTACAAGATCAAAATAATCAACAATTTTTTTTATGTCAAAAAATCCTCCCATATGTTACGTAACACCTCCACGATAATAATGGTGGGAAATTCCCCCAGAATGAGGACCCGTTTTCATTCATCGATATGCCAATGTTTATTGGAATCGGTATCTGTTATCGTTAAATGTTAAATTTTGATCAAGAGAAAACCGCTTCGCGGTAAGGTGATTGAACTATCCTATCAGTTAATTCAACTTCCTTTACCTTAGAGCGAATTTGCATTACGAATATATCGCATAATGTGAACAGCGACGAAGATATTGGGTTGTTTAATTTGATTTTCACGTCAAATCACACGATTTGTCAACATAAAAAACCATGATTCACAAAGTGGTTTCGCATAGTTGACGATATTTAACTAACGGTTGCAATAGGTAAGCGTTTGAAGTGATCTCCAGCTTTTCCCCTGCTCCACACGGAGCGTGCCAGTTTCCCAGCACTCCGCGTTCCCTCTAACTGAATGTACTAGATCATAAGTTCCTCGTTACTCATAGATTTGGGTGAGTTAGATTGGTTCAAGTCCGTATCTTTCACGGTACTGGTTGACTTTGATTTTCATCAAATCCGTTATACCAAG
>NZ_JAQAGZ010000030.1 GCF_027533625.1 Paenibacillus gyeongsangnamensis | reverse complement strand
ATCTGAAATGGCTTCACACGATCATTTCTAATGCGAAGGCTTTTATTGGTGGAACTTATCACGGCCTAGACTCAAAGCATCTGCAATCCTATCTTGATGAGTTTTGTTATCGGTTTAACCGCCGCGAGATCAAGAGTGAATTATTTAATCGGCTGGTTCATTGTTGCCTTTCAACTACGACGATTACCTATCCTGAGCTAGTTGGATAATCAAATTTGCTTTTATCTTCTTGAAGGAAAGTATTGGATGGCATGGTTACATCGGTGTATCACTCATTATTATGGGCGTTTTTATAGCGAATCACAGCACTCATCGATTAAGGAATCACAGCGCTCATCAATTAAGCTAGACGAGTACGATGGTGAAAAAATTATGACTGGAGCAGGCGCCGCGGCGACCTGCTCCTAATCGTTGAAGTAACTAGGAGGATAATTCCAATATGTGATAATATGGAAAAACTAGACTTCAATGAAGAAAGAGGTAAGCTCGGTTGAAATATATCGAAATAGGTTTAGGAAATACTTGGATAGTACGAACGGAATCAGAATTTAATGATGGGTCTGAAATTAAGCGAAAATGAAACTCACTATTGTAACTGAACTGACGAAGAGCAATGGTCTAATGGAACTGCGGCCAATCTGGGAATTATTTTTTGTCCTAGTTCGCCGCTGTTTCCTATCCGTCATAATGCTGGGTCTCTCTCAGTTTTTCTTCTTTTCTCAATAATAAGAGGGAGCAGCAAAAACGCACCTATAATAATCAAACCACCGCTCACCACATATACCGCCAGCAGGGAAAACGTATCCTTCAGATAGCCGGATATGAACATGCCAATCACCATCATCCCCATAAAAACAGGCATAATCGCTCCGGATACTCGGCCAATAAATGCCCCTTCCGTGTTCCGTACAATAAGCGTCTGGATTCCGCCTTGAATACAAGGATAAAACAATCCGCTGATCACCAAAAGGACAATTGTCAGCCAAATCATCGTAGACGCGCCTATTCCAATCGTACAAACGGCGGTGACAAGCAAGCCTATCATGAGCAACAGCTGCGGCTTCACCTTTTTGGCTATCCCCATTATGGCAACTCCGCCTGCCAACATGGCTGCCCCATTGGTCATAACCAACCACTGCAGAAATTGTTTGTTCTGTCCCAATTGCTCGATGACAAGGAAGAACTGAAGCGGCTGAGTAATTCCCGATGCCAATCCGACAACCGCGAAAGTCAAGCTGAGTGTTCTTAAAGATTGATTGGACCTGATATAGCGCAGTCCGGCCGCCAACTCCTTTATGAAGCCGCCGGCATCGCCAGACTTCGATTCCTCCGCGTCATGGGGAAGGGACGATAATACAAGTGCAGACCCAAGGAACAGAACTGCCGTCAGGACGAGAGAAACTTTAATTCCAAACTGTAAGAAAATAAACGTTCCGATGACCGGACCCAAAACCATAAAGACAGCGACGAGAGTTTGGGACATCGCCATCACGCTCTGCAGTTGTTCGCCTAGCACATGCCGCTTATACAGTTTCATGGCCGAAGGCTGAGAAAATTGAGACAGGCTGGCGGAAACAAACGATCCGATGAGAAGTGCAATCCATCCGTCGTTCATGAGGGCAAGCAGCACAGCCGCAACAGACAAGGAAGACAGCAGATCGCTCCATACCATTGTCCGCTTCGGCCGCCATCGGTCGGCAAAGGTCCCGCCGATGAGGGCGAATAGAAAGATTGGAGCGAATTCTGCAACCGAAATAAGTGATACATAAACCGGATTATTATTCGTCAAATCGGTAACATAAAGAAGTACGGCATAATTCCGGATCCAAATTCCCAGCTGCAGCAGCACCCGGGAGAGGATAATAGTTCGAACATAACGATTGGAAAACATTTTTAATACCCCATATCCTTTAATATTTTTGATAACGTGCCTTGACCATGTTTCTCCCGGTATCCCCATAGCCTGGCAGAAATATCGACCATTCCTCTAACGTTCCATTGGGCTCCTAAAGAAAGGCCTTTTGCTCCGTGTTTTGGGAGAATCGGTCGTTACTGCTTATAGGTTTCTGACACGACACCAGGCTTATGCTTTAAAGTAGTGGTATTTTCATTTTCTTTCCCTCTTTTCATTTACTAAATTACTAATTTACTAAATAACTGTTTCAGTTTAACTTGGATTTCAACGTTAGTCAATCCATTTTTTGTGAAATCTACAAGCATCAAGGAGGGCAATCGGATTCTTGAGGTTGGAGGTGCCTCAGGGGTACGTGTAGGCTGTAATGTTAGAAACATGGAGGTATGATTCGCGATCAGCAGACATGCAGGTAACGTTGAGGGGTAACGAACAAGACTATCGCAACGGCTGACAGGATAGTTGCATTGTTTCGGCGCTGTTCCAGCAATGTAGGGAGATAGGAACGGCAACACAAATAAACCCTGAAGTCCAAACCGGACTTCAGGGTTCGTTTTTTTTATCTGGAGTCCCTAGGACTGCCATTGTCGTAAGACTTAGCCTGATGCTCCGTGAATACGGCCATATATTTGACCTGCTGGGAGATAGGGATAACGAGATGCTCTTCCAAGGAGTTGAAGTAAATGCCGTCACCGGGATTCAATGTTGTCAGCAAGAAAACCCGGAATTCAACCGATTCCGGGTTTTCTCTTTTTTTACCGGCCTGCATCCGGAGCTTCTTCCTTCTCCTCCGGCACATCATATTTGTTGATATGGGCCACGATGGCTTCTACCGCTTCGCCCGCGTTCGTAGAGGCCGGCACTTCCTTGACTTCGTCCTCCGTCGCGTCCAGGAAGTTCTGCTGATCGGCGCGGATGGCATCCAGGCTGTTGCTCATTTTTCATACCTCCTTCTTTGGTTTGTTCTTCCATCATACCGATGCTAGCTTGTGTAAATTTAAATGATTTATTCAAAATGCTGGAACTTTTTGCGCAGCGGTAATGAATATTGAAAGCGTTTTTTGCAAATAAGAAAATATTGACAAATCACCCGAAAGTAGTATACATTTGTATACATATGAAATTACGTATACGTTTGTATACAATCTAGGGAGGAGAGTAAAGATGCGCGAAGGAAGACATGGACATAGAGGGCATCACGGTCAAAAAGGGCACTGGGAGCACCGAGGTCATGAGCATGATGATAAATGCGGAATGAAGGATTGTTCCGAGCAGCGTATCCAAAGTGCTCAAACCTTTCGCCGAGGCAGGGCTATCGCATTTCTGGAGAGACTGAATGTAAAGCGTTCGACCTTAATGCAGCAGCTGAATCAGCCTGAATACGAGTCCATTAAGCAAGTCATAAGCGGTGAATTAAAAGCGGTCGATACGATCATCCAAGAGTTTATCCATACGTTTGAACTTCGTGAAGTACCTTTTGAATGCGATAATAAAAGTGATGGGGAGGATGTAAAATATGGCAACAATTGATGTGATTAGAACCCGGAGAAATATTAAAGATTTTAAGCCGGATCCGATTTATCGCGATGAATTGATGTCTTGGCTGGAGGCTGCAAGTTATGCGCCCAATCATCGTTTGAACGAACCGTGGGAGCTCCTGTTTATCGGACCGGATACAAGAGCGAAATTAAATCATAAAGCGGACTTTGGCGGTGCGCCTGTCGTTCTTGCGGTATTGTCCAAACATGCTCCGACTGAGTTCGAACGTGACGAGAATGTCATTGCTGCCTCTTGCTTCGTACAGAATTTCTTATTGGCCGCTCATGAAGCAGGCGCCGGTGTAAGATGGACATCTTTGGGCGTTTTGCCTCGCAATCGTCAAATTCTCGGTATTCCTGAAGATTACGATGTTATTGGAGTATTCGGGGTTGGATACCCGGCGGAAGTCCCGGCTGCCAAACCAAGAACGCCGATTGCTTCCAAAATCACGTATTTGTCCTAACTTACTCGCCGCGGCGATATAAAAAGACATTCGTCAATAGAGGTGAGATACTGTGTGGAAATTGAAATCGTATTTGAAGCCTTACTGGAAATCCGCTTTATTGGCGCCGATGTTGATGCTGATTGAGGTCTACATGGATTTGCTCCAGCCGAAGCTGATGGCGCATATCGTTAACGACGGTATCATGAAAGGCAATTTGAGTCTGATTCAAAATACGGGACTGCAGATGATCGGTATTGCCCTTATCGGTTTAATCGGTGGTGCAGGCTGTACGGTTTTTTCCAGCATCTCTTCCCAAAACTTCGGAGCGGATGTGAGAAATGATTTATTTCAAAAAGTGCAATCGTTATCATTTCGTCATCTGGATCAAATGAATACCGGTTCTCTCATTACCCGGTTGACGAATGACGTAATTCAAGTTCAAACGTTCGTGCAAATGATCCTGCGCGTTCTCGTCCGTTCCCCGTTGCTCGTCATTGGCAGCTTGACGATGGCGATCGTCATCAGTCTTCGATTGACGCTGATTTTAGTTTTTGCCGTTCCGGCGCTCTTCATTGTCTTATTTTTTCTGATTCGTCTTTCCTATCCGCTCTTCGCCAAAGTCCAAACTAGATTGGATCGCGTAAACACAGTGCTCCAAGAAAATTTGTCCGGGATCCGGGTTGTTAAAGCGTTTGTCCGGTCAGAGTACGAGCGTAGAAGGTTTGCTCACGCTAACCGTGATACTACGGAAAACGCTGTCAAAGCCGGTAGGATCGTTGCATTAAATATGCCGATCATGATGCTGATCATGAATGTCAGCATCGTAGCCGTACTGTGGTACGGAGGATTACAGTCGTGGAACGGAAGCCTTTCTATCGGCGATCTAATTGCATTTATCAACTATGTGATACAATTGCTCTTTGCCATGCTCATGCTCGGAAATATGCTGTCCTTCGTTTCCCGCGCCCAGGCATCCGCAGAAAGGGTTAATGAAGTGTTCGTCTTGGAATCCGAGATCAATGATTTGAAGAAGCTTAAGCAGGAAGACGCCTTCCACTCGGGAGAGTTGATCTTTGAGAACGTTTCTTTTGCCTACGATAACGTACAAAAGGATTTTGTATTGCAAGATATAAGCTTCCGGGCCGAGCCCGGCCAGACAATCGCGATCTTGGGCGCTACCGGGGCGGGAAAATCTTCTCTGGTCAATTTAATACCACGCTTTTACGATACGACAAGCGGCACATTGACGGAACCGACGTAAGAGAGATCCCGCTAGACCTTCTTCGAAGCCGAATCGGTATCGTGCTACAGCAATCGATATTGTTTAGCGGAAATATCCGGGACAACATCCGTTTCGGGTATCCTGATGCCGTTCAGGAAGAAGTGGAGGCTGCAGCCAAAGCGGCCGAGGCTCATTCCTTCATCAAGATCTCGGAACGGAATCGCGAATCCAGAGGTCGCTTAAAAATCTGATGAAGCAAAGTACTAACCTTATCATCGCTCAGCGCATCTCATCGGTCATTGATGCGGATAAAATCCTTGTTCTTGATCAAGGAAGAATTGCAGCTGAAGGAACGCACGATGAGCTTCTTCGGAGCAGTCTGATCTATCAAGATATTTATCGCTCTCAATGGAAGGGTGAGGATCTATCCTATGTCAGAGCACGTTAACCGAACTCAGCTCGATTCCTTGAAGGTGCAGGGCCCCCCGATTGGCGGACCCGGCAGGTTCATAGGTCCTAAGGTACGGCTTAAAAATACTTACGCAACCGTAAGAAGACTATGGGGCTATTTAGTCAGGCAGCGTACCGGTTTGTTAATCGTCACTTTTGTCACCCTGCTAAGCTCCATCATTGGGCTCGTCGGTCCTTATCTCATGGGAAGAGCCGTCGATGCCTATATCATTCCGAAAAATGTTGCCGGTCTTGTATGGTTATGCTTATTCATGCTTGGCTTCTATTTGCTGGGCAGCATGTTTACTTGTCTTCAAAACTACGTAATGGCGGGTGTAGCCGGGCGGACGGTGCAGGAAATGCGGCATGACATATTTGATAAATTTCAACAGCTGCCGCTCCATTTTTTCGATAGCCGTCCCCATGGGGAGCTGATGAGCCGAGCTACGAATGATATCGAAAATGTATCCAATTCCTTGAATCAAAGTGTTATCCAACTGCTGACCAGTATCATTACGCTTACCGGTTCGCTCGTTATGATGCTGCGCTTGAACTTGTTTCTAACGGTTGTCAGCTTGGTAAGTATTCCGCTTCTCTTGGTTGCAACCAGGAAGATTTCGGGCCTGACCCGAAATTACTTTAAGGGACAGCAGCAAGCGCTCGGAGAGTTGAACGGATTTATTGAAGAGACCGTCAGCGGCCAGAAAGTCGTAAAAGCGTTTCGCCGCGAAGCCGTGGCCGTCAAACAATTTCAAGAGATTAATAATAAACTGAATCGGGCCGGAGTCCAAGCGCAAATCGTATCAGGCATGGTGGGCCCGGTCATGAACTTTTTCAATAACCTGAGCTTTGCGTTCATCGCAGCCGTAGGGGGCTGGATGGTGTTTCATGATTGGACGACGATAGGGGTTATCGTCAGCTTCTTAAATTATTCGAAACAATTTAACCGGCCGATCAATGAATTGGCAAATCAATATAATATGATTCAGTCCGCCGTTGCCGGTGCCGAGCGTGTTTTTGAAATTTTGGATATGGACTCGGAATATAAATCGGATGAGGAGCGAGCTTTCCGAGAAGTGAGAGGCGAAGTCATCTTTCATGAGGTTTCCTTTAGCTATACAACGGAGTCGCCTATTTTGAAGCAAGTCTCCTTTACGGCAAACCCTGGCGATAAGATTGCGTTGGTCGGGCCAACGGGGGCAGGCAAAACAACCATTGTGAACATGTTAACCCGTTTTTATGAAATTGATGAAGGCGCCATAACGATCGATGGCCTCGATATCCGGCGTATGGGGAAGAACCGCTTGCGCAGCAAGCTTGGAATGGTTCTCCAGGACGCATACGTTTTCGCCGGCAGTATTCGCGAGAACATCCGATACGGCCGTCCGGACGCAACGGACGAAGAAGTCGATGCTGCGACTAAGCTGGCCAATGCGGATGGTTTTATCAACAGGCTGCCCCATGGCTATGATACTGTCTTGACTGCGGAAGGAAGCAATTTGAGCCAAGGACAGCGTCAGCTGCTTACCATCGCCCGGACGATATTGGCCGACCCCGCCATTCTCATTCTGGATGAAGCAACGAGCAGTGTCGATACACGAACGGAAATGCACATACAGGAAGCGATGAAAAGCCTGATGAAAGGCCGCACGAGCTTCGTAATTGCCCACCGTTTAAGCACCATTCAAGACGCCGATATGATCGTCGTGCTAAGCGGAGGGGAAATCGTTGAAAAAGGGACGCATCGCCAGCTTTTGGAGGCCCAAGGCTTCTATTATGAATTGTATATAAGCCAGTTTCAAAGAGCAGTGTAGGGATTAACACATTAAACTAAAATGAGGAACGATAGTGTTTCACTCAGCTAATTAATTCTTGATTTGAAGTGAATGCCACTTTATAATTAATGCTTTGTTGATTGCTATAACAATAAGTGGAGAGGATGTGTTAGTGTGTGCAATATCGGATTAATTGGTGATTATGATAAGGAAGTCGTGGCACATGCGGCTATACCTCGGGCAATCCAATTAGTAGCAGATGACCTGGGTGTGCATATCAATTTCGAATGGGTTTCAACACCTTCGTTGGATCAAGATTTCGAACAGAAGCTATCCAAGTATCATGCACTTTGGGTAGTTCCTGCCAGTCCTTACCGCAGCATGCAAGGGGCCCTCAATGGAATCCGGTTTGCTCGCGAACATCGGATTCCTTTATTAGGTACGTGCGGTGGTTTTCAGCACATGATAATTGAGTTTGCAAGGAATGTGATGGGGCTTGCTGAAGCGGATCATGCTGAGGAAAATCCTTCCGCTTCTTTGATATTAGTTGCTCCTCTCACATGCTCGGTTAGTGAAAAGATGCATACTTTTAAGCTGACCCCCGGTTCAAAAGTAATAGATATTTATGGAACACATGAGATTATTGAACAGTATGGGATTTGTAATTACGGCTTGAACTCTGAATTTCGCCCTATGTTAGAAAAAGCAGGCTTGCGCGTTGCTGGAGTAGACCTTGATGGTGAAGTTCGTATTATGGAGCTTGATCAGCATCCTTTCTTTATTGGGACGTTATTTCAACCAGAACGTTCAGCATTGAAAAATATCATTCATCCATTGATCAAAGCCTTCCTTCATAAAGCCAACAAGTGTAGCTCTGCATAATGATAGTTCACCTTAGATGGCATATATGTCTGTTGTCGGCCTTGGTTCCGCCCTGATTCTGTGGGGCACCGGCACGGCAATATGGCTGATGGGTAAAAGATTACTGATTTCAACAGACCATTAACGAAAAGGGAGATTTTGTTTATTAAGCTAAAATGGAATGTCCATAAACGGGAGGAACTTTGTGCCGAAAGCTGCTGCTACCTGATCAATAAAGCCACTGCAAGGGGTATGGGATGATTGGGGTTTGGGCTGATTTAGGCTTTAGTTACGGAGTGTGTTCCAAATGTTCTCTGCGCTTTCATCATCCCAAATGATTACCCAATACTCCTTGATACCGGCACGCTTAAGTACTGCTGTACGTCGATTACCATCACGGACAGATAGTGCGCCATTAATATGTTGTAAAATTGGTGGTGGAGCATCCCAGCCATCGCGAAACATCTGTTCAAATCGGCCAACTTTATACTCCCAATGAGCCACCGAAGAGTAATACTCCATATTTGGTTCATTCTCAGGTCCGTGACAACGATGCAACCGATCAACGTCAACAAGAATTGGACCGACCCAATGTCGTTTTTGTTTCTTTAGACCTTCCGAAAATTTAGGGTTTTTACCTGCTGAATTCAAATAAAGGTGAACCCATTCCTCAATTTGTCCGTGAGTGGCAAACTGCTTTGCCTCCGAGCATGTATATTGAAGCGCTCCGATTTCCATAATTGTGTCGACCCTTCCTTGTAAATATGATGTATTACAGGATTATTGTAGCTATAGATGAAAAAAACAGAAGAGAAAGAATGGTTATAACCGAGTCCCACCTTGAAGAATGGAGCTGCCTTGATGAAAAGGTTAGTCATTATTACTGTCGGTAAAACCCATAGCGGGAAAACTACATTTGCTAAAGCTTTAGAACAACAGTTGGACAACTCACTCGTGATTGACCAAGATAACCAGGCTGAATTCATCAACACCTATTACAAAATCTTACTACCAAAACAAGGACCTAATACTGTCAAGTACGCCATCACTCAAACAATTGTAGATTATGCAGTTAATCAGACCAATTTTCATCTCATTCTTTGCAACTCAAATCGCGCTCGCAAAGGTCGTTTGGATCTGCTCGCTCGTTTTCAAAATAAAGGCTTTATCAGTATCCTCGTTTCTGAGCTAACGAAGACGATTGCACAATGACAACAGCTGCCGGTATCGACGGAAGCCTATCAATCGGATAGCTTGATAAAGACAACAGGAGCAAGCGCCTCTGCGGCGTCCTGCTCCTGTTATTGAATGGGCTAAAGTTTAAGTTTGATTTCAGTGGGTTGCTGCTGTTTTTCGGTTATGGATTGCTTGCTTAATTTGAGCATTGGTTAGCCCGGTCGTATCAATGCCAAGCTTGGCTGCACTTGCTTGAAGATTAGCCGTCTCCTTATCCTTAATCGCTTGTTGGATTTGTGCCAAAGTCAATCCGTTGGTGTTAATGCCGAGCTTGGAGGCAATGGCAGACAAGCGGGCCGTTTGATTAGCTGTCAGTTTTTCTTTAATGGCCTGCTGAATTTGAGCATTGGTGAGTCCAGTCGTATCAACGCCAAGCGTAGTTGCTTTAGCTTGAAGATTAGCTGTCTCCTTATCCTTAATCGCTTGTTGGATTTGTACCAAAGTCAATCCGTTGGTGTTAATGCCCAGCTTGGAGGCAGTGGCGGTTAAGCGGGCCGTTTGATTAGCTATCTGTTTTTCTTTAATGGCCTGCTGAATTTGAGCATTGGTTAGCCCGGTCGTATCAATGCCAAGCTTAGCTGCACTAGCTTGAAGATTAGCTGTCTCCTTATCCTTAATCGCCTGTTGGATTTGTGCAAGAGTCAAACCTGTGGTATTAATGCCGAGCTTGGAGGCAATGGCAGACAATCGGGACGTTTGATTAGCTATCAGTTTTTCTTTAATGGCCTGCTGAATTTGAGCATTGGTAAGTCCGGTCGTATCGATGCCAAGGTTAGCTGCTTTAGCTTGAAGATTAGCCGTCTCCTTATCCTTAATCGCTTGTTGGATTTGTGCATTACTCAAACCGCTGGTATTAATGCCGAGCTTGGAGGCAATGGCAGACAAGCGGGCGGTTTGATTAGCCGTCAGTTTTTCTTTAATGGCCTGCTGAATTTGAGCATTGGTAAATCCGGTCGTATCAACGCCAAGCTTAGTTGCTTTAGCTTGAAGATTAGCCGTCTCCTTATCCTTAATCGCTTGTTGGATTTGTGCCGTAGTTAATCCGTTGGTACTAATGCCGAGCTTAGAAGCAAGATTAGATAAAAGTGCTTCTTTTTTTTGAGGGATGGAAGGTGATGAAGATTGGCCGATGCTAGATTCAGCGTAAGCGGAAGTCCCGGTCAATAATAAGGCACTTACAACAGAGAGGGCAATTATTCTTTTAGTAAACATAGTTCAACTCTCCTTTTTTGGTTTGATCTTCATACTAAGCCAAACTTTTTAACAAATTATAACGAAAACCTTAATGAAGGATTAAAATGAAATTAGCCAGATATATAAATCAAAATAGCAATTCATAAGAAACGAAACATGTATTACATTTATATAATAAGCTTGTACCATTCTAAACCTCATTTTGAAAGGGTGTCTAAACTATGGGACATTTAAGGCCTTTTCTTCTATCGGAGGATACGAAATCCCGTACCGAATCAAGGAGGAAGACATATGCTGCTCAAGGATAAGAACGCCGTGATCTATGGGGCAGGAGGGAAAATCGGCAGTACGGTTGCCCGTGCTTTTGCGCGTGACGGGGCGAAAGTCTTCCTTGCTGGCTGCACACTGCCAAAGCTTGAAGCCTTGACTGAAGAAATATCCCTTGCGGGAGGAGCAGCCGAAGCGGCTCAAGTCGACGCTCTCGATCCACAGGCTATCGAGCAGCATCTCGATGCGATTGTACAGAAGACAGGCAGTATTGATATCACTTTCAACGCGATTTCGATCCGGGGAGATATGGGAACCCCGCTCATTCAGATGACAAGCGAAAACTTTACTCTTCCGATCTTGACACGCGTCAAAACGCATTTCCTTACAGCGACCGCAGCTGCACGGCATATGGTGCGGCAAAGATCCGGTGTCATCTTGACCCTCTCTTCATCCGCGGCCGGATTATCCGGGCGTGACAGCAGATTCCATTTGACCGGAGGCTTCGGAACAGCATGCGCCAGTATCGAAGCACTCTCTCGCAGCTTGGCGGGTGAGCTTGGTCCGCAGGGGATTCGTGTCGTTTGCTTGCGACCCGATGCCATTCCGGAGACTTGGACAAATGAAGGTGAAGGCAGCGAGAGTGATGTGAAGACGTACATGGAAAATGGGACCCTACTTGGACATCTCCCAACTTTGAACGAGGTTGCCAATGCAGCGGTCTTCATGGCTTCCGATCGGGCCAGCGCGATGACCGGAACCATCGCAAACCTGACCTGCGGTTCCATCATGGATTAAATTGCAAGTGCAGCCTAACATCTACTAACAGCTTATTAATCCGACCCTTTGTCATCCGACATTTGGCCGGATTTTTACATTTTCATAATGTTGCTTTTCTAAGATTGTAAACATGAAGCATAGGATAGATGGATGGAGTAGATTAGTGCAAGTGCAGGGCATTGCTAAAATATGCAGAGACGTATAACATTTATTTCAGGTGTTCGTGATGATTTTGCGAAATGAGGCGTTCAGAAATGATAGAACAAAATGTTAGGGAAATTAGGGTAACTGATTATCATGATATTTATTTGTTAAACCAAGACTTTAACCCGAATCTGCATGTATTTTCTGAAGAAAAAGTAAAAGAGAAGATTGAAATCATTACAAAGAAAACAAAAGATATCATCTTTGTTTGTGAACAAAACAACGAGGTAATAGGATATATTCATGGAAGCCCATATGAATTACTTTTTTCTGCCTCTTTAGTAAACGTCCTAGGATTCGTCGTTAAAGAAAAGTATAGAAATCAAGGTGTAGGCAGCATGTTGATCGAGCGTCTTGAACAGTGGGGAAAGAACAATGGATTTTCAGGGATTAAACTGTTATCCCACCCAAGTCGGATACATGCTCATAGGTTCTACGAACGACGTGGCTATATGTTTACAAAGGACCAAAAAAATTTTATAAAAAAGTTCAATAACGAAGAACGATAGCTGAACACTCAACTAAGACGCCGCCGCCGAAATGACCGGCAGCATCATTGCGTAAAAGGGGGGAATGGACACCCGAAATAAATTGATAGTGCTCCCAATCGTAAAGAGTAAGTAACCAGTTCATTGAATTAACGAATATGATAGTTTAATATATAAATGGCTGCCGAATGGCAGCCATTTTCTCCGCTAACAAGTAACTGCATCGACCGCGGCTTCCGCATCGGTGAGTTGCGCAGGCAGATAATAAATGTAAATAATTTCAACAAAACATTTTGTTCGGTCTTGCGTTAATTGTACGGAGGCATTTTAATCCAGAAAAGAATTAGTTAAGTTGCAGCATGAAGAAATAGGACACAGGCATAAGAAGGAGAATCAGCATGAAAAGATGGTTTTCATCCACAATGAATTGGGATCCTTTTGTTCAAAAATGTGATACTTATTTGGCGGCTAAAGTCTTGAAATGGAAGAAACGTTTGAACCCCTTAACCAATAGAATCGGTTACGGCATCTATTTTTACAAAAATATTACCATTAATCTAAATAGACTCAATAAAGAGTTATTGGAAATTGCAGAAGATTATGTTTCCCTGCCGCATCATAAGAAAACCTCATTTCCGACTTTTATTTCAGTAGCTGATGGAATTAATCCTACACCTTTTTCAAAATTACCCAATTACGTTGTTCGCCGAATTACGATGTTAGTCAGCGAATTGCCAGGATTCAAAGTACTTCAGAGTAATTTAAAGTCTTACGGATACACTTGTAAAATTCATTATAATCAAGGACGTATCTTTTTCGGTTCCTTGCAGATTTACTTTGAAAAAAATCAATACGCACCTGGGATTGTTTAAAAATAGATCTAAAAAAGAAGGTACGTGAAATTAGATTTCGTGTCTTCTTTTTTGCTTATGGGAAAAAAAGCAAGAGACAGCAGACCTTGAACCAGAGGCGTAGATAAACTATATGTAGCAAACTTGTCCAAGTACCGCTTTATTGAATATAATAGTATAAGGATCGTCATGACTTGCGTTTGCTGCAAGTTGGAATAAATAATAAGAAAGCAGGTACAGCATGGGGCGTAAGTGGAATAATATTAAAGAAAAAAAAGCATCGAAGGACGCGAGCACGAGTCGGATCTATGCCAAGTTCGGAGTCGAGATTTATGTCGCGGCGAAGAAGGGTGAACCCGATCCGGAATCCAATCAAGCTTTAAAATTTGTGCTCGAACGAGCCAAAACGTACAATGTACCGAAAGCAATCATTGACCGCGCGATTGAGAAGGCCAAAGGAAACTCGGAAGAGAGTTATTCGGAACTCCGCTATGAGGGATTCGGTACGAATGGCGCCATGATCATCGTCGATACGCTCACCAATAACGTAAACCGTACTGCCGCGGACGTACGTTCGGCCTTTAATAAAAACGGCGGAAGCATGGGAGTTAGTGGTTCCGTAACTTATATGTTCAGTCCGACGGCCGTCATCGGAATCGAAGGGAAAACATCCGACGAAGTTTTGGAGCTATTGATGGAGGCAGATTTAGACGTTCGAGATATTATTGAGGAAGAGGATTCGATTATCATCTATGCCGAACCGGAACAGCTTTATGCCGTTCAAACCGCGTTGAAGCAGAAGGGCATTACTGAATTTATCGTCGCAGAGCTGACCATGCTTGCGCAAAATTACGTAACTCTTTCGGAAGACGAGCTGGCGCAGTTTGAGAAATTGGTCGATGCTCTCGAAGATCTGGAGGATGTTCAACAGGTTTATCATAATGTGGATTTAGCTGAAGAATAAGCTTTGTGCTAACGGAAACGATAGGTCCATAAAATATATTCAGCCGGCTGCCGATTGAAATCGACAGCCTTCTTTTTTTGTCCGTAACAAAGAATTAGTTACCCTGTTCAAAGGTCAATTTCAGAGAAACATTATTTGTTATTGAGATTTCTCAGAACCTGGTCTTGTATTGTCTCTGCATCCTTTTTTGCTTGTTTTTTCTTTTTTTTATTATCAGGGTTGCCAGATGTGAACCGAGCTGCATCCATTCCGTCCATAATGTTCATAAGATCACCTCCTTTTACCTTTATAATCCATCGTAGCGATGTATTTCATGCGATTTGGAAATATATTTTGGCAACAACTTCATTTGCGAATATATTCTGTTCACTCAAACACTATATAATTAAAGGAAAAGATAGTACCGCGCTACAGCCTGTCTGTAAGGGGGGAAGAAGTGATAAACAAAATATCAGAATGGACAATCAAACACCAGATTGAGAAGAGAACCATCGAAGGGTTTTGGCTAAATTTTTATGGCTATATGGAAGAATACCGTTTTAACCAACCACACGAGGTTGCCGTGGGAACGATCGGCGATCTTTTTACTCTATTCGGAAATTAAATGCGAAATTTAACTGTGTAGCGAAAATAAACTAATGGTTGACACTTTGTTGAACTGGGTTTACCATAATAACTATTCAATAAAACAATTGAATAGTTGAGGTGTTTTTTGTGAGCTTAGAACGCAAATGGAAAGATCAACTTTATCAGGAATTTGCTCGTATCGGAAAGTGCCTGTCTAGTCCTAAACGCTTGGAGCTGATCGACTTACTTGCTCAAGGCCCCAAATCTGTAGATCAACTTGCTAAGATTACCGGAATGAGCGTTGCAAATGTATCGCAACACTTGCAAACGTTGCATGAATCCAAATTGGTTCGATTCAATAAAAAGGGTAATTATGTGATTTATGAAATTGCTGAACTATCTGTCGCTGATTTTATGGTGTCCTTACATCGTCTTAGTGAAAAGCAATTAGTGGAGATTCAGCGGCTTAAGACTGAAATTTTGCAACATCATGCGAGTATGGAACCCATAGCTTTAGAAGAGCTTATCGAAAGGATGGAAAAAGGAGAAGTTTTGTTGCTAGACGTACGACCAGAGGATGAATATGTAATGGGCCATATTCCAGGTGCTATTTCGATCCCTATTGAAGAACTAGAGAAAAAACTAGCGTCTTTACCAGTCAATATGGAAATTGTGGCGTATTGCCGAGGTCCTTATTGTCTAATGTCTGCTCAAGCGGTTGAAATCTTGAAAAGCAAAGGTATTAAAGCATCTCGTTTAGAAGAAGGCGTACATGAATGGACGCGTTATGTGGAGCATTCTAATATTTCATCTCAAGGAGATGCTTTAGTATGAAAATTGGCATCATTTTAGAAACAAAAGAACCTGAAAAAGCATGGAATGCCTTTCGTTTCGCTAATACGTCGCTAAAACGCCAGCACTCCGTCAAATTATTTCTGATGGGAGAAGCTGTTAAATGCGAAGAAATACGTGATCAAAAATTTAATGTGCATGAAGAAATGCAAAAGCTTACTGACTTAGGTGGAACTTTGTATGCCTGTGGAACTTGCCTTAAATCAAGGAAATTAGAAGAACAAACCGCTTGCCCAATCTCAACAATGAATGATTGTGTTGACCTCGTAGAATGGAGCGACAAAGTGCTGACTTTTTAAAGGCACTACTATTAACCAAACCACTTGAAAGGTGTTCTAAGCGATGACGCATGAACCCCGTAGTATAAAAGACACTCATATACGAGGTTACATCAATTCACCAAATATGAGGAGACAACTGTATAGACGTTCCTTGCTAATTGTGGTCATATCACAAATTTTTGGCGGTGCAGGGCTTGCTGCAGGAGTGACGGTTGGCGCACTCCTTGCACAGGATATGTTGGGAACGGAAAGTTTTGCAGGTGTCCCCGCCGCATTCTTCACTCTTGGATCTGCTGTGGCCGCATTGCTTGTTGGAAGTCTTTCACAACGATACGGGCGCCGTTTGGGGCTTGCGGCAGGTTTCTTGGCAGGCGGTTTTGGTGCTGTAGGGGTAATATTGGCTGTAGTAAATCATAGTATTATACTTCTATTCGCTTCACTGCTTATTTACGGCGCAGGCACGGCTACAAACTTACAAGCTCGTTATGCAGGAACAGATATAGCTAATCCTACTCAGCGGGCAATAGCGATTAGTATTGCAATGGTTTCGACTACTTTCGGTGCAGTTGCAGGTCCTAACATGATGGATCTTATGGGCCAATTTGCAACGTCAATTGGTGTTCCGGCCCTTGCGGGACCTTTCATTTTAGCTGCCGCAGCTTACATCCTTGCTGGATTAGTATTTTTGACTTTCCTCCGCCCAGACCCATTCGTTGTCGCGAAAGCTATAATTAAAGCACAATCAGACCTGAGCCAATCCGTTGACGCGCAAACGAACGCACCAAAAATTAACAACAGGGGCCTAATTGTAGGGGCAGCAGTAATGATCTTAACTCAAATCGTGATGATCGCAATTATGACCATGACACCAATACACATGAAGCACCACGGGCATAGTTTGGGTGATGTTGGATTAGTAATAGGCATCCATATTGGTTCGATGTATCTTCCTTCGCTCATAACAGGTATTCTTGTTGATAAGATCGGTCGCACAGCTATGTCAATAGCTTCGGGTGGTGTTCTATTGACTGCTGGTATTGTTGCAGCTGTAGCGCCTGCTGATTCTATGTTGGTAATCATAATTGCTCTTGCATTGTTGGGACTTGGCTGGAACTTTGGTTTGATCAGTGGGACGGCACTTATTGTAGATGCAACTGATCCATCAACTCGTGCAAAAACTCAAGGAACGATTGATGTATTAATTGCACTAGCTGGGGCATCGGGTGGAGCACTATCCGGTATGGTATTAGCACATTCCAGTTACTCAACGTTATCGCTTATTGGAGGTGGCCTTGCTCTTTTACTGATACCAGTCGTTTTATGGTCCCGAAGCACACAACAAGTATCGGCATCACAAAGTAACTCATTGAGCTCTAATGGCTGAACAACTTTGAACTATTCCGGAGAAAGGAGAAATAGCGTTGACAAATATCAATGAACCAAAACTTGAAAGTGATCTTCCGACCGGAATAAGCAAGCCGGTACAACGAGCACTCGCTAGGGCGGGATATTTGCGGCTTGAGCAGTTCACGATGATCAGCGAGGCCGAGGTACTAAAGTTGCATGGTATGGGACCAAAAGCATTAGGTCTGATCCGTCAAGCACTCGCCGCCAAAGGACTATCGTTCGCTGACTGATCTTAAGCGACGGATAGTTTAGCACATTGTTCCGCTAATGGATATGATAGATGAATCTTCAACCAGAACGAGGCTGCTGTATGATCGGCGGTCTCTTCGCTCACTGAAAGAGATTTGTTTGATGGAATATATAAAGATAACCAGTTAATGATATTATTCCTGTTACCGGCGCTTCCGGCAATGGTGGTCAAGCTGTCAGCAGGGCTCTTTTGAATGCGGGATATGACGTACGTATGGCTGATGTCGTTCCAGCCTTTGCGGATGATTTAAAAAAAGCGGAATTTGTACGTTGTGATACGCGGACTCCTTCTGACGTAAGACGTGCAGTGGCGGGTATGGATGCCGTCGTTCATCTGGCTGCCTGGCATTGTGCCCACAATCCTCCGGTGAGCGACGACACGATTTTTTCCGTTAACGTCGACGGGACGTTTCATCTTTTGGAGGCCTGTCGGCAGGAAGGGATTAAGTCTATTGTTTACGCGTCCTCCATGGCATACGGATGGGGGTCCGTCTATGGGGTGACCAAAGTAATCGGCGAGGACCTATGTAAGGCCTATAACGGAATGACAGGCGCATCCATCGTCATGCTGCGCTATCATGAATTTATTCCTAGGCCATACTTGGAGTTTGGGGCACGCCTATTGCGAAACGGGGTGGATCGGCGGGATATCGCAGCAGCCACTTTAGCATCTGTGCAAGCGGCATTGGAGCATAGAGTTGGTCTTTTCCGAACTGTTGTTCACACCGATCATGGGATGCCTCAAGAAGTATTAAATAATTTCAACAATCTTGGTATCGGCTGGTGCGAGGAAAATGTGCCTGGAGCAAGAAGACTTATTGAAAAGTATGAAATACCGCTACCCGAGAAGGTGGAGCAGCACGACCTTAAGGATGCGGAACGCATTCTCGGCTGGAAACCCGCAGTCGGATTTCTTGACTTCCTCCGTGACCTCAAAGCGCGCGATGAAAAAGGAATCGATGTGACTAACCTTTGGGTACCTTCCGAGCTGCCGTCTAACTAGGTGCTTTAATTAATAATTGGAAATATTGCGAGGAGGACGTAGCCCAAGTGAAATCGTGGGAGCGTTCTTTTTAATTGATAAGACTTTATAAGTTTTCGTAGCATATAGCTTCGCATCAACCTTGGTAAACGCGCTGGTCCTTGTAAGACAAGGACGGCGTAGCCGTTTATCCTGGATTGAAGTAACGGGCAGTTTTAAGTGGAGTTAGCTTAATTGTGTATTCGTAACATTAGGCTGCCGGTTATAACTTTGAGTTGTTCAATATCTCATTGACACCTTCCCTCGCTTTTATATGATGATGTAATGCCAAAACTGATCGCAATGATATTTCCCCTGAGGAGGTTGATTAGGTGAAAGTTGTGGTTACAGAATATAGTGATAATTGGAGACAAAAGTTTAGCGAGGAGTCTCAAAAAATAAAAGATATATTAGGTAATGAGTTAATTGACATTCATCACATCGGTAGCACTTCTGTTCCAGGGTTAAAAGCCAAACCAATCATTGATATCATGCCAGTAGTAAAAGATATTAAAAAAATTGATTCGTTTAATAAACAAATGACAGGTCTTGGTTACGAATGCATGGGAGAGCTTGGCATGAAAGGAAGAAGATATTTCCGAAAAGGCGGAGATAATCGCACGCATCATGTGCATGTGTTTCAAGGGGATAACAAGGAAGATATTTCTCGCCATTTAGCGGTAAGAGATTACCTCCGAATTCATCCCGATGAAGCAAATCGTTATGGAGATAGTTGCCCGAGGAAGAACAGGTGAAACTCGCCCGCGTATTCGGACTATCGATGGACAACAGGGCCTTGACGATCTATCGTCAGGGCCCTGTTCTTGTCGATGCCAAACTTTCTCTTGCTACCATTCATAAAACTCAGCCAAGCACATTGGAGCCCTTGATCGAATCGCGAAGCTCCTGAATATCCAGCATCGGTGGTCGTCCGTACATACGGGCATATTCCCGGCTGAACTGGGACGGGCTCTCGTAGCCTACGCGGAAGGCCGCATCGGAGGCTTGCACTGTTTCCGTCAACATTAAGCGGCGGGCTTCTTGCAAACGCACCGTTTTCTGGTATTGCAACGGGCTCATCGCCGTGACGCGCTTGAAATGCTTATGAAACGCCGATGTGCTCATGTTTACGGACTTAGCAAGCTGCTCGATCACGAGCGGACGGTCGTATTGCCGGTTTATCAACTGGATCGCTTGAGCAATGCTGTGCGCATGGCTGCCGATGATCGCGAATGGATGAATGAGCGCGCCTTGTTCGCCTTGAAGCATTCGATACAGAATTTCGCGGATGACGAGCGGCGCCAGAATCGGAACGTCCTCTGGTATGTTTAGCAGCTGCATGAGCCGCACGATGGCCTCGAGTAATGCGGTAGACGTTCGGTTCACGGTTATGCCACGACTGGCTTCCGCGGGAACGAAAACGGGGCGATTCATCTCTTGCACGATGTCCAGGATGACGTCGGCGTCGAAGCTCAGTTTCAAGCTTAAATACGGGATCTCGGGCGAAGCCTCGATGATTCTGCCGATGATCGGCAATTCCACGGAAGTGACCAGGAAAGTCGAAGGATCGTATCGGTAGGTTTCGTCGGCTAGCGTGGCCGTTTTCGCCCCTTGCGCCACGACGCAAATGGAAGGCTTATATACAGATTCCAGCGGTTCTGACAACTGTGTGGCATGCATCAGCGTCAAAGAAGGCACGGACGTCCGATGCGTGCCGTTCGACGGAGCATGGCGGCGTATCAAGAGCGCCAATTGTTGTAAGGCTTGCTCCATGCGCAGTGATTCGTCCATGTTTGTGAGTTCCTTTCCAGAAACGGTGTAGTTTACTTTTATAATAGCCAGATAGAAGAGAATTAGGCAAGGATTGAACAGGTATGATCTAACGGGTTAAGACAAACATTCAATATAATGAATTTACAAGGTCGAACACATAGGAATACAGATCGGCCAAAAGAAGATAAAGGAGAGAACGGAAATGAGCTTGAATGGAAAAGTCGCGATCGTCACTGGGGCGTCGCGGGGGATCGGACGGCAAGCAGCCATCCAATTGGCGCAATCCGGCGCGAATTTGGTCGTCAATTATTCCTCGAATCAGGGGAAAGCGGGCGAGGTCGTAAAGACGATCGAGCAATCCGGCGGCGAAGCGATTGCAATCCGCGCCGATGTGAGCAAGGTAAGCGAAGTCGAAGGATTGTTCTCGGAGACGCTCGAGCGATTCGGACGCTTGGACATTCTGGTGAATAATGCCGGCATCATGGAATGTACGGCTATCGCGGACGTGACGGAGGAGATATTTGATCGGCATTTCGCGATCAACGTGAAAGGGACTTATTTCGCTTGTCAACAAGCAATGAAGCACATGGAAAAAGGCGGGACAATCATTAACTTCTCGACCTCCGTGTCGGGCGCGATGCTCCCGACGTACAGCGTCTATGCTGCAACGAAAGGTGCGATCGAGCAGTTTACCCGTCAATTGGCAAAGGAATTCGGTCCCAAGGACATCGTCATCAATTGCATAGCGCCCGGACAAGTGTCGACTGAGTTATTCTTGAGCGGTAAACCTCAGGAGTTGATTGATTCGTACCGCCGAATGAACGCGTTTGGACGCCTTGGCGAACCGGAGGACATCGCGAATGCGATCGAGCTGCTCGTCAGCGACAAAGCCCGTTGGATAACGGGACAGACGATTCGCGTAAACGGCGGGTTCAATTGAATATTGTAGAAAGCTGTTCTTGGAAAGGATGGACGAACGGACAACGCGCAGTAGCGTTGGAGTTCGTCCATCTTTTTTTCCGCCATCAGGGTAAACGTCGAATAGCCCTTAGTTAGGGGCGCGAGCAGGTTTCGGATTTGCTGCTGACTTGTGAAAATAAGGTATTAGACTCGTGCGGCGGAGCTGAACGGGTACGCTAGTTCAATAAAACAACATCACGAGGCTGCCGCAGATTGAACTGCACCCCTTCAAGGTGTAGCAGGCCCTTTTTTTTCGTCATGGCAGGCAGAATTTTATCGAGCATCTCCCCCGCAGATCTCTCTAGTTTATTCCTCCCCCCGGAAATCCCGCCTCCTCCGCGAATGGTATCAAAGAAAGTAGCTGATCAAACAACGCGGAAGGGGTACAGTAATGAAAAAATGGACAAAGTTGGGGATCGGCCTCTTGTGCGCAACCTTGGTTACGTTCGGAGTACGCTCGCTTTCAGGCGTTTCGAATGCCGACGAAGCATCGCAGACCGTGACCGGAACGGTGAAAACGATCGACGCAGCCCATGGCGAAGTAACGGTTTCGACAGACGATGGCGCTGAAAAAACAGTCCCGCTATCAAAGAAGGTGTGGGTATTCCTGGATGACCACAAAGCACAAACGAGCGATCTCGGTAAGGGGTTTAAGGTCGATCTGATCCTGAATGGAAAGAAGCAGGCTGCTTACATAAAAGCTATCTCGATTACAATGACGGACAAATCGGGCAGCGCCCAGGCACCGTCCGGGATGACAGCTCCAGCGACCACAGCTTCATCAGCACCGGCAGCCGGCACGAGCCCAACTACATCGTCAGCTCCGGTGCAAACCGTGTCGCCAACGGCATCGGCGGATGCCGCTGCATCTTGGAATACGCTACATATCAAGATCGAGGGCAACGGCTTTACCATGGATATCCAAGATAAAGGCGATCACAATAACGGCATGTCGATGATCAAAATGAAGCCGAAAGGCCGCGACGGGCTATTCCTCAAAGGCGACGACGCGGAGCATTGGATCCGTACGCTGCTCGCCGGCATCGATCTGAAGGCGCCGAACGTACAGCAGCAAATCAACACGGCGTTCACAAATTGGTTTGAGCTGAACGGCACCACGCTGAATGTCAACATCGAGGTTGAAGCGAAGCCTGCGGCTGCCGCGGCAGCTACTTCGAGCGCTCCGGCTGCAGCTTCGGGTACTCCTGCAGCACCTGCAAGCACTCCAGAGGCACCTTCGATCACGCCGGAAGCCCCTGAAAGTCCCCCGGCCTCACCTTTGACTGCCTCAGACGCTGCCGCTGCAACTGTGAATGCGCAAATCACAATCAGCCATAATAACAATAACGGCGACGATGAAAATGACGACGACGACGGCGATGAAAATCACGACGACAACGAGGACAAACAAGAGCACGACAAGCAAAGGAAGGACGACCACAAGAAAGTCGAATTAAAGATCAAAGAGAAAGAGCATCAGGACAACGGCAAGCACAAGGGCAAGGACGGCAAAGACGATTAAAATTTTCAGTATAGACCGGCGGATACAGTGAAGAACTGTGCCTCGGTCTTTTTTTCTGCGTCTACCCGCATTATCTGAACAACAGCAGACAATGATGACTGAAGGTATTCCATATATTTCTATATCATGCTGTTTACTCTAAACGGAATGCTTCTTTATTAGTCAAGATGGCAAAAATCCAATGGAAGTTTGTTTACACAGGCAATTACCTGTACTTTAAACAGTTTACTCTGAGCAACGCTTCTTATCATAATAAACCCTTAATTTTTTTGAGGGTCTCCTTCGTCTTATGGAATTTATGCGGAAAACGCTGTAATTTCTGCTGTATTCCCTTGCCAGGAAAGCGTTGCATGCAACGTTACAATCAGCGGAAAATTATCCAATGGACAGTTTAGTTTGACAAACCTTCCTGCCAATTAGTGAAAAAGTGTTATAATATGGATAGCAAATTGAAGAGGTCTAGCTTGACCAAGTCAGAACACGGCAATATTGCGGAGATGGGTCAAGATCGAGTTTTATCTGAAATCGGAATAACGGAACTAAACAAGAGGAGAGTGTAAATGAGAAGCGCTGCTGAAGCGATACAAGTTGCCGGCGATACCGGTGAACCGGTCATCGTTGTAGACGGCCTCGTGAAGTGGTACGGTGCCCATACCGCCGTGAACGGCGTCCGCTTTACTGTCATGCGAGGCGAAGTGTTCGGACTGCTCGGACCGAACGGTGCCGGCAAGACGACGACGATGGAGATGATTGAAGGGCTCCGTCGCCCCGACGGAGGCTCGGCCAAGGTGGCCGGCTTCGATACGCAAAAGGATTTGCGGAAGGTTAAGGAAGTGATTGGTGTACAGCTGCAATCAACGTCGATGTTCGACCTGCTGAAAGTGAAGGAAATCATGCGCATGTACGCGAGCTTCTACCCGAAATCTCTTCCTGTCGAATCGCTGCTCGAAGCGATGATCTTGAAGGAGAAAATGAACGACCGCGTGAAGCATTTGTCCGGAGGCCAGAAGCAGCGGCTCGCAATCGCTCTCGCACTTGTCAACGACCCACAAGTCGTGTTCCTCGACGAGCCGACGACCGGCCTTGACCCCCAAGCTCGGCGCACGCTTTGGGACATTATCCTCAAGCTTAAGGAACAAGGCAAGACTATTGTATTAAGTACGCATTATATGGATGAAGCGCACGTCCTTTGCGACCGCATCTGTCTTATGGATCAAGGCAAGGTGATCGCCCTTGACACCCCTCAGCGGCTCGTTCGCAGCCTTCACTCCGACAGCGCCATCGAATTCCGGGCATCCGGCTACGAGAGTTTGCCTGAGGCGGAACGTACGAGTATATTGCAGCTCGTCCAATCTGTCGCCGAAACGAAGCAGGTCGATATGCGTAAAGACGTCTTCATTCTTTATACCGACAATCTACAAGCCTCGCTCATAGATTTCATTGGCAAGGCAGGAGCGGCGGGCTTATCTTACGCCGAGCTTCAAACGAGGACGGCGACGCTCGAAGACGTGTTTATCCACATGACGGGGAGGAGCTTGAGAGAAGAATGAATTTCGCCGCATACGTCCAGCTGACGCTCGCTCAGCTCCGCATCTTCGCCCGCAACCGTCAAATGCTGTTCTTCACTTTGCTGTTCCCGCTTCTACTCATGCTCATGCTCGGTTCGTTCGTTGGCAAAGGGGGCGGTGTGTCGCTCGACACCATCATCGTCGATCATGACAGCACACCGCAATCAAAGTCTCTGATTGCCGCGTTGGAAGCGCAATCCGTATCGCCGCTGAAGGCGGTCGTCAGCTCCGACGAGACACAGGCGCTCGACCTGCTTAAAAAAGGCGATAAGCAGTTTGTCATCGTCATTCCGAAAGGCTACGGCGAGCAAATTGCCGCCGTCTCTGCCCCGTCTGCTTTAACCGGTGCGAACGCCGGAAAGCTTGATGTGTACTACGACGAGACGGACGCGGCCAGAGCGAACGTAGGCCTTGCGGTCATCGGGCAACTCGTCGACGGCGTCAGCAAGAAGATCACGCAGTACAAGCCGGCAGTCACGATCGAAGGCAAAGGCGTCCGCTCGCTCAATTTGAAATACATCGATTTCCTCGTGCCCGGCATCGTCGCGATGATGATCATGTCCAACAACCTGAACGGCGTCGCCGGCCAAATCTCTTCCTGGCGCGAGCGCGGCGTGCTGCGCCGGATGCAGAGTACGACGCTGCGGGCCTCAACGTTCATCGCTGGCCAAATTACGGCGCGTCTGCTGCTGAACGGCGTTCAAGCGCTCATCGTGATTGTGATCGGCAGCTTGATTTTCCACACGCAAGTGAACGGTTCGTGGTGGCTGCTCATTCTGTTTGTGGTGCTAGGCACACTCGCCTTCATGGCGATCGGCTTTATTATCGCAGGGCTAGCGAAAACGCCGGAATCGGCGGGTCCGATCGCCGGCGTGATCTCATTCCCGCTCATGTTCCTTGGTGGGGTATTTTTCCCGATCAACTCGATGCCGACGGCGTTCCAGGCGGTCGTCAATCTGCTGCCGATTTCGCATCTGTCGACGGCACTCCGCCAAGTGATGAACATCGGCGCCGGCTTCGGCGAGCTGTGGCCGCAGGTGGCGTTACTCGGCGGCTGGGCGATCGTCGCCTTCATAGTCGCAAGCTTCACGTTCCGTTGGGACTGAACATGCGCCGATATAAAATGGCTCCACCCGCGTTAACGACGGTGGAGCCATTTTCGTTTTCGCTACATGGCTTTGTTGAAGTTATTTGGAGTTAGAACGCCAATTTGATCGCTACCGAAGTGGATGGTCACCATCCGCTTTTTTTGTCCTTTCATTTTTTAGAACAATCCTCTAACTTAATCTAATGTTCGTACCAATAAAGAACCGTCCGTGACGTTGAATGTTTGAGGCAAGCTTTTCATATATTTTTAATGTAAGTCATCCGATTAGTGATAGGGGTGTGGCCTGAATGCCTTGGAACTCGCTCGAGATCTCTCAAGATGCAAAGAGTATATTGAATGAACTTAGAAATAGGAAAAGAAAAATGGATGATTTACAATCGAAGGCAATTGTATACTCCGTCGGAGCAGTCTTTTTTTTATTAATATACTTTTTCGGTTTTGATAAACTTATATTAAAACCAACGAACGGCAATGTTAGGTTAATGCTAGAAATACTCCCTAAAACATTTATTTTGCATATATTACTTATCATATCGTTAGTATCTGTTTTTATTTCAATCGATGCCACGAAAAAATACAAAAAAATGAAAGACAAAGTTGAAAAATTAAGGACAGAAATTGCAGATAAATTATGGGCACCATGGGTAAAGACAAACATGTCACAAATGCGAGATAAACTAACTCAACAAATAAAAGAAGAAACAAATTTAGATATCTTTATGAATAGTTAGAGGAATCATTATTTTTAAGTTCATGAAGAGATGCCGTATGAAATATGCGATTAACAATAAATAGAGAGACTCTCAGGATGAAAAAATTTCAGTTAACGATTACGAGTTAAATAAAAACAGCGGAAGTCTAGGACTTTATTTTCTCGTCCATGGCTGCCGCTGTTTTTATTTTTGGGATCAGTCTATCCTGAAATAACTTTATTTCATCATCTGATGGCATGGGCGTCAATACTTTTTTCCTGAGTCACCAACAACTCCCAATCTTAAGCATTCTTTAAGGTTGGCGCATTAGACTCTAGGTTATGTTTCAAAAATTGAGGTGAGCCTGTTGAATCCAAGCTATTCGTATGACCGTACGGAAGTTGATCCAGCACCGAAGCGAAAGCGGCGCAAACGCTTAAGGTTATTTTGCTATGCTTTATTGCTCGTATTATTATTCATGTCCGGCTTTGCGATGTGGTTCTATTTCACTGCTTCCGGCACCGAGCTGCGTTATATGATAGCCGATACGCTAATTACAACGCAGCATCGTGATTATGCGAAATTTTTAATCGGTCAGGACGAAATGAACCGCCGCGTAGAAGACTATCTCGCGCAATTCGATGCGATGGGCTCGGAGAAAGATAATCATAATGTCTTTCCTGCGACTCAGCCTAATAACACCGTGTCGGTTGAGCCTGTCAGCGGTAATAAATTTAAGGGCTACCTGCTCACCGTACACAATCCGAAGATGATACGGGTGGTGACCACTGGTATCGTCGGTCAAGGCGAGCAGATTTTGAGCATGGTCAAACGTACCGGGGCGATTGCCGGAGTGAACGGTGGCGCATTCGATGATCCCAATTATGACGGCAACGGATTTAAGCCGTCCGGCATCGTCATGTCCGGCGGCAAACTGCTGTACAACGACAGCGGTATGGAGGATCCGGTGAATGTCGTCGGACTCGACCGCAACGGGGTTATGATCGCCGGTAAATATAAACCTTCTGAACTGCTCAAGATGGGCGTCACAGAAGCGGTATCGTTTTCGCCGAAGTTTATTGTTAACGGTAAAGGGCTGATTAAGAACGAGGCCGAAGGATGGGGCATCGCTCCCCGTACTTGTATGGCCCAAACGAGGGACGGGTCCATTCTGTTCCTGGTGATCGATGGAAGACAACCCGGTTACTCCATAGGCGCCACGCTTTATGATGCCCAGAAGCTGTTGCTTGAGAAAGGAGCCTTGACAGCGGCCAATCTGGATGGCGGCTCCTCGTCCTTGCTTGTCAAGAACAACGAGGTGGTCAATCGTCCTTCCAGCAGCTACGGCATGAGGTATCTGCCGACGGCGTTCCTCGTATTCGAGAAACCGGACAAAGTAAAAGTGCCCAATATATGGAGCGGCATCGACATGCAGCATTTCAACTCATCCCACAAGCCCTTCGCAAACCAGCCATAGTAAGGTTGTTTATAGGAGCTCCCACGGTGGAGCGATACAGACGATGTTAGAGTAGATGGCTTCACGTATCCTTTTCGAGCTCCAGAGATCCTGTCAAAACCTTGTAAGAAACACGTTGTTTTTTTATAGTGACTATTCAACTACCATGAAAGAACGGATTAACTTTCATTCTCTGTGGTGCCGCGCTTTGAGCGGCATGGATGGCTAACGGGTAACGTTAGTTAAACGACAACAATGAGCAGTTTGCCGCGGCAGCTGCTCATTGTTTTATTAAACGGGCAGATAACGTAATCATGGCTTTAAATAATGATACGGTTCTCCGCGCTGACTGTAGCGGCAAGTTTTTAAAAGAGCCATTAAAATACGCTGCGTGAGGTGAAGGGGTGCCAAAGTAACCCCCTGACGCTTCCAGACATACGAAAAAACAGCCGGCAACATTCGGCTGTTTCTCTACTAACCATAAAATTTCTAACATCTTTTGCCACTCCAATGGCCCCTGGCTTTCTGCCCAGTGAATGAGTTTCCTTCAAAATTCAAACTGAATAATCCGTTACTATAGTTTGCTCCGGTACTACTTAACTTTTCTCTAAATTGCCCCATCAAACGATTTACCCAAAATGAACCGAAAATTTCACCTTTTATCGTTTCACCTGGGTATTGGTATAGTGTATATTCATATGTGCCGGTTACATTGTAGCCGTCTCCTGGTTGATTTAAATGCATTCTTCCCAAATCAGTATCCCAACATCCTGCTACTTTGGGTGCAGTCGGCAACGGCTGGCATCTTACGCTATCGTAGTCCGTCATAGTGACATAACCGAGTACAAAATTGCTCCCAAGCCTTGAAAGCGGCCAAAAATCTATTGTAGCGCCGGATTTTAAACCTACTTTGTTCCACCTGGGAGCACAACAGTCAATTGAAGTAACAAAGTCGGGCGTATATAACCCTTCACTGTTCTATAACCTGTACCCTGGTTTAGTTATATCAGTGGGCCAGAACCAGATTCCTTCACCCGATATCAGCAGCCTGAGCCTTGTCCATTGGTTGAGGCATCCGGCTGTAAAAGTGGCCTGCCGCGATTCGATAGCATGTTCGCTTTGAGTGGTCAAACTGTTCATTCCCCTTTCAGATTATATAAAAAAGCTGAAATGTTTGCTGCTCTACGATATGCAGAGTATTGGGCATATGTGCATCTCAAGATGAAAAGTAACCGGAGGGGGCTGTCCCAAAAGTTTAACACTTATTTCTCAAAAACTGACGGATACTTCATCTCAACATGGCCCAAATTAACAATTCAAGTCTAAGACTTAATTTGCTTCAAATATCTATGTTTTTTAAGATTTAATGCGTATGAGTGAGGTATCAAGCGAAAATCAAAGATCTATTAATAAGTAAACGCTCACATTTACTGTTATTCATTGCCGTGAAACAATTTCTTCTAACATAGCGTTTTACATAAATCTTAAACGGGAGTATGATTCAATCATTAATTCAATATAACATCATGCTGAAACGCTGAATCCCTTGCTGGTCAAGGGATCGGGGGAACCAAACGCGAACCGAAAAGCATTTTTATGGCCTTCGGACCGCATGGGGTGAATCTCGGAATACAGATCCTGAACTTTTATAGGCCGTCTGTATTTCGAGTAGGGCGATCTCACCGCCCGAATCCGACAGCTAACCTCGTAAGCGTTGCTTGAGAGAGGAAGTGTAAGCATGTGATCGTACATAATCGACCACAGAGCCTTCGGCGCCTCTGTGGTTTTTTGCTGTGCTGAAAATCAGTTGAACTTTATTTTCGTAATAAACAATCTCTCGGGAGGAAATTGCTCATGTTCATTCGTTTAAATACCCAGGAAATCATCGACTGCGCCTGTCACTTTTGCAGCAAGAGGGAAGGACGGGCGGCGCATCATTTTCAAATCAATCTCCGGTACGATCAGGGTCAAGGAATATCGGCCGATGTTCTGGAGAACGGAATGTTTCGTGACCGGGAACACTTCATGAACGAGCAAAATTTGATTGATGCGGTTTGTGAGTTTTTGGCTGATGTCCATAACATGAACATTCATCTGATGGACGTTGAATTGGCTTTTTCTCACCAGGAAGGCTTTTCGGCAAATGTCCAGATAGGACAATAAAAGGGGGAGAAACGGTATGAAACGTTTAGTTTCAATCAGCTCGGTTTTCATCGCTTTGATGCTTACGTTTACCTTGTTTGGAGCAACTGATGCTTTTGCAAAAGGGTATTCCGGAGGCCACGGTTTTTCGAGTAGTCGCGGCGGGTACTCCGGCAGCAGTTCTTTTTCAACCGCGCCGTCGACATCAGCTCGCAGTGGCTCGTTTACGACACCTGGCAGTGCCGGAAAAGATAGCTCGGGTACAGGTTGGTCCACAGCGTCTAATTCTTCTGCTTCCAGCGGCTATTCCTCTTCATCCAAAAGTTGGTCAGGAACCGGTAATTCGGCTTCCGGCAGTTATTCGGGCGGCCCATCGGGATCCTACTCGACAGGTTACCGCGGCACAACCTACGTGACCCCGAGAAGCGGTTATAACGGCGGATATGTTGGGAATAAGTATTATCCATACCACAGTCATTTCTGGACCGGTGTGCTGCTCGGATCCTTGTTCCATCCGTTCGGCGGCTATGGATTTGGTTGGGGACCTATGTGGGGGTATTCGTGGGGAGGCCATGTATTCTCTCCGTTAGCGATCATTATTGACCTGATTATCATTTTACTGATGTTTGCCGTGTTACGCCGTTTGTTTTTCCGTCCACGATACTAAACAAAATGTTTTGTATATTCAATGAGAAAATAAGGAGATGGGTCTCATGAGCAGACAGGTTGAATTTCATGAAAATGAATTGGTTCTCCATTTATCAGGATTACTCAGTTTAGCAGCGTTAAAACGGCAAATTATAATTCCTTACCGTTCGATCACCAAGGTTCATGTCGGTTCATTCGATGCTCCATTTTGGATGCTCAAGATGCCAGGGACAGCTTTACCTGGATTTGATATTTATGAGGGAAGCTTCCGCTATAATGGAGAATGGTATTTTCTTTCTTACGAGCATCGGGGCCCGTTGATCATCATAGAACTTGATAAACACGAGCATTACCACTATGTCATTTTTGAAGTTCAAAACCCGGAACAAATTGTTGCCGAAATTCTAAAGTATTGTCCGCATAATAAGGAATAAATGGTAAAACTGATCCCAAGCAACCAAACAAAGACGTGCCACGATAAAAGCAAAAAGCGGGTTTGGTCTTTATAGAATGGGCTACATCGAAAGGCATCACCGTCAACTGCAAGCAAAGCTCCTCCATGTGAGGGGCTTTTTATATTGAAAAAAACGATACATATATCGGTAAAGGAGGAACAGAACGTTGGACAGGGAAAAGTTTTTGAAGAGAATGGGCTTAGTTTACGATAAAGCAAAAACTACCGAAACAAATACAACGGATTTATGCGCCCATTATTGGGTATGTCCAATCGTGTCCCAAATGATCTGGATTATGAGGAATATCCGAACAAATTGAGGCCGACCAGAAAGATCTGGTGACCTCATAATATGAACAGGCAGGATAGTTTTAATGAAATGAGATAATCTATGCAAAACAAGGAGCATTTACCTAAGAGCAGCTGCTCCTTGTTTTATTGAACTACTTGTCAGATATCGATTATGGATTCCTCTCTAATGCAGGGGATATTACTTCCACGTATCCGTTCCCACAATTCGCTAACCTTGTTTAACAAGGTTTTCTGCTGTGCGGAAAGCCAAGGCAAGAATCGTTAACACCGGGTTAACGCCGCCATTGGTCACATGAACGGAGCCGTCACTCACCCAGAGATTGTTGTATCCGTGTACACGACCGAAGGGGTCGGTAACTGATGTTGAAGGGTCATTACCCATGCGCAGTGTACCCGCCTGATGCTGCCCAGCACTAAGCTCTCCACCTGGCCGGGTTCGCCAAACCCGCCGTGCTCCGGCAGCCCAAAGCCAGGCCTCCGCTTGCTCGGAAAGCATGGCCGCGGCTCTAAGAGACTCGGGATGGACACTTCCCGAGAGTTGAGCCACTGGCATACCGAAGCGATCTTTAACCGTAGGAGAGAGCCGCACTCTCGACTTGGGGGTCGGGATATCCTGGATCGGTCCCTGAATATGACTAGTACGCAAGTAGCTCTCGCGCATCGTTTCCTTGCCTGCGCTCCCCCATCGCGCCGCATCCGGCGCAAGCGCTCGATACCAATGAATGAGCGGCAGCCGGGTGAATTCGTTGGCGAGCATCCCACCCCCGATTATCCCGCCCCCGTTACCGTGGGCAAAGCGACAGGTGGCAATACTCACCCCAGGTCCAAGACCGTCTTGAACCGGATCGTCAAAGAGGGCGTAGGCACCCGAATAGACATGACCCTGAAGGTTCTTTCCTACTTGTCCGTACCGATTGCCTATCCCGTGTGGTTCTGCATCGCTTGCTGAATTGTGAAGTAGGCGCGCACTTTCAATGGCTCCGGCTGCAACCACCACATGCCTTGCTCGCACCTGCAAACGTTGGACCGAGCCCGCCGCCTGCACAAGGCGAACCCCAGTGGCGAGCCTTCCTGCCTCGGTTTCGATGCGCTCCACCATGGTATCGCAAATCAGGTCGCAGTTACCGGTAGCGATGGCCCTCAATAACATCGTATTGTGGCCGCCGTTCTTACTATTGGTCGGGCAGGCAAACCCGACACACTGGCCGCACCGCCCACAGGCAGGTCGACCGTCACGTTCGACTGAGTTGATGAGGAGAGGAACAGGTCCGACGTCCCATCCGAGTTTCGCTGCCGCCCGAGCTAATCGTTCTGCTTCCAGCGTCCTTGGCATTGCCGGCATTGGATAAGGGCGATATCGCCTCCCACGTCCAGGGTGGGCGTTACCGTCACCAGAGACACCGACTTCCCACTCCGCTCGCTCGTAATAAGGTTCAAGTTCATCATAGGTAATCGGCCAATCGCTGAGCGAACTCCCGTCCGGAATCCCATAGCGAGTCGCCATACGAAAGTCATCCGGATGAAATCTCCATGCCTGTGCTCCGTAGACCCGTGTGCCGCCGCCTAACGTCATCGCGTTATTATGATAGTTGCCTTCAAAGGGGGCAGTAACCCGCTCGTCTCCGTTGGCCAAAAGAATCGTGCGTGGATTGCCTTCCAAACCTGGTCCTGTGTTGTGGCCATATTTGCTAAAACGATGATTGCGAACATGATCGCTGCCTACTTGATTGTAGCGAAGCCAGCTTCCGCGCTCTACAACGAGAACACGAAGCCCCGATTCGGCTAGCACCGCCGCCGCTACCGAGCCCCCTGCACCGGCTCCCACGACGATAACATCATATTGGTCTCGGAGCTGATCGAAGGTCCGTTGCGGTAGATCGGTTTCCGGGACTGGTGCCTGGATTTCAGAGACGGGCCCCGGGCGAAATCCAATCATGTCCCACGACTTACCCTCACGATTCCCGCCAGCTTCAGGACTTCCAAAGTAACCTTCTATAACCAAACTCAATAAGGTGGCAAAGAAAAGTTTAGGCGAAAAGGGCCAGTTCCGAATACGATCTTGCTCAAGGTACTGTAACAGCCTATCTTGCTCGTTAACCGAAAGTTCCGAAAACGGTTGACGATGGAGAGCTATAGCTTCTGCATCCAGTGCGCGAAGTCCGGGTTCAATCAAATCCATCCAGGTAGCGACATCCTCGCTTGCGCGACGTTTCAGGTACCCCAGAACTCCCCCTTCGGTTGCAGATGGCCATGCATCTTTCGGAATCATCCGATCTGCGACCGCCTCCAAGATGGGGCCTACCTCACCCGAAAAATAATTCTGATCGCCGGGTTTCATCTACGTTCACCACCCAATGACAGTCTGCTTACATAATTACTCATCCTAAAGAACTTTCTCTCCTTCACCCGTTGCGACCGTACCATTCCATCCATGAACAGTTTCGATCGCTTACATCCCCTCAATTAACTGTAAACGGCGTCAGGAGGGAAGAAGGGGAATGTAAGCGGTTCTAACGTCTAGTCTATCACGTGCCCTAGGCTCTCCGCTAGATATTTGGTCTGCGCGTTCAAAGATAGAACCGGCCAAATTCCTGATTCAGTGGACACATAATCGAAGAAAAATACTTTCTTTCTTATCGATAATGGCAGGAGTAGTACTATTGGATTTGATGTGAATTACTAAATTGAACGGGTACGAGTGCTTAATAACCCACACCATGAGGCTGCAGCGGAGATGATCGGCAGCCTCGCTGTGCTAACGAACAGGATACTGGAATCTCCTCCTCAGAGGAGATTATCATCTGGTATAATATGGATAATAATGCGCGTTAATTCGATTGGGAAAAAACTAAGGGAGTTGGATGGAGTGCGAATCGCCTGGGATTGCGGGTTTCCTGTACCCCAGCCGTTTGAAATGGTAAATATAGAAGGCCGATCAGGTATTGTGTTCGAACGCATTTATGGCGAGTTGATCATGAAGCGTTTTATTGACAGAGCAATAGAGCAGTCTAAGCCGCAGCAACAGCTAAATGTGTTCGACGAATATATCGACTCCCGAATTACGGCACGACTTTTGTATCAAATTCATACGCATTCGGTTCCGAATATGCCGAGCCAACGGAAAAACATCAAACATGACATTCGTCGTGCGCAATTATGGTGATTAAAGTTTTGAGATTTTCAAGTGTTGTACTATGATAAACTTGATTCCATTATTTGATTCGAGCGATGGTATGGGACAGTGCCCCTTACTCTTACCCAATTTAGAGAACAGTATACCTAAGGAGTGGTAGAAATGGCGCGTGTTTTATTTATTAATGGTGGATCAGAGGGACATATCAATCCAACTATTGGAGTTGTGCAAGAGCTTATTTCGCGTGGAGAAGAGGTAGTGTACTTTTCTATAGAAGCTTTTCGGGAGCGTATTGAGAAGACGGGAGCTTCAGTACGAACATTTGACGATCAAAAATTTATAAAAGCCTTTATCTCAGGTGGAAGAGATTATTTACTCGAAAGAATTAACGGTCTTTTACTTACGGCAGATATAGTCATACCAAGCGTTCTTGAACAGATCAAAGGAGAGCATTTTGATTACATCATCCATGATTCCATGTTTGGTTGTGGACGTTTACTTGCTCAAATTCTTAAGCTTCCTGCAATCAACTCTTGTACTTCTTTTGCGCAGACAAAAGGTTCATTCGATAAGATGTTGGAACAATTTTCTATAAAAGTCCCTACAGAAATAATTAAGCCTATAAACGATAAATTTCAAAGCCTGACGGCAATGGTGAAGGAAAAATATGATGTGGAGATTCATTCAACTTACGAAGTGTTTTGTAATCCTGCACCACTTACAATCGTTTATACAACAAGGGAGTTTCAACCTTATGGAGAAGCATTCGACCAAACTTATAAATTTGTAGGTCCATCCATCTCTTCACGATTAACTCAAGAAAACTTCGACATTACTGCAATCAAGGAGAAAAACCCAATTTACATTTCACTGGGTACAGTCTTTAACCAAGCAATTGATTTCTATAAGCTTTGTTTTGAGGCATTTGGGAACACGGATCATACTATTGTCATGTCTATTGGGAATAAAGTCCAAATATCTGATTTAGGGGATATTCCTAAAAATTTTATCGTAAAAAATTATGTTCCACAAACGGATGTACTGCAATACACTAAATTATTTATTACACATGGTGGAATGAACAGTACCAATGAAGGTCTCTATTACGGGGTTCCGTTAATTGTAATCCCACAAAGCGCGGATCAGCCGATAATTGCCGGGCAAGTCGCCAATATCGGAGCAGGTATTAATTTACAAATGCAAAGCTTGACTGCAAATCATCTATGTGAAGCCGTAGATCATGTGTTAAGCCACTCATCTTTCAAGAAAGCTGTTGCAAATATTAGGGAATCCTTTCGAAAATCAGGCGGGTATCATCAAGCTGTTGATGAGATTTTCGAATTTAAAAGTCAATATCATATCTAAATATAAAAAATTTTTTATTCAACAAACGGGTAGGTTAAATAAAATCTAAATTTATCTTTCCCTCCTTTTCTACAGGAACAAAATGCTAAAATGTTACCTAAACAAAGGTCTAGAAGACGAAAAAGGGAAAGGATAGGAATAGATGACAGCATACGAAAAACCTACTGTGGAAATTACGGAAGTCGACGTTGTATTGAGTAAATATTTTGGTTCGAATGTGACCGAGATAACGCCATTAAAAGGGGGTAATTTAAGTGCTGTATTCTCCTTCTCGGTTTTTGATAACGAATACGTTATTAAATTTAGCGATTTAGAAGGGAGTTTTGAAACTGAAAAATTTATTTCAACCCTCTTAACTTCCAAGGGTATCTCTTTTCCTCAATGTGTCGGGCTAGGTAAATACAAATTATTGAACTATCTGATTTCTGAAAAGATCAATGGTCACAATCTGGCAAGCAGTTCTCTCGAGCAACAGCGCCGAATGCTTCCGGAGGTCATTCATATTCTAAAGCTAATGAACCAAGTTGAGTTAGGAAAGACAAGCGGCTATGGAACGATAAATGCGAGTGGAAATGGTACATATAATTCTTGGAATGAGTATGTAATTGCTACTAATGCAGAGGATCAAGAGGGGACATTCTGGGAGGGGTGGTACAGCTTATTTGAAACTTCCTGTCTGGAGAAAGATGTCTTTTTTGAATGCTATAACCGTTTAATATCTTACTCCAAATATAATGAATCACATCGTTATTTTATTCATGGGGATTTCCACCAGTGGAATATTTTATCTGATGGGCAAAAGATAACCGGCATCATTGACAGTAATGGTAAATATGGAGATTTTCTAGTCGACCTTGCGACTCTAGATTGGCACTTAAAGAAACTCAATGTTATCGAGGTATACCAGAATTATCAGCATCAACAGGGTATTACCATACCTAATTTTAAGGAAAGATTAATTGGGGCTAAGTATTACAATGGATTGATCGGATTACGCTTCTATGCGAAGATGGGATGGAATGATGCTTATTTTTCACTTCGTGATGAACTTTTAAGCTTGACCAATTGAATGAGAATGATAATTCGACTAACGGGTACGTTAGTTGAAATAATTAGGGGCATTTTGCCGCTGCACGAAGACGAGAGCTGTATCGTCGGTTCTTTTAGTGTACGAGCCATCAAGTGCCAATACTGAAAATATACAGGTGAGGGTACTGAACTAAAAAAACAGTACTGTACTATCGAACGTTTGTACGATATAATTGGTTATGATTGAAATAGCCCGCAGCACTCATAACATGAACTAAGGAGAGATGAGCCAATGTACACAAGTGTAAAAGGATTTCTGGAAGACTGGAAGCATGAAGCCTCTCTTACTCTGCAAGTGTTGGACAACCTCACTGACGTTTCACTGAAGCAACCGGTTTCAGAGGCTCAACAGCGTTCCCTCGGTGATCTTGCTTGGCACTTGGTGGGCAGCTTCGGCGCTTTTCTGAATTCGGCAGGTCTGCAAATGGAAGTACCGGACTACAAAGACCAGCCGACTTCCGCAGAGGCTATCGCAGCCGCCTATCGCCGCGTTAATGACGCTGCAGTAACGGCTTTGGCTCAGCAGTGGTCTGATGCCAAGCTGCAGGAATCTCTTCGCTTGTTCAACTTCATCGATACGACTTATGGAGGCGTGCTCAACATCATGCTCCGCCATCAAATTCATCACCGTGGCCAGATGACGATTCTGATGCGCCAGGCCGGACTCGTAGCGCCAGGTCTCTACGGCCCTAACGAAGAAGAAACCGCGGCCATGCGGGCAGCTCGGGCGCAGCAATAAGTTTTTTGCTTCCACTCTAATGCTGTCCTGATCTATCAGTGTAAGATACACTAGTCCCTTGTGTACCCGATGTAAATGCCTAATCCAGATGTACATAGGAAATTATTGTAAGGAAGTTTAAATTACAACAGGAAGGGCGACCGGCCAAAGTGGATCGGTTGCCTTTTGTCTACTAAAGGCAGGATAATTATATACATTTGGAGGCTTTACGTAACAAAATACTCGGAAGTTTAATGCACTTTTATCGTAGATTCTTTTAGCAATATAAAAAAGGAGAAAAAGTACTTGGAGAGCAGATTAACTCCTAAACAACAAAAACGAGAGCAAGAGCGTAAAATTATTGATGAGTATCACAAATTGGTAACTGAAGAGGCTCTGGAACCTTTGTATCAATCTTTTTTGGAATGGAAATCAGGGTCGTTGCCGTATTTCGAACTGACTGAACTAATCCATCTATTCCATAAGAAGAACCAGGAGATCTACAAGGATTTCGCGTACACTGATATGGTTATTGGAACTATGGGGATATGACGAAAGAAACTAAATAAAGCTATTCAGTGTTGCCTCCATTGGACCAAACATCAGGTTACAGGGAACAGATAGCGTGGATCTGCTCCCTGTTTTCAAAGGAATGGATAACTTATTCAATTGTGTTTTTAGTTGCCTTATACATGTTTTCTACGTATACGTCGACTTCATCTCGTGACATGCGTAAGCGATTCACAGAAGTACCATATCCAATTTCCACTTTACCCTCTTCTAATCCTTTGAAAATTCCATCTGCGAAGGCATCTAATGGTTCTCCCTGGGTATGCAACCCCGCTCCACCTAAATCTGTATTCACTGCCGGAGGAGCAACTTCAATTACTTCTACAGACGTTTCAGAAAGTTGGTGTCTTAGGCTCATTGTAAATGAATGAAGCGCCGCTTTTGTTGCTGAATAAATCGGAGCAATCGCAAACGGTGTAAAAGCTAACCCAGATGTCACGTTAATGATCGTTGCCTCTTCTTTTGTTGCAAAAAATGGAGCGAACAGCATAGAGAGATGGAAAGGTGCTTCAATGTTGGTTGTGATTTCTTTACTGAAATAACTCCAATTGTTTTTCGCATCCGCTTTTAACACATTAAAGCGTTGTTGAATCCCTGCGTTGTTAACTAACACATTCACTTCTGGATAGTTCGCTGTTACCCAATCAAACAATGCCGCACGCTCGGATTCAATATTCAAATCACTTACACGAGTAATAAGGCTAGGGAATTTTTCTTTCGCATTCTGAAGAACATTTTCACGTCGTCCACTAACAATGACTGTATTTCCAGCTTTTATATAGCGTTCTGCAAAAGCTAATCCTATTCCAGAACTTCCGCCAGTAATAAGTATTGTATTTCCTGAAAGTTTCATAATATTTCCTCTTCTCCATTTTTTTTTCATCTTATTTTTGTTCTTTTCTTTCTTGAATGCGTTTGGTATAACGTGTAATTTTTACGTCAATTTCTTTTAAGGATTCTGTCATTTGCGAAATATCAGCTAGAACAGCTTGCTTGTGATTCTTCAACATTTCAAGTCGGAGTTTAATGGTGTTATCTCCTTCTACTACCCAATCAACATATTGCTTGATACCACTTATTGGCATGTGCGTATTTTTTAAATAAATAACAATTTCAAGGAGCGTAATTTGATCTTCTGAAAATAACCGCCTCCCAGCTTCATCACGCTCGATTAGTGGTAATAGTCCTTTTTTTTCATAATAACGTATCGTTGACTCTGGAATATTGAATTTGGTTGATGTTTCGCTAATTGAACAATACTTCATTTGGAGGCCTCCAAGGTTTGATCTTTCATGTCGACACGAATATGATACGACTTAAACCATGGTTTAAGTCAACAAAAAAAACAAATAAATAATTTGGTCTGTCGAAGGGATAATAAAATTGAACCACTGTGAAGGAGGCTTTTTAATTATTCAAGTGTGAAGTTTCATATAGGCGCAATTAACGGTAAAATAATGAATGCTAATAAGCCTGCCGCGAATGATGATTGGCAGCCTTGTTAAAATGGGGAGACTATTGGTATCATATTCACACTTGGCTGGGCGATGCATGGGTAAACGTAATCTAACAAGCATGACTTCTGAAGCACAATCTATAAGGATTGTGCTTTCATTTTAGATTAAATTTACGCAAGTCTGTCTTATCGCATATAATACTGAATAAATGTTCAGTATTACAGACCGATTTTTCCCTAAATAAATTGTTTCCGGTCCGTTAGGGTTTGCGCGACAGCATTATCGTCACTCAGCCAGCTAGAAAGAGGTGAAGTATGAATGAATAAAAAGAAACTGCAAAGCGAGCAAACGAAAAAGAAGGTAGCCGATGCATCCAGAGCTTTATTTGTGCAAAAAGGCTACAAGGCCACATCAATTGAAGATATCGTGAAAGCAACCGGCTGCAGCGCCGGCAACATTTATTATCATTTCAAGAGCAAAGAAGGGCTATTTCTACATTTAATTGAAGAATGGAATAGGGAATGGGAAGAGACATGGCTGGCCAAGGAACCGCTCTACCCGACCACAATCGATAAATTGTACGGAATGGCTGAACATTTGGCGCTCGATCAATTGAATCATCCTTTGACCAAGGCCGTTGATGAGTTTTTCAACAATTCCGAGAAAGCTTCGGATGTGGAAGGGCGTATTGACGAAATGGTCAAAGGTTATCTTAACTTTAACCAGCAGTTGCTGCAGAGAGGGATTGACAACGGTGAATTTGAAATCACGAATGTTATCGGACCCTCCATTATCTTGGACAGTCTGCTGTTTGGTTTAAGTCAACATTCTCGAAGAATGGAACGTAAGGAAGCGCTGGCGGCTTACCGGTTGGCTATGGATGTGTTTTTACATGGTATTGCCAAGCAGTCCCGCTAGCTTTTTTATACTCTTATCTAGAATGAATATTCAGTATGTTTGGATAGCGTTTGGGGGAACAAAGAATGGTGTTATTATTAAAAAATCGGGGAGCTTTACTGCTCCTGATGTTAAATCTTTTTCTAGTCTTTACTGGGATCGGCCTTGTTATACCGATTATGCCTAAGTTCATGGAGGATTTGGGTATTACCGGGAGTACTATCGGCCTATTGGTTGCAGTCTTTTCGATGACACAGCTTCTTTTTTCGCCGCTAGCCGGCCGATTGGCTGATTCATTCAGAAGAAAACGGATGATTGTCATCGGCATGATCGTTTTTGCCTTGTCTGAAGGGCTGTTCGGGATAGCGGGCGACCCGGTGCTGCTGTTTGTTTCAAGAATGCTCGGCGGCATTAGTGCTGCATTGATCATGCCGGCCGTAATGGCTTACGCGGCAGACGTCACGACGAAAGGGGAACGCGCTACCGGGATGGGCTATATTAACGCGGCCATTACATCAGGTTTTATTATCGGGCCTGGCATTGGCGGATATATCGCTGAATTTGGTATCCGTGCACCCTTTTATACTGCAGCAGTAGCGGGGATTATCGCAGCCGGTATCACTTTGTTTATCCTGCAGGAGTCTCTGCCTGCAAAAGAAACATCATCGGATTTTCCATCCTCTGCGAATCAACGGCTGGCCAAGGATCAACAAGGCTACGTTGCCGGCCTTAACTCGGCCTTTACCAGTCTCGGGAATATTGCTGGACCTATCGTAGCCGGATTTTTGTTCGATGTGGATATCAACTATCCGTATACGCTCGCTTGCGTTATTCTGCTTATCTGTTTCGGCTTATCGCTAAGAGTTAGAAAACGTAACCTACAGGATGCTACTGCAAGGTTATGAAAAAGATGGAGAGATGAAGTATTAAGAGGAATAATCAAATCTCTCTTGCACCTAACGTAAAGTCATGTTTTATACTAAAGATACCGGTAAACAGCTAGCGCCAAAGAACGGAGTGGATTATGCAGCAGAATTGGAAAGTAGGGGATCTTGCCAAATTGACCGGACTTACAGTCCGTACTTTGCGGTTTTACGATCAGATCGGCTTATTTTCACCGTCAGGGCATTCCACAGCCGGTCATCGGTTGTATAACGAAGCCGATATCAGACGGCTGCAACAAATCTTGTCTCTTAAAGATTTGGGCTTATCGCTTGAAGAAATTCAGACGGTGCTGAAAGGTCATACGTTTACCCCGTCTGAAGTCGTGGCTATTCAGATTGAACGGATCCGGAAAAATATAAAGACTGAGCAGAAGCTTCTGGCTGAACTCGAACGCGTGGCCGAACGAATGAACCATCAGGAGCCGCCTTCCGTTGATGCATTTATTTCACTTCTGGAAACCATGAAGATGAGCCATGAAAAGTATATCATTGAACACCGGCTGAACTGGGAACGCCGTTTCGATCTGCTTGGCGATTTTCTAAACGATTGACATAATTTCTCTAGGAGGAGAATTTAATTATGAATCAACGATTTACAACTCACTCTACATTCCAAATTGAGCGCATTTACCATACCTCTCAGGAACGGCTGTTTGCGGCATGGTCGGATCGGAGCGCTAAAGCGCGCTGGTTCCAGCCTGCCGAGGTATTCGACTTCCGCGTCGGCGGACGAGAATTTAGCAGGGGTGGCCCTTCAGGCGGACCTGTGTATACATTTGAGGCTTTTTACCAGGAAATCGTACCCAATGAACGTCTGGTTTACACGTATAGTTTGGACCAAGGAGAAGTCCGGATATCGGTTTCCATCGCGACCATTGAATTTAAGCAGACCAGCGATGGCATCAAACTGGTATTTACAGAACAGGGAACGTTTTTTGACGGCCACGATACGCCGGAACAACGTGAGCATGGAACTAAGGTATTGCTGGACCTTCTCGGGAAATCCCTTGGGGAAAGTAACGCAGACACCTTCGAACTCGTGTCTCGTCGTAAGTTGGATGCCCCTCGAAATTTGGTGTACCGGGCTTGGACGGAGCCGGAACTCCTCGCCCAGTGGTGGGGACCAAACGGTTTCACAAATACTTTCCACACTTTCGATTTAAGACCCGGAGGCGTCTGGGAATATACAATGCATGGCACTAACGGAGCCGACTATCCGAACCGAAGCGTTTTTCATGAAATTGGGCCCGAATGTATTGTGCTGAGGCACGAAACCAGACCTCACTTTATTCTGACTGCTACATTCGAGGACGTTGACGGTGGAACAGAGATCACTTTCCGGCAGACTTTCGAAACAGAGAAAGAATACACCCAGCTCAAACCAATTTGCGAAGAGGCGAATGAACAAAATTTAGACAGGCTCGGATTGCTCATGAAGAGGCTTTCCGAATAGGTTTAAACTCCCATACATTCCTGTGTTACTGGTACGTTAGTTAATTAATAAGGAGCAGTTTGCCAGCTGCTCTTTATTTTCATTAAGCTAAATGGCAGGCTAACGCAATATTGTATTTTATTTACGGATACGGCTGCCCGCTTAAGGTCCGGTAAAACATTTTTTTGCCTTTGGCGTATAGTCTCAAAATTTTAATTTTGATAGCATAAAAAACCTTCCAAAAAGGAAGGTTTAAACTTAGCCAATCAATAATTATTATTCAACTGCATGTCCGATTTATTTTTATTTATCTTTAGAAAGTTCGCTATATTTTTTAAAATTGTCTAGAAACGCCTGCCAGCCTGCTTTTTGCTGCTCAATGGAATGGGTGGTTTCTGCTTCAAAAGCTTCAATTACCTTAGTGTCGTTTTCTTGACTAATAAAAGTGACAGTAACTTTTCTTCCATCCCCAAGAGTGTAAGAAATAAATTCGTTTATTCTTATTTCATCATAAACTCCACCAAAATCAAATCCAAAGCTTCCATCCTTTGCTTCCATTCTTGTAAGAAATTTTCCGCCAACCCTTAAATCATTTTCGGCATTTGGTGCATGCCAGTCATCAGAAGCAAAAGACCATTTCGTTATATGCTGTGGTTCTGTCCAATATTCCCACACTTTTTCAACTGGTGCATCAACTGTGGTTTCTACTGTTATTGTTGCTTTATCACTTGTTTCCATTATTATTACCGCCTCATTATATTAAAATTACATTCATTCCTAATAATACCACTAAACTTAAGGGAAACGCTAGTTCAATAAAACTACATCACGAGGCTGTTCCTTTGTCAGATTCCCCGGCCCTAATTTGGTACTACTAGAACAGTTCTAATCATATTCTTATAAATGAAAACAATAAGAAGGGGAGTAAAGTTAGTTGATAAAAGTTAAGGTTAGTTTACGGCCTATTGTAAGTAAGATAAATTTACCCACTGTTTTGAAAACAACTATACTTCCGGGTGACTCAATTGAAAGATTATTTATTGCAACCCAGGTAGGAGAGATCTTTTACATAGGAAACGGAGTTATAAGAACTTTTTTAGATATTCGCCCGCGAGTCATAAAACTAGGTGCTTCTAGTGGTGGATATGATGAACGGGGATTGCTAGGGCTAGCGTTTCATCCCCAATTTTATAATAACGGTCTATTTTATCTTCATTATTCAGTAGCTGGAACACAAGGTCCAGGTGCTCTTCCAGTACCTTTTAAGCCGAACCCGTGTGATCCCAGAACCTTAAACTTAAGGTGGATAAATAGAGAAACTCAGTATGATCATATTGATACAGTTGAAGAATGGATTTTACAATCGAATGGTCAAACTCAAAAACGACGGACATTACTTAACTTAAGAAGACCATTTTTAAATCATAATGGTGTCAATAGCTTAAACTTTTCACCTGAAACAGGAAAACTTGTTTTAACAACCGGAGATGGGGGATCAGGCTATGATCCATTTAATTTAAGCCAGGACGATATGGAAATCGCCGGTAAAATAATTGAAATTGATGTAGTTAAAAACACATTTATCGATAATCCACCTGTAGTCACACGTTTAAATGAACTTCCCGCACTCATTCAGGAAACTCTTACGGTAATTGCCAAAGGGGTTCGTAATATACCAGGAATTTCTTTCCAAAGGTTTTATAATCAGTACATCAAATATGTGGGAAATGTCGGACAGGATTTAGTAGAATCGATTTTTTCATTCGTTCATTATAAACCAATACCGGTTACTCAGCTTATTCAAGCTTTTTTAATGAAATCTGAACCCGACCAAGAAGGATTTATTAACTTTGGCTGGCGAGGGTGGGAAGGTGCTTTTCCTGCTTCGATTATAAGGGACTGCTCTGCAAATCCGACCTTGGATGAGAAAACAATTGCTTATTACAATGAAGCAATAAAAACTTCAGTGAGGCGTCTGCAGCCTTTAACTAGTTATTTTCATAAAGATCCCCGACCCGATAAGTTTGGAGGAACTGCACTTACAGGAGTCCAGCCATATATGGGGAATGGAATCCCCGATTTAACGGGAAGCGTTGTGTTTACCGATCTTGCCCGGAGAGAAGAATCTGGGCTTCCGGTTAGAGGGGTTTTAGCTTGTACCAGGGTAAGATCAGATTGTAAACTAAATGATTTTAGTGTTATTGAAACCGATTATAATTTTGGATCTCAATCAGCTTATTATGTTTCTTTGGGAACGAATCTGGATCAAACCAGACTATATTTAGGGGTTTATGGCTCTATGAGAGTGAGTGAGTTTAACCAAGGTACTGTTTTTGAAATTGTTCCATAATTCATAACTGTAAAATTCGACTTAATAACTGCTTTCGGCACATGCCATGCTTCTCCATACGGATCATCTGTTTCTCCTTGGAACTTTCGATCCTCTTCAAGGAATCCTTCATCCCCACCAGTCAATCCATTTTTATATCTCAGTGAAATATCAAAGCGAAATCGTTGTTTCAATTCCGGTCAGATATGATCACGATGACATTTCTTGAAGATGTGAGTTCCGATCATTACATTGGCAGTTGCGCTAAACGGATACGTTTGTGAAGGAGCTGCTTTACCGCGGCTCCTTTTGTTTTATTGAACTCCCATGAAAATTAAATTCACTGTTACAACTCATCGACCTTCCTTTCCCAGCCGTAGTAGCAGTATTGATTCCACTACCGATTTTCATCATCTGTGGTGAGGTGCTTGCACTGCATGGATGGCTAAAGGGCAGGATAATGGAAATTGCTTGAAGAATTAAGAGGTTGAAGTGGTAATGACATCGTTTCAAAGTATTGTGAGGTGTGATATGCAATATTTCATAGGTATTGTCCCTCCCGACGAATATAAAGAGCAAATTGCAGTATTTCGTAATCGCTGGGTTAGTAATCGTTTAAAAGATGTTGTGGAGCCCCACATAACTGTAAAGGCGCAGGGCGGACTTACGGAAGATATGCGTTGGCTGGATAATGTTAGGGAAACTTGCTCATCAATCAAAAGCTTTCTCTTATCAATGTCAGAGCCAGCAACGTTTGGGAATGCCATAACATTCCTTGGTGTTGAATCGGAAGAAGTTTATGATTTGCACAAGCGACTGGTGGATACAGTATCTCCGTCACCAGAGTTGATCGATCGTTACTTTGAATTGGATCGCTTTCATCCTCATTTGACCTTGGGGCAAACCTATTGGGGTATGAACGAAACTGAGATTGAAGAAATGAAGCTCTCAGCAATTTACGCCCTAGCTCCTTTTCCGACCTTTCACGTCAATTACTTACGGGTATATAAAGAAATGGAACAAAACAAGTACATACCATTTGAAGATATCCAATTTGGTCGCTAACCAGCGAAGTGATTCAAGTCTTTAATTAATATTAATATCGGAGGACGGGTTGTTGTTCAAATAGTGGAAGTCCAAAGGTTGCAGCACATGACAGAAGGAGTGATGTCGATGGTTATTAGAGCACAAATCTGGTCTTACTGTGATGAAGATATAAAGCAATTCGTTGAAAAACTGGTGGAACGGTTGAAAACTATTCTGGGAAATCAGTTGATAGGTATCTATCTCCACGGCTCATTAGCTATGGGCTGTTACTATCGTCCCAAAAGTGACATTGACCTGATTGTGGTAGTTAACGGTAAATTAGCAGTCGATTTGGCTAAAACAGTTGGAGTCTCCATCGCCAACGAGACGGTCAACAGACCTACGACTGGTAACGTTGAACTTAGTGTTATCACATCTGAGGTAGCAAGGCAAGTACCCGTCCCGATACCCTTTGAAGTTCATTACAGCTCGGGATGGCAAGAGAAGATACTCAAAGATGAAATAGACTATAGTAAAGAGAAAACAGACGTTGACTTACCCTCTCATTTGACCTATGTAACGCAGCGTGGCATTTGTTTATATGGTAAACTCATATCAGATATATTTGGCAAAGTAAAATGGCAGTATTTTATAGAATCTGTTATGGACGACTTTAAATGGATACTTCATGATGAGCATATTCTAGAGACGCCCTTTTATAGTGTTTTGAACATTTGCCGTGTATTTCAACTGTTTAGAGAAGATAATCAGAAAGTCCACAAGTAAAGATGAAGGCGGTGAATGGGGAATCGAACATTTACCACAGGAGTATTATCAATTGATTCAACGAGCACTTGATGTTTATCGTTCTTCAGATATAGTAAATGAGGAGCAAAGAAGAACAGGTGGAAAGGAATGGGACAAAACTAACCTTCTCGCCTTCAGGAACTATGCCCGTATGCAATTCAAAGATATTTTACTCTAGGGAATTGAACGGGTGCCGAGGGAGTTCAATGATAGCACAGTCGTGACAGTTTAGGACTTTGTTTTTTTATCCTAGTCCGCCACGACTGTTTTATCGGATCAGTCCAAAATATAATTCTCAAAAGTTGACGATTACAACTGCAGAAACTGCGCCATTAAAAAATGCCATCACCTCTTATTTGTAATGGCATTTGTAGTTAAAGCATTTACTTCGATCCATTTGTGGTAGTGTCCGTAATTCGAACGATCTCATTTACATCGTCCCATTCTACTTGACTGCCTAGGGATTCGCTAACAAAACGGATTGGCACGTAGGTCACGTTATCAAGCAGAACCGGCGCCGTATCAAAAATTGTGGCAATTCCGTTGACGGTGCCCTCATTTGATCCTAATTGCATGATGATCTTCTTGCCATTTTTCTCGGCAATGATTTCATTTTGATCTGCAATCCAGGTAACTTTGGCTTCAAGCATTTCAAAAATTTCACGGAGTGAGATCATCACCCGACCATCCTGCTTGAAAAGCTGATGCTGTAGAGATTGCTCTTCCCCGTTCAGACTTAAGGAAATGTCATCTACCCTTTCAAGACAGATTGCATGTCTGTTGTTAGTAATGATAATGGTTTTCTTTGTGAGAGGAATAATCTGTGAATAGCCTATGATTTTATTTGTGATCTGCAGCGAAAACCGCGGATTGCCTTGAGGATCTAAAGAATGTATGGTACCGCCATTTGTCGAAATGTATACATTTCCTTGATCGTCAGAAGCAAGGTTTTGTTTGAATTTCCCGGTCAAATTATAACCTGCAGAACGTTCAGAAGCACTTAAGGTATAGCTCCATTTAGCTTTGCCCGATTGGGCGTCAATGTCCGATAAAGTGGACGTTTTCCCATCGACCTGAAAATAACCTCCATGATGATCTATTGTTTTTCCGCTAAGAGAAGCTACAATATCGGGATCTGTCTCTTCTTTAAGTCCGGTTGAGGTAACCGTATAAATTTTCCCATTGAACACCACGTAGTTCCTTGTTACTTTTGCTCCAGATTTCGATAATACGGTAGGAATTGCCCACACCACCTTCCCGTCATCATTCAGGCAAAGGAGCTGGTTATCAATGCCCACCAACAAATTGCCCTGCGGATAAGCAAGCAGTGCATTCATTGCAAAGACATTGTAGGATGTATCGTTATATTTCAACTCTTTCGCTTGCCATTTTACCGTTCCGTCAGTCCGAAGCGAGGTCAGTCCATTATCCAATAGAGCAATCAAGTTACCTTTCCAGTCAAAAGTATAGAACAATTCCGGTAAAATGGAATTGGTATTCCGAACTATTGCAAGCGATAAATCTTTATACTGGCTAAGTACGGTACCATTCATGTTGAAACGGGTTGCAGTTATTTTTGAAGAAGTTTTATTCTTGTCAAGATAGGAAAAATCGTCAGTAAACGTATATAGACTTCCATCAGCACCGATCTTGATGTCGCGGCTTTTATTTTGCCGCTTCCACAAAACTTGACCGTTGTTGCTAACCGCAAAAACCTCGCTAAAATTATGTAAGATGACTGTTTGATTATCGACTTTCATTGCATCAAAATGATCATACGGACTATCACTGCTAAATGACCATTTCAGGCGATACTTAGCATTTTGGTTCTTCAATACCCAGTTCTGGCCATGATCGTCTTTCATGGGTAGAACAACCGGATCTTGCTCTAATAGCTCTGCAGAATCGGCATATGCCATTGATATAGCTGAGCTGTTGACGAATAATAATACTGCGAGTCCAAGAAACCATTTTTTCATGAATTGCCTCCTAAGTCATTGAGAGTGTATACCTCCACCGTAATTCGACAAAAAAATGGAAAATACCTTCTGGTTCTATGCGAGACATGGCAATTTGATCACATAAGATCGAAAAATTATATAAAAAATTCGACTCTTTGATCGAGATCTCGTCGACGCCGAGGAGTAGTCGCTTCTTTCACGATATTATTGCCGTGGAGCTTGCTCTCATCCATACTGCCGTATCGAAATGACTCTAAAGCCGTTATGAACATAGAGAACACCATGAGGGCGATCAACATTAATCCGATCACTAACGATTTAGAAAACAAGGGTAGAAGGGCTAGGGATGCCACATGAACGATGATACTAGAAATAATGATTCGTGGGGCTCCCAATCTATCGACGCCATAACCGCCCAAACGTGAACCGATTGTACCGAAAATACCGAATACAAGCATGATGATACTAATATTGGTGGCTTTCATATGAAGGATGTCTTTAATAAATGGCGTTAGATAAGTAAACAGGATCGAATTGCCTGATTCCCTAAAAAAGGTAAGAAGCAAACCACTTACGATGACGAAGCTTCCCAGCACTTTGAATTGTTGTTGGAAAGATATCGGTGCGTCCCCTTCGATCTCCGGCAGATGGCGGAAGATAACGAATGTAATCAAAAGGCTGATTAAGCCTAGAATGATGAAAATCGCATGCCAACTCAACCAGTTGGTAATGGCTATCCCGATTGGAACGCCTAAGACCATAGCGCTGCTAAATCCGAGAACGATCGTGCCGAATTAGTGCCTGCCGAGAAACTAGGCAGTGCGATGTGCAACCGTAGCGAACGCTACGACAAGATAGACGCCTGCGCTTACCTAGGATCATTCGAGAAACCATTAAGATCGAAATATTTGAGCTACCAAAAGAAGCCAAGCAACCCAAGATAAAAACAGCCAAAGAACCTACCAACACTTTTCTGCGTCCTATGTGGGAAGTGAGTGATACCATGATAGGAGTTCCCATCGAAAAAGCAAGAGAATATGCCGTGATCAATTGCCCGGCAAGGGCGATGGAAATATTTAAGTCTTTGGCAATGACGTGAAGAATTCCAGAGATAACGAGCTCAGAAGTTGCCGTTAGAAATACCCCTAGAGCAAGAACGTATATTGACATTCGATTCATTCGATTACTTCCTTTCATGGTCTTTTCGAGATCTCTTTATCGAATTATAATTAAGTTACATAAATAATGTAAGAAGGCAAAGTATTTGGATATTGTCCAAATGTTTTGACTTACTAACTTTAAGTAGGTGGGTGAAGACGTATGGATCCTAAGCAGGAAGAGGTACAGGGTTTCTCCAACATCTGTTCAGTGCTGCAAATACTTGGTGCAAAATGGGCATTCCTGGTGATCGCTGAACTATCTAAAGGGCCGAAACGATTTAAACAGCTCCATAGAGATTTAGCCATCATCAAGACGCAATCTTTAACCGATGCACTGCGGCACTTAGAACAAAATGGGATTGTTCTAAGTCAAGTATTTCCTACTGTACCGGTGACGGTTGAATATTCATTGACAGAAAAAGGAATGGATTTTCAGATGGCTCTTAAGGAGATGGAGAGATGGGCCATGAAGTGGGGAAACAACAATGAGTAGCTCAAAGTGGCTTTTGTACACTTCCAGCGCACCGTGCTGTTAGGAGCAAGAACGGTTGTACTGAGGGTGGATGGCTAAATCTTCGGAATCTTGCCGTTACAGACAACGCGGCGGTACCAGGGTTAAATGCACTTTGGTTCATTCCTTACGGTCCAACATGGCAAGAATGCCCGAGGCGACCTGCTCCCGGTCGTTGAAGTAACGGATAGTAGAGTGGAATAAAAAATTTTTAGGTTTCCCATGCTTTGTGCCATTCTACACGCGATGAGTCTTCCGGTAAAAGGAGGGAGTCATTCCCCTCTTTTGCCGGAAAACTCGGCTTAAATAAAACCCATTCTCGTAACCGCACCGCTGCGCGATTTTGTCGATACTGAGCAAGGTTTCCTCGAGCAAACGGCAGGCGCGGCTCAGCCTCAGCTCCGTAATAAATTCGGTGGGCGTCACCCCATAAACCGAGCGAAACCGCCGGGTCAGCTGAACCGGAGTCAAACGCAGGGAATGCGCCAAATAGCGCAAATCGATAGGGCCGTATGCATGAGCCAGCATGAATTGATGCGCCTGCTGTACCTCGGGATGTAGGGCAGCCTGTACAGTATCCTTTTGAAGCCCCCGCTCCATCTCCACTAATCGGAGCAAGTCGTTTAATAGATGCTGTTTATGCGATAGAGAGGTCTGGTCCCGTTCCGATGCCAGCCGTTTCAAATACCGATAATCGGAAGACAACCGTTCCGTATCCGAAACTCTAAGCTTCTCTGTCCATCCTTGTTCCATCGTGAGCTCCGGCTCTGACTCCCAAATGAAATGAAGAAAGTGAAAAGTCAGCGGGCTGAGCGTCCTTCTATGAAACCAGGTGTTCGGGGGACAAACCACTAAGTCGCCAAACCCCGCTTCCCCTTCGCGATCGCTAATGGAATAAGCAAACCGGCCGTCTTCAACGGCGAACATCGTCCAGTAAGGGTAGATGTCGCGTTCAAGGGAGAAGCACTCCTTTTGATACCAGTAAACGTGCGTAACCAGCCGTAGGAAAGATTCAGGTTTCATTCGCTCCGACACTCCTGAAATTGAAATAAAGTATATAGCTTATCGTAATACGATGCATGTCATTTGAAAAGATCGTGTTATATGATGAAACTTAAGATATTTATTTCCTATGGAAGGAGTGTTGGAACATGAGACAGGAGGTTGTTAGATCCGATATTACGGTTGTCGGCGGCGGATTGGCCGGAGTTTGTGCTGCTGTGGCTGCGGCCCGTCTGGGCAGAACGGTTTCGCTGATTCAGAATCGGCCTGTACTTGGCGGTAATTCCAGCAGCGAGGTGAGGGTATGGGTTTGCGGAGCTACCGCACACGGAACTCACCGTTATGCAAGGGAAACCGGCATTATGGGAGAAATGTTCGTCGAGAACCAGTATCGCAATATAGATGGAAACCCGTATTTTTGGGATTTGGTTGTGCTGGAGAAAGTACGGACGGAAAAAAATATTAGCTTGTTCTTGAACACGGATGTGCATGAAGTCGAGGCGGAAGGAGATGAAAATCACCGGTCCATTCGCTCCGTTACCGGCTGGATGATGGGATCGGAACGGCGGATCCGTTTTGAAAGCGCAATGTTCCTCGACTGCACCGGCGATGGATTGGTCGGATTTCTTGCGGGCGCCAAATATCGAATCGGCCGTGAGGCCAAGGAAGAGTATAACGAAGATTGGGCGTCATTGGTACCGGACGACATCACACTGGGCAGTACCCTGCTTTTTTATACGAAGGATGCGGGTCATCCTGTTAAATACATCCCGCCCGGCTTTGCCAAAGACATTATGCAAACGACGATTCCGATGAAGCGGGTCATCCGCAGCGGTGATAATGGATGCGCTTATTGGTGGATCGAATGGGGCGGGGAAATCGATACGGTCCACGAAAATGAGCGGATTCGCGATGAACTGTGGTCCGTGATTTACGGGATTTGGGATTATATCAAAAACTCAGGCAAATTCGATGCCGATCATATGACCCTGGAATGGGTCGGCTCCATCCCGGGGAAACGAGAGTTTCGCCGTTTCATCGGCGATTATGTGCTCAATCAGAACGATATCGTCGCGCAACGCGAATTTGAAGACCGCATTGCGTTCGGAGGCTGGTCCATCGATCTTCATCCGCCGCAAGGCATGTATTCGGCAGAAAGTGGATCCAAGCATCTGCACATAGATGGCGTGTACCATATCCCGTTCCGCTCCCTGTATTCTGTGAATGTAAATAATCTGCTCATGGCCGGTCGCAATATCAGCGCTTCGCACGTTGCTTTCGGAACGACCCGCGTGATGGCTACCTGTGCCGTAATCGGTGAAGCAGCAGGCACCGGGGCCGCATTGTGTGTAGAGAAGGGCATCACGCCGCGCGAGCTGCATAACAGCCACCTGCGCGAGCTGCAGCAAATCATGCTGCGGCAGGATGCTTCGATCGTGGGCTTGCGCAACGAGGATCCGGCCGACCTGGCGCTGCAAGCTAATGTAACGGCATCCAGCACCAATACACAGCTGGTTGTGGAAACGCCGGCGGAGACCTATCCGCTTAAGGCCGATGTCGGCTTGCTCCTGCCGGTAGACCCGGAGATCGACGGCATTGAACTATTGGTGGACGCCGCAGAAGCCTCGATGCTGAAGGCGGAACTGTGGAGTACCGGCCGCGGCGAGAATTATGTCCCGCATGCATTGCAGACGGCAGCAACAGCTCAAGTCGGCAAAGGACTCAAGCAATGGGTGAAGCTGAATTTGAGCTGGAAGCCGGCGGCCCCTCAGAATGCCTTTATTATTATTAAAGCGAACGAAACGCTGGCGCTGCATTTGTCCGGACAGCCGCAATCGGGGGTCCTCGCCTTCGTGAAAGGCCCAAGACCCATCGTATCTGCGGATCTCGAGGATCATCAACCGCACCAGCCTGTCATCCAGTGGAGCATGCGTTCGGTTGCGCGAAAGCCTTTCTGCTTCCGGCTGCTGTCTCAAACAAAGGCATTCGCTCCGGAGAAAGTGGTTGACGGTTACTCGCGTCCATATGCAGGCCCGCATCTGTGGTCTTCCGCAGTCGTGCGGGAAGGCTCGCCGGAATGGCTGGAGCTGAGTTGGCCGAAACCGGTGAATGTCCGAACGGTCCACATCACCTTTAATGACGACGTGAACGAAGACTTGATTAACCTCCATCATCACCGCACGCCGTTCGAGGTAATCCCGGAATTAATCAAAAATTACAGCGTGCAGGTTCATGCGAACGGCGACTGGATCACGGCAGCCGAGGGACATAACAATCATAAGCGCAAACAGGTGCATACGCTGGATTCCGTTATCGCAGCCGATAAGCTTCGCATCGTGGCAGATTCGACCAACGGCTGCTCGCGAGCTGAAATCGTAGAGGTCCGGGTATACGAATAGCTCCTTAACGTGTCGGAAGATGGTTCATGCATCGGTTTGCGTGGCCATCTTCTGTTTCTGTATCAAACCGTGTACACTTTTTAGGAAATGATCCAAATGCTCACTTGTCAAAAAAGTGATATAATTAAAGCGTTTCCATAGGGGGGTGCGGCATGAATCACGATGCGTTAACCGTATTGGTTGTAGATGATGAGCTGCCTATCCGTCAGGAGCTTCGTTTGTTTTCTTGGGGAGAGCATCATACGGAATTGATCGGCGAAGCGGAAAACGGCGAGGAGGCGCTGCGGTTTTGCCGCAACTTCTCCCCGGATATTGTGATCACGGACATTACAATGCCGGTGATGAACGGTCTCGAGCTTTCACGAAGCCTGAAGTCGGAGTTCCCGAATACCCAAATCATCCTGCTTACCTGCCATTCGGAATTCGCCTATGCGCAAGAAGCGCTCAAGCTCGGTGCGGTTGAGTATCTTGTAAAAGTAACGATGGACGACCATGATCTCGAACAAGCATTGCTGAAAGCAAAAGAGGACGCCTATCGGGCAAAATCGCTGCAGCGGGGAGAGGCGGAACGGTTGCGCTGGCAAGTATCCAAAAGCCTACTCGAGCGATTTCAGAAGGTTATGGAGCAGCAGCATTCCTATGTTCATGAAACGGATGTCGACAGCGATCCGGAAAATTTCCTGCAAGCTTCTCTCCCGCTCAAGCCGCCGTTTCGTCTCGCCGCGCTTCATGTGGAGACGCGAGTGGAGGGCCGTTTATTCGTTCTCCATGAAATCGAAGACGTGCTAACCTCGTTGGAGCGTCCGTATTTTTTTACATGGGTCCCGGCCGGGGACGGCGTTTATTTGCTGATGTTCCACACGGAGAGCGATAATTTGCCGTATTTGCGAGGCAAATTGGAAACGATTATGGAGGAGCTGTATAAGTCGTTGGATCGCAGCCTCTCCTTTCTCAGCGACACGTTTCGGCTGTATTCCGTCATTAGCGAACCCGTGCGGAAGAGTGCCGATTTCGCCGCCGTTTACCGGAGCGTTTGCGAGAAGCCGGCAGCCGTCTTTTACGAGAGCTTAGGCAGGGTGTTCACGAAGCAATGGACCGGACCGGCAACGCTTGAGGAACAGATGGAGAATGAAATATCCGGCAAGCTGCGCAAAGCGCAATGGGACCGGGAGCAGCTGGCGAAGGTGATTCGCGAAGATTTCGTCAAATGGGCGATGAAATACCGGATTGTACCGGAGGAGCTGCGGGAATTCGTCACTAATTGGCTTCGCGACTGGCAGAGGGAGCATGCCGTCCAGGTAAAAGGATGGAGGGTAGCGCAGCGAATTGTAAACGCTGCCACGGTCAACGAGCTTGCGGCGGCGTTCATCCATGAAATCGAATCTCTCAGCGGTAAGAAGAAGCTCCGAAGAGAGATTGCCGAAGCGAAGGTTTTCATTGCGGCGAACCTGGAAAAGCCGATGACGCTTACGACGGTTTCCGAGCAGGTGGGGCTGAGTCCGCACTATTTGAGCAGGCTGTTCCGGGAAGAGACCGGGATTTCCTTTAACGACTTTATTACGAAAAAAAGGATAGAAAAAGCGGCCTATTTACTGCAGAATACGTCGCTAAGGGTTTATGAGGTTGCGCTGGAGGTCGGCATTCCCAGTTACCGTTATTTCTCCGCCATATTTCGCGAATGGACGGGAGCGGCGCCTACGGAACTGAAAAAATCCTCCGCACAAAGCATCGCGATTGGCCGAACAAGATTAGCCAAAGGATGATTTCGAATGAATCGAATGTATCGTTGGTACAGGAACTGGAGCTTAGCGACAAGACAGTTCCTTTTTTTGTTTTTCGTTACTTTCACGTTTTTTATCTTATTGGCTTGGAACAATTACTACAGAGCGGCCGATTTGTTCAAAAACCAGACGGTTACGGACTCCGAGGTATTGATCGCGCGTACGAACCAGTTTCTCGATACGTATCTGGACAATAGCCAGAATGTCCTGCTGCTTCTGTCGTCAAGCGCTAAGCTGCACGCTGAAGGGAGCGATAAGAAATTCTCGGATTCGCTCCGTTTCATTGCGGAAAATAACAGCACCTTCGTCAAAACGCTGTATCTGATCCGTAATGACGGAAAAGTATATTCAAGCGCCCAGGTCAACTACGATATCATCGGCAATCCGATGCTTCCGGCGATTTACGAAAAGTCGCAGCAAAATTACGGAGCGTCGGTCGTAAGCCAACCTTATGTATCCCCTCTTTCCGGCTCGACGGTGGCTATATCCCGGCCTGTCATCGGAGACGGCGGCGAGATTTTAGGGGTTGCCGTGGTTGAGCTGGATCTTGAGAAGCTTAACCGGAAGATCAGTGAGCTCACTTCCAATTCGGACAAAACGTTCGTCATCCTGTCCGATAAAAACAAGGTAGTCACGTTCGATAGAGACAGCGAGATGCTGCCGCAAAAGCCAAGAAGCTTTCATGAAGAGCCCCCCGAAGATTTCGTCGGACGTTTGGCGGACCTGCCGGTCACGGCCAGCGAGCTGCAAGAATCAACCGGCAAGCTCGTGGTAATCAAATCCGGGCAAAATCGGCTCGGCTGGACCTTGATTGTCCTGATCAAGGAGCATTATTTTTATCAGAACGTCTCCCGACTGTTTGATAATTATAAAGCCGCCGCATTCATCTGGGTCCTGATCCTCTTGTTTATGGCCTTTGTGATGTCGCGCTATTTGACCAAATCAATCCGCACGCTCGCCGCCAAGATGGACAGGGTTTACGACATGGAGGTGGTCCCAAGCCTCTATGTAAAAAGGGAGGACGAAATCGGACGGCTTGCCCAAAGCTTTAACGCCATGATGGAGCGCATCCGCAACCTGCTTCAAGAGACGAAACAAATGGAAGTGCGGAAAAAACAGCTGGAGCTGAAGGTGCTGCAAAGCCAGATTGCGCCTCATTTTCTTTACAACACGCTCGCGTGCATCGGCAGCTTGGCTAAACAGCACCGTACGGAAGAGGTCAAAGAGACGATTAGAGCATTGGTTGGCGTGTTGTCGCTTAGCTTTGATAAAACATCGGAATTCATATTGGTTAAAGAAGAGCTGGATGGGCTTAACATGTATATGCAGATCCAAAAAGTACGTTATGGGGACAAATTCAAATATATCCAAGAGATCGATGAGGACGTTTTGCCGTGCAAAATTTTAAAATTGACGCTGCAGCCCATACTGGAGAACGCCATCTTCCACGGCATTACGCCCAGCCGCCGCGAAGATGGAGTTATCTCTATCAGGGGGTCCATTCGTAAGGGGAAGATTCGCTTTTTCATCCGCGATAACGGGATAGGCATCGAGACTTCAAAGCTTCACAAGCTTCTTGACGGTCGGACGGCCGAAGAGCACAAAGGACACTTCTCCGGCATCGGGATGCCCAATGTCCATCATCGGTTGGTGCTTCATTACGGCGCCACCTACGGGCTGCGGATCGGAAGCGTGCCGAATGCGGGAACCGTCGTCCGGATTACGATTCCCGTTCACCGCACGGGTGCGTGAATTGTTGAATTTGTTCATCATTTCGCAAGGATTATGCATAGTTAAATTCACTTCCGGCTTGCTATAGTAGGTGTACGTCAATCATTTGAATTCGCTTACAATAACAAGTGGGGTGAACAGCGCATGGACCAACGGATTACGATCCATTCCGTACAAGACGCCAAGCCGAAATCAGGTGTCCTAGCCGCACTGGGCAAAAAAATTTGGCGCTTTCGGGCCTTTTATCTGATGCTTTTACCGGGAGTCATTTATTACCTTCTATTTAAATATATCCCGATGTACGGCGTCATCATTGCGTTCAAGAATTTCAACATGTCGGACGGCATTTGGTCCAGCCCGTGGGCAAGTCCGTGGAACAAGCATTTTCTAACATTTTTTCATTCCCCGTATTTTTCTCAGCTACTTGCCAATACGTTTCTGATCAGCGTGTACAAGTTGGTTTTCGGTATGATTCCGCCGATTGTCATGGCGCTGCTCTTGAACGAATGCCGCGTGAAATGGTTTAAATCGTTAATCCAAACGTTAACCTATATGCCGCATTTTCTATCCTGGGTCATCATCTACGGCATTCTGCTGGCCCTCTTGTCCCAGAGTTCCGGATTAGTGAATCACTGGATCAAGGAGTATGGGGGGCAGACCATCCCGTTCCTTACCTCGACTACTTACTTCCGGTCCTTGCTTGTCGGTTCGGAAATCTGGCAAAACCTCGGATGGGGCGCCATTATTTATTTAGCGGCCATCGCGGGAATCGATCCCACCCTTTATGAAGCCGCGCGGGCGGACGGTGCCGGCCGGCTTCGGATGATTTGGAACATTACGCTTCCCGGTATCCGGGGCGTCATTATTATGCTGCTCATCTTGAACTTGGGCCATATACTGGATGCCGGCTTCGAGCAAATTTACATCATGTACAATGTTCAAGTCTATTCCGTAGCGGATATTCTCGATACCTGGGTGTTCCGTACCGGCTTGCAGCAGCTTAATTTCAGCTTGGCATCGGCAGTGGGGTTATTCAAGGCGGCCATCGGTTTTATTCTGGTGCTCGGATCGAACAACATCGCGAAGCGTTGGGGGGAAGGCATATGGTAAAAAGCTTGGATGACCGCATCGCAAACATCGTTGTCTTTGTCGTATTGCTGCTTTGCGGGATGGCGGCGGTGTTCCCGCTGCTCTATGTGCTTTCCGTTTCCATCACGCCGTTCAGCGAAGTGCTTAAAAACGGCGGCTTCATCCTCATACCGCGAACATTAACGTTTGACGCTTACCATAAGCTGCTTACGGTATCGAACATTCCCCGGGCTTTCGGCGTCACGGTTCTGGTAACGGTTGTCGGTACGCTTCTCAATATAGCGATTACCGCGTTAATGGCTTATCCGCTTAGCCGTAAGCAGCTGCCCGGCCGAAGCTTTTTTCTGATGATGGTGGTGTTCACCCTGCTGTTTACCGGCGGGATGATTCCGACTTATTTAGTCGTCAAGGCGCTCGGACTGCTGAACTCAATTTGGGCGATGATTTTACCGAATCTCGTCTGGAGCTTCAACGTTCTCATTATGAAAAGCTTCTACGAGAATCTTCCGGAAGAGCTGTTCGAATCGGCCAGAATCGACGGGGCGCAAGAATTCCGTATCCTGCGGCAAATCGTTGCGCCGTTATCCATTCCGGTAACGCTGACCATCGGGTTGTTTTACGCCGTAGGCCATTGGAATGAATTTTTCCAAGCGATCATGTATGTGACCGATCGCAAGCTGTTTCCGCTTCAGGTCATCGTACGCGAAATTTTGGTTCAAACCCAGCAGCCTCTAGAAAATGCCGAGAACATTACGCCGACGGAAACGCTGCAAATGGCTTCCGTGATTATGGCCAGTCTGCCCATTATCATCGTTTATCCATTTTTGCAGAAGCACTTTACGAAAGGCATGCTGCTTGGATCTGTCAAAGGTTGAAGCTCGGTACCCTGTTTACTGCAGGAACAGCGGATGCCGGTTCAATAGATGGACATGCAAAATTAGGGAGGGGATCTAAAACATGAAACAAAAGTCGTTATCCGTGATTTTCGCAACCGCAGTGCTATCCGGCAGTATGCTCGCAGGCTGCTCGTCTAGCAGCAATCCAACGAACGAAGCTAAAACTTCGGGCAGCGGCGCCGCGGGTTCAAACGAATCGGCTAAGAACGTTAAATTGGATGTGATTGAAACGGGCAACAACTTGCCGTCGCCTGACAAAGATTTTATCAAACAGGAAATTGACAAAGCAATTCATTCGGATCTGAATCTAACCGTATACGCATCGGGGGACGATTATAAAAATCAGTTGAACGTTCGTTTGGCGTCCGGCAATTTCCCCGATTTGTTCCAGGTGCCGGACCGTGCCGCGCTGAAGCAATTTGTACAGCAGGGATTGCTGCTCGATTTGACTCCTTATATGGATAAGCTGCAACCGGTTAAAGATTTTATCGGCGCCGACAGCTTGAAGAAGACAACGATGGACGGCAAAGTGTACGCCATTCCGAAAGCTCCTAACATCCCGTATAACACTTATTGGATCCGTAAGGATTGGCTGGATAAGCTCGGTCTTCAGCAGCCGGCCACAACCGACGAGCTTCTGAATGTCGTGAAGGCTTTTACCGAACAGGATCCGGACGGCAACGGCAAGAAGGATACCCTCGGACTCACCGGAAGCAAGCTTGCCGCGTTCGCTCCTGTCTTTGGCGCTTACGGCGTAGGGGATCCGAATACCTTCTATGTAAAAAACGGCAAGGTCATAAATTCCCTCTATGATCCGGCAATGAAGGACGCGCTTGCTTTTATCAAGAAGCTGGTTGACACCGGCGCCGTAGATCCGGAGCTTATGGCCAATACCGGACTGCAGCACCAGGAAAAGGCGATCAAGGGTCAAGCGGGCATCATTTGGATTGACTGGCCGAACATGAGTAAGGACCAATTTGTCGAGCAGATCAAGAAAGTCAACCCGAACGCCAATTGGATACAACTGGCCCCTCCGAAAGGACCCGGCGGGCAGTACGACGGCCCGATTGATATTGGCGGAACCTCCGGCATTTATGCGATTCCTAAGGCCCTGGAGAAAAACAAGGATAAATTGCAAAAGGTAATCGACCTGCTAAACTACGTTTCCGGCAAGGACGGGTCCATGCTGGTACAGTTCGGCATTAAAGGAAAACACTACAACCAGGAAGGCGACAAGATTGTCCCGACGGAGCTGATGGGCAAAGAAGCCGGCTTCACTTGGCTTTACCAATTTACCGGACGTCCGGAAATGTCTTATTTGCAGACCAAATTTGCGCCGCAATCCAAATATATCGAGTTTGCCAACAACCAGCCGAGAATCAAAACATTAAACGGATTCTTGACCAACCCGGAAGGCTATAATCCGGCGGACGCCTCCCGCTTTATTGAAGAAGAACTGGTGAAATTCGTTTATGGGAAAAGTCCGCTAACCGGGTACGACAATTTCCTTAAGACGCTTGAATCGAGCATGAATTTCAAAATCTATGTTGATTCCGCAACCAAACAGCTGCAGGATCTTGGTTACGGCAAATAAGAGGGGGAAGATCCGATGACACAGCAGCTTGAAATCGCTGAATTGGTCCGGCAATTTCATCAGGACGGTTATTTGATCCTGCGGAACGTCGTGCCGGAGGAGAAGGTCGCGAGGCTCAATCGGGCCATCGATGAAATCCTGGCCGGTGAACCGGAGGCGCTTTCCTACAATATTTATAACAGCGTGGAGAGGCATCCGGAAATTGCGGACCTGATGGATGAACCGGCGCTGCTGCCTCTAATGGTTAATATTTTGGGATACAATATCCAGCTTCACATTTCGCATTTAACCGTACGGAGGCCGAACCCGAACGATATCAAGACCGATTCACAGAGCTTCATCCATTGGCATCAGGACGGTCCGCACCCTGAGTTTCCTAGCATCAATGGACTTACTTCAATGTATTACGTGAAAATCTGCTACATCTTAAGCGACATGTCCGGGCCCGATCGTGGAAATACAAAAATCATCCCCGGAAGCCACTTGAAGGCCGGCTTTACCCCGGTCCAAACGAATGTGGATGTGCCCGTCGAAGGGGAGCTTCAAGTATGCGGCAATCCGGGGGACGTGTTCATTTTTCCGCAAAATCTTTGGCACGCCGGAGCTCCCAACCGTTCTGATCATACCAGAAGGCAGCTCTTCATCGGGTACAGTCCGATCTGGATGCGTCCCATCGATTATCACAAGGCATCGGAGAAATTGTTGGAGAAGGCTGATCCGATCCGGCGTCAGCTCCTCGGCGACATCAGCAGCAATTGTTTCAAATATTACGTTCCCGAAGAATCTATGGTGCCGCTGAAGTCGTCATGGCTTGGTACCGAATTTGGTCAAGAGATTTATAAATAGGTCATGTCAATACCGCTTATTTGAAAAGGTAAAACCCGGGCCGGGTTTTACCTTTTTCATGATCCTATTCGTTTTCATTAAAACTTTGCAAGTTAAATATCGTATCCTGGATGATGTATTTAGATGAATAAGGAATACGGCATTTAAAGTATTCCTTAGGATTGTCCAAATTTAACTGAGCTTTAGATATTTATTTCGTTTTCAGAATATTAATAAAATTTAGAGTAGACGAGAATCCGTAGGAATTTGACAAAGCTTATGGAAGGGGTATTGTGATGAAGCTGAGCTTTCCTTCCTTTTGGCTGAAGCTGGTGCTTGCGAATATTTGTGTTGCTGCGCTTTCTGTAGCCATTCTTGGCTGGCTTTCCTATTTGAAATCGCTTTCAATGACGGAGGAGCAGGCTCGTTCTGCCAATGAACGGGTGCTGCAGCAGTACCAGATGCGTGCGGAGAGCATGCTTCGCTCCGTGGAGAGGCAGGTATTTCAGCTTGCACAATCGCAGCGGGTGCTGCTTGCCGTACGTGATACGCTGTCGCATCGGGATTTTGCGTTTATCCGCGAGCTCGAGCAGGATTTGAATCGGCTGCAGACGATTGATCTGCCGATTCATAATGCTTTATTGCTCGGATTTAACGGCAACTGGCTCATCGATAATACCGGCTTTAACCTCAATAGCGGACGGTTTGATGATTATAAACGCATGCGGGAAGTGGAGCCCTGGACGTTAAACCAAATCGAATTACCGAATGGCTCGCCCGCCGAAATGATCGTCTTCGCTTACCCGATTCCGGATTCCTTCAGCGAGCCTGAAGGACTACTGGTGGTGGAGATGCTGGCGGACGATGTTAACCGGTGGATGACCGATCATTCGAGCCTCGGGAAATTCCAGGTGCTCGACGCCAAGCAGCAGCCGATTATTCGCTCAAGCGGAGGGATCGGCACAAGTGAGCTCCATCAGCTGGCGGAAGTGAAGCTGACGTCTGAGACTGACGTTTACGGCGTTATTGCCGGTACGGAGGCTAACCAAGAATGGTTGTTTTACCGAAAATCGGCGCTGAACCGGTGGACCTACGTTTCAACGGTCAGCCGCAGTCAGATGGCTAAGGAATCGGCCGGGATCGGCTGGCTTGCTTTTTATACTTGTATTTCCGTATTGCTCTGTATGACAGTCGTATCCTTAATTATGACCCGAACGCTTTATGTACCGGTCCGAAAGTTATATGAAGCAGTCCAAAGGGCGAAGATACGCCCTGAACGAAAACGCACTTATGATGAGCTGGAGACGATTGCGCAAGAGTTCAACTCTCTTCGTTATACGGAAGAGCATCTAAGCCATCGGATGCAATCGCAGACGGTACAGCTGCGTGATCTTTTCTTGATTGAGCTGATTCAAGGCAAGCTGCAGGAACGGGAGCTTGATCAGAAAATCGCATTATACGGCTTGCCTTCGGATTGGAAGCAGCTGTGCGTCATGGCGATCGATATCGATACACTGGCCGAGACTAGGTACAACGAGCAGGATTATCACCTTCTTCTATATGGCATCAGCAATATGATTCAGGAGATCGTCCCTCAAAACCGGCTGTATCACCAGTTCTCCTATCAGCACTTGCTCGTTGTGATATTGCGCTTCGACGATTCCTCGCAGGATACGTTCCTGAAGCTGGTGTTCGAGTACGTCAAGATCATACAGGAGCAGGTGGAGCGGTTTTTACAGCTTAGCGTCAGCATCGGCTTGAGCCGAATCTTCTACGCTATGGCCCGATGTGCTGCGGCATACAGGGAAAGCGTGGAGGCATTGAAATATAGGATGAGGGTCGGGGGCGGCGCATTACTTTACATAGACGATCTTGAGCCTTCGCGCAGCCGGCCGCCGACGAGGGTGGAGGAGCATAAACGGGAGCTGACCCAGGCCATCAAAATGGGCGATGATACAACGGCCAAAGCCGCCTTCCGGCTGCTGCTCAGCCATTTGGTGGAAGGCAGCCGAACCCAGCAGGATGACCGGCTCGCGCTGCTGCTTGTCGTGATGGATATTGCCCGCGAGGTGCTCGGCTCCTCGGAGGCGGCGCTAGCTTTTGCAACGGATAGCAAGTCCCTGCAGGGCACCATTATGGAGCTCAAGACGGCCAAGGAGACGGAATATTGGTTCGAGCACCAAGTACTGACGCCTCTATGCCGGCAATATGAAGAGAGGCTTACCAACCAATATCGGAGTATATCAGCCGATGTCATCCGATTGATTGAAACCTATTATGACAAGCCGATCAGCTTGGAAATTTGCTCCGCTCAACTTCATTACAGCCCCGATTATATTAAGAGGGTGTTCCGCAAGGAGACGGGAGTCAGTTTCAGTGATTATGTCGCCCATTACCGGCTCAAGCTGGCCAAGGAATGGCTCGCATACACGGAGATGTCGGTGTCCGAAATCGCCGAGAAGCTGCAGTACAGCAATATTCAAAATTTCAGCAGATATTTTCGCAAGATGGAGACGATGACGCCCTCCGAATACCGTACGAAGTTTCAAGTCTGAAATGATTGATGAGGTCCTGCAATGATTGATGGACGAAGTAAGATAGGATAACCCCCCAAAGATTGATGACGGATAAATGGGCTGCCGGATAATCTGAGCGTGTGCCTGATAATTTCAAATGAGGGGGAATTCGATTGAAAGACTATGTGAAGCTGAAAAATGTGGCGGCTTTACTGGCTGGGGGAGCGGTACTTCTTGCAGGCTGCCAAACCGGCTCCTCAGGTACCGGGAAAGATTCGGCTGTGTCCGCCGAGGTGAAGAACGAGCCACTCAAAATTAGTATGCTGCTCAAGTACTACAGCACCGAGCCACCGACCAAAGCTGCGGAGGCCTTCAAAGCGATCGAGGATTACACCCATACGAAGCTGGAGATCAGTTGGGCGCCAAGTCCATCCTATGACGAGAAAGTGAATACAACGCTTGCCGCAGGCAATGTTCCTCAAGTCATCCTTGTCTCCGGCGATCGGGCGGACAACATCGTTTCCGCCGTGAAATCAGGCGCGTTCTGGGAGATCGGTCCCTACCTGAAAAACTATCCGAATATTTCCATGGCGGTTGGCGACGTTCGTTTTTATAACGTATCTCAGAACGGCAAGGTGTACGGCATACCTTCCGCACGCGACCTTAGCGAATCCGCACTCATTTACCGCAAGGATTGGCTGGATAGCCTTGGGATGAAGCCCCCGACTACGCTCGATGAGCTGTACGACATGATGAAAGCCTTCACACAGAAGGATCCGGATAAGAACGGCAAGGACGATACGTTCGGGCTGATTGAGGATGACAGCAGCAACATCTTCAACCGGGTTAAGATCTGGATGGGCGGTCCCAACAAATGGGCTGTCAAGAACGGTAAGCTCGTCCCCGAGTTTATGACCGATGAATATAAGAAAGCGATGGATTTTACACGTAAGCTGTATCAGGAGAAGCTCATTAACCAAGATTTCCCGGTAACCAAGCAAAACCAAATGCTCGATTATTTGGGCAAGGGCCGTGGCGGCGGATATGCCGGCGCGTTCGCGCAGTTTTCGAACGGATGGCATACGCCGCTGCAGAAGGCTAATCCGAATGCGAATCTGGATTTCATCTATAAAATTAAAAGCGCGGACGGCAAGTATTATAAGCAGGCGGGCGGAGGTTACAACGGCGTCTTCATGTTCCCGAAGAGCAGAGTGAAGAGCGAGGCTCAGCTGAAGAGTATCCTCGCATTCTTCGAGAAGCTGGCGGACGACAAGATGCGGACACTTGTGAAATTGGGCATCGAAGGTAAGCATTATAAAATGGAAAACGGCAAGCCCGTCGTGATCAACCCGGAAAAATTCAGCGACGAGGTCATTCCGCTCCGCTGGATTATGGTTGCTGACGGAATCAGCGACCGCATTGCCGTAGGCTTGACGCCTTTAGACGAGCGGATTACAAAAGCAGAGCAGGACTAGGATATAACGTATGTCTCCGACCCGGCGTTTCCGTTTACCTCCAAGCTGATTGTGGACGACAAAATTATCGAGGATGCCCGGACGAAATATATTATCGGCGAGCTTGACGAGAACGGCTGGAAGGCGGCAATCCAGAAGTGGCGCACGAACCGCGGCGACCAATTGATCGAGGATTTCCAGAAGCAGTACGATTCAGCTCAAGCCAACCGGAAATAACAGATAGTCCAGCCACACAAAAGGAGGGAGCTGCTTGAGCCAAACGTTGAAGGCGGCGGTCACTTCGGCGGTAGTCAAGCCGGGTTCATCCCGGTTTGGCTACTACGTGAAGAATCGCTGTCTGTACCTGTTGCTGCTGCCTGGAATTTTGTACTTCATATTGTTCAAATACGTCCCGATGTGGGGCATTATTATTGCGTTCAAGGATTATCAACCCTTTGTCGGTTTAATGGGGAGCCCCTGGGTAGGGCTCGAGCATTTTGAAATGTTCCTTACCGATCCGGCATTTTCAATGCTGTTTCGCAATACACTGATTCTTGCTGTTTATAACATCGTGTTCTACTCCCGCTGCCGATTATCGTTGCGCTGCTGCTGCATGAGGTCAGACATTCGCTTTACAAGCGGTTCGTGCAAACGGTCGTCTATGTACCGCATTTTGTGTCGTGGGTGATCGTCATCGGCATCGCCTACATTTTCTTTACTACGGAAGGCGGCTTAGTGAATGAATTGATCGCCTGGCTCGGCGGGGACAAAATTCCGTTCCTCACGAGTACGGGGTGGTTTCGAAGCATGATCCTGTCGGAAATTGTTTGGAAGGAAAGCGGGTGGGGCACGATCATTTTTCTCGCTGCGATCGCCGGCGTCGATCCCCAGCTCTATGAAGCTGCGCGTATGGATGGCGCGGGCCGGTTCCGGCAGCTATGGCATGTGACTCTTCCCGCCATCCGAAGCACCATCGTGATTCTGCTGATTCTGCGACTGGGCAACTTCCTGGATACCGGCTTCGAGCAAATTTTCTTAAGCCTGAATGCAACGAACCGTGAAGTCGGCGAGGTGTTTGACACCTATGTCTACCGGCTTGGCCTGCAGGAGGGCCGCTATAGCTACAGCACTGCCATAGGCTTATTCAAATCTGCAATCGGCCTCATCATGCTCGCGGGCGCAAATTATTGCGCGAAACGGCTCGGAGAGGAAGGAGTGTATTAGATTGATCGAATCTAAAGCCTTGTCCTACCGGATCATTGACGTGGCGATTTACGGGACGCTGTTTATTCTCGCCCTGGTAACAGCCATCCCATTTCTGTATATTATCGCGGGGTCGTTCGCTTCTCCCAGTGAATATTTGAATAAGACGTTACTTTTATTTCCGACCCAGTTATCGTTTGATGCGTATACGTTTATTTTTTCCTCCAGTACGTTCGTTTCGAGCCTGCTGGTCAGCATCTATGTTACCGTGGTCGGTACGGTGGTGAATTTATTCTTTACGGTAACGATGGCGTATCCGCTTGCCCGCCGCGACTTGCGTCACCGCCGCGTCATCATGCTGGGGGTGCTCTTCACGATGCTGTTCAACGGCGGCATCATTCCCTTGTTTCTGGTGATCAAGGGTCTGGGGCTGATCAACTCCCTTTGGTCGCTTATGCTTCCCGTCGCCATCAGTCCGTTCTATTTAATCATTTTGAAAAACTTCTTCCAGCAGCTGCCCGACGGCATTGAGGAGTCTGCGAAAATCGACGGCTGTAACGAGCTGCAAATCCTGTTTCGAATCGTGCTTCCACTATCGCTTCCGGCTATCGCAACGTTCTCGCTGTTTTATGCGGTGATGCACTGGAACACCTTTTTTCATGCCATTATGTTTATTAACGATTCCGGTAAATGGCCGATTCAAGTGCTGCTTCGGCAGGTTGTTATTATTTCCTCCGGCGTTTTTGAGAGCACGGGAGGGTCGGATGTCGTTCCGCCCGGTCAAACGGTTAAGATGGCGGTTATCGTCATATCGACCGTCCCGATCATGCTCGTTTATCCGTTCTTGCAAAAGCATTTTGCACAAGGCGTGCTGTTAGGCTCCGTTAAAGGGTAGTACGGGGCATCACGTATACACTGATAATCGAAGGAGAGGTTCCGGATGACGATCGCAAACCGGCCGAATATTGTCTACATTTTGGCTGACGATATGGGATATGGAGATATCTCTTATTTGAATGAACAATCAAAATTGAATACGCAATATCTTGACCGGATGGCCCGCGAGGGGATGGCGTTCACGGATGCGCATTCGTCCTCGGCCGTCTGTACGCCATCACGATACAGTATCCTCACCGGGAGATACAATTGGCGCTCCACGTTAAAGCGGTCCGTGCTGTTCGGCTATGATGCTCCGCTAATTGAGCGGGGGCGCATGACTGTGGCTTCGATGCTGAAGGAGGCCGGCTACCGGACAGCCTGCATCGGCAAATGGCATCTCGGTCTGGATTGGGCCCGCAATGGCGAGAACAAGGAGGATGTCGATTTTACCCAACCGGTAGGCGGAGGACCGACGGAATATGGCTTTGATTATTTCTTCGGCATCAGCGCCTCCTTGGATATGGCGCCGTATGTGTATATCGAGAACGATCGGGTGACGGCATTGCCGGATAAGGTGACGGAGAACCGCGATTCCATGATGATGTGGCGTTCAGGTCCCACCGCGCCGGACTTCAAGCATGAGCAGGTGCTGCAGACATTGACACAGAAAGTCTTGAACACGCTGAAGGCGTATCGGGAGGAGCCGTTCTACATCTACTTTCCGCTCACGGCTCCGCATACGCCAATCCTTCCGTCCTATGAATTTAAGGGGAAATCAGGCACCAATATATATGGTGATTTTGTATTAATGTGCGACGATGTTGTCGGACAAATCAATGCCAAGCTGGAAGATCTGGGATTAAGCGATAATACGATCGTCATCTTTACAAGCGACAACGGCTGCTCGCCGAAGGCCAATTATCCGGAGCTCGCGCAGCACGGGCACAATCCAAGCTATATATTCCGCGGCACGAAGGCGGATATATTTGAAGGCGGGCATCGCATTCCGCTAATTATTAAGTGGCCGGCACGCATTCCGGCGGGAGCCGTCTGCGACGAGACGGTATGTCTCGTCGATTTCATGCGTACGGCAGCGGAACTGGTCGGTTACAAGCTCCCTGATAGTGCAGGCGAGGATAGTGTAAGCAATCTCCCGTTATGGCTGGGGGAGCCACCCGCTGCACCGCTTCGTGAAGCGGTTGTGCACCATTCCATAGACGGTTCGTTCTCCATACGGCAAGGGAATTGGAAGCTTGAGCTTTGTCCGGGCTCAGGCGGATGGAGTGATCCTGTACCGGGTAAGGAGGAGGCTGACCTGCCGCCGACCCAGCTGTACGATCTTGAGCTGGATATCGGGGAACGCCGCAATGTATGGGATCAGCACCCTGAGGTGGTAGAACGGCTTCGGTCACTGCTCATTTCATATATCGAGAACGGACGCAGTACGCCCGGTGCCACGCAAAGCAATGCCGACAAAGCGGATTGGCCGCAGCTGGAGAAGGTTCGAGGGTAGGTCATGCCGGTTTAGCGATGAAAATAAATCAATCCGTGATTATGTTTATGAATATGTATCCAGGCTGACAATATTAGATTTTTACATCGCCGCTTAGGCGATGTTTTTTATTTTCTCAGACGGGAATAGAATAAAGTTCTTGTCATTTATGACATCAAGTTCTTGTCAATCGGCTGCCACGGCGGAATTTGGCCGAATATAAAGCTTAAAAATACAGAGAGTTATTAAGCTATTCCAGCTAATAGCTTGTCAATATTTTTTATTAATGATCAGTTCAGGAGGTGATATACTTAAAGAAGTGCATGGCAAAGAACCATCCTAAAAAGCACGGAATTTATTCCATATGAAACATGGGAAGTAAATCCAACATTTAACTTATTGTCTAGGTTATACAATGAATAATAGTCTTGAGTTATTCGACTAAAGGAAACAACACTATCAGGCAGCAAACTGAAACCGCATAAAAAAGCAGCGAAGACCCCTCATTTAAATAAGGGGTCTTTATAGTGGAAGGCGGTTAATTATAAAAATTCACTATCCGGCTGCAAGCTTTTTGGTTATTTTACCAAGTTTTTTTGATGGTTTCAAATATCCAACTCAAGAAGGGGCGGCTAGATGTTAGTTATTAAATCCATAAAAGAGTGTCCTGAGCGTCAAATTGAGCTTGCAGAATATGTTAAAGAAAAATGGCCTAAAGTAAAAAAAGTTGTCTTCCCCAAGATTGACGAAAGTTTATCAACTAAAAGTGGCTTGCCCATTTACATTTCTGCTCTTGAGAAATAATAAAATAATTTGATTATCCAACTAGCTCAGGATAGGTGATCGTCGTTGCCGAAAGACAACAATGAACTAGCCGGTTGAATAATTCACTCTTGACCTCACGTCGGTTAAACCGATAGCAAAATTCATCGAGATACGCCTGTAAATGTTTTGAATCTAATCCGTGATAAGTTCCGCCAATAAAAACTTTTGCATTTGAAATAATCGTGTGAAGCCATCTCAGATGATCTGGATTTTCTTTCAGATCGTACTTGTGGGCTTCATGCTGGAAGCCTTCCTTGGCCAAGACTTTATAAGAGCTATACTTATCGCTTGCTATCGTTGAGCCAGCTTCGATGTACTTTGTTGCAAAGTCAACGAGCGTACTGCCTTTGACATCAGGAATGACCTGCATTTTCAGG
>NZ_JAQAGZ010000003.1 GCF_027533625.1 Paenibacillus gyeongsangnamensis | reverse complement strand
CGGCGCCGGCGGTGCTGCGGCTGCGGCTCGCGAGCAGCCAGGCGGCGCTGCCCGCGGCGAGCAGCAGCAGCGCCGTGAGCGCCGCCGCCGGCTGGCGCAGCAGCGCAAGCGCCGCGGGCACGAGCAGCGTCAGCGCGAGCAGCGCCGCGAGCGGCAGCCGCGAGGCGTCGGAGCGCTGCCCGCGGCCGGCGCTGCGCGAGCGCGGACCCGCGGCGGCGCCGGCGGCGAGCTCCGCCTCGCGCGCGGCTTCGCGCCAGGCGTAGTACAGCTTGCGCCCGCGCCGCAGCAGCTCGAGTCCCTGCTGCGGGTCGAGGCCGCCTTCCGGGCCGGACATGCTGCTCGCATCCCCTACAGCCGCGCCGGCCGCTTCCAGCTCCAGCCGGGCGGTTTCCGCCGCAAGCAGTGAGTCCTCCCGCTGCCAATCCCGCCACTCCTCCCGGAAGCCCGCCGCCTGCTCCCGCAGCATGACAAGAGACGGCAGCGCCTCCAGCGTCGATTCCGTCCACTCCGGCTGGATCCGCCGAAGCTGCTGGCGCAGCTCCTGATCAAGCTGACGCTCCTCCGTCTCGGCCTCTACGATCAGTCTCCCGGTATCCTCGTAGGCGGCGTACCGCTCCGAGAGATGCTCCAGCTCGGCGCGATCCGCGAGCACGTCTCCCTCAGCCTCCGACGCTTCCTGCGCCTTCACGAGTGCGGTCGTAACCGAATCGGCCTCTAACCGGATCCGGGACTGCTCGACCTGCAGCCGTTCGAGCTCGCTCTGCAGCTGCTCCCAGCGGCTAAGCGCATCCTCCGGCCAATCCGTCAGCTCCGGAAGCCCTTCAAGCTCCGTCCGCAGCTCCCGGCAGCGCAGCCGGTGCGGCCGGGCTTTCCAAACGCGCTTCAGCCGATCCGCTTCCTTTCGAAGCGTGCCGGCCCCCACTTCCATAGCGGCAAGCTCGCCGGCGAGCCGTGTCTCGTCCTCACGCAGCGCATCATAGCGTCCCGCCTGGGCCAAACTGTAGCGCAGCTCGTTCTCCGCTGCGCCCAGCTCCTGCAGCTCGCGGTTGATCCGGGGCGTACGCCCTCTCGGCTTGTACAGCTGCTCAAGCTCGCCGGCCAGCTTCCGTTCGGCCGAGCGCAGGCCGAGACCGCTGGCCCCGAGTCCAGCTCCATACAGGTAGCCGCTGATCTCGCCATGCTGCAGCGTGCGCAGCTCCTGCAGCTCCGTCAGTCCGAAAGCAAACAGACTGCGGAACAGCTCGGGGGTAACGCCGGAGAGCAGCTCGGACAGCTCCCGCTCTCCCCCGATCGACCTGTCCGCGAACCTTACGCGCACACTTCCCGCCGCAGGCGCGCGTCCCCGTCCGTCCGGCTCCGCGTCCCATCGCTCGATCCGGACGGTGTTTCCCGATGCATCCTCAAGCACGATGGCTCCTCCATGGGCGCTGCCGTCCCCCGGCGCGAAGCGTTCTGCGGAGCCGCGCGGCGGAAATCCGAACAGCACAGCCCGGATAAATCCGAGCAGCGTGCTTTTCCCCGCTTCATTCGGACCGTACACAAGCGAAGCCGGAGCAATTAGGTGCAGCCCCTTGTTCTTCAGAGAACCGAAGCCCCCGATATGGATCTGTTTGATGTTCAAGGCTTCATCCCCATTTCTGCCTCCCCGGCCAACATATCGATCACCAGCTCTTCGGCCTCCTGCAGCCATTCCCGCAGCTCTTCATCGTTCAGTTCGTTTAGCAGAGCTTGCAGCTGAGGCTGCGCCTTTACCGCGGCGAACGCTTCCTCCTTGAGCCCGGCCCACTCATCCGGGTCAGCCCCGATCTCCTGCGAGAGACGCAGCAGGTCTCCCAGGAAGCCCGGCTGCCCGTTCAACCGTTCCCGGTCCACCGGCGCGCCGGTACGGTCCTCGATCGCATCAACCCACACGATGCCGGCATCCGCCTCCAGCCGTTCCTGCTCCCGAAGCCTTGCCGCCAGCTCTCCCGCCGAGCCTTCGCGCCGCAGCGCCGCGTGCAGCGGTCCGCGGCCTGTCAGCCGCAGCCGCGCCAGAGCCGGACGTCCAGCCGCGTCTTCGCGCAGCGTCTCCACCGCATCCTCCAGCGCCTCCTTCAGCTCCTGCTCGGTCGATAAGGACGAGATGTCGACTGAGCCCTCAATCCAGCGCACCTCGTCGAGCGAATGAAACGCCAAGGACGTATCGCCGGAGGACGAGACATCCGCCAGATAACAGCCTCGCGCCCCGGTCTCCCGAAAATGCCGGCCCTGTATATTCCCCGGATAGACGATCCATGGACGCTCGTGCAAAATAGCGCGCGTATGGATATGCCCGAGCGCCCAATAATCGACGCCGCGCTGCAGCAGTTCCTGCTTGCGGCACGGCGCATAGTTGTCGTGCTGCGGGTCTCCGTCCACATTGCTGTGCAGGAGTCCGATATGGTACAATCCGTCGTTCCAGTTCCGGAATCCGGCCGAGAGGTTGTCCGTAACCGATGCCGTCCGGAACGAAATGCCAGATACTCGGGCGATCGGCTCTTCATCCCGTCCCTTGACGACGACGCTTTCCACTTCCTCCCAGCCGAAAGTAACAACCGACTCAGGCCAGCGCAAATGCGCCGTATAGCCGCCTTGTACCGGATCGTGGTTTCCATGAATGACAAAGGCGGGTATCCCTTGACCCGCCAACGCTTCAAGCGCTCCTTGAAATTTAAGCTGCGCCCGCAAAGAACGATCCTTCGTATCGTACACGTCGCCCGCAATGACGACAAAATCGACCCGCTCCCGCACCGCCAGCTCCACGAGCCGGTTCACCGCTCCGAAAGCAGAGGAACGGACCTGCTCCCGCAGCCGGTCCGGGAGCGATGCGATCCCTCGGTACGGGCTGTCCAGATGCAGGTCCGCCGCATGAATAAACCGAAATGCTTTCATTTGCGTCTCCTCCGTACTATTCCTTCGCTTCTTTCCGGTACGTCCGGTACATGCTCCTCAGCTGCTGCACGACCGTCGTCATCGAATAAGATTTCAGCGCCTTCTCCAAGGCGACCCGCGCAAGCTGGTAACGGTACATCGGATCGCTAGCCACCTTCTCGAGCGCCAGCGCCAGAGCAGGCACGTCGTCCACCGGTACGAGCAGACCGTTGCTGCCGTGTTCGATCTGTTCTGCGATACCGCCGACATTCGTGCCGACCACCGCCAATCCGCACAGCGAAGCCTCCGCGAACACCGAACCGAAAGCTTCCGCGCGGGAAGGCAGCACGAACACATCGAAGAAAGGCATGAAGTCTTCAGGATGGAGCATGTAACCGTAAAAAATCGTGTCGTCATAGATGCCGAGCGATGCCGCCAGCTCCTCAAGCTCGGTGCGGATCGGCCCGTCCCCGATAATATGCAGCACGAACGGGTGGCCCTTTTTCTTGAGCTCTGCGCACGCTTTCAGCAGCACGTCAAGCCCTTTGGCCGGAACGAGTCGGCACACCGTTATGAGCTGAGGCATCTTGTTCTCGTGATGCACGGGACGGAACCTTTTCTCATCGAAGCCGTTCGGAATGACGCCGATCCGCTCCGGCTCCTGCACGAATTCGGCCAGGTAATTCTTGAAGGAGTTGGATACCGTCGTGATTTGATCCACCTGATCCTCCAGCTCCCGGTACAAGGAGGTCAGGAACGTTTGCTCCTGGCCTCCTTCCTCAATCTTGCCGTTCAGCATCAGCTCGCGTTCATAGCTGGAATGCATCGTCATGATGACAGGTGTGTCCGGGAACAGCTTTTTCATCACTAGTCCCGCGATCGGATGATGAGCATGTATCAAATCGTACGTCTTGGTAATCCGCATGCGGGTCCACCAGACGTAGTCCTTAAAGGTTTGGATATATTTATCGACCACTTTGTTTCCGGCGTACTTCTCCCAGTCGAACGTCGAGAAGCGCACCTCTTCCGTTCCTTTACCGCGTATGCGCTTGGGAAGCGAGAACAGCTCCATTTCCCAGCCTCTTTTATTGAAGCGGTCGATCATGAAGGGAACCATCGAGGAAACCCCGCCCGGCTGCTCCGGGGGAAAAAACAAAGCTTGAAGTATACGCATGAAGTCCTCCTAGAATCGTCCGCGCTTGCCGGAACAGGGCATGACTCGGTCGCCGGCAAGGCTTGTTAATATCATCCTATCAGTTCTGGCAATGGACGACAAGACTTCACGAATCGAATATATGTTTGCTATAATGAAAGGCAACATCTTCCGAAAAACTTATTATGACCCTGCCACTGTGGAGGCTTTCCTATCTTTATGACGACGCCAACGTTTTCCGATTTCGTGTTCGGCCCCTACGGCTCCGTATTTATATACGGCATGCTGATGGTCATTATTTTGATGACTTCGCTCGTATCCTTCCGGCTTCTCATGAACCGCCGCAAGATCGGCTATTTATCCATGATCGTCTCTTTAATTATTTTGCTGGTCCAGTACGGACAGCTGATCCGGCAAGCACTTTCTCCAAGCATTGACGATACCGCCGTTTTCACTGCCCTGCTGGTGAAGGTGCTGGCTTTCGTTTTGGTAAATATCGGTCTGTACCAGTTGTACAACGCCACCCGAACAAGAGATTTCGTCGTATTCGCGTTTTTCGGCGGCATTACGGCGCTCGTCTCGATGACCTATTGGTATGCGCCGAACTGGCTGGAGGGCAGCGAAGAACAAATGAGGCTGCTGAAGCCACTTGGCTTGGAGCTCTACTTGTTCCTGCTACTGTTCCTGAGCTTTCTCCTGGTCAATCCCCGCATCGGCCAGAACGGCAAATATCAGCTGATGCTGACCGTTTATTTTGCGGGGCATATCGTACATATGGCCAACGTGTATTTATTCGACGGCAAGCAGCGCTACCTCGGTTTGCTGGAGCAAACGGTTCCATTCGTATTTCACATTGTTCTGTTCCTGTTTATCTTCGAGCGGGTCATCGAAATCATGCAGGCGATTTACAATTCGTCCATAACGGACGGTCTAACGAAGCTGTACAACCGTAAATATTTTTATAACAGGGTTCAGCAGTGCATCAATCAGCAGACTCCGGTATCGATCATTTTCAGCGACATTGATAACTTTAAGAAGCTTAACGACACGAAAGGGCATCATATGGGCGATCAGGTATTGAAGCAGGTTGCTCACATTATGAAAGAAGAGGCGGAAGACAGCGGGCTCTGCGGGCGCTATGGCGGAGAAGAAATGGTCGTGCTGGTGACCGATCCTGATGAGAGCGCGGGGGAGCTGGCGGAGCGGATTCGGGCCCGGGTGCAAGAGGAAACCATCGTCACGGTAAGCATGGGATACAGCTCTTACAAGAAAGGTCTCGGAGCGGACGAGCTGATCAAAAAAGCCGACGAAGCCATGTATCAAGCCAAGACGTCGGGCAAAAACAAAGTGGTCGCATCATAGTGCCGGCCGACCTCAATCCTATCGTCACGCAAGCAAGTGTTCTTCTTAAGAGGAACACCTGCTTCACTCTATGATGAACAACTCCTCCATCGGATGGTTCAGCAGATCGCTGAGCTTCTTGGCCGTAGCGGGCCCCACCGGCTTCACGGACCTCTCCAGCAGGCTGATGTAGGCGTAGCTTAACCCCGTAAGGTTCGCGAGCTCTCTTTGCGTTAATCCTTTTATAATCCTCGCTTTGACGATAGCGTTTTGTTTGGCTGTGATTTTCACCATGACGATCCCTCCATGCTGGGGCTTATTTCCTATTTCCATTATATCCCACATTATTTACAAAAGCAATATCATAAGTTTACTTTAGTATATCGAATTACCAATTGAACTTGCGAATGTTTACTGCTAGTATAAAAACATTAACCCTTGTTTACTTTATTTGTCAGTCCGGTCGCTTGATTTACAACCAAGAATGAAGGTGTTAAGGTTGGATTTTTACGAGCAGCTCAAAGACATGCGCAAGCTAAAAGGCTTTACGATACGTGAGCTGGCCGACCGCTCCGGCGTATCCGCCGCTTACATCTCGCAGCTGGAGAACGGCAACCGCGGCGTTCCTTCGCCCGAGGTGCTGATGAAGCTATCGGAAGGCTTGAACATACCTTATACGGAGCTTATGGCGATTGCAGGCTACTTGGAAAAGTCCCCGGAGACCGATACGGCAAAAGCCGATAAACCCCGGATCAATTTGCGCCGTTTTTTACGCGAGAATGAGCTGGTGTTCGATGGCTTGGAGCTGACCCGGCAGGACAAGGAATGGATCGAACGGATGCTGACAGTGCTGTTCTGGCCGGATAAACGCCGCATGGAAGGACTTAAGGAGGAGTCTTCCCCTGCGGATGACTCCGGCAGGTACCGTTATTGACCATGACAGGGAGGTACGGGTATGGGGAAATTGTTCTCTGAGCTGGGTCCGGAGCATGTGGCGTTTATAGAGAAGCAGCGGATGTTTTTCGTTGCGTCGGCTCCGCTGGCCGGGGAAGGACATGTGAATCTTTCACCCAAAGGCTACGATGCGTTTCGAATTCTTTCCGCCGCGGAAGTCGCTTATTTGGATTTGACCGGCAGCGGCAACGAAACGAGCGCGCATGTGCAAGAGAACGGAAGGATCACGCTCATGTTCATGGCCATGGAGGGAGCCCCGATGATTCTCAGGCTGTACGGTAAGGGGAGCGTGTATCTCCCCGGCTCACCGGACTGGGAACGGCTGAGGCCCCGCTTCCCCGACATCCCCGGCGCCCGCCAAATCGTTGCCGTACAGCTCCACGCCGTCAAAACCTCCTGCGGCTTCAGCGTACCTTATTATTCCTACGACGGCGACCGCGATACGCTAAAAGAATGGGCAGCCCGGAAGAGCGATGATGCGCTGGCCGCCTATCGACGGGAAAAGAACGCCGTTAGCATGGACGGTCTAACCATCCCGCTAGTGTCGGATGCGTTAGAATGAGCTCAGCTTGGGGCAATTGAGGACGAAGCCGGCAGCCCCTGGGGAGAATACGTCTGAGCTTGGAAATCCGGCTGCTTGCATTGGAATTGGCTAGTCGGGTGCCAACGGTTTTCCGCTGTTAGAAGGCAGCCCTCGGAGGCTGCCTTTTCGTGCCGTTAGCTTTGTAAGCCGGCCTTATGTATCCAAGTCTTTTCAAGTGTGAAGTTTGGTTAGCTCATGCGCTCTACTCCATTAACTCCATTAACTCCACTAGCACTACTAACTCCACTACCTATATTACCTCTATTACCTCCACTAGCTCTACTACCTACATTAACTCCGCTAGCTCCACTACCTATATTAATTCCACTACCGAAGTGAACTTCAAACCCTTGTAACCCTGGTTTAGCGGACCTAACCTCGTTTCCATTGAATCCAAGTCTGCTAGATACTCTACTTGCACCCGTGTTGATCCTCAGATCTCACTATCTCGGTTTAGCTTGCCTAAACTACTCGTAAAGGCAATAATGAACCTCAGGACCCTACTAATGAACCTGGGGGCGCTAAAAGTACCCGATTGTTCACTACAGCCCCATACCGCGCCCGCTGTCCTGGTTTACTGAACCTGGGGTCACTTCTAGTGAGTCCAGGTTCACTAACGCCCCTCTTCCAGCGCCCCGACACCCTATAGCACCTTGAGAACCCTATGAATGAACATCGCGTCTCTTGAATTAATCGAAAGTTCATTACAGCCCCAACGGCGGATCTAGCCTAGGGCTTGTAATTGCCAACACACTCATCAAACAGCATGGAGGCCGGATCGGCATCATTAGCCCAAAGGGCCGTGGCAGTACATTCTGGTTTCAAGTACCGTCAAGGCGTTGATTCGGCCGGATAAAAAAACCGGCAATCCCCAACGGGCGAATCTGCCCGCCGGGATTTTCCGGTTCGATTTAACATTATTTTTGCTTATAAGGAATCGGGTCGCTCGAGCCTGCTTCCGCGAAGCCCTTCAGCCGCAAACGGCAGCTGTCGCATTCTCCGCAAGCCTCGGCTTGTCCGTTGTAGCAGGAGGTGGTGAGCTCATAAGGAACGCCGAGCCGCAGCCCTTCTTGAATGATTTCCGCTTTCGTCCACATAATTAGCGGCGTCTCGATGTGCAGCGGTCCGCCTTCCACGCCGACGCGGGTGGCGAGCGCCATCACTTCCTCGACTTTGTGGATAAATTCCGGACGGCAATCAGGGTATCCGCTGTAATCCATTGCGTTCACGCCGATATAAATCGCTTCGGCTCCCGTAACCTCCGCATAGGATGTCGCTATCGACAGGAACAGCAGGTTCCGTCCAGGAACATAGGTAACGGGAATATCCGAATCCACAGGACCGCTCTCCCCGGCCGGCGGCACGTCGATCGATTCGTCTGTTAAGGCGCTTCCGCCGAAATCCTTCAGGAAGCCGAGCGAGATCACCTTATGACGATCCTGAACACCGTAATGCGCCGCCACTTGGCGGGCGTTCTCAATCTCCGACTTATGGCGTTGACCGTAGTCGAAGGTTATAGGGTACAGCTCGTAGCCTTTGTCGCGGGCTATGCCCATGCAGGTCGTACTATCCAAGCCGCCGCTCAAAATGACAACCGCTTTTTTCATATGCGTCCATCCCTTTCTTTATCAACCGTTCTTTAGCCGATTCATTTATGCCAAAAAAGCCCGGCTTGCGCCCAGCGTTTACACGCCGCGCGCCGCCGGGTCCCATATGATCTTGTGCAGCTGCATGTTCAGCTTCACATGGGATAGTCCGTGCTCCAGCATCAGCCGCACCAGCTTCTCCGGCGGCATCGTTTCCCATACCGGGCTGAACAGCGGCAGGGCCTTTGTCGGATTCGCCTCCAGCACTTCCTTCGCCGCCATAAAATCGCGCTCGCTGCCGATGACGAATTTCACCTCGTCCTGCCCTCGAAGCAGCGGGAAATTCGACATGACCATCTTGTCCTCTTCTCCCGAGTCCGGCAGCTTATAATCCATCACATAGCGGACGATCGGCGAATCAATCCTAGACAGGAAAGGTTCCAAATCGATCGCTCCGTTCGTCTCGATGTGCAGGTCTGTGAGCCGACCGGTTTCGGCCAACGCTTCAATCAGCGCCGCCGAGCGGTCGCCGTACAGCAGAGGCTCGCCGCCTGTAAGACACAAGTGGGTGGAACGGAATTTCGCCGTTTCCCGCACGATGTCGCCGATCGCCATGACAAACTCCGCTTCGGCCGGAGGGTAGCTATACTTGGTATCGCACCAGGTACAGCGCAAATTGCAGCCGAACAACCGGACGAATACTGTCGGAAACCCGGCGCGAGTCCCTTCGCCTTCGACCGTTTCGAAGATTTCCACCATCGGCAGCTTAATGCCATCGCGCTCCGCCTTATTCATGATGGGCGCCTCGTTCATGCCGGATCATCTCCCATCAGCCTGGCGGTAACCGCAGCATAACTGGTCGGCGTCTCCCACAGACGAACTTCCTCCACCCGGATCTGCGGAAACAACTGCTCTTCGAGCAAGCCTTCCCGAAGCTGCTCGTACATCCAGACGACCATGTTCTCAGCCGTTGTATTCATCGGCGGAAGCACCTCGTTCAGATAACGATGGTCCAGCTTGTCTATAATGCGGGCTTTCGCGATTCGCTTTATGTCTCCGAAGTCGATCGAAATGCCGCGTTCGTCAACCTTCCCGCGCATGATTACCTGAACCTTGTAAGTATGCCCATGCAGGTTCTTGCATTTCCCTTCATAGCAGTGCAAGTGGTGCGCACTATCGAAGGTGAATTCCTTGGATACAAGTACTTCGCGATCGTGATACTTCAATTGGTTTTTCTGTATATCGACACCCAACGTTTGTACTTTATTTGGGATTTCGTATTCCACTCTCGATTCACCTCTCCCCAAAAAGACCAAACTATTATATCACGGCTGGTTCGCTTCTCACAATATGGTGAAACCTGTATAATGGGTAGGAATTCGATTATGCGAAAAAATTCGACAATGGAGCCGGATAGATGATGATTACGTTACCCCCATCTTATGTTGAACAAATGCGCCGGCAGCTTGGCGCGGAGTCGGCCGCTTTTCTCGCCAGCTACGATGCTCCGAGAACGCAGGGACTGCGGCTGAATCCGCTGAAAACGGGCCTCCTCGAAAAAGGTTTAGATCGGCTGGAGCTGAAATCACGGTTCGGCCTGGAGCCCGTCCCTTGGTGTGACACCGGCTTCTATTATGACGAAGCCTCACGCCCTGGCAAGCATCCTTTCCACGCCGCAGGGCTTTACTATATCCAGGAGCCGTCAGCCATGTCGGCTGTAGAACTGCTGGCACCGGAGCCGGGCGACATCGTGCTCGATTTGGCGGGGGCTCCCGGGGGCAAATCTACGCATATCGCGGGCAAGCTCCGCGGAGCAGGGCTTCTCGTCTCGAACGAAATCCATCCGGCAAGGGCGCGCATCCTGTCCGAGAATATCGAACGGTTCGGCATCCGCAACGCGATCGTGACCAGCGCCTCGCCTCCGCAGTTGGAGGAGCGCTTCCCCCGCTTCTTCGATAAAATCATGGTCGACGCTCCATGCTCCGGCGAAGGCATGTTCCGCAAAGATCCGGAAGCAATGGACGAGTGGTCTCCGGACCACGTCACCATGTGCGCTGCGAGGCAGTCGGATATTCTGGACAGCGCCCTGGCGATGCTGAAGACCGGCGGGCGGCTGGCCTACTCCACATGCACCTTTAACGAAAAGGAAAATGAAAAGGTCATCGCCGGACTGCTCCAGCGGTATCCCTCACTCCGGATAGAACGGACGGAGCGGATTTGGCCTCATCTGCAGCGGGGGGAAGGCCATTTCGTCTGTGTGCTGCGCCTGGAAGAGGACCCCGGCACCGGCCGGCCCGCCCTCTCCGCCGCGGCAGCGAAGCGCCCCGAAGGCAGACCGAAACGGGGTGCGGTCCGGCCCGAGGAAGAAGCGATCCGGTTGTATGAAGCCTTCGCAGCCGATACGCTTTCTCCCGAAGAACGAGCGCTTCCCCCCGGTGAGCCGGTGCTTTACGGGGAACAGCTCTACTGGCTGCCCCATGCGGCGGGCTGTCCCCTGGACAGAGGTTGGCTTCAGGGCTTGAAGGTTCTTCGCCCTGGGCTCCATCTCGGCGAAGTGAAGAAGGGCAGACTGGAGCCGGCTCATGCCTTGGCCTTGAGTCTTCCCGACGCGTCGTATGCGACAAGGGTATTCGACCTGCCGGACGAAAGCGATGCGGCGGAACGCTATCTTCGGGGGGAAGCGCTGCATACGGACGAAGCCGCCGGCGGTTGGACGCTGGTCGCCGTAGCCGGATTCCCCATCGGCTGGGGCAAGCTGTCCGGAGGCCAGCTCAAAAATCATTACCCCAAGGGACTCCGCAAGCCGTAAGGCTTTAAGCTTCACTAAATAAAGGCTGTGCGCCCGTATTAGGGCGTCACAGCCTTTTTATCTTAATGCAGCTGCTCCGTCTCGAAGAACATCTCCTCGATCAGCCGGTTCTTGTGCATCATGCTTAAGTTGATAAGATCGTAGTCTTTTTCCTTCTCCAGCTCTTGCATTAGCATCATGGCGATCGCCTCCCGGTCTCCGGCGCTGCCCGGCTCCCTGAAATCGACGAAGCCGGAAAGCTGCTTGTCGCTGATATCTACCGTCGCCGTGCCGATCGGCAGTCCGCTGCGCGATGGCTGATAAATCTCGTAGCTCAGCACATCCCCGTCATCCCGCGCCAAAATAACGTTATATTTCTCTCCTGGCACTTCGCTATCGAAGTCAGCCGCGTCCTCCAGCAGATCATCGTGCGTCAGCTCGATCGTTTCGAGGATATCGCCGTCCAGCTTCATATCGATGACGAAGGAAACGACCTCTCGATCCTCCAAATCGCCGGCGAGCAGGTCCGCCGTTTCATCCATCTCTTCCTCCGTCGGCTCGACGCTCCAATCGACGAAGCCTGTCACTTCCCTCCCGTCGATCCGTACGAAAGCATCGGCGATCCAGTGCTCTCCTTCATAAATACGGTACTCCACCGTATTGCGCGTTTCGCTGGTTACGGCCAGATCGAGCCCGGTCAGCGTATAAACATCCTGCTCGCCGGGCTCATCCTCGAACCTCGTATCGTAATCGATCCAATCGGACTCATAGTCCAAATCTTCCTCAACGTCGACCCCAGGCATGCGGGGATCGACAGACGATCCCTCCGAGGCGATAACATGATCGTAGTTGCTGAAGGTTACCATGACTTCGCATTCCTTCAGGCGCATCGCGTCGATCAGCCCCTGCACGTACTGGTGTACGTGGTCGCACACCACATCTTTTTCCCGCTCGGACAACACTTCGGTTTCCAATTGGAGCGCCCCCGCCATTTTATCGCCCTCCCGGTACACCAGTGTCAGCGTACCCACAAACTGGTCGCGATAAACGATATCGCACACTTCTCCGCCGGATGTTCGGATATCCGGCCGCAGCACAAGCTCACTCATCGATGTATTCCTCCCCTGGGGCAAGATGGCAGTTCCAATACGCCGGGCACTAAGCCTAGCCGTAGGATTAGCAATCTTAGCATGTCCTGCCACGCCCAAAAACTATGCACCGGGACAAAAGTCCATACCTTTCCCGGGAGCCGCCATATGATAAGGTAGACCGATGCCCCACCGGGTTATCGGAAGCCTAAGTTCAAAGGGAGGAATTCCAAATGTCTTTTGCACACGGCTTCTTCACTTCGACTGGTACGATCCTCGTATTGTTCATTCTGCTCGTTATCGTTTCCCGTTGGGTATTGTAAGAAGCGCTTCCCCGTCGCACTAAGGATTAAAAACGGCAAGGGTCCGAACGCCTGGATCGTCCGAACCCTTGCCCGAGAAATCCATTTAGCTCAGCACATACCGCTGCAGCGCGAACCTGACGCCCTCCTCGTTGTTGGAGGGGACGACGGCGTCGGCTGCTTTTTTTACGTCTTCGGGCGAATTATCCATAGCGATGCCCAGACCGGCAAACCGGATCATGTCCACATCGTTGTAATAATTGCCCATCGCCACAACCGCGGAACGATCGACGCCCCACAAGGCGGCCAGCTCCTTAAGCGCTTCTCCCTTGGAGGCCGCAGCCGGCATGACGTCGATAAAATGTACGCCGCTGCGAATCGCCGTCAGCGACGGCGGCAGCTCCAGCGCCGGGATATCCGCCTCGACCCGGTCCATCTGCTCCTCGCTGCCGAACAGCGTAAACTTAACGAGCGGCTCCGCATGACGCAGCACGTCCGGAACGATATGGGGAGTCAGCATAAATTTGGCATACATCGCCTTCGCTTCCTCCCCGATGCCTTCCGCATACATTTCCCACGCGGTACACACGTCAAAGTGAACCTGCCGCTCGCGGCAGTAGACCGTCAATGATTCCAGCTCGGCGACCTGGAAGCTGATTTGATGCAGCAGCCGGCGGGACGGCGTCTCCACGGTCACCGCCCCGTTATGCGTGATCAGCACGCCGTCCAGCTTCATCTGCTCCAGAACCGGAATCGCATTCGCAGGTCCGCGGCCGGTACACAGGACGATGCGGGCTCCCGCGTCATGCGCCATGCGAACCGACTCCACCGTGCCGCTTGTCAGCTCGTAGCGGTCGTTCAGCAACGTCCCGTCGACGTCCAGTGCAATAATCCGGTATTTCGATTTCACCAGCTTCATCATCCGTATGGTTTCTCCTTCTCCATCAGGGCAACTCTCTCGATAAGGTAACCCGTTTCTATACTCTATAAGTTTATTCGGCTGCTCTAGCTTTCTCCATGCGCTCTAAGCTTCTGCAGCTCCTCCGATGTTAACTCCCGGTAGCGGCCCGCCTGCAGGCTCGAATCCAGCGATAAAGGTCCCATGGTGATCCGCTTCAGGAAGACGACCCGTTTGCCCACGGCTTGAAACATACGCTTCACCTGATGAAACTTCCCTTCCATAATGGTCAGCTCGATTCGGGATTCGGAGGGCGAACCGGCCGCCGCCGGCTTCATCGTCTCCAGAATGCGAAGCTCCGCCGGCATCGTCTTGTAGCCGTCGTCCAGCTCTACGCCATGACGGAATGCAATCGCATCCGCTTCCTCCACATACCCTTCCACAACCGCGTAGTAGGTTTTGGGCACATGCTTGCGCGGAGACAGCAGGTTGTGGGCCAGCTTGCCGTCGTTGGTGAGCAGCAGCAGCCCTTCGGTATCCTTATCCAGCCGCCCGACGGGGAACAGCTCGAAATGGGCATAGTCGTCGTCCAGGAGATCCAGAACAGTCCGGTCCCGGTTGTCCTCCGTCGCCGAGACGACACCCTGTGGCTTATTCAGCATCAAATAGACGAATTCCCTGTACCTCACGGCTTCGCCCTCTACCGTAATCTCGTCCTTATCCGGTTGTACCTGCAGCCCGCTGTCCTTGACGGGCTTGTCGTTGACGCGGACGGAGCCGCGCTTCACAAGCAGCTTGATCTCGCTGCGTGTGCCGAAGCCGGAGTGCGCCAGAAGCTTGTCCAATCGCAGCTTAATTGCCACCTAGGTCCACCTCCAGCCCGGGGGATAATCGTTTTTCAGCAGGCCGTCCTGCCATCGGCCCCAGCCGACGGGGAAGCCGTCGACGCAGACGAGGACGAAGCCTTTGGGCTGGATGCCCTCCTGCGCGATATGCAGCTCATCCGCAGCGAGCTCCAGCGTCTCGCCCTTCAGGTATTTTACAGTGCGCGGATTGGCTGCCGCGAAGCTCACGCTACGCAGCGCATCGGAGGCGCGCAGCCCCATAGCCAGCGCGTGCGAAGGCACGAAGCGCTGCTTGGCTACGCTGCCGAGATACCAGCCAGGCCGGATGACCCGGATCCCGTCCAGCTCCGGCAGCGCTTTCGGCGCGGCGTAAGCATGCTCACCGCGCCAGACGACCGCGGCGCCCGAGTACGGCCCGGCGGCCAGCTGCTCCGCCGCGAAGCGGCCGAGCGCCTCCAGCGGGTCCGCTGCCGGGGCGGCCGCCCCGGCGCGCCCTGCGCCCTTGCGGGCCGGGCGTGCCTCGCGCGGGCGCAGCGGCTCCACGCGAAGCCCACGCTCCGGCTCCGCCGCCGCCGGCGTGCCGCCGCCGACGCTGCCGCGGTGCCTCAGCACCGCGGCGTAGTGGCCTTCGCCCTGCAGGCGGTGCGGCCACAGCCGCGCCGTACCGGCCGTTTCAGCGCCGCGGGCATAGCCCGCTGGAAGCCAATCCGGCCGTCCCGGCGCGAACTCCTGGTGCACGGCGCTCCCGCCGACGGGCACCACCTCAAACCACGGATTCGCATCCAGAAACTCCGCGATCATGGCCTCATTCTCCTCCTGCGAGAACGTGCACGTCGAATAGGCGAGCGTCCCGCCAGGCTTCAGCATCCGCGCCGCCTGGCGCAGCAACACCCGCTGCATCGCCGCGTAGCGCTCCGGCCAATCGGGCCGCCAGGCTTTGGCCATCTCCACCTCCTTGCGGAACATCCCCTCTCCGGAGCAAGGGGTGTCGACGAGAATTTTATCGAAGAAGCCCTCGAACGGGCCTTCGAGCTTCTCAGGGTCTTCGTTCAACACAACGGCGTTCCGGATGCCGCTGAGCTCGATATTTTTGACCAGCGCCTTCACCCGGTCGGGGTGCACGTCGTTCGCCACCAGGAGGCCCTCGCCTTGAAGTCTTGACGCGAGCTGGGTCGTCTTCCCTCCCGGCGCCGCACATAAATCAAGCACCCGGTCGCCTGGACGCACGTCCAGCAGCTCCGCAGGTGCCATTGCGCTGGGCTCCTGTATGTAGTATAACCCGGCGTGATAATGCGGGTGCTTCCCCGGCCGGTCGCCATCCTTGTAATAAAAGCCCGATTCGGCCCACGGCACCGGCCTGAGCTCCAGCTCCGACAAAGCCAAGAACGCTTGGACTGGCACCTTCCACGTATTGACGCGAAGTCCGTACAGCCGCTCCTCGTCATAAGAGGCCAGGAAGGCCGGCATTTCGGCCCCCAGCCTCGCTTCCATCGCTTGCACAAAAGCTTCAGGCAAGCCTTGCTTCATGCTTCGTTCAGCTCGCTTCTAGTTAATCTGGAAGAAAAAAATCCGGTCTCCGTCCGGCTGCGTCTGATAACGCGATAAATAATGGCCGCTGAGCATTGCGAAATCACGGTTATCCCAATTGTACTTCTTATAATGAAACGCTGCAACGATGAGATCGGGGCGCGTCAGGGAGCTGACGAAGACGCGCTTGCCCGGCTCATCCATGAACAGCACGCTGTCTTCCTCCGGCCAAACACGGAGCTGTCCGGTTCGCCATTTCGTCATGTAGACCGTCCGATCCTGGATGTTGGCAAATGCCTGCGCCCCCGGCGAATCATTCACCGCATCGGTCAGGACGCTGCCGTAAAGCACATCCTTCCGGTCCCAGCTATCCGGCACATTCACCGAAGCGAGGGGGATCGTCTCCCCGCTCATCGCATCGCCAAGCAGCCAGCCGGCGGTTTTCTTGTACGGACCCTTGGTTCCGGAGGCCACCGTATACCGATGCAGCAGAACCTGCTTCTTCTCCTCGCTGTATCCCGCAAATTCCATCCGCTCGGCCGAATCCCTGGGCAGGCTGAACCGTTTGATCGGATTCCCCTTCATATCAAGCAGCTGTACCCCGAATGAATTCAGAAGGGAGCGCTTCTCCCCGGCAAGAATTTGCTCGCCTCCCCGGTCATAAGTAAAGTTGTAATAGACAATGCGGCCACCGGCATCCATGCCCGCGTCGACCAGCCCCTGCTCTGCGGTAAAAGGCTGCTTGGCCGTACCGTTGTTCAAATCGAGCCACCAAACGTCGTTCTGAAACCGGCTTGAGCTGTACAACATCACCTCGGAGGAAGGAGACTGCACGAGCGTTTCCCCGGGACGCTTCTCCCCGCTGCCCGGCAGATCGAATGACGCGGCACCCGTCTTGAGGTCGTACAAGGCCAGGCCGTGCTTCGTATCACGGATCAGAACATGCCGTTTATCGGGCGACAGCCCGGCCCCGAGTACCATGGGAAGGCTGCTCGTTTCCTTCGGCACATGCATCAGCTCAAGGACCGGCGTCACCGTCTGGTTCTTTAGGTTGTACCGGTTCACCTCGTAGACCCAATCCTCGCCTTTATTGTGAACGGCCGTATATAAGAATTCATCCGCGCTGAGGAACCCGCAGAGCCGGGTCGAGCCTGCCGCGACCTCGGAAGGAATGCCGTAAGTGAGCGCGATCGGCTCCTGCAGGATCGCTTGCGACTGGGGATCGGCACTGACGAAATCGATTTGGGTCCAGGGACGGTCTTCCTGCAGCTCGGTCCGCTGCATGAAATAAACCGCCTTCGCACGGTCGGGAGTCGTATATTGTTCCATAATACGGCTTTTCTTAAGGGTAGCCTGCAGAGTCCGGGATTTCGCTTTAACTATATGAATTTCGGGAAATTCAAAGGGAGGAAGGGTCGGGTTGTCGCTTGCGAAGCGATCCTTCAGCCGAGCTTCTTGCGGATTTGACGCCGGCATGACCTGCTCCGGAAAAGAACGGCTTGAGACGACAGGAGCCGTTGGGTGCATCGACATACTGAGAACGTAAACTCCGCTAAACCCCAGGCTAAGAACGGCGAGCAAAGCGCCAAGTCTGACGTAGGGACTTGCCTTATGGCTGCCGCTGAAATGAATTCCTCTCATGCTGTTTCCCCGCTTCTGTCATGGATCTGGAGGCTCCGCCCCGCTACTCAATAATTCCACGAACAATTCGAAATTCCTTCAATTTTATAGTATGATCGGAAGAGGGAAACAAAGCGTAAGCAACGAATCCTAATATAGGATACCGAATCGGAAAGGGATTGAAGAAGAGATGAAGAAGCTTGCCATTTATTTGTCCATCATCGTGGTGCTATTCGGCGCGATTTATGTGGTGAATGCCCAATCGAACCAAGCGAAATTCAGCAAGTATGCGAATAACGTATACGGCATTGCGCCGGACAAGCTGAACCCGGAGACAGTGAAGCTGCTTGACGATCCGAATTACCAGAATATCATCCTGCCGGACGCGCTGGACAAGAAAATCGCGAACAAGGAAGATTTCGTTCTTTATTATTTCTCCTCCACTTGCCCGCATTGCAAAGTTACGACACCTGTACTGAACCCGGTGGCGAAGGAGGTCGGCCTCGACATCAAGCAGTTCAACCTGGAAGAATTCAAGGACGGCTGGAACCGCTACAAGATTGAAGCTACTCCTACGCTGATCGCTTACAAAGGCGGCAAGGAAGTGGAACGGCTCGAAGGGGAGCAAAAGGCGGACACGTTCAAGACCTTCCTGCAAAAGTACAAAAAATAATTCAAAACCAAGGTTGCGTCAAAGACCGAACGATAACGGTCCGGGACGCACCCTTTTTTTCTTTTGCGGGTTCCATTGGCCGATGGCATGAGCTCATTGAGGCGGAATAACAAAACCGGTCCCCATGCATGCCGCCGTAGTTAGTTCTCTTCCCCATGCTCCTCAGGCGGATGCTGCCGGAGCGCCTCCACGGCTTGCACAAGACGGTCGTCCACTATCCGGATGTCCAGATCGTAGAATTCAAACGGCTCCTTCTCCCGCTTATGCAGCTTGTCCAGATAACGTTCGCTGTCCTCCCGCAGGCGCTTCAAGTCGATGCCGAGCTCGATCCCGCCGAAGCCGTTCAGCTTTTCGAGTCCCGCGGTGAACAGCTTCACGGAGCCGTTCGGATTGCCGTTCCGATAATGGTAAAGGCCTACTGCTACCTGCAGCAGGCCCTGATATAAAGGATCGCGGCCTTCTTCGAGCCACAGCTCCTCCATTACCTCGTGGCACTCGAAATAATCCCGCTCGAAATTAAAATAGTAAATGAACTGAACATACAGCCGGTCATACTGCGTCATGTTCCGCCGCTCCTCCGCCATCAGGTTGACGAGCCTTTCTTCGCCCGCCGGATCGCTTCCTCCACCTGATGCAGCAGATGCTTCAGATGCCAGGCGTCGTCCGTGTCCCAGAGCTCGTTGAACCGCAGCTGGAACTGCGCGGCCTCGCGGACTCTGTGGTAGAAATAAAGCTCTTGGATGCCGTTCAGCACCCGGGCGATAATATCCGACTTGTCTTCGAACAGCTTCTGGGCTTCCATAATTTCCACGCGGATGCTGCTCATCTCCTGATCGAGCTGGTAAGCCGCCTCCGCCGCTTTGCTGAGCCGGTTCGTCACTTCCGGAGGCAGACTCTCCCGGTATTTGTAATTCAGCGAATGCTCGATCGTCGCCCAGAAATTCATCGCCAGTGTTCTCAGCTGGATCTCCGCCAACACGCGCTTCATGCCAAGCGCGGTCTGAACGGGGTATTCTACAATAATATGAAAGCTGCGGTAGCCGCTCGGCTTATTGTTCTTAATATAATCCTTCTCGTAGAGGAAGGTCATGTCTTCGCGCGACTTGATCAGCTCGGCGAGCCGCTCGATATCCTCAACGAACTGGCACATGATCCGGATCCCGGCAATATCCTCGATTCCGGTTTCCAGCTGTTCCATGGGCACGCTCAGCCGCTTGGCTTTATCCAATATGCTTGAAATCCGCTTCACGCGGCCCGTAACGAATTCAATGGGGGAATATTCCTCGCGGCTCTTCAGTTCGCCGCGCAGCGTCTTGAATTTGACCTTAAGCTCCTCCACCGCCTGTTCGTAAGGCAGCAGAAATTTCTTCCAATCGCGTCCATCCATACCGGCTTCCTCCATTCTGACTTCACCTTAATGCTCCGAGCCGATCGCCTCCGACACATGCTTGAAGCCGTCCCGCTTCAGCAGCTCGCGCAGCCCGCCGTTGATTCGGCGCAGAAGCTCGGGCCCTTCGTAAATGAGCGCCGTGTAGATTTCTACGAGACTGGCTCCGGCCCGTATTTTTTCATATGCATCCTCCGCGGAGAAAATGCCGCCCGACCCGATGATCGGAAGCCGGCCTCCGGTTGCCTTGTAGAGCGTCCTGATCAGCTCGGTCGAGCGTTCCGTGAGCGGACGTCCGCTCAGGCCGCCGGTCTCCCCCCGGTTCGGGTGGACAAGCCCTTCCCGCGAAATGGTCGTGTTCGAGGCGATAATGCCTGATACGCCGCTCTTTACGATCGTTTCGACCATGTATTCAACTTCCTGCGGCTGCAGGTCCGGCGCAATCTTCACGAGCACCGGCTTCTCCCTTCCTCCGAAGCGCGCGTGCTGCTGCCGGATTTCCTCCTTCACCGCCGCAAGCAGCCAGGACAGGTCGTCGCCGTGCTGCAAAGCTCTCAGGTCCGGCGTATTCGGCGACGAGATGTTCACGACGAAGAAATCGCCGTATCCGTACAGCGCCTGGATGCAGGCGCGGTAATCCTCCTCCGCCTTCTCATTGGGAGTAACCTTGTTCTTGCCGATATTGATGGCCAGGGGAATCGTGCGTTTCCCTTGATTGCGGAGATTGCGCTTCATCCCTTCAATCCCGACGTTGTTGAAGCCCATCCGGTTAATCAACGCTACGTCCTCGGGCAAACGGAACAGCCGGGGCAGCTCATTGCCCTCCTGCGGCTTCGGCGTTACCGTGCCGGCCTCCATAAAGCCGAAACCGATACTTGAGAAGCCCGGCACCGCCTTCGCATTCTTGTCAAGCCCTGCGGCAAGGCCTACCGGATTGGGAAAACGGATCCCCCAAAGCTCCATCTCCAGCTCCGGGTACGATCCGACTCCATACATCGCCTTCAGCAGAGATCTGCCGCCGGGAAGCTTGCCGACCGTGTGCATTCCGTTGATAATGAGATGATGCGCCGACTCCGGATCCATCCGAAACAGCACCGGTTTTGCTATCTGTTTGTACAACATCTGGTTGTTTTCTCCCCTTAACCGTTCAGCAATCGATATTCCTCTTTTGACAGTTTATCCTTTTGCCGCACAAAAATAAAGGGGACAAGGCCTAAAACGACTCTTCTAAAACGGTTACATTATGATAAAATAATAATAAACCTCAGAAAAGGCAGGGCTGATCTCCATGCATAAGAACAAACCCACCTATTTGAAGCGCAGAACAAAGGATGAACCGAACAAGAAGCTGATCATCTGGGTCAGCTCCATCTTTGCGGTGCTTGTCGTCCTGATGGCCGCCCTGCTTATTTTCAATCGCTAAATCCATCGTTGCTCACCGCAAAAATGGCCTTTAGGAAAGACATCCTGACCGGCCGTTTTTTAATCTAACCATTTATACACCTTGCCCGGATTCGTTTCCTCACTGAATAACGGTACGGTGTAAGGCGCTTCTCTCCGTTCAATTTCCTCCGGCAGCAATCCTTTCCCGATGGTCACGGGCGTGCCGAGCGGCACCAGATCAAACAGCTCCTCCACATCGTCCTTCAGCATCCGGACGCATCCAAGCGACTGATCCTTCTCCATGCTGGCCGGCTTGTTCGTCCCGTGAATGGCATACTGCGTATCGGAGAGCGTCATGCCCCTGGAGCCGAATTCGCCGTTCGACTTGCCGTTCGGATTGCGCACCTTCTCGCTGATGGTGAAGCTTCCCTCCGGTGTCCGGTCGCCGCCAAGCCCTACCGGATAGTTCCTTACGATCATATTTCCGCTGAGAACGGCCAGACGGTGCGCCGTCTTGTCCACGACAATCCGCATCGGCTCATTCAGCGGCTTGGTGAGCTTCCCCCCTGCGGTCTGGGCTGCGGCAGACGCTTGCGCAGGAAGAGGCTCGCCCGCAGGCTGCGGATGCTGCCGGACCCAGGCCGCTATCTCCGTAATCATCGTTTCCTTCTGCCGCTCGTACTGCTCCTGCATATACGGCGTCAAACCCGGCAGCGTATTACTCGGATAGCTCTGGGTCAGATCGGAAGGCGATTCGGGCGCCCTGCCGGTTCGGCGTATATAGGAAGCGACGGCCGATCTCAATGCAAGCTCCTGCTCTTGCCTGATCATCCAGGCGGCGACGATTTCCGCCGCTTTCCCGGAATCTCCCGGCTGACAATTGCAGCTGGCCCGATCTAAGTAACTGATCTGCTGCTGGGAAGCATCTCCCTTCGCCTCCACCGAGATCAGCAGCTCCGGCTTCTTGAGCCATCCGATCCAATGCGTCTGGCCGATAGCAACCCCTCTAGTCAAGATGCCGTAGCTGGCGATCCACTCCTGAAGCAGCATCTCCTGCAGCGCAGAGCCGACCGCTTCCTTCGACTTGGGTCCGGATAAATAATATACCTTGGTCTCTTGCAGCTGCTGAGGCGTCATGCCGGCTGGGAGCACCGATTCCGCCTTCGGGGACTCCGTGTTATGCAGCGGGGCATAGACAATGGCGGCCGCCGCCACGAGCGACAGCGCCGTCCAGCGAAGATAGCGTTTTCTTCTTGACCTTACTGCTCTCGCCTTCCATTGCCGAATCGGCTCCAGCACATCCGGAGGCAGCTGTATCGTCTGGTTCTCATAAGCCTCGTAAATTTCGCCGGCCTGCGCGTAACAGTAAAGGGCTTTGCCCTTCTTCCCCTGCTCCTCGTATTCGCGTCCAAGCAAATACCAGGCCATCTTATTATCAGGGTGTTCTCTTACATACGTTTTCAAATAAAAAGGATCCCGCTTTAAGAAAGCCTGCAGCTTATCCTCCGTCCGATCAGGTTTCACGAGCCACCCCTCCTTCCACCTTCCCCCATGTATATCGGTTCGGCTGCCTGCAAAGTTTAGAACCCGGCCGGAATGGCAGACCGTTCCCTTATACAAAACAAGCCCGGATCCGCAGGACCAAGGCTTAGGTTCGTCTGGCTTCCAATCCCCGATTCTTAAGGATTCCGGGAGGTCCCGAGGCTGTCAACCCAGTTTCGGTCGGCCGCCCTCAAATAGTTCCTTTCCTCCATTACCTCCCGGAACGCATCCACCGCTTTTGGATCGAAGTGCGTTCCCTTGCAGCGTTCCAGCTCATACACGCCGTCTCTGAGGCTTCTTCCCTTCGCATACGGACGGTCGGTCGTCATGGCGTCAAAAGCATCCGCCACAGCCACAATTCTCGCATCGAACGGAATTCGCTCTCCGCTTAGCCCGTCCGGATAACCGGTTCCGTCCATTTTCTCATGGTGGTGCTTGGCGATCTGCGTAGCCTGGCGCATCCGTTCTTTCGGCTCCATGCGGGATAAAATTCGGGCACCGATCGTCGTATGCGAAGCCATAATTTCGAACTCGTCATCATTCAAGCTGTCCGCCTTGAGAAGAATACGGTCGGGCACTCCGATCTTACCGATATCGTGCATCAGAGCGCCCCTATGGAAATGTATGCATTCGTCCTCCGGCCATTTCAGTTTGCGGGCGATCCAGAGCGAGTACAGCGCTACCCTGGAAGAATGGCCCGCTGTGTAAGGATCCCTCGAATCCAGTGCCAGCACCAGGGAATGAATGAGACTGATCGAGAACGGGTGATCCCCGGCCGCGCCTTCCCTGTTCAGCTCCATCGATGATTCCAGCAGCAGTGCCAGCTCCTGGTTCTTCCTTTCCAGCTGCTCGATCCGAGCCAGCAGCTCCCGTTCGTCTTTCACTTCAAACCCTTCCTTCCTACCGCATGTCCCCAGCCGTATCAGATCCCACTTCATCATATGGCTTAATCATAATCGAAAAGACCTATTCTGTGAAGAAGAGATCCTCTTGCTTCGCCACAGAATAGGTCTGTTTTATTTGATAAGACTTTATAAGTTTTCGTGGACTTATAGCTTCGCATCAACCTTGATAAACGCGCTGGTCCTTGTAAGACAAGGACGGCGTAGCCGTTTATCCTGGTCGAATTACCGCTTTACAGTTTTACGTCGGTACGCTGTCTCAGAATGACCGTCCGGTTCTCGTCGTTCCACTGTACGTCCAGACCGATTTCTTCAGCGAAGAAACGCACGGGGACGTAGGTCCGATCCTGACGAATATACGGCTCCACGTCGGTCGGCTTTGCTTGAGCATCCTTCCCTGCGACAAGCCGCTTGATGCCGGTCTTGCCGACATACAGCTCGACCGTCGTACCGTCTTTGGTAAGCTGCACCGAACTCGTCGCGTCGTCGAACGTCACTTTGAAGCCCAGCGCCTCGGTAATGGCACGGACGGGAACCATCGTTCGACCGTTCACGATTTCGGGCTGGGCGTCGAATGCCATCACGGCGGAATCCAGCACCACTTTCACTTGATCGTTTGCCGGAAGATCGGCGGGCAGACGGTAAGGGCTGATCTTGCGGACTTTATTATTGTAGGAATCCGCAACATAAATACTCCCGTCGGCAGATACGGCAACGGCTGCAGGACGGTTCAACCGCGCTCCGCGTTCGGTGCCATCCTCTTCACCCGTAGTCAAATCCGGCGCGCCGGCCAGCGTATACACTCTTCCGTCAAGCAAATAACGTACCGCGTGGTTCTGGCTGTCCGCAATGACGACACCGCCTTCTTCCGTAACTGCGATGCCCATCGGAAAATGAAACCTGGCTTGCAGCGCATCGCCGTCTGCGTAATCCCCTGCTACGTACAGCTCATGCTTATCGTATACGGCGGAACCTCCGCTTGCCGCGAAGCCGCCCCCGGCTAGTGTAGTTACTTTGCCTTGCTTGAGATCGATATAACGGATGCGTTGGTTCCCGGAGTCGCTGACCACCAGATTTCCTTGTTGATCCAGCACAAGACCGGTAGGTTCATTGAAGCGTGCCGCCTTCAAATCTCCGTCCTGATAATCCCCGGCGGCCACGACTTGACCCGGCGTCACTTCAACGACGCGCGATGAAGCCGAATTCAGCGTACTGACCTGGCCCGACGGAGAAATGCTACGAATCATATGGTTCAGCGTATCGGCAACATATACCGTTCCGTCGGCAGCCACGGCGACAGCCGAAGGGTGATGGAAGGTCGCTTCCTTGGCCGCCCCGTCCTTGCTTCCCAGGAGACCGCTTCCCGCCAGCGTGCTGACGGTGCCGCCTGCGCCGATCTTCCGAATGGCATTGTTGGCCGAGTCGGCTACGTAGACATTGCCGGCCGCATCGGCCGCAAGGCCCATCGGCCCTTGAAACACCGAGCGATCCTTCTTGCCGTCGAGCAGTCCTCCGACCGGAAAGCCCGTATCATCCAGCTGGTACAACATCCCCGCATAAGTTGCAACGAGATTGTCCTTGATCGAACGGATCAAATGATTGCGCGTATCCGAAACCAGCAGCGTGCCGTCCGGAAGCGCGGTCAAGCCTGCCGGAGACCGGAACAAGGCTGTAAGCTTACCCCCGTTCTCGCTGCCTAAGGCGCCGGTACCGGCTTCCGTCGTGACGGAGGTTAGTATTTGATTGTCGCCGCCCCTCAGGCTGGTCTTGCCGATCGAAGCGGCGGATACGCCGCCGCTTCCGATCAGAGCGAAGATCAGCAACGAACCGGCCGCTATTTTGCTTGCTCTATTCATACTTGTCTCCTTCCTGACAACCTATTAAGGCGCTACCGTATTCGTAACGGAACCGGACTGGATCGGCCATTCGTATACCGTACCGGAATCCTTGTTTACGATCTTCATATAAACGAGACTTGCTGCAGGTGTTGCTGCTGCATTCCGGATTTTAAGAGGAATGGTCACAAGCACCTTTTCCCCGTCAACCGTGAGGTTTTCGGCTGCCGTGTTCCCCTGCACGAAGCGTGTCCCGGCATAGATCAGCTCATTTTGCGTCTGACCTTGAATCTGGTTCAGGATCTCGGCGGAATCCCCGCTCCCGAATACCGTCGAAGCATTGGAAGGGAGCTCTGTCGGCCCCTCGTAATTCAGCTCCGAGTTATTGTAAACGAGATGCGCCTCCACCGCGTAGAAAGCGGACGAGCCGGTGAAGTTTTTCAGCTTCAAGGTATACGTCGCCACTCCGTTCGAGATCACGGGATCAGATAAGACGAACCCGGCTGTGGACGAAGTATCGACGGATATTCGCCCGGGAACGGGAACGGCGTTTCCGCGGATTCCCGACTTCTCCGTAACCAGCTTCAGGCCGCTGTAATTTCCGTCCGGCAGCGGAATCGTTACCGTATCCGCTCCTTTGCCGTCGGCGCCGGCAAGCACCTGATCGGTATTAAGCACGAGAATTTTGCTGCCAGCCGGTGCCTTGGCTTCAATCTTAGCCATGCCTTTGCCAAACACGGTATCCGCTGTAGGACTGACAAGAACGGCAGTACCCGGATCGACTACCGTGAACGCCGGGATGGCGACGGCCGAACTCGACCTGCTGCCTCTGACTGCCTTCGCGGTCAAATTGGCTGCGCCCTCCGCAAGGGGGCTCAGCTGAATCTCAACGTCCGCCGCATCATTGCCTGCTTGCGATCCGACCAACGTTGCACCGTTATAAATTTGAATCGTGGCTTTGGCGGACGCTTTCGCCTTAAGGACAACCGGATTTTTCACCACGGCGGCAGGAGCCGTAACGGTTGGGGCCTCTATGCGGCTATCGTCCGAAGAAGAGCTGCCAGTGTTTCCACCGGTTCCTCCGCTGCCGCCTGCACTTACTCCGTTTCCGCCGGAGGAGCCGGCTGTGGAAGGCGTCGTAGCTTGCGCATTCTTTTTCTGGTTGTCGATGAACGCCTGCCGGCCGGCCGAATCCAGAGTCGCCATGAAGCTGTCCACGGCCGCCTGATTCAAGGCCGCTTCCGTTTTTTTGTTCGCTTCGATGATTCCCGCCATTTGCTGTTCCATCTTCTGCAGGTCAGCCGAACGTTGTGCGGCCTGCATCTCTTTCCTTTCGCGATCGAACGGGTTTTCAGGGGCAGGCGGCACGAACAACTTAGGGTCCATGCCCGCATTTTTATCTAAAGGAACCGGCTCTTTCATAAAATCGATTCGTTTGGACGGATCGAAAATTTGCCGGTTCACGCTATCGATTAACGCAGAGTCGATTTTTTTGCTGTCGACCGCTTGCTTCGCAAGAAGAGGAATGATCGCATCGAAATTATTCCTGACCGCGTCGAGCTCCGCTTGCGTTTCCAGGAGCAGAACGCTGGATGCATCCGGTTTCGTGATTCCTTGGTTAAATTGCTCCAGGAGCTGCTGCTTGATCTGATCATTCTCCGCCTGTATGCCGGGAATATTTTTGATGAACGCCTCGAGCACTTTCGGCGAAACAAGATCGACGATCTGTTTCGCATCGGTATAGCTGATCTTCGAGCGCAGGTCGGGCTCGGGATCTTTAGTGGAGGTCGTTAAAAGGATTTGCTGGGCCGGATACACTGTCACCCGGTTCTGGGACTGTACGGAGCCGGATCCGCTCCCCGAGCTCAGCAGATTCGCAGCGCTGACTTTGCCTGCGACGACCAGCATGAGCGTCTGGCCCGTTTTCGGATTAATATATGTAAGGAATTGCGTACCTCTAACGCCCATGACGGCCGTGGGGGTCTCCACTTCAAACTCGTCGTCCGAGCTTACAAGCGATTTGACTTTGGACCACATGGAGCCTGCCCATGATTTGAGCTTCGAGGTTTTGCCCGCACCATGATCCATCAAATCGGAGATGTATACTTCGGCGTTATCGCTGATGGTCAGCTCGTCGTCGTGATCCACGATTTTCAGTACGGCGTAGGAAGCTTTTCCTGTCGTAATCAGATCCCCTTGGTTCAAGGTCATATCCTTGTATACCTGATACGATTTGGAGCCGCCGGCTTTCTTCACCTTCACGTCCCCGGTGACATCGCTCACGATCGCCGCACGTACGGTTTTGGCCTGAGCCTTCGGAGCGACCGGTACGGAGAGCAAGGAGAACAGCAGCGTGAAGAGCAGGACCATGATGCCAAGCGGCCTGCCCTTGCTCCGTCCGATAATATTAAGCATCGACACTTCAATAACTCCTCTCTTGAATAAAGACTATAATTCCGCCTCGGATCTTTAATTAAGAACACGTAGAAACTACCTATAATTGTAAGCTCCCGCCCCGCAATAGGCAACGATTCTTTGCAGAAAAAACAGACATTTTGTCGAAGAAAAATGATCGACGGGACGATGACTCAAGAAGCGTTCGGGCGCAGCCTGTTCGCCGCCGATTCCGGCGCGCACTTTAGGCCCGTCACCTCAAACAGCTTCAGCGGCACGCTCTTGCCTTTCATCAGCTTCTCCCCGGCGTAATTGTACTCGAAGTACATCTTGGTCAACTCATAGGTCGCCTCCGATACGAGCACCTGATTAGGATGCGTATTGGACTCGATCCGTGCAGCCGTATTGACGTTGTCTCCGATCGCCGTATAATCGACACGCAGGTAGGAGCCGATATTGCCTACGACGACGTCCCCTGTGTTGATCCCGATACCGACGCTGATGGTCACTCCGTATTTCTCCAGTACGTCCGCCCGCACTTTTTCCATCCCTTGTTGAATCTCGTAGGCGGTTTTCACGGCATAGTAGGGATGATCCGGCACATCGAGCGGCGCGTTATACAGGATCATGGCCGCATCCCCGATAAATTTGTCGATCGTACCGTGGTTGGCCAGCGCCCGTTCGGTTATGAGGTTGAACATCATGTTGAGAAAATCTACCACTTCCTCCGGCTTTAGCCGCTCGGACAACGGAGTGAAGCCTCTCACGTCCAGGAATAGGATCGTGAGCTCCTTGGAGATGCCGCCGAGCTGGATTTCCTGCTCGCTGCTTGCGATCTCCTTCACGAGATCCGGAGAGATATAGCGGCCGAACTGCTTCGTGATGTAATTTTTCTGCTTAGTTTCAAAATACGTCTTCATCGCGATATTGACCAGATAGGAGATGAGGCCGCAGGCGACCGCACCCATGACGTCCACATAGTGCAGCGTCGTCTTGAACAAGACGAACTGTCCGTAGGTGATCAGCGCGATGATGCCGAGCATCAGCACGATGCCGGAGATAGCCCGCATTCTCCAAGTGAACCAGCCGAACAGGATCAGAATCAACACGGCCAGGCCGATCGAAATCTGTTTATTGGCCGGCGTGATCACTTGACCCTTCAGAATTTGATTCAGGATGTTCGCGTGCGCGTACACCAGGTGCATATGCTTCTCGACCGGCGTCGGACCTTCATCGGAGCCCGGCGCGGTATAACCTACGAGGACGAGTCGGTCCTTGAAGGTCTGGGGAGGAACCGCTCCGTTCAATACTTTGCTAAAGGGAATCGTCTCGAAGTCGTATTCGCCGGCGTCCCAACGAATCGGCATTTCGGACCGCGGGCTGCCTTCAATGCTTGGCAGGTTCATGAACCGGCTTACATCGACGCCGGCCAGCTGCGCGACGGCAAGCCCCATCGAAGGATATACCCCTTGAGGGGTGTTGATTTGGAGCCAGTTGGAGCGAATGATACCATCCGTATCGTAGGCGGCATTAATATGCGCTTTGTTGTTGTTTTTGCTGAACATCGGAATCGGGTCGACGACCGATTGGGCCATGAGCAGCTGTCCCGCCTTGGCTTTGGTGGTACGGGTAAAATCGTTCTCCAGCTTGGCGTGAGAAGGAAGAATAATGTTCTTATACTTGCCCAGCTCTTCGGCCAGCAGCTTGTCGCCTTCGGAGCCCGCGCTCTTCGTATACAGCTCGATATCGAAGGCAAGCACCTTGGCTCCGGCCTTCTCCAGTTGTTGAATCAACCGGGCGTAAACCTTGCGGTCCCATGGGTACGGTCCCACTTCTTTAATCGAATTCTCGTCGATGCCGATAACGACAATATCCTCGTGCGGCTGCTGGCTCATCGTTTCTTTCACGTTGAAGTCATAGAGCTGGTACGACAGTATGTTTAACAACCCGTTGGACAGCAAGATGACGCACAGCACAACGACGGCCAGATTGCCCAGAGCAATCACGGCCGTCTTGTTGAATCCCATTTTCATGCGGAGCCCCCTAATCCAATATATCTACTAATATTATCATAGAAGCCCAAGCTTTAGGTAAAAATTATGTAAAAATATAGGACAGGAAGCACGGTTACTCCGTCTCAGATTGACGAGAAACCCATGAAATGGAGAAATCTGCCATGGCACTCCGGTGGAGTATCCCCCTCCGGCCGCTGTTGTTACCCGTAAAGTTTTCAATTTATTCGCTTTTGCAGCGGCCATTTTCCGATAAAAAGGGCGGGCGCTCTCGCTCCTACAGGGGATACCCCACCTACACATTTTTTTGCATATCCGGGTTCTCGTAAGGACCAGCGCAACAAAAAAAAGCCTATTTCCGACAAGGAAACAGACTTTTTTGTAGAACGATGGTCTTAACCGGAATTACTTATTGAAAGGAGCGTCCGCCACTTTAATGGAGTCCGTAGGGCAGCCGTCTTGTGCATCCTGCAGATCATCATAAAGATCTTCAGGGATCTCGGTGTTACCTTTGTTGCCGTCGCTTTCGTAGATGACTTCGGCCAAGCCTTCGTCGTCGTAATCGTAAATATCAGGTGCAGTTGCGCCGCAAGCGCCGCAAGCGATACAGGTATCTTTCTCTACCCATGTGTATTTTGCCATGTCTAATGTTCCTCCCTTAATTGTGTAACCTCATCCTAAAATATAATATAAATACAAGGAAAGTTCAAATAGAAAGTCGCGATCGATTCAATACCTTGCCGATATGGATCAAAACCCGCGCAGTCCGCACCGTTCGGCAACGAAACGCGCGATCCCTTCCGCGTCGTCCGCCGGGAATACGGGAATGCCGCCCGGCGCTTGCCCTATTACAGCGAGGTCCGTCGTCACCCACGCCACCGGCGGAACAGGAAGCTCCTTCAGGATAGCGGCCTGCTCCGGGGTTCGGAATACGGCGATTTTATCGTGGCTGCCATATTTGAAGCCTTCGACGATCACCAGATCGTACCTGATCTCCAGCCGTTCCAATACAGAATCCAACCGGCTCTCCCCCCGCTCGCGGTATCGGACCTCCCCCGGCGAGACGACGACGACGGCCGATGCGCCGGCGCCATACAGCTGTGCCGAATCGGTTCCCTCGACTTCTTTATAATGTCCGTGAGCATCGTGTTTTATAACGGCGACCCGAACGCCCCGCGCCTCGAAAATCGGCGTGAGCCGGGCGATGAGAGTCGTCTTGCCGCTGCCGGAGAATCCGGCGAAGCCGATCACCTTTGTCATTCGTCCTCTTCCTCCAGTCTCTTCAGTCGTAAGTGATCCATCTGCAGTGACGTTCCCCTAAGCTTGGAATTGCGAATCAGCGTGGACGGGTCGTCTCCCAGCATGCCCGCCGTAAGGATGACATGCTCCCCATACTTGTCCCGCAGCGCATCCATGGCCTGGGTCAGCTTCTCCTTTTGCGGCTCCTTCTCATAGCTGAACAAATCGAGCTGTACCGCAGTCTCCTGCTTGGCCACCAGATTCTGCAGCGTCACCCCAAGCAAACGCACCGGTTCTTCCGGCTTCCAATGGCGGTCGAACAGCTTGCAGGCTTCCTTATGGAAGACGTCCGCATTCTCCGAGGGCTCGGGCAGCTTCGCCGCGCGCGTGATCGTCTTCATGTCCGGGTCGCGAATCGTAATCTGCACCGTATTAGCCATCAGTCCTTGTCTGCGCAGCCGGCGTCCCACCTGGTCGCTCAAGTTCAAGAAGACGCGGTGGATCGCTTCCCGTTCCGTATAATTGGAGGGCAATGTCGTCGTATGCCCGATCGACTTGCTCTGGTCGCGTTCCGGATTCACGGGTGAGCCATCCTCGCCGTTGGCCGCCCGCTTGAGTGCCGGCCCCATCACGCCGAACTGGTCCTTAAGCAGGCTCTCGTTCGCATGGGCCAGCTGCCCCAGCGTATGAATTTGCAGCCGTTTCAGCTTCTCGGCCGTCTTCTTCCCGATGCCGTACAGGCTCGCGCAAGGCTCCGGCCACAGCAGGGCGGGCACGTCCCGCTTCCGGAGCACAGTGAGGCCGTTCGGCTTCTTCATATCGGAGGCCATTTTGGCCAGCAGCTTGTTGGGAGCCACGCCGATCGAGCAGGGCAAGCGAAGCTCCTCGCGAATGCGCTCCTGAATCATCCGGGCGATCTCCAGCGGCGTCCCGAACGTCTTGGAACCCGTAATATCGATATAGCATTCGTCGATGGACATCGCTTCGACGAGCGGCGAATATTCGTAGGCGATCTTCATGAAGCGGCGGGAAAATTGCCGGTACAAATCGAAATCGGGACGGATGAGAATGAGCTCCGGACACAGCTTCTGAGCCTGACCGACGAGCATGCCTGTCTTGACCCCTAGAGCCCGCGCTTTATAGGAGCACGTCACGATAATGCCTTTGCGCAGCTCCACGCTGCCTGCCACGGCAATCGGACGGTCCTTGTATTTCTCCGGCTCGACAGCCTCGTGCACGGAGCAGTAGAAAGCATTCATATCGATATGCAGAATGACTCTGCCGTTCACCGGATAGGCATCATGTTTTGAAGGCTTCATGTTTGCGCTCTCCTCCCGTTATCAGATTCCTTTCCGTTCCCGGCCAAGGTCAAGGAATCATGTCCCGAATATACTATCCTTAGCAGGAATACTTGTGCTATAATTATACATCATCATTTTTGCAAATGGGATAACTTGCAGGAATCAGGAGGACGACCATGGCCAATACCGTTAAAATCTTCGACACCACGCTGCGCGACGGAACGCAAGGAGAAGGCATCAGCCTTTCTGTGGAAGACAAATTGAAAATTGCCCAGAAGCTCGATTCGCTGGGTGTTTCCTATATTGAAGGCGGGTGGCCCGGAAGCAATAACAAGGACATTGAGTTTTTCACCCGCGTTAAGGATTTAAAGCTTCAACACGCTAAAATTACCGCTTTCGGCAGTACGCGCCGCAAGGAGACGCTGCCGGAGAACGATGTTAACTTGAACCGGATTCTGGAGGTCGGCGTGTCGGTCGCCACGATCTTCGGCAAGTCCTGGGACTTCCATGTCCACAAGGCGATTCAGACGACGCTCGAGGAAAATTTGGCAATGATCTACGATTCGGTCAAATATTTAAAGAGCAACGGGTTAGAGGTCATTTACGATGCCGAGCATTTCTTTGACGGATACAAGAACAACCCTGATTATGCCCTGGCTACGATCACCAAAGCGCAGGAAGCCGGAGCGGATTGGGTCGTGCTCTGCGACACGAACGGCGGAACGCTGCCGCACGAAATTTCGGCAATCGTTACCAAAGTTAAGCAGACGCTTGCCGTTCCGATCGGCATCCATGCCCACAACGACTGCGAGCTCGGCGTGGCGAACTCGCTCGCCGCGGTCATGGCGGGAGCGGAGCAGGTACAGGGAACGATCAACGGGTACGGCGAACGGTGCGGCAACGCCAACCTATGCTCGATTATTCCGAACCTGCAACTGAAGCTGAAATACAACGTCATCGAAGAGCAGCAGCTCGCCAGCCTGACGAAGGTGGCGCGTTACGTCGGCGAAATCGCCAATATGCATATGCCGGTAAATCAGCCGTATGTCGGAGCGGCGGCATTTGCCCATAAGGGAGGCATTCACGTCTCCGCGATTTTGCGCAATTCCAGCACCTATGAGCACATTGTGCCGGAGCAGGTCGGCAATAAGCAGCGCGTCCTCGTATCCGAGCTCGCCGGACAGAGCAATCTCTTGTTCAAGGCCCAGGAGCTGGGGCTTGAATTCGATACGAACAACGAACAAACGAAGCTGCTGATCGAGCAGATCAAGCAGATGGAGCACGAAGGCTACCAATTCGAAGGCGCCGACGCTACGCTCGAGCTGCTCATCCGCAGCGCCTACGGCAAGCTGGAGGACATCTTCACGCTGGAATCGTTCAAAATTATCGTGGGCAAATCCGAGACGCATCCAGTAAGCTCGGAAGCGATTGTCAAAATACGCATCCACGGCCATACGGAGTACAACGCAGCCGAAGGGAACGGTCCGGTGAACGCGCTCGATAATGCGCTCCGCAAATGTCTCGTCAAATATTATCCCGGCATCCAGGATATGCACCTCGTCGACTATAAGGTGCGCGTACTCGACGAGAAGGATACGACCGCGGCCAAGGTTCGCGTGCTCATCGAAACGACTGATTTCCACAGCACCTGGAGCACGGTCGGCGTATCCGAGAACGTCATCGAAGCCAGCTGGATGGCGCTTAGCGACAGCTTCCGCTATGCGCTCCTTGGCCGCACCCCTTCGGGCGCACTGCCGGAAGAACAGAAGGAACGTCTTGGCGTTATCAATCACTGATCATAAAAAAATAAAACAGCTGCATCATCCGCATAGGAGAAGCAGCTGTTTTTTGCTTTACTTATTTCAGCAGCGCGTCGAGCTTCGACTCCCACTGCTCCAGGGGAAGCACGTGAACGACCTCGCGGAGCTTGCCCTCGCGATCAATCAAGAAGCTGGTCGGCACGAACAGGATGCGGTACAGCTCCGCCGTCTTCCCCTCTTGGTCGAGCAACACCGGGAAGGACGGCTTATACTGCTTCACGAAGCCATTCACCCCGCTCATGCCGTCGCCCTTGGTCACATTGACCGCATATAAATCAACCCGGTCTTTATATTTCTCATAAATCTGATTCAGCACCGGCGCTTCTTCATGACACGGTCCGCACCAGGAAGCCCAGAAATTCAGGATCAGCGGCTTCTCGCGCAGGCCCCCCACGGCATAGGTCCTGTTATCCATCGCCTTCAGCTCGAACGAAGGAGCGGGCTGCTGAAGCTTCAGCTCCTGCCGTACGGCGGAGGAAGCCGCTGCCGCTGCGTTATTGTTAAGATGCCAGGCTTGGCCGATACCCGTCGTCGTCAGCACGATGGCCGCACCCACCGCTGCGAATAGTTTGTTCATCCTTTCCACACTCCTGCCGTCGTAATGATCCGCTCCTCTTGGGATAACCCGGTAAGCATGATGCCGCGCATCCAAGGGAACATTACCTCTTACATAGACTTGACAGGAGGACTGGTGTTTAGTCATGGAGAAGACAAAATCAAAAAAACTGAACATATGGTTCGAAAGCGATATGGACGCCGATGCTGATGAACCGGGCAGCGCCAAACCGGGCGGCAAATCCGGCAATAAGGAGCAAGCCGCGTCCAAGGGGCAACTTGCGGAATTTATCGCGATCGCTTCCGTGCCTCTCGTGCTGGTACTCGGCAATTCGATGCTGGTTCCGATTCTTCCGGATATGCAGGAGCGTCTCGGAATTTCCCAATTTCAGAGCAGCCTCGTGATTACTTTGTTTTCCGTTACGGCTGGCCTGGTCATTCCGATCTCGGGGTATTTATCCGACCGCTTCTCCCGCAAGGCCATCATGATTCCCTCCTTAATCATTTACGGTGCGGCAGGCATACTCGCCGGGTTCGGAGCGATCTGGAATTCCTACGCGATTCTCATCACGGCAAGGGCAATTCAAGGGCTGGGCGCGGCCGGAACGGCTCCGATCGCCATGGCGCTTGCGGGGGATTTGTACAAGGAAGCGATGGAGAGCAAGGCGCTCGGCCTGACGGAAGCGTCCAACGGCGCGGGGAAGGTAGTCAGTCCGATTCTCGGCTCCCTCCTAGCGCTGATCGTCTGGTACGCTGCGTTCTTCGCTTTCCCCGTCTTCTGTCTGCTGTCTCTGCTTTGTGTCATGTTCCTGCTTAAGGAACCGAAGAAGGAGAAGCAGCCCCCTAAGCTCAAAGAATATTTGGGCAACATCGGGAAGATCATGAAGCAGAAGGGCCGCTGGCTGATCGCTTCGTTTTTTGCAGGCTCGATTGCGCTGTTCATCTTATTCGGCGTGCTTTTCTATTTATCCGATATTCTGGAGATGGAGCCCTACTTCATCGACGGAGTGAAGAAAGGGCTTGTCCTGGCCATCCCGCTATTCGGACTTGTAGTCACCTCGTACACCACCGGTGCGCTCATCAAAAAGAACGGCACTGTCATGCGCTGGCTCATCAACATCGGACTGGCCGTAATGACCGTATCGCTTGGCCTGTGCATTTTTTTGTTCAATAAAAGCATCTACGTCTTTATCGGTCTGCTGACGCTTAGCAGCGTCGGCACGGGACTGCTTCTGCCCTGCCTGAACACGATGATTACCGGCTCGGTCCAGCGGGAGCAGCGCGGGATGATTACGTCGCTTTATAACTGCCTTCGCTTCCTGGGTGTCGCGGCGGGCCCTCCTCTGTTCGGCTGGTTGATGGAGAAGTCCGATCAGCTGGTTTTCATTTCGGTGACCATTCTGGCCTTTCTAACACTGGGGATGGTGTTTTTCCTGATTAAGCCGAAGGGGAAAGTCGGGGGCTAGCTTGGAAGCGGCGAAGGTCGGATGTATAATGGAAGCTAAAAAGAGGTTTCCGATGACTGACCTTATCATCATCGACGAAATGCTGCTTCGGCGGGTCATTGCCCATTGCGAATCGGAGCTTCCTCGGGAGGCCTGCGGCTTTCTGGGAGGCGTCCGAGAGCCGGACGGTACGGTTGTTAGGGCGATGCAGTGGCTGCCGGTCCGCAACCGGGCGCAAGACCCTTCGCATCATTTCCTAATGGACGGGCTCGACACGGTCCAGTGCCTGATGCGGCTCGAACCATCGCTGGAGCTAGTCGGTCTTGTGCACTCCCATCCCCGGACGGCTGCCGTCCCTTCCGAGGAGGATCTAGCCACGGAGTGGCATACGCTGCCCAGCCACTGGATCGTCTCGCTCGCCGTTCCGGGACATCCGGACGTTCGGGCTTTTGCCTATATGAATAAGGATGGCACCATAATGTACAGGCCGCTTCGGATCCTTTCCGGAGCCGGTTAAACCGTAAGAAACACAAAAAAATCTTCACGATGCGCCCAGCCGCGGCATCCGAAGATTTAATGATGGCTCAAATGGGCGTACAGATCGCCCAGCGTCTTTACATCCCGCGACCTGATTTCCAGCAGCATCTTGCCCCACAGGCGCGCAGTCATAAAGGCATCCTCCAGCGCATGATGCCTCTGCGTCACCTCGATCCCGTACCAATCCAGCATCGTATCGAGATCGTACCGCTTCAGCTTCGGATTCAGCCACTTGCCGATCATCATCGTATCCAGGAGACGGTGCGACAAGTTGATCTTGGACGTGCGCCACAGCGCGGAATTCAAGAAGTGCTTGTCGTGTCCGGATCCGTGGGCAATGAGGACCTTCTGCTGCACGAATTCCAGAAAGCCGCGCAGCGCATGGAGCAGGTCGGGGGCATCCTTCACCATGCCGTTCGTGATTCCCGTCAGCGCTTCAATCTCGTCCGGAATCGCCCGTTTTGGGTTGACGAGACTGTAGAACCGCTCCTCCTGCAGCATGTGGTGGCCTTGGACGGCCACAGCGCCGAAGGAAATGATCTCATCCCCGTTATACGGAGAAAAACCGGTCGTTTCGAGATCGAACACAACCAGCTCCAATGTATCCAAAGGAATTTCGTACAATGAATTTTTGCGCTGCTCCTTCACGATGGACCGGATGAAGGCCATCTGCTGGGCGCTCTGCGCGTCGAACATCGAAGTAATGGCTGGAGTAATGCCACCCATTTTATAGAGATGCCACATCCTCCCGGCCATCCTCATATCCTTCATCCCGATTCACCTAACCTTTTTCCATCTCTTTAAGAACGCTTTTCTTTACATATTTTTGCAAATCGCTGCCGATTCTCAGACACAGCTTCAGCTCATTGATCCGTTCCTTAGTGAGGAGCTCCGGCTTCAGCTTCCCCCTCGTGGAATATTGCCCGTCCTCCACCTGGTAAGGCGTCAGCGAACGAAGCTTCAAAGCGATCGAGAGCGCTTCAAGCCAGTCGCTTCCGATTTCTTCCTCCACCACGCCCTTCTCGACCAATCGGCGAATCCGTTCCACCGTGGAAGATTCCCGGATTTCCGCTTCGATGGCCAGGAGACGAATCCCGTTGACGATGGGAATATAGGCGCCGTACTTGATATCGACGCCTCCTGCGTCCTCCCCGTATCGTTCTCTAATCAGCTGACCGAAGACGCCGAGCGAAATTTTATGATGCAGCGTATTTTGCAGCAGATGCTCCAGCATGGCAGGATGGCTTTTTACGCAATCGTACAATGGGTCCTTCAAGGCTTGGCCCAGACTTTCGTCGCCCTCGATCACGCGGACATCCGCCGCAATGAGCAGGTAGCGGACATGCTCCCAATCCGGTTCGGAAAGCCAATGCCTCAACATGTCCTTATAAGCGGACAAGGGCTTGCGCCACATGTCATTCGTGCAAATGACATTCCCGCTGCAGGGCGGATAACCGGCACCCATCAAGCCTGCGGACACCTTGTTCGCCAGCTCGGCAAAATAAGCTGCGCTAGCCGTCCGGATCCCCTCGTCCCCGGAATCCGCATAGACCAGTCCGTTGTCCTGGTCGCTCCATAGCGTCTGCTCGGCCCGTCCCCCGCTGCCGAACAGCAGGAAACCGTAAGCGACGGGTGGCCGGCCGAAGCCTTCCGCCTCCATCTCGCCCAGCGCCAAACGGATCACGCGTCGTATGATCGCGTCATGCATCGCATTGACGTCATGGTTCCATTCGAACGGATAGGAGAAAAGGAGATGCCGCTGGAACGCTTCATGGATTCGATCCCGAAAGTCTCTAAGCTCCCCGATCCCGGACGCTTCGCCGACTTCCTGCGCGATCATTTCCAATGAGAGTCGTTCCATAACGGCATCCCCTTCATAGCTTTATTTTTTCCGCTTAGACGGTTTGGGCCGCTCCGCCGGCTTGAGCTTTTTTCATTTGCTCGGGATAACCGTACGTGCCGTGCTCGGAAAGGTCCAAACCGATAATTTCTTCTTCTTCCGTTACGCGAAGACCGATCGTCGCTTTCAAGATGTACAGGATGATGAACGAGAGGACGAGTACGAACAGGAAGGCTCCGAACACGCCCAGCGCCTGCACGCCCAATTGCTCGAGTCCGCCGCCGTAGAATAAGCCCGGCTTACCTACCGCCACCTTCGCAACGAGCTCCGGCGTTGCGAACAGCCCGGTAGACAGCGTTCCCCAAATCCCAGCGATACCGTGTACGGAGAAGGCAAAGACCGGATCGTCGATACCCGCTTTCTCAAACCACTGCGAAGTGAAGAAGGTAAGGATTCCGGAGACCGCGCCGATGATAATTGCATCCCTCGGCGTTACGAAGGCGCAGGAAGCGGTGATGGCCACAAGTGCCGCGAGTACGCCGTTCAGCATGCTGGGAATATCCGCCTTGCCGAAGTACATCCAGGATACCACGAGGGCCGCTACCGCACCAGCCGCTGCCGCCAGGTTCGTTGTCATCGCGATGTAGCCGAAGAAGCCGTCGCCCATGGCGCTGAGCGTAGAGCCCGGGTTAAAGCCGAACCAGCCGATCCAGAGAATGATAACGCCGAGCACCGAAAGCACTTGGTTATGTCCCGGAATCAGGTTGGGCGTCTTGTCTTTGTTATATTTGCCGATCCGCGGCTTGAGGAGCAACGTAGCTACGAGTGCTGCTGTAGCGCCTTGCAGGTGAACGACCGTCGAGCCTGCAAAGTCCTGCATGCCGATCTTGGATAACCACCCGCCGCCCCATACCCAGTGGGCTACAACCGGATAAATGATGACCGTAAACAAGATGCCGAAGATAAAGTAAACCGGCAGCTTGCCGCGCTCTGCGAAGCCGCCCCAGGCGATAGCCAGAGATACGCCCGCAAAAGCTAACTGGAACAAAAACTTGATCGCAATCGGAATATCGGAGAAGCTCAGCGAGCTGAAGGCAGCCTTGGCTTGATCCTCCGAGCCGTTCAGGAAAAACCCTGTAGTTCCGAAGAAGCTGTTGCCGTCGCCGAAAGCGAGCCCGAAGCCGACAGCCCAAAAGGCGATGGCGCAAAGACCGAACGTAAGAACCGTTTTCCCTGCAACATGGCCCGCATTTTTCATCCGTGTCGAGCCGGCTTCGAGGAGCGCAAAGCCCGCTTGCATGAAAATAACGAGGATGGCGGCGAGCATGACCCACACGGCGTCAATAGCGCTTTGGAGCTGAGCCGGCGTCGCATCGTCAGCGGCAAATGCCATACTCGGCACGAGAACTGACATGAGTCCGGCGGAAAAGAGCAATTTCTTTAACATCGTGACCACTTCCTTATCAATGTTAGTTTTTATAACATTTTTTGAAATCCTTAATGTCATTATATACAGCTCATATGGTTTTGGCAATAGGTTTTTCGTTAACAAACCGTTAAAAACGAAAAATAACCTAACATATAATATGCATAGTTCGGTTTTGTTGTCCATATTTTATGAAATACATGGTAAACATGACATGAAAGAAGGCCAGCTACGTGAAGCTCCTTTAGTTTAGGCGCATTTAAACCTAACATGAACCTGCTTGAGCGTTTGCATCACTTCCATGAAAGCTTAACCAAAGCATAACGTTTGACTGTACGGTTTTTGATGGAGTATCATACTATATAAGAAGCGTTTGAAACCAGTGCGAGACAAGAGCAATTCATTACATTCCATTAATGAGGTGAGAATTATGGGGTTATGAATCTTTATAAAATTGGAGAGCTGGCCCGTTTGTCGGAAGTCAGCCCCAGAACAATCGATTATTATACCAAGCTTGGACTGATCGAGCCGGAGAAGCGTTCCGATACGAATTATCGCTTGTACAACGATGAAACCTTAGCCCGGCTGAAACGTATTGAAAGTATGAAAAGGGAGAAATATACCTTAGAAGAAATCAAGGCTTCCTTGGCCCAATGGAATAAGGTAAGCCACGATGATCTGGTGACAGATAAGCTTACATCCTTACAGCATCTCATTCAGCAGGTCGAGAAGGAAGCGAAGGAAGCCGAAGTGCTTGTTGAGAAGCTGAAGCCGTCCCAGCTCAAGAATCTTCATAAGATGCTGACCCCGTCCGCCGCAGCCTGCATCGAGGCGCTGCTGCTGCTGCTCGGCAAAAGCCCCCTTTCCTAATTCATTACTTGGAGGATGAGCGCTCAATGTTTTTTCACCCAATGGATATTTTGATTTTTATCGCCTTCGGCCTTTCGCTTTGGGCTCAGTTTCGGGTGAAGGGGACCTTCAACAAGTGGTCCGATGTACCGGTTCAATCCGGAATGACCGGATATGAAGCCGCGCGGCGCCTGCTGGATGCCAACGGATTGTACGATGTGCCGGTCGAGCCGGTACCCGGCGCCCTGACGGACCATTACGATCCGACGCAGCGGGTAGTCCGCTTGTCCGAGCCGGTCTACTATGAAAGCACGATCTCGGCCGTATCGGTCGCCTGCCACGAGGTCGGCCACGCGATCCAGCACAAGGTGCATTATCCGATGCTGGCCCTTCGCCATAATATGTTTCCTGTCGTGAATTTTGCTTCGGGTGTCGCCCCGCTGCTCATTCTCGCAGGCTTGTTCTTCCAGCAGTTCAACTTCCTGCTCGGCATCGGGATCATCTTCTTCTCCGCAGCCGTCGCCTTCCAAATCGTGACGCTGCCGGTCGAATTCAATGCCAGCAGCCGCGCCCGGGATTTGATGGTGGCCGAAGGCTACATCACCAATGACGAAGAACGGGGCGTTGCGAAGGTGCTGAACGCCGCCGCGCTCACTTATGTGGCTGCTGCGCTGATCTCGGTGCTCGAGCTGCTCAAGTACATCATGATCTTCACCAACCGCAACGACGATTAAATCATGCCAGGATAAACAGCTACGCCGTCCTTGTCTTACAAGGACCAGCGCGTTTATCAAGGTTTATCAACCAAAAGAGACCTGCCGGTGACACATCGGCAGGACTTTTTGTGTTCAATGGATGCTCCGGAAGCCTAGCCTACCCCGCGCAAATCGGCAGACGGGCTGCGCGAGCGTCCATCAAGAGGTCAATGAGCTATCGGCTCGAACCACAGCTCGCGGAACTGTACCCAGCCCAGGGCATTCAAAGACACGTTCTTTAGGGAAGGATGAAATACGGTCCTCTGCGTATGCTGGAACAGGAAAAAGACATGGGCCTCCTCGCGAATAAGCTGCTGCAGCCGGTTCAAATAGCCCTCCCGCGTCAGCGGAGACCCTTCTTGATACATGCGGCTGATCAGCCAATCGGTTTGCTGCTGCAGCTCCTCCCCCAAATGAGTCCGAACGCTGCATTGATCCGAGAGGAACAATTCGATGATCGACAGCTCCAGATCGTGATCCAGCACATTGCGTCTTAAGCTGAGATGAGCGCTGCGGATCGGATCGAACCCGTAGTCCTGCCAGCCGGGAACAAGCTCCCGGATCTCGATCCGGATTCCGATACCGGCAAGCTGGGAAGCAATCGCTTCCGCCATCTCAGCGAATCCTTTCGATACCGACAAGATCAACGTCTCGCCCTCGTAGCCGCTCTCAGCCAAATACCGCCTCGCCAGAATAGGTTCATACTGGTCATCGGTATTGCTGCGTTCCTGGTCCACGGCGTAAAACCACCTGGCAAACGCCGTCCTCTCTTCTTCGCCCGGCGGGATCAACCGCTGCCGGTCCACCCCGTGCATGAACGCCTTCCGGAAGGCCAGCTGCCGCTGGGGTCCGGGAATATTGAGATTAAATATAATAAAGCTGCAGTCCCGTCCGATCGTTTCGATCACTTTCCAATCCTTCGGGATTTCCGATCCGCGGTTTTCCTGATACCGCATCATATAAGCAGGAGAATCGATGCAGCTGGCTTTACGCATCAATTCCGGCGTGTACCAGATCTCGATGCGATCCAGGTGCGCCCTCTTATCGTAATAGCGGGAGAAAGCCTCCAGCACAAGCATGTTCTCGTCATGCTGCTGCACCTTGAAGGGCCCCGTCCCTACAGGGGTGCGGCGGAAGGCCGGTCCCAGCTGGCTCACGGCATCCTCGGGCACGATCGAAGCCCGGTCGAAGCTCAAATGATGAAGAAACAGCGGGTTAGGCCGCCGGAGCTTCATCGACACGGTATACCGGTCGACCGTACTTACCTCCAGCACATCGGAGAACAGCCAGCGAAACGGAGAGCGCAGCTCCTCGCTTTGAAGCCGCTCCAGCGTAAACCGGACATCGTGGGACGTCATTTCCCGGCCGTTGTGAAAATAAACGCCTTTGCGCAAATAAAATGTCCAACGCGTCCCATTCTCGCATGTCGTCCAATAATGAGCCAAGCCGCCTTCGATCTCTTCCGTCTTAAGATTGTACTTCACCAGCGTATCGAAAATTTGCTGTGCTATGTGCGATTCGACCACAAAGGTCAGCATTGCGGGATCGAGACAATGAACCGGCTTGCTGTAAGGCAGGCGAAGCGCATCGGTCCGTTCCTCTCCCTTCACCTCGGGGCGGTATCCGAAATGGGTGTCGAGCCAGTAGACGAACCGGTCCTTGACCGACGGCAGATGCGACTGCTCCTCCAGGAAAGCGAACGCCTGCTGAATGTCGCCTTTTTCCACAAAGCCTTGCGCCCTCTCCAGCACAACGCTCTCCACCGGCACCAGGAAGACGATCCTGGACAGATGCCCGCGGCCCCGGCCAGGTATCCACCGGATCCACTCCGCCTCCTCCATCCGCCTAATCACCAGATTCACGTTCCGGCTCGAGCATTGAAAAATTCCGGCCAGCTCCGGCAGCGTAATAGGGAGCTCCTCACGCTCCCGGACACCGGGATAGCGCTTGCGCAGCTGTAAATAATAGAAGTCCAGCAGACATTCCTCCTCTCGACAAAAGATGAAGAAATAATAAAATATGCTACACTTTTTATTCATCTTTATCAAGCTATAATGAGAATCAGAAAGCGGCAAGCTTAACGCCGCTACATTCGGAGTCAAGCCGATGCTTAAAAGCGTAAGGCGCTCTATGGAGGGGTAATCATGCTGAATCCGTTCGATTTGGAAATGCAAATGTTAGAACATGCCAGAGAGGCTGAGCGGAATGCGAACGGCACCCGTTGGTCGCAGGTGCCGTTAATGGATTGGCTGTTAGGCGCATTGACCCTCAGCTTATTGTTCTCATTCTAACCGGCAGGCAAGAGAAGGAGTGCCGGTTCTAAATCAACAAACGAACTTAAGGCTCAAGGCTTCCGGATGGACGGACAGCGCCTTGAGCCGGTTCGCCGTGTTTAATGCCCGAAAAAATCAAGCAGAAATTGTCTGAACACTTCCGCGACCAGTGGAAGCTTCTCTCCTTTGCGGTGCACAAGTCCGATGCTTCGGGTCACTTGCGGCTCCGTTACGCGCACCTTCACCGGCTGCAGCTCGCTGATTTCCATCAGCGCCATCTCCGGCAGCAGGCTGACGCCCATGCCCGCCGCAACCAGCCCGCGTATCGTATCGGTCTCCTCGCCTTCAAAGCCGATCTGCGGGCTGAAGCCCGCCTGCTGACACGCGTCAAGCACGATGGTGCGCAGGGAATACTCTTCGCTGAACATGACGAAGGAATCGTCCTTCAGCTGCTCCAGACGAATCGTCTGGTATTCCGCCAGCACATGCCCCTGGGGAACGATCGCGTACAGCTCCTCGTTCAGCAGCAGCTCTCCTGTCACATGCTCATGCTTGTCGGGAAAAGGTGAAATGAACGCCAGATCGATTTCGCCTTTATATACGTCCCGAATCAAGCTATTGAACGTCCCCTGCCGGAGACGGAATTTGACGTTCGGATAATTTTTGCGGAAATGCGCCACCACGGTAGGCAGAAGGTAAATGCCGAGACTGTGGGGAAAGCCGATTCGGATTTCGCCGCATTCGGGGTCTAAATATTCGTGAATTTCATTCACAGCGCGTTCGAGATCGGTCAGTATTCCCTCCACCCGTCCGAGAAAGAGCTTTCCTACCGATGTCAGCTGCAGATTGCGCCCTTTTTGCACGAACAGCTGCACGCCAAGCTCTTCCTCCAGCTGATGAATTTGCCGGCTGACGGCCGATTGTGCGACATGCAGCTCCTCAGCCGCTTGCGTCACATGTTGTTTGCGGGCTACCTTTACAAAATACTGCAGCTGTCTGAGTTCCACTTAGGTATTCTCCTTTATTGTATGTCCATTGGACAAGCTCCCTGTAGAAAGTTTATAATATTTAACGGTGGATTACCAATCATCTCAATCATTGAGGAGGCCCTAACCATGGCTCAAGAGCGTACTGGCGCAGTAACATTCAAAGGAAATCCGCTTACCCTGATCGGACCCGAGCTGAAAGCGGGCGACAAGGCACCGAACTTCACGGTTAACAAGAATCTGCTCGAAACGGTTTCTCTAGATGACTATGCCGGCAAAGTCAAGCTAATCAGCGTAGTGCCTTCCCTCGATACCGGCGTATGCGACGCGCAAACCCGCCGTTTCAACGAAGAAGCTGCCAAGCTTGGCGACAAGGTCATCGTACTGACGATCAGCGTAGACCTGCCGTTCGCGCAATCCCGCTGGTGCGGCGCCGCCGGCATCGACAAGGTCGTAACCTTGTCCGACTACAAGAATCACTCCTTCGGCATTGCATACGGCGTACTGCAGAAGGAACTGCACCTGCTGCACAGAGCCATCTTCGTCATCGACTCGAACGACACGATCCAATACGTGGAGTACCTGCCTGAGATGACCGAGCATCCGAACTACGAAGCAGCGATCGAAGCAGTGAAGAAGCTCGTTTAAGCGTTACATACCCCCGGGGTTTTCCCTGCCCAGGATAAACGGTTACGCCGTCCTTGTCTTACAAGGACCAGCGCGTTTACCAAGGTTGATGCGAAGCTATAAGCTACGAAAACTTATAAACTCTTATCAACAAATAAAAACAGCGGGATGCGTTGCGACGCTTCCACGCTGTTTTTTTGTACTCGTTACTGGTTTATTTTATGTGCGGCAAGCCGCTTGTCGATATGGCGGTAAATGTCCAGTATCGTCCTGTAATTGGATCCAAGGTCACCAAGCGAGCCCCGGGAAGCGGAATATACGTCGACCGCGGTCTTGAGCGGATTGATCGAGAACAAGGTCAGCGTAATGTCCTGCGTACGTCCTGTAATCGTTCTCTTCTCCACAACGATTTCTCCGACGTTTCTTACTTCATGAAGCAGCTTGTACCCGCTCAGCTTTTTGAACATATTAATGATTTCGTCCCAAGCCTGATCCATGGAAATTTTATAGTATCGGGTCTTTAGAGCCGGATCCTTCGCTTTCTCTCCTGTCGTTTCATGGCTGCGAATGAGTCCGATTAAGGTGCGCTTCAACAAAGCCTTCCCTCCTATTAAGTCTTGCTTTGGGCATTGATCCGCAAGCAAAGTCAATGAAGTACAACGTGTCCGATTAACACTATGTTCAATCATATCATTGATTGGCGGGAAGAGAAAGAGGAAATGGTCAATTCGTTCATATTTTATCCATAAAACCCGCAGCTTGTCTTCCCCGAACCGATTGCGCTATAGTGGGAGAAACAAAATCCCAGGAGGTTGCCATGATCATTCGTCCCGCAGCAAACCAAACCGAAGCCGATCGGGCTTATACCATTGAGGAAGCATCCTATACGCCGGAGGCCGCCGCTTCCAGGGAAGCATTCCGGCTTAGACAGCAAACGTTCGGCAGCTACTTCCTGATCGCCGAGACGGAGAACGGAGATCTTGTCGGCGTTACCAACGGCGTCAGGCTCTCACATGACCGGATCGACGAGGAAGGCACGAAGCAAATGGAAGGCTTCGACGAGCAGGGACGATACTTCGTTGTGCTAACCGTAGCCGTTTCGTCCGCCTACCGGGGCCGGGGCATCGCCAAAGCGTTGATGCAGGCCGTGAAGGAACAAGCCGTCCGGGATCGTCTGGAAGCCGTGCTGCTCATGTGTGAAGCGCCGCTGATTCCATTCTATGAAGCGCTGGGCTGCCGATACGACAAGCCATCAGCCTCCACCCATGGCGGCATCGCCTGGCACGAAATGCGGCTCCAGCTTACGAATTCGCAGGCTGGAGCCGAAGTCTCTCGCGGATAAGAGAGGTTGCCGCTCCGAGCGCACAGCCATCCTCCCCGAGCTGTGAATAATCCACCTGCACACGGAACGAGGACAGGTAAGAAAATCGCGCCTGCAGCGATTGCTGCAGGCTGTCGTGAAGCCAGGAGGCATACCGGCTCATGGAGCCCCCGATGACAATCATCTGCGGATTGAGCGTATGCATCATGTTCCCGATGCCGATCCCGAGATAGGCTCCGGCCTGCTGAAGAGCGGCCAGCACCTCGGCGTCCTTCTCTTTCATGCGCCGGAGCAGCTCCTCCGTGATGCCGGGGGCATAAGACAGCCCCAGCTCGCCCGCCACCGCCTGCTCGGAAGCGTACCGCTCCCAACAGCCCTTGTTGCCGCAGGAGCAGGGACGGCCATTTGTTTCCAGCGTCGTATGCCCGACTTCTCCGGCGAAGCCGCCGCCCCCGCGGAACAGCTCTCCGTTCAGAATGAGTCCTGCCCCGATCCCGCCCGCTACGCTGAGGTAAAGCATGTTCGTGCAGCCGGGATTCGCGCCCGCCCCGTACTCCCACTCTCCGAGCGCGGCAAGATTCGCCTCATTGTCGATCAGAACCGGTACGCCCAGACGCTCCTCGAGCACCGATTTCCACTGCAGATTCTTCCATCCCGTATGAGGCATGAATGCGATACGTCCGGAAGGATATTCCACAAAGCCGTGAATCCCTACTCCGACGCCGATGAGCCCCAGCGGCGACTCGGGAAGTGCGATTACGGCTTCCTCCAGTACTCCAATGATTTGATTCAGCCGCCGATCGGGTCCGGCAGCGCCGCCCGGATCCGAATCATAAGAGATCACCTGCTTCTTCAGAACCACTCCGCGCATATCCGTGACGAGCATCAGCAGATTCGTAACCCTAAGATCGATACCGATCACGCAGCCTGCCGAGGCATTCAGCTCGAGCATGACCGGCTTGCGGCCGCCGCTCGATTCTCCTGTCCCTGTCTCGACGACGAGATGCTCCTCGATCAATTCTTCCACCAAGGCCGAGACCGTAGCCCTCGTCAGCTTCGTGCGTTTGGCCAGCTCCGCGCGCGAAACCGCCCTTTGGGCCCGCACCATATTCAAGAGCGTCGATTTGTTCATATTTTTCAAAAAAGAGCTGTCGCCCGATGCCGGTTTGTTCAAAAAGCTTCACCATCCTATGAAGTCCAATCAAGCGTCTAGCAGATTTCGACACGGTTTCTTGCATGGTATTCATGATACCGGATGCGGAACGTGAAGACAATATTTAGAGCTGCAGCGGAAACGCAAGCAGGAATTTCATTCCCGGCTGCGAATATAGTATAACATCATTTGTTTATTTATTAAACAAAGTTACTGGAATAAGATAAAACCGATGAGGTGATCAGATGACTTATTATTTGGGGATTGATCTTGGGACTTCGGCAGTAAAGTGTATTCTCGTAGATGCCGGCGGCACGGTAAAAGGCAGCCTCAGCCTGGAGTATCCGCTGCTGCAGCCGCAGCCCGGCTGGGCGGAGCAGCATCCGGAGGATTGGTGGAACGGCACCGCGGCCTGTATACGCCAGCTGCTGGAACGCAGCGGCATTTCCGGAGATGAGGTGTCGGGAATCGGCCTGTCGGGCCAAATGCACGGCTCCGTCTTCCTGGATAAGGAACTGAACGTAGTCCGTCCCGCCCTCCTGTGGTGCGATCAACGCACGGCGGCGGAATGCGCATGGATCGAGGAAACGATTGGCGCCGAAGAACTCGGACGGTTGACGGGGAATAAGGCGTTGACCGGCTTCACCGCTCCGAAGGCGGTATGGCTGCGAAACCATGAGCCCGAGCATTTCCGACGGACAGCCCATTTGATGCTGCCCAAAGATTATGTACGCTTGAAGCTGACGGGAGCGTTCGGCATGGACCTCGCAGACGCAAGCGGCACGCTCCTGCTGGATGTGGCGAACCGCCGCTGGTCCACCGAGGTGCTGGAGAGGCTGGGTATTCCCGCCGAATGGCTGCCTCCACTCTACGAGAGCAACGACATCGCGGGCCACGTGCAGCCGGCGGCTGCGGCACTGACCGGCCTCGCAGCGGGCACGCCTGTCGTAGCCGGCGGCGGAGACCAAGCCTGTGGCGCGGTCGGCGTCGGCGTCGTGCGCGAAGGCATCGCTTCCGTGGCGCTCGGTACGTCCGGTGTCGTGTTCGTCCACGACGACACGTATCAAGCGGATGCGGATTGTCGTCTGCACTCCTTCTGCCACGGCGTGCCGGGCAATTGGCATCGGATGGGAGTTATGCTGGCCGCCGGCGGCTCCTTCCAATGGTGGCGCAACCACTTCGCCTTTGAAGAGCTGCAGCAGGCACAGACGGAAGGCCGCGACGTCTACGAATATTTAACGGCCTTGGCGGAGCAAGCCCCCATCGGCAGCGAGGGCCTGCTCTTCCTGCCGTATTTGACCGGCGAGCGCACCCCGCATCCCGACCCGAAGGCCCGCGGCGGATTCATCGGGCTGAACCTGCGGCATACGAAGGCCCATTTGACCCGTTCGGTGCTAGAAGGCATCACGTTCGGGCTGCGCGATTCCATGGAATTGGTGAAAGCTTCGGGCATTGTGATTCAAGAGCTTCGGGTGAGCGGCGGCGGCGCCCGCAGCCGGTTCTGGCGCCAGATGATCGCCGACATCTTCGGACTGCCGGTCGTCACCGTCAACTCCACGGAAGGCCCGGCTTACGGCGCAGCCGTTATGGCAGCCTCCGGCGTACTTGGCCGCGATATTCCTTCCCTTTGCGAGGATTGGATCCGCATCCAGGAGAGCATTGAGCCGAATCCGGCCGCCCGGAAACGATACGAAGCCTACTATGCCATTTACCGCACGCTGTATGGAACGCTGAAGGATACGTTCCATCAATTGACCGATCTCGTAAACGAAAACTAACCAAACGAAAAGAAAGCGGCAGTCCGCTTACAGGCTGTAGAGAAACCCATGAAATAAAGAAATCTGCCTTGGTACCCGGTGGGGTATCCCCTTCCGGCCGCTGTTGTTACCCGTAAAACTTTCAATTAATACGTTATACAGCGGTAATTTTCCGATAACAAAGGCGGACGCTATCGCTCCTACAGGGGATACCCCACCTACACCTTTGGCATTTTTTTCAGCATATTAGGGTTTCTCGTCAATCTGAAATCGGCAGTCCGCTTATATATTTAGCGCCCCATGATAACAAAACAAGCCTGTAAGCTCCGACGGAGCCTACAGGCTTGTTCACTTGAACAATTTAGAACACGCTTTGCTTGGCGCCTTCCCAATCGGCCAGGAATCGTTCGATTCCGGCGTCGGTCAGCGGATGCTTCACCATTTGCTGAATGACTTTATAAGGAACCGTAGCGATGTCCGCCCCGATCACTGCAGCTTCAATGACATGAGCCGTGTGGCGTACCGATGCGGTAATAATCTCCGAGCTGATGTTATGTACCGCAAAGATATTGGAGATTTCCTTAATCAGGTTCATCCCGATTTGGTTAATATCGTCTAATCGGCCGACGAACGGAGATACATAGGTAGCTCCTGCGCGTGCTGCGAGCAGCGCTTGCGTGGAACTGAAAATGAGCGTGACGTTCGTCTTGATGCCCATCTCCGTAAAGCGTTTGGTGGCCTTCAAACCGTCTTCGGTCATCGGTACCTTCACCACGATGTTTTCGCCAAGACCCGCCAGTTTCTTGCCCTGCTCCACCATTTCATCCGCTTTTAAGCTGATGACTTCCGCACTGATCGGAAGGTTGCCTACGATGGATGCAATCTCCTTGACCGTTGCGAAAAAGTCTCTTCCTTCTTTTGCGATAAGCGACGGATTCGTCGTTACGCCGGCAATTACTCCAAGCTCATGCGCTTTCCGGATCTCGTCCACATTCGCGGTGTCAATGAACAGCTTCATCTCCAACATCCCTTCTCTGATCGAAAATCGGCACAAAAAAACCCGCATATGCCGTCCGATTTTGTGTTTCAAACCCGCTCTCGCAGGTGGGTGTCCGCAGAATCGTTTTTGAAGTCCCTTTTCGAGGGCGTGTCAGCCGCGATTCGATGTTGGTCTCCCTAGAAACAGTCATTGGTTCAAAACAACTTAAAACCGAAACGCACATCGCAGGATTTTGTTGTATTTTTATTATATGTTTTTCCGACACGAAAGTAAACCTCATGACCGCTGAATAGGGATGGATTGTCAGGAAAAGTAAGCCCTATTATGAAACGAACGACGATGGGTTACTCCGGCTTGCCCTGTTTGTCCGGCTTGTCCGAGGATTGACCTTCCGTTAACGGATGGCTCCCGGATTCCCCATAAGCCTTAGGCTCTCCTTCCGGCAACTCCGCTTTGGCCGTTTCTTCCGCCTCGAGAGCTTCCTTCTCGGCCATCTCCTGCTGCTTCTCCTGCAGCTTGCCGAAGATCAAATTGAAGTGCCAGAACGATACGACCGCTATCAAGCTTCCCATGAAGAAGGGAATCAAGAAAGTAAACACCGCTAAGCTGACGTAAATGACGGTTCCGTTCAAAATGATCATCGAAATTGAACGTATCGGGTTGCCGATCGTGATCAAGAGCGCGTTCTTGACGATCTGCAGCAGCTTCATGTGCAGATGCGACATGATCGAGAAGAAATGAAAGAACGAGATAAAAAGAAGTACGCTCAAGGATAATACCAGAAACCGCAGGATGCCGAAGGATCCGCCTTGGGTTCCGTAGAACCGGAAATTCGTGTAAAGAATGACGGCCAGCAGCATATAGATGAAGCCACCCAGCATGCTCTGCACGAAGTTCTCTTTATACCCTCGGAAAAACGTTTTGAACAGCGGAGTATCTTCTTCTCCGGTCAGCCATTTGCGCGCCACCACGAACATCGCAGCGGTAGACGGAAATAAAGTGAATGGCGAAACGACCGCCATGAGGATCAGTGTCTGCAGCACCTGATCCGTTGATTGCGCTTGCAGTAGGATCAGCCCCAAAAGAAAGAAGGGAATCCCGCAAATAATCCAAAGCACGTTGATGACGGACAGGCGCATAATCCATTCGGAAATGCGGTAAAATCCGCCCATAATTCCACGAAATTCCAATCCGATGCCCTCCTTCATAGATATGTATTATTATAGCCTATTTTGCTGCGCGTAGGTAGCCGTCAATACCAAAAGACTCAAGCTCATATCCTATACTCCACGCGATAAATATCAACTCACTTCCATATTCCCCCACTTAAGCGTAACGTCCTCCAGGATAAACGGCTACGCCGTCCTTGTCTTACAAGGACCAGCGCGTTTATCAAGGTTGATGCGAAGCTGTACTGAAAAAAAAGCAAGCGCGAATCGGTTCGCGCTTGCTTCAGCTGGATTATACCAACGTTTCTTCGTTGGAACGGTTGGTCGGACGGGAATATCCGCCGCCGCCACGGTTGTCGCGGCCTTCGCTGCGTCCGCGATAGTCGCGGTTCTCACGGTAGCCGCCACCGCCGCCGCCATCCCGACGGGAACCGCCGCGGTCACGGTTGTAGCCGCCGCCGCGGTTGTCGCGATCGCCGTAAGGACGGTCGCCGTTGCGGCGTGCGCCGCCGGCCGTGCTGTAAGCGCCGGACGGTCTGCGTCCGGAGCCGCGTACATCCGGGCGTCTTTTCTTCGCGCGGATCGGATCCTCCGGCGTCAGCTCGATCTCGACGTTCTTCTTGTCGCCGGTCAGAAGTTTGAGGGCAGCAGCGAGCAGGTGAACAGAATCGTGCTGCTCGAGAAGAGAGATCGCCAGACCTCTGTATTCGTTGTGCTCATCGCCTTGAAGCACTTCAAGCACGCGCTCCGCCGTTACCTTTTGCTTGCCTTCGATGGCTTCGGCAAGGCTAGGAATCGGCTTTTTCGTAATGCGATGACGCGTAATTTTCTCGATGAAGTGAAGATGATCGATCTCGCGCGGCGTGACGAAAGTATAAGCTGCACCTTCCTTGCCCGCACGGCCTGTACGGCCGATCCGGTGAACATAGCTTTCCGGATCCTGCGGCAGGTCAAAGTTGATAACATGCGTTACGCCGGATACATCGAGACCGCGGGCAGCCACGTCCGTTGCCACAAGCACGTCTATGCTGCCGTCGCGGAACTTGCGCATCACGTTATCGCGTTGGTTCTGCGACAGGTCGCCGTGCAATCCTTCGGCGGTATAGCCGCGCTTCTGAAGCGCTTCGGCCAGTTCGTCGACGCGACGCTTCGTACGTCCGAAAATAATGGCGAGATCAGGAGCTTCCATGTCGATCAGACGGCACAGCGCTTCGAATTTCTGACGCTCGTGAAGCTCGATGTAAGCCTGGTCGATGGACGGCGCGCTGACCTGCTTCGGAATGACGGATACGTGCTCCGGATTGCGCAGGAATTGTTGAGCCAGCTTCTGGATATTGATCGGCATCGTTGCGGAGAACAGCATGGTGTTGCGTTCTTCAGGCACGAGGGACAGTATGGATTGGATATCGTCCATGAAGCCCATGTCGAGCATTTCGTCCGCTTCGTCGAGAATAACGGTTTGGACGTCGTCGAGCTTGATCGTCTTGCGGTTGATATGGTCAAGCAGACGTCCCGGCGTACCGATGATGATCTGCGGACGTTTGCGCAGCGCGCGGATTTGCTTCACGATGTCTTGGCCGCCGTAGATCGGCAGGGAACGGATGCCTTTGAATCGTCCGAGCTTCTCGATTTCCTCGGCTACCTGAATCGCGAGTTCCCGGGTCGGGCACATGATTAGGGCGACGATGCGTTCTTCCTTCACGTCGATCTTGTTCACGAGCGGAATGCCGAACGCCGCAGTTTTACCGGTACCGGTCTGGGCTTGGCCGATCAGGTCGCGGCCTTCCATGGCGACGGGAATGGCTTTCTCCTGAATCGGAGTCGATTCTTCAAAGCCCATTTCCGTAATGGCGCGCAGTACCTTTGGCTCTAAGCCGAATTCACTAAATGTTTTCAAATGATTTCAGTCTCCTTTATTTAGGGTTTCTCTAATGGTCTATACCCTTAAGTGCGACTCCTATCTTCTTCTATTTAATCCCTTCTTGAAACACTTCGTCCGAGCGTGTCAAAATGATTCGTCAAGGCCGTACTTAAGAATATCTTTAGTATTATACCACACGCTGAGAGCATATTCCAGAAAACTTCAATTTTGAAACCCACAAATCTTTTACTTCGTATATAATAAGTGTAATCCCCATATGTTATTCGGAACTTTTCAGAAGAAGAAGGAGCGATTGTGCCCATGTCCATATGGAAACGCGTTGGAGCCATTATCAAAAGCAACAAGCAGGATACCGAGCCCCCGAAAGCGGAAATTAATCCTTATGAGGAGACTCAGGTCGGCGACATCATCGAGGTCGACCTGGAGGAATACGTCGTTTCCGGCAAGCTTGTTTACTTCGACCGGGGATTCCCGCCGCACCGCTTTGCTTATTATCTGCAAAACGGAAAACAGATATCATGTCTTCTTGTGGAAAAAGGACGGACCTATGAAGCGTTCATATGCGAATTCGTAGAAGGCTCGCTGGACGACCCGAACGACGTGCCGACGCGGCTCGAGGTCGGCGGCGAAGTGAACTACGAATTGGAGCATCACCGCAGCGACATGGTCCGGGCGGACGGCAACACCGACTTCCGCGGGAACGACGAGGTGCTCGTCTGGCGTTATTTCGGCACCGAAAACCGTTACTTCTTCCTTCAGTGGCAGGACGGCAAATATGTGGCGATGGAGGGAACCCGCACACCCGCCGGCCAAATCAAGTTCATGAAGGGCAAGTAAGCCCGGCGGCATCCGGAAGATAGCCCAACTCTCAGCCGGAGGTGACAAAAACGATCCATGAACAAACCGCTCAAATGGATATGTATCGTACTGGTATTGGCCCTCCTGGCAGGATGCGGCGATGCCGGCAATTATATTAAGCAAAATTATTCCTTGGTCGACGTGACCGGGCAAGGCAAGAGCATGGCTAAAGTTTATCAGGTCGAGGGCAAGGATGTGCCTTCCGTAGCCAAGGAACTGGCAGCCCAGGAAAAACCGAAAGAAACGAGCAAGGAATCGACCGACCGGATGTTTTTGGTGTATGATAATAAAGTGATTAACGTGCAGAAGGACCCGAATCACGAGTCCAGCACGCTCGTTGAGATCGATACGATTCAGTATGCGAAGGAAAATTACGACTCCTCGTTCCTGCAAGGCTATATTACCGCCTCCCTGCTGCAGTCGCTCTTCGGCGGGGGCTGGTTTAACAGCCATAGAGGGGGCGGCTACGATTACCGGGGATATACGTCCAGCCCGCGTTACGATGACTACGGCAAATACCAGACGGCGCCCAAGACCCCCGGAGGATCGACGGCCGCACCGCCCTCCCAGCAGGCTCCGAGCACTTCGGACCGGAGCGGAAGCTTCACAAAGCCGGGCACTTCGACGACGCCTCCTTCCTCGGACAGCAGCGGAAGCATCCGGCGGGGCGACGGCTCCACGCCGACTTACAAGCCGCCTTCCACAAGCGGCGGCAGCTCCAAGCCAAGCACGACTCCGCGCTCCGGTTCGTTCAAACGGAAGTAATTTCGGCTCCCTGACGCTAAGTACGGGGAGCTTTCCCATGTCTGAATCGAACCACTCGCTTCAAGACCATACTAAAATCAGAAGGAGGTGTTTTCATTGTATTTCATTCGTTCTTTATTCGGTTCCTTCCTTATCGTCGTTCTCGGCTCCTTGCTGATTGCCGGCAGCTTCAATTTATTTCTTATCCCCCACCAGCTGATCAGCGGCGGTATCTCCGGGGTTTCCATGCTGGTCGGCTATTTCACGAACTGGAACATCTCGCTTCTCTTTCTGGTCTTCAATTTGCCCGTGCTTGTCTGGGGGCTGCTGTCGGTCGGCAGGAAATTCGTCGTGCTCAGTCTCGTATCCGTTATCATGACAACCTGGTTCATGGAGATCATTCCCGTGAAAGCGGTGAGCGGCGACCTCATCATGTCGTCCGTCACCGGAGGCGTACTTATCGGCATCGGCACCGGCCTATCGCTCCGGGCCGGAGGCTCCACCGGAGGGTTCGATATTATCGGGTCGATCCTTACGCGGAAGCGCGATTTTCCGCTCGGAACCTTGCTGTTCGTTCTCAACGGACTGGTTATATTGGCACTCGGGTATTACAAGAACAACTGGGATTTGGCGCTTTATTCGATGCTCGCCATCTTCGTCACCGGTAAAGTGATGGACACGATCCATATCCGTCATTTGAAGGTGACGGTATTCATCGTAACGAAAAAGAAACAAATTTTGCTTCAGAAGATGAAGAAGCTGCAGCGCGGGGTCACCGTCATCGAAACGCAGGGCGCCCATACGGGAGAGCCCCACCATATGCTGATGACCGTCACGACCCGATATGAGCTGAATGAGATTCAGCAGCTGATCAAACAGTGGGATCCACAGGCTTTTGTCAACATCACGGAAACCGTCGGTGTCATGGGTCTGTTCCGCAGATAACGGGAATTTAGCAACATTTAAGCAATCGATACGATACATAAAATTAAAATCTATGGTATAATGAAATGGTAATTTCATTTCGATACACCGGCTTTACCTGTACGACTCGTTCGCTCTTGATCTCGCAACACTAGATGATGACGGGAAGGGTGATGGTTGTGGAAACAGTAAAGTTGTCTGAGATTGTAATGAGATTAACGCCGGAATTGTATCCTTTCTTGAAGCAGAACGAATTGGAATCCGAAATTGTACTCCGTAACGGCATCGACGCCTTGGAAGCCGAAGATGCGATGGAAATAATCCAATACAGCATTTCCGAACATCAGAAACACGCCTATCTTCATTGAAGATAGGCGTTTTTCGTGATACAGCGTATGGACCACCGAGCCAAAGAACCGTCCGGGCAAGGTAGCCGGTTCCTATATTGGGGGCCGCCAACCGCCAAGCTTTGGTTTGGCAGCTTATCTTCCAAAAATGTTAACGTTTCGTAATAAATCCATGTTATACTGTGCATACAGAGTATGGTATGATAGTCTCGTGAGAGAAATGGAGGTGCCACACATGGGTGCTTTAACCCCTATGCATTTTATCTTAATTGCTCTGGTCGCTCTGCTGCTGTTCGGACCGAGCAAGCTGCCCGAACTCGGCCGCGGCTTCGGCAAGATGTTCCGTGAATTCAAGGATGCGACGACAGGCAACAACAGCAATTCAGACGATCGCCGGGAAGAGCCTAAGAAAGAGCTGACGGCTTCCGCTGCGGAAACGACAACGCATGCAACCGAAGCTTCGCAGCCGAACGCACACAAATAACAACAAACCATCCGCGCGTTAAGCCGGATGGTTTTTTTTGCGGTTATAGGCATGGGTCCCCAGAAGCAGCAGAGCGGCGATAAACGTCATGGCGGCGCCCAAATGATACATGGCCGGCCCGCCCCAATGATCCTTGATCCAGCCTCCGGCAAATCCGCCCGTAATTCCGGCCAGCCCCAGGAACACCATCGACAGCATCGACTGGCCCGTCGACTGAAGCGAGTCCGGCACGAGTCTGACGACAACCTGCACCGATACGATCCAGAACACGGCAAACGTTATGATATGCATCGCTTGCAGCAGCATCAACACGACGGGATCGGTAATCCAGCCGTACAATAACCAGCGAATCGTATAAAGTAGCGCCACAATCCCCAGCAGCGATATCTCATGGAAACGGTGCATGTAGCGGCCGAACAGCGCAAAGGTCGGAATTTCGCTTGCCGCTGCGAATGCCCAGGCGAGACCGACCATCGTATCGGTGCCCCCGGCATCCTTTAAATACAGCACAAATAAAGTATCGTTCATCCTATGCGGCACGATCAGCAGAAAAACAAGGAAGAGAAACCACATGAACGGCTTGTTGCGGAACATGCTTCCGAATGCGCCGAGGGTGACACGGGGCCCCGAGCCTTTCACGTCCTTCAGGAAGATCAGCAGCAGCAGCGGCGGCACCCAGGCCGTCCAGTACAGATAAGGGATATTGTTCATCCCGCCGAGCGCCGTCAGCAGCGTCCCCGACAGCATCGCGAGCAGCGTGAAACCCATCGATCCGAACATCCGAAGCGAGCCGTAGCCGACCCCAGCCTGCTGCGCGGCCTTGAGCGAAATCGTATCGAGCAGCGGTATGGAAGACAGCATGAAGAAATAAAGCAGCAGCATGAAGAGAAAAGCAAGCGGAAATCCCGAGGTGAGGAAAATGCCGATGCTTGACAGCAGCGTCATCATCCACAAACCGAAGATGATGAGCTTGAGCGTATGATAGCGGTCGCTCAGATAGCCCCACAGCGGCTGGGCGAAGATGGTCACGAACGGACCGATCATCATAAGCAGCCCGATCTGGGATGACGAATACCCCTTGCCGGCAAAGTAAATCGGCAAAAAAGGATTCAAAATTCCCGTTGTGGCGTAATAAAATAGATTGAGTCCGCGAAGCGTCCAGACTTGTCGGTTCCCGTTCGTAGGCATTGGAAGGCAATCCTCACATTCTATTGTTGAAACATTCCTAGAATACTATACTAGCCGCATCCGCTTAAATCAATGAATTTATTATCATATCGTTCGTCATGCCTTTCGTTCGTTCGGCAAAATGCTACAATCTTCTCTATCGGACGCCCGACTCTTCCCTTATAATGATAGATATCATACCTCAAGGAGAGACAAACCCAAATGGAATACCTCTTAGCCGCATTCCTGATGGCCTGGGGCGGCGCAGGCGCAGACCATCCCGACATGACGTTCGAGCAGCTCGTACAGGCCTCTCTCGATTCCAAGAACGCCGTAGTGCAGCAAGCGCCTAGCACAAATCCGGAAGACCGGCTGAAGCCGGCCAGCAAGATCGACCCGCAGAAAGACGCACCCAAGGTGAAGGGGGTATACGTGACCGCTCACAGTGCCGGAGGCTCCCGGCTGAACTCCCTGCTGAAGCTTATGGACGAAACGGAACTGAACTCCATGGTCATCGATATTAAAGACGATTGGGGCTATATTACATACGATACCGGCAACCCGGAGCTTACGGCCATGGATACGACCCAGAAGATCATCCCGGACATCGGCAAGCTGATGACCACGCTTCAAGAACATAAGATATATCCGATCGCCCGAATCGTCGTGTTTAAAGATACAGTGCTGGCCAAAAAGCATCCCGAGCTCTCCTACAAGAACCCGGACGGGACGCTGTGGGGCAACAGCAAGAATCCTCCGGACAGCTTTGTCAACCCGTACAAGAAGGAAGTGTGGGATTATAACGTCGCGGTCGCCAAGGAAGCGGCGAAGGCCGGCTTCAAGGAAATTCAATTCGACTACGTGCGCTTCCCCGAAGGGTTCGAGACCCGCGCCGACAAGCTAATTTACGACAAGGACGACCGGACACGCATCGACGCCGTCGCCGAGTTCGTCAAGTATGCGCACGAGCAGCTGTCCCCGCTGGGCGTTCGCGTCTCCGTGGATATCTTCGGCTATGCCGCCTCCGTCCCGGCCGCCGAAGGGATCGGGCAGGATTTTCAGAAAATATCGCAGAACGTTGACGTCATCTCTCCCATGATTTATCCGAGCCACTACTCGACCGGCTGGTTCGGCGCCAAAGTGCCGGATGCGGAGCCTTACGTGACGATCGACGGGGCCAGCAAGGATACACATAAGAAGCTCGATCCGCTCGGGCAGCTGAAGCCGGTCGTCCGGCCTTGGATTCAGGACTTTACGGCCTCCTGGGTACCCGGGCATATCAAATACAGCAAGCAGGAAATCGAGGAGCAGATACGCGCCCTCAAGGATAACGGAGTAGACGAATTTCTGCTGTGGAATGCGGTGAACACCTACACGCCCAATGTCAATTATTAACGCGTTTGGACACCAAGATAAACGGCTACGCCGTCCTTTTCTTACAAAGACCAGCGCGTTTATCAAGGTTGATGCGAAGCTATAAGCCCGCGAAAAACTTATAAATTCTTATCAACCAAAGAAGCCCGAACCCCTGAATACAGGAGTTCGGGCTCTTCTTCGTGCCGTAGGGCTTCAAGCCAAGGCGCTGCCGGTTACGGCCAGCCTTCCCGAATTCGGAAGCTGCCAATCGATCGGCTCCAAGCCGTGCCGCACGAGCAGTTCATTCGCTTTCGAAAAGGGCTTGCTGCCGAAGAAACCGCGGTGAGCCGACAGCGGACTCGGATGAACGGATCGAATGATGCCATGGTGCTTGCCGGTAATCAGCTGCGCCTTCTGCTGGGCGTGACTGCCCCATAGAATGAACACTACCGGCTGCTCCCGCTCATTGAGCAAGGCGATAACGCGGTCCGTGAACGTTTCCCAGCCCTTGCCTTTGTGCGAATGAGCTTGCCCCGCCCTTACGGTCAGCACGGTGTTCAGCAGCAGCACCCCCTGCTCGGCCCAAGGCGCCAGACAGCCGTTGTCCGGTAATCTGCAGCCCATATCGTTATGCAGCTCCTTGAACATGTTCTGGAGCGAAGGCGGCGCGGGAACCCCCGGCTTGACCGAGAAACTGAGCCCGTGCGCCTGGCTGGGACCGTGATAAGGTCCTGTCCCAGGATAACGACCTTCGTATCTGCGAAAGACGTATAATGCAGCGCATTGAATATATCATGCATCTGCGGATAAATCGTTTCGTGCGCATATTCCTGCTTCAGAAACTGGCGGAGCTGCAAGTAATAAGGCTTCAAAAATTCGTCCTTGAGCTGCCCCTCCCAGTCGTTCTTTAGTACGGATGCCATGACCGGCGTCTCCTCCCTGTTAGGATGCGTTACCGCGGAAGGCTGCGATCATGCTCGTAAAATAGTTCAGCGTCCGGAGCACCCGCTCCTTCGTCTTCCCGTCCTTCGGTTCGCCCTCCGGCGTAAATTCGCGCTGGGCGCCGCCGATGGAAATCCACTCCGGGCAATTGATCCCGTGCACGTTGCGGACAATGGTCTGCAGATGCTGCAGCGAGCTGACGCCGACGGCGCCTCCGGCGGAGCTTACCGAGAGCACGATCTTGCCGTCGAATTGATCGAAGCCGGCAAAGTCGAGCGCATTCTTCAATACGCCGGTAATGCTCCCGTGATACTCGGATGTAGCAAGGATGATGCCGTCCGCTTCGGCGAGCGTGCGCAGCAGTGCTCTTACGTTCTCGTCCGCCTGCTCTTCGTCAGGGCAGTAGAAGGGCAGAGGCTTTGCGTACAAATCGAACAGCTTCGTCTGACAGCCCTTCTCTTCCAATTGCTTCACAATATAACGGCACAGCTGCGTGCTGGTGGCGTTTTTTCGGTTGCTTCCCGCAATCACCGCGATGTTCATAGGCCAAGTCTCCTCTGGTATGATTTTACATACATTTTAGTATGAAAAGTATGTAAAGGTCAAGATGCAAAATGACCTCCGCCTCCATTATCCTTCAATAACGTATCCTGCGCCCTTCACAGCCCGTTTTTTCTCGATGATGGAAGCGGAGATCACCTCCGGGTTGTTCACGAAATGCTTGACAAGCTGCTCCTCCAAAAAATCGAAGGCCTGCTCGTCGTTCTCGGCTATCACGATCAGATGGACCTCCTGGTCCTTCAGCTCGACTTCCATTTTATAGATGTACATAAACCCCGTCCTCCCTTGGAAGTCCGGTGAATAAAAGGCAGCTGCGCAAGTGGTTCATCTTCCGAACAAAGTTGTCCCCGGACTCCTGAACTGGATAGCCCCTTGAACGGGTAGAATTTGAAGTCAAAGGCTTGCCCGCTCCTCTGCTTATTCACCGGACGATTAACTTGCGGCTTGTCCGCGCTGTCTCCCATCGTACCGGAAACCTCCGGAAGAAGCAAGACGTCTGACGCCTTGCCTGTGCAGGCTTGACTTGACTATAATGAAGATATTGTGCAGCGCCGGATATGTATTCAAGGAGGGATAAGGATGCTCGCCCCAGGAACGACCGCCCCCGCCTTTCGTGCCGAAAGCACGATGGGCCCGATTGATCTTTCGAACGAGCTTGGCAAACGACCCGTTGTGCTCATCTTCTACCCGAAGGACGAGACGCCGGTTTGCACGAAACAGCTGTGTGCCGTCCGGGATTCAAGGAAGCATTATGAAGCGCATGGGGCCATCGTGCTAGGAATCAATCCCGGTACGCTCGAGGAGCACCGGCGGTTCGCCGCGAAGAACAAGTATGATTTCCCGATTGTCACGGACTCGGATGAAGCCATTCGCAAGCAGTATGAAGTAGGCAAAATCCTTGGACTGTTCGGACAACAGCGCGTCGTATACGTCATCGGCACGAACGGCCGGATCGTGTATGCCGAGAAGGGCAATCGCCCGACCGATGAAATCATGCAGGCGCTGGAGAAAGCGCAGCCGACCGATTAAGCGCCAACCGGACCTCGCTCGATATACGCAAACAAACTCCGCCTTCTTCGCCGGATACCGGCAAGGGAGACGGAGTTTGTCATTCAGGCCATCATCGCCGCGCCTTTACTGGGACAGACGTTTAGCCAGCTCATACAGCTCAAGATTGAATTCCTTCTTCGTGTTGACAACCTTGTCGATATCGGTCAACACCAGCTCGCCCTTGATAATGCCGCAGGACTTGCCGGATTCGCCCTCGATCAGCTTCCGTACCGCAAAGTCCCCGAGCTGCCCGGCCAGAATCCGGTCGTTATGCGTCGGCGTACCGCCGCGCTGGATATGGCCCAGTACCGTGACACGCGGCTCAATGCCGTTGCGGCGGGTAATCTCCTGCGCGATATCCTCGCCCTTGCCGACGCCTTCCGCTACGATGATGATACTGTGGCGCTTGCCCTGCGCGAAGTTGTCGCTCATCCGCTGGGCGATCTCATCGAGATCGTAAGGCACTTCAGGCACGAGAATCGTTTCGGCGCCGCTCGCAAGTCCCGCGTACAGCGCGATATCTCCGCAGTGACGGCCCATAACCTCAACGACCGAGGAGCGCTCATGCGAGCTCATCGTATCGCGCAGCTTGTTGATGGCGTCCACGACGATGCTGACCGCCGTATCGAACCCGATCGTCAGATCGGTGAACGGAATGTCGTTGTCGATCGTTCCCGGCAATCCCATCGTTTTGATCCCGAGCTTGCTGAGCTTGTTTGCGCCTTGATACGACCCGTCTCCGCCGATCACGACCAATCCGTCGATTCCCCGCTTGCGCAAATTGTCGGCGCCGAGCTGTTGGCCTTCCGGCGTCATAAATTCCTTGCAGCGGGCCGTTTGCAGAATCGTTCCGCCGCGCTGGATGATATCGCCGACGCTCCGCAGATCCATCTCCCGGATGTCGTCATTGATCAATCCCGCATAGCCTCGCTGAACCGCAAAAACCTCCAGCCCATGGAACAAACCGCTTCGTACGACGGCGCGTACCGCGGCGTTCATTCCTTGCGAATCGCCTCCACTTGTTAAGACAGCAATCTTTTTTACTGACATGATGGTTTCCTCCTATGGTAGCAGCACTCTGTTTATATATATGAAAAGAAGGGTTACGACGTTTTCCGGATCCAGACGCTGTTAATGAAAAAGAACATGCGCATCAGCGGGCTGTCCTTCATCAGCTGTCTGGAGATTTGCTTGACCTGCCGCTGCTTGCTTACCTTCGGATCGGATAAGTACAGCGCCAGCAGTCCTTCGATGATCATACGGTGAAACTCCGGATGGGCCAGCTGCTCCGAACGGGTCCGCGCTTCCTTCACCACGAACGCGATGCGGGCAACCGTCTCATCGAGGTCGGCATAATAGCTGCAGAAGTTCAGGTCGCCCCCTGCGATGTCTTCCTCCTGGTCGATCAAATAATCGAGCAGGATATGCAGACCGCATAGATAGGGAAAGTATGCTTCCCGAATCGCCTTCACTGTCTCCCCATCTAGCGACGGGTCGGATGCGGACAGGAACAGCATGAAGATGCCGAGCGTGGAGCCCGTGGCGGCGGCGAACTCATTCCAGCCGATCTGCGGGAACGGGTCGCGATGCTTGTCCCACCAATCCAACAAGGCCTTCTCCCGCAGATCCTTCCGGATGTGCTTATACACCTGAAGATCGCAGTAGAGTCCGGTTAGCTCCCGTACAGCGTCCGCTACAGCAGAATAAGAAGGCAGCATGCGCAGGCTTGCCTGGCACGTCTTGACGAGCTCGTTCAAGTATCCGCCGTCATCCTTCTCTACCCGAAATTCGTAATAATCGTGCAGCGGCTCCCCCGGATCCACCGCATCCAGCATCGATTGATGAAGACGGCGGAAATCCTCGGGATCGAGCGAGGTGCTTCGGTCGCACAGGTTATCCAGGTAATCGCTGATCGTTTGAAAAGCTACGATGAGCGGAATCAGCACATGACGCATCGGCAAATTAGCCACGGCATAGACGGAGCCGCCTATGCAGTGGAATTCCTTGGAGGTCATGCTGGCGATGGCTTGAACCCGAAGCTCGGGGTCCGGTATCGCTTCGGCTTTCGTTCGCCAGTTGCGAAGCTGCTCCCGGACGCCGGGCAGCACATATCGGTAAACTCGAAGCATCAATGTCAACGGATGGCGCGGGACGTTCGCGCTGCTTCTACCGCGGTTCAACGAGCAGGCCTCCACCGCCGCTTCGGGCGTAAGCGTATTTCAGCAGCAGCCGCATCTCCAGCCACTGGATATGCAGCAGCAGCTGTTCCGCCGTTTCATCTCTGGCTACCGTCACCTGCTGCTCCACGGCATCGACGAAGGCGAACGCGTCCCACGCTCCTCCGTCTGCAATCTTCTCGAACGTCCGCCTCAGCACACTGTTCCCCACGTTTGCGTGAGTGGACTCTTCCACGAAGGCGGCCGCCTCCCGAGCCAGCTCCTCATAGACCGGATGCCGGCTCACCCGGTGGAACCAATATTTGGCGTTGGAGTAATCCCCCTCCATCCGGTGCATGATCCCGTGCCAATAGCTGCCGGTGGCGTTCTCGATCATCTGGGACAGCTCGTGCGAGGCGTCCAGGCTTTCGTTAAACAAATGCAGACCGGCCTTGACGGCATGCGCATACGGAAGCTGCTCTCCGGTAAATCCGCCGACGGGGAGCTTGCCGATACGGATATCGACCAAATCATCCAGCTCTTCCGTAGGATACAGCGAAGGTTTATGGGTCGTCAGCTGCGATGCCAGTCTGCCCAAGCTTTCCGTCCAACTCAAAACGATACGACCTCCTGTAGGTAACAATGGTTAGCCTTGATCGGCGCAGCGTTCTTACTTCCCGGCTCCACGGCCTTAATGATGGGCCGGTCCGGGAGTGATGTCCTGATTGACGCGGAACCACAAATGCAGTTCGTTGATCGTTCCGGCCAGCTCCGCGATTTCGCTGTTCAGGAGGCACGATCTGACGAAATTGTCCTCCACGTTGAGCTGCTCTTGTTTGGCTATAATGATCCGCTCCAACTGCTTGATCCGATCCGGTATCGTTCCCCGGATCTCTTCCCAACACAGCAGCATCTCGGATTGTTCATGCTCCGTAAATTCGTCGAAGTCTTTGGACAGCCGCGGCAGCGGTATGCCCAGCCGATCGTCCAGCTCGAAAGCGTAATTCATACGGACTCCACCTTTCTAAACCAAATTAAAAGGCGAACGAAGATTATCTATACTAATGTATCACGAACGAACAACGGGTTCCAGTGAAAAAAATGTTTTTTTCATCCGCCGTGCGGATTCCATGGTATAATGTGTGACATGCAAAGCGGGGGAAACCATCATGACGAATATAGAACAAGTCCGGATCACCTATAGACAGCTGCTGAGCTTCTTCATCCCGCTGGGCATCTCGGCGGCCTTAGTTACCATTTCCCATGTCATCATTAACAGCACCTTGGCCCGTTCGGCCCATCCGGAGTTCATCATTGCCAGCTACGCCCTGCCCATGAGCATACTGGGCATTACCGAGAGACCGGCCGTGCTGCTAAGGCAAACCTGCTCGGCCCTGGTCAGAGACCGGGTTTCCTTCCGCGCCATGTCGCTCGTCAGTATGTATGTGCTGGGAGCGATCTTTGTGCTGGGCGGGCTCATCAGCTACACGCCTCTAGGGAGCTGGGTCTTTACCCATTTGTTCGGGGCGTCGCCGGAGATGGTTGCGCCGATGGTTCAAGTATACCGTGTGCTGATGTTCGTAAGTATCTTCTCGGGGATCCGGTGCGTATACCATGGAATCATCATCTTCAATATGCGCACCAAATGGCTTACGATCGGGATGCTTATCCGGCTGATCGGAATGTATGCGCTGTCCGTTTATTTTATCCGTACGGGGGTAACGAGCGGGGCGGTCGGTGCGATCATCTTCTTAAGCGGCATGATCATCGAAGCGGCGGTAAGCTTATGGGAGGGCGGGGGCCTGGTAAGGAAGACGATGCCGGAGAAAAAGCCGGACCATCCGATCGAGCGGCCGGGACAAATCTTTTCGTTTTACAAGCCCTTGCTCTATTCTTCCGTTATCGCCGTCATTGCCGGCCCTTCAATCAATGCCTTTCTCGGAAAAACGGCGGACATTTCCCTCTCGATCGCTTCCTTCGCCATCGCGGCAAGCTTGGCGCAGCTGGTCCAGAGCTTCTTCTCTTATATTCACCAGATCGTGCTCAACTTCTACCGGAAAGATGCGCAGAGGGTCGTCCGGTTCACGATGATGATGTCGCTCGTTCCGAGCTTGCTGATCGCCGTGCTAGCCTACACGCCGGCCGGCCCCTTCTTCATGCAGCACGTGATGGGCGTGAATGACCGCCTGCTCCATGCGAGCTTGCTTACGCTTAGAGTATTCATGCTGATGAATTTCATTTTCCCTTGGCTTGATTTCGGCAACGGACTGCTCATGCTGAGGGGACAGACGAAGGTGATGGTCTGGTCGCAAGCCGGCAACGTTTCCGTAACGCTTGTCACCTTGTCGGTTTGCATTATGCTTGCTCCCGGCTGGAACGCCATGATCGGCGCCTTGGCCCAGTCGCTTGGAATGGGCGCGGAATTGGCCGTCGTCCTGTACACGCTGCGTCAGACCGCCAATGCGGAGGGCCGCCTGTCGACCTTCTCCCCATTCCGCAATTCAAGAAAATCTAACGAATCGAGTGAGTCTTTATGAACAGCCCGGCGACCAGGGCCTCGCAGGAAACGATTCTGCGGGGCTTTACCTTTTCTTTCTTTATGACGGTAGCCGTCATTACGTCCTATTTCCCTTTATACTTCGGCTGGCGCGGATATTCAACGATCCAGATCGGGTTATTGTATTCCGTCGGTCCGATGATCAGCATCATCTCCAATTTATTCTGGGGGTACATGAGCGACCGCTTCCGCACTGTGAAGAAGATTCTAATCCTCATCCTGGCCTGTCAGCTGGCGATGGCGCTGCTCGTCTTCCGTACCGAATCGTTCGGTCTCCTCATGGTGCTGATGGCCATCTTCTTCTTCTTCCAGTCCCCTACCACATCGCTTAACGACAGTCTGACCCTGCTGACGGCTTCCCGCAGCGGCAAGAGCTACGCCACTTATCGGGTTTGGGGCTCCATCGGCTTCGCGGTAGCGGCGCTCATCTTCGGTCAGCTGATGAGGGGGTACGGAACAGGGCTTACTCCCCTGCTCGGCATCCTTACGATCGCCCTGTCGCTGGCGCTCTCACTCATCTTGACGGATGCCAGGGAAGCGAATTACAAGAAGCCGGATTTCTCCGGACTCCTGCCGATTATCGGTTCGCGGTCGTTCCTTGCCTTTCTGTTCATCCTGCTTACGACGTCGATCGCGCACCGGATGAACGACGGCTTCCTCGCGTTGTTCAAGCAGCGGCTGGGAGCTGACCCTTCGCTCGTCGCCCTGTCCTAGATGGTATCGGCGGTAAGCGAGATCCCGGTCTTTTTCCTGCTCAGCAAATACGGCCATCGGTTCAAGGAGCTGCCGCTTCTCGCCATATGCTGCCTTGTCTATACGCTGAGGTTTTTTCTCATGAGCCTTGTACAGAACCCGATGTGGGGCGTAGCCATTCAGCTCTTGCATTCGGTCTCGTTCGGCATTTTCTTGTTCACCGCCATCCGGTACATTCAGAGAGTTGTGCCGGACCAGTTCCGCGCAACGGGGCAAGCGGTGTTCGCCGTAACGTGGTCGGGTCTCGCGGGCCTGCTCAGCGGCCTGCTCGGCGGCTGGATCTTTAACCGCTGGGGCCCCCATGCCGTCTACCGCGTAGGCTCTGCACTCGCTTTCGTCTCCGCCTTCGGCTTCCTGGTGCTCCACACGCGGCTGAAGTCGGAGATCGGCGGCGAACTGGAAGGCCGTTCCTGAGAGACCGCCATCCTTCAATAGGTTGTTATTCCTCCGAAAGCCCGTTATAATGAAGGAATGATTTTTAGTACCAAGTACTAAACCAAACCATGAAAACTAACGAAAAGCTCTGGAGGATGAAATACATGACTCAGCCATTGACCCTCGCCTACGACGAATTCAAGACGATCCTGCTGGACCGGCGCAGCATTCGCAAATATACCGAGCAGCCGGTATCCGTGGAAGATATCCGCGAAATTATCGACTGCGCGCGTTATGCGCCGAGCGATACGAACTCGCAGACGTGGGAATTTATCGCGGTCATGAACCGGGATAAGATCAAGGACATCGAAGCCATCACCTGGGAGCAGCTGCACCGCCGGGCCGCCGAAGCGGAGCAGCGCGGGCTGTCCAAGGAAGCCCGGCTCCTGACCAAATCGTTCGGACCTTATGCGACGGCCTTCTCCGACGCGCCGGTGCTGATCGTCTGTCTCGCCACGCCTTACAACTCTAAGTTCCGCGAACGTATCTTCGATCCGGTGGAGCTGGTGGACGACGCCGTCTGGGCCGAGGAAGGCATCAAGAGCTCCTGCCTCGCTTCGCAAAACCTGATGCTGGCCGCTCACGCCCGCGGACTGGCCACCTGCCCGATGACGGGACCGGTGCTGCTGGCGCAGGACCGGCTGCGCGAATATTTGAATATTTGTCCGGATTGCCAGATCAACATGGTGATCGCCTTGGGCCACCCGGCGGAACGTCCGGCGCGTCTTGCCCGCAAGGAAATCGACGACATCCTGACGATCGTCGACTAATCCGTTTCCGACGCAAAAAAGAATAGAAGGATGCTCTCCGGCGCACGCGCCTCGGGGGCATCCCTCTTTCGTTAGATTCGCAAGCCTAATCTTCGTCCATCTCGAAGTTCGAGTACACGTCCTGCACATCATCCAGATACGTCTATCCTCCGCCGACGAATACATGCCTAAACGTAAAAAGACGGCTCCCGGAACGATAAACGCTCCAAAAACCGCCCTGCCTGCTAGGACACTAATGTATAAGAAAACCCTTTATCGATGTAAACCCGATGGCCGGGCATCGTAGTTAGTTTAAACTTATAACTTAATGACGTTAGCTGCTTGTGGTCCACGGTTACCTTGAACGATGTCAAATTCAACCGCTTGACCTTCTTCCAAAGTTTTGAAGCCATCGCCTTGAATTGCGGAGAAGTGAACGAATACGTCGTCGCCGCCTTCTACTTGAAGGAATCCGTAGCCTTTTTCTGCGTTAAACCATTTAACTGTACCTTTCAATGAAAACAACCTCCTAGATGTATCGCCATCTTGGGCGAATGTTACAATTATATCACCACTATAAGGATAAATCAACAGAACGCATTTTATACATAGCCTATTTTCGGAGGCATAAAAACTCTGTCGAGCCGGGAATAAACGGCAGCTCGGACGCCTCTAGCCGCGCTTCGATCCCCTGCCGGGACAAGTCCTCCAGAAGCCTCTCCAGCATCGGATACCGCTCCCAGCGAAACGTAAACAACGGATAAATCCGAACCTGTCCCCCGGGTCTGCAAACCCTCGTCAGCTCCAGCACGCTGCGAAGATGAAAGTCGTAATCGAACTGCTCGTGATATAAAAACAGGAAATGTGAAATCAGCACGTCGCCAAACGTCCCTTCGTCAAAAGGCAGCTCCGGCAGCCGGGCCGGCACGTATCTTCCTTGCTTCGCATGGCTGCGGAAATCTTCAACGAACGCCTGAAGCGACTTTTCACGCCGCTCCCGATGCTCCTCCGGGCTTCCATAGAAGCTCCAGTCGTATACATGGCGTATCTTGCCCAGCTTTTCGGTGGACACCGCAATCTCACGGGTGCCATGAGCGCCGATCTCTTCAGGGGATAGCCCATACATCGGGTCCGCCGCGTAAACGGGAATGCCCCGACGTCCGGCCTCCGCCGTGAAAGAAGAAGCTCCTGCCGCCACGTCCAGAACCGGACCTCCCGACAAGGGAATCCGGTCAAACGCAAACATCCGCTCGTACTCCGCGTACGAACGGCAAGTCATTGCTACACCGATTTGTTCATAACATGGCAATGTTCCGCTCATTGTACTCATCTCTCCTCATCTCGTCTAAGCTCTTGATCTTTCCTTAACGCCTCCACCCGCCCTCCGGCAAATGCTGAAACGTTTACGAAATTGTAGCACGAGTGGAATGATTTGGCAAGCAGGTCAGATCCGGCATCCTGTCTTTACACGACCGACAATCTCCTGCCGAGCTTGATTTTCATCCCGGGTTGCGGTATGATGTCGCGCATAGACCAACGAATGAAACGGGGCAAGCCGCCATGATCAAAAAACATACGATTTATAAGAAGGACAAATGGAATATGCTCACCGTCGAGGTGAACGGCAAGCAGCTGATCCTGCGCGAAATATCCGATCAATGGGGAGAAGAATGCCACACGTTCCTGAGCCGTCCCGAGATGATGCACTGGGTTAGCGAACGCTTCAAGAAGGAAACGTTCGACGGCAGCGAGGACGAGTACGAAGCGATGCTCGAGGCCTTCCGCCAAGTATAAGCCGGGCGGATAAATCTTGACAATCCGCTTGTCCTTTCGTTATAATCAGGACAATTACATAAGGATGTCCTCCAAAGGGGAGTAGCTGTCACAGTAAAGTCGTCAGTTCGGGTGCTTCGATCAGACCCCGGCTTTATTGGCAACGGAAATCGTTGTTAGCAAGACCTTTGCCTATTACGGTAAAGGTCTTTTTTGCTTCTCAAACGACCTTTACCCGAGCGGTAGAGGTCGTTTTTGTGTAAGTAAACAATCCCGGAAAAGGAGTGACGGACATGGAATGGTTTTCACCGGAATTTTTCACCGCCCTGCTCAGCATCATCATCATCGATTTGGTACTGGCAGGAGACAATGCGATCGTCATCGGACTCGCGGCCCGCAATCTCGCCAAGGAGCATCAGAAGAAAGCGATTCTTTGGGGAACGGCTGGGGCCGTCGCGATTCGTGCCGTCGCTACCCTGCTGGTCGTATGGCTGCTGAAGATTCCTGCGCTGCTGATCGTCGGCGGGATCGTGCTCATTTGGATCGCCTACAAGCTGCTCACGGACAAGAAAGAGCATGACATCAAGGCCCAGAGCAAGCTGTTGCCTGCGATTCAAACCATCATCGTCGCGGATGCCGTCATGGGCTTCGACAACGTGATGGCGGTAGCCGGGGCTTCACACGGCAGCTTCGGGCTCGTCCTTGCCGGACTGCTCATCAGCGTGCCGATTGTGGTCTGGGGCAGCACCGTATTCATCCGCTGGGTTGAACGGTTCCCGCGGATCATCTACCTCGGGGCCGGCGTACTCGCCTACACGGCGGGCAAAATGCTGACCGGCGATTTGCTCGTCAAATCGTGGTTTGCAGCCCACGGAGCGGCCAAATGGGCGCTCATCCTCGCGGTGGTGGCCGGCGTGCTCGCGGCGGGCTTGTGGAAGAAGGCGTTCGGCTTTCTCGTCTCGGTCAACGACCGCGGACAGCTTACCATCCCGAAGGAGCTGATGCAGGAAGCGAACATTCAGCCGGACGACAGCTTCCGGGTCAGCAAGGACGAGAAAGGCCGGTTCGTGCTCGTCAAGCTCGAAGGCTGAGAGCATTTCAACAAGGAGACGGACTTCGCGGACGCCCGCTGAGCGGACGCGGAGTCTTTTTTTTGAGCGAAGCTCCTGCCGGTTACAGGATTTTGCCCCCGCCTTGGCGAAATGGTAGCTCGGGAGGTGATCCACTGTTGAGCAATGCCGCTTCCATCGTTACATTCATCATTCTGTCGTTCTCGCTTTCCCTTATCCTGATTATGAAACGCGACTCGCTGCCCCCAGGGGTGAAGAGGCCGCTGGCCATCCTGGCGCTGGTCATGATCTCGTTCTCCTTCGGGCTGATCGTCTACAGCTTTTTGGCCAATCCGAAGTAGCGCCCCGCGATAGACTTATTTCCATGAATTTCATATACTAATATTTAAGCTGCGCTCCGGTCATACTATGTATTGCTTTTCTGACCAATAGATTCCAGGCATGGAGCGTGAGCGCAAATGCGTTTGATTCCCGTTTTATTGACCGGTGTGCTGCTGACCGGCGCCGTAACCTCATCGTCCGTGCAGGCGGACGGTATGAGGAAACCATCCCAACCCACTAGGAGGGCTCCCATGAACCAAGTATTGAAACGAAGCGACGTTCCGGCCGAGCACCGTTGGAAGCTGGAAGACCTGTTTGCCAATCAGCAGGCTTGGGAACAAGAGTATCAAACCGTCAAGAAGCAGCTGGCCGAGATCGGCCGGTTCGAGGGCAAGCTGAAGGACGCCAAGGCGATCAAAGAGTGCTTCGAGCTCGAAGACCAAATCTCCTTACATACCGAACGGCTCTACGTATACGCCAACATGAAGAACCACGAGGACATGGCGGACCCTACATACCAGGCCTTATCCGATAAATCGAAAAAGCTGAGCGTCGATACGAGCGAGGCGATGTCGTTCATCTCCCCTGAAATCCTCAGCCTTACGGACGAGCAGCTGCACAAGCTGGTGAACGATCCGGCGCTCGCCTTTTACAAGCGTACGCTGGAAGAGATGATCCGCGAGAAGCAGCATGTGCTGAGCCGATCCGAGGAAGCGCTGATGGCGCAGGTAGGCAACCTGTCGCAGGCGCCAAGCACCATCTTCGGCATGCTTAACAACGCGGACTTGAAGTTTCCGAAGATCAAGAACGAGAAAGGCGAAGAAGTCGAGCTTACTCACGGACGATACATTCAATTCCTCGAGAGCCGCGACCGGGACGTCCGGAAGCGCGCCTTCGAAGCCGTCTACGAGACGTATGCGAAGCAAAAGAATACAATCGCCGCGACGCTGGCCGCCAACGTGAACAAAAATTTATTTTATGCGAAGGTCCGCAAGTATCCTTCCGCTCTGGAGATGTCCCTGTTCGGCGACAACATCAAGAAGGAAGTGTACACGAACCTGATCGACGCCGTACACGAGGCGCTTCCGCTGATGCACCGCTACATGGCGCTTCGCAAGAAGCTGATGAAGCTGGATGAGCTTCACATGTACGATCTGTTCGCGCCGCTCGTCGAGGAATATAAAATGGACATCACCTACGAGGAAGCGCAGAAAACCGTGCTCGAGAGCCTGAAGCCTCTGGGGCCGGATTACCTCAAAGTGCTGGAGGCGGGCTTTGACGGCAGCTGGATCGACATTTACGAGAACGAAGGCAAACGCAACGGCGCGTACAGCTGGGGCGCTTACGGCACGCATCCTTACGTGCTGCTCAACCATAAGGACAACCTGAACAGCATGTTTACGCTGACGCACGAGATGGGTCACGCGCTCCATTCTTACCTGTCGGATGCGAACCAGCCGTACCGCTACGCGCAGTATACGATCTTCCTGGCGGAGGTCGCCTCAACCCTGAACGAAGCGTTGCTGATGGACTACATGCTGAAGAAATCGACCGATCCGAAGGAAAAAATGTACCTGCTCACCTACTACATGGATCAGTTCCGCACGACGGTGTTCCGCCAGACGATGTTCGCCGAATTCGAGAAAATCATCCACGAGAAGGCCGAAGCGGGCGAATCGTTGACGCCTCAGCTGCTGAGCGAAGTATATTACGACTTAAACAAGCAGTATTACGGCAACGATATGGCCGTCGACAAGGATATCGAGATGGAGTGGGCCCGCATCCCTCATTTCTACAACAGCTTCTACGTATATAAATATGCTACCGGTTTTTCCGCGGCGACGAGCTTCTCGAAGCAAATTCTCGAGGAAGGCCAGCCGGCTGTGGAACGCTACCTGGGCTTCCTGAAGAGCGGCGGCAGCGACTATTCCATCAACATCCTGCAGAAGGCAGGCGTGGATATGTCGACGCCGGAGCCGATCAAGCAGGCGATGAGCGTATTCAAAGGCTTGCTGGAGCAAATGGAAGCACTGGCCAAATAAGCAAGCTATGCCGGAAGGCTGAGGTGCGGGGCGATAGCTCCCTCCTCGGCCTTTTGGACTAATCGGGTAACTAGAACGGTCGGGAGGCGTCTGATCCTTGAGAGCACAATGGATCTTTATTTTCTCGCTCGTATTCGCTTTGATGACTGCGGTATTCGCCGTAATCAACGTCGAGCCGGTACGGGTGAACTTCTTGTTTACGGAAACGCAAATTCCGCTCATCCTCGTCATTCTGGGCTCCACGCTGCTCGGAGGACTTAGCGTCGGGTTATTCGGCATGTTTAGGCAATTCCAATTGACCCGCAAACTGAAGCAGCTGGAGAAAGCGCTTGGCGAGCGGCAGGGTGAAGCCCAAGCGGAGCATCAAGTGCAAGCTTCGCCTTCCTCCTCCCCCGCCGAACCAACCGAGCGGAGAGCGAATGAAATCTAAAATTGTTTTTATAATTGATAATTTCGTTGTACATCCACCTTTCAACCTATAGAATAAATAGGTATATTCACCTAGATGTTTGACATGGGTTCGGGAAGGAAGCCGATGCGAATGATCAACCTATCGACCATTGACGCTGAGAACGAATTGTTCAAACATGTATTTCACTATTCCGATACCGGGATGGCTTTGTTGACTGCAGAAGGCGCTCTTGTCAAAGCGAATCCCGTGCTGTGCAAATGGCTCGGCTGCGCGGAAAGCTCCCTTGCCGGCGAATTCATCACCAAATGGGTGCCCCACGATGACTGGAGCACGGTTTATTCTGTATTCAAGAAAGTCGTTCGGGAGCGGAAACCGGCGGCCCCGGTTGAATTCCGGTATGTGAAGCCCAGCGGTGAACCGGCTTGGCTCGAGGTCCGGCTGTCCTGGGTAGGCCTTCCTCTTCCCCATCCCGGGCTCATATTCGCTCAAGTGCAGGACATGACCGATATGCAGGACTACCGCAAAATCAAGAATGAGTTTCTTAATCATAAGCAAGACTTGTACCGGCTCATCGCAGATGAAAGCAACGATATGATTTCCAAAATCGACTCAAGCGGAAGGTACACCTATGTGTCGCCGGCTTGTCTGACGCTGCTCGGGTATAAGCCCGAGGAACTGCTCGGAAGGTTCGCCTCCGAGCTCGTGCACGAGGACGATCGGGACGGACTGCTGCAGCAGTATGAAGCCGTACGAATGGCAGACGGGCAGCATCTGCACAGCTACCGGGTAAGACGGCGGGACGATACGGTCATTTGGTTTGAAACCGCCTTCCGTCCGCTGTCCAGGCGGAAGAACAGCGTACAGGAAACACTTTGCATCTCTCGCGATATTACCGCCCGCAAGGCAGCGGAGCAGCAATTGCTTCAGACGAATGAGCTGCTTCAGCGCATTTCTTCGATCGACGCACTGACCGGCGTGTCCAACCGGCGGGCGTTCGAAGAGAAGTATGCCAAGGAGTGGAAGCACTGCAGCAAGCTCCAGTCCCCGCTCTCCGTCATCCTTCTGGACATCGACTTTTTCAAGCGGTACAACGATACGTACGGGCATACCGAAGGCGACATTTGCCTTCAGCGCGTATCCGCCGCGATCAATCGGGCGGTCAAACGTCCAGGGGATTTCGTCGCGCGCTACGGAGGAGAGGAATTCGTGATCGTACTGCCGATGACCGAAGCGTACGGCTCGTCCGTGGTAGCCGAGCAGCTGCGTTCGGAGGTGGAGTCCCTCCTTATTCCTCATGGGTATTCGGACGTGTCCCCTTACGTCACCTTAAGCATGGGAGCCGCAACGATGGTGCCTTCCAGGGATATACTTCCCCGAGAGCTGCTGATCCGGGCGGACCAGGCCCTTTACCGGGCCAAGCAATTGGGGCGAAACCGGGTTGAATTGTATGATTCATCGTACGGAAAAGAGCGGTAATTCGTGGTTTTACCACGCGTTGCCGCTTTTTTTCTTCAGGCGAAACATATCCGCCGCTCCGAGCGTCTGAAGGAATGAAAGAAGGTTTGGTAAACTTTACCCAAGGGGGGAATTCAAGTGAACAAAAGGACGCTTCTTACCGGGGTTCTGGCGCTGACGCTTATTGTCGCCGTCTCGCCCGCTCTGATCACGCAAGCGGATTCGTCGTCCGGGATAGCCGTTCAATTGAACGGGAGCCCGATCCGTCTGTCCGTCTCGCCTCAGCTTATCGGCAGCACCCTGATGGTGCCGTTCCGCGAGCTTTCAGAGGCGCTCGGGGCCGAGGTTGAATGGAATGAAGGGGAGCAATCGGTTACGGCAACCAAGGGGGACCGTACGCTGCATCTCGCCGTAGGCAGCAAGGATGCGGACAAGAACGGGCAGTCCGTCCGCCTGGACGAGGCTCCGCTGAAGACCGAAGGACGAGTGCTTGTGCCGCTTCGTTTCTTCTCGGAGGCGTTCGATTTCAACGTCTACTGGGACGGCCTGAATCAGACCGTATCCATCGCCGATGCCGACAAGAGCCTGCCGACCGTCGGCTCCCGGGAACATCTCGAGTCCTTGCTGAAGGACTCGGCGGAGATGAACGCCGGGTACGGCGGAGACATGCGCGTAATGCTCATGGCGGACGCCGTGAAGGAAGCCGCTCCTGCAGCCGGGGCAGCTGGTGCAGCCGGGGCGGCCAAGTCCATGTCCATGTCCGCTGCTACCGCGCCGGCCTCCACAGCTGTGCCGCAAGCCTCCGGGATCAATGCCGACCACTCCGCCACGAACGTACAGGTGCAGGGCGTCGATGAAGCCGACGTCATCAAGACCGACGGCAGCTACATCTACCAGGTCAACCGGAACCGGGTCCTCGTAATCAAGGCGCAGCCCGCAGAGCAAATGAGCGTGATCGGCACCGTCTATTTCGAGGACAAAAACTTCAATCCCCGCGAAATCTACGTGGACGACAAGCATTTGATCGTGATAGGCGGCACATATGCTACCGAGCCCGGTTCCCTTCCGAAGCCGGTCCCGCTGAATTCAGGGCCGGCGGGAACGCCGGACGCTGCGGCCGGCAGCTCCGCGGCTGTGCAAGCCATACCGCAGGCCGAGCTTCAGGCCCGCTCCATCGCCATTTGGCACGGACCGGTCCGGAGCTCGACCAAGACCCTCGTCTATGATCTTACGGACCGCAGCCATCTGAAGCTGATCCGCGATACGGAGCTCGAGGGCAATTATGTCTCTTCCCGTAAGGTGGATTCCTCGCTCTATGTGGTGACGAACAAGAACATGAACCGTTTCCCTCTGCTGCGCGGCAACGCCTCGCCGGAAGTGAAGCAAACGGCAGACGACCTGCCTGCCTATCGCGATTCGGCTGCCGGGGACGGCTTCATTCAGATCGGCTACGAGGATATCCGCTACTTCCCGAAATCCGTTGTACCGCAGTATTTGCTGATCGGCGCACTGCCGCTCGATCAGCCGGAGAAGAAGATGCAGGTGACCAGCTACCTCGGATCGGGCAATCAAGTGTACGCCTCCGTACAAAATCTTTACGTGACTGCGAATGAACTGGAGCCGGCGGCGCCGAAGACGGAAACCGCCGCTCCGGGGGGAGACGCAGCCGCGCCTGCCGCGAAGCCCGTACGTCCAGTTCCCAGAGAAATGAGCAGCGTCATCTACAAATTCGGCATGGAGGATGGAACGGTCAGTTATAAAGGCCGCGGCAAAGTGCCGGGAACCGCACTAAACCAATACGCCATGGACGAACAGGACGGGTATTTCCGCATCGCCACGACCAAGGGCGACACCTGGCGCAACGACGAATACACGTCCAAGAACAATGTATACGTATTGAACGAGTCCATGGCCACCGTCGGCAAAATCGAGGATATTGCGCCAGGCGAGCGGATTTACTCCGTCCGCTTCATGGGCTCGCGCGCTTATATGGTGACTTTCAAACAGACGGATCCGCTGTTCGTGCTGGATCTGAAGGATCCGGCAGCGCCGAAAATATTGGGACAGCTCAAAATTCCGGGATACAGCGACTATTTGCACCCTTATGATGAGAACCACCTGATCGGTTTCGGGAAGGATGCCGTAGAGGTGCCCGCCAAGAACGGATCGGGCGGAGCCGATCGGACGGTCGCCTATCATCAAGGCATGAAGCTCGCCCTCTTCGACGTCACGGATGTGGAGCATCCGGTAGAGATGTTCAAGCAAACGATCGGCGACCGCGGCACCGACTCCGAGCTGCTGCACAACCCGAAGGCCCTCCTCTTCTCGAAGGAGAAGAATGTGCTTGCGTTCCCTATCTCGGTTGCCGAGGTAAAAAATAAAGCCGCTTCCGGTCCGGAAGCCGCCGCAGCCTATGGCAATTTTGTATTCCAGGGGGCCTATGTGTACTCGCTCGATCTGACGCAAGGCTTCCGGCTTCGCGGAACGGTGACACACTTAACGGCCGACGATGTACAGAAAGCCGGCCGCGCATGGTACGGCAGCGAACGCAATATCAACCGGCTGCTCTACATCGGCGATACGCTTTATTCCGCCTCCATGAGCGAAGTGAAAGCGAACGACTTGGCTACGCTGAAGGAAACCGGTTCGGTGCAGCTTCCGCCTTGGAAGCCGAATAAGCCGTAATCCGAAGCTTGAGCCCCGAACAACTGCTGCAGGGGCTTGGCTTTTGCTTTGACATCGGCTACAATGGCTTCAAGATAGAAAAACTTGGAGGCATCTTGTATGGTTACTACAATTATCGTGCTTGCCGTCATCGTTGCATTGGCTATCTCATGGGCGACCATTTATGTTACGAACAAAGCCTATAAGCGCAAGGATGATTAAGCAAAGGCCAGCGCGAGGAGCAGACTGACCGCTCCTCCGGCAGCCGAGCTGATCAGATTGACCGCATCGTTGGTCATCCAGGCAACCCCCCGATTCCGAACCGCCGCTGCCCCGCAGTGGCGGTTTTTTTCGATTTCTTTGCCGCAGACAGGGCAGCGGTACATCACCTGGCATACCGCGCCGAGCCAAGAATCCGCCAGCGATCCGGCGACTCCCCCTGCCAGTCCCAGCAGGACGAGGACAGTGAAGCTCATTCCGGCCGGCCGGAATTCAGCCGATAAAGCGGACAATCCCCAGATCACCATTCCAATGAACAACCCGCCGGCCGCCGTAGCGGCAAGCCCCAGCACCGTCACGCCGCCCGACGTCCCCGGTTCAACCCTTTGTCCCGTAACAATGGAGCGCGGGGCGGCCGGGCTCAGGCCCCCGACTTCGGTAGCCCAGGTATCGGCCGTTACCGTCGCCATGACGCCGATATAGGCCGCCCACCAGAGCGGATGCGGCGCTAGCGCATTACCGATGCACAGCAGCAGACCGAGCCCTCCGTTCGCGAGCACCTGACCGGCATCGCGCCGGCCCGATTTGGCGTAGCCGCTCTCCGCGGCCTCCTTCCTGCCCCTCTTCCATTTGGAAAGCGCCGATGAGGTAATGAAGAAGGCGATCAGCGTGCCGAACCAGGCCAGGCTTCCTAGCACATACATCAGTGTTCCCAGTACAACGGCCGCGGCGAAGCCCGATGCCGAGAGCGACCTTTTCCAATAGGCCGCGCCTGCAATAAGCAAACTTCCGCCTAGTCCGATAATCCCATCCGTCACGGAAGAACCCCCTTCTCTATGACTACATTTTCAGGAAAAATTCGACAAAACTTTATTTACAGACTACTGCCATTATAATATGATTTCAATAGAGTTTGAAACGGATGATTCCGGGGGAGGAATATCGTGTACGAATCCCATGAAATCCAAGAGGTAAAGGTGAAGCAGGACCTCGACCCGCAGGAGATGCTGCGCGTCATCTTCGACTATGCGGCCAAGATCGCCAACGAACGCCGGCTGGATAATCTGCTGATGCTTATGGCCGACATGGGCCGCGAGATGATCGTCTCGGACCGCTGTACGGTATGGCTGCTCGACCGGCATAAGAAGGAGCTGTATTCCACCGTAGCTCATGGCGTTCCGCCGCTTCGCCTGCCCAGCACGGCCGGACTCGTGGGACATGCCGTAATGACGGGCGAGCCGATTTTCATCGATGATGCCTACACGAATGTGCCGTTCAGAGATGTGCTTCAGAGCGGCGCCATCGCCACCGACCGGAAGACAGGATACCGGACGAAGTCCTTGATGGTCATCCCGTTCCGCAACAACGAAGGCGAGATCATGGGAGCGTACCAAGCGATCAATAAGCTGACGGAGACCGGACAGTTCTCGCAGAAGGACCTCGATCATTTGACGCTTGCCGCCTCCTACGCGGGCAAATCGCTGGAATCCGCGCTCTTGACGAGCGAGATTGAAGAGACGCAGAAGGAAATTATTTTTACCATGGGCGAAATCGGCGAGAGCCGTTCCAAGGAAACCGGCAACCACGTGAAGCGGGTGGCCGAATACTCCTACATCCTAGCCCTTGGACTCGGAATGAGCAAGGAGGAGGCGGAGCTGCTGAAGATCGCCTCTCCGATGCACGATATCGGCAAGGTCGCGATTCCCGACGACGTGCTGAAGAAGCCGGGCAAGCTGACTGACGAAGAGTTCGATATCATGAAGTCCCACACGATGATCGGGTACAATCTGCTGAAAAATTCTAAGCGCCGCATTCTCCAAACGGCCGCTATCGTAGCCTACGAGCATCATGAGAAATGGAACGGACGAGGCTATCCGAGAGGCTTGCAGGGGGAAGAGATCCATATCTACGGCAGAATCACGGCCATTGCAGACGTATTCGACGCGCTCGGCAGCGAACGGGTCTACAAGCCGGCGTGGGACCTGGAGCGAATTCTTAACCTGTTCAAGGAAGAACGAGGCCAGCATTTTGATCCTAACGTCGTGGATGCGTTTATGGAGCAGCTGACTGCGATATTCAAAGTAAGAGACGAATACTCCGACCTTGCGCTTGAGGAAGCGAAAGCGGATAAGTAACTTCAAGAGGCGTGCATCGGATTCTTCCGGTACACGCCTCTCCTGTTCCTCATCGTTTATACGAGCTTCGCGGTGAAAGCGCCGAACGCCTCTTCGCCCCACAGCAGCTCGTAACGGTCGCCGTCCTTCACGGCCGCTACGCCGGCAGGAGTTCCGGTATAGATGATATCGCCTTCCCCCAAGCCGTAGCGGTCCGCAATATAATCGACGATTACCTGAAGATTGAAGATCATATCGTTCAGGTTGCCCCGCTGCACTTCTTCCCCGTTCTTCACCAGCGTGTACTCCACCTGCTTCAGCCGATCGAAGCCCGGAAACGCATGCCAAGGTCCGAGCGCAGCCGAGTTCTTGAAGCCTTTGGCCGGCAGCCAAGGGGTTCCCTTCTTCTTAATGGCGGACTGAACGTCGCGAAGGGTAAAATCAATACCGAGCGCCATCCGGTCCACCAGTTCGTCCACCGACAAGCCTTGCTTATAGTCACGCCCGATGTGAATCACTAGCTCCGCTTCGTAATGAAGCTCCCCGCTTCCTCCCGGCAGCGCGATCTCGCCTCCGTCCGCCTTCGTGAGCGCATGGGTCGGCTTCGTGAAAATCATCGGCTCCTCCGGCACTTCGTTGCCAAGCTCCGCCGCATGAAGACCATAGTTCCGGCCTACGCAGTAAATATTGCGAATCATCGTATCGATCATAGCGCATTTCGTTCCTTTACGTTGAACTCGGCCGTACGTCTGCCTGAGCCTCATTATACGCCGGGACCAGCGTATACTCAACACGAAAAACCGGCTGGGAACGATTCGTCCCAGCCGGGAAAATTAACGGTTATTGCTCGTTTGATTCGTCTGGTTCCTGCTCCACCGAATATTTCATTCCGCCGCTATGTCCGTCATGATCGAGGACCAGCGTCACTTCCTTCGTTTCCCCGGTTTCCGGATCGACCGAGGACACCTTTTCCTTTTGCTCATCCATGACTCGAATCACCTCCGCCTATATCCTGCGCGATTTCATGAAAATCCATCCGCGCCGAATCGGCGGCAGTTCATTTCATGAAACCTTGCCGGGCACCGGGCAGAGGCTGCATTAAGGCGCTTCTCCGTTCTTCTTCGCCGGATCTGCGGTCTTCTCGTGCGTCTTGGAGCCCGCCGAAGTCTCGCTCTTCTTCGCGCCATCGGCAGGAGGCTTGGCCGACCCGTTCCCGCTCGCCGGAGTCTTCTCCTTGCCGGACGCTTCGCCGGTTTTCTTATCCTTCGCCGCGTCTGTACCGTTCTTATCTTTTGCCGGGCTCGTCCCCGTCCCTTTGCCGCCGGGGGAAGCTGTGATGCCGCTGGCCGGTTTCTTATCCGTCACCGGAGGGACCGCCTTCAGCGGTTCCTGGGCGTCCTGCTGGAACGGCCGCTCCGGACCGACCGTCACCTTGCCGTCTTTGTCCACATCGGCGTTGTAAGAGATGCGGCTCAGCTTTGAGAACAGCTTCGGCGCGTCCTCATCCGGCATCCGCACAGGCTGCGCGCCCTTGGTCACGATCGGAACGACGCTCAGATCGCACGCTTTTTGCTTCGTACAGGAAGCCTGCAAGATCATGCTCTCCCACGTAGCCGGAATATCGTTCGTCGTAAAGATGAAATTGCCGAGGCTGTATGCAATCCATTTGCCCTTATACTGCTCGAACCCTTGCAGCACGTGCGGATGGCTGGCAACGACCAAATCCGCGCCCTCGTCGATATAGAGGTGCGCGAGCCGCGTCTGCTCCCGGCCCGGCACATCCTTGCGCTCTTCCCCCCAATGGGCAATGACGACCACCATATCAGCATCCGCTTTCGCTTTGTCGATCGCCTCAAGCGGCAGCTTCGTGCTGTACGTCTCTGCGAGTCCCGGTTTGGATTTGCCCGAATACCAGCTCGTATCCGGAATCACACGGGAGAAGCCGAGGAACGCGATCTTGAAGCCGTTCTTCTCCACAAGGGCATATTTATAAGCTTCTTCCGTATTGCGGCCGGCGCCGACGCGGAGAATCCCTTGGGCATCCAGGTTGTCCATCGTATCCAGCAGCCCTTCTTCCCCAAAGTCCATGCTGTGATTGTTCGCCAAATTGACGAGGCCCACGCCCGCCTTCTTCAGCTTGGGGAGCGCCGCTGGGGAAGATCGGTAGGTGTACTCCTTCACTTGTGCCGTGCCGCGGGCCGTAATGGGGGTCTCGAGATTGGCAACGGCGAAATCCGCCTTTTCCAGATAGGGCTTTACGAATTTATAAGGGTAATCATAGCCGTTCTGCTTCAGGATGCCTTCAACGTTATCCGAAAACATGACATCGCCGACAAAAGCCAGATTGACACGGTCGGCGTTCGCTGCTGCGGCATTCGGGACCGCATTCGGGGATGCCGGCTCCTTCTGCTTGTCTGCGCCGTCCGTAGACAGCAGCTCGACTCCTTTGACCGGCGCCTTGCCGGCCTGTTGATTATTCTCTCCCGCGCTCCCGGCGTTCGAAGGCTCGAGCGATTGAAGCAAATAGGCAAACGAGCCTACCGTAACGAGCGTGAGCACGCCGATTTTGACCCATAGCGTCTTTTGGAACTTGTTTTCCATTTGTTCTTTATGTTTGTCGGACCGCGATTGAATCGTAACCTACTCCTTTACGCTTATTGGCCTATATTATACCAAAAGCTTCCGTTCCGGTCATGAGTCCGTCCGTACCCGTCACAAATCCGAAATAATTCGGCCATCCGCGCTCTTACCGTTCCTTCCTTCTTCCCCATTCCTTCCTTAAAGATCCGTTTAGATAAGAGCCGGACCGCCCGGTTGTGCTATAATATGTCGTACATTGAACGCTGAAGCGCAAGCTGAAGGTACGAACAGGAGGCCGTTACGCCATGGGAGACCAAATCGCAGTCATATCAGATATTCACGGCAACCTGCCCGCTCTGGAAGCGGTGCTTAGAGACATCCGCAGTCGCCGCATCAGGCGCATCGTATGTCTGGGAGATATCGTCGGCAAAGGCCCGCAGCCCGGTGAGGCGGTCGATCGGATCCGTGAGACGTGCGAGGTGACGGTACAAGGAAATTGGGATCACGGGATTGCCCTGCCGCAAGTCAAGGAGGCCGGGCTCTGGCAGCAGGAACGGATCGGAAGCGAAAGAATGGACTACCTGCAGAAGCTTCCCTTCTCCTTCGACATCACGATGAGCGGCAGGCGCATCCGGCTCGTCCATGCTTCCCCCGAGAGCGTTTATACCCGGGTGCTGTTCAAGGCGGACAAGCGGGCCAAGCTATCGATGTTTGCCAACACGCCGGCCACCGGCACGTTTCCGGACGGCGGAGAGCCGGATGTCGTAGGTTATGGAGATATCCACGCAGCCTATCTCCAGACGCTGAAATCGAAGAAACGCAGCGGACTCACCCTGTTCAATACCGGCAGCGTGGGAGCACCCTATGACGGCATTCCCGAAGCCAACTATGCGATTCTTGAAGGGAAGGCGGACAGCCCGAAGCCGGCGCCTCTGGCGATCCAGCTCGTTCGGGTACCGTACGATACGGAGGCGGCCGTACGCATCGCCGAAGCCGTCGGGCTTCCCAATCTGGAACGTTACCGGTATGAGATCCTGACCGGTCTTGAGCAATAATTGCCTGCTCCGCCGCAGAAAAGAAGTGTAGTCTCGGGTAAATTATGGTACGATTAGGCGTGATACACGGTGGCGGCAAATATTCAGAAACGAAACATCGGCTATGCTGCCGTTGGAAAGAAGGAACCCTTATTGGCACGCTGGAGAATTAATTTAATTGTTTTATGGTTTGGAAATTTCCTCGTCATGGGCGGCATGACCATGATCGTCCCCTTCCTGCCGCTGTACATCCAAGAGATGGGGATTCACGACCCGAAGCAGGTAGCTACCTGGGCAGGCGTCATTTTTGCCGGGAATTTCGTGACCTCCTTCTTGTTCCAACCGATATGGGGAGGTCTCGCCGACCGGTACGGCCGGAAAGTGATGCTGCTTCGCTCGGGCTTCGGCATGGCGATCGTCATGACCTTGATGGGACTCGCGTTTACGCCATGGCATTTGTTTCTGCTCCGGATGCTGAACGGGGTCATTTCGGGCTTCGTGCCTGCAGCCGTGGCGCTCATGTCGGCCAGCACGCCGAAGGACAGGATGGGTGTCGCCATGGGTACGCTGCAATCCGGCGGCGTTGCAGGCTCTATCCTGGGACCGCTCTTCGGCGGGGTGCTGGCGGAATGGATCGGCTTCCGCCCGATCTTCTATATTACAGGCGGGCTGCTGTTCGTCGCTTCCCTGCTTGCCGCTTTTCTGGTGAAAGATACATTCGATGCGGCACGGGCCCAGAAGCAGCCATCCAAGTCGATCCTCAGCAGCTTCAAGGAGCTTAGCCAAATTAAGCAACTGCCTTCCCTGTACTCGGTAACTTTCGTCATCCAGTTCGCCATTCTGAGCTCCATGCCGCTGATTCCTCTGTTTGTGCAGGAGCTGCACGGCAGCGGGGAGCTGCTCGCCTTTTATGCCGGCTTGGTCGGATCGGTCACCGGGTTCTCGAACATGATCGCCTCACCGCTACTCGGACGGCTGGGCGATAAACTGGGCTCGCAGCGGGTGCTGGCCATCTCGCTCATCGGCGCCGCGCTTGCGTTCATCCCCCAGGCGATGGTTCACAACATATGGCAGCTGTTCGCATCCCGCTTCCTGCTGGGGGTATTCATGGGAGGACTTCTGCCTTCCGTTCAGACACTCATTCGCAAATTTACACCGGACGGCATGGAGAGCCGCTCTTACAGCTTCAACTCCAGCGCGCTAAGCTTGGGCAATATGATGGGACCGGTCATCGGCGGAGCGGTATCCGGGTGGATCGGCATCCGCGGCATCTTTATCGTCGCTTCCGTCCTGCTGATCTTGAACGCGCTGTGGGTGAGAAGATCACTCTACGGCGGACAACGCAGCTCCCCGGGAGACCGGAAAGCCTTATCCTGACACGACTCCTCGTGTGTGGAGGTGCAGTTTGTTGATCAAAATCAACATACGCAAAGTGCTGTTCATTCTGGTGTGCGCCGAGCTCCTGATCGTTTACTACGGCCAGCTTGAGGTCCGGGAATCCCGGCGGCAAGTGGTGTATCAGGACCATTCGCGGCAGCAGCAATCCGACACAACTCCTTCAGGCTCCAAGAAAGAATGGAAGAAGGCTTCTTGACCAGGATAAACGGCTACGCCGTCCTTGTCTTACAAGGACCAGCGCGTTTATCAAGGTTGATGCGAAGCTATAAGTTTCGAAAAACTTATAAATTCTTATCAACCCACAAAACCTTAGCCCTTCGGCTAAGGTTTTTTACTGTGTACGTTCACTGCTGCGTTACGCGGGCCGGGCCGGGCCGGGCTTGATCGCGGCCAGCGTCAGCAGTACGGCGATGACGCATACGGCGGAAATCGGGAAAAACAATAAAAAGCCCTGCGGCAGCACCGCAAGGCTGATGGACCTGTTTATTTCACGCGTGCTAGCGCCAGTCCGTCATAGGCGGGCAACAGCACGCTTTCGAGGCGCGGATCCGATGCGATCCGCTCGTTAAACTCTCGCATCTTCGTCACGGCATTCCCCCGCTCGGAAGCGTTCAGCGTCTTGCCGCGCATCAGCAGGTTATCCCCAACAATCAGCGCGCCCGGATTCGCCAGCCGGATGGCCCATTCGAGGTAGTTCGGATAATTACCTTTGTCCGCATCGATAAAGTAATAGTCAAACCTGCGGCCTTCGCGCTCCAACTGCTCCAGGCTGTGCAGCGCTTCGCCGACGCGGTATTCGACCCGGTCTCCGAGCCCCGCCTCCCGCAGATGCCGATGCGCGAGGTCGGCGTACTCCTGCTTCAGCTCCAGAGAGAAGAGTCTGCCTTCTTCCCCGAGTCCCCGCGCCAAGCAGATGCCGCTGTACCCGCCCAGCGCTCCGATCTCCAGCAGCTGCCGGGCCCCGGTCATCTTGACCAGCAGCGTCAGCAGGCGGCCGTAGCCCGGCGCAATCGAAATTTGCGGCATGTCCTGTGCTCGGATGCCCTCCAATACCCGGCTCAGCTGTTCGTCCTCCGGATACAAGCCCTCCATATATTGTTCGGCTGATTGTCCTGCTTCCATTGACCTTCATCCTCTCCTTTACCTGAATGCGACCTTGATTGTATAATCGCTTGGAATCGCCTATACTAATTTATTGTATGGCTTTTCCAAGGAATGTACAACCGGGCGCAAGGCCCTTCGATTTCTTGATAATCATGCTTAGCACCGATGATATGGAGTGGAACCGGATAATGAATTTAACCCCTATTGAACTGATCGCAACCGCCCCCATGGGCTTGGAAGCCATTGTCGCACGGGAAGTGCGGGAGCTTGGGTATGAACAGGTCACCGTGGAGAACGGGCGCGTCTCGTTTATCGGCGATGCGCTGGCGATATGCCGGGCAAACCTGTGGCTCCGAACGACGGACCGCATTCTTGTAAAAATGGGCTCGTTCCCCGCGCGGACGTTCGACGAGCTCTTTGAAGGCGTGAAGGCTCTGCCATGGCCGGACTGGATTCCGGAGGACGGCGAATTTCCGGTGGAAGGCCGCTCTCATAAATCCCAGCTGTCCAGCGTGCCCGCTTGCCAAGGTATCGTAAAAAAAGCGGTCGTCGAAAAGATGAAGCAGCAGTACGGAGCGGAATGGTTCCGTGAGACCGGCGGCCGCTATGTGATCGAGGTGTCGCTGCTGAACGACATCGCCACCATCACGCTGGATACTACCGGTCCCGGTCTTCACAAACGGGGTTACCGGAAGCTTGTGACCGAGGCGCCGCTGAAGGAAACGATGGCGGCCGCGATGGTACTGCTCAGCCGGTGGCGGCCGGAGCGGCCGCTCTATGACCCGTTCTGCGGATCGGGCACCATTCCGATCGAAGCCGCGATGATCGGATGGAATCTTGCGCCCGGCCTGCGGCGAAGCTTCAACTCCGAGACGTGGCCGCTCGTGCCGCAGGAGCTCTGGAAGCAGGCGCGCGAGGAAGCCTATGATCTTGTCAAAGACGATGTCCCTCTCGAAATCAGCGGGTCGGATATTGATAAAGAAGCGATCGAAGTTGCAATGGCGGCCCTTAAGGCGGCGGGGCTGTCCAAGGAAATTAACCTCCAGGTGCTTCCCGTAGCCAAAATCCGCCCCCGCGGCGATTACGGCTGCATCATCACGAATCCGCCCTACGGCGAGCGGCTGGGCGAACGGGATGAAGTCGAGCGCGTCATCCGGCAGCTCGGTTCGATCTACAGCCAGCTTCCATCCTGGTCCGCATTCATCCTCAGCCCCAGCAGACAGCTAGAGCATTACATGGGCCGCAAATCGGACAAAAACCGAAAGCTGTTTAATGGCCGGATCGAATGTCATTTGTTTCAGTATTTGGGACCTCTCCCTCCCCGGAACCGGACAAGCGAGGAGTAGACTTGGGGCTGGTGCCGCCAATACAACGAAGCGAGCTCGGCCTTGTGCCCGAGCTCGCTTATCCAGGATAAACGGCTACGCCATCCTTGTCTTACAAGGACCAGCGCGTTTATCAAGGTTGATGCGAAGCTATAAGTTGCGAAAAACTTATAAATTCTTATCAACTAAATAAGATCCTTTACCTTGCAGCCAAGGTAAAGGATCTTTGTACTATTTCTTCGAGTTATTCGATCCGGGCACTTCCGAATCTCGGTTATTCCCCGGCTGAGACCTCTTGCCGTTATTGTTCGCGTTATTGCGGGACATGCTGACCCTCCCTTCCGGAATTTGACCACTTTAGAAGTGTTTCCCGGGGGAGCTGCCGCTATGCGGGACTATTGCTTGTTAAAAATGTCCGTCAGCACAGGCACGATTTGCGATTTGCGCGATACGACGCCTTTCAGCACGGCCTTGTTGTTCTCAAGGGTAACGTTGTACGCCTTCTCAACCGCATCCGCCGCTTTCCCGAGGGCAAGAGCAACGGAATCGTTGTTCAAGATGTCGGTTACGACGAAGACGAACAGATCGAGTCCTTTCTCGTCGATAATCGCTTGAAGAGCCGCTTCCAGCTCGCCTTGTTTGGACAGAATGTCGTTAGGATCCACCGCGTTTACTTGCGCGATTTCCACTTTGGCGCTGCCCATGGAGAATTCCTTCGCGTCAAGAGAAATGAGCTGTGCGATCGTTTTGTCGCTCAGGTCGGCTCCGGCTTTGAGCATGTCCAATCCGTAGCTCTCCAGATTCACGCCGGCGATCTCGGCGAGCTCGCGGGCCGCGGCCACGTCCTGCTCCGTGCACGTAGGCGATTTCAGCAGCAGCGTGTCGGAGATGATGGCGGACAGCATCAGACCGGCAATGCTCGGCTCGATGGCTACGCCGTTTTCTTTGTACATTTTATTTAAAATCGTCGCTGTGCAGCCTACCGGCTCGGCGCGGTAATACAGCGGGTGGCTGGTTTCGAAATTCGCGATCCGGTGATGGTCGATAACTTCCATCACGCGCACTTTATCGATGTCGTTCGCGCTTTGCTGGCGCTCGTTGTGGTCGACCAGAATGACCTCGGTCGCTTCATCGGCTACATTCTCCACAAGCCGCGGCGCCGCCGCCTTGAAGCGATCCAATGCGAATTGCGTTTCTCCGCTTACGGCGCCGAGGCGGACAGCTTCAACCTCGAAGCCCAGCTTACTCTTCAGATCGGCGTAAGCGACGGCAGAACAGATCGTGTCCGTGTCCGGGTTTTTATGCCCGAAAATAAGTGTTTTAGTCATTCTGATTACTCCTTGTCATTTTCTTGAGAGTGAAAGTTTTTCTTGGAATGATAATTCCCTGCCCTCTATTATATCGTTAAATCCTCCTTATTCCAATGCCTTTAAAGCGAAATCCTTGGAACCCGCGCGGATGGCCGCTTCGGCCGGTATTGGTTAGTTAATATATGTTCCATAATCGGGAATACAGTTCCTCCGTTAAAAAGACGGTGAAGCCGCCGTGTTTTATCCGATTTTACGATCGCGGCCTGCTGGTCAACGGACTGTAAATGGAGGCTCCTACCGACGTAACAACGCAGCCCTGATCGTCGATCAGATTAAGAAAGCAAGCAGCCGCTTCGGAAGGAAGCTCTACCGATGCCCTCCGCTCCTCCCGGCTTACTTCGGCAGGCTCCATCCGCCAGCCGGCCGTCAGGCCGGACCGTCCGTTGGTCCACCACAGCTCCGCCCGCTCCACCTCTCGGACTCCTTCCCATCTGCAGCTGACCGACGAGCCTGCATACACAAGCTCCCCGGCTTGCAGCAGCGGTACTCCTCCTTGGAGACCTCCGAAAAAACACCCCAAAAACATAAGTGTATTTCAACAAATTAACGTGGTAATGTGGTAAAATATAGATACACTATTAAAGGGGAGATGGGGATGCTTCGTAAAGACATTTCCAAGCAAATATCTGGATTTGACCAATATTACTACGAGAAGACCGTACCCCAAGATCATCTACTCCGAAAGATTGCTAATACTGTCGACCTCTCATTTATCCGACCCATGCTTGCAGATCGGTATTCATCGGAACGAGGACGCCCCGCAGAAGAGCCGGAGTTCATGTTTAAAATTTGCCTTCTGGAATATCTTTACGAGTTGTCAGATGTGCAGGTCATTGAACATATTCGAGTTAATTTAGCATACCGTTGGTTTTTAGGGCTGAACATCGATGATGAGGTGCCGGACGATTCGACCATTAGTTATTTTCGAGTGAATCGTGTAGGTCTGGATAAATTCAAAGAGATTTTTCAACGCTTAATTGATCAATGTCTTGAATACGGCTTGATCGAATCGAAACCGATAAGAGCCATTATCGATTCAACCCACATCATTGCGGATGTAGCTATTCCTACTTGGCTATCGCTTGTTCGTCAAGCTTTTGAAAGAGTAGTTCGGGAGTTGCAAATTAAAGACCCTACGAAAGCAGAGCAATTTCAACTAAAGATGGAGAAGCTATGGGTTGAGCTCCGAGGAAAAACAAGGGATGAAAAACTTCCGTTTGTGTTAGAGTTGTCCAACGAACTCGTCACTGAAGCAAAACAAATACTCTCTGTAGATCAATCTAACGAATCGGCTTTGGCTATGTTGGAAAAAGTCATTGCCGATCGCCACGAGGATGCGAAGGATCGTCTTATTAGTGTCGTCGATCCAGAGGCCAGAACAGGTCATAAATCGGACATGCGTAAAATTCAAGGTTACAAAGACCACATCATGATGGACGAGAAAAGCGAAATTATTACAGCCGTTAAAGTCACACCAGCCAATGCCGAGGATGGAGATCAGCTTATGAATCTCGTCAATCAATTCAAAGAGAATCATGGTATCAAACCTGCTGAAGTATCGGCAGACAAAGGCTATTGGTTTGGAAAAAATCTGCGTTTTCTAAATGAAAATCAAATCACTGGCAACATTAGTGTAATGAAAAGTTCCAACCCACAAGGTCTATTCGGCCCGGAGAAATTTCAGTTTGATAAAGAGAGTATGGTTGTTACCTGTCCTGCCGGTAAGATTTCTACCCGATATAAGGAAAAACAAGGCCGCCCTGGTTATGATTTTGCCTTCACGAAATCCCAATGTATAGATTGTCCTCTTCGAAGTCAATGTACGACTAGTAAGACATTAAGATATGTTTACATCAGCGAATACTTTCATGAGCTTGAAAAAGGACGTGAGCACTACCGAACAGAAGCTTACAAAGAAGCCAGCAAAAATCGTTGGCTTATTGAAAGACGACATGCGGATAAGGTGAGAAATCATGGACTTCGACGCAGTAGGTATCGTGGTTTGGAACGTACATGGATCCACTCACTTCTCAGTACAATGGCAGCAAATATAAAACGAATGAGTAAGCTAATCACTAAAAAACGACAACGGGATAAGTCTGCCCTCGTGACCATTTTCTGAGAAAAAAACAATAAATCTCTAGGAATTGGACCCTAGTTTTGGGAATCTAGACGTAGAAATACCATTAATTGGTGATTTCCGAGAACTGGACCCCACTTTTTCGGAGGTCTCCCTTGAGCGATACTGTCTGCAAACGTATAAATCTCCCGCGGAGCCCAGCCGTGCGCATGGGAATGCCGCATGCCGGGATGAATGCACAGTGCGGCAGCCCCTGCCGTGCTCCGGTACGATTTGGTGAAGATGTTGAGGTCAAAATGAGCGTCCTCCGTCGAATTCACCCACAAAATAGGCACCTCAGCCTTGGGTAAATGGCTCGATGGTTCCCAGTTCGCGCGAATGCGTTCCGCGTCCTCCGGTCCCATACGCTTGAAAGCATCGCCGTACTGATTTGCAGCCTCGAACAAATAACCGCAGCCTTACACAGGCACGGCAAAGGCGAACCGGTCATCCGTTCCGGATACGATTCCGGTGACAATGCCTCCCCAGGAAATGCCGTGAAGTCCAATCCGTGATGGGTCGACCCGCTCAATCGATCGGAGGAACGAATTCGCCAGCATCACGGCCGAGACGGCGTGGTACATCCACTGTTCCTTGAGCGGCAGCCCGTAATCGGCGAACTCCCCTTTCCGCTGCGGTCCGGCCCAATCGTGCCTCGGCCTGCCCTGTTCCGTTTTGGGAAGCGGCAGTTGTCCTTCCAGATCGACGGCGATCGCCGCATATCCGCGCGCAGACCAGATGCGGACCCATTCGGCAAACGCCGTCCCCCCGCCCCCGTGCACCAGCACGATTCCGGGGACTCGCTCATCCCCGTCCACTTTCGACACGGCATAATAGGCATAGATTTTCGTCGGTTTCCCCCGGTATGAGGGTCCTTCCAAATAAACCGCTTCCACATTAGCTTCTCCGTAGGTTTCCGCAGGCGTCGTCTGCGGCGTCCGGTATAAAACATTTCGATCCCACATTGGGTAGCACACAGCCCCTCTCCTTGCCTAAAAGATACAATGATATTTATATATCATAGAGCGGTCCGAATCGGATCTGAGGCTATGGCTTAGCCTGTCAACTGTCGCTGCCGTCATCTCCGCTCATGATGTCTTGTGCACTATCATCCAAAACATCGTGGAATGTGTACGATCCCATCGCTTCCAGCGCCTTGAGGCCAAGCCGATCCTCAAGCTGCTTCAGGTACAAGCTTCTCGGCTCCACATGCTTGCCGAAGGAAGCAAAGAACGCGGGATCCCTTGGTTCGAAGGCCCCTTTGCTCCGGGTACCGACATGACCTATGACCCAGGTAGACGCCGTAGGCGGCTTCTGAGCGATGACCTGTCCGCTCGTATTCCACAGCACATAATTCGCGCCCGCCCAGCCGTGTCCGGTACCGTAATGCTGCCGGTCCTGAACGGCGATCGGCGCGCTCACGTTGTCGAACAGGCCTCCGACGGACCAACGGTGATGCGGCTCGCTCGTGGCATGGTTTTGAACGGAGACGTCCTGCAGGAACACGTTCGGCCCTTTTACCTGCGATCCTAAAACGAAGGCGTGCCGGGCGGTCTCGGAATATACGCGCTGGACCAGGTTGAGCTCTCCTTCCACGTTAAATGGATATCTCAAGCCTCCGGTCAGCACGCTGATCATGTCGAGATTTCTGGAATCCTGAACCGTATTCCATTTCGCGCCTTTGCCGATGCTGACGGCGTATATCGCGAAGTGTACCGCCGTAATGTCTTTAACCCAGGAATTCTTCACATTGTTCAACGTGATGAAATGACTCGCATGATTCTCGTCGGCAAGATACGGCTTCCCCTTACCGGTTTTCTTAACGTTCGGGTTATACTTCGTATCTCCGCGAAGGTTTTCGATCCCGACCTTTTCGATTCTCCCCGCATCCGATGATTTAATAACGGTCCCGCCGCCCCAATGGGTGTCGATCGCATCCGTCAGCGGGGCATCGACCGTGATTTCATTGCCTTCAATCTTGGTAATGACCCGGTCAAAATCGAGATTGAACGGCTCCCACATTTTCGTTTCGCTCGGTTTGTCCGGCCTTGGGGTGATCCGGTCCATTTTAATAAAGGAGATAAAGTCCTTGTTGCTGATTTTTCGAACAAGCACTGTGTCCCCTTCCTTCAGCCCCTGAACCGATTGCACATGAAAGCTTCGGGCTCCCACCGGCATGTACGCATCCGTTATCGTTCTAGGGGAGTCGGAGGCTTGCTGCTTGGCGCCCGAGCTCCCAGCTACCTGAACAAGCGCCCTCTTGGACGTTCCGGTGGCGATCAGCACCGTACCGTCTTCGCCTTGCCCTTCCCCGCGCAGTACGACGCCGCTGCTGCTGATCTTAATCGAGCCGGCAATTCGGTAGACACCCGCTTTCAAAAGCACGGCTCCCCGAAGGCCGACTTGATCCGCGTTCAGCTTAGAGACTTGATCGATGGCGGCTTGAATCCGGGCCGTATCATCGCCTTCTCCCGGCTCCACGGTCACCTTCACCTGTACTTCCGGAAGCTTGACGCCCCCGCCCATATAGCCCGCATTGGAGAAATCCGGAATGGTGTTGCCCCGGTAGTCCGGAACATACCTCAGCATGCCTTTGTCATCGAGATAGACGGCCTGCGCCGGATTCTTGCTCATCTGCTCCGGTGTCATAACCGTAAATGCAATATGGTCCGTCATCTCCGCATAGCCCGGTACGGCTAGGGTTAGCCGGATGTCAAATCGCCCCGGCTTCTGCGGCTTTCCGGGGAATTCCAGCGATACTTCCTCAGCGGAAGCTGCTTTTTTGGCCGAATTTTCGCTGCCGTACTGCCGTCTTCATAGAGAACAGCTCCCGAAACCATGCCCTTCAGCCTTCGGTTTAAGCTTGATCCTCGGGTAATCGTCTCCCGGCGACAGGATAGCGGGTTCTCCAATAACCGCTTTCATTTTCGGGTGCTCGACCGTCAAGGACAGGACGTCTCCGCTCAGCGGCTTAAGCGGCGTCCCGCTGCCGCCGGCACCCGCCGAGGATGGCGTTGCCGCAGCCGGTTTGGCTGCAACCTCCTTCTCCTTCCTCCCGTCCGGCCCCGACTCACAGCTGGTGATCAAGGCAAGCGCCAGGATCAACGCCAAGGATAAATAAAGATACTTTCCATAAACGTTTCGTTTCCGTTTCATAGCTCCTCCTTGACGGATTGCCTGTCCGGCATCCTTAAACTCGGCACAAATAGGAACCCACACCCCCGTACACGACTGAAACCGATTTCACAATTCCTCATTCTCTCGCTTGTCTAATTTTCATTGTAATCAGGTTACCTGACATTTCCAACAGAAATATTGCGGGCAGTTGGATATTGGTCTCGACATCGCTATACATACCAAGATAAACGGCTACGCCGTCCTTGTCTTACAAGGACCAGCGCGTTTATCAAGGTTGATGCGAAGCTATAAGCCTTCGAAAACTTATAAAGTCTTATCAACTGACAAAAAACCTTAGGTCGAATTCAACATTCGAGCCTAAGGCTTTGCCGATAAACGATGCGGTTCTCAAATCAGCCCAAATCCGACGTATCTGTAAGTTCGATTACCGCCTTCTCCGTATGATGCAATTCGAGCACAATGATTTCATTGCTGCCTTCGCGAAGTAAAGGAGCCGGCAAATACAACGTTCGCTGCGGTCCTTTTTCCCAGTAACGGCCTAAGTTGAAGCCGTTGATCCAGACCACGCCCTTCGACCAGCCGTCCAATCGGACGAACGTATCGCCTTTCTCTTTCACTGTAAATTCACCTCTATAGAAAGCAGGGCGGTCATTAACTTCATTTCCATCATTTTCTTTAGGAGCGGAACCAAACGGAATCGATGCCGTGTTATCCAACGGGAGCGGATATATCGTCCAATCAAACAAGAACTGATTATTCAGTCTTACCCCCTCTGTAATGCCTTTATAATCCTTCAGTTTCGGGCCGTAGTTGACACGTCCCATATTCTCCACCAGAATGTCCAGCTTGGCGCCTCCGGCTGGAATGTCCAGCGGAAGCGGCCGCGAATCCCAACGTTCTACCGTGCCTTGATAGACGCCGTCAAGGAAAACTTGCGCCCGGTCGTGCACTTCTTGAAGCTGGAGCTTTTCACCGGTGCGCGGTCCGGAGACGTGCGTCGAATAGACGATGAAGCCGTAATCTTGACCGAGTTTCTCCATAGGCTCCGGAGCAACGCGCTTTACAGGCTCGGACAGAAGCGGCAAGCGTTCGAGCAAATCCGCCTTTTCCGTTAAGGCAATGCGGCCGTACCTTTTCTTTGCGATGGGTGCCGGCCATTCAGGGAAGTCTTCGACTAGGATCCCAAAATAATCGGCAATGACGCTGCGAACGGCTTTATATTTCTCCGTTATGTCCCCGCATTCGGACAACGGCGAATCGTAGTCATAGCTGGTGATCGTCGCTTCATACCTCTCTTGAAAATTCGCGCCGTTATAGAAGCCGAAGTTGGTTCCGCCATGGAACATATAGAAATTGACCGAAGCTCCCGCGCGCAGCATGCGATCGAACACATCGGCGACATCGCCCGCATCTCGCGTATGGTGAGGCTTCAACCAATGATCGAACCATCCGTTCCAGTATTCCATACAGACCAGCGGTTCTTCGGAACGATACTGGCGAAACTTATCAAAAGCTTCCTCCGGCTTAGATCCGAAGTTAACGGTGGCAAGTGTTCCGGGGAGGGTTCCGCCTTGCAGCATGCCGTCTTCCGGGCCATCGGAAGTAAACAACAATACGTCTACGCCGCGCCTCACAAGTCCATCGCGCAAATACGTTAAGTAAGCGGTGTCGTTGCCGTAGCTGCCGTACTCGTTTTCAATTTGCATCGCAAGGATCGGTCCCCCGTTTGTGCTTAACAGAGGAGTCAGGCGCGGGATCAGCGTATCGTAATAACGGTCGACCTTCGTTAAAAAAGCCGGATCCATGCAGCGAAGCCGCATCTCGGGATATTGCAACAGCCATGCCGGTAGCCCGCCAAATTCCCATTCCGCGCAAATGTACGGGCTCGGCCTCACGATGACATACAGACCCAAATCTCCGGCAATCCGGATAAAACGTTCCACATCGGCAAATCCGTCAAAATGAAAAACGTTTTCCCGGGGCTCGTGCAAATTCCAAGGAATATACGTTTCCACCGTATTAAATCCGCAAGCTTTAAGCTTGAGCAAACGATCCTCCCAGTATTCGGGTACGATACGAAAATAATGAATAGCTCCGGAAATGATTTGCAAGCCATTCCCATCCAATAGAAATTGTTTGTCTTTCGCTTCTAAAATAGCCACGATGACCCCTCCGGTACATGGATTTGTTCACTACAGCCATCATCGCTGAAAATATACCTATTGCTCAATCCCCAAAATGAGCATTTTCTATACCAAATGTGCCGATTCGGTGATATGATGAAGATCCAATCACCGAACCAGGATAAACGGCTACGCCGTCCTTGTCTTACAAGGACCAGCGCGTTTATCAAGGTTGATGCGAAGCTATAAGCCCACGAAAAACTTATAAATTCTTATCAACGAACAAAGGAGCAGCCTATGGATGATTTGTATCGTTACCCCAACGTTGTGAACACGCTGCAGGTCGTCGGCTGCCATTTCGGTTTACAGCCCCCGGGGTGGCATTATCCGAGACATCATCACCATCTGTTTGAACTGCTATACTGCTCGGAAGGCGAAGTCGTGCAAGAAATGAACCGCGAATCGATGACGATTCGCGAAGGCGACTGGCTTTTGATCAAAGCCGGCGTGCGGCACCAGTCCTCGAATGTTGCCGGCATGCATTACGGTTACTTTAACGTGCATTTCGATCTGGACGACGCCGAAATTCGCAGTTTGCTTTCCGCTGCTCCTTATCGACACATCCTACGTCAGGAAGCGGAACAAAGCAAGCTGCGTTTCTATGTCGGCGAGCTCGAAGCGATTATGCAGCGCAACCGGACGGAGGAAGGGTCCGCTCTATCGGAGCAGCCCCTTCTGCGCTTCGAGGATAAGCTGCTGCTGCAGTCATATACGCTGCTCATCGTGCACGACGTGCTCGAGCTGCTGCGCAACGACGCGGCGCCAAGCCCAACAACGCCGCCGCCCGGCAAAGAAGCCTCGCTTTTCGCCGCCGATGTCGCCCACGCCATTGAAGAGAAGCTGTCAATGGATCTATGCGAGGAAGCCTCCGTTGCCAGCGTCGCCAAAGAACTGAACCTGAGCCGCAGCCAATGCAGCAAGCTCTTTTCCAAAGTGTACGGACTTTCTCCGAGGCAGTATGTCAGCCGGCAAAAGCTGAACCTGGCCAAATAGCTGCTCGTCACGACAAACTTGCCGATGGCGGATATTGCGGAGAAGCTCGGCTTTCATTCCGCGAGCCATTTCTCCCGGCAGTTCCGGCGTTGGACTGGCCAGTCGCCGACCGAATTCAAACCGAAGCACCATCCGGTTCAAAAATTTCCTCAATAAATACAAAAAACTTAGGATAGAATTTATCATTCTAACCTAAGTTTTTTACATTAGACTTTATTTGAATTTAATAACTTTATTCTTTCCGTTCCCGGGCAGGATCGCAGCTCGGCGCAGCGAGCTTCGATACATGGGACAGCTTTGTTAAATAATAGCACTCTTCCCGGGCCATATGGTCGGCCATGAGAGGGGACAGCGTTCCGAGCGTTTCCTTCGTCATCCGATGCTCCCCCAGCTCCCGCAAGAACTGTTGAAAAAGCACCATCTCAAGCTCCACTTCTTTATTGAACCGTTCCAGGGCGGAGAAGTCCTTCAAATGCGTTCGAAGATAGCCCGCAAGCTCCACGGCCTTCACGAAGAAATCGCGAAAATGCAGGTCGAACGTCTGGCCCAGCTCCATCAATCGTTTCTCCGACATGTCCAGCTCCGCGATAATGGAGCTGGCGTGCCCGTAAGCATCCTGAAGCCACACGACATGATGATGCACGGCATCGTACGCCGGCGCCGGCTGCCCCGTCCGCAGGCTTCCAAGCACTCTCAAATATTCTTCCAGCTCATTGACCATATGGCTAAGAAACGACGGAGGCAGCCGCAGGCCGACTCCCTCTGTCAAATGGCGTCGCAGCAAATGCAGCTTAAAGGAACGAAGCTCCAGCGTCCGTTCATAAGCCTCCTGTGACAATCGGATCAGCTCGGGGTCGGACATGGAGGTTCTCGCCCGCCCCAGAAGTGAATCCATTCGCTCGACGAAGCCCATCGCGCGCGCCGTCTCCTCCCGCTCCTGCACGTGCAATGCATCGCGGATAAAGCGGGCGTGGTCGCCCAGCACCTGCAGCCAAAATGTATGCTCGAATGTAGCCGACGCCGAGAACGAAACCGAATTCGTCATGCTCTCCTCCCGCTTGCCCACGGATACAAGAATTCAGGGCATTCACCTAACTACAGCATATGCCTTGAGAACTTGACCGATGACCGCAGGTGCCGCCGTCGTTCGCAATAACGACCGCCTACTCAAGCCAAATGAGCCTGGTTCGCGCCGGAGCGGCAGCTCAAATAATCGTATAAAGGCATGAAGACGTCATGCGAGGCATCGCACCTAACGGAAAGCTTGACCTCGCCTTTCCAATAGAAATTGACAATGTGATTTTGCCGGCCCATCACCATTTCGACATCCCAGCAAGAAGACTGAAGCTCATACACATCGCGATTGATGAACAGCTTCGGCCCTTCCGCCGACAAATAAACGCCTACGAAATCTTTCCCGACTTTCGTATAAAACCCTTTTCTTATCATCAGGCTCCATCCCTCTCCGGATTTCAACCGAGGCTCCTCCTTTAAAACCCAAAAAGACTCCCTTTCAACGGTCCGGGAGTCCGCATATTGGTCAGCGCATCACCGTACCTTCGACGAACTGGCTGGCATGACGCTCCCGCGTCTTAGCCCCTTTAGCTTTGCGTCACAAACTTTCGCTTGTTTTGCCCTTATCGAGTGCGATCGAAAAATGTCTTTTTGTGTAATTGGTATATGTTCAGAATAAAAGATTAGTCCCACCTAAGGAATGATACGAAACGATCATTTTTCACTATTTTTATGGGTCTTGTGGACTATTTTTGTCATTTCTTGGCCTTTCCAGTAAAAATAAGTACCGGAAAGCGTGACCGCAGCCATCAAAGAGAACAGCGTCTCGCCACTCCAACGGGCCAACATGTAACCTCCGATGAGCGGCCCGGCGAAATGTCCTATGCTGGAAAACGACTGCGCCCCGAAATAGGTGCCCCGCATCCCTTCCGGAGCCAAACGATCGATCAGCACATTGCCGGCGGGATAAGTTAAGATCTCGCCGATGGTGAAGAGGAACATCGAGATCATAAACGAGGTCCAGCCGCTCGACAGCGCGTACCCTACATCCCCCGCGGCAAACATGCAGCTTCCGACAGCAATCGCCGTCATCGGACCAAATTTCTCGAACAGCCGAGACAAAGGCACCTGCAAAATTACGACGGTTACGGCATTCAGACTCATAAGAAGAGCAAACAGCGCTGCGCCTTCCGTCACGCTTTTCTCCACATATTGCGATAGAGAAACGGTCATTTGCGAATAGCCTACGGCGCCGACGATCGCGCCTGCCGTGTAGAAACGGAATACTTTGTCCTTCACGATGACGCCACAAGCCGCCCGGACGGTGATGCCGCTGCGCTGCTCGCCTTCAATTCGGCGAATTCCGAACCACTGAAGCAGTACATAAAGCACAATCATATAGAACAAATAGATGCCCGACGTAATCATAAAAGGAAGCGAAGCCTGCATCGTGCCGAAGTAGGCCCCGACGAGCGGGCCGACCGCCACGCCTACGTTAATGGCGATATAGCGCAGCGAGAATACTTTCAGCCGCTTTGACTTCTCCGTCACGTCGGCCATCAGCGCCTGGGATACCGGCTCATAAAGCGAGCGGCATAAGCCGTTCAGCATATTGAGCAGCATGAATAGTATCGGGGCTTTAGCGATGGCAAATCCGCCGAAGACGACAACCCAGCCAAACAGCGCGATCAGCAAGATGCGCTTTCGGCCCAGCCGGTCGGACAAGGCGCCTCCGACAAAACCGCCTGCCGTGCCCGCAAGCGAGCCCAGTCCGACGATCGCACCGATGAGCAGAGGACTTAGCGCCGGGTCGCGTGACAAGTAAATCGCCAGGAAAGGCATGCTCATGGAGGATGCCGCGCGGGCGAGCACCGTGCCGATCAACAGAACGTGCACGATAGGGTGATATTCCTGTACGAACCGGGAGAGCCGGGCCGTACCGTTCTCTTTTATAGCTGCAAACAAGGGGCATACTCCTTTATTAACCTCTGGTAAATAGATACGTAGTTTTACAGTATACCGCATAATACGCGCTTTGAATAGAAGAAATAGCCAAAAAACGACAAAAAAGCTCTTTCGCCAGTGCGGAGCTTTGAACGAAAAGAACCCGAACGGCTCATCGTCCGTCGGGCTCTTTCCGGCAATTTCATTATTTAATATATTTGCTCGCTTTCTGGATCGCTTCGTCTTCCGTCACCCCGGTCACGTATCGGCCGTTCACATAGATGAAAGCGAACCTGGAGCAGGGACCGCAGTACGATTTGCAGCCTACCTTGATCTCCGCATCCGGAGCCAGCTTCTGGAGCTTGGGCAGCGCCGTCTTCATTCTCATATACTTGCATTTGTCGCAAATGCGAATATCGTTAGGCATTTCGGGTCTTTCCTTTCTAAAAGCGGAGGCGGCGGGTTTAGTGGTCGCCGTGATTGCCTTTGCTCGGATTCGTGACCGCGAAGCCCTCTTCCGGTACGTAGAAATAGTCGATACGAATGCCGTCCAAGAGAGGCTCGTCCTTCTGAAGAATGACGTCGATGCCGTTATCGGTGGAAACGACTTCGTCGTTCTCGGTAGGCGTATCCAGGTTCATGCCGTAGTGAGCGTGATCCCCGTGCTTATGCGTGACGAACACGCGGAGCTTGAGTTCTTTGTTTTCTTCCTGTTCCATCTCGGCCAAAATGACTTTCGCCGCATTGCGCGAAATTTTGCACTTCATTGATGACATCTCCCATTATGAGGTTTTCTCCATTGTATAGAAACCCCGCAAGGAAAGCAACTGATCTTGCCATTTCATCAGGCCAAGGCGCGGCAGACCGCATCCAGGGTAAGCGGAAGCGGCCCCCGGCGAAGCTCCTTTCCGTACAGCGCTTCGAGCATATCGGAATCCTTCAGAAGATGCCCGGTCAGCACACAAACCGCGGTGTCGCTGCGGCCTGCAAGCCCCCGGCTTGCCAGCTGCTTCAAACCGGCGAGACCGGCCGCCGACGCCGGCTCGCACCCGACGCCCGCCCGGTCGATCGTCCGTTTGGCCTCCATGATTTCCTCATCGGTCACCTGCAGCACGACGCCTCCGGTTCCCTGAACGGCATAGCTCAGCGCCTTGCGCCAGCTCGGCGGATTCCCGATATTCAGCGCCGTAGCCTTCGTGTCCGGTTTCGGCTCCGGGACAAGACGATCCTGCGAATTCGATACCATTCGGTAGAAGGGTGCCGCTCCCTCCGCTTGGACGACGGCAATGCGTGGCTTCGTCCCGATCAAGCCAATCGCGTGCAGCTCATGAACGGCTTTGCCAATGGCTGTTGCATGACTCAGCGCCCCGCCCGGCACCACGATCCAATCCGGAAGCTGCCAATTCAGCGAATGGGCCAGCTCGAAGAGAATGCTCTTCTGACCCTCGATACGGAACGGATTGATCGAATTGCAGACGAAGAGGCCGAGCGCTTCCGCATGCTCCTCACTGAAACGGACGCCGTCGTCGTAGGTTCCTTTGATGGGATGAACGATCCCGCCGTACGCAAGCGTCTGCAGTACCTTATTCGGCGCTACCGAACGACCGGGCAAAAAAACGTGCGCCACGCCGCCGGCTGCCGCCGCATACATCGCCAGGGAGGATGCCGTATTGCCGGTGGAAGCAGGTAAACCTCGTATACCCCATCGCCTTGCCGTACGATACCGCGGCCGTCATCCCGTTGTCCTTGAACGATCCGCTCGGATTGCCGCTCTGCGCCTTGAACCAGAGCTTCCGTACCCCGACCGATTGCTCCAGCCCAGAAGCCGCCCGGAATAATGCCGTATTGCCCTCGAATCGGGTCACCAGCGCCTCCAGCGGCAGTTCCGGAGCGATCAGCTCCTTATAGCGCCATACCCCGCTGGCGTACGGCGTTATCCGCTCGCTGAGCCGGGCTTGGAACAGCTCCCTTAGCCGCTCCCCGTCCAGCGCCTCAAGATCCTGCATTACATCCAGAAGTCCGCCGCACCGGCAGAGGAACGGATTGACAATCTCCTTTTCTGTCCACTTGGTCCCGCAATCCACACACCTGAATTTCATTTTTGTCTCCCGCCCTTCTTGTATTCCAATGCCTGATGAATATAGAATAGGAGGAAATCGTCCATAAATCTAATATATTATATATTCTATATCATAAATTTTATTGATGATTCATCTATTTGAACGGAGGGGGAGCTTTATGAATTTGCATGCGTTAAGGCTGTTTTATACTGTCGCGCAGGCCGGCAGCGTCACGCGCGCCGCAGAGGAGCTGCTGATCAGCCAGCCGGCTGTGACGGCCCAAATCCGCAATCTGGAGAAAGAGCTCGGACTTCCCCTATTCGAGACGCAGGGACGCGGGATCCGCTTGAGCGCCGCCGGAGACGTGCTGCAGGCTTATGCGGAGCGTTTGTTCTCATTGGAAGCCCGGATGGAGCAGGCCATGGCGGATTACCGTACGGGGACGGCCGGACGCTTGCGGCTTACGGCCACCTCCCTCCCCGCCGGACGGCTGCTCCCCCGCTGGATGGCCGAATTCAAGACGCGGCATCCGGCGCTGGAGCTTGTCCTGGATACGGCGGGGTCCGCCGAAGCCGTCGAACGGCTCCTCCGCCATGAAGCGGACATCGCCTTCATCGGCGGCGGATCGCCGCTGCCTTCGGAGATCGCGCAGGAGGTGCTGTTCGAGGACCCGTTCCTCTTCATCGTCCCCGCCGGCCATCCCTTCGCGGGCGCTACGGTCACGATGGACCGGATGCTTACCATCCCTTTTGTCATGAGGGAGCAGGGCAGCTCCGCCCGGGAAATGCTGTTTGCGTACTGCCGCACGAAAGGGATGGCGCCTCCCCGGGTCGGACTGGAATTCAACGGCATGAATGAAACGATCCGTGCCGTCGCGGCGGGCTATGGCGCAGCCCTGATGTCCACTCTCGAGGCGGTGGACTATTTGATGCGCGGCGAAGTGGCCCGGGTGGATGTGGCAGATGTGAGGTTCTCCCATCCGATCCGCATTTGCACGCTGGCTGAAGGACCGCTCGGGCCCGCTGCAGCGCCGTTTCTTTCGTTCGTCAGGGAACAGAAGCCGCTTCTCGGGGCGAACGGATGAGCTATCGGGAGACGAAGGCAGGGGTTCGCTACTTTTTTTGATATTATGCTAAAAATTATATATACTTACCTAGAAGTAACTTTCTTCTTGGCAAGACTCCGTTTCTTGCCCTATCCCAATATTGCATACGAAAGGATGACCGGTTATGTCTATGCTGGAAAGCGAACAAACGAAACTGCAGGAAACGAACAATTACGTACCCAAACAGCCAAGCCACATCGAGTGCTCCATTGAGAAAGCGCTGGACGTCATCGGCGGCAAATGGTCTTTTCTTGTGATTCGCGAGCTGTTCAACGGAACCAAACGGTTCGGTGAGCTGCAGCGCACCATCTCCAGCGTCAGTCCCAAATCGTTGACCGATACGCTTCGCCACCTGGAGGAGAACGGCGTGCTTGAGCGCACCGCATACCCTACGGTGCCGGTTACCGTAGAGTACAAGCTGACCCCCAAAGGCGATGATTTGCACCAAATGATCAAAGCAATGAAGCTGTGGGCCGCCAAATGGTATTAACCCGCTAAACCCGTCACTCGAGGTGAGATATGCTTTCTTTTTACCGCAAGTATTACAAGACGGTCTTCGATATCGCCCTGCTCGTGCTGACCGTTTACTTGTTCATGCTGCTCTTCAGCTATTTATACCGGATCGCCACGCCGATCTTTCTCGCATTCATCATCTACATGCTGCTGGAGCCGCTGGCCCGATTCTTTCACCGCAGAGGCATGAAGAAATCGATTGCTTCCGCACTGGCAACCCTTTTGTTCATTCTCTTGATCCTGGGGGCAATTACGGGCATCAGTGTCGTCTTCACGTCACAGATCCTCAGCCTGAAGGACAAGCTGCCCGATTATGCGGTTATCCTTGAACGGGAGATTCTAAAACATACGGACCAGCTGCAGAATCATCTGCCTGTCGATATATTGGACCAGGCGAAGCAGTACACGACGGAGATCGCCACCAAAGCGACACAGATCATGCGCAGCTTCTTGACGTCCACCTTCGCGGCCATTACCTCCGTCTCCACCTTCGTCGTCAATTTCGTGATCGGACTGATCCTTGCCTACTTCTTAAGCATCGAAATTGAATCGTGGAAGAAAATCGCGGAGACGAAAACGCCGAAGACGTTCAAGAAAGCGTTCCAATTTCTCCGGGAGAACGTGCTCAAGGGCATCGTCATGTACATCAAAGCACAGGCAAAGCTCATTAGCTTAACCTTTGCCGTGATCTTCCTGTCGCTGCTGATCCTGAATGTGAAGAACGCCTTCTCCATCGCCCTGCTGTCCGCGGCGTTCGACGTGCTTCCGCTTCTCGGCGTATCGACGCTCTTCATCCCATGGATCATATACTTGCTTGTGGTCGGACAGACCACGCTGGGCATCTGGCTGTCCGTCGTGTTGGTCGTCGTCATCGGCGTCAGACAGATCATGGAGCCCAAGATTACCGGCGATTCGCTGGGCGTCTCAGCCTTCACGATGCTGTCCTTCATGATCATCTCTCTCTCGATCTTCGGGGTAGCAGGACTGATCTTGTCCCCGGTGCTCATCATTCTGATCAAAGCGCTCTACGAGCAGGGGTATTTGCAAAAATGGATCCGTATGCCCGCCGAAGAATATGATCAGGAGCATTCCGATCCGCTGCAGCCGTAAAATAAACCGTCCGTTTTGTCCATTTAGCCTTTCTTAATAAAAACAGCCAAGAGCACCTTTCCTTAGGAAGGCGCTCTTGGTTTATTCCATTTATGTTAATCGCGATCCGCCGACCGCCCGGTTATACGCCGAATTTCCGCTCCGCTCTTGCCGTAAACCAGTTCATCAGCAGCAGCGTGACGGCGATGTCGTCGATGGGTATGAACGGCATGACATCCGGTATCACCCAGTAGACGAGCGCGGGGATCGCGAACAGCAGCTTCTCGTGCAGCGGTACCCGCGGAGAGCGCAGTAAAGGGATGATCCGGCGGAATACATGCCCCCAGCGGCGAAGCGACAGCCATTTAGTCCACATGGAAAGTCTCTCCTTCCGTCTTTGGCTCCAGGATCGGAGCCTTCCTTCCTTTCAGTATACACGATTTATTAACCGATTCCGAACGGGGATAAAAACAAAAAACGGCTTATTCGGACGCCATGCCTCCGAATAAGCCGTTCCTTTCTTCACGGGTCAAGTACAAGCCGCTTGCAGCCCCTCCAGCAGCAGGACGGATACGTCCTCGTACATGGACCGGAATTGGTCCAGCGGCAGCGGATTGACCCCGAAGCCCGCCTCGATGGTGAAGCCCGGCCGGCGGAACGTCTCGATGAACCAATCCTTGTACCCCGCGTCGCTGTCCGTCAGCTCGACTGCACGATAGCCGCTGACCTTCGCCAATTGCCCTGCGATAATTTCAGACTCCTCCGGCTCGAAGCCGCGGTAATTCCAATACACCTCGCGTCCCTGCGTATGAAGCGCCATAACGAGGCGGAAGTCCCGGCTGCGCGTAAATGCGGCCATCGCCGCCGACTCCGGCTCCGACAACGGGTGCGTACCTCCGTAGTCCCGCGGACCGGGACCTTTCACCGCCCGCCGGGCCCGCTCCAGCTCCCAACCGGCCGGGAACTGATCATTCAAGTCTACGCCGCGAGCATTCGCCTTCCAGCTGGAAAAATCAAAGGAACCGTGATTCCATTCGAGCAAACTCGCATACAGCGGATGTGCGGGACTGATGCCCTGCTGGACAAGCTCCACACCGTCCGGATTCACCATGGGGACAATCCATAGGGAGCAAGCTTCCAGCAGCGGCCTCACCGGTCTCTCCCTCATCTCTCCTCCGGAAGCGAATGTGCCGGCGAGCTCCTCCAGGAACTTCATCAACAGCAGGCTTGTAATCCATTCGTTAGCATGAAAAGAAGCATTATAATGAACCTCCCGCACTCCAGTACCCAGTCGAACAACCGGAATCACTCGTCCTTGCACGCTCTCTCCGATGGAATCCGTTTCGAGGAAAGGATACGTCCGTCCGAGGGAAGCCAGGTCCTCCTGAAGCTCCTCGTATCCGTAAGGACGAAGCGGACTCCCGATGGAAAGACCGCGGCTGATCGGCAGTACAACAGGTTGTCCGATCCGGAGCCGGCGCGGATCCGCTTCCGGATTGGCTGCCTGTAAATCCATAGGGTCGATGTTGAAGCGGCGGGCCAACTCGGCGAACGTATCTCCGGCTTGAATGAAATAACGGTTTACCGGCAGAACGGGCAAAAAGATCTGCTGACCGGGGTATACGTAGCCCGGCTCCTGCAGCTGCGGATTGGCGCTGTAAATGGCCTTTACGTTCATGCCATATCGCCGCGCAATCCGGTGCAGCGTATCGCCGGGCTGTACCATGTAGGTAAACGTCATGCCGCACTCCTCCTAGACATCACAGCTCTGACCAGGATAAACGCGCTGGTCCTTGTCTTACAAGGACCAGCGCGTTTATCAAGGTTGATGTGAAGCTATAAGCCTTCGAAAACTTATAAATTCTTATCAACCGAAGAAAGTCAGGTTCGCTAATGTCTATGCCGGGCGGCTATATTATATTCGGCACCTGCCAAACGACAGGCGTTACCTTGATCTGCTCGCCCAGCCACGATTGCGCGATCTGCTTGAACATCCAAGGATCTCCGCTGCAAAAAAATTGGTGCACCGGATAGTTCGAGCTCGTTGCGAGCATGCCTTTATGATATAGAATCGTGCTGATTTCCCGCGCCGTCTCATCCGCGGAGCTGATCAAGGTGACCCCCGGCCCCATGACATCTCCGATAATATCGGATAAGTAAGGATAATGCGTGCAGCCCAGAATCAGGCAATCCATCGGCACCTGCCGCAGCGGCTCAAGCGACGACGCCACCACATGCCGGGTATGATCCGACCGGAACATGCCCCTCTCCACCAGCGGCACGAAACGGGGGCAAGCCAGGCTCATCACTTGAATTTGCGGCGAGATTTGCCGGAGCGCGACTTCGTAGGCCCGGCTGTAAATGGTGCCTTCCGTACCGATGACGCCGACAACGTGGTTGCGGGTCGTTTTGATGGCAGCGCGCGCGCCGGGATGTATGACGCCGACGACCGGCACGGATAATCGGGACCGTATTTCCTCCATCGCAACAGCCGTAGCGGTATTGCAGGCGATGACGATCATCTTGGGCTGGAATTGGAGAAGATAATCTACGATCTGATGTGTGAACCGGATGACTTCCTCGGCCGACCGCGGTCCGTAAGGCGTCCGCGCCGTATCGCCGAAATAAATGATCTTCTCCTGCGGCAGCTGCCGCATGACTTCTTTGGCGACCGTCAGTCCTCCGACCCCGGAATCCAGTATGGCTATCGCTTGCTGCACGTTCTATTCGCTTCCTTTATCTTTGGTATGGTTGAAACGATCGGTGCTACCTATAATTTATGAATGCAGTAGAAAAAAGGGAACAGTGGAACTCCGCCGTTTACGCATCATTTCATCTTAACAGATCGTTCGGCGATTGCAAGCCTGTCTTATTTCGGCGGCTCGATATCGCTTAGCAATGCAAACTCATATCCGGCCTTCTTGACCGCTTTGATGATCCTGTCGAGCGCCTCGATATTTTCCGGCGAGCCCTGGTGCATCAGAATGATATTGCCGTCATGCAGATTATTCATAATATCGTTATACGGATCCTCTGCGCCGTTCTTGCGCGGCTCCCAGTCTCTCATCGCCGTCGACCAGAAGACGGAGGTATAACCCATATCGGATACCAGCTTCAAGATATGAGTATTGTAGCGGCCGTACGGAAAGCGGAAATAAGGCTGCATCTCTTGACCTGTTACATCCTTATACAGCTTCGCGTAATCCTCGATCTCCCCCCGGATTTGCTCGTCCGTTTGGAGGTTCATGTCGGTATGCGTCATCGTATGATTGGCGACCAAATGTCCGTCGGCGACCAGCTGCCTCACGAAATCGGGATCTTTCTTGACATTGTAGCCCGCGATGAAGAAATTCGCTTTCACACCGTTGTCCTTCAGCGATTTGATCAGCGTCTTCGTATCACCGAGCGGACCTCCCGTATCGATGGTCAGATATACCTTCTTGCCCGTGCCGACCCAGAGCGCCTTCATATCGGGAGTGAATTTTTTCGTTTCCGGCGGGAAGTTCGGAACCTTCCCCTTCGACTGCTTCATGTAGTACCAAGACAGCTCTTTGCGGTCACCCTGGCCCTGCGCCGGCGGCGGAGCCGCTTTCGTCACGGCGGAGCCGGCCGGATTCTTGGGAGCGACGGCGGCTTGTCCGTTCGCCTCCGGCTGACCCTGGCTGTAGACCGTTGCCGCTGCCGATTCGGACGGGGCCTTCGGCTTCTCTTTCGCCGCTTTCGGAGGAGCGGCCGGCGGCTCGGGTGCGCTCACCGCTGCAGCCGGCGGCTGCTCGGACGGAGCGGGAGACGGAGCCGTAACCGATGCCGCAGGCGCAGGCGCGGAAGCTTGTCCGGACTGCATGGGCTGCTGCTCTTTGGAGCAGGCGGACAGAGATAGCAGAGCCATAGCGGCGGCGACGATGACGGCTGAGGTATTCTTCTTCATGGCAACTCTCCTTCGGTATGAGCAAGCCGGAAGCGCGCAAGCGAATTGATGTTCGTGTATATTTTACCAAGCGCCACATGATCTGGCAATGACGGAAGGCTGATGATCCGCTTATCAGAGTATCGGCACATAAAACGAAAAAACGGCCTCGAAAGGCCGTTTCATCAGATGTTTTAATTGAATTTCGGCAGCCAGTCGCCGTGCGCCTCGATCAAGTCGTCGCAGAGCGCGACAATATCGTCGATCGACAGCTCGGCGGATGTGTGCGGGTCCAGCAGCGCCGCGTGGTAAATGTGCTCCTTCTTCCGGGTAATCGCCGCTTCCAGCGTCAGCAGCTGCGTGTTGATGTTCGTGCGGTTCAGCGCGGCGAGCTGCGGAGGCAGGTCGCCTACATAAGTCGGCGTTACGCCGCTTGCGTCCACCAGGCACGGCACCTCCACGCAGGCTTCCTTCGGAAGGTTCGTGATCAGGCCGGTGTTCATGACATTGCCGCCGATCTTGAACGGCTTGTTCGTCTCCATTGCCTCGAAGATGAACGAGGCATACTCGCTGCTTCGCTTGTGCTCCAGGCTCTTGTTGTTAACAAGCTCCTCGCGCATCGTTTTCCATTTCTCGATTTGGCGAATGCAGCGTCTTGGATATTCGTCGAGCGGAATGTTGAACCGTTCGATCAGCTCTGGATAATTGCGCTTGATGAAATAGGGCAAATATTCCGCATTATGCTCCGAGGACTCCGTCACGTAATAGCCGAAACGGAACATCATTTCATAACGGACCATATCCTTGTGGATTTCCTTCTGCTTCTCCTTCGCCCGGCGCTTGATCTCCGGATAAAGGTCCTCGCCGTCCTTGGTCACTTCCAGCAGCCACGCCATGTGGTTAATGCCCGCGATTTTTGTCTGAACTCCGGCCGTCTCCATGCCGAGGGATTTGAACAGATGCGGCATGCACCCCTGCACGCTGTGGCACAGACCCACCGTCTTGACGCCGCCGTAGGTGATCATCGCATTGGTCAATACCGCCATCGGGTTCGTATAGTTCAGGAACCAGGCATCCGGACACACCTCTTGAATATCGTTCGCGAAATCGAGCATCACCGGAATCGTGCGGAGGTTCCGGAAAATGCCCCCGATGCCGAGCGTATCGGCAATCGTTTGCCGCAAGCCGTACTTTTTCGGAATTTCAAAGTCCGTGATCGTACAAGGATCATAACCGCCCACCTGAATCGCATTCACCACGAATTTGGCGCCGCGAAGCGCTTCCTTGCGGTCCGTATACGCTTTCACTTTACAGCCGCTGCCCAGCGACGCCTTCAGGTTGTTCAGCATGTTCTCGGAGTCCTTCAGCCGCTCCAGGTCGATATCGAACAAAGCGAGCTCGAACTCCTGCAGCGCCGGCGTCATCATCGTATCGCCAAGCACGTTCTTCGCAAACACGGTACTTCCTGCACCCAGAAAAGTAATTTTAGACATGAATCCACAGCCTCCCAGCGGTTAGGATATGTAATGGCTTTCCTTGTCTTGAATATACTCCTAACGGCTGGAAATGCATATGGATACAACCCATTTGTATATGGACGAATGTAGTTTCTTTTATTTCCGATCCGCCGCCCAGCAGAAGGCTTGCAGCACTGTAATCACGACGAATGCCGTCAGCGCGAGGAAAGGAATCGTAATAAAACCGAGCCAATTGATATAGTCCACATCGCACGGAACGGGTCCGCAGGCGGCCCCTGCGCTTTTGAACAGGTCGGTCTTCTCCATCAAATAGTGATAAAGCGAGATGCCCGCTCCCCATATGCTCATTGGCAGGACGTAATGGTAGATTTGACGTTCCTTGCGAATGGCGGCGATGGCCAGTATAATCACGAGTGGGTACATCAGGATGCGCTGATACCAGCACAGCTTGCAGGGCAAGTAATGCAGAATTTCCGAGAAATACAGACTGCCCAGTGTAGCGATGAGCGCCACTGCCCAGGACATTTGCACGCCGTTCTCGCGGATAAACGGTTTCCAAGACATAGGAGACTTCCCTTCCCTAATAAGATACTTACAAAATCATAGCTAGTACCATCATATCAGAACCTTCGGAGGTACACCATATGTCTCAAGCGGTCCATTCCGTCGCCTTCAACCCAATTCCGGGCCGGGGGGAGCTTGCCGTACTGTTCAGCGGACACGCGCAAACAAAACCCCTGCACAAAGTGGGGCCGCAGGTGCTCGACTATCATTTGATTCACTATGTGACGTCCGGAAAAGGGTCGTTCCGCTGCATGGCCAAGGACTATCGGCTGGGGCCCGGCAACAGCTTCGTCATTTTCCCCGGCGAGCTCGTCAGCTACGCTTCCGACGAAAAGTCTCCCTGGGCTTACCGCTGGATCGGGTTCAAGGGCGCGCGGGCGGACGAGTACTTGAGCGCCCTCGGGTTATCGCCGAACCATCCGGTGACCGATTCCAAGCATCCGCGCAGGCTGCGCACCTTGTTCCATCTCGCCGAGCGTTCCCTTCAGACGGGCGGCGCGGGCTCCGATTTGGAATCGGAGAGCTACCTGCGTCTTATTTTCGCGGAATATGCCAAGGACCGGTTCGTCGAAGCCCTCCCCCAAGAGGACGCTTCCGTGATCCAGCAGCAGGTGGAGCAGGCGATCCGCTGGCTGACGCTCCAATACTATCAGCCGATCTCCATCGAACAGATGGCCCAGAGCCTCGGCTACCACCGTACCCATTTATCCAAAATGTTCAAGCAGCACACCGGCATGTCGCCGATGCATTTTTTGCTCAAAATCCGCATGGAGCGCGCCAAGCTCCTCCTTCAGGAACCGCTCACGATCGAGCAGGTCGCCTCGTCCGTCGGCTTCGCCGATCCGCTCTACTTCTCGAAGCAGTTCAAAAAATGGTTCGGCCGCTCCCCGTCGGATTACCGCCAAGACCAACAGGCGAACCCTTACGATTGCCAGGCGTAAGCCGATCGGCAGGCCGTAATATAGAAAACAAACAGGCTCTCATCCGAAGAGAGAGCCTGCTCTTTTTTCTATACCGAAAAGCTGTAAGATACATCCCCGCTGCCAGGCGCTGCAGCCGCTTCCCACTCCGTTAGGGGAACGACATCGACCACCGCCTTAATCGCGATCTTTCCGAAATCCAGCTTCGTTACCTCTTCCATCGTAAACCGTTCCGTAACAAGCCGGCCGAGCAGCCCCGGGAACTGCTTCTCCATCTGCTGCAGCCGGTACAGTCCCGTCTCGAAATCCCGCCGCGATGCATTAACCGAGCCGAGCACGCACTTATTTTCCAGCACGAGCTCCTGGTTGATCATGTCCGAGGATACCTTGATGCTCCGGTTGCCGGGTGTTACGCCCAGCAGCGCCAGCACGCCGTTCGGCCCCAAGGCCGTCATCGCTTCGAAAGCCAGCGGGCTGTAGCCCGTGCACTCGAAGATGAGATCGGCCCGCTTGCCGCTTCGCTCCAAAAATGCGCCGAGCGTCTCCGGCTTCCCCCCGTCGCCGGCAACGGTATCCGCCTGCCGGTACGAGGCTCCGCAGGCTGAAACCAGCTCCGCCGCGAGCGATTCCGCCGGCGACTTGGACCATACCACGGTGTCCAGGCCGAGACACCGGCAGGTGAAGGCCGCCAGCAGCCCTAGCGGCCCGGAGCCGAGCACCACGGCTGTCTTCGGCTGCCAGATCAGCCGCTGCTGGACGCGCTGCACCTCATCCCAAACCTTCTCGACGATGCTCTGCGGCTCGGCCAGCATGCCGAACTGCAGACTCGCCGAGGGCACCTTGATGAGGTACCGCGCCTCCTCCACATAGTACTCTGACAAGTAACCGTTCGCACCTTTGATGCCGCGCTCGGTAAACTGTCCGGTCTCGCAAAAATCCTGCTGTCCGTTCCGGCAACCCGTGCAGCCCGGCTCGCTGCACGGCCTCCGGACCAGCGCAGTGACGAGATCGCCCGGCGCAAGCCCTGTCGCCGGGTCGGCCTCCTCCACCACGCCGAGCGACTCGTGCCCTATCGTAATCGCGTCCTCGCCTTCCGGCGGCATGCCGTACGCGCCGCTCATAATCTCGCGGTCCGTTCCGTCAAGCCCGATGCAGAGCACGCGGACGAGCACGTCGTGCGACCCATGACGCTTCGGCTTGTCCACCTCCGCCAGTTCCAGCTTCTTGGCTTTCGCCTGCACCCCGGGACCGCCGCCTGCGGCCAAACCCGTTACACGCACCGCCTTCACACCGGTTCACCCGCCTTTTTCAGCAAAACGGTATCGCTGACATCTTCCTTGCTCTTCTCTTTATGCCGGAACAACTTCAGCTTCGTAATATATTCCTGCGCCACCTTCAGGTAAGTGGCATGGGACCACGTCAGGGGCGACACCGACATCGGCTCCCCGCTGAACGGGTGCACCTGCTCCGCCAATACTCCGGATGGCAGAGCATGCCGTGCCGTCCAGCGCAGCAAGTCAGCCGCTTCCTTCAAATCCTCTTCCTGCTTGGCCATCTCAATGACCCATTCCGCATACCATAGCGTGCAGATGAACCAAGGATTGCCGGGCACCCGGCCTACTTCCTGCGTCACCTGGTGGTAATAGTCGTTCGTATATCGCGCCAGGCCGCCGATCTCAGTCTGCACCCACAACCTCTCCCGAATCGCCTTCATCGTATTTACGACCCGTGGGTCGTCCGCCGGAAACAGACCGAAGTCAAAGACCGCATACATGCTGGCATCCAGCGTCCAATCGGGTTCATATGTATTTTTGTCGCGGTTCCAGTACAAGGACCGGATGAAACGCTGCTCCCGCTCCGAATACATCGACTGCTCCACCGCGAGCTTCACCCGGGCGGCCTTGTCCCGGTACAGCTCTTTCCGCAGTTTGTCGCCAAAATGCTCCGCAAACCCCGCGGCGGCCATCAAGCCTGCATATACGCTGGATACCGTGAACAAATGAACGCCGTATCTTTCTTCCCACAAGTCGTAAGACGGCAGCGGCAATCCGGAAGCATCGAGATAACGTGACATGAAATCCGCAGCAGGAACGACAAACCGGTCGTAATCCTCCCTCGCTTCCTCCAAAGTATGACCGAGCTGGTGATGATGCCATAACGCGTAGACGACGAGAGCCGTTTCGTCCTCTTGAATGGCCAGCTGCTTCTCGCCCTGGGCACCCACCCAAGGATGCCAGCTTGAGCCAACGGAGCCGTCGGGATTGTATTTGTGCAGCAAATACCCGTCCTCGGTAAGCGCCTTTTTGCAGAATTGAAAAAACTTCCCGGTGAGCGTATAATACCCCGACCGGTCCATGGCGTGCATGATCAACGCTCCGTCTCGCGGCCACATGTACGAATACGTATCTCTGGCAAACTTCATAATATCGGAATCGTTGGCCGCGATGACGGCACCCCGGTTATCCATATTGGTGCGTACGATAAGCAGGCTCCGTTTATAAAAGGAGGCCAGCTCCTCCTCCAGCAGTCCCAGCTCATGGCGGTCCTGCGCAAGCCACTGCCGCCAGTAGTCGAAAGTGCGCTGGAGCAAGGCATTCGGGCCGGCACTGCGGACCGTTCGCTCCAGCTTCCCGATACTTTGGCGGTCACGGCCGAAGCAGATCCAGAAAAAGGCCGTCTTGCTTCCGCGAGCCGGAACCTTCAGTTCCAATTCGATCGTACCGTCCACCGATCCCTGTGCGATGGGGTTGCCTCCAAGCTGTCCGTCTTCCGCATCGCGCCACGTTCCCTCCAGCCGGTTCATTTCCTTCTGCCCGGTAGCGTAACCCGACGGATAAGGCTTCTTACGGTCCTCGGCAAAGCACGTCAGCGACATATACCGGTGCCCCTTGTAGAATACCAGCGAGCTCAGATCCGGATCGTAATACACTGTGTCTCCTACGCCGTTGCCGTACAAATGCAGATCCAAATGAAAATACAGCTTTACCGTCCGTTCGCGGTCAAACGTATTCTCGATCGTCACTTTGCGCAGAAAAACATCCTCGTGCGCATCCACCCCATCCCTAAGCTGCAGCTTGAGCCCCAGGCGCTCGTGCGTACAATCGACATTCGTCACCATCGAGTCGTTCAAATACCCCGACTTCTTCTTCAACTCCGGATGATCGATCCAAAAGAAATCCTCGGCCGTCCATACCCCAAAATGCGATAAGTGATCCAGCGCCTGATTCTCCTGTCCTACATACGGATAGTAAATATCCCTCACATTATACTCGGAATCGAAATTGATCAGCACATTGCCGTTGCCGATCGGCAAATCTCTCGCCATGCTTCACCACCCCTTTCACTACCTACTTTCCCCAGCGATGGAATAAAAATATGCATGAACGAAAAAACGTTCGCCACGATTGGAATTTTATGGTACAATAAAAGAGCTGCTCCGATCCTTTTTCTTAAAGCACAAAAAGACTGACCGAAGGGCCAGCCTCTCGTATTACATTTCTTTGCAGGTCGAAATTGATGATTATTTCCGTTTCCTGCCGTGCTTCACCAGCGTCATGCGGCGCGAGTGCCGAAGCCAGGAATAATAAGCTTTCAGGTCGCGAAGCTGAATGTCTTCCGATACCCTGCCAAGGAAGGTGACGATGATCATTTTATGAAGAGGATTGCCCGCAATGTCGACCTCTTCCTTCAATTCGAGAAATTCCGCAACCATGACCAGGTCGTCATCTATTAAATAAACGTCCTTCTCGTTTGCGTAATAAGGCTGGATCTTATTGGATTTCAGCTTCTCCCATAGAAAGGAGCAAATGTGCTCGATTCCTCCCTGATCGCTAGTTACCCGTTCGTCCCAGCGGCTTAACGCATGACTGGTGATCACGATGTCGGCGACTTTATACCCGTTGAACTCAATATAAAAAGGTTCATAGGTACTCCATCGATTCATAATTTTATCCTTCATCATTTCTCCCCCTCATGCGGCCGGTATAGGATGCTACTTCTAATGTAGTATTGATACTACATAGAGTCAATAGCTACATTTGGAATATTAATGTTTTTTTATAAAATGTATTTTCTTTCATCGTTTTGTCATTTACAATAGCAATAGAAAGGAGTGAACGGCTTGGCTCAACCTATTTCGAATTTCGGCAAATTTCTCGAAAGTCTCCGCGGATCGATGTCCCTGCGAGAGGCAGCCAGAAAGAGCGGCTTATCTCACGCTTACATACGAGACCTGGAGCTTGAACGGAACCGCTCCACCAATGACAAGATTACGCCATCTCCGGACACGTTAAAGAAGTTGTCCGCCGCTTATGGCTACCCTTATACCGAATTAATGATCAAGGCAGGGCACTTAATGAGCGGGGATATCGTCCCTGCGGCTTCCTTCACGGACGTGAGCATTGAACTTACCAACGTTTATTTTATCGAAATCGGTGCGAAGGAAATCACTTATCACCTCGAGGGAAACAAGCTTCTGCGAAGCATCGATTCCCTGATTGATTTCAGCACCTTTCTGGACAAGCTGGAGGAAAACGAATTTAAGAAAATGGACACGGACCTTTATGTCAATTTCAATCAGGTCCGCAGATATGATGACAAGCGAGGCCGCTTGTATTTCGACGAGATGGGTAAAGGCGTTAGCGTTACGATCTCGGCCATCCGTCAACGCAAATATCACGACCTGCTGATTCGCAAAGCGGCGGTCAATACGAACAAAAGTCTGGAGTTCAGCTTCGGCCGTTCGACAGGGGCCTCATCCGCTTTATCCGGACCGGAGAATAATCTTTAGCCGTAACATATCCGGCAGCTAGAATATTACAGAATGATAGATGGGGATTAGTTATGGAGATGATCTTGTTTTATGGGACAGCGTATGTATTGATTTGGGCGTCTATATTAACGCTTGGTTTGTCGTTATTCCGCTTCCCAATAATAAAATATGCAGGGGCCACCATCATTTCAACCCTCTTGCTAACCTTCGCGTCTACTTTCATTCAGTCCTTAAAAAACGTATATTTAATTATAACCGTTCAGCCTGTATGTGTGATTCTTTGCTACGGGCTTATTTTCCGTTTTCAATGGAAGCACAGCATCTTTATTACAGTCCTATCCTACTCCATCAATATCCTAAATGAGTTTTTGATGAACTTGATTGTATCTTCCTTTAATTTGGAACAAGTGCTCATCTGGATGAACGGCGATGATCAAATGTCCGTAGCACTTATGATAAGTCTGTTCGATTTTTTGCTATGCTTCGTATTGGTAAATTATCGGATCGGTTTTTCATTCATTTCTGCAACCAAGAGAGCCCGCTTCGAATTTGACAAAATACATAAACACACAGGCCTGCTATTGCTTCTGCTCTTATTATTTTGGGTTGTATCTGTTTATTTCATGTTTAACATTCAGAGAACTTATGTTTGGATCATGCTTATCATTTCGGCCCTGCTCGCTATGTTGATGTACTTGTCTTATCGGAAGGAAATATCGGAGTAATAGAGGGGTGTGATTAGAGCTTCGTTTCCTAGTTCTTCATGTCATGCTTCTCATATTTCAGGCGGGTAGCCTTCCCGGGTTCTAGCATATTCCGAATGGTTACTGCAAATAAAGTTTTTGCATGAAATCTTGCGCATATTCAAGCTATTTTACATACTAGATGATCACAAGGGACAGGATGAAGTTGGATTATTTTTTAATTTTTTTAAGTGCTTTCTTAGGCATGTGGCCTTCGATGTTTATTTTATCTCTAATCAGTTTTCGTAAAAAATAAATGGGAATATCACTACGATCGTAACTTCTTCGTTTGTGATGTCCTTAGTGAGTTTACTTCTGCAAACTTTACCTATTCAATATGCCATTACAATCTTACAGCCTATTTTTTTTTACTTTATGTTTGTTTCTTTTATTTAGGTTCGGTTTCTTTTATTCTTTATTAACTTCAGTATTTATATATATATTCGCCATATTGGTTGAAGTAGTAGTTACATTAATTATTAGTAAATTAGTAATTTTAGCTTGAACAAGTTTATTGTGATTTCACAGAATGAATTTGTATCGCCGGCATTAATCATAGCAACAGTAAACTATCTGCTTTCCTTTGTTTTGTACAAATATCGCTTAGGTTTTTCATTCATTCCGGCTCACTCAAAAAAGGGAATCCAAGCGCCATTCACTAAACATTGGATTTATTTAATAATATTTGGTTATATGCTTGTCTTCGGGTCTTGCCTAGCATTATTTCACTGGAGTCAGTTGATGATTATCATTCTGGCTCTTATAGGCATTTTGTTTGTTTTTCTAGTCCATATTTTTATTACTAAAGATCTAGAAGCTGTGTAGCTCCGTTGCTTTGAGAACTATCACAGAATACTTTACTGACTCAAGTCATCAGCTCAAATTATTAAAATTCGAGTTATACAGAGGTGAAAGAATTACAAGAAATAACGTAGATCACAGTAAATCATATAGGAGGAATAATGAAATATTTTTATATTTTTATAACCTTATTATTCATATTTTGGCCATCTTATTTTCTTTTCACATTATCATTATTTCGTCAAAAAAAAGGGGCTAATACACGAAACATAATTATGAGCTCCATTGTGATGGCACATGTTTCATTAGCTATTCAATTCTTTTCCATACAATACATGATTAGTTTAGTTCAATTATTTGCTATCGTGTTATGCATGTGTTTAATTTATAAATTTAGGTTATCTCATTCCATCCTCATTTCTGTAATTGTCTACACTTTTCAATTTATCCTTGAGATTAGCTATACATTCCTTCTTACAAGATTTCAAATTGATCAGTTCTTGAAATCAATTCAAGAGAATGTGATTTTACCTGCAATTTCTATGGCTGGAATTAATTTATTAATCTGCTTACTTCTACATAATTTTAGATTAGGTTTTACTTTTATACCTGTTTACAGATCAGTCCGAAAGAAAAGTTCAAATGTTCAACTAAATTTATTTGTTGTTTTTGCAGTGTTTTTAAATATTATCAGTTGTTTGAACTTGAATATTTATCAGAAGTATGTGATTGAAAATGCTGCAATCATGTCCATTCTTCTTCTTTTTATTTTTTATTTTCTCTCAAAGAAAGAATTAATGGACACCTAGAACAAAGATGATTCTCTTGCCAAATTTTAAACAAAAAACAATGACTCTCTATTTATGTTTTAATGTAAGCAATTAAAAGGTGAAAATAACGTTATACTTTCTTTGATAAAATCATCGTTAATATATAAGCCGAAGAAAAGTGGTATTAATTGTCAACTATCGACTTCAACATATTAACTAATCTAAATCCCAATAGTACAGTCTCGATTAGATTTATTGCATAATTCAAAATTCGACATTTTTTTCTTGTGCCCGTAACCAAAGTATATTAAGATAAAAATGAACTTAGGCTATAATTAATATTATTAACATCAGGAAAAAGTAAACTTGTTTTTATATGCCACTTTAATACTATATACATAGACCTATAGTAATAATAATATTATAATGAATTAGGTGATTATATGCTTATGGCATTTGTAATCAAGGTATTCTTTTCCTCTATTGAATTATCCACAATGATAATCCTTTCCTTAACGATGTTCAGATTTCAATTTTCCTATAACTACCACAAAATTTATAGTATCGCTTTATTGATGTCTCTCGTTTCCTTTACATTCAGAGACATTATTAATTTGACAGATTTTTTGATAATCCCTGTCCTTTCTATAGAAATAATACTGATTATGTTGGTATATAAATTACCTTTTTTTTATTCTTTGCTGATATGTATCACGGGATATGTAGCAAGTGGCGTCATTGAATTAGCCATATTTTGGATAGGGAAAGAACTACATATTATAAAAGCAAATCAGGACACAAGCTCCTTAACATTCATTACTTGTATTCAGATTTCTACAACTCTGCTCACTTGTCTATTGATATATTTGCTTCAAAGAAGAAAAATAGGGTTTCTTTTTAAATCCAAAAACCTTGCTAACAGTACAGCTTTAAAAGGATATAATTTTTTATTATCAGCTATTCTGGTAGTGAGTGTTATCTTACTTGAATTGATACTTATGTCTCTAAACCAGAAATCTGTTAGTTTTGTATTTACAATTCTTATTACTATTATATTTTTGCTAGGTATCTACATCGCATACAAACATAATCGAAAAATTATTAATGACACTTATGTGAGGCCGGTAAAGGATGAACTTGATCGATCATTACGCAATGAAAACAGCAAAAGCAATACGAAAACATTATCCTGAAGCTGCATCAGAGAAAATATTATTCTATGCTTTAAGTCTGAGTTTTAATACGTTGCTTGCATTTTTCACTGCTTTATTTGTTTGTTACCTTACGGATCACTTATTCTATGGCATAATATCAATTGTTTGTTTTGTGGGTCTCCGTTATCTTAGTGGAGGCGTACATCTTCATTCTTCATTAGCTTGTTGTATTTTCACAATTATCTTAATAATTAGTTCATCTCACATAACCTTCAATTATCATGTTTACGGTATTTTCATGGATATGTTTAGCCTCATTATCATGATTTTAAAGTCACCTCAAGGGCTTCAAAATGTAAGTAGAATAAATACTAAATATTATCCTTTACTTAAAATTAGTTGTGTGGCTTTTGTAAGTATTAATTTCTTTGCTCAATCCCCTATGCTATCGACAATATTTCTTACTCAATCCATTACACTAACCAATACTGCCTATAAATTGGTACATATTTTTGAAAGGAGGTGGCTAAATGAAAATTAATTTTTTTAAATTCCTAAATACTTCTTTAATGGTAATTGCTTCTGTTTTTGTGTTTACTAATTCAGTAATTTTTAACCGCCCTGAAACTCCTGCTGAGCTTCTTAAAAAGTAATACATATCCAAACACTGGCTGCCGAGCCATGGCTCCGGCAGCCATATCTCTTTTCATGTGGAGTTGAAAACGGTTATGCAGAAAATTCCCGTAACTAGAGACGGAAAGAGAGGCTCGGAAGTGCTTGTGATTGATGCCAGCGATGTCGTCAAGATCGACCGCATTCGAAACCGTGAAGTCTTGATTCATACTCAAAATGAGCAATTCTACTTGGACTTTTCATTCGACAATTTGGAAGAATGGTTATTTGAGGACGGGTTTCGCCTGCTTGACAGCGCCAATATCGTAAATATGAATCATGTGCAGGAGTATGATGCCAAGAAAGGTCTGATCTATCTCTCCTCCGATCACCGGAAGCATGCGAAGACGGCTTCAGCCGCCCTGCTGCACCGGGAGCATGTAGAGAATGCGATTCAATTGATCAAGGCGGCCGACCGTTCCTCCAGCGAACATAATCCTCAGCTCCATGATGAGCTGTTTAATAAAATCATTAACGAAACGAACGATTACCAGCTCCTGCGTTCTTATGCTACGATTCGCGCGATGAACGAACGCAGGCGGGCGGAAGAGCAAATCGTACATATGGCTTACCACGATTCGCTAACGAATTTGCCTAACCGTCTATTGTTCGACGAGAAGCTGAAGCTTTGTTTTGAGCAGGCGGAACGTACGGGGGGCATGCTAGCCATCCTGTTCTTCGACCTGGACCGGTTCAAGGTCATAAACGACACGCTCGGCCATCATATCGGGGATCAGCTCCTTCAGAATTTAGCGCAGAAGCTGAGGGTGTATGTCAAAGACAAAGATGTTGTCGCCCGCTTCGGCGGCGATGAATTTATTATTTTGCTTACCGATCTTGCGCACATTGACGAGGCGGCACAATTCGCCAAAGGCATTCCTGAATTGCTCAAGGACCCGTTCTTGATCGAAGACCAGGAGCTGTTCGTCACGGCGAGCATCGGAATCAGCGTGTACCCGAACGATGGTCTGGTGCCGGATATATTGCTGAAGAATGCGGACATTGCGATGTATCGATCTAAAGAAAAAGGTGGGAATTCATATCATTACTATCATCCGGAAATGAACAAGCGGTCTCTGCATCGTCTCAATCTGGAGATACATTTACGCAAAGCGTTAGAGCGCAATGAGTTCGTCATTTACTACCAGCCTATCGTTGATTTGCGCCAAGGAACTGTGTTCGGGATGGAAGCGCTGGTGCGCTGGCAGCATCCGGAATGGGGCTTAGTATCGCCTGGGGAATTTATTCCTCTCGCCGAAGAGACGGGATTGATTGTGCCTATTGGAAACTGGGTGCTTAAAGAAGCCTGCATTCAGACGAAAGCCTGGCAGAAGAAAGGCTACCCTTCCCTCGTCGTATCCGTGAATATCTCGGCGATTCAATTCCACCAAATCCATTTCGTCCAAATCGTAATGAATGCGCTCGAGGAATCCGGATTGTCCCCCGATCAGTTATGTCTTGAAATCACGGAGAACGTTGCGATGAACAATGTGCCTTATATCATTGAAACAATGCAGAGAATCAAGGCGCTCGGCGTGCGGATCTCAATCGACGACTTCGGAACGGGCTATTCCTCTCTAAGCTACTTGAAGCGATTCCGGGTGAATACGCTGAAGATCGATCAATCCTTTATCCGGGACCTCACCTGTGACGAGGACAATGCGGCCATCGTCACGGCCTTGATCGCTATGTCGCACCGGCTGAAGATCAAATCGCTGGCCGAGGGCGTAGAAACGAAGGAGCAGCTGGATTTCCTCATGTCCCAGGGCTGCGACAAAATTCAAGGCTTCGTATTCAGCAAGCCGATACCTGCGGCCGATTTTGAGCTGATGATTCAAAAGAATAAACAGCTATATTTGGTTTAATTTAGAAAAAAGTCTGCCAAAGTGCAACTTTTTTCTTTTTTTTTCGTTAATAGATTGATAAAGATCACTTTGAAGGGATTGAATCGATTGTCTGCGAATTTATCAAGCCGTCCTCAGGTTCAAACCGCTTCGAAGCCGAAACGCAAGCCGGCGGCCAAGAGCAAAAAGCGCCGTTCCTCCTTCGGGGTAACCCTATTCTTCTATACGGTGTTCGTGCTGCTCATATTCGGCACGTTCTTCAGCGGGTGGTTTTTCCTGACTGAATCCGGCTCCAACCTGCGGTTTATGCTGGCCGATACGTTAATCGCAACGCAGCATCGGGATTGGGCCAAATATTTGATCGGCAGCGACGAGCTCGAGAAGCGTGTCAACAGCTATTGGGCGCAGTTCGATCGTTACGCGGAGGTTAAGGATAAGCCGATTGTGCATGTCGAAAGCAAACCCGTCGTAGCTCAGCCTGAAGTAAGGAAGCCTCCGGTTGAGGTCGAGCCGATCTCCGGCAACAATTTTAAAGGATATCTCCTATCCGTGCATGATCCGAAGATGCTCCGCATCGCCGTACCCGGTAAGGTCGGCAAGGGTGAGAAGGTCAGCTCTATGGTGCAACGTCTCGGCGCCGTCGCAGGCGTGAACGCCGGCGGCTTCGTCGATCCGGAATGGATGGGCAACGGCTTTCAGCCGACCGGACTCGTAATGTCGGGCGGCAAGCTGTTTTACAATGACGGCGGCATGAATACGCCGAACCATATGGTCGGGATCGATAAGGACGGCCGAATGGTGGCAGGGAAGTATACGCCAAATGAATTAATTAAGATGGGTGTTCAGGATGCGGTCACGTTTGCGCCGAAATTTATCGTGAACGGCGTCGGGATGATCAAGAATCAAGCCGACGGCTGGGGCATCGCTCCACGGACATGCATGGCCCAGAAGGAAGACGGCACGATCATGTTCGCCATCATTGACGGCCGGCAGCCGGGGTACAGCATCGGCGCTACCTTGTACGATATTCAGAAAATTTTCCTGGAGCATGGAGCCGTGACGGCGGCCAATCTGGACGGAGGCTCGTCCACCGTGCTTGTGAAGGATAACAAGATCGTCAACAAGCCCTCCAGCGAATATGGCGAACGCTATTTGCCTACGGCTTGGCTCGTATTTGACGATCCGAAGAAGGCCGATCAGATCAAGAACATCTGGGAAGGACTCGATCCCAGCAAAATCGATCCATCCAAGTGGTAATCACGAAACTCGCCCGCACCAGGATAAACGCGCTAGTCCTTGTCTTACATTGACTAGCGCGTTTATCAAGTTTGATGCGAAGCTATAAGCCCACGAAAACTTATAAATTTTTATCAAATGCAAAAAACCATCGGAACGCGGATTCGATCCGTCACGATGGTTTTAATTTATAATTTATTCCTTATCCGCCGTCGTTGCCGCGACCGATGCTTCTGCAGACTTAACCTCCTCAGTCCCGGCATCCCCTTTCTCTTTGCCCCAGCTCTTGACTTCCTGACTTACGGAAAGGACGGCATCCTTCGCTTTGCCGGCCCATTCGGAGGTTTGCTTCCCGATGGTTTGAGCGGCGGCTTGCGTTTTTTCGCTGACATTGGATACGAGCTGCTTCGATTTTTCCGCCACATCACCTGCTACACGCTGGGTTGTTTCGCTTACGCGGCTGGCGCCGTCAGCGATATCCGCGCGCAGCTCCTTACCGGATTTCGGCGCGAAGAGCAGCGCCGTCGCCGCTCCGAGCAAACTGCCGATCAGTGCCCCTACGAAGAGATCCTTGCTTTTGTTGTTTGCCATGCTGTTCATTCCTCCTTGAAATGTTTAGAAACCGGCGGTGCCGTAAGTTCCGTCTTGGTCTGTCTCGAAGCCTGCCATCGGTGCCATAGATGGATACCGGCTGTGGTAAGCTCCATCAGCTCGTTCACCGTGCTCTGGCTGCTATGTACCGACCGTTTTGCCTCCAGAACCGTATCCTCCACCGCTCTTGACAAGGTTTGTACTGATCGGGACATCCGATCCGCCGCCTCCCCTGTAGACTGAGCTGCAATAAACCAGCTGTCCACCGCTCGAAGCTTGCCCTGCATATCCTTCAGCACCTCCGACGATAACCCGATAAGCCTCTGCGACTCCTCATTCGTGGCGCGCAGCTCTGCCAGGATCCGCTCCAGCGTACCTTCGGTATGGATTAAGGTAATCTGCGCTGCCCGCAGCATGCGGACGGCAAAATACGTGATCACCGCCGCGCATGCGCTCAGAACAAGCAGCAGCGTGACAATCGCCCATCCCACGATGCAGCCACCTCCTCCGCTCACCCCGGCGCCTCTAGACGAATGCCTATGGGATAATACAGTATAGGTAGATGACCTCCATTTTGACACAACAAATTTCAAAAAAATCGCCCGGATCCCCATTTCCCCGGAAATAAGAAAATAACCCGAGCCTATCTCATTGCCACAAAAAGGTTGTATAATAAACGGGAGACTAAGAGAAAAGCGGAGGAAAAAACATGTCATTACAGCGAGAAGAAGGATTGAAGCTCCTCGAGCAAGCGCGCATCGTAGCGATCGTTAGAGGCGTGGAACGGCAGCATATTTCAGGCGTGGCGGAAGCGCTGCTGGCAGGAGGGATTCCCGTCATGGAGGTGACCCTCAATACACCCGGCGCACTGGACATGATCGCGGAGCTGCAGAAGGCTTACGGGGACCGGATGTACATTGGAGCCGGCACCGTACTGGACGTCGAAGACGCGAAGAAGGCGCTCGACGGCGGCGCTTCATATCTGGTGACGCCGAATACGGATGAAGAGGTCATCCGCTACGCTGCGGAACGGAAAGTTCCGATCTTCCCCGGCGCGATGACGCCTACGGAGGTCGTCAAGGCATGGAAGGCGGGCGCGACTGCGATCAAAATTTTTCCCGGCGCCAGCCTCGGCATCGGATATATCAAAGAATTGATGGCCCCGCTTAGCAGCATTCCGATGATGGCGGTCGGCGGCGTAACCCAAGACAATATAGGGGAATTTATGAAGATCGGCTGTTACGGCGTCGGAATCGGGGGCTCTCTCATTAATTTGAAAGAAATCGGCGAAGCCCATTACGATTGGGTCCGCGCAAAGGCCGAGCGCTTGGTTGCCGCCTCCAAAGCGCAAGCGTAGTCAAATCTTCAAGAAAAAAAAGCACCCGGTTCGCCTCAGGCTTGTCCTGAGAATCGAATCGGGTGCTGTTGTTCGTTAAGCTTTCATTACATCGTGATCCACATAGCGTTCGCCGTTCAATTCGCTGATGACATTGATGGCAACCTTCGCGCCGTCTCCGGCTGTAATAATGGTATGCATGCTGACCCCGGCGGCCGTCCCCGCTGCCCATATGCCGGCTACGTTGGTTTTGCCGTTCGCGTCGACATCGAATACGGTCTTGATCCGCGGCTCGGTTCCCGGCTTCGTCGCCAGCCCTGCCGACTCTGCCAGATCGACCGAAAGTCCGGTCGCCAGAATGACATGCTGTGCGTCAAAGCTGCCGTTCTCGGTTGTCAATTGGAAGACGGCCCCGCTCTTCGCAATCGCAGTCACTTTACCTTGCACCAGCTCGGCTCCGAACTTCTGCGCTTGCTTTTTCCCCAAATCCACCAGGTCCGGCCCCGTTATCCCGTCAACACCGTAATGGTTCTCCAACCAGGCCCGTTTCGTGACGCTCTGGTCGTTATCGACTACCAGTGTCTTCTTTCCTGCCTTGGCGGCGAAGAGCGCCGCGCTTGCGCCTGCCGGGCCGGCTCCGATAATGGCAATATCGTAAGACATTTCAAATCACTGCTCCTTCCGGTGATTTCTTGGGAGCCGCTAACGGATCGTTAGCAGCTATCCATATTATGCTCAAAGTGTGATGCGCTTGTCAAACCTCAATAAATTATTCATATTTTTGAACCTTCCCTGCCGCTCCATCGTCTATTTTATTGTGAGTTCATTCGACAAACCAATCTGGAGGTTTCATCCCATGCTCAAAGCCATCGGTAAAATGCCGCGTTGGAAGAAGGTGATGCTGGCGAGCGCGGCGTTTCTGCTTATTGCAGGCACGGGTGCAAGCGTATATGCCGGCTATTTATATCATAAAGCGCAGGACGCAATAAAGAACATCTCGGCAGGCGTCCCGGCCGGGACGGCACCCGCTCCGGCAAAAGACTCCTCTACTGCAGTGGAAAAGCCTTTGACGGTGCTGCTTACGGCCATAGACAACCGGGAAGGCAGCGACGGATCGATGAACACGGACGTGATGATGCTGGTCAGCCTTAATCCGTCCACGCATGCCGCCACGATCGTTTCCATCCCGCGGGATTTGGAAATTAAGCCGCCGAAGAAGTACAACTTAAGCGATCACAAAGCGAATTACTATTATGCGTATTATTACGGCAAAGATAAAGAAACTGCGATCCCCCGCACCAAAGAGCTGTTTAGCGATCTGTTCCAAATTCCAATCGATTATATGGCCGTCATTAATTTCGAAGGCTTCCGTCAATTGGTGGATGAACTGGATGGCGTAGAAGTGAATGTGGATATGGATATGCGGTACACCGACACTTCGGACGGAACGGATATTAATCTAAAGAAGGGGCTTCAAACCTTAAGCGGCAAGCAAACGCTTGATTTCCTGCGTTACCGCAAATCGAACGGCGGCACTGACGAATCCTCGGATACGGCGAGAAACGAGCGCCAGCAAATGGTGCTCAGCAAGCTCGTCGAGAAGCTGACCTCCTTCAGCGGCATAACGCAGTGGGGCGGTGTCATGGAAATTGCCGGCCGTAACCTGAAGACGGATATTCCGGAAAATAAGCTGCGGGATTGGGTGCTCTCCTTCCGCTCCATGAAGCCGGACACATATGAATTCATTCCGCTTAACGCCGAATGGGAAAGCCCCTATATGGTCGTGAAGGAGAAGGATATGATCGACGCGATGAACGCGCTTGAGACGCGGCTGCTGGAGCCCGGAGAAGCTCCGGGCCCGGCCGTCGAACGCAGATATGCGGATACCATGGGGGTTTCCAGCGATACTACAGCCAAAGACAATCGCGAGTCGGCTGCGGCCGCCGGCAGCTCAAACGATCAGAAGGATAGCGGGAAAAGCGTTGGCTCCGCCACCGTGCAGCAGTCGACTTATAAGAAAAGCAAATAAAAGAAAAATCCGCTTTTGTCCTCGGTGCAGCAAGCGGTACTAGAACAAGTTAGTACTTATGGAAAAATCTCCAGCAGTTTACAATTGGATCAATACGATAACACACCGCTGGAGGTTGATCCCGATGAACGAGATGCTGCGCAGATCCTGGATTCATTTGCTGGGCACGCTGTTCATGGTTTGTGCTTTCATTTATTTGTTGAAGTATACCTGGAGCCAGAGCTGGGTATCGGAGCCGCTTAAGATCGGTCTCGGGCTGCTCGTCGGAGCTGCCGGTCTGATCGCGAGCTTTAAGCTGCTCGAGCGGCGTCGGCTCGCCGGGGAGCTGTCCGCAGGGCTCGGCGTCGCCGTACTGTATACGACGTTTGCTTTTGCCGGAATCTATTTTGCCCTTTGGGATTCCCTCACCGTATTCCTCTGCATGCTTGCGCTGACTCTGGGGATGAGCTTCCTATCCTACAAGCTTCAGCTTCGGCTGTTGATGAACCTGGGTCTGCTCGGCGGTCTCGCCGCTCCGATGATTCTTAGGCCGGAGACGGATCAGGTATTTACCCTGTTCCTGTATCTTCTTGTATTGAACACCGCTTATTTCTTGATCAGTATCCGAAAGCAATGGACGGAGCTGCGGCTTACCGCCTTCATCGGCACCTGGCTGCTCTACGCCATCTACTATGTTCAATTTCATCCGGTGTCCGCGGGTTATTGGAGCCTGCCGTTCCGGTATGCCTTGTCCGCTTTTGCCTTCTACGTGCTCGCGCTGCTTCTCTCCTCATGGGCCTGCGCGAAAAAGTTTGACGGCCTGAACCTGTACCTCGGCATCGTGAACGCCGTCATTTTCGGCTTATGGGCCTCGGCCATTCTGGATCCGTCCGTTTCGTTCGCTTACCCGCTCGGACTGATGGGCTTGCTCTATGTGCTGCTTGCTTTGATCGTGCATCGTCTGGAAGGCGCTTTTACCGTACCGGTGCTGACGAAGCTGTTCGGCGGGCTCTTGCTTCTGCTGATTGCCTCGGTGCAGTTCGGCAAGGGTTGGGACATCAAGCCGCTGGTCAACGTGCTGCTCTGGCTCGCTGTGGCCTCCGGCCTGCTGATCGCCGGGAAGCTTCGCCGGTTGGATACGCTCCGCGCGGCGGCGGCCGTCATTTGGCTGGCGGTAGGGTGCTATTGGTTCGCAACGACTTGGGATACACCCTGGGGGATCTGGTTCGGCGTCTATCTGCCGTTCCTGAATTGGGCGGCATTCGCATGGGAGCTGCTCGCCGCTATGGGCTTTTATTTATCACTGCATACGGATTTCGCCCGGCTGCGGGAGGATGACAGGCGCATCCTGTCCATTGCCCTGTCTCTGCTGAGCCATCTGGTGGTCGGAGGGCTCCTCACGCTGCAGATGCTGAATCTGATCGAATATTACCGGCTCGGCCGCTGGCTGGATGCCAACCTGACCCTTTCCCTCTCCTGGGGCGTTTACGCACTGCTCTTGTTCCTATGGGGCGCCTACAGCCGGCAGCAGGTCTACCGGGCATTCGGCTCCATCGTGCTTCTCTGCGTTGCGGTCAAAACGCTCTTGTTCGACCTTTACGGCTCCGAAACGATCTATAAAATTATCGTGCTGTTCGCCTTGGGCCTGCTGTCCTACGGTATCGCCTATATTAACAGCCGTTGGCAAAGAAAGCGCGCCCCTGAGCCGTTAACTGGATCCGAGGCGAACGAGATGTCGCAGGAATAAAAAAACTCCTTATCGGAGTCTTTCAGAGAAACCAGACAAAAAAACCATCTTCGAGCGGCCGAGCTGCCCGAGGATGGTTATTTGTTTCCGTGAATAATATAGGTGCACCGGGCTCCGCCTTTGGCCAAGCATTCCGTGCGCTCGACTTCCGCATCGAGCAGCTTCCGGAACATCGCAAGCTCACAGCTGCAGGCATGCTGGTACTGCTGGGCAACCTGGGCTATTGGGCAATTATGCTCGCGGAAAACAAACATACCCTCTTCCGGCTGCTCCCACTCCACCATGTACCCGTTCGCGTTCTGAATGTCGGCTAAAGCCTGTATTCGCTCAGGCAACGGCTTCCCTTCGGTTTGATCCGTATATCGCTCAATGAGCCGATCCTTCCTCCGGTCGAACAATTGATCGACCTGCTCCTCTCCTGCAACCGCCGCGAGCTCCCCCAGCAAATCCAGCGTAAGATGCTGGTACTTCTTGGGAAAGAGATCGTCGGACGCGGCAGTGAGCAAATACGTATGCGACGGCCTCCCCATCGCTTGGCGAACCAGCTTCGTCTCGAGCAAGCCGTCCTTTTCCAGCGTGTTCAAATGGCGGCGTACCGCCATCTCGGTAATGCCCAGCTGCTTGGACATGTCATTGACCGTCATGGGTCCTTGGGTTTTCAGCATGGTCAATAAGACTTTGCGGGTGGATGCATCGTGCTCCTGATTCATTAAGCCTCACCGCCTCACAATCAACTGGCTTCTTCCGCAGCACAAGCTCCGCGTATCCGATCGGATATTGATATTGTAATCGATATCCGACAATAAGTAAATTAACAGACTAATAAGTATGTTAATTCCTATCGAGGAAGAGCCTTCCTCGCTCTCCGGGCTCATCCCGGCTAGAGCGATTCCCGGCTGATGAAGGCAGGTACCGCTTCGGCAAACTCGGCCAGGACGGAAGGCAAAGTCTTAATGAGCGGATGCATCGCTTCTCTTGGCAGAAGCGGATAATCCTGCGTCAAGAGGCGCCTCAGCTGAACCAGCTCCTTGAGCACGGCCGCCGTACCCTGCCCGAACACCTTTTCCCCCTCCAAAATCTCGACAATATCCTCATAGCTGCTCGCGTCCCGCATCATGAACGCGTCGATGAGCAAGCTGCCGATGTCCGTAACCGTCTCGATGGCGAGGTGCAAGGTGCGTTCCTGTGCAAAATGAAGCAGAAGCGATCCCGGCTTCCACTGCCGCTCAAGCTCCAGGCAAGCTTCGATCAGTTGGGGGATAACATCCAAACGCAGACGAAACTGCTCATGATTAATATAGTACATCTTTTATTTCCGTCTCCTTTTTCTCCATTTGGACCAGAGGATCATCACGGGAAAAAACAGAATCAGCAGAAAGATCAGCAGAACGGCCTGCATCAAATATTCGTAGCTCATGAATTCGTTGCTCCTTCTTCAGCTAGTCCTGGGATCTCGCGCTTCCCGTGAGCGCCAGTAGGCCCAATGATTGGTCGGCCCATGGCCTCCGCCCAGCCCCAGCTCCTGCTCGATCGCCAGCGTAATAAATCGCTTGGCGGTATGGACCGCCTCCAGCATCGTCCGGCCTTTGGCCAGCTCTGCGGTCACCGCCGCAGAGAAGGTGCAGCCGGTTCCGTGCGTATGCCGGGTTTGGGTCCGCGGAGCGGTCAGCAGATGGATCGACTCTCCGTCGTACAGCACGTCCGTCGGCTCGCCCTCCAGGTGCCCGCCCTTCACGACGGCCGCACCGGCGCCGAATTCGTTAACGAGCCGCAGCGCCGCATCCTTCATCTGGTCCAGCGTCTCGATCTTCCGCCCCGTAATGACTTCGGCTTCGGGCAAATTCGGCGTAACCAAGGCGGCCACAGGAAGCAATTGATCACGCAGGGCGTTCTGGGCGCTTGCCGCGAGCAGACTGGCTCCTCCCTTGGCGATCATGACCGGATCGACGACGAGCCGTTTCAGGCCGTAATGCCGGATTTTTCCCGCTACAAGGGTGATCACCTCCGGCTGGGAAAGCATGCCGGTCTTGGCCGCATCCACTCCGAGATCGGTGAAGACGGCATCAATCTGGCGTTCGATGCCTTCCAGCGGAATATCGTAAATGCCGTGGACGCCGAGCGTGTTCTGCGCCGTCACAGCCGTAATCGCGGACATGCCGAACACCTCCAGCATCTGGAACGTTTTCAAATCCGCTTGAATTCCGGCCCCTCCCCCGCTGTCGGAGCCTGCAATCGTAAGCGCTTTGCTTATGGTCACGTCTGTCACTTCCTTAGGTCGAATTGTTGAAATGTATTTGATAGAAAACCCAGGCATCCGAATATGCCTGATTCCTTAGCAAACGATGTCGAATCGGGCTTCTCCTTAGTGTATAATTCCCATTCCCCAGCGTCAAGGCGGAGAAACCGCCGGTTGCCGCATGGATCGTGATATTTTTATGACAACTTCGTCAATAGCTTTGACGGTACCCGGGATGGAGAGTATGATGGGAGTAATCGAAACGGTACGACGCCAGAAAAGCACGCGAATGGAAACGGTTCATGCGTTCCCCGGAAACCGGAGAGGCGCAGAACAAGATGAAGGTGGTACGAAGGTGAGAAGCGAGCAGGAGCTTCATGTCATAACGACGGGGCGCCAAGAGCTGGACGAGGTGGCGTCGATACTGGAGAGCTGCTCCACTGCGCTCATCCACACGCTGCACGTGAGGGAGAAGCATCGCAGCGCGTGGGAGCTGGTACAGTGGCACGCTAGGCTGAAGCCGTTGCTGCCGCAGACCGCGGTCGTGGTGAACGACCGGGTCGATGCGGCAATGGCGGCGGGAGCGGACGGCGTGCAGCTCGCCTGGAGCAGCTTGACGCCGGCGCAGGCAAGGCACATCGTGCCCGGTGGGATGCGGATCGGCTGCTCGGTGCATTCCGCGGCCGAGGCGTCCGAGGCCGCCCGGCAGGGGGCCGACTACGTCCTGTTCGGCCATGTGTTTGCCTCGGGCTCGAAGCCCGGTCTCGAGCCCCGCGGCCTTGCGGCGCTGACGGAGACCGTGCAGGCGTCGCCCGTGCCGGTTATCGCGATCGGGGGCATCGTGCCGGAGAACGCGGAGGACGTGCTGGCAACCGGCTGCGCCGGCTTTGCCGTGCTCTCCTCCTTCTTCCTGAGCCCCGATCCACAGGGGCAGCTGGCGGCGTTTCAAGAAGCGATCACCCGGTTCAATCGGAACCGTGATGCATTATCAAGGAGATGAATGAAGGTCATGAGTACGAATAGCAATACGCATGCAAACGGTAACGCATCGTCCAAGGCGTTGATTATCGGAGGAGGCGTCATCGGCTGCTCCATTGCCTACGAGCTCGGGAAAGCCGGTTTTCATTGTACAATATTGGATAAAGGCGCACTTCTCCAGGAAGCTTCCACGGCGGCGGCCGGTATGCTCGGCGCCCAAGTGGAGACCCACCATCCCGGCTCGTTCTACGAGCTCTGCCGGGCCAGCCAAGCGCTTTACCCGGAATGGGTCGAAGAACTGGAGCAAGCGAGCTGTTTGTCCGTTCAATATATAAGGGAAGGCGTTCTTCGCGCGGCGCTGACGCAGGAGGACGAGAAGGAGCTGCGCAGCAGACTGCCTTGGATTCGTCAAGCCGAATGGCTGGAGACTGAGGCGATGCTGCAGCTCGAGCCGGAGCTCTCCCCCTTCATCCGCGGCGGGCTGCATCTCCCGGCGGATCATCAGGTCCATCCGGTGTGGCTTGCCAGAGCACTTCGTGCTTCGATCGTACGGCAAGGCTGCCGCATCCTAGAATGGACGCCGGCATTCAGCCTCGTCTCCGCACCGAACGGCCGCGTCACCGGCGTGCGAACCTCGGAAGGAACGCTCGAGTCGGATCTCGTCATTCTCAGCGCCGGCGCCTGGTCCCCGGCCTTGACGGCTCCGCTTGGTCTTCAGCTTCCCATGTTCCCCGTCAAAGGCCAATGTATCTCCGTGAAGACGGAAGCGCCGCTGATTCGTTCCACGGTATTCACCAAGGGCTGTTACGTCGTTCCGAAGCTGGACGGCAGCTATATTATAGGAGCTACTCAGGTGGAGGCGGGGTTCGACAAGCGGGCTACGACCGGAGTGATCGCCGATTTGCATGATCGCGCCTCCGCTCTGCTTCCAAGAATAGCCGACTCCGAATTTCTCGGTACGTGGGCGGGCCTGCGTCCCGGAACGCAGGACGGCCTTCCTTTCCTCGGCGCGTGGGAGGAAGCACCCGGACTGATCTTCGCGACCGGGCATTACCGCAACGGTATTTTGTTAGCTCCGGTGACGGGACGTATCATCCGCCAGGTCGTACTGGCCGAGAAGCCGGAGCTCGACCTGTCGCTGTTCGAACCTAGCCGCGCGCGGATCGAGGCTGCTCCCGCTTTTACTTGAAGCGGGCCAGCAGCGCATAACGGCGTTCTTGACGCCGTTTATACTTCGGCAGGCTCCGATACAATTGAGTGGTCTCCCGGAAAGCCCGGGAGGCTTCTTCTTGTTGTCCGAGCCGCTTATATAGACCGCCAAGCCGGTAGTACGCTTCACAGGAGGAGGAATTGACCTCGCCGAAACGCCGGAGGTAGGCCACCGCTTTGGCAGGGTCCTTCTCCGCATAGGCTTCACCGAGCCGTAAAAAAGGCTCTCCGTACTTCACCCTCGGGTTCCGGTGGGCCGCCTCCAGTATATGCCGCTCCCCCTCGTCCAAACGGCCGAGCTTCAGCTCGCATATGCCCAGCTCCGCCAATACTTCAGCCGAATCCTCCATCACCTCTGCCGTTTGCCGGAGCAGTTTTTCCGCCTCAGCGTATTTCTTTCGCTCCATCTCGAGTCTTGCCATCTCCAGCTTTACCGAGGTATGATGCGGATTGAGCCGCAGCTCCTCCCGCAGCCGCGACAAGCGGCGCATCCGCTGCAGCGGCTTCAAGACGTTCGGGGTCAAGCCGATAAACCTCCGGTCCAGAAAATATAAGACGATGACGACAACAAGCAGCGCAAGCAGCGGATTTCCCGTCAAACGCCAGAGCAGCGCAAAAATCAATAGTTTCCCCATTGGTTGTAAGCTCCTTCCAAGTCTTCCATTCCATCAGCCCTGATTGTACCACACATTTCCAAGTTTTTTACAGCTATTGAGAATTGCTGTTGATCCGGGACCGGGCAAACTAAAATAGTTTGTGAACGTTCTCTGAACAAGAAGGAGACGGCGGAACGCTTCACGAAATAAGCAGAGTTACGAGTCAACCTATTCATGCAATACCGGGGGGTTATTACCGAAATGAGCGGAATGAACGAGGCGCAAGCAGCCAAATGGAGCCGCCGGAGACAGATGGGCAAGGCCAAATATGTCATGTACCTCGGCGTCGCAGCCTGGGGCTTTATCCTTACCGGACTTACCACCTTGTCGGAGTGGCTGACCATGGGAACGTATACGCCCAATTGGTTTTTCGCACGATTGGTCGTCTTTTCGTTCATCGGCTTCTTCGTGATGAATTTGCGGTGGGAAAACCAGGAACGAAAGTTTAAAGAACGCAAATAAGCGGCTTTAAGCCGCTGCAGATTGACGAGAAACCCGGATATGCAGAAAAATGCTAAAGGCGGCAAGCGGGGTATCCCCTGCAGAGCGATAGCGTCCGCCTCTGTTATCGGAAAATGACTACTGGGTTTCTCTACAGCCTGAAGCGGCGCTAGGCCGCCGGAAGCACATGAGCCGGGGCCCGGCGCAGGCCGGTATGTGCTTTTTTTTTATCACGCTTCAGCCTTCGGCCGGACCGCATTCTCCAGCGACCGGTGAATGTGCTCCCGCACGCTGCCGAAACTGAGAATCTGTTCTTTGAAGGACTCTCTCGGACCCCAATGCGTCTGTCCTTCACGATCGGCGAAGAGCTCCACCGTGATGTCCTCGTAAGCGGCATGAAGATCGTTGTCATACCAGTCGATCGACGTCTCCGCATCCTTGCGTAGCACCATGACCATGTCGAGATCGTTATCCTCGGACTCCTCGAACAAGACTACAAGCTTGCCCCCGTCACCCTCCAGTTCCACCTCCACATCGGCGCACAGCCGGCCGTTCCGTTCCAGCACCCGCTTGAATTCCGCTTGCTTCACCTGATTCGTCATGCGCGGCTCACATCCAATCTTGATTATTCAGTCGAAGCTTCTTCAAGTTCATTGCCAATCCTTAGCTTTTCTTCCTAGGCCGACATTATACGTGCTCCAAGCATTGAAACGACATTTGAAACGAAATTTACTTGACAATAGTAAGCGAGTTGTTTTATGATACCAATGTACTTACTTAATGTAAGAAGTTAAACAAATATTCATAATTTACTTTCTAGGAGGAAATCATGATTTCCAACGTACTTTTCGTGAAAGCCAACTCCCGCCCAGCGGACCAAGCGGTCAGCGTACAACTGTATGATACGTTCCTTCGCAACTACAAGGAGAATCATCCGAACGACACGATCACTGAGCTCGATTTGTTCGCCAATGCGCTTCCTTACTACGATACCATCCACATGACGGCGATGTTCAAGCTGGCCAAAGGCTTCGAGCTGACAGAGGAAGAGCAAGAAGCATCGAAGCTGGTAAACTCTTACGTAGACGGCTTTCTTGCCGCCGATAAAGTAGTTTTCGCCTTCCCGCTGTGGAACTTCTCCGTTCCTGCTCAGCTGATCACTTACCTGCACTACCTGACGCAAGCCGGCAAAACGTTCCGCTACACCGCACAAGGTCCGGAGGGCCTCGCAGGCAACAAGAAAGTCGCGCTGCTTAACGCTCGCGGCGGCGTCTATTCCGAAGGTCCGATGGCTTCGCTCGAAATGTCCCTGAACTATGTAAAAACGATCATGACCTTCTTCGGCGTAACCGATCTTCATACGGTTGTAGTTGAAGGCCACAACCAGTTCCCAGACCGTTCCGAAGCGATCGTGCAAGTAGGCTTGAAGCAAGCGGCCGAGCTGGCTTCCAAATTCTAAGCTTCCCCCGGGCAACTCCCGTTCTTGCAGCAGCTTCCATTGCTGTAAGGAACGGGAGTTTTTTTACGCAAAAAAATAACCTGCCATCACGTCGGATTGCAGGCCGTCAAGGGATTTATATATTAAAAAAGGGGGGTCGATATTTATTATAGCCCCCGAGCATTAACTCACGATGAAAATCAGATTACAGTTCTGTTACAAATCGTCCGGGTTATCCGGCTTGTACTTAAAGCCGCTGACTTTCCGCTTCATGATCAATTGGGCAAAGATCAGCAGCACCTCGTTATTCACCCAGCAAACCCCGAATCCGAATAAACCGAACAGTCTTGAAAAGCTCATCTCGCTGCCTGCGAATACGCCGCTCCACCAGGTCCATCCCGCACCGATGACCAGCAAATTGACCAGCGAGCCCGCCGTAAATGAAATAAGCAGCTTCCCAGTCTTCTTCATCGCCAGCACGCCGACAATGCCCGTCAGCACGAACGAGGCGCCCAGGATCAGCCAATAGATCGTATCGTAAGTCAACAACCGTCACTCCTTCAGGTAGATCTACCCTTCAATTTACCACGAATGCGGCGGAGCGTACAGGCTCCCTGGCGCTCTGCCTCAAAACGTTCACCAATACGGGGCAGCAGAGTGCGTCAGGGCAGGGTTTCCCCCGACTAAGTGCGGTAATAAAAAAAAGCCGCGCAGCGCGCGGATCGTTTATCCATGTATTGTCTTGTCCTCTGAAGAATTTCATTCTAGACCTTATCTCTATACCTCTACCATGCGGCTATTTGACCATCGGTACGAGGCTCCGTCCCCCCGACAAGCACACCGTTTTCCTCGTCTCTCCATATGATTTGGCCCCGGCCAAACGGAACGGATCCCAATGTCCATTTGGCGATATGTCCCTTCCGCGCTAACGCCTCTACGATATGTGCCTGCGTGGCGTGCTCGAATTCCACAGTGTTGCCTTCCATCCACTGCCATCTTGGGGCATCCAGAGCAGCCTGCGGATTAAGGTGGAAATCCAACGTATTCATGACCATTTGCACATGTCCTTGGGGCTGCATAAATCCGCCCATGACACCGAAAGGACCTACTGCCTTGTCATCCTTCGTCATGAAGCCGGGGATAATCGTGTGGTAAGGCTTCTTCCCGGGCTCCAGGCAGTTGTCGTGCGTGGGATCCAATGTAAAATTATGTCCGCGGTTATGCAGCGCAATGCCGGTTCCAGGCACGACTAAACCGGATCCGAAGCCCATGTAGTTGCTCTGTATAAAAGAAACCATGTTCCCTTCTCCATCCGCCGTACACAAATAGACGGTACCTCCCCGCGGGGGTTGACCCGGCTCCGGCAGAAGGGCTTCCTTGCCGATAAGCCGTCGGCGCTCTTCGGCGTAAGCGGAGGAAAGCAAATCTTTAACGCTCACCGACATTTTGGTAGGATCGGCGATATACTTCTTACCGTCGGCAAACGCCAGCTTGATCACTTCAATCTGTTTGTGATACGTTTCCACAATGTCACGTTCGCTGAAATCAAAGCCCTTCAACATATTTAAAGCCATCAAAGCAACCAAGCCGTGCCCATTCGGAGGAATTTCCCAAACGTCATAGCCTCGGTAATTGACACTGATCGGATCAACCCACTCCGGCTCAAAGGCCGATAGATCTTCTTTGCGGATATATCCTCCGTATTGTTTAGAGAATCGGTCGATTTTCTCGGCCAATTCCCCTCGGTAGAACGATTCGGCGTTCGTTTCGGCGATTTCCTGCAGCGTCGCAGCGTGATCCGGCAGACGCCATAGTTGACCGATGCGGGGAGCTCGGCGCTCCGGCGCAAATACGCGGAACCATTCTTCGAATTGTTCGCCCTTCAGTTGGGAATTAAATATGTTAACGGCTTTATTCCAGTAGATTCCCGCCGAGATCGGAAAGCCGTTAGCTGCATATTCAATTGCCGGAGAAAGAACCTCTTTGAGCGACAGCTTGCCGAACCGCCGGGAAAGCTCAGCCCAGCTGGCCGGCGCCCCGGGTACGGTAACAGGGATAAAGCCGTATTTCGGGATTTCTTGGACCCCGGCTTTGCTTAAAGCTTCGGTGGACAAGCTCTGCGGAGCAGCGCCGCTGGAATTAAGTCCGTGCAGTTTGCCCTGAGTCCAGACCAGCGCAAATGCGTCGCCTCCGATCCCGTTGGCGCTAGGCTCCACTACCGTAAGAGCGGCAGCGGTTGCAATGGCCGCATCGATAGCGTTGCCTCCCTTTCGGAGAATCATAAGTCCGGCTTGGGCCGCAAGAGGCTGCGAGGTGGCAACCATCCCGTTGTTCGCATAAACCGGCGATCTCCTGGAGGAATAAGGATGGTACAGCGGATCAAAGTTCATCAGACATCTTCCTTTCAAATAGTTAGTCCGGATAAAAAGAGGCTGCCGTATACAAAAGCGGCAATAATCACGAAAGCCGGATGAATGCGCCCCTTAGTAAAGGCCCAAAGGGATACAGCGCTTATGCCCAGCGAATGCCAGATGCCGATGGACAAATAGGAAAGATGTCCCAGCTCCCATGTTAGGGTGATCATCATGACGGCGATCACCGGCTGCACAAGTAATGTCATCCCCTTAACGGATGAGGATTTTCGAAATCGGTCCAATATTTTGAGCAAGACAATCAATCCTATGGCCGAAGGGGCTATCGTGGCCAAGGAAGTGACGATAAGTCCTGCCCACCCTGCCTGCTGGTAGCCGACAAAAGCAGCAATTTTGGTGGCGATGGGACCTGGAAGCGCATTGCTCACTGCAAGTACATCTGCAAATTGGGCATTGGTCAACCAACCATATTGATTGACCACTTCCTCTTGAATCAACGGTATAGAAGAAGGCCCGCCGCCGTATCCGAGGACGTTTGCCAAGAAAAAGCCCCAGAAAAGCTTCAGCAAATTCATGAGGAAGCCCCTTTCCGCGCGGCTGCATCCTTGTTACCCGCCGGTCTTAGCTTAAAATGAAAAACTCCATATAATAAGAAAATAGCAACAACGATGCCAGGGTGCAGATTTACCACGGAGAGGAGTATAAAAGCAATCGCACCAAAAATAATCGCACCGAGCTTCCCGAGGCCTTTGACCGACTTCGCAGCAAATTCATACGCCATTTGACCGAGCATAACAGCGATCACAGGCCGTACCGCGGAAATCATCCCTGTAACGACAGGGGAATGCTGCAATTTGTAAAGAAACCCTAGAAGAGCAATCATGGCAAGGCTGGTCGGCAAAATATGCGCGAGCACCGCAACGGCAGCTCCCGCTGATTTATTCAGCCGGTACCCGAGATAGGCCGCCATTTTGGGAGCGATCGGACCCGGCAGTGTATTGGCGATCGCCAAAATTTCACCAAACTCGGCATCATCCAGCCACTGGTACTTTGTAACCGCTTCGTAGCGAATAAGAGGGATAACGGAAGGCCCGCCGCCAAAGCCCAAGATTCCCGTGCGCATCATGGCAATCAAGAGCTCCTTATAAGATCTTGTACTCAAACAGTTAACCCCCTGCCAAGCTCATTACAGCTTTAGCCCCATCCGACTTTTATAACGCCGCAGCAGCAGCTGGCTGTCTACACGTACAATGCCGGGCATTGCGTAAAGTGTTTTGAGCAAAAAATTTTCCATCTCATGCATATTTTTAAATACGCCATGCATATGAAGTGTGCTTGGGCCCGACATATGGTACAGACTTGTAACCGGAGGCTCTTTGGACAATTTCTCAGCGACCTCGTCCAAAAATTGCGGTTCGATATCAACGTTGAAAAACGCCGAGACCTGTATTCCGACTTTCGCCGGATTAATGACCACCGTGAACCGTTCAATCACCTCCGCCTCAATCAGACTGGCAATCCGCTGCTGCACGGCGATCCGGGAAAGCCCGATCCTTTTGGCCAGATCCGTATATGAGATTCGGCTGTTCTCGTGCAGCGACTCCAAAATTTGTTGGTCCACTTCATCCAGCTCTAAGGGAGGCATTACATTTTCTTCGGAATAGACATATACCATCTTTTTACCTCCTTTTGACTATCGTTTAAGCTTCGGATCCAGCACCTCACGAATACCGTCTCCAAGGAAATTAAAGCCGAGCACGACAAGAAAGATGGACATTCCCGGCCAAAATGCCAACAGGGGCTCAATATTCAAATATCCCTGTGCAATATGCAGCATCGAACCCCAACTCGGCTCTTCCGGCTTAGCCCCAAGACCCAGATAGGAAAGGCCCGCTTCGGCAATGATGGCGGCGGCCATCGAAAGGGTAATTTGGACCATAAGCGGAGCCATGGAGTTAGGCAGCACGTGCAGAAACATGATCCTCCAATTTCGGGCGCCGATCGCTTTGGCCGCCTGAATGTACTCCAGATTACGCACGGTCAGCACCTGCGCTCTCGTAATGCGGACGAACGCCGGCGTGAAGCCGATACCGATCGCGATCATCGCATTATAAAAGCCCCCGCCCAGAGCTGCAGCCATCGCAAGCGCCAAAATCAGCGATGGAAATGCCTGCATGGCATCTACGATGCGCATGACTACCCATTCATCCCAGAAGCCCCGGAAATAACCGGTAACCAGTCCGATCGGTACACCGATCAGCACGGCGATTCCTACGGAAACCAGCGCGGCCTGGATCGAAAGCCTAGCCCCATAAAGGAGGCGGGAATAAGTGTCCCGACCCAAATCATCGGTTCCCAGGAAATGGCCGTTGCCTGGTTTCTGCAAAATATTGGAATAGTCTTGACTAAATATAGGGTCATGTGTCGCAAGCAGCGGCGCAAAAATGGCTGCAACCATTAGCATTCCAATAATGAATGCACCGCATACCGCCAATCGATTACGAAGAAACCTGCGAAGCAGGAGAAGAAACCGGCTTTTTACTTTTTCCGGAGCCTCATTCGATTGGGGGTTGCTTAATCCTTGTCGGGAAAGGTCGGCATTTGCTTGAAAGCTCATTTATTCAGCCCCCTTTCCCATCTTGATTCTAGGATCAATGAATGCATACAGAATATCGACAATCAAATTAACAACGACAACCATTAAGGCAGAAACGAGAATGGCTCCTTGCACCGTAACATAATCACGTCTGAAGATGGATTCCACAATAAGTCGCCCGAATCCGGGGATTGAAAATATGGATTCCGTAATGACAAGCCCCCCGAGAAGTCCGGCTACAATCAAGCCGCTTGTTGTAACGACGGGAACCAATGCATTTTTTAGCGCATGTCCGAGAACTACTGCACGTTCCTTAAGCCCCTTGGAATAGGCAGTTCGGATATAATCCGCATGCATGACATCGAGCAGGCTGCTTCGAAGCATTCGCATTAGAACGGCCGACTCGCGAAGCCCCGTTGCCACAATAGGCAAAATCATCGCGGAAATATTGCCGAGAGGATCCTCGCTAAAAGGAACATAGCCCGAAGCTGGCAGCCATCCCAATTGAACCGAGAAAAATACGATCAACATCATGCCCAGCCAAAAATGGGGAATCGACATGCCCCCTAGCGCCATAATCGTACTGAAATAGTCGATCCATTTGCCTTGGCGGGTGGCTGAAACGATTCCAGCCGGGATCGCTATGAGCAAAGACACGATAAATGTACCGATCGTCAGCTCTAATGTAGCCGGAAATCGGGATGCAATTAATTCGGACACGGGAGATCGATCTACGAGCGAGCGCCCCAGGTTTCCCTGAAGCACCCCTCCCATCCAATCGAAGTACTGGACGACGATAGGCTTGTTCAAGCCAAGCTCGTCGCGCAATGCAGCTACAGCATCCGGCGTAGCTTCTTGGCCTAGAATGACCGTTGCAGGATCGCCGGGAAGCATATGCAGCAAGGAAAAGACCATGATCGTTACAAGAACAATGACCGGCACGGCCAGAAGCAGACGCCTTACTAAAAACGTCATAAGGATTCTCCTTACTTACTGATTGTTGCCGTACGGATCAGACCGTCCGGAATATACTTGAAGCCTTGTACCGCTTTGGAAATGCCAAAGACGTTATTGGAATGCCACAAGTAGACGTATTCGTCATCATCGTTCAATATTTTCATCAAATCGTTATAAATGGCTTTACGCTTCGTCTCGTTTCCTTCGTCACGCCCTGCTTTCAATAGCCTATCAACCTCGGGGTTGCTATACTGCGAATAGTTGTTGGAAGCGCCCGTGTAAGCAAATTCATAAATGTTTTGATCCGGATCCGGTCTTCCGCTCCATCCAACTTGCACGGATTCATGGTTTCCGCTCTTTGCTTGTTCAAGCAGGGTTCCGAACTCCACTTTCTCAAGGTTAACGGTGATGCCTGCAGGTTTCAGCATATTTTGAATCATCTCTCCCACCTGTTGATTCGTCGGGGTCGTTCCGATCTTCAAAGTGAAGGCGAAGCCATCCGGTTTGCCTGCTTTTTTCAAAAGCTCCTTAGCCTTTTCCAAGTTAGGTTTATCGTATTTATCCGAATCGCCGTAAGCGAATTGGGAAGGCGCGAACGGGGAGTGAGCCGGCGTTGCGGCGCCGCTCAGAGCAACCTTTACCAGCGCATCGCGATCAATCATGAGATCGACAGCTTGACGCAGCTCTTTTTTACTAAACGGCGCTTTGGACGTATTTAGATGAATCCCCTGGTATCCTTGACCTGCTTGGTTTATCACTTTAATATTCGGGTCGTTTGCCATGTTGTTTATCTCTTTAAAAGGGAAATTCGTCGTAATATCGACTTGTCCGCTCTTTTGGTTGGTCAAAGCAACGTTCGAATCCGTAAATACTTTGTAAACCACCTTATCCAGATAAGGCATTCCCTTCTGCCAGTAGTTCGGGTTTTTCTCGAGCGTCACGGAAGTGCCCTTCACACGGTCCTTATAAATAAACGGCCCTGTTCCTACCGGATGATTGATGAAATCGTCTCCATATTTTTTCACCGCTTCAGGAGATACGATCATCCCCGCACGATCGGTTAAAATCGAAAGGAACGGAGCAAACGGCTTCTTAAGCTGAACCGCAACCGTATAAGGATCGCTTACAGTCACTTTCTCCACTTCCAGAATTTCATTGCGGCGGACGGAGTTCTTTTCCATGTTCCGTTCGAAAGTGAATTTAACCGCTTCCGCATTAAAGTCTGTACCGTCATGAAACTTTACGCCTTGACGCAACTTGAACGTATAAACTTTCTGGTCGTCGGACACTTCCCATTTCTCAGCAAGCATCGGAACGATTTTACCGCTCGCGTCCGTATCTACCAATTTATCAAAAATACTTTGAAATACTTGTCGGTCTACCAGAGCAGTAGAGAAGGATGGATCAAGCTTCGGCGGATCGGCGTTGATTTCAACACTTAGAGTCCCCCCGGCCTTAGGTGCCGTACTTACTGTTTTGCTGTCACCTGCCATGGTATTTGTTTTCTGGTCAGATGCGGATTTGCCCCCGTTGCAACCGGTTACAAAAATGGTTAGAGCAAGAACGACGCTTAACCCCCAGCTAAACGATTTCTTCATTTGCTTCTTCCTCCTTAGTAACAACAATATGAAAGTTTATCTCATTGATAACTTTCGTTTTGTATACTATACGATGAAAAATTTCCAAATTCAACAAGAAAATTTGTCATTGACTAAACAAAAGGTTTCTGCGAAATTTAATAATAAACAAGTTTAGAAAACGCTTTCTTAAGTTCGGGGATTATGTTGCGCATGCTTACGACATTGAAAAGGAGAAATGAGGGGGATCGATGTCTAATTTACTGGAGATTCGTCAGCTTAAAAATCACTTTATTAGCGAGGGACGCGTCATTCCCGCCGTCAACGGCGTTAACCTGGCGCTGCAAAAGGGGGAAACCTTAGGCATTGTCGGCGAGTCCGGTTGCGGAAAAAGCGTAACGTCATTATCCATTTTGGGACTGCTTCCAAAAAGCGCAAACCGGGTAACGGAAGGCGAAATCCTTTATAAGGGACGCAACTTGTTAAATGTCCCGGAAGAAGAAATGCGGCATATCCGGGGGAACGAAATCGCAATGATTTTTCAGGAACCAATGACGTCCTTAAACCCTGTTTATCCGATTGGCAAACAACTGAGCGAGATGGTGATGCTGCATCGGGGATATTCCAAGACGCAAGCCCGCGAGCATGCGATTCAAATGCTTAAAAAGGTTCACATTCCGAGAGCGGAAACCATTATTAACGAATATCCTCATCAGTTGTCGGGCGGTATGCGCCAGCGTATCATGATTGCGATGGCTATGTCTTGCGACCCGGAGCTGCTGATCGCCGATGAGCCGACAACAGCTCTTGACGTGACCATCCAAGCGCAGATATTGGACTTGATGCGGGAACTGCGGAATAAGCAGGGAACCTCCATCTTGCTGATCACGCATGATCTTGGAGTTGTCGCGGAAATGTGTCAACGTGTTGTCGTCATGTATGCCGGACAAGTCGTCGAACAAGCCGATGTGCTCTCCCTCTTCGAGACCCCTTCACATCCCTATACCCGAGGACTATTGGAATCGATGCCGAAACTGGGAGAAAACAACAAGTGGCTGAAATCCATTCCCGGAAACGTTCCGCTTCCGGGAAGCGTGAAGCAAGGATGCCAATTCGCGTCGCGTTGTCCGTATGTCGAATCCAAGTGCCTGCAGGAAGCCCCTCCTTTATTTCAATTGGAGAGCGGTCAGCTAAGCCGCTGCTGGATACATGAAAATACCGCAAAGGAGGTAGCTGTCGGTTGAATACACTATTAGAAATAAAGGGCCTAAAAAAATATTTCCCCATCCGTTCCGGGGTCTTCGGCAAGACGCAAAATTATGTAAAAGCCGTAGACGATGTATCCTTTGATGTGATGGAAGGAGAAACGCTGGGCATCGTCGGTGAATCCGGCTGCGGCAAATCTACTACCGGCCGCTCCATCATTCGCTTGATCGAACCGTCTGAGGGCACCATTCTTTTTCAGGGAGAGGATCTGTCTTCCCTGAAAGGTGACGTGCTGCGAAAAAAACGGAGGGACATGCAGATTATTTTCCAAGACCCTTATGCCTCCTTGAACCCGCGTATGACGATTGGATCCATCTTGGAGGAGCCTCTTATTATTCACGGACATGTCTCCCGAGCGGAACGCAAGAAGCGTGTCCTGGAAATATTGGAAATCGTAGGGCTGACGCCGCATCATTACAATCGTTACCCGCACGAATTTTCCGGCGGCCAGCGCCAGCGGATCGGAATTGCCCGCGCATTGATTACGAGACCAAGGCTGATCGTAGCGGACGAACCGGTATCTGCCTTAGATGTTTCCATACAATCTCAGATTTTAAATCTCATGAAGGAATTGCAAGAGCAGTTTAAACTTACATATATCTTCATCTCTCACGATTTGTCGGTAGTACGCCATATCAGCGACAGGGTTGGCGTTATGTATCTGGGGCGACTTGTAGAGCTGGCGGACAAGGATGAGTTATACAACAACCCTCTGCATCCCTATACGCAAGCCTTATTATCGGCGGTTCCGCAGCCGAATCCCCGCGCCCGGCAGGTGCGGATCATTTTATCGGGAGACGTGCCGAGTCCGGCAAACCCGCCTACCGGGTGTGCATTTCACACACGTTGTTCCGCTTCCATGGACATTTGCAAAACAGCTCGTCCTCAAATGAAGACGACACAGGCTGGACATGCTGTAGCATGCCATTTGTATACCTGATCCGTCCCCTATCGCGCAATATCAAAAGGAAAACCGTCCGGAATCACAACACCGGACGGTCCTTTTGTGTGCAAACCCATACGTTTGTGCGTTTGGTCTGCTTTAACCTCATGGCCTGTCGTACTCGGAACAATTCCATATCCGAAACCGGACGTTTCTAACGTACCATGTCCCACTCGTGGATTTCGTAGCTCCTGGCTCCATGGATCACATAAGGGTCGTTCTCGGCCCAAGCCGCCACTTCTTCCTGGGATTCCGCTTGGTAGATAACCATGCCGCCCCATCCGTCTGTGAACCTCCCGTTGGCAAAGATGCGTCCTTGCCCGCGCTGCTGCTGCAAGTAGGCCAGATGCTCGGGACGGAATACACGGCTCTTCTCCTCATCCAGCATCGGTAACCATACGACGAAATATTTCATATGCTATCGCCTCTCTCATTCAACAGTTTTTTCCGCTCCAGTTCATTATATAAAAATAATGCTTCCGTGTCCTCTCCGAATAACGGATTGACGTGGTATGATAGGTAAAATAAGTTTCTCAACTCAAGGAACCTGCTTGGCAATTCCCATTTCCCCATGTTCTTTGAGGTCGTTGTCGGTCCGGAAATTTCCGTCGTTTAATATATGAGAGGGAGAAAATACATGAAAATTACGGCCATTCCCCCCGAGCTTACATGGGACATCCGTCACCGCGTCATGTGGCCTCATAAAAGCATCGACTACGTCAAGCTCCCGGAAGACGATAGCGGGCTTCATTACGGACTATGGGACGAGGAGCTTCTTCTCTCAATCGTTTCGCTCTTCCCCGAAGGGGACGATGCCCAGTTCCGAAAGTTCGCCACGCTCCATGAAGCGCAGGGCCAAGGCTATGGCAGCAAGCTCCTGGAGCACCTGTTCACTGAGGCGGTGAAGCAGGGAGTTCGGCGTATCTGGTGCAATGCCAGAGCAAGCAAAGCGGGCTTTTACCGGAAATTCGGCATGACCGAAACGGAAGTCCGCTTCGAGAAGGACGGCGAACGCTACGTCATGATGGAGAAGTGGCTCCAGCCGCCTCAAACCGAATAAGGCTATCCCGCGGGCAAGCTCGTGCTTCCCCCGGGATAGCCTTTTCCATGTGCAAAACGAATGGTTTAATTCTGGATCAACGATCCGACGAGCTGACGGGCCTGACCTGCAGGAGTATCGATCGTTTCGTAAATGTTCAGGGTAATCGGATATTCATACTGATCGGTCGGCGTATCGGTGAAATAGACGGTATGCTCGCCGTTCGTCACTCCGCCGTCTCCATTGACGGAGAGCGTTTGGGATGCGATTTTGCGGCCGTCCTTCGTATAAAGCTCCAGCAGCAGCTTCGATGCGCTGCTGTCGGTTATCACTTGATCCGCGCTCTTCACATCGAGATCCCATTTCAGCTTATATTTGTAATTATATTGGGATCCGCCCGCATTCGTGACCATGTACGTCAGCGACCAAGAATGCAGGTCAATCTGGAAAGGATAGAACAAGAACTGGCTCGAACCTGCCTCCGCCTTCTGCGCGTTCAGCTTCACCTGCGCGACGGTCGACTTGTAAGGCGCTGCCGTCTTGTCGTCGCTCAGCTTGAAGGTATAGCCCTCGCCCTTATCTCCCAGCGGGAGCACGAACGAATAATTCACCACATACGACGTGCCCGGCACGATGACCTGCGCTGCCGCGGCTTGACGGCTTCCTGCATAGGTGAAGCCCGTGCCGCTTACGAGATCGGCCGCCACCTGCGGAACCGGCACCGGCTTATCGCCCTTGTTCGTCAGCTTCAGCTTGACGATCCCGGTCTGATAGCCCATCCCCTTGTTCTCGTACAAGCGGAAATCGGCGACGGCGACGGCCAAGTCGGGACTCACGATCTTGTTCACCGGATCGAAGGTCAGCGGCGCATTCCATATGTAAGTGGAATCAGCCGCCTGCTCCTCCTTCGCATTCGCGCCCGGCGTTTGCAAGGCCAGTCGGCCGATGGCGTAATTGACGGCGCCGCCGCCCTGCGCCTTGAAGGATTCCGTCGTCGAAACAGTAAAGCCGGTGAGTTCCGTGTCCGGATCAGTCTGGAACGAATAGTAGATGTATTTGTCTTCATTCGGGTCTACCGTTATGGACGATTGATCCGCACGGGCACCCTTGAAAAGCTGCGAGCCGGCTTTGCCGTCGATATTGAAAGCAGGCACCGTCTCGCTCTGGCTTCCCGGATTATGGACGAGCAGCTTCAGCAGCCGGACGGCATTTTGCCCCTTGTAATCCTTCGTCAGATCTACGGCCTTATAAACGAGCGGAGATTCCAGCGAAGGAATGGTGAAGCTGTCGCCCCAAGCTTTCGTGAACTCCGGAGCCGTTACCGTGGCGCTGTCGCCTTTCCAAACCAGGCTGCTGACAGGCAGATCCAGCTTCACCGTCTCGACTTTGGGATAAACATCCTTATTCACGTCAACCCATACAAGATCGGCAACGCTCAAGCTGTCGGCTTTATCGATTTGCACCATATAGCTGAGCTCAACCGACGACATCCCTTGTACCGAGACAGCATTGTCGGCGCTGGGCTTCAGCGTGTAGCTCGAACCGGAGGCGGTGGTCACCCGCAGCTCGTAATCGGGTACGCGTGCGGTGCTCTCCCATACGTTATAAAGCTTAACCACGACGCCGATGCGCGTGCCGCTGAGCGTATGCTCGCTCAGCACACTCTTCACCTTAACCTGCAACGCCCCTTCCAGCACCACAGGGTACCGGATGTCGACAGCCGAAGCCGGCGCGCTGTCCGCGAGCGCCGCGGGCAGCCCGGCCGTCAACGCGAGAGAGCTGATAAGTACGGCGGATACCGCTTTTTTCCAGAGATTCATATCGGGTCCTCCATTATATATTGAATTGAACGCATTACTTGCTGACGGATGCTTTATCCTTATCCTTCAGCTCCTGCTGGCCGGAAACGACGACCTGCTCGCCTTCCTTGACACCGCTTAGCGCCTCACGGTTCGTTCCGCTGACGCGGCCGAGCGTCACCTTGCGCTTCTCTACGGCATCCCCTACAAGGACAAACACATAGTTATCGTTGCCTTCCTTGACGATGCTGGAGATCGGAACAGAGATCCCCTCCTGCTTGCCGTCGCCTCCAAGCTGCAGCTTCACGCGCATCCCCGGCTTCAGCTTCAGATCGGCGTTCGGAGCGCTCAGCTCCAGCACATATGTTTTGCTGCCCGAGCTCATAACGTCAGCGAGATAAGAAATCGTACCGGTGCCCTTATCTCCGGTTTCCTGTACGGCGAACGGAATATCCTTCTTGCCGCGCACGAGCTTGGCGGTCGTCTCCGTCACGTCGGCGTGAATCTTGATCGGATTCAGCTGCTGGATGACGCCGGCCACATACCCCGGCGCAATCGTAATGCCTTGATCGGGGTTGAAATCCGTCAGCACGCCGCTGATCGGCGCTTTCACTTCAAAGTCGCTTAGCGACTTCTCGATGTCCTGCGCGGACAAATCCGTCGACTCGATCTGAATGCGCAGCGATGCGAGCGGATCTGTCGATTCCAGATTGGCCAGCTGCTTCTGCGCCGTATCGAGGTCCAGACGCGCCGTCTTCAGCTGCGTCTCGGCCTTGTCAAGCTGGGCTTTGGCAGCCAGACCGGTATCGTAATCATTGCGCACGTTGTTGTATGCCTTCTCCAAATCCGCGATTTGCAGCTGCAGCTTCTCGATCGTATTTTTCAGCACGCCTTTGTTTGTGACAATATCCTGTGCGGTCTTATCGAGCTGGGACTGCAAATTGTCTTTGGACAGGCGGTTTTTGTCCCGGTTGCGCTGGGCATCGGTCGAATCGAGGCGCAGCAGCACGTCGCCCTGCGCGACCGTATCGCCCCGTTTCTTCAGCAGCTCCGCGACATCTCCCCCCGTCTTGGCGATGACGTTCACTTGAGAGGAAGGAATCAGGTCCGCATCCTGCTCCAGCTTGTCGTCGAACTTGACCTTGACGGCCGAGGCGACCTGTACGGGCTTCGCGCCGCCTTGGCTCGCGGAGGTGGAGGAGCATCCTGCCGCCGAGGCTGCCGTCAGCAGCACGGCCAGCCCGGTCAGCGCCGCCCTTTTCCAGCCACTGAGGCTTGTATTGAAACGCATCATCGTATACCGCTCCTTTTTCGCAATTATGAAACCTTGGATTATTCGCCCATCACGTGCACCTGCCCGCCCGGTTCACCGGAGCGCTTGTTGCTCTTGATGAACAAGGATACGACGGCGGCCAGCAGCGACACTCCGGCGGTGACATAGAATACGTCATCCAGTGCAATGATCGTAGCATGAATTTGCACCTGCCCTGACAGGAATGCGAGGGCGCTGGCCTTGGCTTGGGCCGTCGATTGGCCCATACCGGCGAATTGAGCCTGAATCCGGTTCATATTCTCCACGACGGTCGTATTGAACATACTCATCTGGTCCGCCAGCCCCGCGGCATGAAAATCTTTGCGCGTAGAGAACAACAGCGACAGCCAAGCGATGCCGAAGGCGCCGCTGACCTGGCGGATCGTGTTGGAGAGCGCCGTCCCCTGCCCCATCTTGACCATCGGCACCGTACTCATGCCCGCCGTCTGCAGCGGCATCATCATAAGCCCCATGCCTACCGCTCGAAGAGTGAGCCAGAAAATGATCGTGGAGAACGACGTATCCATCGTCAGCTTCGAGGTAAGGTACAAACCGTATGACGTAATGAGCAGGCCGATTATCGCCAATGCGCGGGCTCCGAACTTGTCGTAGAGAGCCCCCGCGATCGGCATCATGATCCCCGAAGCGATCGCCTGGGGCAGCAGAATCAAGCCGGTCTGCACAGCCGATAGGCCGGCGATATTTTGCAGAAAGATCGGAATCAGGAACAGCATCCCCATCATAATGACGGTCGTTAAGCTGGAGATCACGAGCGTCAATGTGAACATCCCGTTCTTCAGCAGACTGAGGTCAAGCAAGGGCTCGGAAATGCTAAGCTCCAAGATGACGAACGCAATCAACGCTGCCGAAGCGATGCCGATAAACGTCAGCACTTCGGTGTCGCTCCAGCCCTTCTCCGCAACCATTCCCACCCCGTACAGCAGGCAGGCTAATCCCCCGCTCGACAGTATAAAGCCCCAAATATCGAAGCTTCGCTGCACCGGCGATTTAAATTCCTTCAAAGCCGCCGAAGCGATAAAAAAGTCCACGATGCCGATCGGAACGTTCAGCGTGAAAATCAGCCGCCAATCGAGATACTCGACGATATAACCGCTCAGCGTCGGTCCCGTCGCCGGAGCGAACATGATCGCGATCCCGAACAGGCCCATCGCCATCCCGCGCTTCTCGGCAGGGAACAGACGGAAAATCATGGCCATACTGATCGGCATCATCGCGCCTCCGCCCAGCGCCTGGATAATGCGGAACATGATCATGCTATCGTTGCTCCACGCCATCCCGCAAAGGCCGGAGCCGACCGTAAAGATAACAAGCGCGATAATATAAATGCGTTTATACCCGAAGCGGTCGCCCAGAAATCCCGTCGCGGGCACGAGCGCGCCGCTGACGAGCGAATAGGCGGTTACGATCCACTCGATCTGCGATTGGTTGACACCGAAGACGTTCATCATCTTGGGAATCGCGACGTTAACGATACTCGTATCGAGAATCGCCATGAACACGCCGAGGATCAGCGCCAGCATCGCTAGGCCCGTCTTCTGTTTCGCCTCCGGCACCGGCCCGCCGGGGCCGCCTAAAGCCGCTGCAGGGGCGCCGGGGCCGGCCGATGCGGCAGCCGTCTCGTTGTCCGCCGATGCGGACGGTCCTTGCTCTTCCTTCTTCATTGCCGGTCGTCCCCCTTCCCTATCCATTCAGGGCGCTCCATCATTTCTCGATCTTGACGGTGGCGTTGTAGCCGGGAATCAGCCGCTTGCCTTGATAATCGTCCAGTACGATTTTGACCTGAACCTTCTGAATGACCTTCGTATAATTGCCGCTTGCATTCGTGATGGAGACTAGAGAAAAGGATGAATTCGTGCCGAGCCCGATTTTATCCACATGGCCCGTAAAGGTTGCGTCCTTGAATGCGTCGATCTTCACGGTCGCCTTGCTCCCGACATGAATCGATGCAATATCCGTCTCCGCGAGGTTGGTGACGATGTACAGCTGGCTGAGGTCCGTACTCATGGCGAGCGCAGCACCCGGGGCTACGGTTTGGTCCTGGACCGCATTGGTTTGAATGATCGTGCCCTTATCGGCGGCAAGAATCTCGACGGTCGATGCCGGAGTCGTCCCCCGGGCCGGCGCGGTCTCCACGATACCCAGCACGTCTCCCTTGTCGAACGAATCTCCTTCCTTGTACCGCCATTCGATCAGCTTGCCTGCGCTGAGTGATCCGATGGCCCGCAGATCGCCCTGCACCTTCGCGTCTTCCGTGCTTATGTATTTGCTTACCTCGTTGTAATAGTACGCTCCGGCGCTTCCGCCCCCTACTAGCACAAGCAGGAGAACGGCAATCAGTATGATTTTCTTCTTCATCAGGTGGTGCTCCTTTCTTCCTGAGAACCCTTGGTAAAACCATTCGTCATTTTCTCGAACAGCTCGAACAGCCGGTCGGTTTCCTCATCGGTCAGCCGGCTGAGCATGCCGAGCAGCAGTTCGTCCCGCTCCGCCTTGAATTTCAGCATCTTCCGCTTCCCGTCTTCGGTCAGCTGCAGCCAGACGAGCCGCCGGTCCGATTCGTCCCGGGTGCGTTCAATCAATCCGAGATTGGCCAGACGGGACACCGCGATGGTCGTGGCGCTGGGCGATAAGCTCAGCTGCTCCGCGAGCTCGCCGACGGTGGCCCTGCTCCGGTCCAATAAGGTTTTCAACAAAAACAATTGCTGTTTGGACAGCTCCATATCCGAAGGCCACCGGCGCGCAGCAAGGAGCATCCGTTGAATGAAACGATCCATTGCCGCTAGCCTACGCTCCATGTCCGCCAATTCCCATCCCCTCTCTTAACCAGAGACACTTTGATCTTAAAAACATTTGGCACTAAAATATTTCAGTACTAAATTATCATGCGGAATAGGAAAAAATCAACAACAATTTTTCCAGTAATTGTGACAAATGTATGAACCCCATTCGCCTTGGCCCGGGCTTTCATGGTACAATAGATATTACATAGAAAGTCATGTTCGGAGGGTGCCAAAACTTATGTCCAATCGATCGGATCTCATAGAGCTGGAGGAATCGTTCCGCCAAGTGTTCCGCCGGGCCAAGGCCTGCTGGAGCGCCTTTGAAACGGAAGGCTTGAGCGCCTCTCAGGCGCTGATCCTGAACAAGCTGGAGGAGGAAGGTCCGCTTAAGGTATCGCAGCTGGCGGAAGCGCTTTATATCACGGCAGGCGCCGTCACTTCCTTCTCGGATAAATTGATACAGGGCGGCTTTGCGAAGAGGAACCGTTCCGACGAGGACCGGCGCGTCGTTTACATGGAGATTACCGACAAAGGTCGTGCGGTAGTCGATAGCATCTGTGCTCACCGCAGGGCGGTCACGCAGAAATTTTTCGGAAAAATTCCGGAGGAGGATGTGCAGCATCTGATTCGCATCTTCGGAAACATTGTGAAGAATACGGAGCTTTCGGAGAATGAATGCAAGATGGACCGATCCGAGCTTAAGAATGAGAAGCAAGGATAACCAAGAGATCGGCCTATTCAGGCTCCCCGGTTTCCAGAACAGGAAATCGGGGAGTTTTTTTGTATTTTTTTTCGTCCTATTGATCATGACCCCGCCTGAAGACTCATAGAATACTAGCGTCAACCGATGCCGCATCTCTGATTAAAGGGGGAATCGTCTTGGCCCAGGTCGTGGAATTTTTCATGTGGCTTCTTCTGTTCGGCTCCATCACGGTCAGCTTCTGCTCGCTGCTGCTGCAATTTATTGTGAACGATACGACGGATTACGACATGGAATTTTTATGGAATTATCGGTTTACGCTGGAAGAGCTGCATTTGGACGAACGAGGCGATTAGGCAAGCGAACAAGCAAACAGGAGGGGCTGCCCCTCCTGTTGTTTATTTCCGGATATTCATCGCTCTCAAGTTCTCATGCCGCCGTAGTGCGGGGCTGCGGCCGGTCACGCAGTCTTGCGGCGGCGGCGATGAGCAAGTACATAAACCCGGCCAGCCCTACCAATACCCACAGCGCTTCCCGGGCCGAGAACCAATCCATGCACCAGCCTGTCAGCAGCGGAAGCGCGGCGCCGCCGATGCCTCCGGAAGCGATCATGATGCTGGCCGTCCTCTCCTCCGCGCCCCGGAAGAAGGAGGTGACGTAAACGAGGGAGATCGCGAACATGCCGGAGAATACGAGGCCGAGCAGTGCAATCAGCACAAATCCAACGCCTGCATTCGGGGAAAGGGCCAGCCCCGCCAGCATCAGCGTGCCGAATCCGGCGCTGCCGAGCAAATAGCGGACGTATCCCGCCTTCTCCGACAGAGCCGCCGCGAACAGCCGGCCGACCGACATGGCTCCCCAGAAGCAGGTCACGGAGAGGGCTCCGACCTCCGGCTTCACCTGCCAGTTCTCCAGCATCATGGAAGGAAGGAAATTCGCGACGCTCATTTCCGTACCGACATAGACCAGGAAGATCGAGATGAAGAGCATCCAGCGCAGCAGCGAGCCCTTCAGCACGGACGTCGCACCCACGCCGGCAGCTTCCGAAGGGCGATCCGTCAGTCCCTTGAGGACGCCGTTCGGAAGCAGCAGCCACAGCGCCAGCATGCCCCAAGCGAAGAGGGATAAGATCAGGAAGGCGCCCCGCCACAAGCCCCACGAAATGCAAAGCGAGGACAGCAGCGGCATCGCCAAGGCGCCCACGCCGAAGAAAACTTCAAGGCGCGACATGACGGCCGTTTTTTTCCCGGTCTCCACGGATTGAAGCACCATCGCGCCGATCAACGTCTCGATCATGCCGAAGCCGAAGCCCGCCGCAGGGGCCGTTACGAGCACGACCGGCCAGGCGGGCAGCGTAAAGAACGTCAGCTCCGTCGTGCCGAGACACGCCAGACAGAGCAGGAGCGCCCCTTTTTTCCCCAGACGCTTGGACCACCAGGGACCTGATAGTACCCCAACAAGAAATCCGAGAAACTGCAGCGAAATCAAATGACCGCCCGCACTGTAGTCCAGCCCGTAATGCACCAGCAGCTCCGGCAGCAGCGAGCCCATAATGACATGAGCCAAACCGATTAATAAGTAGGATAAGCAGCCAGCCCAAATAAAAGCTTTCACTCTTCCAGATCCTCCGATCCTGCCGCCGTATCTCTCCGCGGCTTTGTCTCTCTCACTTTAGTAGATTTCCTCACGTCAAGCAAGCCCGCACCTAGCATAAAATTCGGCTTTCTCCGAGAAGCTAAGACGGCTACACCTAATGAAAACGGTAAAGGAGAGAATCCGAGTGAGTCAATCGAAGCGGCGTCAGGAAAACGAATGGAAAATCCGCAAGCAGACCCAGCAGCCCCACGGCAAAATCAAATCGCTAGGAGAGTTGTCCGACGAAGCCGATGCCCGGCAAGAGAAGTAGCGGTTCGGAGCCTCACTCCATCGAGTGAGCAGGAACCCGAGACAAGGATAGACCAGCCGCGGATAAACGGTTCAAGCCGCGGCGGCACGTCTTAAATGCAAGAGCCGGCTTCGTACGGAAGGCTCCGTCCAAGCCGGCTCTTTGTTTCCGGAAGCCTAAGGCTGCGGCCTGTCGACCGAACCCTTCCTTCCCCGTTCGATAAAGTCTTGCGCCCGTCGGACTTCGGATTCTCCCGGCTGAGGAACCCCCTCGAGCGGATAGGCCAGACCGAGCTGCTGCCATTTGTACACGCCCATCCGGTGGTAAGGGATGACCTCGATCTCCTCCACGCTGTTCAGCGTCCCGATGAACGCGCCAAGCGCCATGAGGTCCCCCGCACTATCGTTGATGCCCGGTAAGAGTACGTGCCGGATCCACATGCGCTGCCTCCGGTCCGACAGCCGCCGGGCAAACCGCAGAATCCGGTCATTGGGCTGTCCCGTCAGCTCGATGTGCTTCTCCCTCCGAATATGCTTCAGATCGAGAAGCACGAGGTCCGTCGCCTCCAGCAGCTCCTCGGCATGGTCCGGATCGCAGAAGCCGGATGTATCCAGCGCCGTCGTCAGTCCAAAACGCCGCTTGCATTCGCGGAACAGCTGCGCGACGAACGAAGCCTGCAGCGTCGGCTCCCCGCCCGTGACGGTAATGCCTCCGCCGGAGGAGCGGTAGTAAGGCAGGTACAGCTCCAGCTCCTCCAGAATCTCCTCCACATCCGCAGACCGGCCCTTCTCCGGATCCCATGTATCCGGATTGTGGCAGAACTGGCACGCCAGCGCGCATCCTTGAAGGAATAATACGAAACGAATGCCCGGGCCGTCCACGGTACCGAAGGTGTCTATCGAATGAATGCGTGCGGTTGTCATAAATGCCGGCTCCCTTGCTCAGATCGTTCCGTGGAATGTTCGGTTCAGCACATCGAGCTGCTGCTCCCGGGTCAGTTTAATGAAATTGACGGCATAGCCGGAGACGCGAATCGTGAGCTGCGGATATTGCTCCGGATGCTCCATAGCGTCCAGCAGTTGTTCCCGATTGAACACATTCACATTGAGATGGTGACCCCCGCTCTGCGCATAGCCATCCAGCAGCGCCACGAGATTGCGCGTCCGGTCCGCTTCGTCCCGGCCAAGCGCCTTGGGCACGATCGAGAATGTATTGGAGATGCCGTCCAGGCTGTGCTCATACGGGAGCTTGGCTACCGAAGCGAGGGAAGCCAGCGCTCCCTTGCGGTCGCGGCCGTGCATCGGGTTCGCTCCCGGGGCAAACGGCTCGCCGCCCTGGCGTCCGTCCGGCGTGCTGCCGGTTTTCTTGCCGTAAACGACGTTCGACGTGATCGTAAGCACGGACATCGTCGGCAGCGCGCCGCGGTAAGCCCGATGCTTGCGCAGCTTGTTCATGAACGTCTCCGCCAGCTGTACGGCAATGCGGTCGACCCGGTCGTCGTTGTTGCCGTACTGCGGATACTCGCCGCGGATCTCGAAGTCGACGGCGATCCCCCGCTCATTGCGGATCGGCCGGACCTCGGCGTAGCGAATGGCGCTCAGGCTATCGGCTACGACCGACAAGCCGGCGATGCCGCAAGCCATCGTCCGCAGGATTTCACGGTCGTGCAGGGCCATCTCCAGACGCTCGTAGCAATATTTGTCATGCATGTAGTGGATGACGTTGAGCGTATTCATGTACAGCCGCGCGAGCCATTCCAGCACCGTGTCGTATTTCTTCATCACTTCATCGTAATCGAGCACATCGGAGCGGATCGGCCCCAGGGCAGGGCCAACCTGAATGCCGAGCTTTTCGTCCAGCCCGCCGTTGATCGCATACAGCAGCGCCTTGGCGAGATTCGCCCGTGCCCCGAAGAATTGCATCTGCTTGCCGATCCGCATGGCGGATACGCAGCAGGCGATGCCGTAGTCGTCGCCGAAATGCGGCCGCATGAGATCGTCGCTCTCATACTGGATGGAGGACGTTTCGATCGATACCTTGGCGCAGTAGTTCTTGAAATGCTCCGGCAGACGCTCCGACCAGAGCACCGTTAAATTCGGTTCCGGCGCGGGGCCGAGGTTATAGAGCGTGTGCAGAAACCGGAAGGAGCTCTTGGTGACGCGAGTCTCCCCGCTCAGCGCCATTCCGCCTATCGATTCCGTCACCCACGTCGGATCGCCGCTGAACAGCTCGTTATAGTCCGGCGTCCTAAGGAATTTGACGAGCCGCAGCTTCATGACGAAATGATCGATCAGCTCCTGGGCTTCCTCTTCGGCAAGCGTACCGTTCTGCAGATCGCGCTCGATGTAGATGTCCAGGAAGCTGGAAACCCGCCCGAGGCTCATGGCCGCCCCGTTCTGCTCCTTGATCGCGCCTAGATAGGCGAAGTAAACCCACTGCACGGCTTCCCTCGCGTCCGCCGCCGGCCTCGAGATATCGAAGCCGTAGCTTCGGGCCATCCGTTTCAGCTCTTCCAGGCTGCGGATCTGCTCGGACAGTTCCTCTCTAGCCCTGATGATCTCTTCGATCATGGCGTCGACCTCGAGCTGTCGCAGATCGCTCTTCTTCTCTTCGATGAGCGCGTCCACCCCGTACAAAGCGACGCGGCGGTAATCGCCTATAATGCGGCCGCGGCCATACGCGTCAGGCAAACCGGTGATGATGCCGGCCTTCCGGGCCGTTCGCATCTCGGTCGTGTAAGCGTCGAATACGCCTTGGTTGTGCGTCTTACGTAGGTCGGTGAACAGAGTCTCCAGCTCGCTTGGGAGCTTGTAGCCGTAAGCCTCGCAAGCGTCGGCGACCATCCGGATGCCGCCGAATGGCTGGATGGACCGCTTCAGCGGAGCATCCGTCTGCAGTCCGACGATCCGCTCCAGCTCCCGGTCAATGTAGCCCGGGGCGTGCGAGGTGATCGTCGATACGGTCTTCGTGTCCACATCCAGTACGCCGCCGTTCTCCCGCTCCTGCCGCAGAAGTTCGCTGACCTGCTGCCATAATTCGATCGTAGCCGCCGTCGGCCCCGCGAGAAAATCCCCGTTGCCGAAGTAAGGCGTCAGATTGCGGTCCAAGAAATCCTTCACGTCGATCCTTTCCTGCCATTTGCCCGGGCGGAACCCCCGCCAAGGGTTCCCCGCACGTACATTCTCTTCTTTCATCAGCATGGTAATGCGCCTCCTCCATAAGGTAAACGATTCAAGCTTGGAACCTGCCGTAGAACGCCCGGCGGTACACATCTGCGAGCTCCGTGACAAGCGGCATCCTCGGATTCGCGGTGGTGCATTGATCCTCGAACGCCCGATTCGCCAGCTCGTCGACCTTGGCCTCGAATACGTCCGGATCAAACCCGAGATCCTGGAACTTCTCGGGAATGCCGAGCGCCTTGTTCAGCTTCCGAATCGCCTCGATAAGGCTGTTTACGCCTTCCTCCGTCGTGCGGGCCGGCAGACCGAGGACTCGGGCGATCTCGGCATAGCGCTCATCGGCGACGAAATGCCCGTATTTCGGGAAGGAAGCGAATTTCGTGGGCTTCTGCGCATTGTACCGGATGACATGCGGCATCAGGATGGCATTCGTGCGGCCGTGTGCGGTGTGGAATTCGCCGCCCCATTTGTGCGCCAGGCTATGATTGATGCCAAGGAATGCATTGGCGAAGGCCATGCCGGCAATGGTTGAAGCGTTGTGCATTTTCTCGCGGGCTACCGGATCCCCTGTTGTGTACGATTTTTCCAAATATTGGAATACCAACTGAATCGCCTTGATGGCCAGACCGTCCGTATAATCGCTCGCCATCACCGACACATACGCTTCGATCGCATGGGTCAGCACATCCATCCCCGTATCCGCGACGGCCGTCTTGGGCAGGCTGTACACATACTCGGGATCGACGATGGCCACGTCCGGCGTCAGCTCGTAATCGGCCAAAGGATATTTTGTATTCCCTTTGTTCTTATCCGTAATGACGGCGAACGACGTCACCTCCGAGCCCGTCCCCGACGTCGTCGGAATAGCCACGAACTTCGCCTTGCGGCCCAGTCTCGGATATTTGTACACGCGCTTGCGGATATCCATGAATTTCTGCTTCAGCGAATCGAAGCTCGTATCCGGATATTCGTAGAACAGCCACATCGCCTTCGCCGCGTCCATCGGGGAGCCGCCGCCGAGAGCGATGATGCAATCGGGCTGGAACCGTGCCATCAGCTCGGTTCCCCGGTCCACCGTATCGACCGACGGATCCGGCTCCACATCGCTGAATACCTCGATGTGAACGGGCTGCTTCCGCTTGCGCAAATAATATTCGACCCGCTCGACATAGCCGAGCTTCACCATCATCGGGTCGGTTACGATCATAACGCGCGAGATGTCCGGCATTTTCTCCAAATATTGAGTGGAGCCTTTCTCAAAATAAACCTTGGGCGGCAGCTTGAACCACTGCATGTTGACCGTCCGTTCCGCGACCCGCTTCACGTTCAATAGATTGACCGCCGTTACATTGGCCGTAGTCGAGTTGTGCCCGTATGAGCCGCAGCCGAGCGTCAGGGACGGGAGGTTCGTGTTATAAATATCGCCGATGGCTCCGTGTGTGGACGGCGAATTGACGATGACGCGTCCGGTTTGAAGTCGGGCGGCGAAAGCACGGATGACTTCGTCATTCTTGGAGTGAATGACGGAGGAGTGGCCCATCCCGCCGTAGGCGACCACCTCGGCGGCACGCTGGATACCCGCCTCGGCGTTTCTCACTTTGTAGCAGGCGAGCACGGGGCTCAGCTTCTCCGCCGACAGCGGGTACGCTTCGCCTACGCCCTGAAGCTCGGCCACCAGCACCTTCGTATCCACCGGAACGGCGATTCCGGCCATCGACGCGATCCGGACGGCCGATTGGCCGACGATTACGGCGTTGACGGCGCATTTTTCCGGGTTGATCACCAGCTTGGATACCGCTTCGGTTTCTTCCTTATTGAGAAAGTAGCAGCCGTAACCGCTCATCAGCTTCTTTACTTTATCGTAGATCGGTTCCTCGATAATGACGGCCTGCTCGGAAGCGCAGATCATGCCGTTGTCGAATGTTTTGGACAAGATCAAATCCGTAGCCGCCTGCTCCAGATCCGCAGTCTTCTCGATGAAGCAGGGTACGTTGCCTGGCCCGACGCCAAGCGCGGGCTTGCCGGTGCTGTAAGCCGACTTGACCATGGAGGACCCGCCGGTGGCGAGAACCAGGGCGACATCGGGATGATTCATCAGCAGCTGCGTAGCCTCCACCGAGGGGTGCTCCACCCATTGGATGCAGTATTCGGGAGCGCCGGTGGAAACCGCCGCCGCACGAAGCGTCGCGGCCGCTGCAGTGCTGGAGAGCTGGGCGGACGGATGGAATGCGAAGATGATCGGATTGCGCGTCTTGGCGGCAATCAGCGCTTTGAACATCGTCGTGGACGTCGGATTCGTAACCGGAGTTACACCGGCAATGATGCCGATCGGCTCAGCAACCAGATGGTAGTGCTCATAGGGATTCGTCTCGATAATGCCGACCGTTTTGTTGTTCTTGATGCTGTGGTAAATGTATTCCGTTGCGAAGATGTTCTTGGTGATCTTGTCTTCATACACGCCGCGTCCGGTCTCCTCTACCGCCAGCTTCGCCAGCTCCATATGCCGATCAAGACCTGCCAGCGCCATTTGCTGAACAATCACGTCAACCTGCTCCTGGTTCTTCTCCAGCCATTCCTTCTGAGCTTGCCTCGCCTGCGCAACCAACCGGCCTACTTCCTCCTGAGCCGATACCCTCGTCTCTACCTTCGATTCCTTTACAGCCATGGTCTTCTCCTCCTCCGTCTAACCGTTCCCAATTTATTACATCCTCTATCGTATATGTTCAGAAGACTCCCCACTATGATAAACATCACAGAAAACTATTCCTGCCGGCCGAAAGGATTCGTTCCCTTCACCGTCAACCGGCCGCTTCCCATCAGGTTCTTCATTGGGAATTACGCGGCAATCCGCGCAAATCCAGTTCGTACCCAGCTCCCCTTCTCTGTTCTGCTTACCGCAGGTATCGCAGGTGACCATGGCCGTATCATCTCCTTTGTCTCTTATGAGAATAAACTGTCCAGATCGGTTAAAATTTGCTCGGTCATCGGATACACGACCTCTTCCTCCAGATTCAAATGCTCCGTGAGAATGAGGCAGGCTTGCACAAGATGCGATACCGTTTCCTTGACCGGGATCGGCTGCCCCGCCAAATACCCGTTTACGGACTCCATAAACGATTGGACGAACAGCTCCGCCAGCTGGTGATCCTTCTCCATGACCCAGATGGAAGGCAGGATGGACGGCGCATACATCCGGTGAAAATACCGGGACAGCATCGGAAACAGCTCGCGTTCCTCCCAGTCCGCATGCTGCTGAAGCTTCTTCATCATCGCCGTAACGTCGGAGCGAAGCTCCTGAAGGCGGGCACGGGCGGCAGGGATCGTGCTGGCGGAAGCGACGCCGTTTCCTTTGTTTCGAATGTTGTAGAGAAGGGCTCTTAACTCGTCATGCTCGGCTTTGAGCCGATCCATCGCCTCGACGAACAGGGTAGGGCGGGCGCTTTGCATCATCGGTGACTGCTCTATTGTCATAAGGACTCAGCCTCCTTTAACTTCGGATGACCTTATTGTAATCCTGTATATGCTGGAACGCTGTGAAAATAATCACAAGACGACGCAAAAAAAAGCCTCGCCGTCCGGGTACGATCCCGGGCCGTCGAGGCCGGCACTCACCCGTCTTGACGCTCATTGCTTCTTAAGCAGCTCTTCCTGCGCCATTCGGATCATTTCCCGCACCATCGTACCGCCAATTTGTCCGCCAACCTTGCCTGCCTGCTCCGTCGTCAAACGTCCGTTGTTGCCTTCCTGCAGCGGAACGCCCAGCGTCTTCGCGACCTCGTACTTCACGGCATCGGGACGCGCAGGGTCCGCCGCATAGCCCTCGCGCCGCATCACCTCCGCTTTGAAACGGTCCAGACCGGGACCGGCATTCGGTACGACGGGTCTTCGGTTTCTTCTTCTGGCCATCGAACTTCCCTCCTTTTTACCTTAAACTTGACAATTTATCAAATCTTTATGTATGGCTGCAGCATTGTGGTTTCAGATAAGCTCGGGTATAATAAAACAGGAACATACATTCGTATAACGAAGAGGTGACCGAATGCCATCACGAATGACGTATGCTCCTATGGAGGTAAAGTCGGTACTTAACCCGGTCAAAGCGCCTTCCATGCCCTTCGAATGGTCCATTAATCCTTACCGCGGCTGCCAGCACGGGTGCAGCTTCTGTTATGCCCGCTCAACGCATGCTTTCCTCGGCATGGATACGGACGATACGTTTCAGCACCATATTTTATATAAAGAAAACGCCCGCGAGCGGTTGTCCGCGCAGCTGGCACGGATGAAGAAAAACCAGCGCACGAAGTCGATCCGCCAGATTGCAATCGGCACCGCTACCGATCCATATCAGCCGCTGGAGGCCAAGGCCCGGTTGACGCGGGAATGCCTCGAGGTGCTTGCCGAATATGAAGTATCGGTCAGCATTACGACTCGGTCCCCGCTTATCTTGCGGGATGCCGATCTTCTAAGAACGATGAAGGGAAGCTCCGTGAACATCTCGCTGAATACGCTGGACCGGACCGTATGGCGGCAATTCGAGCCCGCTACCCCATCGCCGGCAAAGCGATTGGAAGCGATCCGGAAGCTGTCGGATGCCGGCATTCCCGTTACGGTGTTTATGGCACCTATTCTCCCACGGCTTACCGATTCCGAAGGGCAAATAGAGTCCGTCGTCAAGGCCGCAGCCCAAGGGGGCGCCGAGCGGATCATGGGGTCGGTGCTGAGGCTGAATTCGAGCGCGGTGAAATCGTGGTTTTTCCAGACACTATCGAACCACTACCCGCATTTGACGTCATCTTATGCCGGGATGTATTCCTCCGGCGCCTATGCTCCCGGCGCATACCGCACCAGCATCCGAGAGCGGCTGCACCGTCTGGTCGAAGCTTACGGCTTGCCGTCCTACGATCCTTACCGTCAGCGGGAAATGGATGAATCTTTAAGCGGGGCGGCGCATCCCCTCGCACAAGAGCAGGAACAGCCGGTACAGCTGACCTTCTCTTTCGACTAGCAGCAGGAACGAAAAAACCTCCAAAACCGCTTCCATGAGCGATGTTGGAGGTTTGTTGTCAACTTGTTATTTCCGTGCCTGCAGCCAGCGGATGCCTTTTTCGCTCAGCTTATCGAGCTCGGCCGACGATGCCCCGTCGTCGGTAATGACGGTAAGCGTCGGTCGCCAGTCCGATACGTGAGCAAAGGCTTGCTGCCCAAACTTGCTGTAGTCGGCAAGCACAAACACTTGATCGGCGATATCGATCATCTTGGTCTTGATCAAGGCCTGCATTTCATTCGATTCGCTAAGGCCCCGCTCCGAATGCAGCCCCTTGCAGGAAATAAAGGCTTTATCCACGTGATAGCTTCGCAAGGAGCGCTCGGCGAGCGGCCCTACGTAAGACAAGGAACGGGAGGACAGCAATCCGCCGGTCGAGATGACCTGCACCTTCTCCTTCTGGCTCAGCTCCATGGCTACCTTGATCGAGTTGGTCAGTACCGTCAGCGGCCAGTCGGGCAAAATCTGCGCCATGTACCAGGCCGTGGAGCTTGCGTCCAGAATAATGCGGTCATTCTCCCGGATTTGCCGGATCGCCTCTTCCGCTATAATCCGCTTCTGCTCCGTATTCATCGTCTCGCGTTCGGGATACGGTATTTCCTGCACCTGCTCCGTCTCCGTGCGGATGCTTACCGCGCCGCCGTGGCTGCGGAGCAACTTGCCTTCGTTCTCGAGCTTATCCAAATCACGGCGGATCGTTTCCTCCGTCACTTGAAAAATTTCGCTGAGCTCCGTAACCCGGATGCTTCCCCGCTCATTGACCAACCCAACTATTTTGTGCCACCGCTCTGCTACCAGCATGGATGCCCGCCTCGTTTCCTTTCATGCTCCTGACAATGCAAGAATGATTTATTCGCCGATGATTCCGCGAAACCGTTCATAAGCCTCGGCCCATCCGTCGACGTTCTCCGGTGAATAGGTTCGTACCGGGAACGAGCTGCGGATGACCTGACGGGCTTCATGCAGCGTATTCCATACGCCCAATGCCATATATTGTACAACAATATTGCCGATCGCACTACCTTCTACCGGTCCGGCCCATACGGGCCGCTGCAGCGCGTTTGCCGTGAATCGGCAGAGCAGGCTGTTCTGAATGCCTCCCCCGACCATATGAAGCCCATCGAACCTCTTGCCGGTCAAACGTTCGGTTCGCTCCAGCACGAACCGGTATTTCAGAGCAAGGCTTTCGAGCACGCACCGTATAATTTCTCCTTCCGAAGCCGGAACCGGCTGACCCGTACGCGCGCAATATGCCTGAATCGCTTCGGGCATATGGCCCGGATTCAGGAAGGCATCGTCATCCGGATCGATGAACGAGACGAACGGTGCCGCCGACTCCGCGGCCTGAACCAGCTGAGGGAAGGATAAGCGGCTTCCCGCCTTCTCCCACGCTCTGCGGCTTTCCTGCACCAGCCACAGCCCCATAATATTTTTGAGCAGGCGGGTGGTGCCTTGAACCCCCCCTTCATTGGTGAAGTTCCAAGTCAGCGCCTGTTCCGTCAAGACGGGAGCAGGCAGCTCCGTTCCGAGCAGCGACCAAGTGCCGCAGCTGAGGTAAGCGAAATCCTTGCCTTCGGCAGGCACGGCGACGACTGCGGAAGCGGTATCGTGTTCGCCTACCGTCACGACCGGGATGGGGGGCACGCCCAGCTCCGCGCATACTTCGGGCGACAGTGTCCCCGCCCGAATCCCGGATGCTTGCGGCGGGAGCAGCAGCGAAGGGGACAACCCTAAATCCGAAAGCAGTCCCGCATCCCAGGTTCGGGTCACCGGATTTAACAGCTGCGTAGTCGAGGCATTCGTATACTCGCTGTGCATTTCGCCCGTAAGAAAATAACGCAGCAGATCCGGAATCATCAGCAGCTTATCGGCCCGGTCCATCAGCCCGGGCTGCTGCGCTTGCAGCGCGGCAAGCTGATAGATCGTGTTAAACTGAAGAAATTGAAGACCCGAGGCCGCGAAGATTCGCTCGCGGCCCAGCCTGGCGCATACTTCCTCCATGACGCCGTCCGTATGATGGTCGCGGTAATGATACGGATTGCCGAGCAGCTGCCCGTCCGTACCGATTAATCCGAAATCGACCGCCCACGAGTCAATGGCGATGCTCCCGAGCCGATCTCCTTCCAGCTGCACGGCCTTCAGGATCGCTTGCTTAATCTCGTGCAGCAAGCGGAGAATATCCCAGTGAAGGTGCTTGCCGACCCGCACCGGGTCATTCGGGAACCTGTGAATCTCCTCCATGCTGAGCCGAAGATCATCCGGGCCCCCTCCCTGCGTCAACCGGCCGATCACCGCCCGGCCGCTGCCCGCGCCCAGGTCGATCGCCAGCACCGATTGCGCCGTCCGGCTCACCAGCTGGCACCGCCCTTGCCGCGGGCGAGAATGTCCTGCCCATAGCTGTCCTCCAGATAAGCCTGCATCGGATCCGCCGGCACGCCCATTTCTTCCCGGACCGCCTGCAGCAACGGAGTGACGTCGAACTCAAACGCCTTGCGAACCGCATTCTCCGCGACCAGCACATCCTGCGCCTCCTGCGCTTCCCGCACCTCGTCCAGATTGATCAGCAGCGCCTTGGCATACTGCGTCTGCACGTTGAGGACCGAGCGGATCATGGCCGGGATCTTCGCTTCGATGTTGTGGCTTTGGTCAATCATGTACGCAATGTTGTTCGCCGTACGGCTCACTCCCGGATCAACGTCCGCAGCCGCATCGAGGATCTGATAAAAAATCAGGAACAGCTCGTAAGGGTTGACCGAGCCGACAATCAGGTCGTCATCCCCATATTTCCGGCTGTTGAAATGGAAGCCTCCCAGCTTCTTCTCCCCGATCAAATAAGCGACGATATGCTCGATATTCGTGCCCTGCGCATGATGTCCCGTATCGACAAGCACTTCCGCCTGCGGTCCCAGCTTGTTCGCCATGTTGAAGGCCATGCCCCAGTCCGCCAAGTCGGTATGATAGAAGGCCGGCTCATAAAACTTGTATTCGATGAGCATGCGCATGTCCGGCGTCATTGCGGCGTACATTTCCTTCAAGCTTTCGTACATCCATTGGACTCTCTTACGGATGTCAGCCTGACCCGGATAGTTCGTGCCGTCCGCAAACCACAGGCTCAGGATGTCGGAGCCTACCGTTTTGGCGATATCTACGCATTCGAGCAGATGCCCGGTCGCTTTGCGGCGGATCGCTTCCTTAGAATTCGTCACGCTGCCCAGCATGTAATCGTCATCCTGGAACAAGTTAGGATTTACCGCACCTATCTTGATGCCCAGATTCGCGACATGCTCCTTCAAGTGCGCATAATCGTCCACCTTATCCCACGGAATATGAACGGCGACGGAAGGACAAATGCCCGTAAATTTATGGACCTGTGCCGCATCCTCCATTTTCTCGTACGTATTGCGGGGCACGCCGACTTTCTGGAACGTTTTGAAGCGGGTCCCTTGATCGGCATAGCCCCAAGAAGGCGTTTCCACTTTTAACGCTTTCAACCGTTCCTTCACTTGGTCCAGATCGATTCCCCGGTTACGCTGCTGTTCTTCGAACAACACATACGCTTTATCGCTCACGGTTAGTCACCCTTTACTATTTAAAATGTAGCCGAGGAACCGGCCCGCAGCCGCGGGCCCCCTCGGAGGATTGCATAATCAGGAAGGAAAAGCGATAACGGACATCAGCGCATTCGCGGGCTGGGTCGCATCCAAACGGCTGTACTGCACGATAATCGGCAGACTGGCCTCTACCTCCATGGCGTAAGGAACCCCCTTCGGAATGGATTCGCCGTCCTTCTGCAGTCCGGCGGTGCGGATATGCTTCGTACGCCGTCCTTCAACCACAACCTCGATCCGTTCGATCGGCGGACGATCCTCGAAGAAGACGGTGATCGCCACCGTTACGTCTTCCTTGTTGCAATTCAGAACGCATACGGATTCATGGCTTTCCAGGCTGCCGGAGCTTTCCGGCGGAATGTACCCGTCCGGGATAAACCATAACGAATGCCCTTTGGGCGCTGCTTCGCGGTTCATGCGGTTCGCGTCCTTTCCTTATATTTATTGGAGCGTTATCGCATAAATGCTGCCGGCACGCCGCCGTCGACGGTCAGCATGCAGCCCGTCGTCTTCTCCGACTTGGAGGAAGCGAAGAACGCGATGGCGTCGGCGATATCCTGCGGATAAATGTTCACGAGCAGCGTTGTCCGCTTCCGGTAATATTCCTCGAGCTGGTCCGGCTCGATTCCGTAAGCCGCGGCCCGTTCGTTCCTCCAGCTGGAGTTCCAGATGGCGGAGCCTTGCAGAATCGCATCCGGCAGCACTGTATTGACGCGAATGCCGAACTCGCCGCCTTCCGCCGCGATGCAGCGGGCTAAGTGCACTTCCGCCGCTTTGGCCGTGCTGTAGGCGGAGGCGTTTTTCCCCGCGTAGACGGAGTTTTTGGAGCCCACGAACACCATGTTACCACCGATCGCCTGTTTTTTCATGATCTTGAACGCTTCTCTCGCCACGAGGAAATAACCGGTGCCGAGCACGTTCATGTTCAGGTTCCATTCTTTCAGCGACGTCTCGTCGAAGGGGCTGGATGTCGCAAGTCCGGCATTGTTCACTACGATATCGACGCCGCCGTATGCCAGCACCGTTTCGCGGAAGGCCGCCACCACTTCCTCTTCCTTCGTTACGTCAATTTTCACGGCAAGCACGCGTCCTGCGCCGTACTGGGCATTCTGCTCCTCCGCAAGCTTCTGCGCTCCCTCGATATTCAGATCGGCGATCACCACGTGCCCGCCGTCCTTCAGGAACTGCTTGACCGTAGCGCTTCCGATGCCGCCGGCGCCCCCGGTAACGAAGGCCACCTTACGGGAAAATTCCGCTTCGGCCGGAGCGAGCGTCAGCTTGTAGAGCTCGAGCGGCCAATATTCCACGTTGTACGACTCATTTTCGCTAAGCGAAACGAACTTGCCGAGCGAAGTGGCGCCGCGCATGACGGAAATCGCCCGATGGTACAGCTGCCCGCTGACGTCCGCCATCGCCCAGCTCTTACCGGTATTCAGCATGCCGATGCCCGGAATGAGGATGACGCGCGGCGCGGCTTCGAACATGCGGTCGCCGTCGTTTTTGTTGCGTTCGAAGTAAGCTTTATATTCTTCCTTATAAGCCGCTATGCCTTCCTTCAAGGCCTGCAGCAGAGCTTCTGCGTCTTGTCCGGCCGGGTCCCATGCGATAAAAAGCGGCTTCATCTTCGTATGCACCAGATGGTCCGGACAAGCGGCGCCCACCTGGGACAGCGCGGCGGCATCCTTGCTGTTGACGAACTGCAGCACGTCGGCTCCGTCATCGTAGGTGACGATCATCTTCTTGCCTTCGCTGACCGCGCCGCGAACGACCGGAAGCACCTGCGCCAGAATGCTGCGGCGGTCTTCCTCCGCCAGCGTCTCGTGCTTCGCTCCTCCGAACAGCGACGCTTCCTGCACCCGTGATTCGATGAAGCGCTCGGCTTCCCCGATGATCGCGAGCGTCTTCAGGTAGCAGTCATGGGAGTTATCGGCCCAGGTGACTAGACCATGTTTCTCCATCAGCACCAGCTCGGCTTTGGGGTTGTTCTTCACGCCTTCGGCGATCATCTTGGACAGCGTGAAGCCGGGACGCACATACGGAACCCAGACAAAACGGTCGCCGTAAATCTCCTTCGCCAGCTCTTTGCCGTTGTCTGCGCAGCAGAGCGAAATAATCGCATCCGGATGCGTATGATCGACATGCTTGAACGGCAGGAACGCATGCAGCAGCGTCTCGATCGAAGCCCGCGGATGCTTGCTTTCGATCATGCAGTTGGCAAGATAAGCGACCATGTCTTCATCGGTCATCGACTCGCGGTCAATCAAGGGACGGATGTCTTCCATCCGAAGGCCTGTGAAATTGCCCGCTTTCATCGTCGCAAGATCCGAGCCGCTGCCTTTCACCCACATAACCTCCACCGGACGGCCGCGGAAGTCGGTCTCGATCGTCTTCATCGACGTATTCCCGCCTCCCCAGTTCGCAACCGAGCGATCGGTTCCGAGAAGATTGGAGCGGTATACGAGCTCTCCTAATCCGTTTCCTGCCTGCGATGCCTTGTCGTCATTCCATAAGTTAGCAACCACTTGTCTGTTTCCTCCCGTTTCCCATTGTTTTGTATGTTTTATCTTTAGATATCATAACACCAATGTCCGTATTTGTATATTTATTTTTGTTTATTTTTGTTTTTAGCCGTAAAATGGACAGTCATGCGGATCGTTTATCTTATGATCAAGGAGGTCATATGATGGATTTGCTTAAGAACATGAATGGAGTGATAAAGTATATTGAAGAAAACCTTACGGGCGATATTGATTTTAAAGAGGTCGCAAGATTGGCTTTCTGCTCCGAATATCATTTTAAAAGGATGTTTTCCTTCCTAGCAGGTATATCGCTATCGGAATACATCCGCCGCAGACGGCTTACTTTTGCAGCGTTTGAGCTAAAAGACAGCAGCGTAAAGGTCATTGACATTGCGATAAAATACGGATACAACTCGCCGGATTCTTTTGCACGAGCTTTTCAAAATTTACATGGCATAACACCGTCAGAAGCCAGAAATAGCGGCCATTCGCTTAAAGCTTATCCACAAATGACCTTCCAGCTATCAATTAAAGGAGGAAGTGAAATGAACTACCGAATTGAAGAAAAAGAGGCATTTCGCATTGTGGGTATTAAGAAAAGAGTTCCTATTATTTTCAAAGGGGTTAATCCGGAGATTGCCTCAATGTGGGAAAGCTTAGATGGTGAAACGATAAATAAACTAAAAAACCTTTCTAATGTCGAGCCTATGGGACTGCTTAATGCATCCGCGAACTTTTCGGAAGGCAGGATGGAGGAAAAAGGGGAGCTTGATCACTATATCGGCGTAGCAACAACTAATGCGTGTCCAGATAACTTAACACAGCTTGAAGTTCCTGCCTCAACATGGGCTGTATTCGAAGCCATCGGGCCATTCCCTGATACGCTGCAAAATGTATGGGGACGCATTTATTCCGAATGGTTTCCGTCCTCAAACTATGAACAAATCGAAGGTCCGGAGATCCTGTGGAATGAGAATAAAGATGTAGCTTCACCATCTTTCAAAAGTGAAATATGGATACCGATTTTGAAAAAATAATAAAATGCTCAAGATGATTAAGAATCCGTGTAACTGCTTCGGCAGCTCTATTTCCATACGATTTTCCGATTACCAGAAAAAAAGAAGGTCGCCCTTAAAGCAGCCTTCAGATTGTTGAGAAACCCGGATATGCAGAAGATGCAAGGGTATAAGGTGGGGTATCCCCCGTAGGAGCGATAGCGTCCGCCTTTGTTATCGGAAAATGACCGCTGCATAGCAGAATAAATTGAAAATTTTCCGATAACAACAACGGCCGAAGGGGGGTACCCCACCGGAGTACCAAGGCAGATCTCTATTTAAGTGTTTCTTTACAGCCTGAAGGCTGCCCTTAAGGCAGCCTTAGCTTCACAGCAAATGCTCCAGCTTATAAAAGCGCGCCGCGTTCAAGCCAAAGATATTGGCCCGCACAGCGGGATCGGAGACCTCGGGCAGCGTCTCCTCCACGATCCGTACCACTTCGTCGTAGCCGGCGGCGAGCAGGCAAACAGGCCAGTCGCTGCCGAACATGATCCGCTCCGTTCCAAAAACGCTCGCGATGTGCCGCACATACCGGGCGAAGACGTCAGGCTCCAGCCGCTGCGGGTCCGCTTCCGTCACCATGCCGGACAGCTTGCAATAAATATTGCCTTGCGATGCGATTTCCTCCATTTGCGTACGCCACGGCTCCCACTGGTCATGCGCAATATCCGGCTTCGCGATATGATCAATAACCCCCCTTAGCCCGGGTATGGCCTTCAGCAATTCCAACGTTTCCGGCAGCTGATGGGAACGCATCAGCAGATCCACAGGCAAGTCCTCGGAGGCCAAGAACCTCAGCGCCTCCACGATGGCAGGCTGCAGCGCTTCCCGGGCATCGGGCATTTCCTGGATCATCAGGCGGATACCGACGAACGCACGGTGCTTCCGAAAGCGCTCGTAATCCTTCTTATAGCCGGGACTTTGCAGGTCGAGCCAGCCTACAACGCCCGCGATTCGATCCGTCCGTTCGCTCAGCTCCAGCATAAATTCCGTGTCGCGCACGGTCGGAGCCGCCTGGACGACGATCGACTTGTCGAAGCCGTTACGCTCCAGCTCCGGAAGCAGATCCTCCGGCAGAAAGTCCCGATAAATCGGTTTCATCTCCGGCGAGATCCAGTCGTAATCCCCGCGTTCCCTTACCCAAAAGTGCTGATGCGCATCGATCCGCATTCCCATGTCCCCTTCCCCATAATAAGCTTCTTCCTTACCCGTGATAGCTGCCGGTCGGTTCGAATAGAACCCATTCCAGAAGCATCATTTTGTCCTCCAAATGATGAATGTCCCGTTCGATCCGCTGCCGCTCCTCATCCGCTTCGGCGGCAGCCAGCCGGGCTTCCGCCGCTTGAAGCTGCTGCTTGAACTCGTTAAGCTTTCTTTGAATTTGGTTCTCGGTTCTCATGTAACGCAGCTCTCCTCATGAATGGTTATCTTGGTTCGGCTATCATGGTAAGTCCGCCGCGAATCCGCAGCGATACGAGGGGCTCCGGCCGGACCGGAGCCGCGTCCGCGCGGCGGAAGCGAAACCTCCGCCCCAGCACGCTCAGAATCAGCGCCGCTTCCATCAGAGCGAAATTCGCCCCGATGCAGCTCCGCGAGCCGCCTCCGAACGGAAAATAGGAGAACCTCGGCCATGGCCCGGCCCCTTCGCGGAATCGTTCTGGACGAAACGCCAGAGGATCCTCGAATACGTTCCCGTTGCGGTGCATGGCGTAAGGGCTGATCATAAAAAAGCTGATCTCCGGAAACCGATGTCCCAGCATCGTAACTTCCCTGTCGCTCTCCCGCAGGATCGTCCAGGCCGGGGGATAGAGCCGCAGCGTTTCTTGGATGATCTGCTGCGTGAAGCTGAGCGACCGGTAAGCGTCATAAGCGCCCTCCGGATCGGCAGCCGCCCTGTCCGCTTCTTCGTGGAACCGCGCTTCCGCTTCGGGGTGCTCCCCAAGCAAATACCAGATCCAGCAGAGCAGGTTCGCCGTCGTTTCATGACCCGCCAGCAGCATCGTCATCATCTGATCGCGGATTTCGGTTTCAGCCAGCGGCCGACCGGCCGTATCGCGCGTATCCATCAGCATTCCGAGCAGCGTCGGATGAAACCGGTCAGGGTCGCTACGGGCTTCCGAAATCACCTCGTAAACCATCGATTCGAGCGTTCGGATTGCGCCTCGATGTACCCGGTTGCCGGGGGTTGGAAAGCTCAGCGGAAGGATGACCGGCGAGAACAGTGTCCGTGCCGTACGTTCGATCGTAGCGTTCACCGCAGCGGCAAGCTCCTGTTTACGGTCTTCCAGATCGGCAGCAAACATCGTACGGGCAATAATGGTCAGCGTGAGCTGCATCATCGATTCGCTGAGCGATACCGGTTGGCCTACAGGCAGCCGCTCCGCCGCTCGTTCGGCTTCTTCTACAACGGTCCTGGCGTAGGCCTGGATCCGTTCCTTGTAGAATGCGGGCTGCAGAAGCTGCTTCTGCTTGTGATGCGTTTCGCGCTCGGTTGTGAGCAGACCGTCGCCTATCGTCCGGCGGAGCACCTGAGAAGAACGCCCTTTCACGAAGGACGATTCCTGGGCTACCAGAATTTCATAAACAAACTCGGGCGAATTGACGATATAGCTCGGCCGTTTGCGGCCGCTGCGCAAGGAGATGACATCCCCATCGTGCAGCACCTCGACCAGAAATCCGAGGGGATCCCGCTGAAACGCAAAAAAATTCCGGATCCGAGACGATTGGATATCCACGACTCGCGACAATGCAATCCCCCTCTTCCACCTTTACCGAAGGTTCGCCAATTCTTTTTTTCCATCATACCTCAACCGAAAAACCTCAGCAAACCCGAACACGGGATCCGCTGAGGAATATCGTCTAACTTATTGGACCGAATGCGGCGAATCCGGCATTAACAGTGCTGAAGGTACCTTTCTTTCATGAGCGAGAGCACTTCGTCGCCGGGACGATCCCAGATGGCCTGATTGAAAATTTCCACTTCGATCGGCCCGTCATACCCTGCGTCCTCGACGGCATGGCGTATTCGGCGGAGATCGATGACGCCGTCGCCCATCATGCCCCGGCCCATCAAGAGGTCCGGCGTCGGGACGATCCAGTCGGACACATGGAAGCCGAGAATGCGGCCGCGCGCACGTTCGATCTGGCTGTAGAGCTCCGGATCCCACCAGACGTGGAAGACGTCGACTACAACCCCTACTTGATTCGGGCTGTACTGCTCCGCAATCGCATTAGCCTGCGCCAACGTGTTAATCACTGACCGTTCGGCCGCATACATCGGATGAAGCGGCTCAATGCCGAGCCTGACGCCGCAGGACTCGGCGTAGGGCGCAAGCTTCGCAATCCCTTCCTCCACCATCCTGCGCGCGCCGGCGATATCCTTATCGGGTGCCGGTCCGCAAACCAGCACCAGCACGTCGGCTCCGAGCTCCGCCGCTTCATCTACGGCCCTGCGGTTATCGTCGATTTTGGCTCTCCGCTCCTCCACCGATGCTGCCGGAAACATGCCGCCCCGGCACAGGCTCGAGACGCGAAGTCCGGCATCCCTTACGAGCCGCCGGCTTTCGGCCAGCCCGGTTTCAGCCACCTTATGCCGCCATAAGGCGATCCAAGGAATATCGGCCCGGACGCTGCCTTCCACAGCTTCCCGCAGGCTCCAGCGGTCCGTCGTAATTTGATTCAAGCTGAGTCGATCGATGGACGTTAACGGTTTATGTTCCATAGCTTCCTCCTTGGCTAGGTTACTGTATACCGGACAAAGCCAGTACATGCTTCATGCGGCGAACCGCCAGCTCCGGGTCGGACAACAATCCGGCTTGATCCGCCAGCACGAACAAGTTCGCCAGATGCACCATGGAACGCGCGCCCTCAGCCCCGCCGATCATGCGGAAATGCGATTGATGGCCGTTCAGGTACGCCATGAAGACGATCCCCGTTTTGTAAGCGAAGGTCGGCCTCTGGAAAATGTGCCGGGACAGCGCGATCGTCGGCTCCAGCAGCGCCACATAGCGCTCCATGTCGCCTTCGTCCATCGCCGCAATCGCCGCCGCCGCCGCGGGGGCAATCGCGTCGAAGATGCCAAGCAGCGCATGGCTGTAGCCTTGCTCGTCTCCCCGGATCAGCTCCGGATAATTGAAATCGTCGCCGGTATACATCTTCACTCCCTCGGGCAGCAGCCGGCGCATGCGGATTTCCTTCTCGGCGTCGAGCAGCGAAATCTTGATGCCGTCCACTTTGTCCGCGTGCTCGCGGATCACCCGCAGACAAACCTCCATCGCCCGGTCGAGGTCCTTCTCTCCCCAATACCCGGCCAGCGCAGGATCGAACATATCCCCGAGCCAGTGCAGGATGACCGGCTGGGAAACTTGGCTTAGGATACGGCCGTATACCCGTTCATAGTCTTCCGGGCTCTTCGCGCAGGCGGCAAGCGCACGGCTGGCCATCAGGATGACTTGGCCTCCGAGCCCTTCAACAAACGATACCTGCTCTTCATAGGCGGCCTCCACCGCCTCCAGCGTCACCTGCGCGCTTGGGGCCAGATGGTCCGTCCCTGCTCCGCAGGCGATCCGGCCGCCGGCCGCGCGGGCTTCGGCGACCGATCGGCGGATGAGCTCCTGCGCCCCGGTCCAATTCAGCCCCATCCCCCGTTGGGCGGTATCCATCGCCTCCGCCACGGATAATCCCAAGGACCAGAGATGACGGCGGTAAGCCATCGTCGCATCCCAGTCGATCTGCGCATTGCTCAGCGGATCCGTATCGGCGAACGGATCGCAGACGACGTGCGCGGCCGAGAAGGCAATACGGCTCGTCAGCGGCCGGGCGGGCGGAAGAATCGGCGCCGCGTGCCGCGGGGTATACACATACAGCTCGCCGCCCGCACGGGGCAGCTGCAATATCGGAATCATGCTCATCCCTCCTACAGCTTCAGCTCTGGCACATCGATCCAGCGGCGCTCGCTCCAGGACTGGAGGCCGAGCTCGGCCATTTGCGTACCCTTAGCCCCTTCGAGCAAATCCCAAGGGAACGGGGAATCCGTCGCTACATGCTTCAGGAACAGCTCCCACTGTACCTTGAAGCCATTGTCAAAAATCTGGTTGTCCGGCACTTCCTGCCACTGCTCCAGGAACTTGAACGGATTCGGAATGTCCGGATTCCATACCGGCTTCGGCGTATTGACGCGGTGCTGCACCTTGCAGTCGCGGAGTCCTGCTACCGCGGTGCCTTCCGTACCGTCCACCTGAATCGTCAGCAGATCGTCCCGGTTGACGCGGACGGCCCAAGAGGAGTTCGCTTGCACGATAATGCCGCCTTCCAGCTCGAATGTCGCATAAGCCGCGTCGTCCGCCGTAGCTTCGTACGGTTTGCCTTGCTCGTCCACCCGCTCCGGAATGTGGGTGACGCCAAGGCAGGAAACCGATTTCACTTCTCCGAACAAATTGTCGAGCACATAGCGCCAGTGCGCGAACATATCGACGATGATGCCGCCGCCGTCCTCCTTGCGGTAATTCCAGGATGGGCGCTGTCCCGGCTGCCAATCGCCCTCGAACACCCAATAGCCGAATTCCATCCGCACGGAAAGAATGCGCCCGAAGAAGCCCGAATCGACAAGACGCTTCAGCTTGATGAGTCCCGGCAGGAACAATTTGTCCTGTACAACCCCGTTCTTCACTCCCGCCTCGCGTGCCAGCCTGGCCAGCTCCAGCGATTCCGCCAAGCTGTCCGCCGTCGGCTTCTCGCAATAAATATGCTTGCCAGCTGCAATCGCTTTCTTAATACTTGCTGCGCGATGCGCCGTCGTCTGTGAATCGAAGTAAATCGTATCGGAATCGTTCGCAAGACAAGCATCAAGGTCCGTGCTCCAGCGGGAGATGCCGTGCTTTTCGGCGAGCGCCCGCACCTTATGCTCCTGGCGGCCCACCAGAATCGGATCGGGCATCAGGATATCCCCGCTTGGCAGCGTCACGCCGCCCTGCTCGCGGATCGCCTTAATCGAGCGGATCAGATGCTGATTGGTCCCCATCCGTCCTGTAACCCCGTTCATAATAATGCCTATGTTATGCGTCGTCATTGGATCGTAATTCCCCTTCCATAAGTTGAAATGCGATAAGCTTACGTTCAGTTTAGACGAGGGCACTCCCCTTGTCTTACGAAAATAAGCATTCGTTTCTCACTATTGGAAGGCATTCGCGATTTCTTGGTGCTGCTGTCGGAATTTGTTGGGAGAAAGACCGACCGTGTTCTTGAACGCCCGGTAAAACGTCGGAACCGATTCGTACCCGACCTCGAAGCAGATCGAGACGATATCTTTGTCCGATTCGACCAGAAGCTTCTTCGCCACCCGAATCCGGGCTTCCGTTAAATATTGCATCGGCGTAATGCCATACCGCTCTTTGAAAATATTGTTGGCGTGCCGCGTCCCCACCCCCAGCTTGAATGCCAAATCATCGGCCGTCAGCGGCTCGTAATAGCGCAAATCGATGTAGCTGTGGATGCGTTCCGCCCGAAGCGCATTGGCATCCGCCGCTTGCGTCGCCCCGCGGGCCCGGGCCAGCAGGAGCAGCAGCTCCTGCACATACAGCTTCATCTGCAGCCCGCTGAGCGGATCCTTCTGGCTCTGCTCGTACAGCAGCTTGCGAAGAAGGAGCCTCAGCTCGTTGGCGCTGAAGGCGTTCAGCCGGAGCAACTCCGATTCCGCGAAGAGCGGACGCGGCGTCTCAGAACAGGCCGGCTCGTAAGGCATGCCGTCGTCAAAGGCAAGTACCAGCACCGTAAGCTGCGCATCCGACGACACCGCATGCTCCGTATAAGGCTGTATCAGCACGGCGTGATCCTGTCCCAGCGGGTGACTCCGTCCATTCAAGAGCAGGCTGCCTGTACCCTCGATCACATAAAGAAACTGGAAATTAGGATGATGGTGGATCCGAAGCGCATAACTCTCCTGATGCTTGCTTTCATACAGATGGATTCCGCTCAAAGGAAAGCACGTCCTTTACGTTTGATCCCCTTCATTATACCTTGGCCCTGCATTGAATTGTACTATTCCGGTTAACAGCAAACCCTTTTTCCAGGAATATATTTCAAAGAAGATCCCTTCGTCTCCTGTTGACCTGTATGAAGAACAATCCCCTGCGCATTAATAAAAGCTTCCGCATTTGGTTAAAGTAACCATGGCGTCATTGCCCAAACCACTTTAACTGTCAAAGGAGCTGTTGTTCCCATGCCGTTCGGCGCACACGAAACCTTGGAAGCTCATGAAATTTTGAATGAAAAGATCAATCTGATCAATCACTTCTCGCTCTATACCCAAATGGTCCAAAACGGCCAAATCCGCAGCATGATCGACAGGCATTTGCAAACCGCCGTCGCATCTTACAATCAGCTGGTCGGCTATACGCACGATTACAGCGCTGCCCGTCCGATGCAGACTTCCGGACCGGGTATCCTTTCCGGCACTCAGCCGCAGCAAATCCAATATGGACTTCGGCAGCCGCAGCCTGTGGCTCCCGTCCTCCAGGGTACGCTAAACGATAATCAGGTGCTCTGCGCCATGCTGTCCTGCCACAAGAGCTCGGCCAAATTGCACATGCAAGCGGCACTGGAGTGTGCGGACCCGAACGTCAGACAAATGCTGCAGCAGGGAGCGAACCTGTGTGCCGAACAAGCTTACGAGGTGTTCATGCTCATGAACCAACTAGGACAGTATCAGGTGCCTACTATGAATGACCACACGGCGAAGACGTTCCTTCATACGTATCAGCCGATGCAGCAGCAGGGCGCAGCCCCCTTCGCCCAATAGCAGCCGACCGAGCATCCAAGTGCAGCCCGCCTGCTCTTGGATGCTTTCATTTTACAGGACGGCTTCCCCCAGACACCGATGAAAATTTTTTTTATTTTCTTTGAAATTTTTTTTGACTTCGACATATTGAGACATCATTTTTAGCAATGTTCCTTTATGATTATTTGTAATCCATATTATGGAATTCCGCGGATTGGGAGTCAACTAAATCATGGTTAGCAATGTGATATTTCAAATTGATGAATCGAAAGAGCGTTGTAAATGTTCAGGACTTGACCCTGATGCCATCCCCAAACCTACCCAAAGATTGTCCGATCGCGAATTGTACATAAGAAAGATGAAGTATGACGAGCTGCTGTCCGTCATGAGCTTGTTCGCAGGCCGCATCATGCATCTCCTGAGCCATACCCCGCTTCTTCTGGTGCTGACCGATGAAGAAGGCTTCGTTCTGGAAATGTACGGAGATCAATTAATTAAAAAAACGATTATGGATCTGGGCATCATCAAAGGCATTCAATACAGTGAAGACGCGATGGGAACGAATTCCGTGTACCTGGCTTCCAAATTGAATAAACCCGTAGCCCTGCTCGGGCCGGATCATTTCCACAAAGCGCTGCACAATTCCGCCTGCTACAGCGTACCTTTTTATTTCGAGACTGCCCTTCCGCTTTCCGGTACCATATCGCTCATGACCAGCCTGGAGCAGAATAACCCCGTTTATCTGACTCTGTTAAGCAACATCGTCGACTCCATTGAACGGGAATTGCTGCTTCGAAGAAACAACCGGCAGTTGGATCTCCTCAACCGCATCTTGATCGATAGCATGAGGCACGGCATTATTATTACGGACAATTACGGACGTATTACCGAATGCAACAATTTTATCGAACAAGCTACCCAGCACAGCAAGTCGGAGCTGATCGGCAGTTCCGTATTTGATATTGAGCCGTTCGGCCGCAAAATGTATGAGGTGCTGGAGCAAGGGAAATCATTCGAGAATCTCGAAATGACCTTCGGCAATCCGCTGAACGGAGGACTCGTCTGCCAGTTCGACAGCTCCGTGATCTATGATAATCAACTGCGGGTCAAAGGCATGTACGCTCAATTCCGCGATATTACGGAGAAGCATATTCTTGAGAAGCAGGTTATCGCTTCGGAGAAATTTTCCGCCATCGGGAAGATGGCCGCCGGCCTCGCGCACGAGATTCGGAATCCGCTTACTTCCATCATCGGTTTTATTAAGATGATCAAGGCCGGCACGATCCCGCAGGAGAAAGAACAACTGTATATCGAAATGGTGTACAATGAGCTGCTGGGGCTGAATGAATTGATTTCGCAATTCGTGATTATGGCCAAGCCCAGCGTACCAGACCGCAAGCAGGTCGACATCCACAAATTGGTGCAAGAAACCGTGAAATTTATGGAAAGTCAATTCATTATGAAGAATGTGAATGTCGGGATCAGCGTTTCTCCGCAGCTGAACAAACAGCTGATTGTAGATGCGGATCCGATTCAGATTAAGCAAGTGCTGATCAATATTTTGCAGAATGCCTTGGAGGCGGTCGAAGAACGGGGCATCATTCAGTTGTTCATCGAAAAAGACCATAAGAACATACGGATCAAGATCCAGGATAACGGCATCGGTTTAAGCGATCATGAATTGAAGCAAATTCTGAATCCGTTCTTCACTACCAAGGAGAACGGGCTCGGTCTGGGGTTATCGGTCAGCTACCGCATCATCGAAAACCACGGAGGCACGATCGACATCAGCTCGATCAAGCATGTAGGATCCACGATGACGATCGTACTTCCTTTGCCTTAGGGCTGCAGCAATCGAATCGTCCAGGATAAACGGCTGCGCCATCCTTGTCTTACAAGGACCAGCGCTTTTAGCAAGGTTGATGCGAAGCTATAAGTTGCGAAAAACTTATAATTTCTTATCAACTAAAAAAAGCCTCGAGGTTTCGCTTAGAAGCGAAGCCGCGAGGCTTTTTGCCATTCTCACACCGGTTGATGGACCGAGATATTCCGCTCCTGATAGATGCGCATCACGACACCCATTGCACTGATCGCCTTGGGAAAACCGACGTAAGCCGAGCAGTGCATGACAAGCTCAACGATCTCTACGGGGGACACCCCTACGTTCAGCGCGGCGTGGATATGAAAGTCCAGCTGATCGATAGCGCCCTGCGTAATGAGCGAGGACAAGGTAATCAGCTCCCGCTGCTTCTCGTCCAATCCCTGCCGAGAATAAATGTCGGCGAAGCCGTTCGCCACGATCATATCGGCAAAATCAGGATAAAAATTGCGGATCGCCTCCAGCGGCGGAAACGAATCCAGCCCCGTCAGCTTCGTCAACACTTGGGTTCCCTTTTGTACTCGATTATCGCTCATCTCTTGTCCCTGCCTTTATTTATGTAGGTTTACGATTCTAAGGTTAACAGACGGCTGAGGATCGGCGGAATCTCCAGAGGATCGACCATGATCTCCAGCACGGTCGCGCGGTCGCTTGTCAAAGCGGCCTGAGCCGCATCTTGAATTTCCTTGACGTTCGTGCAGCGATAAGCAAGTGCCCCCATCGATTCAGCGAATCGGCTTACATCCAGCGGAGCTTGGTAAATAGCACCGACGCTTCGCCCCGTATTATAGGACATGCCCTTATCCACCATATCGAGCCGACCGTTATTGAGCACTACAAAAATCACCGGAAGTCCGTGATTCACAGCTGTGGAAATTTCCGTTCCATGCATCATGACACATCCGTCGCCCGTTAAGCAGACGATCGTACGCTCCGGATCGCCAGCCTTTGCGCCGACGGCATAGCCGATGGCATGTCCCATCGCACCGAAAACATCATCGAAGTGGAAAGTACCCGGTTCCATAATCTCGAAATGCTGAATCGCGTAGAACGTGTGGCTGCCGTCATCCCCGAACAGGACCGCGTCAGCGGGCAATGCCGTGCGGAGCGCTTTAACCGCATCGACTGCCGATAACTCGCCATGTTGCGTTGGCGTCTCTTCTTCAAGCACTTCGGCGGCCGCAGCCGCTTCAAATCCGCTGTGCGAATATTCCGGCAGCAGCTGAAGCAGCCGGAACAAATTTTGTTTGGCGTCCCCGAGCACAAGGCAAGTAGGTACCGGGAGCGCCTTCCCTACGAACGTCGCCTCGTAATCGAAATGGACAACCCGTTCAGGCATCATATCCGGAGTGAATCCGGACAAGGACATGTCGCTGAGCTTCGTTCCGATAACGATCATGACGTCCACGCCCGATTTTAAATATTGATAGGCTGCCTTCGTTCCTCCCAGACCGAAGTTGCCCAAGTTCAGCGGATGGAGAGTCGGGATCACGCCTTTCCCCCCGGGGGTCAGAATGACCGGGATTTGGCAGCGCTCCGCCAGCTCTTTCAGTTCCCCATATGCTTCGGAAATGGCGACGCCCTTCCCCGCAACGATCACGGGCCTTCTGGCTTCCGAGATCACCTGGACAGCTTCCTCCAGATTCGGCGAGATGACTCTAGGCACATGAGTTGGCAGCGACAGTGTGAAAGGCTCAATGGAGGCCGTCAAAATGTCAAAGGGAACGCACAAATGTACCGGTCCACGAATGCCGGTGCACGCCTTCTCCACGGCATGCTGCAAATATCTCTCCAGCAGATCCGGCCGCTCGACCCTTGCGCTGAACAACGTTACCGGCTCGAACATCTTGACGAGATCGGTCCCGAAGGAGCTGGAATCCTGCCCCATCGCCTTGCCGGAGTCTTCAGCCGATGGCTGGCCCGTCAGGATGAGTAAAGGAAGATGATACGCCTTGGCTTGCCCTGCCGCCGTCAGCAGGTTCGTTCCGCCAGGACCGGAAGTGCCGATCGCCACGCCAAGCGTTCGTTTCATCAGCGAATAGCCGGCTGCGGCGAACCCCGCTCCCGATTCATGACGGGTCAACACAAACTCGATTCCTTCGCTGTCCACATCGAGCATCAGCGGAGAAATGGATTTGCCGGGAATGCCGAACACATGTTCAATTCCCCAACGTTTGAAGTTGGCAGCCAATACTTGCGAACATCTCATCATTATTCTATTGCCCCCATTTTGCGAATTGAGTTCGACTGAAGGTATTTCTTCTCGAACTGTTCGGCCGTTAACGGCGAACTGTAGTAATATCCTTGAATCGCGTCGCATCCTTGCTGCCTTAAAAACTCCACCTGCTCTTCCGTTTCGACGCCCTCCGCCACGACATCCAGACCCAGATGATGGGCCATGGACACGATGACACCGACGATTCTCGCATCGCTCTCCTCGGTCGTTATATCCTTGACGAAGGAACGATCGATCTTCAGCCGGTGAATCGGGAAATTCTTCAAATAATTCAGCGAGCTGTAGCCTGTCCCGAAATCATCCATGCTGATCTGTACGCCGATGCGGTTTAATTCGTTCAGAATGTATCTCGTTTTCTCCACATCGGTCGTCATCGTCTCGGTAATTTCAAGCTCCAGACATTCCGGGTCCAGCCCCGTTGCTTTCAAGACCTCTTCGATGGATTGGGTAAAATTGCTCTTGGAGAACTGCGCCGCGGACAAATTCACCGCGACCCGCATCCGGGGATAGCCCGCATCCTGCCACCGCTTATTTTGCATGCACGCTTCCTTCAGCACCCATTCGCCGATCGGGACGATAATACCCGTCTCTTCCGCAAGCGGGATGAAGTCCTTAGGCGGAATGGACCGGCCCTCCGCATCAACCCAACGTATCAGTGCCTCAACGCCAATGACGTCTCCGCTCTCAACGTGAATTTGCGGCTGGTAATGCAGCACCCATTCGTTGCGCTCAACGGCTTTTCGCAGCGCGTTTTCTTTGGCCATCCGCTCATGGGACGATTGGTCCATGGAAGGCTCGTACAGTAAATAATGATTCCTGCCCGATTCCTTCGCCTTGTACAGCGCCCGGTCGGCATGAACGAGCAGCGACTCAGAGTGCACCCCATCCTCCGGGTAATAGGCGATTCCGATACTCGCGGTAATGTGAAACTCCTGGTTGTCGATCGTGAAGCTGGGCTGGAAATTTTTCATAATCCGGTCCGCAATCTTGACCGCGTCCTGCGATTCGGAGCCGGAGGGAATCATAATAATGAACTCGTCCCCGCTCATTCGGGTCAATAGACCGTTGGGAGTCAAGCTCATTCGGAGCCGTTCGGCCACCTCCATAAGCAGGAGATCCCCATTCTTATGGCCCAGAGAATCATTCACCAGCTTGAACCGGTCCAGATCGACATAAAGAATCGAGAACGTGCTTAAATCCTGCTGCTTTGCCGTCTCAAGCCACTCGTTGATTTGTTTGTAAAAGTATCGGCGGTTCGGAAGCCCGGTCAAATCGTCGTGGTAGGCCAAGTGATTGTACTTTTCTTCCGCTTCGTACAGCTGGGTCACGTCCCTGAATTGAGCGTACGCCCCCGTAATGCGATAATGCTCATCGTAGATCGGCATGGCGTCCAGCAGGCAAACAAATTTGAAGAACGTATTCTTCCGGTCGAACATGAGCTGGATATTCTCGTATTTGCTTCCCTTCTGAATGACATCGGAAATATATTGGCCGATCGGCTTGAATTTGGTAATAATCTGAGTGCGTCTCAAGCCTTTGCCCAGCCCTGTCAATTGGGCCGCAATGTCATTGATTTCGGTGATGGTGCCATCTTTATCGGTTACAATGATGCCGCTGTGATTGGAATTCAGCATAATCTGATTAAAGAGATTCAGCCTATGGTTTTGCTTCACGAGCAGAAGCTCGCGTTCGATGGAATCGACGGCCATCTCCAGCATGTTCAAATAGAATGGATTGGCCATGTCTATTGAAGTCATAATCGAGATGCTGCCCAGCTGATAATCGTCCAGGTCTTTATAATGGAACGGTACGGCGTAGCATGCCGAGGTATGTAAATAATGGTGGAAGTGATCGTCTCCGATGAGCGCGACGGAGCTGCCGAACAGGAGACTGAGGTTAATCACGTTGGTGCCGCAGCAATCCTCCGTGAAACGAACGCCTGTCGTGATGCCCAATTGATTGACCGTCTGCTTAATTGTATCGTCTCCGTCCATTTCCAATACGGTGCCCTTTTCATCCGTAACCACGATGAGAATCGGGTTCCCCTTCAAGGAATTGAGCAGCTTCTGAACGAAAAAGCGAACTACAACCAGCACATCCTCGTACTCGTTTAATCTGCCCTTTAATTCTGCTGCGGACATCCGCTGGTCAAACACCGGCAGGATGGCAGGATCAAGCCCGTATCGAAGGGAACGAAGCTTGGACTCCGTAATATCGGAAGACTTAGAGGCGGCTTCGATGATCGCTTTCTGTTCCGAATGATCATATGGCATTCTTTCCAATGAATGATAACCCTCCTAGATCATGTTCTCTATGGGATGGACCCCCTCATCCTATTTTATTTCCACCTCGATCGTGCAAGTTCCTCCCGGATTTCCTATAAAACAAAATTATTTTACAATTTTCTACACAAGGGATCAGAACTCAACATGGCCTTTCGGCAGCATGCGCCATTAGCCATCACTTCATCCGCCACTCCATCAGCCAACAGTCTCTCCGCTCCCCTTCATGCTGCTCATGCTCCGGCAGCCGCTTTAAGATCCGGAAGCCGACCTTTTCGTAGCACGCTACCGCCCTTTCGTTCCACGTTTGAGGATCCAGCATGATGCTCGCAGCCTGGTGCCGCTCCGCCACATGCTGAAGCGCAGAGCTTAACCACATCTGCCCGATGCCTTGGTTCCAGTAAGCGGGCTCGCCGATGAATTGATCCATTCCAAAGGTGATCTCCTCCGTGGCGCGTTCGTTCAGGCCCCAACGGACTCTCGCTTCTTCATCCAACGGATAATATTGCATATACCCGATCGGCTTGTCGTTATGCTCCAGAATACAACGAAAGATGTCATCATCATCCGGATTATAGTACTCCCGGACCATGGCAGGGGTATGAGGGCGGTCTCTCCCCTCGTAATACCGGAGTACTTCCGGGTCATTCAGCCATTTCAGCAGCAGCGGCGAATCGGCCAGCGTCATCCTGCGCACGGTCAGAGGGTTGCTGCGGAATACGATTCCGCTACGGCCGAGCATCACCATATCCAGCAAGAATCTCCGGTCCTCCGGGTAAGTCAAAGCAAGCGTCTCGATGTCCTCGGCGCTTTTCCACCCAACATCATGTATCAGCCCGTCGGGATCCTGGATCGAAGGCGCCCCGCCTGTGATCTCGGCCTCATAGTAGTTGACCTTGTACAACGTTCCCCGGCTCACGCCGCTCTTCTGATGCAAGTAACTGCCGATGTTCACGGTGTAGCCCGTCTCCTCCCAGACCTCCCGTGCACAGCAAGCCTCGTAAGATTCCTCGTCGTTCGCTCCGCCGGACGGGACGGACCAACGCTTCTCCTCCCCCGGCCTGCCTTGCAGTACCATGAGCAGCTCGTTTCGGTCATTCAAACAAATCGCTGCCGCTCCGCGCCAACTGTTCATCTTTTTTGCTCCTTCGTTAAGCGTAGCTGCGCTCAGACTTAATCCGATTATAGCTCGAACTATTTTCCATTTCTACCCATTTTTATTGTTTTTTACATTTTCTTTAGCTGTTTCTCGACAGAGTGGACTTTTTTTTGTCACAATTAGACCGGAGTCTCGCCGTTTTCCGCTAATAAATGCGGTGCACCACTTCCTCAAACTCCGGTTCCTCCATATGCACATCCGAAATCGCCACCCAAGCCTCTATAAGAAACGAGGACCATCGTGGATTAGTTGATATAGTAGCTAATTCACACTTCTGTTTGCTAATGCCCAAATTCACCTGTAGAGGTGTTTTTTTATTTTCATGAAGTTCATTACACCAGGATAAACGGCTACGCCGTCCTTGTCTTACAAGGACTAGCGCGTTTATCAAGGTTGATGTGAAGCTATAAGCTACAAAATTTATAAAGTCATATCAACAAATAAAAACAGGCCGCCTTCACAACGAAGACGCCTGTTTTTTGTTTAAAACATTCGTTCCCGGCTCATCCCGAAGGGCTGATCGGTTGATTATCCGTCCGAGGCCGCTTGGCTTCGGAGAACGAAGGCAGATAACGGCTCGCTACATAGAAACCGGCCGTCGAGACCGCCGCAATGATGACAAGCAGCACAAACGCCAGATGGAAGCCGAAGCTTGCCGCATAGAGTCCCCCAAGCATGCCGCCGATGATTTTGCCGACGCTCAGCTGAATGACCGAATTAAGCATTTGCCCCGTGGCTTTCAGCTCGAGGATGACATGCTTGTTCACATACTCGGCGAGGCACATGTAGAATAAGATGTACGTTCCTCCGTGCAGAATCCAGCTGATCACATAAGTGACGGGAGTCAGGCCAAAGGCATAGAGCGCCCATCGGAGCGTATGGACGAGTCCCGAAACCAGCAATATGTTGCGGATGCCGAAGCGGTCGTAGAAGCGCTGGAAAAAAATCATGAACGGAAACTGGCTGAACGAGCCGATGGCCAGCCCGATGCCGATCACTTCCATGCTGATGCCCTGCTCTTTGCTGTAAATGGCCTGAAACGACCACAGGAACCCCATGGTAGTAGACAGCAGGAGCGTAAAGGCATACAAAACGACAAGCTGCTTGTCTTTGAAAATTTCCGTTATGCGGACCTTCTTCTTGCCGCTCTGATGCCCCTCTACCTTCGGTATCCCGATAGACAAGGCAAAGCACCCCATCATGATGACCGAGGTGACCAGAAAGATCGAATCGATATGCCGTGCGAACAGCCATCCCGCTGCGACGGAAATGAGAGCATAGCCGACGGAACCGAAGGTCCGGATGTTCGAGAACTTCACGATACCTTTGGAGGAAAGCTCAAGCGTAATCGCATCGCTGAGCGGATTGATCGGCACCTGAAACAAGCTGAACAGCGCCATGGCGAGCAGTAGCGGAAGGAAGAAGGTACCGGCCCAAGGTACGAGCCATACCGTCAGTCCCGAGCACAGCGTACAGATCATCAACACGCCGTTCTTCGTTCTCGACCGGTCTCCTGCCAGTCCCCACAGCGGCTGAGCGATCAGTCCGATGACCGCACCGATTGATGTAAGCACCCCGATCTCGGTATGACCGATGCCCACTTCTGTGAAATAAACCCCGATGTACGAAGAGAACGAACCGGTGCTCATATAAATAAATGCGTAAAAAGCAGCAAGGATCGCCACACTCTTGTTCTGCATATCGTATATTCCGCCTTGATCTCTCGTTTTCCATCATTATACTCCATGAGGATGGCTCCGGCATACCCCTATTCCAATGATTTAAGGAAAAGAAAAACGGGTAACCTCAAACGTTGACCGCTAAATCAACGAGAAGAGTTACCCGTCTTTATACTCCGCAATATTTTCTGAAATCAACTATCTGTTAACTAAATTAGCACTCCTGGCAAGAATGGTCCTCAACACTCGAGCTGTATGTCCTTTTTTCTTCAATGCTCTCAATTTCATACGAATCGATCGCAATGACCTTTTGTATGCTTCCGGCCGTTTTCTTTTTGCAAATTGTTCGGCTGCAATTCGCAGCGTGTTTTTCATCAACAGGGCAGTGGATCGTTTAGACTTTGACTTCATTCCCCGACTTAAAACACGAAGCGTGTCTTTGTAATTTGCAACATCCTCCCATGCCGGCATAACGGCGAATAAGTTCAATTCCGGATCCATGAAGCCATGCGTTTTGTACATGATTCTCAAGTTTTCTTTATTTCCCATTTCCCCTCTATAAACATTCGGATGTTCCTGATGATACCCGAGAACCCGCCTGATGCTGTGAAAACGAATTTTCATTCGATGCAGCCTGTAACCAAGCTCCCAGTCTTCAAGCCCATATTTGACAAATTTTTCGTTGAAGCCGCCAATCCGAGTCAAATAAGTGCGTGGTATGGAAACACAGCGAGTAATCAGCATAAGCCACGGAGCCACGTCCGACTTCGCAAATTGAATTCGAACATTCGGATGGAATCTATCTCGAATGACAAGCTGCGACAGTCTCCCTGTCCGATTGATCAGGTCATCCGGGGTGAGGAGCGGGACGATACGATCGACCGTATCGAATTCGTCATTCCACAAGCCGACTTGTACGAGAACTTCACGGCACTTTTGCTTTTCGACGTTGGAAAAATCAGGGTGGAAATGGGTATAGGCATCGTCCCATGAATTAGGAATGCCGGATAGTACGGCTCTCGGATAAGCTCGATGATCATCATCCAGTACTTGAAAAAATTCAGGAAGAACGATAAAATCAGCATCGCAAAAGACCACATATCCCCCCTTCGCATGTCGCAGCCCCAAATTCCTGGTGACGGACCTCCCTCTTTGCACCTCATTCGCAAAATAGTGAAGACGGAGTCCTGACCGGAAGCCCTTAACCAGCTCTCGGGTTCCATCAGTAGAACCGTCGTCTACTACAATGATTTCGTATTGATCCTTCAGATAATTTACTCTATCGAACGAAACGAGAGTAAGCAGTAGCTGCTCGGCTCGATTAAAGGTTGGAATAATGACGCTGTATCGAACAGCCATAGTTGAACTCCCCCTTTCCGGCCCTTGAATGGGGATGCGTCTCGGAAGCTTATGTTATTGTATTCAATGCTTAAATACCAAGCTTAGACAAACACCTGGTAGGCGCAAATAATTGTCGATCTGCCGGAGCGGTAACGGCGATGGGCAGAATGACAAAAAAAGCTCCTGCTTTGGCAAGGAGCTTTTCGCTAAAGCTTTCCAACTTTTTACCGGAACTGGCCGGTCCAGGCACGATCGGAGCCTGCCTGTGCCGCGTTACGTGGCTTCATAGGCCTGCTTTAGCTTTTCAATATCGATCTTATCCATCTGAAGCATGGCCTGCATCACTCTTCCCGATTTCACAACATCCTCGTCCTGCAGCATCTCTCCCAGAACCGTAGGGACAACCTGCCATGACAGCCCAAATTTGTCCTTAAGCCAGCCGCATCTTTGCTTCTCTCCGCCTTCGGACAGCTTCTCCCATAGTTCGTCCACTTCTTGCTGCGTCTCGCAATTCACGAAGAACGAGATGGCCGGCGAGAAGGTGAAATGCGGGCCGCCGTTGATTGCCATAAATTGCTGTCCGTTAAGTTGAAATGTACAGGACATTACCGTCCCCTTCGGTCCAGGCCCTGCTTCTCCGTAGCGAATCACACTTTCGATCTTTGCATTTTTGAAAATGGAGGTATAAAAATTCATCGCTTCTTCCGCATTGCCGTCGAACCACAAGAATGGGCTGATGGTTTGCATAGGATCGCCTCGCTCCTTTTTTTTAACGCACCGGCTCGACCGCCGCCACCACCGCAGTGAAACCCAACCTTCTTACCGCTTTTGTACGCTTCTACAACATGATTAATCGCCTTCAGGTACAGTTCTTCTTGCGGACCATCCGCATTGTCGCCGAGGGGGATGTTGATCCACTCTACATGGGCATCCGGATCGGCGCATTCCGTTGCTTCGCCGCGCAAATCCACGATAACTTCAACGCCTTCATGCTTCACCATATCTTTGACGTCCGCGGCACCGCCAAAAAAGATTTTATTATCAACCAGGCTTTGGTAGTTTTTAGGCATCTTAGTCCTCCATTTTTTTCTTAAAGGATGTAAATTCAACAGCCACCGGAGCAGCAGGCGGCGCGCAGCAAAGGGAAAGATCCCTTGCATCGCCGGCCGACTCAAATTCGCTGTCCGCGCTGGTATAGAAAACCTCCCAGGCGTTGCCGTCCGGATCATACACCCATACCTTATCTTGAACCGCATAGCAGCAGGTGGTGTTCATCTCATCGATTAATAGCAGTCCCGACTTGCGCAGCCGATCGCCCATTGCGAGTACTTCTTCGGTATTGTTCACTTGAAATCCAAGGTGGTTAAGAACGCCTTTTTGCTCGAAAGGACGTACGTTTAACGAAAAATGCAGCGCCGGATCGTCGAGTTCAAACTTGGCGTAATTCTCTTTGACCTTGGTCGGCTCATTTCCGAAAAAAGCACGGTAAAACTCCAGCGATTTCTCTAAATCCGTGCAGTTCAATGCTACATGCATCCGTTTGATCATGAGAATCAGCCTCCTTATTTACCTTCTTTTACAAATTGCTCAATGCGGCGTTTAATGGAATCCCGGACTTCTCGGAACTTCGCGACAATTTCTTCCTCCGTGCCTGTCGCTTTGGCCGGATCCTCAAAGCCCCAGTGCCACTTCATAACGTTCTTATTTGATATCGCGGGGCAATGCTCATCCGCATGGCCGCAGAGGGTAATGACATAATCTGCGCGGTTTAACAGTTCAGGATCGATTGTGTTGGAAGTATGGGATGAAATATCCACTCCCGCCTCCTTCATGATTTGAACCGCGCGCGGGTTTAAGCCATGCGCCTCAAGACCGGCACTTTGTACTTCGTATTGTTCACCGCCCAACGCTTTTAAAAATCCGTCAGCAATCTGGCTTCTGCATGAGTTCCCTGTGCACAAAAAGTAAACGAGTGGTTTTTTCTCCATGAGGATTAAGCTCCTTTTATTAGCTCAAGATTGAATTAAGCTCCTTGATGTACTTTTTTGGGTTGTTTTTTTCCAAGCATGGCTTTGATCACCATGGCTATCGCCGCAATAACAAAGCCAATGACCACAATCGGCAGCCATACGCTCACTTGTAAGGTTTGGATGAAATACAGCCACAAACAAAGACCTGTCAGCGTGATGAACAAGGTTGGGACGGTGAGCAGTATCCCGATTTTGAAATAATAGCCCCAGCCGATGTTGACGCCTTTGCGGGAGAGAACGTGCAGCCACAGCAGGGTTGCCAGGGACCCGATCGGGGTAATCTTGGGACCCAAATCCGAGCCGATCACATTGGCGTATACCAGCGCCTCACGGATCACGCCTTGCGTCTGCGTCCCCTTTATCGCAAGCGCATCGATCATGACGGTCGGCATGTTATTCATGACGGACGACAAGATTGCGGCAATGAAACCCGTTCCGACCGCAGCAGCGAAAAGTCCTTTGTCCGCGACCGCTTGAATCACACGGCCAAGGGCATCAGTGAGCCCCGCATTTCGCAGCCCGTAAACGACCACATACATTCCAATGGAGAAAACAACAACCGCCCACGGGGCGCCTTTCACGAGCTTCCATGTATGAATGACGGGGCTTTTTCTCGCGGCGAGAAGAAACACAACGGCAACGATCCCCGCGATGAGGGAAACAGGGATGCGGAACCATTCACTGACGAAATATGCAGCCAGCAGAATCGCTAAGATCACCCAGGATAATTTAAACAGCCGTACGTCCTTAATCGCATCGTTCGGCTTTTTTAGCTGCTCAAGCTTGTAGCTTGCCGGGATGCTCTTGCGAAAATACAGATACAGCACGAGCAGACTGGCAATAATGGAAAAAAGGTCCGGAACGATCATGCGGCTTGCGTACTCTGCAAATCCGATGCCAAAATAATCGGCAGACACGATATTCACCAGGTTGCTGACTATAAGCGGCAGCGAGGACGTATCGGCGATAAAGCCGCTTGCCATAATGAAGGGCAATACCATCCTTTCCTCAAGCTTCAACGCCCGGACCATCGCCAGAACGATGGGCGTTAGAATAAGCGCCGCCCCGTCGTTAGCAAAAAGGGCTGCAACCGCCGCACCAAGCAGAATGATGAAAACAAACATCAGTAAACCGTTTCCGCGCGCCAACAGCGCCATATGTAAAGCAGCCCACTCAAAAAATCCGATCTCATCGAGCACCAGCGAAATCAAAATAATGGCGACAAACGTCAATGTGGCATTCCATACCATGCCGGTTACGGTCCCGACATCCGCAAAGCTGACAACGCCGAAGATCAAAGCAAGTATCGCCCCGCCGCTTGCGGACCAGCCGATATTCAATCCTCTAAGCTGCCAGATCACGAACGTTAAGGTCACTAAAAAAATAATAAATGCTATCGTTGCCATGTAGTTCCTCCAAGCTTAATCGCAGCAATGATTTTGGTTTTCAAGCTTTTCTTTCAAGGAAGGGATGTACTCTAATAGCTCCTTGACATACGGTTTGTCATCCAAACTTAAAGAATAGTAAATCCACTGGCCTTTTCGTTGTTCATTCACAAGTCCGCCATCCTTTAACTTTCGCAGATGCTGACTCACTCCGGGCTGGGAGATCCCTACCGCTCCGACGATGTCGCATACGCAAAGCTCTTTTTCCTTTAGGAGAGCGACAATGGTCAGCCTTGTTTTATCGCCTAGCAGTTTAAACATGTCGGACATTTCGTGTATTTGTTCTATATTGTTTTTCTCCGTTATCATCATGTTGTTATCCTCCCCCCTCAAATCACCTCTTAAAATCAATATATAATAATTCAATTATATAATCAATCGATTATATTATGTATAGCTGAGTTAGCTCATAAAAAAACGCCGCTACGATAACGTAGCGACGTTTTCTTCATAGAGCCAAGTGCTTATTCAACGAGGATTTCATTTAACGAACAAATCGATCAGCATCACGGTGCCGAAAGCAATGAACGATAGCATTGTCTCTAAGACGGTCCACGTCTTAAAGGTTTCTTTGACGGATAGCCCCATATATTCTTTTACCATCCAGAAACCCGCGTCATTGACGTGCGAGAACATTAACGATCCTGCACCCGTTGCGATGACGAGCAGTTCCAGGTTCACGCCGGTCATATGCTCCACGATAGGAGAAACAATGCCCGCCGCTGTCGTTAAGGCCACGGTCGCCGAGCCTGTCGCAATCCGAATGAGCCCGGCAACTATAAACGCGAGTACAATCGGTGAAAGCGAAATCTGTTCGGACATTTGCGCAATGGCTGTACCGACGCCGCTTGCTACAAGGATTTGTTTAAAGCCTCCGCCGGCACCGATAATTAGAATAATCGAACCTACCGGCAATAAGCATTCTTCCGTCAGCTTGTAAATAAAGTTTTTATTCATTCCCTGACGAATGCCAAGGAAGTAGAACGCCGCAAATACCGAGATGAGAAGCGCAATGACCGAGTTTCCGATAAACGATAAAAATTTCACCATTCCGGCAGGCAACGGCATGTAAGGGGCAGCCACCGACAGTACCATCAAAAAGACGGGCAACAATATAATGAAGAATGAAATGCCTGTGCCGGGCAAGGTTTGCGCTTCGGGACCCGAGCTGAGCAGCGTCGGCTCTCCTTCCGGAGTCACGCGCTTGCTCACCCATTTTGCAAACAACGGACCCGCGATGATGGCTGCAGGCACCGCAATGATAAGCGAGTAAATCAGCACTTTTCCTAAATCGGCTTTATAGATGCCTATCGCTGTCATGGCCCCCGGGTGCGGCGGTACAAGACCATGTACAATTGATAATCCGGCGATAACCGGCAATCCGATCAATAAAATGTTTTTTCTCGTTGTTTTGTAGATTGAAATGACCAGCGGCAGTAACATGACGACACCTACGTCAAAAAATACCGGAATCCCGATAATAAAACCGGAGAGCAGCATAGCCCATGGCAGCCGTTTCTCGCCAAAGACGCGGATGAAGAAGTTGGCCACTTGTGTGCCTGCGCCTGAGTCGGACATCATTTTCCCTAAGATCGTACCTAACGCAAGAATCCCGACCAAATGGCCTAAAACGCTTCCAACTCCCGTCTCATAGGAGCTGACGATTTTGTCCATCGATAAACCGGACATCAGCGCCAAGAACAAGCTTGCAACGGTTAAACTGATAAACGCATGCCATCTCCACCAGGCTACTCCTAAAATGACAATTACGATCGCCAAAAATGTAACCATCAACAGGTACATATTCATATGAATTCTCCTTTTCCATTGTGAAGTAAGCGTTTTCATGTAAGTGTGGCGAGAAAAGGAAAGTACCTTCTCACGGTTCCATTATGCGTCATAATGAATGACGTAATTTCCCATTTGCGTATTGTAATACCCTTTGCTGTATTCGATCACTACACCCCTGTCGTCATAGGAGTAACGCGATCTTTGCAATAAGGCGGTTCCATTCGGCACGCCCAAGATTTCCTCCACATGAGCAGGAGCTACTGCGACAGCAAACTCATCCCGGTACTTTTCCAAAGAGATATCATGATCTTCAATGAGACCGTATAAGGACTCCTGATTCAAATCCGACAGCTCCGCATCTTCCAATAGGGTTGTAAGATAATGTATATAATGGATATAGGGCTTGCCGTTCAACCGATAAATCCGTTCGATGAGGAGACACCGCTCTCCGAACAAGCGGTATGGTTCCGTCCCCTCTTCATTGGATACGACTTTCGCCTGCAATAATTGCTTTTGAATTTGGTGGCCTTCTTCCACCAACACTTCCGTGAACCGCTTCCATTTGGACAGCTTTGAAGCGGAAGTATTTCGGATCACCTTTGTTCCTTTGCCGCTGCTTTTTTCAAGGTATCCTTCTTGAGCAAGTTCTTTGATCGCGTTTCGGACGGTAATTTTGCTGACGTTGAATTCCGTTTCCAATTCCGGTTCCGAAGGGATATTCATGCCAAGAGGATATACGCCGTGCAAAATTCGATCCTTTATAATATTTTTAATTTGCAAATATAACGGCCTGCTGCTCCGAGACAATTTCATATCGGTATTCACTACCTTTCTACATCACCCAATGATTCTGTCATGGCCCGGAGAATATCGCTCTCCGAGGACATCGGGGTGTCGCCTACAACCGTATGCGCAAGCATTCCTGCCGCCGCCGCAAAACCGACCGTCTTGTCCGGTGAGTATCCTTCCGTCTCGCCATAGACGATCCCGCTTGTGAACGCATCTCCCGCTCCTATTCTATCATAGACCGAAAACGTGAGCGATTTCGAAAAAGTGAACGTTCCGTTCTTAAACATAAACCCGCGCAATGAATGCGTATTGTCGCCGTTGATGGAACGGTGGGTGCCTGCGATGACCGGAATATGATATTTCCCGGCAACCGCCGGAATCAGATCCGTCAACTGCTCCTCACGCGTTTCCTTCTCTGTTGTCATGCCAAGGACATGGATGGCGTCTTTCTCGTTCATCATGACGATATCCGCCAAATGCAGCATGTCTTCAACATGAGGCTTCGCCTTTTCGTAGCCGTTCTCACCCCAGAGGGATGGACGATAATTGCAGTCGAAAACAACCGTGCCGCTATGTTCCTTCACCGCCTTGGCAAACCGCTTCATGTGCCGCCGCACGGAATCGTTCATGGCCAGTGTAATTCCGCAAAAATGAACGATATCCACATTTTTTGCAATCTCATTAAAATCATACGTTTCTTCCGGCGCCGTATTGAAGCTGCTTTCCTGCCGATTGGTATAAGTAACGCGGCTTGGCCTCACACCGAAACCATTTTCCAAAAAATACATTCCTACGTAGTTTCCGCCGCGGACAATGTATTTTTGTGTGATGCCCAGTTTGCTAATATACGATACGGCCGCATCCCCTACTGGATTGGCCGGCAATCGGGACACAAGGAATCCCGTATGTCCGAAGCGAGCAAGAGCCGATAACACATTCACTCCCGTACCGGAGAATGAATAATTCAAGGTGCCGGCTTGGGACAGCAATTCATATCCCGGCACCTGGAGTCGCATCATGACTTCGCCGAAAGCGGCAATCCTCTTAGCCATGATGATCGACCAGCTTCTTCATCGTGATCAGCAATTCGCGCACATCACCAGCGTTGGTTTTCCCCGTTTCTTTGTCGATAATCGAGGAATACACGTGAGGAATGACCTGCGGAACGTTAGCTTCCAGAGCAATACGCAGGATGGCCTCGAAATTCTCTTTATCGATGCCGCCGGTCGGCTCCAGCGCAAAGCCCGCTTCGCCGCACGCCTGCGCCACAGCCCTGAGCTCATCTTCGCAGGCTAAGCCTTTCATCGGAAAGTATTTCAAGGCATTGCCGCCCATGTCGCGTACAAGCGCAATAGCAGTTTTGACAGGTACAATTGCATGCTCGTCTTGAGCAGCGCTTACAGGGCCTGTCGAAATATTCACATAACCGACGCGTCCTGTTGGAGACACCAAGCTGTTAATCCAGCTATCTTTGCCGCCTAGATTGGCGCGGGTTGCTCCTACTGCAGGAAACACTTGGTTGATATGACTGCCGGAATAGTGCTTCGCAATCTCCGCTACAACAGCAGCTTGACGATTGTCGCCGGCGCCTAATCCGATCGATACCGCTTCGTCGATTTCTTTGCCATATTGTTTCATTGCGGCGATGGCCGCTTCGACCGTCGGATAGTCTTTAGACAGTACACCGACTAAAACATGGCCTTCCGCGGCTTCAAACACCTCTTTGGCATTCTCTATGCTATTAGCCAGTACATTTAATGCGGCCCGGTTTTTATAAAATCGCTTTGCAATCGTTGACATCTTATTTTCCACCTGCCAATTCACGTATTCTGGATGCGATGATCTGAATGTCATCCCCCTGAAGCGGACGGGGATCGATATCGAAATAGCCTTGTCTTACGCCATAATCACGCGTATAGATGGCAATCTCGCCTTCACGCAATCCCTCCACGACTTCCTTCGCGGTCGTTTTCGCCTGCCCCGGATCAATTTGGATACGGGCACGGAATATGGCTCGCCCCGCTTCATCCTGAACGATGGTTACCTTGACGCCATCCATTACACCAAGCGGCATTAACGCTTGCAGCGCCGCTTTTTCCTGCTCGCTTTTATCTTCCTTTACGCCGTATTCATCGAGCGCTTGAAGCAAGCCGAATGTCGTTTCTTTCCCTACTTTCATGCTGCGTCCGATGCCATGCAATTGAACCTTTAACCATTCAATGTAGGTTCGCTTCCCGCCGACTATTCCAGACGTAGGGCCTTCAATGGCCTTGGAGCCGCTGTAAATCGCCAGATCAGAGTACTTCACATACTTTTGAATTTCTTCTTCTGCAGCGGCATCTACGATAAGCGGAATATGATGACGTTGTGCGATCTCCCATGCTTCCTCGACGGAAATCATATTTTTTTGGACGGCATGGTGCGATTTTACGTAAAGAATGGCGCACGTGTTTTCGGTAATCGCTTCTTCCAAATGCTCCGCTTTGCCTTCGTTGGCGTAGCCAACTTCAACGAGCTTCCCTCCGCCCAAATAAACCATGGTTTCAACGGGCGCCCCGTATTGGACGTTATGGCCCTTCAGTATAAGGATTTCATTATTTGGAATAGGCTCTTGATGCAGCCGTTCGCTCTTGCGGCGATTTCCCCTGGTAACAAGGGCCGCAACGGAGAGCGCAATGCCGCTGGAGGCCGAGTTCACAATGACGGCTGCCTCCGACCCCAGGATCCGCGCTACATAATCTCCGGCTTTATCGACCAGATCCGCAATCTCCACGTAGCTTTGTCCGCCATGCTTCATGGCATCCATGACCGTATCCGTCGGAGCCGACACCCCCAGGATACTCATGCGTCCGCTGGCATTGATAACGCGTTTCAGTCCATACTTAGCATTCAATGAACTCGCCATTGACAACAACTCCCCATGCTTCGATTGTTCTTTCCGCCACTCGCGTCTCCCCTTCGGAATCAAGGAGTGTAAGCGGTTTATTACTAACGGTAAAGAGCGTTAAATTAGCAGTATCGCCAACCTGTACTCTGCCAAGCTCCGGCTTCTGAAGCCAACCCGCTGCGTTGATGGTGACGGCTGCAATCACTTCTTCAAGCGGATATCCTAAATATAAAAACTTCGATAGAACATTCGCCATGCCGTATACCGGGCCGTTCAACCGATTCCCGCGGTAAATGTCCGTACTGATCGTATTTAAAGCGATACGATGCCTTTTGGCTGCTTCTGCAATTTGAAAAGAAAAGCTTGCCGTGCCGTGACCGACATCCAAATGCACACCTCTTTTAATCGCATCAAGCAATACCTGGAGCGGTTTTCCATCATCTTCAAACAAATTATTTTGTTTCCCGTTGAGGTAATGAGTAATGATATCTCTTTTTTGCAGGAGCGGTACGATATCCTCGATGCTCGGAGGTCCGGAACCGATATGCACCATTAACGGAAGTGACGTTTCGTCGGATAGCGTTCTTGCGATACGGAGCGGTTCAATTCCGCTATCACGGACAACACTTTTGCTGATGCGCGCCTTCAAACCGACAATAAATCCCTTATAATCTTTTACTGCTTGTACGACCTTATCTTTATCCAACCAGTCCAGATTGGATAATTCATCGACTCTCGATAAACCGATTCGTGAAATATTCAAAAATGCGAACAAATTTGTTTTGGCCCGTTCTTTGCTGGCCGCCAGCTCCGCAATTCGGTCCGCTCCGCAGCTTCCGGCATCTACGATGGTGGTGACGCCTTGTTTTACACCAATCTCATCCATTTCATCGCCGTACGGATCAAAAGCAGGAAATGCATGGACATGCAGATCAATCCAGCCGCTCGATACAAAAACGCCTGAGCAGTCTATAACACGCTGAGCTTGGCCGCTTCCCGCCTTTGCCACCTCTGAAATGCTGCCATCCTTGACGACGATATCGACCGTTTGTCCATTCACGAGATTTGCATTACGCAAAACGAAGTTTTCCTTCATTGAGCTCACCATTTTCTATAGCGTTGAAACATTATAACGTTATACATTTAAAATAACACAGAAACTCAACATTGTAAATATAACGTTATAATGTTCTTAGTAGATACCATTGTCTAATGACGAACCGGACGACTTAAAAAGAAAACGCCACTACGAATAACGTTGTGACGTCAGATTGACGAGTAACCCGGATATGCAGAGAAATGCAAACATTTTCCGATAACAACAGCCGCCGGAGGAGGATACCCCACCGATGTACCAAGGCAGATTTCTCTATTTCATGGGTTTCTCTACAGCTCCTCTATCTGCCACTCCGGATTCCAGACTACTTCCCACAAATGGCCGTCCGGATCCAGGAAGTGGCCGGAATAGCCTCCCCAGAAGGCTTCATGCGCGGGGTCAGTTATAATAGCTCCTGCCTTTTGGGCATGTTCCATGATCTTATCCACTTCTTCTTTACTGCCAACATTATGACCAATCGTCATTTCGGTCGAGCTCGGCGCTGTCAGGGGAACCTTGGCCTCATGGGCGAGATCCCGACGATTCCAAATAGCGAGCTTTAAACCAGCTTGCAAGTCGAAAAAGGCAACCGCTCCATGTTCGAACTCTTTACCTATTATCCCTTGTGTCGGCAAACCCAATCCGTCCCGATAGAAAGTCAACGACCTTTCCAAATTATCTACTCCCAATGTGATTACGGAAATACGTGGTTTTATCATCATTTGTCCTCCATGAATTATTAATTTTTATACGCTTGATGTATATGATCGCTTATTCCAGTCCATTAATATCCGTGAAATGAGATTTGGGCCAACCCCAAGCTCGTTCTAAATTGCGGAAATAATTTACACAAAATGCAAAAAGCCCGCCGTTGACGGCGGACCAGTTGCTTTCTCCTTAGATACGAGAACCTATTTACGATTCATGGTATCCCGCCACCTCTTGAACGAACCTTTCCAATGCGGTGACATCCGTGATGTTCTTGTTGCAAACGTCGCTGTTCACACACAAATAGTTGCCGATCGCTTTATAGTAATCAGGTGAAGCGTTAGCCGGTTTCGATTTCGAGACTGCTGTAAATAACGCGACGTCTTCATGCCGGTTGCACAAAAAGCATACGCCTTTATTCGTCGGGGTATATCTTCCTTCGATGCCGACGAATTGCCCGTTTAGATGATAAACGAGGAACAATCTATTTGTCGCGATGTCGACCCAGCCAACATAAGTGACATAGCGGTAATCGATAGCGGTTAAATCGGGAGCCTTCAGTTTTTTGATTTTGGGGAACAGCTTGTTAAGCTGCTTTCCCGTTAATTCCGAAAATGGTGCCATGTAAGGTTCCAACGAATGCAGATAGTTCTGGAATTCTCCCGGCGTACGTAACGCCGCAATCTGCTCTAACGTTTGTTTTTGAAGCTCCGTGGTATCCGGAAACGCTTCTATAATTTTAGATTGAGCGCTATATCTTACCGATTCCACCACTTTCGGATCGGAAACGGTATTGCAGGCATTCTGCAGCAGACCGACCTGCTTTTTGATTAAGTTATATTGATGGTTTCTAATAAATGGTTTGACCATTGCTTTCAGCTCCTTATTTTTTATAAAAACAAAAATAAGTGCAAAGCCCATTATTAGAAACGATATAAGCTCTCTCAGGCGACAATGTTAACGAAAACTGTCCGCCCATGCAAAGTATCGCCCTAATGCCAGGCCTTGCATGAGCCGCTTCTTCTTCCGGCAAAATGATTTGCCATCTCTACCGACCTCCATTCACCAATTATTATAAAAGCAATTCTGCGTTCACTGCAAACCCAAAATCAAATTTAAGGAATATTTACCTCTTATTAAACGCAAAAACACGCCGCATTGGGCGTGTTCGGTTAATATCGTATAGTGGCATCAAGTTTTTGCTAAATTACCTCTCACTCTAGCCAATAAATTCTTGAACCCACTCGCTGTTATAGTAAGCTATTCCAATTTGGGTATAGCTGTTATTCAGGATGTTGGCACGATGCCCAGGGCTGTTCATCCATTGATTCATCACTTCCGTTGGGCTCGTCTGGCCTTTAGCGATATTTTCTCCCGCTGAACTATAGGTGATCCCGTATGACTTCATCATATCAAACGGGGATCCATAAGTCGGAGACTGATGATCAAAATAATTGTTGTTGTACATATCCTGTGCTTTGTCCATGGCCACTTTCGAGAGACTGCTATTCATGCTAACGGGCTGCAAGCCCGCATTCGTTCTTTCTTGATTCACCAAGTCCAATACTTGCTTCGCAAATTGGGATGTATCGGCCGGCTGTTGCGGATTTACAGGCTGACCATCCGCCGGGTTTAACAAATTCGAAACGCCATCGGGTGCTTGTTTCATCTTGATCGATGATACTTTCCCTGCATCCGTTGTAGAAATGGATGATGCTTGTGTTAAAGCTCGCGTTGGAGCAGCTGTACGGGATTGAGTTTCAACCCTTGTTTGTTTAGGAGTCATTTGCTTGTTTGTTAAATTATTGCCCGAACAACCTGCAACGAGTAATAGTGCTGCGATTACGATAAATTGTTTGATAACAATACCTCCTTCTTGAACGTCAAAGTAACGACCCTATCGAACAAAGGTTTTGCAAAGTGGCTTTGAATTATACAGACTTCATTTCAAAATCATTTTGTCAACCCTAGCGGTAGGATTCAACGCCGTGCTCCTCCATCGCCTCCCTCACCCCAGGATAAACGGCTACGCCGTCCTTGTCTTACAAGGACCAGCGCGTTTATCAAGGTTGAATGCGAAGCTATAAGCCTTCGAAAACTTATAAAGTCTTATCAACAAAAAAACGCAACCTCATCAGGTTGCGTGCTGTGCTTCGTTAGGTTTAGTTATCATGTTCCACCGTGATGACCACGTTTCCCTTTTTGTGCCCTTGTTCAACATATCGATGAGCTTCGGGAGTTTGTTCCAGCGGATAGCGTCTATCTATGACCGATTTTATCTTCCCCGTCTCCATAAGCTCTTTGAGGAAAATTAAATCTTCCGTACGCACCTTTGCAATCCCTTGCCCATCAACTGTCACGAATGTCCCGTTCGGCGTCAGTGCTTTCTTGCCATTGGATTTCGAGCTTTTTCCAACTGCATCAAAGATGATATCGTAACGCTCTTCTCTTTTCGTATAATCTTCTTTTGTATAATCCACGACCTTATCGGCTCCCAGAGACTTCACCAAATCAAAATTCGCGCTGCTGCATACCCCGGTAACTTCTGCCCCAAAATATTTGGCAAGCTGTATCGCGGAAGACCCTACCGCTCCGGAAGCTCCATAGATCAGAACCTTTTGTCCGCTCCGGATATTTCCTTTTCTAAGAAAATGCAATGCTGTAGTTCCCCCAAAAAGAACGGCAGCGGCTTCCTCATAGGTTGCATTCGCCGGTTTTAATGTCACCAACCCGTCTTCAGGCAGACATAAGTACTCGGCATGAGCACCAAGCCGCATCCCAGTGAAAGCAAAAACCCGGTCACCTTTCTTAAATCGCTTTACATCTTTGCCTATTGCTTCGATTTCCCCGGCTAGCTCCGTCCCAAGAATAGATTTTCTCGGTTTTCTGAGACCAAAGATGATTCGCAGTGGAATCCAATACAAGGTAGGACCTTCGAAATTTCGAACTCTACAGTCCCCTGATGTTACTGTTGTCGCATGAACTTTTATTAGTACCTCATTGTCCTTGGGAGCAGGTTTTTCTACTTCTTTGAGCTCCAGAACATCCGGCAATCCGTATTTTGTGCATACAATTGCTTTCATGGGTTCCCTCCAAACCTCAATCTGCAATAAGTATATCTGCAGCACGGTATGGACATATAGATACTAAAGTATTGTTTAAAAAAATCACAACAGACCCAGCATGCGGGCACGCGCTACAGCTTCGGTGCGCCGTTTTACCTGCAGCTTGTCAAAGATCGTCCGGTTATGCCCTTTAACCGTAGGGAGCGCGATGAAAAGCCGCTCGCTAATCTCACGATTCGAGAGCCCTTGGGCGATGAGGTGCAGTACTTCCAACTCCCGCTCGCTCAGCGGCTCGATAAGGGGCTTGGTAGGCTGGGCTGGGCGCTGATCCGATTCGACTTCACTTTTCAGTCCCTCAGCTTCAAATTCAGCCAGCAACTTGCCTAGATAGTCCGGCATCATTCCAAGAGCAGCTGCTTCCCGCAACAACTTATACATTGAAATACCTTCGTCGACAAAGGTACGGATGAAACCGCCGGGCTCGGCCATCGTCAAAGCGTCTCTCAGTGTTTGCACGGCCTCGACCTTGTCACCATGTGCATGCAGAGCAAACGCCAGTAGAACCATGATCTTGAGCCGTTCATCCTCTAGGCTCATTGCCTCCGCCTGCCCGCGCAATGGCCCCAGCACCGCCAGCGCTGCGGACGTGTCTCCCTGTGCCAAGTGTACCCTAGCCTGACTGATATGAAGCTCGTGCTTCTGCGCCAGATGAGCGGCGGCTGCCAGATTGCCCTGGCAAAGCAACACAAACACCTGTGCGGCAGCGACATGGGGGAATTGGTGAACGAATTGCTGCCGGCGAGCGTAATGGTCAGCCTTAGCTATAATAGCGGCCGCTCCGCTCACATCTCCCTGCGCAAGCTTCAGCCTCGTGAGAAAGACCTCACCCGCAACGACTCTATCCGTATGTTCAAACTGCTTCGCCAGCCGGACGGTCTGTTGACCGTGGTGCATTGCGGCATCCAAGTCGTTCCATTCATAACATATACGGGCTAAGCCTAGGTGCGCTTCGCAAGCAACCGGCAGCGGCGGATCACCTGCCATCTTCAATACGCTCCGATAGGTCTCAGCCGCCACATAAAGCTGGTTTTCCGCTTCCTGTGTATTCCCTAGGCCGAGTGTAGCCAAAATGGTGATCATGACATGCCCTATCATCTGACTGATCGATAATGCTTCGGCATAGGCCTTGCCGGCCGCGGCACGATCCCCCTGAAGCTGGTAAGCATATCCCAGCGCCCAGGTAGTGGCTGTACGGACAGGCAGGTTGTCCGGGCGCAAATATTCGAGAGCACGACGCGACTCGGCAATGATGGTTTCTGCCTGGTGCTTGCTGACAGCCAGAGTGGCGTGTATGGCGGCAATATGTCCGATAAGATCATAGGTCTTATCGTCTTGCTTAGCACCTTGCAGTGCTTTTTCAGCAGCTTGCAGTTTATGTTCAACGTCGGTCATTTGACCCGCCATCAGCAATGCAGAGGCATACATGACCCACAACGAAGGCCTTGCATCCAGTTCCTCGTGCGGCATTGAATCCAGCCAATTCAGTACAGGGGTCACCGCTCCACGAAAGAGCAAGGGCATCCCCTCTCCCTCTATCAAGCGAGCGGCGCGCGGGACATCCTTAGCGGCAGCGGCATGGTGAAAAGCTTCAATCGCAAGTCCATTGTCTTCATACCATATGCTGGCACGTATATGTAATTCAGCCGTGACCCTCTCATCATCCGTGCTCTGATGCAGCTGTTTCCGCAGCAAATCAGCAAAAAGATGGTGATAACGGTACCAACGCCGCTCGTTGTCCAGCGGGACGACGAATAGGTTCGCTTGCTCGAGATATTCCAAGGTTTCTTGCCCGGAAGTTGAGGGGGTGAGGTGTTCCTGGGCTCCCTTGCGAAGAACGGCATCGCAAAGAGGGCCGCACAACCGGTCAAGGATGGATGTGTGCAGCAAGAAAGTCTGGATGCTTTCGGATTGCTGTTCTAGCACTTCTTGGGCCAGATAATCCAGTACGAAATGGTGGCTGCCGGTGAAAGCTTGGATGAAGCGGGCGGGATCTTGCTGTCCCTGCATGGAAAGCGCAGCTAATTGCAGGCCGGCAACCCAGCCTTCCGTGCGGGATTCCAGAAGGGCAATTTTTTCCGATGAAAGGCTTAGCCCCATCACCTGGACCAGAAATTCGGCCGCTTCGGAGGAGGTAAAGCGCAAGTCTGCAGCGCGCACTTCAATCAATTGGTCTCTGACCCGTAACCGTGCCAAGGGTAGGCGCGGATCCTCGCGGGTGGTGATGACCAAATGCATCTGTTGCGGCATGTGCTCGAGCAGAAAGGCGACGGCATTGTCAATCGGTCTGGCATCAATAACGTGGTAATCGTCAAGGACGAGTACGAAATTGTCCGGAATGGCGGTGATTTCATTGAGCAAAGCCGTTATCATCGATTCGATTGGCGGCGGTTGAGGGGATTGGAGCAAACCAAACAAGCCTTCTCCAATATTCGGCGCAATTGTCCGCAAAGCAGCGAAGAGGTATGTCAGAAAACGTGCGGGCCTGTTATCTCCCTCTTCCAATGACAGCCAGGCGGCTGGTTGCGAGCAACCGGCGAGCCATTCGCTGACAAGCGTAGTTTTACCATAGCCGGCGGAAGCGGAGATGAGGGTCAGCTTGCGATGCATGCCCTCGTTCAGACGCTCGATCAGGCGGGGGCGGAGGACCAATTTAGACCGAAGCGGGGGGATATATAATTTAGTGGATAAAATTGGTGCAGACATGATAACCACCGTTCTACGCTGTCATTTGCAGCGGTTTGATACGTGTTATTATTATGTTCGACAGTTTAACTGTAATTCCCTTTTGCGTCCATTTTCGGTATACCGGTGAATTATCATTCGGTTGAGCCGATCGCTTGCGGGGTGGTTCACTTATTGAAAATTATGCCTTTGCGCGCAGCTGCTCCTGGCTGATCGTCGGAGCGGAAGCGTTATTGCTTCCGCCTCCGACGCATCCGGCGTTATTTACTTATCAAGCTATTTCTTAGCGGCAGAATCCCCGTTATCAAAATAAGAAGTATCTAATATTCTGGCATAAATATACGGGTTCAAATTGGGACTTTGCACATGGATTTTGACTTTTTCCAGACCTTCGACATTAAATACAAGCTGCTTTACGTTGTCTTCCGGACTAATTTTATGCTTTTCCAGAACCGTAAGGGCTGCGTTTCCTGCAGACCCCCCCGCGTTATACAGCGAAAATTCTACATTTTCTTCTCCGGGGCTGACAACGGCGGCATCCAGGATGAGCCGCTTGAACTTGCGGTCAACTGTAAAAGTAACATCTCCGTATTGGTCGATCATTAATACTTCCTGGTACTGTTTATTTTTCACTAAACGTATCTTTGGCGTCTCTTGACAAAATCGCATAAATATTATCGATTTCCATCGGTATGGCAAAAATCGGCGTCTTCTCCCCGGGCTTGCCGCCAATGTAAATTTTTTGAGTGACAGCATCATAGTCGATCGGTACTTTTAGTCCTTCGGCCAAAGCCCGGACCGGCAAATAGTTGTTTCCGTTATAAAATATAGCCGTAAGCGGTTTGCCGTCTTCGTCTTTGGGCTGCCATAATTCGCCTTTCAATACGAACGATACGCCCCGGTTAAAAAAAGCGTTGATCGGCTCCAAATTGGCCGCCGCATAGGCGGATCCAAACGAGCTGGCCAGTATCGCAGCAACCAACAGGACAACCTTAATCGATTTCATTTTCATAAAATTCATCTTCAATCCAATCACCCTTTCGTTAATTATTTATCAGTCCGTTCTAAGACATTCTAAAGAAGGGAGCGCTTCAAAAGCGTTTCAAAATTTCACCAACCATCACTTTAAATTCCTGCGCCCAGTCTCTTTTGCCGATTCCCTCCTCCCCTTTCCATATCAGCATCGCGCTTTTGCCTGCCGTTACCTGCTTCCAAGTGTTCAGAAAGTGCCCCATTTGGCAGTTCTGCCGATCAGCTTGTTTTGCGCGGCCGTCGAAGGTTCGAAGCCGTTCTGCATAAGCCTTTCCAGCAGCTGCACGGTTTCCTCCGCAGGGCCTATCCCTAGTTCCTCTTGCCATGTTCTATGCATTCGGCGATAAATTTGGGCAACACCCGCCATGTCTTTATTCAAGGCATGCAGCCGCATCAACATGCGGTACGTTTCCTCACTTAGTTGATTCCGGACCAGCAGCTTGTTCGCGTAAAATATAGCCGACGGGTATTCCCGCTGGCTTTCCAAAATAGAAATGAGCTTATCGAGCATGTTCAAATACGTTTGCGCCAGCTGTTTCCGCCTGGCATCGAGCCATTCCTCGTTAAACCCGGGAAGAAGCTCTCCCTTGTACAGTTCTTCCGCTTTGCGAAGCTCGCAGAGGTGTTTACCTTTCGCCGCCTGTTCAAACTCGCGCACATCCGAAATAAAGGGCAGCTCATCGTTCCAATGAATGTATGATGGAGTGATCTTGAGATATCGGTCGATTTTCGGGTGGCATCCTCGCAGGTTGTGAAGTAGTTTCCGCAAATTGGAAAGGGTTTGTTTCTCGGTGGAATCCGGCCAGAAGTCAAAGGCAATTTGTTTCCTGCTTTGCGGCATGTCAAAAGTTAGAAGCAAGTATGCCAGCAGCTTGACCTTACTTCCTGAAAAAACCGTCGTTAACTCTTTGTCATCTATAGTAATTTTCAAACAGCCTAACAGTTGAATGCAGTTGTCTGCCAAGCCATCCTCCCCCATCGCAAATCTGATTCTAATCAGCTTAGTCTCCTTTTGTAATATATTGGATTTTCTATGTGAAAATGTATAAAAGAAAAATGGGCATGTCGTTTACGTTTAATGTATTCGTGGAGCCAAGGGAGATGTTGAAAAAAAAGGGTTATCCCTTAAGCAGCCTGTTCGACTACCTGCAGAATAACCCTCAATGCGCTATCCAGATGTACTCCTTCGCCGACGCTTCGTGCGCGCGGGCAAACCACTGACCTCATTTTAACGAAACCAAGCTCTCGCTTCTGAGCTGTTTAATCTCCAGATGACGATGATCGGCAGGATAACGCCCAGCAAAAATCCGATGTTGTGCCAGACAGCGAACTCGACTATCCGCAGCGCGATTAGAATGCCGGAAAGAACGATCGCCGCGTTGCGTCCGGATGCATTTGGATTGTTCAGACAAGTTGCAATATAAACGGCCGCTACACCAAAGATAATCATGGCAATGCACAATGTTTTCTTGACCATTCCCGCACTGCCGAGCGAGAAGACCCCATTAATCACATTTAAAATGGCCGCAAGATAAATCAGAGCTTGGGCGAACCTCACCACCGTCGGTTTCATTGAACGGATACCTTTGTTGTGGAGGTGCACTGACTTGAGTTTCATCTAAAGCAACTCTCGATTAATCCGTAATCAAGATCGAATCTCCGGGAGAGAGTGAATGAATGCCTTGATATCGCTCTCCAGCAAGTACAGCAGCCACCTCATCCGTCAATGATTTCTTTCCATGAACAAGCACAGTATACGTGCTGTCTAGCGCATCGATCATTCTCCTTGCATCATTGATTCCTTGATGAACCTTATACCGGATCCATTCCACCCGGCATTCCGCATCTGCTCCCTCTTCCAGCAGCCTGCGTGCGAAGCTTCCGGGAGCTAAATGACCAGTTAGAATTACGGTATTACGCCCATTGCTGCGCAGTTTGTTATAGTACCATTGGGCCAGTGCCGATTGCATCATCCCGTCGACAGTAAGAATGGCGCATGGACCTTCTTGAGCGAGAAACGCTTGGCGCTCCGCAGGATTAGCTGCGACACAGATTCTATTGTCCTCCAAAAGCTCTCGAATGCTCCGCTCTGCCCCCGGCTTCAACCAATCCGTCCAATGCAGCATTTGTTCCAGAGCGTCTGCAATCTCCTTTTCCGCCATAACCCTGATATCTGGAAAAGTGATCGTAAGCCAGAGCAGCAAATCCTGCCCTCTTCCGAACGGAGGGACGGGTAGTAACAGCTTGCCGTCTTGTAGGAACGTTGTTTGTGCCAGTTTCTCAAGGCAGGCCAGTTTTGCCTCTTGCTTCTCCGTTTCAATTCCGTATGCAGCATCAATCAGTGACAACTCAACCTTCCGTTGGCTCGGTACCGGAAAATTGGATGGCCAATCCGCGGTCAGCAAGTACGATTCGACGGAGTAGTCCCCAGAGAAAAATACTAAGACACCTTCCATGTCAAGCAGCAGCCAGACCGATCCTAACAAATGACCGCTTTTCCCCCATAGTACACGTAGTCCCGGCATAATATCGAGCCACTCGCCTGGCGGAACCTCTTCATCCAAATACGCGATCCGGATGGAACCAATATGCTCTTCTTGATAAGGCAGCTCCGCCGAATGGGACTCCACATAATTGCGCCAAGAAGTAAAGTAGCTGGGCAGCTGCTCTGCTGTCGCCCGGGTCATCCAGACCTTCCCTGTGTACCCCAACTTATACAAAAAAGGGATTGCCATAGAGTGATCCTCATGGGCATGTGAAAGGAAAACGGCTTGGAGCTCCGCTACATCCTCCTCCAAAAGCAGCGGATAGCTGCCTGCCCCTTCCTTCTTCACTCCGCAATCGAGAAGCACACTCAAACCATCTTGTTTCAGAAAATAACAGGAGCGTCCATGTTCTCCTGCGCCACCCCAAACAGCAGCCTCTAATTTGTAATTGTTATCTTTCATTAAACATTCCACTTTCTTTTGGAGCTTAAGTAATTAATGCCCAGCAGCATAATGGTCGTAAGACCTACGGTCACAACCGCCATGGCCATGCCGAGCGAAACTTTGCCATCGCCGATCCGAATCTCACCTTGATCGGGAGTCTCAAGACCTGCAATCATTCGGAGCAGCGTCGTCTTGCCGCATCCTGACGGTCCCAGAAGGGTCGTAATCTGCCCCTTGCGGATGCATAGGCTGGTAGGATGCAGAGCTTGAACCTGATCGTACTTTTTCTCTAACCCCTGGGTAATGACATCCATGAAAATTCACCTTCTTCCATTTGGGAAACTAGGATCATTGTAAATTTTGAAAATCATGATAATGTTATCCCGAAGTTAATACTATGTAAAAAATATCAATGAATATTGTTATTCATCATAGAAATTATCTATAATGTATCTTGAGAAACGGTTCTACTACTCCCTGGGAGGAAGCATATATGAATGTTCATTTGCAGAAACTTGAAATTATCGAGCTGCTTGATCAGCATAAAAAAATAACGGCAGTCGCGGAGACTCTCGGTTTGAAGCAGCCTACCGTTACATTCCACATGAAAAGCTTGGAACAGGAGCTTGGCGTCCAATTGTTTGAAACGCGCTCCGGTAAAACGATGCTTACCGATGCCGGTCAAGCCTTCAAGCATTATGCGGTCAAAATCAATGCGCTCGCAAGAGAAGCGGAGCGAGTTGTAAGAGAATTTCAGGAATTGGGCCAAGGTACGCTTCGAATCGGAGCCAGCTATGTGCCCGGAACTTATATCCTTCCGAACCTGATCAGCCGCTTTGCCAAATCTTATCCGCGAATTACTTTATCCTTGTCCGTCAAGACGGCGCCCGTGATTCAAGAGAAGCTGCTGAACCACGAAATTGACCTTGGCCTTTTCTCTACGGAACCGTTTCAGCTTCCGCCGCTTTCGGCGCATGCCTTGTGCGAGGATGAGCTCGTGGTCATCTTCGCCCCTACTCATAAGCTGAATGAGCAGCCGCAATTATGCACGGAAATGCTGGCCGGGGAACCGTTCCTGATGCACAGTCCGGAATCGAGTACCAGAGGAATGACTGAGAAATGGGCACGGACAAACGGCGTTCGTCTGAATGCCGTGATGGAAATGGATTCCCTTGAAGCGATCAAGCAGGTCGCAATGAAGGGTGAAGCAATCTCCTTCTTATCCAGGTTGGCTGTACAAAGAGAGGTTGAACGCGGAGAACTCGTATACCGCCCCATTCCTCAAAACGATTACAAACGGTATATCTATTATGCTTATAACCTGAATCGCCACTCCTCCTCGCTTCTGGATGCCTTCATTGACCGGCTTTCGGAGTTGCAATAACAACATTCCGTATGGAGCTCCGATAGCATAACACTGGCTATTATGTTGTAATACCATATGAATCCGTCGGTTGAGCATGGTGCTGCTTCGATTGTATTCCATTACGAAAGTCATCATGAGGTCGGTAGATGATCACGATTTCCAAGAAAAACAAAAACGGCAGCCTGCGGATCGGCTGGGTGGAGTGCAGCAAAAAGTATGGAGGCAAGGATTAAATCCCCGTACAAACCGGCTCAGCGCGAAATGGATCGAGGACGACGAAAAGAGTGTTGTACAGCGGCTATGAGGAAATATACCGCGAGATTAAAAACTTTGGCACCCTAGAAGATCCGCATGACTGCGGCGGTACAAATGGGTTAGCTCGGCCCGGGGCGTGCTGGAAGGAAGCGGTAGGTGGTACCTAGATGAATGGGGGATAAATGGATACTGGATCCTTTTATTTCGGAAGATATCGTGGAACAGCCTACGGATATACTATTCTAGCTACAGCGGTACCGTATGGGTCCCGGAGAAGCCGCTGACGGAATGAAGGGCTGCGGAAACCGAAACACAGGAATTATAATAACAGGCGCGTATATCCCCGGGGTAAAACCTGCACCTTCTGTATACGGGGTTGTTATCCTTCATCGTTAGCCAATATGCGGAAATGCTTCAGTCATCCTTAGGGCTTCGCCAAAATAAAAAAGCAGCCATAACGGCTGCATTGTTATATATTTGTATGGAGCCTAGGGGGATCGAACCCCTGACCTCATCGCTGCCAGCGATGCGCTCTCCCAGCTGAGCTAAGGCCCCGTATTTTATTTGCCTTGCGGCGACAAAAACGATCATATCACAGTGCCCAGGGGCTTGTCAACGTTTTTTATCAACCAGCTCGACTGGCGGGCGGAGCTGGTTATTTCCCCATATCTCCGCCGACCTGGTTCTTGCCGAGCAGCTCGTTCAGCTCTTTCATAAACATGTTGATGTCCTTGAATTGACGGTACACCGATGCGAAACGAATATAGGCGACTTCGTCGACCGGATACAGCTCGCTCATAAGAATTTCACCGATCTCCCGGCTGTCCACCTCGGCCTGGGCCGTGTTGCGCAGCTGCTTTTCGACTTCGGAGACGATCATCTCCAGACGCTCCATGGAGACCGGCCGCTTCTCGCAAGCCCGTATCAGGCCTCGAAGAATTTTCTCGCGGCTGAACTCCTCCCGGCTGCCGTCCTTCTTAATGACGATCAGCGGCGTCTCCTCCACCATCTCGAAGGTGGTGAACCGCTTCTGGCACTTCTCGCACTCGCGGCGCCGGCGGATCGATTTGTTCTCGTTCGCGGAACGGGAATCCAAAACCTTCGTTCCGGGATAATCACAATAAGGGCACTTCATTAGCTTACTCCTTCTCATAAATTGCCATTGTATCGGTGTAATGAACAGCGCGGAAACGCGCATAATAGATTTACTAACGACAAGGAGGTGAAAAGATATGGGTGCAGGACAATCCCGTAGCAGCAACGTATTGGTTGTTCCTCAAGCAAATGCAGCGTTGGATCAACTGAAATACGAAGTAGCCAACGAATTGGGTATTGCTATTCCCCAAGACGGTTACATGGGTAACATGGCTACTCGTGATGCTGGTGCGATCGGTGGTAACATTACTCGTCGCCTGGTGCAAATCGCCGAGCAATCGCTGGCTGGTCAATTCAAATAATAACACGTTTTAAGGAATACGCAAGAAGTATTGGACAACCGCTTCCTTAAAGAAGCATGTCCAATACTTCTTTGCTTTTGCCCCCTCGGGCTTACCGTTAACGGGCATCCCATTCCTGTTTATAAAACTTCACATATTTATCGTGATAGTACATGACCCGCTGTACATAATGCCTGGTTTCCCCGTATGGGATGGTATCCGCTCCCTTGAGGGTACCGTCCCATTCGCGCTCCTGAAGCCAGCGGCTGACCTTGCCGTGCCCTGCGTTGTAGCCCGCGATGACGGCGATCATATTGCCGTTGAATTGCTTTTGCATCCAATCCAAATACCAGGCGCCCAGCTCGATGCTTACGGACGGGTCATGCAGCTGATCCCTATACTTATCGGAGAAACGAGCCTTGTCGATGATCCAATCGGACGTATCGGGCATGAGCTGCATGAGGCCATAGGCGCCCTTCTTGGATACCGTTTGCAGCTTATAATTCGACTCGACCCGGATAATTGCCGCAATCAAGAACGGATCCAGTTGGTACTTGTCCGCCATTTGGCGAATTTCCTTATCGTACCGAATCGGGTACATAAACCGGCCCACCGCAGAGCTGCTTAAAAAAAGAAAAATGACAAAACCGATCAGCAAAAGTGCGAATACGCGTTTCTTCCGCCAGAAGCTCATCCCAGCCCCCTCTCCGTCCAAAAAAGCTCGATCTGACGCTCCGTCTCGTCGAGCGATCCCGAATTATCGATAAGCACATCCGCTCGCAGCTTCTTCTCCTCGATCGGTATCTGCGACGCGAGACGCTTCTCGGCCTCTTCCGCTGTGAGGCCATCCCGCTCCATTAACCGCGCCAGCTGGACGCCGCGCGGCACATAGACAACCAGCACCTCCGAGAACATCGCTTCGAGCTTCGACTCATACAATAGCGGCACATCCACGATCACCAGCTTGTCCGGATAACGGGCTTCATACGCCTCCATCCGGCTTCGCATGGTCGCACGAATCGGAGGATGCAGGATTTGCTCCAGTGCCCGGCGCGCTTCCGGATCGCCGAAGATGCGCTCCCCCAGCTTCTTCCGGTGAAGCGACCCGTCCGGCAGGAGCAGGTCTTCGCCGAATCTGGCGATGACCTCAGCCAGAACGGGGGTGCCGGGTTCGACGACCTCACGCGCGATCCGGTCCGCGTCTACGAGCAGCGCGCCCCGGCGGACCAGCATGGAGGAGACGGTGCTTTTGCCGCAGGCGATTCCCCCGGTTAATCCGATATTCATGCCTTAAGCTCCTAACCATATAGATTAAAACAATTTCATGATACCCATAATAATCAAAACAAATCCGGGAAGGACAGACATTTTACGCAGCCATTTCATTCCGGCGTACCGGAATCCGACGTTCAGTCCAATGCTAAGAAATGTGCCGCTGGCTAAGGCTATGACCGAAGCCGTCAGCCAAGGGGTATATCCAAGCAACGCAGCGCCGATTCCCGCTCCGAAAGCGTCAAGGGACAGCGCAAGTCCCAGCAGGGTAGCTTCATAAGGAGAGATGTAGCCGGAGCGATCCATATCGGCGATCGACGGAGTCTTTAAGATCTGAATGACCAGGCCGAAGCGTCTCAGCTCGATATTGATGATCTTTCGGGCGAAAGCCTCCGTCCCGATCGGAGCTGAAGCTGCACCCATGTCCAGCTTCACATTCTCTGAAGCCCCCTCTTCCTTCTTCCCGGTGATGATCTGATAGAGCGCCCACAAGCCGATCCCCATCAAAATGGAGGCACCGATGCTTTTGGCTGCAGCCGGCGATACGAAGCGGCTCATCAGAACCCCGACCTGCATGGAGGAGAAAATGATAAGTCCCGACCAACAAGAGATAATGGCTACGGACGGCAGCGGAATCCGGATTTTACGCAATCCGTACATTACGCCGACGCCGAAGCCGTCCAAACTTACGGCAAATGCCAGAAACAACAGGGATAAGAAGTGCAGCATTACGAATACCTCCTTAACCGGTAGCTCACCCTCTACTATATGGGCGGTTAAGGAAGGATGTGCAATAAATCAGGACATTATACGGAGTCTGAGGCTGTTAACCTTTGGCCGCGCGGCGGCGTTTGCGAGGCTGGCACTTCGGACAGAAATGCGTGCCGCGGCCCCCGACGACGGTCTTCTCAATGGCATGTCCGCACTGCTGGCAGGCTTCGTCCTTGCGTCCGTACATCTTCAGTTGATGCTGGAACATCCCGATCTCTCCCTGGCCGTTGACATAGGATTTGACCGACGAGCCTCCGGCCGCCACCGCCTCCTTCAGCGTAAGCACGATCGCTTCATGCAGCCGCTTCAGCTCCGGTCCGGTCAGAGTATTCGCTGCCCTCTCGGGATGGATCCCAGCCAGGAAGAGGGACTCATCCACATAAATATTCCCGATGCCGACAATGTATTCCTGATTGAGCAGGAGCGGCTTGATGCGAGTCGTCCGATGGGCGACCGCCTTCCGGAACGCGTCCAGTGTAAAGGCATCGTCCAAAGGCTCCAGGCCGAGCTTTTTGAGCGGCAGCTCCTGAAGGTCCTCGTCCCGCGGAAAAATATGCATCGTTCCGAATTGCCGTACATCTTTATAGCGCAGCTCGGTTCCATCAGTGAAATGAAAGATGACATGGGTATGCGGCTCCAGCGGCTCCTCCGCCTCATATACCCCGTAGCGTCCCTCCATCCGAAGATGGGAGACAAGCGTATAATGATCGAACATCAGCCGCAGAAATTTGCCCCGGCGTTCCACCGACGTGATCGTCTCCCCCTGCAGCAGCAGGCTGAAGGCTTCGATATCGTCAGGCCGTTGTATGATTCTGGGCAGGCGGACGGTAACCCGTTCGACGGTTTTGCCGACTACCAGCTGCTGAAGTGTTCTCCGGACCGTTTCTACCTCGGGTAATTCCGGCATGATGTCTGTCTCCTTTGCTTACCGATGAACTAAACGTTATTTGGCTTCGTACCAATTGGCGCCGTCGTCTGCTTCGACCTTCAGGGGAACGTCCAGCTTCAGCGCGTGCTCCATTACTTCGGCGACCATCGCCCGCATCAGCCCGAGCTCTTCCTCCGGCACCTCCAGCACCAGTTCGTCGTGCACCTGGAGCAGCATCCGGCTGCGTACCCCTTCCCTCTTCATCCGTTCATCGAGCTGAACCATCGCCAGCTTGATGATATCGGCCGCGGTGCCTTGAATCGGCGTATTCATCGCCGTCCGTTCGGCGAACGAACGCAGATTGAAGTTGGAGGCATTGATTTCCGGCAGGTAACGGCGGCGCTGCAGCAGCGTCGTGACGTAGCCGTCCTGACGGGCTTTTTTGACAATATCGTCCATGTAAGCCCGAACCCCTTGGAATACGGCAAAATATTGCTCGATAAACTTCGCCGCATCCTTCCGGGTAATGTTCAGGTTCTGGGACAAGCCGTAATCGCTGATGCCGTACACGATGCCGAAATTTACAGCCTTCGCCTGGCGCCGCATGTTCGAGTCGACCTCGGACTCCGTTACGCCGAACACGTCCATGGCGGTCTTCGTATGAATGTCCATGTCGTTGCGGAACGCTTCGATCAGCTTCTCGTCCTGTGAGATATGCGCCAGCACGCGCAGCTCGATCTGCGAATAATCGGCCGTCAGGATGCGCCAGCCCGGCTCGGAAGGCACGAACACCTTGCGGATCTTGCGCCCCTCCTCCAGCCGGATCGGAATATTCTGCAGATTCGGGTATTGGCTGCTGAGGCGGCCCGTCGCCGCGATCGTCTGTCTGTAATACGTATGCACTTTGCCGGTGCCCGGGCGGACCTCCTTGAGCAGTCCTTCCACATAGGTGGATTGGAGCTTCGCGAGCGTCCGGTAATGCAATATGTTACCGACCATCGGATGATACGGCTCAAGCTTCTCGAGCACCTCGGCATCCGTCGAATAGCCGGTTTTCGTCTTCTTCACAATCGGCAGCTCCAGCTTCTCGAACAAGATCTCGCCAAGCTGCTTCGGCGAATTAATATTGAATTCCATGCCCACCGATTCGTAGATCGACTGCATGATTTCTTCAAGCCGGCCCGCCAGCTCCTGCCCGTAGCGCTTCAGCTCCTCCGCGTCGACGCGGATGCCCTTGCGCTCCATCTCGGAGAGCACCAGCGCAAGCGGCAGCTCCAGCTCGTAGAACAGGCTGGCCATGCCGGCCGATTCTATCGCTTCCTTCTGCTTCGGAGCGAGCAGCTCCACCGCCGCCGCCTTCCGGCACAGATAGCCGCAGACTGTTTCGTCATCAGGCACCTTGAACTTCGCTCCCTTGCCGAACACATCCTCGTCGGCCGGAAGGGACGGAAGCCCGTAGCGCTTTGATAGGCCGCCCAGCGTCAGCGCCGAATCAGTCGGATCGAGCAGGTATCCCGCCAGCAGCGTATCGAACTTGACGCCCCCCAGCGTATAGTCTTCCCAGGAGAGCGCAACGAAGACGCGGTGAAGGTCATGGACGGCGATGCTTTTGTCTTCCGAGGCAAGCCATTGTTTCAGCGCGGCAACGCTGGTGTGAGCCGCCTGCTCCTTCAGCACCCGGAACGGCACATAGTAGCAAACCGGCTTCGCTGCCGCTTGCTCCGAGCCTCCTGTATAAAAGGCCAGGCCCAGCACCTCGCTGATATGCGGGTTATCCCCGATCACTTCCACGTGCAGGGCGCTGACGTCCTTAAGCGCCTCCGCCAGCGTGTCCAAACGGTTCGCTGTAATCAGCACCGGCTCGATGTCGAGTGCCTCTGAAGAGTCCTGGCCGGCCGCTCCGGCTCCCAAATCCATCTTCTCCAGCAGCGATTTGAACTCCAGCCTGCGGAACATATCTCCCAAGGCATATCCTTCATAGCCTGTATACTTCAGCTCGTCCCATCCCAGGTCCAGCGGCACTTCGCGGAAGATGGTCGCAAGCTGCTTGCTCAGCCGGGCGTCACCGGCGTGCTGGGCGACCTTCTCGCCCATCTTGCCCTTGAGGCTTGCGGCATGCTCCAGCACCTGTTCTACGGAGCCGTACTCATGGAGCAGCTTAAGCGCCGTCTTCTCTCCTACCCCGGGAATCCCCGGAATATTATCGGAAGGGTCGCCCATCAGCCCTTTCAAATCGATAATTTGGAGCGGCTTCAGCCCGTATTTCTCGTCGATATGCGCAGGATCGAATAGCTCCACCTCGCTGATGCCCTTGCGCGTCAAGGCGATCGTCACTTGGCTTGAAGCCAGCTGCAGCATATCTTTATCGCCTGTCACGACGACGACTTCGAGGCCATTCTGCTCATCGGCCATTTGGGTCAGCGTTCCGATGATATCGTCCGCTTCATAGCCGTCCAGCTCGAAATGCCGGATACCGAAAGACGACAGCAGCTCGCGCAGCACCGGGAACTGTTCGGACAGCTCGGGCGGCGTCTTCTCGCGTCCACCCTTGTATTCGGCGTAATCTTTATGTCTGAACGTCGCCTTCCCGGCATCGAACGCCACCAGGAAATGCGTCGGTTTCTGTTCTTCCAGCAGCTTCAGCAGCATCGTGGTAAAACCGAAGAGCGCATTCGTATGAAGCCCCTGCGAATTGCTAAGCAGCGGCAGCGCGAAAAAAGCGCGATACGCGATGCTGTTACCGTCGATCAAAACTAATTTGGACATCCCTGCACCCCAATCTGGCATACTAACTGCTTATACCATGATAGCATAGGACGGCAAAAGAAAAAAAGCTTTCATCCTGTCCTGACGAGGGGTGAGGAGCGTTCCGCCCGCATAAAATGACTTATAACTCGATCCTTGGAGCCCATGCGTCCCGTCTTAGGAGATCGGAGGTAAGTCCCGATGAACGAAAGAACCCCCCTGCCAGGCAAAAGCGTTATTTTTTTCGATGTGAACCAGACGTTGATTCGGCAAAATATCAGTTTTGAGACGAGCTTCCGCGAAGTATGGAAGGATTATACGGCGAGATGGTATTCCGATTCCGTGCCGAGCCCGGAGGAGCTCTGGCAGCATTACTTGAACGAGTGGCAGCAGCGCAAGAAGCTGCGTACCGCTTTGCTCCCTCTCGATGATGTGCAGCATCAATGCCTTGTCGAAGCGCTCCGCCCGTGGGACGTGCCCGTTTCCGCCTCCATGCTCCGCAGCTTTATGCAAGAGGTTCGCCTGCGCCAGGTCAGAGCCAAGACGCCCGCCCCCGGAACCCTGGAAACACTGGATGCGCTGGCCGGCAAATACCGGCTTGCCATCATCAGCAACAGCCCCAGAGACGAGGTGCTGCTGCTGCTCTCCCGCTTCGGACTGACGAAATATTTCCCCGAAGCCTCCATCTTCACCGCCTCGAAGACTTCCGAGAAGAAGCCGGCGCCCGCCTTGTTCAAGGCGGCCCTCAGCGCGCTTCAGCTTCCCCCGAAGCAGGCTGTTATGGTCGGCAATTCATGGAAGCACGATATCGTCGGCGCAGTGAAAGCTGGCATGGATGCCGTCTGGCTGAACGGTTCGGTCGAGCCTTACAGCCATCCGGAAGCAAAAAAAGTTTCCCGGCAGAAGCTCGGGAAACGGTATGTTTTTCTAATACGGACATTGACTCAGCTTCCGTCGCTATTGTCGGAGCCATAAAGGTCCTCATCTTCCGGCTCGCTGCCGATGCTAGTCAGGTAATAGATGCTTCCTTTTTGAGACTTGGCCTGCTTCTTCAGCCTGGCGGAAGCCTTGGAAATCTGCTCGGCCGTGATCGCCGCCGACGTCCGGCAGATGACGAGAGATAAGGAAAGCGTCACTCCTTCGCTCTTGATGCGGTTGCCGCTGCGGTCTTCCACATAGCTCCATTCTTCCGAATCATAGAAGATTTCGACGCCTTGATCGAAGCGCCGGATAATTTCCTCGCACAGCTTCTCCGGAGAGTCGGTCGTTGACATGATAATGAAGTCGTCTCCGCCGATGTGGCCGATGAAATCCAGCGGTCTTCCGAGCACCGCAATCGATTGCTGCAGGCAATCCGCCGTGAACTGGATGAGCTGGTCGCCCTTGTGGAAGCCGTAGCGGTCATTGTACCATTTGAAATAGTCAAGGTCCGCGTAGATGACGGAAAACATCTTACGGTTCGTCAGACGCTTGTTCAGCTCTCTATGGATTTGCATATTGCCGGGGAGCCCGGTGAGCGGACTGGCTACCTTGGCCGTCTCCATCCGCGCATTGGTAATGCACTCCAGGATGCTCCGGATGGAAGCCGTTCCTTTCATTAGTCCTTTGCTTGTAATGACGACCAGATCGTACAGATTGCTGATCTCCCGGGAGGTTGCGAGCTGGGATACATGCTCCACGGGCGTGCTCTCGTCCACAATGAGCGGCTTCGCGTCCATGATCTGCTCGATGGGCCGGTTCCAGAAGAGGGAGAAGCCGTATTGTCCCGCCAGCTGTTGAAACAAACGGTCCCGCATGATCAAGCCGACCGGAACGTCAGCCGATACGATAACGGCGCCCAGCGCATTCAGATTATCCTTGAAATATTGGGCAACCTGCGAAATGGGGGTCTTGCGGTCGAACCTCTGGCTCGGAGCGGACAGATCACCGATGGACCAAAGGCTTCCCGCCGTATCATACTGCTTGCGGTAGCGCAGAATCATGTCCTGCATCCCTTCCGGCAGCACCGCCATGTCCTTCCCCGGCCGTCCGAGCAAATAGCCTTGGCCGTAATGAACGCCCATTCTCGTCAGCTTGACGAGCTCTTCGGTCGTCTCGATCCCTTCGGCGATCAGCGAAATATCCAGCTTCTGCGCGAAAGTAACGAGTGTTTCCAATATGTATTCTTTGATTTTCTTCTGATGCACGCCTTCGACGAGCGAACGGTCCACCTTAATAAAATCCGGATGGAGCTCGGCTATCGCCTGAAGCGATGAATAACCGGCACCGGCATCGTCGATCGCAATCCGGTAGCCTTGGCTCCGGTAATGCTCCAGAATTTTCTTCGCGGATTCGAAATCCTCAATCGAGCTTCGCTCCGTGATCTCGAATACGACCTGCTGCGGACGCAGTCCCCGGCTCTCCAGAAGCTCCAGCGTTCTCCCCGGGACGAAATGCGGGTCTTTCAAGATATGGGCGGAGACATTGATGAAGATCAGCTGATCTCCGCCGCCGACGAATGCGTTCTGAATCGCCTTCTGCCGGGCCAACCGGTCCAAAGGATACAAAAGTCCTGCTTTCTCGGCTTCCTCGAAGAGAGGAAGCGGAGAGTGCAGGACGCTCTGCTCCGGTCCCCGGGTGAGCGCTTCATAGCCGAGAATTTGACCGTCGGTTAAGGAAACGATAGGCTGATACACGGAAACGATACGCTGATGATCCAGAATATCCGCCAGCTCGCGCCGAATCGCCTCGGCACTATGCGTAAATGATGTTTTCAACTCCTGCTGGATTGCCATCTTGCATCCCTACTTCATCCATTTCTTTTTTACTACTATACCATAGGAAAATAATCCTAATGTTAACTTGCAAGTCCCGGATTATTAAATTTGTGTAAACAGAGGAGGCTTGGCAATGGACGCCAGGATAAACGGCTACGCTGTCCAGGCTGCCCTGGAAACCCATGAAATAGAGAAATCTGCCTTGGTACTCCGGTGGGGTATCCCCTTCCGGCCGCTGTTGTTACCCGTAAAATTTTCAATTTATTCGCTATGCAGCGGTCATTTTCCGATAACAAAGGCGGACGCTATCGCTCCTACAGGGGATATCCCACCTACCACCATTGCATTTTTCTACTTATCCGGGTTTCACGTCAATCTGAACGGCTACGCCTTCCTTGTCTTACAAGAACCAGCGCGTTTATCAAGGTTGATGCGAAGCTATAAGTTGCGAAAACTAATAAATTTTTATCAACTGAAAAAACCGAAGGACATAAATTCGTCCTCCGGTTCGGCCTGCTAAATATTCAAATCCTTCCGCTTTCCCGTCACCATGTAAATAACGCCTTCGCCGATATTCGTCGTATGGTCCGCCACCCGCTCCAGGAAATGCGCCGTCAGGAGCAGCTGTGTCAGCTGGCGGTTGACCGCGATATCGGAGCCCATCAGCTTAAGCAGATCGTTCGCGAGGCCGCTATACAGCTTGTCGACCTCATCGTCCTTCTCCGCCAGCGTCGCCGCGCGGTGCACGTTGCGCTCGGTATATGCGAGCAGGCTTTCCCTCAGCATCGCTTGCGTCAGCTCCGCCATCCGCGGAATATCCACGAGCGGCTTAACGAGCGCTTCCCCATTCAAGCGCAGACAGATCTTGGCGATATCGACCGCATGATCGGCGATACGCTCCAGATCCGTTGCAATCTTCAGTGCCGTGCTGATGATGCGAAGGTCGCTGGCCATCGGCTGCTGCAGCGCGATCAGCCGCAGCGAATTTTCTTCGATGTGAATCATCATCTCATCGATTTGGTCGTCCGCTTCGATCGTCCGGCGGGCCAGGTTCTCGTCTTGACGAGCCAGAGCATCCACCGCCTGAAAGATCATGCTCTCCACTTGCTTCCCCATATGCAGAAGGGTTTCTTGCAATTGATCCAGCGATTGATGAAAGTTAATCCGGTTATCCAATCGTTACACCCCTTTACTGTACCGGATCGACGATTAGCCGAAACGTCCGGTAATGTAGTCTTCGGTCCGTTGATCCGTCGGCGTTGTAAAAATTTTATCGGTTTTATCTGATTCTACCAGTACTCCGTTCAGGAAGAAAGAGGTATAATCGGAAATTCGTGCCGCTTGCTGCATATTATGCGTTACGATAATGATCGTGTATTTGTCTTTGAGCACTTGCGTCAGCTCCTCCACCTTGAGCGTGGAGATCGGATCGAGCGCCGAGGTAGGTTCGTCCATGAGCAGCACATCCGGTTCAACCGCAAGAAGACGGGCGATACAAAGCCGCTGCTGTTGTCCGCCGGAGAGCCCGAGCGCGGATTTGTTCAACCGGTCTTTAACCTCATCCCACAACGCGGCTTGCTGCAGACTGCGCTCCACGATTTCGTCGAGGACGGCCTTCTTCTTTTGTCCGTGAATACGCGGACCGTAAGCGATATTGTCATAGATGCTCATCGGAAACGGATTCGGGCGCTGGAACACCATGCCGACTTTTTTACGCAAGGAAACGACATCGGTGCTGCCGTCGTAAATATTTTGCCCGTCTACGAAAATATTGCCGTTGATCCGGACATTGTCGATCAAATCGTTCATGCGGTTCAGCGTCCGCAGAAACGTCGATTTGCCGCAGCCGGACGGCCCGATCAGGGCAACGATGGAATTGCTGTCTATGGTGAGCCCGATATTATGCAGGGCATGGTTATCGCCGTAATATAGGTTCAAATTTTCCACTTTAATTTTATGCGCTTCAGCCATCTTTATTTCCCTCCGGACAATTTTTTCTGCAGGTACCGGCTAGGAATGCCGATGAGCAGGTTGAATACGAGCACGACAAGCAGGAGCAGCGCGGCGCTGCCTTGAGCGATGTCTTTGGCATCCGGAACAAGCGCCTCGGATTGAATATACCACAAATGCGTGGACAGCGTTTCGCCCATACTAAAGATATTGAAATCCGGCGTTTTTCTGGAAACGGACAAACCCGCAGTATAAATCAGGATGGCGGATTCGCCCAGCGCGCGTCCGGCCACCAGCGTAATGCCGGTAATGAGTGTTGGCAGCGCGGCAGGAATCAGTACCTTGCGGATCGCCTGCCAGCGGGTCGAGCCAAGCGCAAGCGAAGCTTCCCAGTACGATTCCGGAACGGCGCGGATCGCTTCCTCCGTTACCCGTACGAGAACCGGCAAATTCAGCAGAGAGACCGTAGCCGCGCCGCCGATAATCGAGAACTTCCAGCCGGCCCAGTTCACGAAGAGCAGGAAGCCGAACAAGCCGAATACGATGGAAGGAACGGACGAAAGCGCCTCGACTGAAATGCGGACAAGGTCCGTAAATCGGCTCTTTTTGGCGTATATCGCAAGATACACTCCGGCTCCGACGCCGATCGGCGAGGAAATAAGAAGAGAAAGGAATAAGATATAGAAGGAGTTGAACAACTGCGGTCCTACCCCTCCCCCGGCCATCAATTCCTCCGGACGCCCGGTGATGAAATGCCAGGACAGCTTAGGAAGCCCGTCACCCAGAATGCGGATCAGGAACCAGGCCAGAAGCAGCATAATGATAATGCCTGATGCCCAGAAAAAGCCTGTAGCGATACGGTCGGTCGTTTTGCTGTTCATTTCACTTCGCTCCTCTTTGCAACGATTCGGATAACCAGGATCAACAGCAGCGAAATCAACAGCAGAACGAGAGCCATCAGGAAGAGGGCATTGTTCCATGTACTTCCGTAATTCGTGTTCCCCATATCTTTCACGATTGCGGTGGTTAATACCGTGGTAGAATCCAGCAGTGACTTCGGCATCTGCGGGGAGTTCCCGATAACCATGAACACAGCCATCGTCTCGCCGATGGAGCGCCCCATGCCAAGAATAACGCCGGTCAGAATGCCGGGACGGGCGGCCGGAATAAGCACGCGCCAGATCGTCTGCCAGCGGGTGGCGCCAAGCGCCAGCGAAGCCTCTTCCAAGCGGCCGGGCAATGCGCGGATCGCGTCTTCGGTGATGGACAGAATCGTCGGGAGAATCATGACCGCCAAAATAATGGCCGCAGGCAGAATCCCGTAACCGAGGCCATCATTGAATTTTGCAAGAAAAGGTACGATGATCGTGAGGCCGATCAGACCGTAAACGACGGACGGAATGCCGACGAACAGATCCGTAGCCGGACGCATAATTTCGCGTACCCAACTCGGAGCGATCTTTGCCAGGAATACCGCCCCGGAGAGCGCCAGCGGCAAAGACATCAGCACGGAAAGCAGTGTAAGCAGCAGGGTACTGTACAGAAATGCAAAAACTCCGAATTTATTTTGTGAAGGAGTCCAATCCGAAGAGAAGAAGAACTCCAGTGGTGTCACTCCCGTGAACGTCTTAATGCCCTGCCATCCGACAAAGGCGATGATCGAAAAAATAATGACCGACACGAGCACGGCGCTTCCGACAAAGATCCAGCGCATGAGGCGGTCGTTCCGATTCTGCCAGCGGGTCCAGCGGCTTGTATTGGAGTTATTCTTATGGTGCTCGTTACTATCCGTCAGCTGGTCGGCGAACGAATTCATTTGCAATTCCCCCTGCATTCATGATTTCCTTGTGAAACCGGAATTTGTAAATCTAGGTCCGGTCAATCCGCGGTCCTTTATCAGGACATACTTTATCATCATAGAGGATGATTGTAAGGGCAGCAACATAGAATTGTTAAGAGAATGTAAAAATTATTGAAAATACGACATCTACGTCGCCGTTCTTCAAAATTCTCCAAAGCGCACAAAAAAAGCAGGGACTTAAGCGTCTCTGCTTTTTTGTGTGTAATTATAGCTTTATGATTATTTCTTCAACAGGTTGGCCGGCAGGAAGCCTGCTTTTTCAACAAAGTTGTTTTGGAAATCGTCGCTCATCATGTAATCCAGGAATGCTTTGGCTGCGCCTTTCGGCTCACCTTTCGTATAAGAATGTTCGATACCGAACAGCGGGTATTGGCCGCCTTTAATCGAGTCTTTGCTGAATGCAACGCCGTCGAACTTAACAGCCTTCACGTCGCCTTTGATGTATGGCGTATCTACATAACCGATAGAGTTTTTCGTTTGACCTACAGCCGTTGCCACCGCGCCGCTGGAATCTTGCGTTACGCCGTCTTTAGTAAACTCTTGTCCGCCAAGCACGATTTGTTTAACCAATGCTTTCGAGCCGGAACCGTCCGGACGGTGAACGAGTACGATCTTCGCGTCGTCGCCGCCTACTTCTTTCCAGTTGGTGATTTTGCCCATGTAAATGTCGGCTGCTTGTTGTTTGGTCAGGTTATCTACTTTCACGTCTTTGTTAACGATCAGAGCGAAAGGAGCCACAGCCACGATGTGGTCAACCAGGCCTTTGTCTTTGTATTCAGGACCAGCTTCGACGTCGGAATTACCGATATCAGATGTGCCGTCAGCTACGTTCTTCACACCTTGACCGGAACCGCCGGCGGTAGGATTGATTGTCGCTTTAGGATTTTTCTTCATGAATTCTTCGCCAGCAACTTTAACCAGGGGAAGCAGGGCGCTGGAGCCGGAAGCCGTTACCGTTCCTTCCACCGGAGCGGCGGAATCTGCAGGCTTCGTTGCGCTAGTGCTAGGAGCCGGAGTGGAAGCGCCAGGCGTTGTCGTTTTATCACCGGCGGCAGGTGTTTGTGTTTTGCCGCAAGCAGAGAGTACCCCCACGGATAATACGGTTACCATTGCGATTGTAAAGCCTTTTTTCGACAGCTGTTTAAACATTTCAGCTTGTCCTCCCTTTTTTTGTTCGTTTGTTGTTTACTTGGACATCTTATCAAGCATTTGTAAAGTTTAAACCCGCGAAACGTAAAGCGAATGTAAAAGTTTTGGAACGACAAAATTTACGCATGATTTACATAAACCGTCCATTCCCTTAATACTTTGGACCTATGATGTAGGCAGTATTCATATATTCATTAAACGGAGGGCTAGTATGAATCGGATTAACAAATTAGACGGGTCTCTGTTGAAGCGTTCTTTGGAAAGAACGGGCGGCCGGACATTAAAAGGTAAGCTGATCGCCGGCTTATCTGGCATCATGCTGATGTTCCTGCTGGTCGGTATGTACAATTTAATGCAGGTACACACGGTAGAATCGGAGCTGCAGCAGCAAAACGACAAGGTGGAGCTAAAGCTGATGGCGCTGGAGCTGAAGGAAATGGTTCAAGAGCTCAATATTATCGCCTCCGGCCTTGAGATCTCCAAGAAAACCGAATACATATCGAAATACAACGAGAAACGAAAATTGTACGACAGCATGATCAAACGCATCGGCGAAACCGCCGATACCGATGAGAAGGCGTTATGGCGCAGTAAACTGCTCCTGCTAACGGGCGAATATACCAATACGTTCGATACCGCCTCGAAGCTGATCCAAGACAAGAATATTACGCCGAAAGATTTGGATACGAATATGGAGTACTTATATAATGAATCGCAAAGGCTGATGGGTGAAATCTTCACCTATGTTGACCAATTTTACGTTTCTTATTCCAAGGATTCGGAGACCGCGATAGCCCGGACGAAGGATACCTTGAACGCAACGGTCAATCTGATGATTGCGGCGTTTATCCTCGCTGCCGTAAGCGGAGCGGCCATCGGCTACGTGCTTATCCGTTCGTTCACAGCACCGATTCAAAGGCTGCAGCACGCCGTCGGCCGGATCGCTGCGGGCGATTTGACACATACGATTCAGAGCCAAGCGCAGGACGAGCTCGGGATGCTGAGCCGGGGCTTCGATCATATGGTCCGTGAAGTGCGAAGCATGCTCACGAATACGCAATCAATCGCCTCTTCCTTGTCCGAGCATTCCCGCTCCTTCCGCGAGTTCTCCTCCGCGACGGCTTTATCCAATAAGGATATCGTCCGGGCGATCCAGGAAATCTCAACCGGGGCGGAGCAGCAGGCCCACCAATCGGAACAAAGCTCGTACATTATCACCGAGCTGGAGGAGCAGCTGGCAAATATCTCTTCCTTTACCGATACGATGCAGCGCAAGAGCCGCGAAGCCGCCTTCCATACGCATACCGGCTCCACGTCCATGGCAGCGCTCGGAGACGCGTCGAAACATTCTGAGACCGTGCTGTATAAGGTATATGCCTCCATGGAGGAACTGTCGCGCAACTCCGCCCACATCGGCAAAATCGTGGCGAGCATCACGGATATCTCGGCACAGACAAATGTGCTTGCATTGAATGCCGCCATCGAAGCGGCCAGGGCGGGCGTCCACGGCCGCGGGTTCTCCGTCATCGCGGACGAAGTGCGCCAGCTGTCCGCCCAGACGAACGAATCGTCCAAGACGATCGCCAAGATCGTACAAACGCTGCAGAGCCAAATGTCCGAGCTCGACGCCGCGCTGTCCGGGGCCAAGCAATCGTTCGAGCAGCAGAATGCCAAGATGTCGGACAGTCATGAAGCGTTTCAGCAAATTCGGGTTTCCATGGACGAGCTGTCCGGCCATATCGATCAGATCCATCTTCGGATTACGGATGCGAAATCGAAGAACGCCTCGCTGGTGGAATCGGTACAATATGTAGCCGCCATTGCCGAAGAAACGGCAGCCAGCGTACAAGAGGTTAACTCCTCCTCCGTCGAGCAGGATCAGGCGATCCACCAAATTGCCCGCGAGTCCGATGATATTCTAACCCTGGCGCAGCAATTGTTCAGTCAAATCCAGCGCTTCCAGATCGCCGGGACGGATGAGGATACGAATGCGGGTGGCCATCCTCCGGATGCCGCTAATCCGCATCTAGCAATGCCTGCTGAATCGGAAGACATGACACAAGCATCCGACCGCTCTTCCTCCGCGGCACCGGCCAAGGCAAATTCCGAAAAATCCAAGGACGAAGAGCAGGCCTGCAAGCAGGAAAAGGAGAAAGAGCTTGTCCCGGTATAATGCTCGTGTAAAGGAACGCTAAGGAAACGTCATCCTTAGCGTTCTATATATATTAAATAAGGATGCTTTACCCTTCCGGCGAAGAGTAAAGCATCCTTTTTTCTATTTCGTATGAGAGCACGGTGGATTAATTAATGGTAATCGCATCTTTTTGTCAGGTCGTGCTGCTGTCTTTTCTCAGCTTGATTGTTGCCGCTCCGGATACTCCTGATTTGATTCGGCCAATCGATGCTTTTCACGTCTTTCATGGAAGGAAAAGCCGCTTCATTATATGTATTGTATTCTCCCCTGGCAGCTCCCGATTAGTCCAATTATTGGAAAAATAGTTATATGCTATAGTCATTATATAATATTCGACATAATTCAACTTATTTACAAGAAATTAACGTGAATATTCAATTTAACTCAGTATAATTTTACGGGATAAAACAAAATTTATCCAAATAGAAAAAGGAGGATTGAAATATAGTAGAAATGTACTAATCAAGTAGTACTTTAGAAGCTTGCACCTTTTTCAACCTTTTCATGTAAACTTTTTATTAAAATATTTTAAAGGCGGGTTATAAGCTTGAAAATGTTTCGAAAGACGCTTAACTTGTTTCTAGCTGCTGCACTTATAGTTCCCAATGTTAAGGCCTTACCCCAGGAGCTTAGCAGCACCGGCATCAGACTTATCGAAGCATTGGGCTAAGGATCAGATTGGCGCTTGGACAGCACTTGATTTAGCCGAAGGCTATCTGGACGGAACTTTTAAACCGGACAGCAGCATTACTAGAACAGAATTTATGGCATTAGTTAATAGAGTGTTTAACTACACTGCGAAAGCAGAAATTAACTTTAAAGATGTAGCTGCTTTAGGATCTGGAAAGCAGGGCTCCTTTCTTGACGGCTCTTGAAATCGCAGACAATACGTCAACAAGATGGGCCTAACTGCGCTTGGAAGATGGGCAGGTACCGTCATGAGACTCCTTCATTGCTTCCTTTAGAGCTCGGCATGATCCTTCTGGTGCTGCTTTGCTACCCGATTACTCGTCTATATCCAAATCTTCCTGTAAAAAATTGGACCCCATTCTCGCTGATCTTCATGCTGTACCTGCCCCTGCTTCAGCTATGAGCTCTAGCGGTACGGGACTGGATGCGAAGAACGGGCGTCGCAATAATCGATAGGTTCTACCCCTTCCGGGCCCGGACGATCATCAACCAATAACAAAGTACCGCGCCCAGATCCGCAGCGGCAATGACGACACCCATCGGTACGGCCGTACCGCTTCCTCCGATGCCGACCAGAGGAGCTACGAGTCCCCCGGTAATAAGGGACAAAAGGCCTTGAAGCGCGGAGGCGCTCCCCGCCGATTTCCCCTGCTTCTGCATCGCCAGCGAGAACGAAGTCGTGCTCACAATGCCTACGCTCGATACGACCATAAAGAGCGAGGGCAGAACGGCATACAACCCTGCGCCCGTCGAGATGGCCGTCAGGAGCAACAGTCCCCCCGCCGCCGCATAGATCAATCCCGCAACGAGAAGCTTCGTCTCGCCGACCTTACCGGCCAGCCTGCCCGTTATTTGCCCGGCGATGATGATGCCAAGACCGTTCGTGGCAAAGATCAAGCTGAACATTTGCGGGGATGCGCCGAATAAATCCTGAATGACGAACGGCGAGCCGGAAATGTATGCGAACATCGCCGCGGATACGAGGCCTTGCGATAAAGCGTAGCCCATGAAGCTGCGGTCGCGCAGCAGACGCCAGAAGGTGGCTAACGTGTTCTTCATTCCCGCTTTGGAGCGCCGCTCCGCGGGCAGCGTCTCCGGCAAGCCGAACCATACGGCAACCATCATGATTGCGCCGATGACGCCGAGGACAACGAATACGCCGGTCCACGGCGTAACCTTTAGCAGCTGGGCACCCGCAATCGGGGCCATGATCGGAGCCACTCCGTTCACCAGCATGAGCAGCGCAAAAAATTTGGTCAGCTCCGTTCCGGAATACATATCTCTGACCACGGCTCTGGAGATGACGATGCCGGCGGAACCGGCCGCCCCCTGAATGAAACGGAGCACGATCAACGCTTCAATGGAACGGCTCATGGAGCATAGGAAAGAAGCCACGGCATAAAGGATAAGTCCGAGCATTAGCGGCGCGCGCCGTCCGCGCACGTCACTGAGCGGTCCGGCTACGAGCTGCCCCGTGGCCAGACCGACAAGGCAGGCGGTCAGGCTAAGCTGGGTAAGCGAAGGATTGGCATGCAGGTCCTGTGCAAGCGTAGGAAGCGCAGGCAAGTACATGTCAATGGATAAAGGCCCGAAGGCAGCCAGCGAACCGAGCACCGCAGCCATCCAAAGACGGCGCGAGCGGGCGGGCGATTCGGTTTGCAGCTTTGCATTTGGAATCATTCAGCTATTCCACATCCTGTCTTTTATTAGTCAAATTGCTATTTTCGTGCTTCAGTTGCTCCAGCTCGTCATGCATCTGCAGCAGCAGCCCCCGGAGCACCCGCTTCTCGTCTGCGTTAAAGCGAGCGAAGCAGCGATCCTCAATATCGCGCAGCACACTTTTGACCGCGGTGGTCGCCGTGCGTCCCTTATCGGTCAAATAGACGCGGGATACGCGGTAATTGCCGGCGTCCGGCCTACGCTCCAGCAGCCCGGATTTCTCCATCCGGCCGATCATCACGTTCAGAGTGGCCGGCTGAAGATTGACTTTATAGGCGAGCTCCTTCTGGATCTGCCCATCCTGCTCGGTCAGCCGCATCAGCACGGGCGGTTGGCCGGGATAGACGCCGTATTCTTGAATCAGCAGATCCACGTTAAGCCGGTACAGCCGGTACACGTGGCTCAATAAGTGCGTTAATGCCTGGGAATAGTCGAATTCCACAGCAGCACCCCCTTCCGATTAGCTGGCTAATCGACATTATTGTAGTGTGCTTCCCCCAAGGATGTCAATGCTTTTGTAAGCAAAAAAAGAGCTGCTAGAAGCAGCTCTGTGAAACTAGGGTCCTCATTGGTTCGGAGGTTCGTTATAGCCAGTCACTTGGCCGCCGGCACTCCGCTTGTGAATCCAGGTTCATTAGTATTGAACCTGGATTCACTAAAACCCGGCCGGCAGCCGTTTTGCGCGCTGTAGTGATCCTCCGTTCGCTAGTAATGAGCCTGTGGGTACCTATACGGCCCGGAGGTTCACTACAGCCTGTCACTTGGCCGTCGGCACATCGGTAGTGAATCCAGGTTCATTAGTAATAAATCTGGATTCACTAAAACCCGGCCGGCGGCCTTTTTGCGGACTGGGACCACGAGCCTTCAACTTGGCCCGTCCTCCCGGCACTCTAGAACAAGCTTAGAGCGCTGCAAGAAGGAGCTCCTCCTTACCAAGCCGCTAACCTTTGAGTCCCGTGGTCGCAATGCCTTCTACAAAATGCCGCTGCGCCAGGAAAAAGACGAGCACCTGCGGTGTAATCGAAACCAGCGACATTGCAAGCAATTGTCCCCACGAAATGGCGGCCTGCGTATCGATGAACATCCGCAAAGCCATAGGCACCGTATACATGCTTACGGAGTTCAAGTAGATCAGCGGCCCGAAGTAATCCTCCCAGTGCCACAGAAAGGAGAAGATCATAACGGTGATCAAGGCCGGCTTCGTGAGCGGCAAAATGATCCGCCAGTAAATGCCGAACCAGCTGCAGCCGTCCATTTTGGCCGATTCGTCCAGCTCCAAGGGAATGCCCCGTATGAACTGCACGAGCAAGAAGATAAAGAAGGCTCCTCCCATGGCGCTCGGCACGATAAACGGCAAATACGTGTTGACCCAGCCGAACTGATGGAACATCGCATACTGCGGAATCAGCGTCACTTGGCCCGGCAGCATGATTGTAAGGAGCAGCACCGAGAACAAGTATTTCTTGCCGCGGAACGGAATCCGTCCGAAGCCGAACGCCACCAGGCTGCTCGAGATAACGGTCAACAGCGTCGTCGTAATGTTGAGCTTCAGACTGTTGAGATAAAAGTAAGTAAACGTATATTTGGGCAGCGCCACCCAGCCGTCGGAGAAATTATTCCACATCCATTTGCTCGGGAATAAGGCAGGCGAGCTGAGCTCCGCATTGGATTTCAACGCTGCGCCGATCCACCATAAGACGGGATAGAACATGACCGCGCTGAACAGCAGCAGCACGATATGGATGAGCCACTTCGAGCCTGTCGTCTTCATGACTTCCCTCCCGCTTCATTCTCGTAAAACACCCAGTACTTCGACGCTACGAAGTTTAAGGTCGTGGCCGCCGCTACGATCGCGAGCAAAATCCAGGCGAGCGCCGAGGCATAGCCCATGTGCAGCGTGGCAAACGCTTTTTGATACAAGTAGAGGGCATACATTTCCGTCGAATTCAAAGGCCCTCCGTTCGTGACGACAAAGGCGGCGGTAAACGTCTGGAACGAACTGATCACGCCCATGATAAGGTTGAAAAAGATGACCGGCGACAGCATCGGGAGCGTAACGGAGAAGAAGCGCCTCAACCTCCCCGCCCCGTCCACGGCCGCCGCTTCATACAGCTCGTTTGGTATTTGCTTAAGCCCCGCCAGGAAAATGATCATGGCCGAGCCGAACTGCCATACGCTCAAGGTGACCAGCGTGCCGAGCGCCGTTCCCGGGGTGCCGATCCAATTCTTTGCCCCAATGCCGAACAGCGGAACGATATGGTTGATAAAACCGTTAATGCCGAAGATGTTCTTCCACAGAACCGCTACCGCAATGCTGCCGCCGATCAGCGAAGGGAAATAAATGATCGTACGGTAGAAGGAAATCCCGCGGATCTTGTGATTCAGCAGCATCGCCACCAGGAGCGCGAATATCAGCCTTAGCGGAACGGAGGTTACGACGAATGTAAACGTCACCCGAAGCGAATTGTAAAAGAACCGGTCCTGAGCGATTTCCTCGAAATTGCGAAGGCCGATCCACTTAGGAGCCTCCAGCAAGGAAAAGTCGGTAAACGAGTAATATAGCGATTGAATCATCGGCCAAAGCGTAAGAAATAAAAATCCGATCAGCCAAGGTGATATGAAGAGAAATCCGGCGATCGTATTGGAACGCAGGGTCCTGCTGCTCATCTTGCTTCCCGTAACCCGGCTTCCGGCCGAAACTACCGTATCTTGTGCCATAGTTACCTCCATCCTGCCCGTAGTTTATTTCTCGTATTTTTTGCCGGCCTTCGCGAGCTCGTCGTACGATTGTTCCGGGGTGATCTTTTCAAACATAAGGCGTTCCTTGATATCCTTCTCATCCTTGCCGAAATCGCTCCAGCCCGGCGCGCCCGGATTGAAGGTCTGCGAAGCGACTGCGGTTTTATTGATCATCTCCACGGTCAGCTTATCTCCGACATTGAATTTAGGCTGCAGCTGCGATACGATTTTGTTCGCTATCGGTACGCCGCGGGTCGTGCCCGCAATTTCGCCGACCTCCGGGTCGTTGATGAACCAATCGATAAACTTCTTCGACTCTTCTTTATATTTGGAATCCTGATTGACGCTGAAATAAAAGGTTGCTTTCAGCCAGCCTCCGGGCTGAACCCCTCGGGGGACGGCGGTAACGCCGATGCTGTTCGGCTTTAAGCTGTCATAGGCGGAAACCTGGGCCGCATGAAGGCCTTTGAAGATCAATTGATTGTTCAGCAGCATATCCTGCGTCGGGTCCAAATCCTTGTCCGCCAGCTGCACGTCGGGTGGCGGCACGACGCCTTTTTTCCGAAGGTCGGCAAATTTCTTGGTCCACTCCAGCCAGGTGTCCCGATCGTAGTTAAACTTCCCATCCTGCGTAATCGGCCATCCCTTGCCTTTACTGAGCTGATAAGCCGAATACATCGTACCGTCGTTCGTGCCGTCTTTCGCCGGGTACTGGCCCTTGCCCATCTTAGCTTTCAATTCTTCCAGTATCTTAAAGTAATCGTCCCAGGTCCATCCGTCCTTCGGCCCGCTCACTCCCAGCTTCTCGAGCGCCGATTTATCATAGATCATGCCCCACGCGTTATTGCCCAGCGGTACGGCGGTCAGCTTCCCTTTATATTTGCCGGTCTCCAGCAGATTCGTATCGACGTCCTTCGTATTGATTCCGCTTGAGAGATCAGCAAGCTGGCTTCGGCCGTTCCAATCCGCAAGCCAGGGAGCGTCCATCTGAATAATGTCCGGGGCGTTACGAGCGGCCGCTTCCGTCGTCAGCTTATCCAAATAACCGTCGTAGCCGGAATATTCCGTCTCGAACGTAATGTTCGGATTTTTTTTCGTATATAAATCAAGGATCTTCAGAGTCGCGTCATGACGGGCCTGGGATCCCCACCACATCACTCTCAGCTTGATCGAATTGTTTCCTTTGGCATCCGCATTGGCGGCTCCGCTATTCGCCTTTGCATCATCTTTTACTCCGATGGAGCTGCAACCCGAGGCTAAGGAAGCCAGCAGCAGCAGTCCGGCAAGTGCGGTGGAACGATTGGCATAGGTTCTCATTTTCTGCATCTCTCCTTTTGAATTAAAACGCTTTCATGTTCACATCTTATCAATCACCCTCATGACCGTCCATATGGGAAATGCACGGTTTTCTTTCAAAATATTCAGATTTTCTACAAAAGTTTGAAAAACGAAGGACAAAAAAAGAAGACCTCACCCTGCTTTAAACGAAGGTCACCGCATCATTGCAAGCCTCAGTCCCGATGAGGAAGCCGGGGCAGCCGTTCCATCAAATAAGTTCTCTGATCGACCGCCATGAACCCGCTCTTCGGAACCGGAGGATGCCGCCGGAGCCGTACCCATTCGCCGACGAACAAGACGGACCGGAAATGTTCCGGACAGTCTTGTCCGCTGGTCTATTCTCTTGTTCAAAGTAAGGTCTTCGATGCTATTTCGACAGCTCCGTAGGATTCAGGCCATGGAAATATTTTTTGAACGCCGTGCTGAAATAAGGGACGTTCGTGTAGCCCACTTTATTCGCAATTTCGTAAATATGCCACTTTCCTTCAAGAATTAAGCGCTTTGCCTGCTCCATTCGGACCTTGGTCAAATAGAAGTGGAAGGTTTCACCCGTCGCTTTCTTGAAAATTTCATTCAAATGATTCCTGGAAATGAACACTTGTTCCGCAAGCCCGGCTAAGGTGATGTCTTTCGCGTAATGCTCGTGAATATATTGAAGCATGAAGTCAACGGTTGGCTTATGCTTCTTCCATTCGCCCTTCGGCCCTTCACCGGCCTCTGGCGGCTCGTATAATCTCAGCTTCGATTCCAGCTTTTCCCTTTCTTCTCTTTTGTGCGCTTCCTCCTGAAGAGCCGCAACGAGCTTGGATAGCACATTTTGAAGCGTCGTGAGCGAGATCGGTTTGGTTAAATAGTCATCCACCTGCAGCCGCAGGGCTTCACGGGCATATTCGAAATCCGTATAACCGCTGAGAATGATGATCTTGCCTGCATAGCCGTCTTTCCGAAGCGAACGGATCATGTCAATTCCGTTCATCTCCGGCATGTAGATGTCGGTAATCAGGATATCCGGGTTGGATGCACGTACAAGCTCGATGCCCTGTTCGCCGTCGAGCCCTTCACCGACGCATTCGGCCTGAAGAGCTTGCCATGGAATTTGGCTGCTGAGTCCCCGGATGACCTGCCGGTCATCATCGACAATCGCGAGCTTCCACATAATAAACCTCCTTGCTATTCGTTAGTGATGTGTCATGATACGGATTCTCTGTTGCCGTAAAGATCGGATTCCTCGGAGATCAGCGGGAGCCTGATCGTCACCCTGGCGCCGCCTTCCGGTTGATTTTCTAAAATAAGCCCGTATGTTGGACCGAACAACGCCCCGATCCTTTCACGGACGTTCCGAATTCCGTAGCCGCCCTTGCGCCTGCTGCCTTTATCCCGCCATGTCGGCTTCAGCCCTCTTCCGTTATCCGAAACCGTTATGCATAGGACCTGCTCCTGCAACTCCGCCCGGATCACGATCAAGCCGGAAGCCCGTCCGTGAAACCCATGCAGAATTGCGTTCTCGACAAACGGCTGCAGCGTGATTTTCGGAATATAAAACGCTTTCAAATCCTCTTGAATTTCAATCCTGTATTCGAGTCCCTCCTGCCAACGGATTTGCTGAATTCCAAGGTAGCATTCCACATGCTGAAGCTCCTGCTCCAGAGGAATCAAGCTTTCCCCTCCCGACAGCCCGATCCGGAACATCCGCCCAACCAGCTCCAGAATATGACTGATGCGATGCTGCCCCGACTCCATTGCCATCCAGTTGATTTGGTCCAGCGTATTGTACAGAAAGTGCGGATTGATATTCGCCTGAAGTGCCTTGACCTCCGCTTCCCGCTGAAGCCGGTGCTGAATCTCGAGACTGCCGTACAGCTCGTCGATCCGTTCCATTTGGCGCCGATAGCCGTTAAATAAATAACCGAATTCATTCCGGTAATCGCTCGGGAGCTGCACCTTGCTGCTATCCAGCATATATTTGCTCATCGCTTGAACCAGCAGGCGGATCGGCTTCATTAGCTGCTTGGCGATGGACAAGCTTAAACAAAGTGCGGCGAGGACCGTGGAGAAGCCGACGATCAGCATGATCCGGGCGAGCTCGACGCTGCCCTGCGTCACAAGCTCCCAAGGCGTCACCTCGATCAGAACGAGATTGGAATTAAATTGTCTCGACCAAACCATCAGCGACAGATCGTCTCCGTTCTCCCGTTGGAGCCTCCTGCTTCCGACTCCCGCCTCGAGCAATTTGGTCTGCTGCTCGATCCGATGCTTCACTGGAACGTCATTGATTTGAGCGAGCAAGTGTCCGGCGGTATCGAAGAGAAGACGGTTTCCGGTATGGCTTTGTCCCTCCAGCACCTGATGGATAACCGATGCCTTCACATTGATGAGGATCAGGCCTTTGTATTCGTTTTTATTGGAATAAATTTTGCGCGCGAAGCTCACCACCGGAACCCGGCCTTGAAACGTTTGGATCGTATGCTCTCCAATCCACGTGAAATCGGTATTTTGAACGGAAGCGTACCACGGCTCCCTGCTCAATTGCTTGAAATCGATAAACTGCACGGATCGCTGCCTGTCGGAAGACACCGGATGGTCCACGTAAAGATGGATCGAATATATGCTTCCGGTGCTGTTCGTAATATTCGTTAAGTACTGCAATATATCGTTAAATTTCTTAATGCGTGCATATTCGTCGCCGTCTAAGGAGAGGTAGTCCAGGAAATCGATGTTGCGGGAGGTCGATAGGGAGATTTGTTCGATCGTATTCAGCTGAAGGACCATTTCTTTATTGAGCTCGGCTAACAGCCCTTGCTGATAGAACGAGGTCGTTTTTTGCAGCTGCTGGGAGGATACGCTGTAAGCGATCCATGTAACGATTAGCGTCAGCACCATAATTAACCCGGCGAAGCTGGCAAAAAACATATGGTCCAGCCGGAATTGCTTAATGGGGTTTACCATTCAGGACACGCCTCCCAAGGAAGAGGTAATCTTGTTGCAATCCGTCGATAAAGCACATTGTACCAATTGAATCTTCGGAATGCAACGCATTCGCTCAAAAAGAAAAGCTTCGGCTCATCCCGAAGCTCCCTGAATATTTTTGAACTGATTATGGAACATCCGGTGATAGGTTCCTTGATTTGCAACCAGCTCGTCGTGGCTTCCCGCCTCGACGATACGCCCTTGATCGATGACCATGATCGTATCGGCATCCCTGATCGTGTTCAGCCTATGCGCGATGATGAAGCTGGTTCTCCCCTGCATCATATTCAGCAACGCGTCCTGAATATGAAGCTCGGTCCTGGTGTCGATGCTGCTGGTCGCCTCATCCAGAATGAGAATGGAGGGCTTTGCCAGGATGACTCTGGCGATCGCAAGCAGCTGCCGCTGTCCTTGGCTCAGATTGCCGCCGTTCTCCGACAGCACCGTATCGTATTGATTTGGCAGCCGTTTGATGAACACATCGGCATTGGCCGCGGAGGCCGCGGCCATCACTTCCTCATCTGTCGCATCGGATTTGCCGTACTTGATGTTTTCCTTGATGGTGCCGGAGAACAGGTACGTGTCCTGCAGCACGATGCCGAAGCAGCGTCTCAGACTGTCCCGGGAATAGTCGCGGATGTCTTTTCCGTTGATCAGGATGCGGCCCCCCGTCACATCGTAGAACCGGGTCAGCAGGTTGACGATCGTAGTCTTCCCCGCCCCGGTGGGACCTACGAGCGCCGTGCTGCTTCCTTGGTCGGAGACGAAGGATACATTTCTCAGAATCGGCACATCCGGCCTGTAACCGAAGCTCACGTTCTCGAAGACGACATTCCCCTTCGTCCCCTCCAGCAGAAGCGCTCCGGGAGCGTCATCCGGCTCCTCTTCCTCATCCAGCACCTCGAAGGCCCGCTCCGCTCCAGCGACGCCCGATTGAAGCACGTTGTAAATATTGGCCAAATCGTTCAAAGGCCGGACGAACTGCCTGGAATAGCTCAGGAAGCTCGCGATGACCCCGACGGTAATATGACCCTTGACCGCCAGCACCCCGCCCACGACCGCCACTGCCGTAAACCCGATGTTGTTGATCACCGCCAGGAGCGGCATCAGGAAGCCGGACCAAATCTGCGCTTTCAAGCCGACCTCATACAGCTTCGCATTGACGCTCTCGAATTCCTCGATCGCTTTGTCCTCGTGGTTAAAGGCTTTGACCACTTCAATGCCGGAGATCGTTTCTTCGATATGTCCGTTGAGCTTGCCGAGCTGGACCTGCTGTTCCTTGAACATGACGCTCGTTTTCTTCGTAATGGTACGGGCAAGCAAATAAACAAGCGGCACGGTAACCAGGCTCGCCAAGGTGAGGAGCGGGCTCAAGACGATCATCATCGTGAGCGAACCCGCTATCGTAATAAGCCCGGTCATCAGCTGCGTCGTCGACTGCGAGATCGAGTTGCTGATGTTGTCGATATCGTTGGACAGCCGGCTCATGACCTCTCCGTGCCGCCGGGTGTCGAAATAAGCGAGCGGCAGCTTCTGAAGCTTCCCGAACAAGGCCTGACGAAGACGGGCCACGATCCGCTGAGATACGCCCGCCATCAGCCAGCCCTGCAGAAAGGTCAGTGTACCGTCTGCTGCATAGGCCGCCGTCAGCGCAATCAACAAAATCTCCAATAGTTGAAAATGCACGCCGCCGGACGCGGTCATAGCGTCGATCGACCGGCCGATGAGATAGGGGCCGGAGAGCGTCAGCGCCGCATCGACCAAGATCATCAGGAAGATGACGGACAGCAGGCGCTTCTCGCTGCCGATATAGCTCCACAGCCGTCTCATCGTGCCCCGGAAATTTTTCGGCTTGACCACCGGACCTCCCCGTCGGGCGCCGAAGCCTCCCGCAGGTCTGCCGGGACCGCCCGGACCCATGATCTGCGGAATTTCGGGAGCCGGGCCTTGAGGTCTCCGGGCCGTATCGTTAGGCCTAGACATGGGGATGCAGCTCCTTTCCCACCTGCGATTGGAAAATCTCTTGATATACGCGGCAGTCTCTCATTAACTCCCCATGAGAGCCAAGCCCGACGACCTCCCCTTGATCCAGGACGACGATTTTGTCCGCATCCATCACCGAAGTAATCCGCTGGGCGATCAACAGGCATGTAATGCCGGAAGCGTATTGCTTCAAGGCTTCCTTGATTCGCCCTTCCGTAGCGACATCGACGGCGCTCGTGCAGTCATCCAGGATTAGAACGTCCGGCTGACGGACGAGCGCCCGGGCAATGGACAGCCGCTGCTTCTGGCCGCCCGAGAAATTGACGCCGCCTTGGCCCAGATAAGCATCGTAGCCCTCCGGAACCGAGCGGATGAAATCGTGGGCTTGCGCCATCCGGGCCGCCTGCTCGATCTCCTCGAGTGACGCGTCGTCTTTGCCCCAGCGGATGTTCTCGGTCACGGTTCCAGTGAACAATACCGTCTTCTGGGGGACGACCGCGATCATCTCGCGCAGCCTGCGCGGATCCGTTTCCTTCACGTCTACGCCGTTCACCTTCACAACACCGGCTGTTACGTCGTAGAAACGGGGAACTAGGCTGACCAGACTGGTCTTGCCGGAGCCCGTAGACCCGATAATGCCCACCGTCTCGCCGGGCAGGCAGCTGAACGTCACATGACGCAGCACCGGCTCTCCCGCCGCCCCTTCATAGGCGAACGATACGTCTTCGAAATCAATTCGCCCGCGAGCCGCGGGAGCTTCCTCCTCCACCCGCTCGCTCCAGGTCATTTCATTGTGCTCCTGAAACACCTCGCCGATCCGGCCCGCGGAGGCTTTGGCCCGGACGAACATATTGAGAACCATCGAAATCATCATCAGAGAGAACAAAATTTGCGTCATGTAGTTGATAAAAGCGATAATATGACCCACTTGAATGTACCCGCTGCTTACGCCGAGGCCGCCGAGCCAAATCACGGTGACAATCCCGAGGTTGACCGCCAGCATGATGAGCGGATTAAAGATCGCCATCGCCCTCATGGCCATGGTCGAGAGGCTCCGGTATTCGTCGTTCGTCCTGCCGAATTTCTCCACCTCGTAATCGAACCGGTTGAAGGCCTTCACGACCCGCACACCGGACAAATATTCGCGCATTACGCCGTTCACCTGGTCCAGTGCCTTCTGCACCTTGATGAACCGTGGAAAGCCGATCTTCATGTTAAGAGCGATCAATACCCCCACCACGGGCACGACGACCGCGAGCACGGCCGCTAGCTGAAGATTCAGGCGCACCGCCATGATCAAGCTTCCGATGCACAGCAGCGGAGCCTTTACAAAAATCCGCATTAAGCCGTTCGTGAAGTTCTGCACCTGCGTCACGTCGTTCGTTAGCCGCGTAACGAGGGAAGCCCTTTCAAACTTATCGATATTGTTGAACGACAGCGTCTGGATTTTACGGAACAGGTCCAGCCTGAGCTCCGCGCCGAATTTCTGCGAAACGCGGCTTGCCAGAATGTTGCGTGCCGAGGCTGCGAGCGCGCCCATCGCGGTAATGAGCAGCATCAGCCCGCCCATATGGAGCACGTAATCCAGCTGCCTTGCGGCCACGCCCACGTCGATGATTCTGGCCATAATGGTTGGCTGCAGCAGATCGGCCAGCGCTTCCAAGGTCAGAAACAGTACAGCCAAACAGAACAGCTTCCAGTACTTTCTAACGTAAGGCAGTAGAAAGTGCAAGACGAATTCCCCCCGTGTAGTCATCCTTCCTTCAGTCGATTGGCAATAAAAGTATTTAGCTTCGCTATATAAAAAATACTCCTTTCCGGCCATTTTGTCACGCCACAAAAATAACGGCGCCCGTGTTTGGACACCGCTGGTTTCGATGATTCGACAGGCTCCTTCGCCGGAGCCTGATGTCTCTCCGCCCATACTTCTCTATGACGTCGGCCTGGACGGTTCTCATGCCTTCCACTCCTCTCCGTTCCCGATTCGGAGGATATCTTTGTCATGGTTGATTACCCTGATCGGGCGAAGGTTCAAACGCGCAGGCCGCTTTTGCCGGCAGGAGCATAACGGAATAAGCTGGAGGGCATAATTGGAAGGATCTTACGAAGGCGGTGAAATGCTTCTATCTGATGCCGGCTTCCAGTAACACGGGGGAGGGAAAAACGATCGCGCAGGAAGAAGGGACAAAACCGGAGCTAAGGCCGACGGTCATTTGGAAATGCAAGGATGCGGCATGCAAGGCATGGGTTCGCGAGGAGTTCACGGAAGCTGAATATCCTGCTTGCCCGATCTGCCAAGGGCCGACCATCCGCAGCTTCAAGCATTTGCCGATCATCGCCGCGAAATCGAAGAGAAAGGGAAAGAAACCGAAATGAAACCCTTCGGCTTATCGTTACGCCAATGAAAGAGTACGGGGGAAGAATGAGGGACAATAAGTCCCTCAGGCTGTAGAGAAACCCGGATATGCAGAAAAAATGCTAAAGGTTAGGTGGGGTTCCCCTGTAGGAGCGATAGCGTCCGCCTTTGTTATCGGAAAATGACCGCTGCAAACCGATAACAACAGCGGCCGGAAGGGGATACCCAACCGGGTACCAAAGCTGATTTTTCTATCTCATGGGTTTCTCGTCAATCTGAGGAACGATAAGTCCCTTTAGCTTCACCCGTTCCTCGAATGTCCGAAATCCCGCAGGCTCTACTCGTTCCCCGCTTCCTTCCAATGCTCCCTGCAAAAGGCGTCAACCGCTTCCAGCTCTTCGTCTTCCAAGTCAAATTCAAGATACTTCTCCGTCGTACGCTCGAAAATATCGTATTTGACGATCCCTGTGCGCTCTTCGCCTACCGTGTAAACGACGCGGATATACAGGCCCTGCTCCGAATGCAGCTCATCGTCTTCCGGCACATCGATATCCAGCAGAAATTCGTACCGTTCTCCCGGCAAAATGCCGAACGGATCTTTTACCTGTTCCACGCTAAATCCCGTAATGGTCAACAATGCAATCCTATCCTTTCTGAACAACCGATCAACGGACTCTATTATACATGCATTCGTCCCGATTCCCAAACTACGGCGAGCCGGGCCGGTTACTGCTTGGCGAGCCTAGGACTCCGAACCGCTTCCGGGTAATCCTTGGGCAGCAGTCCCACCTTCTTCTTGAACATGCGGAGGAAGCTCGTATAGTCGTTGAAGCCGCACTGCAGGTACGCCTCCGTCACGTTGCAGCCCTCCGAGAGCAGCTTCTTCGCGAGCGAAATCCGCTTGGAAACGATATATTCGTGAATCGTGCTGCCGGTATATTTTTTGAACAGCTTGATCAGGTAGTACTTGTTGATATAGAACAGCTTCTCGAGCCTGTCCAGCGATAAATCCTCTTCCAGATGCCGCTCGATATAATCGAGCACCGGCGATAGCTTATGATGCAGATCCAGGCCCGTATCGGGCTGCTTGTTCATCGAGAACAGCGCGTTGATATAAACGAGCAGCTCCATGAAGCAGCTCAGCTTCAGAATGGCGTCGCCGGGCGACGGGTTCTTCTGCAGTTGCTCGTATCGCAGGAATAGGCCGAGAAGCGCCGATGTCTCTTTACTGCTGAGACTGAGCTTGTTGCGCTCCCCCTTGGGCCGGTCGTAAAAGCAGCTTAAGGGCTGAAATTCCGCAGTTTGATACAGCAGCGCCAGCGTCGGAGGAAACTCCAGCGTGATCCGCTCATAGACCGATTCCGAGGAAAAGGACGGCTTATGAATTTCGTGCTCGTTCGTTAGGATCAAGTCGCCGAAACGGAGCGGATACACGGTTTTTTCCACAAAATAATGGACGTCCCCCTGCAGGAGAAAATAAATTTCACATCCGTGATGCAGATGAAAATCGACGTTACGTACTTTTTTGGTCGCATGCAGAAATCGGATATGCTCATCGATATGATTCAAGTACGTCTCAAGCACCGGTATTCCCCCATTTCGTTCAAAACCAACAAACGCCATTTTTTCACCAAAAATCGCAAGGAACTCGCTTTAATTATATAATACGATCTTCTTGCAAGGAAAGATATCGTTTACATTACCAGGATAAACGGCTACGCCGTCCTTGTCTTACAAGAACCAGCGCGTTTATCAAGGTTGATGCGAAGCGATAAGTTGCGAAAACTTATAAATTCTTATCAACTGAAAAAGGAGCCATCGAAATGAATCCCAACTCCGGCAAAATCAAAATCGGTCTGGTCGGTCTCGGCAATATCGGCAAAACCCATGTACGCTATTTGAGCCAAATGGAGCAGGTCGAGCTGGTCGGCGTCTGCGACGTCGTGAAGGAAAAAGCGGATAAGTTCGCGGAGGAGAACCATACCCAAGCTTACTACCGTCATCAGGACTTGCTGGAGCAATCGGGCCTTGATGCCGTAATTATCGCCGTCCCCCATTATGACCATCCGACTGTGGCGATCGACGCTTTTGCACGCGGCATTCACGTCATGTGCGAGAAGCCGATCGCTGTTCATTTGAACGATGCCCAGCGGATGCTGGATGCTTACGAAGAGGCTAAAGTCCGCTTCCCGAAGCTTGAATTCGGACTCATGTTCCAGGAGCGCACTTATCCGTTCTACCGCAAGATCAAAGAAATGCTGAACGAGGGCGTGCTGGGCAAGCTCACCCGGGCTACCTGGATTCATACCGAGTGGTTCCGGTCCCAGGCGTATTACGACAGCGGAGATTGGCGCGCCACCTGGGCCGGCGAAGGCGGCGGCATCTTGACGAATCAATGCCCCCACACGCTCGATATGTATCAATGGCTGTTCGGCATCCCTTCCGAAATCACGGGACACGCGCATATCGGCAAATATCACAACATAGAAGTCGAGGATGAGGTAACCGCTTATTTCGAGCATGAGAACGGCATGATCGGACACTTGATCGTCACGACCGCCGAGCTGCCGGGGACGAACCGCCTTGAAATCATCGGGGAAAACGGCAAGCTCGTCCTTGAGAATGGACAGCTCGTTCTATACAAGAATCCCGTGTCCATGCTGAAATACAGCTTCGAGACGACCGAAGGCTTCCGCAAGATGGATTCGGAGCGCATTGAGATTGACATCGACAAGGATGTGCCCACAGGCCACAAGGTCGTAACGGAGAAATTCGTCCGTCGCCTGTTGTCCGGCGAAGGCGAACTGATTGCGGAAGGGCCGGAAGGCGTCGGGGCGCTGACCTTGGCGAACGGCATCATGCTTTCTTCGTTCCGGAAGAGCTCCGTTTCGGTACCGGTCGATGCGGATGCGTTCGAGGCGAAGCTGAAGGAGCTCATCCAAACGTCCAAATATGTGAAGAAAGCCGTAAGCGCACCAGCAGCCGACGAAGATATGTCGCAGTCCTTCAGCAGCAGCAAATAATTTTCGCGAGGTGCCTTAATGACAATGGTTAAAATCACGTGCTTTGCCGATGAAATCTCTAAGGATTTATCCGAACAGCTGAACGTGCTGGAACAGGAAGGCTTGAAGTACCTCGAGCTCCGGGGCGTATGGGGAAAAAATGTGCTCCAGCTGGACGAAGCGGAGCTCGGACGCGTCCGTACGGAGCTTGATGAGCGTGGGTTCCGGGTCTCATCGATCGCGTCGCCGATCGGGAAATATCCGGTGACGGACGATTTCGCCCCTCAGTTAGAGGCTCTGGACCGTGCCGCGCATGCGGCTCGCTTTTTCGGGACGCCATACATCCGCGTATTCTCGTATCATCTGCCGAAGGAGGAGCCGGCGGAAGCCTACCGTGAGGAAGTGCTGCGGAGAATGAAGCGGCTCGCGGATGAAGCGGAGCGGCAGGGCGTCATCCTGGTGCTGGAAAATGACAGCAACCTGTACGGCACGACGGACGACCGCTGCCTGGACATCATTACCCACTGCGATTCCAAGAGCTTGCGGTCAGCTTTTGACCCCGGAAACTATGTCGTGAACGGCATCGATCCGATGGCCGAAGCTTACCCTAAGCTGGCCTTCTCCGTCGATTACGTCCACGTGAAGGATGCGAGAGACCACCATTTTGTCCCTGCGGGGCTTGGGGACGGCAGTTTGGAGCAATTGCTTGGCGAGCTCAAGAGCAGAGGCTACGACGGATTCCTGTCGGTAGAGCCGCATCTGAAGCATTATTTGCCGGAGGCAAGCGATCCCGAGAGAGTCGTTACCGCCATCCGGGCTTTGAAGGATTTACTCTCGCGCATCGGTCAGACCTGGGAGTAGGTTGACAACAATATGATCGGTAAAGAGTCCGAAGCCTTGTGCTTGCGGACTCTTTTGTTTCGCCGATGCTTTCAACCCTATCCATGCCGGTCACATCCGTGCCTCTATGGCGGAATTGTCCAAGGCAAGATGCCAACATGAAAAAATGCGAAGCTATGCAGCGCCGCCTTCAGGTTAAAGCATGCAGTGCGGCGACGGATGCCGCAGCGATGAGCACGCAAGGGGCCCACCAGTTCCATCGGCCGAGCAGCTTCATTAAAGAAGGCACGAGCACGAGCCGGATGATCGTCGCATCGATGACAATGGCGGCGGCAATCCCGATGCCCAGCTGCTTGACGCCGACAACGCCGGCGAAGGCAAAAGGAACGGTCACCGCAATCAGGATGGCGGCGGCCGATGTGATGATCCGGCTTGAGGCGCTCATGCCGAGCATGACGGCCTTCCGGTTATCGCCCGTGCGCAGGTAGGCTTCATATATTCTCGACAGCAGAAATACGCCGTAATCCATGCTGATTCCGAACACGAGCCCGAAGATGAATACGGGAATCATCACGGCGATCGGATAAGGCTCGAGTCCGAAGCTTCCGCTGCGGAACAGCCATGTCAAGATGCCGAAGGAGGCTGCCAGGCTGAGCAGATTCATCACGATCGCTTTGACCGGCAGCAGCACCGAGCGAAAGGCAAGGAACAACACCGCATAATTCGATGCTGCGAGAAACATCAGCACATATGGAATGCGGCGGAATATTTCATCGAACACTTCCTGCTGGTATTTCGCCTCTCCGCCGATTTGAAAACGCAGCGGGTACGTTACTCCCTCCCACTCCCAGCGGCGGACCCAATCCATCGTCTCCTGGGAGCCGGGCTCCCCGCGAATCGTCACCTGAATCAGTATTCGGTTCCGCTTCACCCAAGGCTCGATAGCCTGTTCCACCGGCCAAGCCTCATGCGGCCGCTGCAGCTGAGCATAAATTTGCTCGGCCGACAGCGGCAGGTTCGCAAAGACCGATTCGACCCGCAGCACAGCAGGATCGAGCGTTAGCTGCCGGGTGAGCCGGCTGGCAAACCGCCACTCATCGGCTTTCAGCGCCGCCCCCTTTCCTTGCGCCAGGAAGAAGACCTTCGTCGTTCCCGTGCCGGCGAACCGCACAGTATAGGCTTCCGCCGCCAGCCTGGACTCCGTCCCGCGCGGCAGCGACGTTGCATCCGGGATCGCAAGCCGCATCCCCCCCAAGGGCAGAAGGCAGCCCAACAGCAGCAGCACGGCCATCGTCCCGAGCAGAACCGGGCGTTTCATGACGAATCCGGACCAGGCAGCCCATACGGGACTGCCCTCTTTTCCGGGTGCACGAACGCTCTCACGCATGATGGCAGGACGGAATATGGCGAGCAGGGCCGGAAGCAGGGTCAGCGAAACCAGAACGGAAGTGGTCAGGACAGACAGGGCGCCGTAAGCCACAGTAGTAAACATCGGCAGACGGATGAACAGAACGGCCGTTAGGCCGAGAAACACGCTGGCGGCCGAGTAACCGACGGCCCGGAAGGCGGTTTGCATCGTTACGGAAAGCGCATCCTCCGCCGAACCGGCCGACAGCTCCTCACGGAACCGGCTGACTAGGAGGAGGGCGAAATCGATGCTTAGCGCCAGTCCGACCATCGGAATAACATTGAGCACGAAGTTGGAAAGGGCGATGTGCGTGCCAAGCCAGTACATGAACCCCATCGCGGCGGTCACGCTGAAGATGCCGGCGAGCAGGGGAAGCATGGCCGAGACGAACCCTCCGAAAGCAAGAAGCAGGATGATGAAAGCGGCAGGGAGGCCGATCTTCTCCGCCTGCTGCAGGTCCTGACGGCTTAGCCGGTTCACGTCCGCCTGGACGACCGACTTGCCCGTCATCCTTACCGTCATTCCCGGCTCCTCAGGCAGCCGCCGCTTCAGCTCGATCAAGACCGGTTCTATGCCATACGGCTTCTGCCGGAAAGCAAGCAGTGCATAGGCGGCATGCTCCGAGAGCATCTCTTCGCTGTCCAGCGGCGACTTGACGCCGGTCAACCCCTCCAGCCCCTGGATGGCGGACAGCGTCCGGCCGACGAACCGGCGCAGCTGCTCCGGGGAACCGCCCGGGACCTGCTCAAATACCAGAATTACGGGGTCAGCCGGAATCCCGTAGTCGGAGGCCAGGATCTTCTCTACCCGGACGAACGCGCCGTCGGCGAGAAGCCCGTGATTCTGCAGCACGGAAGGCAGCCTGACAGCGAAGAATCCCGTCGTTATCAGGACGAGGGTCCAAACGGCAAGAACCGTTCGGGGCCATCGAAACGAGAGAATGGCAATGTGATGGAATACCATGGGCTCAGGCACCTCCGGAATGAATTCGAAGGCTTAATTTGCGGCCCGTTTCCTAGAGGCGCGTCGCCCGAACGATCGCCGCGGGCAAGGAAGGGATCAACCGGGACAGGCCTGCCAGCATCCCGGGCAGAACGGGAAGACCGGATACCTTGTGGATCAGGCGGCCGACGCGCAGCGGTCCGCTGAACTCCGTCGACAGCGCACGGCTATACGCGTCTCTCCACTGCTCGAGCGTGAGCTCGCCCCGCAGGTAAGCATCCGCCCAAGCCGAGCATAGGCTCGCCGATCGCAGTGCCATGGACATCCCGTCTCCGCAGAGCGGAGGCATCATGACGGCCGCGTCTCCGATGCAAGGCACGGTGTCCCAGGCTAGCGGACGGCTGTGCAGCCGGACGGGGGCAACGGCAGCCTGCGTGCCCGGAACGGGTACCGCTCGCTCCAGCAAATCTCGCAGTCTCGGGTTACGCCGGCCGGCCGCGCGGATCCAGCCCAGCACCGACGACTCTTTGTCCCGGAACGCATCCTGCTTCAGCAAGGCGGCCACGTTGACCCGTCCGTCTTCAATGGGGGATATGCCCATATAACCGCCGGGGAAGAAGAATAATTCTACGGCCGAGATCCCCTCTATACCCTCGTAATGCGTTTTTACGCCGATATACGCTTCATTGGGCGGACGCGGCTCCTTAGCGCCCGTACCTCTGCGTCCTCCCCATGCGGCAATGACGGCCCGTGCCCTAATGGCTTGTCCCGGGAAGCCGCCGCCTTTAGCCGCAAGGCGGTAGCCCCCGTCCTCTGCGCATACGGTCGTAACCGTTACGCCCTGGAGCAGCTCCACACCCGCCTCAATCGCCGCAAGCTGCAGCGACCGGTCCAGCGCATAGCGGCTGACCCCCCAGGCACCGCCGGGGAGCGCAGCTTCAACCGGCCGGCCGCGGCTTAACCAAAGACGCGCCCGGTCGATTTCCGCCGGGCGCAGCGACTGTACGGTGTCAATAAGGCCGAACGCCTCCAGCATCCCCCGCGATTCGGGAGACAGGAACTCTCCGCACACTTTATGCCGGGGAAACCGGCGGCCGTCGATCAGGACGACGTCCCATCCCCGGTCCGCGAGCGCTTTGGCGGCACTGCTGCCCGCTACGCCGGCGCCGATCACAGCCGCATCCCGTACTCGACTTGTGATTCCCGGTTCCATCAGCTCAATCTGCTCAATCTGCTCCATTTGCTCCACTTACTTCACCCGCCCCCGTCATGCTCTCACCCCCGCTTGGGGATGATTACGGCATAGCGGAAAAGCGGCATCCAACGATATTCAAGCTCCCCCTCTCCGAGTCCGTCCCGCAGCGCCTCCCAATCGTCGGACCGGAAGCCCTTGGCTACGGAGAGCGGACCGTCATGGCGGATATAGCGGTTGCGCGACATAAGCCGGGTCGTGATCCAAACCGCCGCCCACGGAACCGCGTGGCGATGAATATCGTTGATGACGGTACCCCACCGGGAAGCCCGCACCATGTGCCGAACCGCTCCTTCCAGCCGCTTGTCCGCAAAATGGTGAAGAAACTGAGTTCCCGTCACTACCTCCGCGCATTCCTCCGGGAGCTCGTACAAGTCGCCTCGCCTTACCCGTACCCGGGAATCTCCCCGATAATAAGCTCTTGCCTCTTCGCAGGCTTCTTCCGTAACGTCCACCAATGTAAGGCTTAATTCAATCCCGTTCGCCTCCGCCCAGCGCAGCAGCCGGCGGTTGACGTCTCCGGAACCGCAGCCGATATCCAGAACGGAGAATCTCCTCGGTCTGTTCGCCCGATGCCACAGCCGCTGCACCCCGTAGAGTGTAGGAACGGCCGCCCGGTAAATCCGGTTCAAGCGCCGCAAATGCTGCAGCGCCTCCCGCAGTTCGGCTCCTCCCGCGGATAGGTCGTCCATCAGCTCCGGCGGTTCGGCCCGATCGCGCAGCAGGCTAAACATGCGCTTTCTCCAGAGCGCCGGCTTCCGTCAAGGAGCCTGCAGGGCAATAAGTCAGCCGGATCATTTCCGCCGTCACCCCTGGTCCGAAGGCGAGCGCAACCCCGCTCCGGCTTTCGGAGCCCTGAGCCGAGGCCTCCTGCTCCCGCCGAATGGCATCCAGCACGAATAGGAGCGTCGCGGAGGACATATTCCCATAATCACGGAGCGTGCTTCGGCTCGGCCGGGTTTGCTCCTCCGACAGCCGGAACAGCTCCTGCAGAGTATCAATAATCCCCCGCCCTCCCGGGTGGATGGCCCACAGCTCGGGAAGCACGCCGTCCCGAAGCAGCAAGCTAAGCTCTTGCGGAAGGAAGCGGCCCAGAAGCTTCGGAATGTTCGGGGACAAATACAGATCGAACCCGGTATTGCCGACCTCCCACACCATCTCGTCCGCCGAATCGGGGAGCAGCGCCGTATGCTCTTCGCCAAGCTCGAACAGCCGCCGGTGCCTTGTCTCAGGGAGTCCGATGACGCAGGCCGAGGCTCCGTCGCCGAAGAAGGAAGCGCCGAACAATGCCTCCCTTGTGCCGGAGGGTTGGATATGGAGCGTGCAGAGCTCCACACAAACGACAAGCACTTTGATCCCCGGCAGGTCAGATACGAGTTGTTTGGAAAGGCACACTGCTCTCAATCCGGCAGCACAACCCAAGAATTGGAGCGGGATCCGCTGGAGATGGGGCGATAGTCCAAGCCGGACGGTCAGAGCGGCATCCAGACCGGGCAGAAACTGTCCGGTGCAGCTCACCGTAATCAGATGCGTAATCTCCGACGGCTGCGTATGGCTGTCTTCAAGCGCCCGCACCGCCGCTTCGAAGGCCAAAGGAATCGAAGCCTGCTTGTACTTCTCCATCCGCTCCCTCGTAGCCGGCACGCCATCCTTCGGCCCTGTCGGAAAATACCTGCACTGCTCTGCAGGCTCGAGCAAATCCGCCTCGCACGTGTAACGGGTGTCCACGCCGCATTGCTTGAAGATGCGTTTGGCCCAGCGCATCGAATCAAGATTGTCCCGCAGCGCGTCGCTTAAGCGTCCGGATACCTCGTGCTGATCCAACCGATAAGCCGGAACCGCCGTGCCAATCCCCAGAATGGCCGCAGCCCGTTTGCGCTCTACTGGTTCATTGTCCATCCCCCAGCCTCCTCTCCAGCGTACAAGCTGCTTCTCCATACCTATTCCGACAACAGGCGCAATATGCCCCCGCTTCTGCACTGCCGGACATCTGTTACCGTGAAAATAGGAAAAACCGTCCGGGTGCCCGAACGGTTAGATTATTGACAAGGAATTATATTCCAAGGATTCCATGAGCTCTGTTATTCACAATGGTCTCGGAAGTTCATTACACCTTGCCACTCTGCGGCTGACACTACGATACTTAGCGGCCGACACTCCGCTAGTGAATCCAGGTTCCTTAGTAACGAACCTGGATTCACTAAAGCCTGGTGGTCGGCCGTGTTTCGGGCTGTAATGAACCTCCGTTCGGTAGTAGCGGACCTTGGGGTGCGTCGTAATGCCGGTTATGCCTGCGCCGACAATGTCCACATCCGCATGAATGTTCCGTGTCAGTCTCGGAAAGGAAGGAAGGCTGGTCGAAGCCAGCCAGTACGATTCGGGATAGACCGGCAGCGCCGGCGGATGAACGGACGGCGCGGTCATGGAGAATCCTTCTCTTCCTCCGTTTCCGGCCGGATCACGGCGCACGTTCCGGGGTAACCGTCGTTCTTCATCGTTTCGTCCAGATGCCGGCGCATTTCGTCGTCCCCCGGCAGATCCGCTGTCAGCTTGACCGCAGGGGCCCTGAATTCGACATGTCCTTGTCCATGCTGCTTCTTTTCCGTCAATGATCTCACTCCGTTTCGCTATTCGCTTCCTCCTTATTATTCCTAGAAACGAAAGGAATAACCGCTGCGAAAGACTAGGCTTGACCAAAAGGATTCGTCTCATAAGGTCCGACCGTCGCCATCCGCATCAATTGGCCGGCCATATATTTGGGCGTGTAGGGCATATCGTTCTCCAGCCACCACGTAATTACCCCCAGGAAAGCTGCAGCAGTGTACCGCAGTACGATTTCCCTAGATACAGCGAGTAGGCTCTCCTCGAGCATAAAGATCAGCCCACGGCCGACAAAAGCGGTCACCACTTCCGTCAGCTTGCGTGACAGCAAGGGCAGACTTTTTTCCGTAAGCAGCACTCGGTAAAATACCCCGTTCGCCGCAATTTGCTCGAACAAACGAATGAACGTCGGATGGGGCTCATCGGTCCGAGCCTGGTTGTCGAAGGTCTCAAGCAGCGATGCCTCGAGCGCCTCCGTCATCTCTTCGACGCTTTTCTCGAGCAGATCCAGCTTATCCCGATAATGCAGGTAAAACGTCGCGCGGTTCACCGCCGCCCGCTCGGCGATATCCTGTACGGTAATCTTCTCGTAATCCCGTTCATGAATCAATTGAATCAGCGCATCTCTGAGCCATTGACGCGTGCGCGCCACCCGCGGGTCGGGCTTTGAGTCTTTATTCGACATGCGGCTCCCCCTTGTCTAAGATATCGGACTTCCGCATCAAACGATAGGAGGTTTGTCGCATATGCGGCAATTCCTCCGAAGCTGATGTTTGTAAGGAAACGGCGTCCTCGATATAATATTAAACGACATCATGATGTTTAAACAATAACTTGTCGATTTTACAGACGATTTTAAATAAAACTGACGATTAAGGGAGGATGATCATCATGGGACGTTTACGTTTGGATGGCAAAGTCGTGATTATTACCGGGGCCGCTATGGGGCAGGGCGCAGCGGAAGCTCGGCTGTTCGCTGAAGAGGGCGCGAGAGTAGTCGCTACCGATCTTCAGGCAGGACCGCTGGAGGCGCTTGTAGCGGAGATAAAGCAGGCCGGCGGTGAAGCGATCGCCGTGCATCACAATGTCACCTCCGAGGACGATTGGAAGCTTGTCGTCGACAAGGCCGTCGAATCGTTCGGCAAGGTCGATGTGTTAGTCAACAATGCAGGCGTCAGCACGGATGCCGGGCTCAGCCAATTCACGCTCGAGGAGTGGAACAAGGTGTTGAACATTAACTTGACCGGCTGCGTGCTCGGAATGAAATATGTACTTCCGGAGATGAAGAAGGCCGGCGGCGGCTCCATTATTAACATTTCCTCCATCGCTGGGATCGTTGCGCTGAATTACACGAACGGCTATACCGCGTCCAAAGGAGCGCTCCGCGCCCTGTCCAAAGCCGCGGCCGTCGAGCTGGCCAAAGACAGCATTCGGGTCAACTCCGTACATCCCGGCATCATTGAGACGCCGATGATTCAGCAGGCTCTGGACGCGGGAGCACGCCAAATGTTCGAAGCCGGCACGCCGTTGCCCCGTCTCGGCAAACCGGAGGATATCGCTTACGGCGTCATGTACCTCGCTTCGGACGAGTCTTCCTTCGTCACCGGTACCGAGCTGATCATCGACGGAGGCTGGACCGCCCGCTAATTTACGCTTCACCATTGGAAAAAAGGCAAACTAACTTTCGTAACGTTCAAAAAGCCGCTGCCTGAGAATTTCGTCCGGGCGGCGGCTTTTACATACGCAAGCACTTCCAGAAAATGGTATAATGCTTTTATAGGGAGGCTGATGCAGATGCTGAAAAAATGTCTAATTCTATCGGGACTCTTCTTGCTCCTGATTATCATGTGGATCGTCGCAGGTGCCTGGCTCTCCTCCGAATTCGGCAGCGCCGGCCTGGGCGGTTCACTGTTGATCGGCTTCGTTACCGTGCCGCTGGTTCTTCGGTTCGCCGTCATGAAGCTGTTCCACTCCCGCGAGGGTTCCGCCTAGTCAATCCCAGGCGGGAGTTTTCCTGCGCGGACGAAGCTGCTCGAAGGCGTACGCAAGCTTGATCAGCACCGGCTCCGCGAACGCCGTGCCCGTGAACATGACGCCGAACGGCTTGCCGCTGCTTAAATAACCGGCCGGCAAGGCGATGGAAGGATAGCCGGCTTTAGCGGCAATGGCGTCGCCGTTTCCTCTGGGAAACAACAGCGCATCCAGCCTGTGCCGCTTGAGCACGGCGTCGATGCCCTCCTCCCGCGAAAGCCGGAGGTCCTTCAGCCGGTCCAGAATATACCTCGGCTCCGTCAGCGTTCCGGTGGTTTCCTCCGCCCACTCCAGCTTGACTTGACCGTATTTCAGAGCTTGCTCCGTATGAGCTTCGTTAAACGCAATCAGCTCCCGCAGCGACCGAACGGGAAGCTCCGGAGGCAGCTTGCTTAAGTAAGCGTTCAAATCGGCTTTGAACTCATGGCGGAATACCTCGGACCGGTAATTCAGCTCCTCGGCCGTCGCAATGTCCGCCGGATCGACGAGCTCTGCGCCGGCATCCGCTATTTCCCGCAGCAGGCCCTCGAACCGCTCCCGCTCTTCATCTCGGAGTGTTTGGTGATAAACACGGCGCGGAATGCCGATCCGAGCTCCTTTCAGGCCGTCTTTGTCCAAATAAACGCGGTAATCATGAACTTCTCGGCCCGCCGAAGCTCCGGTAGACGCATCCTCCCTGTCCTTGCCGCACAGAATGCCGAGCAGCAGAGCCGCATCGGCGACCGTTCGGGCAAGCGGTCCTGCGGTATCCTGGCTGTGAGCGAGCGGAACGATCCCGCTCCGGCTGATCAGTCCGAGGGTCGGCTTAATCCCTACGACGGAATTGTTAATCGCAGGACTCAGAATGGAGCCGGACGTCTCGGTGCCAACGGAGGCGGCGGCAAATCCAGCGGCGACCGCCGCTCCGCTCCCCGTGCTGGAGCCTCCTGCGGGGAATTCCGCCCCATAAGGATTCAGCACCTGCCCGCCGCGGGAGCTGTACCCTCCCGGCATGCCGTCGGTCATATAATTCGCCCATTCCGTCATATTCGTCTTGCCCAGAAGGATGGCTCCGGCCTCCCGAAGACGCTTCACGAGGAACGCATCCTCTCGTGCATAATGACCCGCCAGCGCAATCGATCCGGCACTCGTATGCATCCGGTCCGCCGTTTGAATATTGTCCTTCAGCAGCACCGGAATCCCGTGAAACGGCCCCCATACGTTCCCTTGACGCCGCTCAGCATCGGCGGCTTCCGCCAGATGCAGTGCATCCGGGTTCAGCTCCAGCACCGAGTTGATGCAGGGCCCCTGACGGTCGTACTGAGCAATCCGTTCCATATACTGCTGAACCAGCTCCAAAGACGAGCTGCTTCCTTCTTCCATGGCCTGCTGCAATTCTTCGATCGTCGCTTCGTAAAAAGGTTTCAATAAGATCACCTCTCTTCATTGTGAACAACATGCGGCCGGCTTGTTCATCATTCAGTTTCCGTTCATGCCGTGTTCATCTTATTTTAATATGCGCATAGTAGAATGGAAGCAAGGAGTGATAAAATATGATTTTTATTAACTTCAACGAATGGCTGGACGAATATAACGACTACATGAGACTTTATCGGATGTTCGGCGACGAGGAATATTTCATCGAAGCGCAAGAGGTGCTGGACAGCTTAAGAGTCGCGGTCAACCGCATGCAGGTTTCAATAAAAATCCGTTCCGGCATCAACCAAGACACGCTTCGCAAGCTGAAGATGCTGTGAAATGGGTTAGAACGTACCTATCGATTTGCCGCTTGACCTTCACGTTACGTCAGAGCTTATGGTAGATCAGGAAAGCGAGACGATCACGCAGGAGGAATCATTCATATGCCGAATCACGATCAAATTTATGAGCACGGAGTCTTGAATTATCATTTGATGATCTCGAAGCAGCCGGAGCTTGTCCCTTTCATCGAAGAAATCAAGAATATAAGAGGTCTTGATATCGTTGACCTGGGAGCGGGCACCGGACGGCTTACCGTCCCTCTGGCCCCCTACGCCCGTTCGATTATAGCCCTCGATGCGTCGGAAGCAATGCTGAAAGTGGCCGCGGCAAGGCTCGCAGAGGCAGGTTTATCGAATTGGACGACCGCTGCAGCCGACCACCGCAGCCTGCCATTGGAAGACCGGAGCGCGGACCTGGCCGTCGCCGGCTGGACGATCTGCTATTTGGCGAGCAGCAATACACCGGACTGGCGGCAGAATCTCCGGCAAATGATCGTGGAGATGAAACGGATTCTTCGCCCGAACGGAACGCTCGTTTTATTCGAGACGCTGGGTACCGGGGTGGAGAAGCCGAAGCCCCCCTCTTTCTTAACCGCATATTATGCCGCTTTAACGGAGGATTACGGATTCTCCCATCGGGCGATCCGGACGGATTATGAATTCGACTCTCCCCGGCAAGCCGAGGAGCTGACCCGCTTCTTCTTCGGAGACGAGCTGGCCGATCGGGTAGCGGCCGGAAAAGCTTCACGCGTGCCGGAGTGCGCCGGCATTTGGTGGCTTCACGTCTAACGGCACGGAGAGTGCAGACGATACCTATGCCTCTCCCTCTCCCTCTGCTACTCTGAACCGATGACCATTCAAATCCCGGAACGGGCGTAAATGGCATCCGCATTCTCGACAAACCAGTAAGAATGCGCCCGGTAAGTCTCAAACCGCTCCTGCTGATCCAAATGGATTTCCAGCTCTCCGCAGCGTACGGCGGCATAACCGTCACCCTCCCAGATCCAAGCCTTCTCAAATCCGAGCTTATCACGGTAGTAAGCGACGGTTTCTTTCACATCCCGGACGGGGAGAACGGGAATCTGACAACGGATGTACGAAGCCGGCATGTGCGGCACCTCCAGGTTAATGATGATATTCTCCATTACTTTCCTGATGAAGATAACGAAGCAGCTCCACCAGCTCACGAAGCCGCTCAGGCCCGGCGGAATCCTGCCGTACAGGCTCCCTACGTTTGATGGCTATGGCCTCGGAGATCAGTCCGTGCCATCGGCCCGGCAGCCGCTCAAGGCCGTACTCGCCTGCGCCGATTTTACTCGTCACATCATGCTCTCTCAAGGTATACCATTGTCTCAGCATCCCGAGAACACACCACTCTACCGCCTCATTCACGGCTTCAGGGGCCGGATTGTGCTCCGAGTTTACAAGCTGCTGTTCGAGCCGCCCGATCCAGCCCGCCCAATAGGTGTTCATATTGTACAGCGTATATTCAGTCAGCTCTTCGGCCGTGGCCGAATAAGTCATCGGCGTATTGGAACCGTATACGCAAATTCCGTGACGGCGGAGAATCCACCAGGTAACGGGGTTCAGATCCGCCCCGGTTCCGTCAAGATGCAGCCGGTTGCTGAAGTAGGTCGGGAACGGACGCATGGTGTGTGCCGGTTTCCCCAGATCTTCACGGCGAATATATGCTCCCATAATGTCAGTCCCGGGCATCGTCTGTTCTAGCTCGTGATGCGCGGCGGCTATAGCCCGATACTCGGAATCGGTGATGCGGCGGCGAAGGACGGCAATAAAATCAATGTCGCTGGACCCCTCGATATAGGCCCCCAGCGCAACCGAACCGTAGACGTAAACGGAATCCAGATTATCCGGCAAGACGGATTGCAGCCCTGCGCACAGACGGCTCATGGTCTGCTCAACCTTGTCCGGCAGCATGAGCGCACCTCCCTTTCTACTTGTAGTTCTCCGCAGCAATCCCACTTCATCGTGTCACGCCCCGCATGTGCCTATACCCGCTCCTCACATCGTATGCAAGCGGGGGAACGGCACAACCGGACGGTTCACAGAGAGTGTCCGGCGGATCTCTTCTTGCTGCATGAGCCGGACGAACGGAGAAAACCGTTTTTCCCGAACCCGCTTATCCTGAACACAGCGAACCCTGCCATCGTTAGCTCGGCCGCAGCGCCAAGCGATTGCGCCAGAGCGCCGATCTGCGCGTTCCAATCCGGTATCAAGGCAATGCAGCAGCTTAAGGTGACGAGGACGGTAACGACATTGCTCAATTGAGACCAGACAAATACCCTGGTCTCGTTCTTCAGCATCAACCAGCCGTTTAAGCTGTCCAGCACAGGAAAGATAAACGTCAAGAGCATAAAAACCCGCATGGCCGATAAGCATTCCATCATCAGCCGGTCGTTCAAACTCATCATGCGGGTCAAGAACCAAGGCCCGAAGGGCGTATAAACGAAGAAGGCGATCAATAGGCCGGGGATGGGGGCCAGCATAAGAATAAACCGCTTCACCTTCCGTGCGTCCTTATAGTAAAAATTCAATACGATCTGATGTATGTAAGAGAAGAAGCTTTGCACGAGCTCCGTCAATCCGGCCGCAATCGCGAAAGAGGCGACCGCCAGCTGAACTCCGCTCGTATTGGCCAGGAACGCATTGATCGAAGGCTCGGTAACAACAGCCAGGAAGGAAGAATAGAGCATCGGCTTATAAAATGCAAAGATTTGTTCGGGCTTCTCCATCGGATGACTAGGCAGCTTCTCAGGGAGCGCACGGAGCAAAAGCTTACGGCCTTCCCGCCAGCTAACCCCCGCTTCGATCATCATGCCGAATAGAAAGATGAAAGCGCCTACCATTCCGCTGGTCACCTGATCCGAATATATAAAATAAAGCGATAGAAGGTACATCCCGAAGAGCCGGATGCCCATGCCGATCGTGAGCCATTTGGTCTGCATATGAGAGATGAGGATGCCGTGAAAGACGCAGCGGATGCCGGAGAAAACCGTTACCAGCATCAAAACCCTGTACACGTGCAGCATCGGATGTACCATCTCCGCCCCCGCCCCGAACCACCCTGTAAAGACGGCCGGGCCGAGCGGCGAGTATCCGATGAGCATATCCATCAGGAAGATGGTGCCAAGCACATAAAAAGTAAGCCGGGCCATCGCCCGGAACGACGTTTGATCCCGCACGAGAACCGAGCATGTCTGCCGTAGCAGCAGCGCCGGCCGTTCCGTAACGGCCATAATGCTCATCGGCAGCGCATAAGTGGCAATAAGCCATTCCGGGTTGGCCGACCGGGCGAGCGTACTGTTAATGATGACGTGAGAAATGCTCACGAGGCTTGCGGAGAACCCGAGCGGGATAAAAAAGGCGAGCATCCGCCTGAAGGTAAGTTGATCCGAATCGGTAGTGGACATCACGCCGCCGCCTTTCCTTCCCGCTCTGCAGGGTATACATTGTACATCCGGTGAACAAAGTATATCACAACGCACAAGTAGAAAGCTTTGCATTTCTAGACTTGGCTGAATTTCGAACGGAGCGCTTCGAGCACCGGCTGTGGCACCAGGCCGCTGACATTGCCTCCCAGTCTCGCCGCACCCTTGACCACGCTGGAGCTTAAGAAGGAATACTCCTTGCTCGTCATCATGAGCACCGTTTCGATCTCGGGATCCAAGTGAAGGTTCGTATTGGCCAGCTGCAATTCGTACTCATAATCCGACACGGCACGCAAGCCGCGCAATATGAAGGAGGCGCCCCGCTGCCTGGCGTAGCTCACGGTAAGTCCGGTAAACGAGATGACGGAGGCATTCGGAATGTGCGAGATGGATTTACCGATCAGAACCATGCGTTCCTCCAAGGTGAACAGCGGATTTTTCTCCGCGTTCACGAGAACGGCTACGATAAGATGGTCGAATAATTTGACGCCGCGCTCGATAATGTCCATATGACCGTTGGTTAGCGGATCGAAAGAACCCGGGTAGATCGCAATTTTCTCCATCATGCTTCACCTGCTCCTTTTTTTTGACATCGGGAATGGAAAGCCGCTCCTTTTTATATTACCATTGAATCTAAAGAAACCAAAAGAAGGAGGGTTCCTATGCCCCAGATCGATCTGCCTTCCGTTATTCTGCTCATTTTCGCGGCGCTTGGCATTATCAGCAACAACAGCTCCATCACGATTGCCGTCGTTTTTCTTCTGCTGCTCCGGGTAACTCATCTTCACCAGGCGTTCCCGTGGATCGAGAAATATGGACTTACGATTGGCATCATTATTTTGACGATCGGCATCCTGGCGCCGCTGGCCAGCGGCAAAATCACGCTGCAGGCCGTATACGAATCGGTACTGCACTGGAAATCGCTGCTCGCCATACTTATCGGCATCGGCGTAGCCTATTTGGGCGGACGCGGCGCCATGCTCATGACAAATCAACCGACCGTCGTTACCGGACTCGTGCTCGGGACGATTCTGGGCGTCGCTTTCTTGAGAGGCGTTCCCGTAGGGCCGCTGATTGCCGCAGGCATTTTATCATTATTTCTCGGGAAATCATAAACAACGGCAAAAAGGAGAACCCGGGATGTTCCCGGAATTCTCCCTTTTATGCTATTCCCGAAGCAGGGCCTGAAACCGTTCGGGCCATTCCATTTTCGGGTGAAAATTGTAAAGCAGCCCGCGGGTGAAAAGCGTCGCATTGACCCAAAGCGATTTGAAGAGCAGCGGCTTGCGCTCCAGGTAAGCTAAGGGATCTACCGGGACGGAGAAGTCGGTGTACTCTTCAAACGATCCATCGAAGCCTTTCGGCCAGTGCCGTTTAAGCGGATGGTCCGGAACCCGGCCCCCTGCTTTCACATGCTCATATGTCATCTTCATCCAGTCCAGGCCGGAAATGTCCTTGAGCGGGATCGTCAGCTCCTCCCATCCTTTCAGAAGCGAGCCGTGCTTCCCCCATTCAATTCTCACGATCGGCCTTCCGCCGTTCTCGCGTGCTTCCTCTACAGCGTCCTGCGATTCGATAACGTAGCTGTGGAAGAAAGTCAGCACTTTCGTGACCGTTCCTTCCGCGGGGTCGTACTCCACCCAAATCTCCTCATGGTCGCACGGCTCATAATCGTCGGGAAAATCGTAATCGTCCTCCCAGAACAAATGATATCCGATCAGCGGGCGGAATGGATGGTGGACGGCCACCACGTCCTTCAAGGGAAAGATTTCCTTCGAAGTGGTCAGCAGCACCGGGCAAAATCGGCGTATGTGCTCAAGTTCCGACTCTCTAAGCTCATGCGGCGGAACCAGCTCCAATACCTGCTTATACAGCTCGCCGGCGCGGCGCAAATTACCGTCCAGGTGATAATATTCCGCCTCCCAGGCGGTAAATTCCGACCGTTCCGGGCTTACTCCGCGAAGCAGCTCGAGCACAGGAATGACAGCTTGGTAGAAGCTGCTGCCCGCCTTGATATCTCCGCTCTGCAGGCGGTCCAGGAGGGCAAGGCTCGCTCTTCTCCATTCATCGGCATAAATTCTCAATCATGGCGTCAAACCGCTTTCCGTCGCGCTTTTTAACCGGATTAAAGGGAGAACGTTTCTCGCCGTAATAGAGGCCGCGCCCAGCTCCACGAACCGCTTCATCACGGCTTCGTCATCCACGGTCCATACGTAAACCGGCAGCCCCTCGGCGGCGGCATAATCCATAAGCTCCCGGCGCACCAGCTGGAAATTGATGTTAATACCGAAGCATGCTGCGGATTTCGCGTCATGACACGTTTGCGCCATGGCCGCCCCGTATTCCTTGGACAGAAACAGGTCGGCATCCACATTGAGCAGCTTCCGAAGCTCCGGATGCGTCCGCTGTACCTTCATCGCCCGCTCCTTCTGGCAGCCCGATAAGAAGACGTTCCCCAGTAAATCGTGCTTCTTCACCAATGCAGCTACCGGCTCGATGCTTTCATCGACCTTCAGATCCAAATTGGCCGTTTTTCCCGACGCTTTGATGAGGAGCAGCATCTCCTCCAATGTACAAAGAGGCTGCAGCTCGCGGATTTCCGCCAAGGTCATTTGTGAAACGCGGCATTCCCGGCCATCCGGCGCCGTCCATTCATCGTCGTGGGCCAGAACCGGAGTGCCATCCCGGGTCACCCGCACGTCCTCTTCGACCACATCCGCTCCAAGCCGGATCGCAGTCTCGATCGAATGAAGCGTATGAGCTGTCGTATCCATACATCCGCTGTGAGCAGTAATTATCGGAAAACGCACTCCCATGGTAAGCATCTCCTTTATTCGTCAAAATAGACGGCATTTGTAAAAGCGATCAGCACGCGTACGCCGCGTACGATTCCCCAAAGCTCCGCACGGGTCCAGCGAAGCCCCGCGCCGTTAACGTCCATCAAGATCTCCTTATCGTTTCCCGATACGGATCGTTCTCCCAGAACTCCGGTGTTCCCCAGGATGCGGAGGGAATAATTTTGCTCGGGGTGCTCCCATTTCCCGGCTCTCGCCGAAAAGTCCAGCGATACCTTCATCCTGTATTCCGCCACATCAGCCGCGCAAGGAACCGCGCTTCCAATCCCGTACGAAGCGCCGCCCGATTCAACCTCCATAATCAATAACGGACCTATGGTGACGGACACCCTGCCGGAAGCGAGCGCTTGAAACGCTCTGTCGGCAACCGGGGCGTCTCCTTCCTCCAGACCGAGATAGGTTACCGATACCGGTTCATCCGTCCCCTCCTGGACATGCCAGTCGCGTCCCGAGGTAGCCGCAATCCGGAAGCCTTCGTTCAGCTTATCCGTCCATAACCGGTAGGCGCGGTGGTTGTCGCTCTTGATGGGCGGGAACGTCCCCGACCATACCTCGATATAATCGGGCGCATTCCAGTCCTTGATCTGAAACTCCCAGAAGCAGCCCGTACAGATGGGGCTTCCGATGCGGAATGGGTGCGCCAATCCGGCCAGGCCCCCTTGCGCATGCACCCGCTCTATGCCTGCATCGATATCGCCGGGGCCGGCCGGCCGCCAATCCACGAACGTCTTGACCCCGATCGTCACCATATGCCCGTAAAATGTCGTCCATTCCATGCCGGGCAGGATGGCAACGCCGGTTGCAAGCTCGACCGCCTCTTTGTCCTGCAGCCCGGTCATCGTATTATGATCGGTCAAGGCGATACAATCGAAGCCGAGCGCTTTTGCCCCGGAGGCTAGCTCAAGCAGCGTCTGCCTGCCGTCGCTGTGAAACGTATGGGTGTGTAATTCGCAAGCAATCCACTGCATTCCCGTCACTCCTCCTCCTGCCATATTTCCAGCGAATAATTGCAGATGTCCGTAACAATGGCATGCAGACTAAGCGTGACTTCCCACATGCCCGCGGGAATCTCTCCCTTGACGAGACCGGGAGAAGCGTCCTCCGCGGATAGAAACAGCAGCTGCTCGGGATCGTGGCGATGGCCGGCGCCGCGGTGATTGTCGGGATCGTCGACGGAAACGGTGATCAAGTTTTTGAGCGGCAGATATGATTCCCATTTCGCTTGAACGAGCGGAATCCTGCTTGGTTCGGTATATTTCTCAATGCTATCATAGATCAGGCTTTTCGCCAGCTCCATGTCGTCCAAATTTTTCGGCCCGTAAACGAACCGGATCCACAGCTTTCCACCCGGCTCGCCGAGATGAAACTTATACGAGATATGACTTCGGGAGCAAACCGCCGTAACTTGCCCCTGTACATCGAGCAATGTGCGTTTCATGAGGACCTCACGCTCTCTTCCTTGATCATGGTGCGAATGTAGAAGTAGCCCATGACCGAGCAGAGAAGGAATGTAAAGAAGGCGGTGGCGGCGGCAAGCGGCTTATTCTGGAAGACGCCGAAGATTTGCTCCATCGATACGCCCAGCATTTGCGGCGCATTGGCGCCGAGCAGGAAGGGAGCCGTAAAAGAGCCGATGACCCCCATGAAAACAAACGTGGCCGCAACGAGCAAGGTTTTGTAGGTCAGAGGCAGCACGAACCGGAAGAAGATGCTCCATCCCCTTGCGCCTACATCCTTCGCGCTTTCGATGACCGAGTTCGGCACCGCGGTTAACGCAGAGCCGAGCAGCATCGTCGTAAACGGAATATTAAACCAGAGATTGGCGATAATAATCCCTTTCATGTCGAAAATGATCCGCGGCATCGATTCCACATGAACCAAAGCGAGGAACCGGGATACCCATCCGCGGTTGCCCAGCATCTGAATCAAGCCGTACGTGGCGATAACGGAAGGTATAAAGATCGGAATCATATACATTTTGCGGATCCAGCGGACCGCAAATCCGTTATTGAACCTCATATATACGGCGAGCGCGTAGCTGACGATCAGCACGAGAACGACGGAAATGATCGTAACCTCGAGCGTAAAGATGATGTTGGAGCGCATCAGCTTATCGGTAAACAAGTACATGTAATTGGACAAGTCATAGCCGCCGGACTTGTTCGTTAAGCTTTCCTTGAAGGAAGTTAGGATCGGAATGACTACGATGACGAACAGCACCAAAAAAGAGGGGAGTACCAGAAGTAACCCCAGTATCCCCATTTTTACCTGCTTACTCATTGGGCAGCAACTTCACTTTGCCAGCGCTGGGACATATCTTTGTCCAGGTCGCCGATATTGAACGAACGGAAGCCTTCCGACGCGCCTTTGAACGAGTCTTGAATGTCCTTCGGCATATTCGAGAGCTGGATGCCCGGGAAGCCTTGCATTTTGGTAACGACAACCGTTTGCGCTTCCGGAGAAAGCACGAAGTTCAGGAATTTGTTAACGGCATCTTTCTTCTCCGACAGCTTCGGCACCATCAAGTAAGTCGGGCCGCCGTTGAAGCCTGGCGTCAGCTGCTTCATCTTCGTCGATTTCGGAAGCTGTCCCTTGGCGAGCTGATCCAGAACCATATCCGACCAGGCCGGGATCATGTCCACTTCGCCGCTGGCCAGAAGATCGAGCGTGCCTTGGTTTTTCTTCGGATAAATGCCTTTGCCGTATACATATTTACCAAGGTCCTTCAGCAGCGCAAAGCCCGGATCCCACTGCTTCTCGATAGCCGGATCGGAATTGTGAATCGCCTCTTCCGGCAAGTTCTTGTACAGCGCCGTCATAACGAAGGAGTTCCCGGAGCCGCCGGTGGAAGGATCGTTATAAGCGAACTTTTGCGGGTGCTTGCGGATCCAATCGTACAGCTCGTCCAGCGTATTCGGAACGTCTTTTACTTTATCGCTGTTATAGGCCAGGATAACGGCGGAGGAGCGGTAAGGAACCGCCAGGTTGGAAATGTCCTTTAACGTTTTTTGGTCCACTTTGGCCAAATTTTGAATTTTATCGGCGCTTAAGCTTTCCCACAGGTCGTCCTTTTGGCCTTTCGTAACGTTAGATAATCCGTCCTCGTACAAGTCGATGTCGCCGGACCCTTTGCCTGCCTGCTTGGCCGCAAGAATGCGGTCATAGGTCGGTTGGGCTCCCGTACCGGAAGGAATGTACACAGGCTTGACCTTGACGTCAGGCGTTTGTTTCTCGAACATCGGAATCAGCGCGTCCCACAGATCCTTTACGTTCTGCGAGCCGGTGTAATAAAAGGTGAATTCAACGGGCTTGGCGGCGGATGCATCCTTTGCTGGACTGGAAGCCGAGTTAGCGGAGCTTGCGCCTTTATCGGCGCTGCCGCAGCCGGACAGGATCGTGGAAGCCAAAGCGGCGACAGACAGAAGCGTTACAGCCGTTTTCTTGCGAAGCATGAATAAATTCCTCCTAAGAATGGGTTTAGACTGCCGGATATGCCAATGTTTTTGCAAAGCTCACTTTCACCTGTTGACCGGGCCATAGGTCCTTGACCTGATCGCGCGGTTGAAACGATCGAATCGTACCGTGCTCCGGGACATCGACGGACACTTCCGCATAATGCCCGAGTACCATGACGTGCTTGATCGTGCCTTGGAGCCCGCCCCCTTCTTCCTCCTGCAGAACGACATCCTCCGGTCGGATGGCCAGACTCACGCTCCCCGAAAGCTTCTTCGGATTAGGGAATGCGAGCTGATCTATCGTCACCCGACCTTCCGCCACCACCCCCTTCAAAAAGTTCATTTTACCGATAAATTGCGCGGCGAAGTGCGTCTTCGGCTCATCGTATATTTCTTGCGGGGAAGCGACCTGCTCGATATGGCCCTGATTCATAACGACGATCCGGTCGGATATCGACAGCGCCTCTTCCTGGTCGTGTGTAACGAAGACCATGGTCAAACCGGTATTCGCCTGAATCTCCCGCAGCTCTTCCCTCATTTCGTGACGCAGTTTGGCGTCCAGCGCCGAGAACGGCTCGTCCAGCAGCATAACGGCCGGCTTCAATAACAGCGACCGGGCCACCGCGATCCGCTGCTGCTGCCCGCCGGACAGCTCGCTCGGAAATTTCCGCTCCGCTCCCGATAAACGGACGAGCTGGAGCACCTCCGCAACGGCTTGATCGATTTCGGCTTTTTTCTTTTTGCGGATTTTTAAGCCGAAGGCCAAATTTTCATAAACCGACATATGCGGCCACAGGTTATAGCCTTGGAAGACCATCGAGGTCGGACGCTTTTCCGGAGGGGCCTTCAGAACGCTTCGGCCCTCGATAAGAATATCTCCCGAATCCGGCTCCAGGAAGCCGCCGATGCTGCGAAGCACCGTCGTTTTGCCGCAGCCGGACGGTCCGAGCAGGGTGACCAGCTCGCCTTTGCGGACCTCCAGCGAGATGTCCGTCACGCCGTCACCCGTCTTATAGCGTTTCGTCAAGTTCTGAATCGACAATTGAGTGTTCATAAGGCCTCCTTATTGAATGGCTTGCTGAAGCTGTGAGTTATTTCAGCTGGAATCCGCTGGACATGATATCCGCACTGACAAAACGCTGCGCAGCCAGCAGCAGAATGACGGTAGGCGCCGTTAAGATGATCGAGAAGACGGCGCCCGCGTAAGCGGGATAATCGCTGATGATCGAGTACATGACGACCGGCATCGTTTTATAGTTGGGAATGCCGACCAGGAAGGTGCCCTGTGCTTCGTCGAGCGAATTCAGGAAAGTAAAGATCGAAGCGACCAGAATCCCCGGCATCGCCATCGGCAGCGTAATGCTGCGGAACACGCGGAAGGGACTTGCGCCTACATCCCTCGCCGATTCTTCTTGAGCCGTATGCACGTTGCGGAAGGCGGCTGTCGGAATCCAAGTCATGAACATAAGGACATTGATGATATGAATCAGCACAACGCCAAGCAGCGTATTCATTAGCCCAAGCTTGTAAAACAGCACCGCGATCGAGACATAAAGCCCCATCTTCGGAAAAGCGTGCGTCAGCAGAAACGAGAACAGGAAGAATCGGCTCAGCGGAAATCGGATCCGGGCAAAGGCATAAGCCGCCGGGATACACAGCACGATAGAAAGTGCGGTGACGATCGAGGCGATAATAAAGGATAAGCCGATCGATTTAGCAATGTCCTGCTGCTGGAAAACAAACTTCCACCATTTTAACGACCATTCATGGGGGATGATATCCGGATAACTCCATTTGCCTGTGAAAGCCAGTATCGCCAAGTTCAGCAGCGGTCCCAGGAAGAAGACGACAAACACGACAAGCAGAATAAATTCGATCACTTTCCGAGGACCTAACGCCTTCAAATACCAACGCATGTGATCTTTACGCTCCCTTTCTAGGAATGAATTTCAGTGGATTGCCTGACGATCAATTGCGGCTCATACTCGACGTTTCTTTCCGTCACCGGTTCCTGCTGGATAAGCTTGTCCAGCAGTATGAACGCTTGACGGCCCATCTCCTCCATGTTTACCCCGATCGTCGTTAACGCCGGCGAGAACATGGCCCCGTAATCGACGCCGTCAAAGCCCATCACGGCGGCTTGTTCCGGGATGCGGACGCCCCGGTCCAGCAAGCATTTCATGGCCCCCAGCGCGATCATGTCGTTGGTGGCGAAGATCGCCGTGTAGCCCCCTTGCCGGAAATGCTCCCACTCCCGCTCCATCGTCCTGAAGCCTTCATCGAAGGTCGACGTGGACGGATAAGCAATGGAGGAAGGGTTAAGCGCTATATCCAGCAGTGTTAAGCCTTGCCGAAACCCTTTCAACCTTAAGGAATGGCTGCGGTGCGTCTGCGGACCGGCGAGCACGAAGATGCGCCGGTGTCCCAGCCCTGTTAAATATTCGGCCGCCTTCCGTCCCCCTTCATCGTCGCGATTGACGATATGAATCACGTCGTCCACATCGGTCGAGCCGTTAACCATCAGGTACGGAACCTGGAAGTTATTGATATAATCGATTACGTTTTGCTGGAGACGGCTGATCAGGATAAGACCGTCGACCCTTTTCTCGAACATGAAATCGGCGGAACGCAGCGACATCTCATGGTCCGTCGTAACGAAGACCGAATAATTCATGCTGCTCGCGGCCGTCAAGATCGAATCGAGAATTTTACCGTAAAAAGGATGGGAAGCGATCGGATGCTCCCTCCGGTAGATCAGCACGCCGACATTGTACGTCCTGTTCGATACCATGGCTCTGGCGACGGCATTCGGCTTATATTGCAGCTCCTCGATAATTTGAAGCACTTTCTCCCGCACTTCCGGGCTCGTATACCCTTTGCCCGATATCACCCGGGATACCGTCGACTTGGATACGCCGGCACGGAGCGCAATTTCTTTAATCGTATGAACCATGCTTTCTTTAACCCCATTTCCAGAGTGTGGGACCGTTCCCACATCTCTAATTTAACGTTTCTGTGTTATTCGGGTGTTAACTGAATCTAAATAAAATGTAAAGGTCGCGTTGAGGAGATCCATCAAGTTCCATGCCAGGATTGACAAGGAGGAAATGCTCATGCAATAATCAAACGAGAGTGATAATCATTATCATACATAGAGGTCGAGAGGGGAAAATATGGTTATGTTTGCTTCAAAAAGTAAATCTGTGCTCCTTATGCTGCTTATACTAACCACTGCACTTTTAGGCTGCTCCAAATCGAATTCTGTACAGAACTCCGAAGCCGGAGCGGCGCAAGCTGAAAAAACGATCACGGTATCATGGCCAAGAGATATCGGTACGATGAACCCCCATGTTTACAATCCTTCGCAATTAATTGCGCAATCGATGATTTACGAACCGCTGGTCAGCTATAAAGAGGGAGGCAAACTTGAGCCTCATCTGGCGGAATCGTGGGATATATCGAAAGACGGGAAAGAGTACACCTTCAAGCTCCGTAAAAATGTTAAGTTTTCAGATGGAACGCCCTTTAACGCCGCTATCGTAAAGAAGAACTTCGATGCGGTGATGAAAAACTTTAAAAATCATAGCTGGCTCGGCTTTATTAATGTGCTCGACAAGACGGAAGCTGTGGACGAGAATACATTTAAATTGACGCTGAAGGCGCCCTACTATCCGACCATACAGGAGCTGTCCGTCGTCCGTCCGGTGCGCTTTCTTGGCGAAGCCGGATTTCCGGATGACGGGGATACCTCCAAGGGCGTGAAGAAGGCGGTCGGCACCGGACCGTGGATGCTGTCGGATTATAAGAAAGACGAATATGCGGAATTTACCCGTAATCCGAATTATTGGGGCGATAAACCGAAAGCTGGTAAAATCGTCATCAAAGTTATTCCTGACGGAGAAACACGTGTGCTTGCCTTTGAGAAAAAGGAGCTCGACCTGATCTATGGAGAAGGCGTTATCAGTTTGGATGCCTTCAAGCAGTTAAAAGCCTCCGGCAAATATGAAACGAGCCTTTCTGAGCCTATCGCAACAAGAGAGATCGTTATGAATACCACCAAGGATATTCTTTCCGATTTGCGAGTGCGTCTAGCCCTTCAACACGGCTTTAACAAGCAGGCGATGGTGGATGGGATTACGGCCGGCTTGGAGGAGAAAGCAGACAACATTTTACCTAAAAACCTTCCGTACACCAATATGGACGTTAAGCCGCTCGAATACAATGTGGACAAAGCGAAAGCTTATTTGGAAGAAGCGGGCTGGAAGCTGCCTGCCGGGAAAACCGTTCGCGAGAAAGACGGAAAACCGCTTGAGCTGGAATTGCTGTATGAAAAGTCGGATCAAGTTCAAAAGCCGATGGCGGAGACGCTGCAAGCCGAATGGGGAGCCATCGGCGTCAAGCTGAACATTAAAAGTCTGGAGATCACCGAACAAGTGAAACGCTTGAAGTCAGCGGATTTTGATTTGTACTTCTGGAGCAGCTACGGATCGCCGTACGATCCGCATTCTTTCATTAATATTGCAGCCGAGAAGGGCTTCGGCATCTCGGAATCGCTCTCGAGCCTGCCAATGAAAAAAGACCTGGATCAGCAAATAAAGCAAGCTTTTGTCTCAACCGATGAGAGCAAGCGCCAACAGCTGTACAATTCTATTTTGAAGACGCTGCAGGAGCAGGCATCCTTTTTACCGATCTCTTATATTAAGAAAACGGCAGTTTGTCAAAAAGGCGTGAAGGGCTTCGTATTCCCGGCCAATCGGGATGACAATCCGTTCTTCGGGCTCGACATCGTGAAAAAGTAAACGGCAGGGAGGTTATGATTTGCGAAGCTATATCGGGAAAAGGCTCCTTGCCGTCATTCCCATTTTTCTCTTTGCCACCCTTCTTTCTTTCGTGCTGATCCATCTGTCGCCTGTCGATCCGGCTGAAGTATATCTGACTGTAGCCCATATTCACCCGACGGAAGAGCTTCTGGCCCAGGTAAGACATGAATTCGGCCTGGATCAGCCGCTGCTTGTCCAATATATTCAATCTCTTATTAAGATGTGCCGGCTTGATTTCGGCACATCTTATGTTACAAAGGAGCCGGTTTGGCAGGAGGTCGCGCATCGGATGCCCGCAACGCTCCAGCTTGCCTTCAGCAGCATTTGTCTGGCCGTGCTGATCAGCGTGCCCATCGGATTTTTATCGGCAATTTATAAAAACAGCGTGATCGACCATTTCAGCCGGCTGCTTGCTTTTTTTGGCGCTTCCATCCCGCAGTTTTGGCTTGGGTACTTATTGGTTTATTTCTTGTCCGTCAAGCTGGATTTGTTTCCTGTGCAAGGAAAAGGGACATGGGCGCATCTGGTTCTGCCTTCGTTCACGCTGGCTTTGGGGCTGATTGCTATCTATACCCGCCTGCTGCGTACCAGTATGCTGGAGCAAATGCAGGAGTCATACGTGTTATATGCCAGAACCAGAGGCATTAAAGAGAAGGTCATCATGGGCAAGCATGTGCTGAAAATCGCAATTTCTCCGATGATTACGGGTCTAGGTATGAACATAGGCAAATTGCTTTCCGGTACGATTATTGTAGAGGTCGTCTTTTCTTGGCCCGGATTCGGCCGTTATTTTGTTGACGCGATTCTAAACAGAGATATACCGGTCATTCAATGCTACGTGCTGCTCGCCGCTTGTATATTTATCGTGTGCAACCTGATCGTGGATCTTCTACAAATGGCGATGGACCCGCGAATTTCCCGGAAAGGAAGAACCAGCCTATGATCGCGAGTATACGAACAGGCCTTAGGAGTCAGAAGACTGCTCAAGTATGCTTGGGTCTATTGCTTGTTCTCTTTATCCTTACCATTCTGGCCCCATGGATCTCTCCGCACGATCCGATACAAGTGAATTTGGCGCTCAAGCTGAAACCGCCTTCGATCGACTATCCCTTAGGTACGGACCATTTGGGCCGCTGCATTCTGTCTCGTCTATTGTATGGCGCCCGGGTTTCGTTAGGCTTTGCGTCCTTGATCTTCATCTCTTCTTTAGGAATCGGGTTGTTCGTCGGAGCGATTGCCGGCTATAAAGGCGGACTGGTCGATTTTGTGCTGATGCGGTTCTGCGAAGGGGTGATGTCGTTTCCGAATCTAGTGCTCATTCTCGGGCTGGTCGGAATTTTTGGGACTGGACTGGCGCAGGTTGTTTTGGCGATGATGCTGGTGCAGTGGGTGTACTACGCCCGGATGTTCCGAGGCATGGTTCTCAGCTTGAAGGAACGGAATTTCATCACCGCAGCCAGAATCAGCGGCTCCTCCCAATGGAAGATTATTACGCAGCACATCATTCCGAACGTGCTTCCCCCCATTGTCGTTATGGGAACATTGGAAATGGGCTGGGCGATCATGGATATCTCCGCTCTCTCCTTCCTGGGGCTCGGCATTCAGCCGCCTGCGCCGGAGTGGGGGGCGATGATTCACGAAGGAAAATCGTTCATACGCAGCAATCCGGAATTAATGCTGTACCCGGGCATCATGATTCTTCTCGTCGTCGTTTCGTTCAATTTGCTGGGCGAAGCTCTATCGGACCGGTTTGGCGTTAAACGACGTTTTGAAAAGGAATGAGATCATTGAGTGAAAAACCGAACCCTGTTTTGAAAGTAAGCGGCCTGCACATAAAGGTAACAACGGCTCAGGGAACGCTTCCCCTTGTCCACAACGTTGAATTCGAGCTGAAGCCTGGTCGCGTGCTCGGTCTTATCGGAGAAAGCGGCAGCGGCAAATCGGTTACCAGTCTGTCTATTTTGCAGCTGCTGGACCGGAAAACAACTCATGTGGAAGGCAGTATTCAATTTAACGGCCGTGAGCTGAACGGGCTTAAAGCCGAAGAGATGCGGCGTATTCGCGGAAAAGAGATCGCTTTGATTATGCAAAATCCGATCAACGCCTACTCTCCCGTCTTTACGATTGGCGATCAATTCGTAGAAACGATCCGTACCCATACCCATCTTAGTAAAAAACAAGCGTTCGAGCTGGCCGTCTCCTCTTTGCACGATGTGAATTTGCCTGATCCTGCCGCACTTATGAGGCGTTATCCGTTTCAGCTGAGCGGGGGAATGCTGCAGCGTGTAATGATTGCCGTTTCGATGTGCTTACGGCCGTCCGTGCTTATAGCCGATGAGCCGACCACGGCGCTGGATGCAGCCAATCAAATGCAGGTGCTGCGCCAGCTGTACCGCATCCGCTCGGAATATGGCACGGCGATTCTATTGATTTCCCATGATTTGGGGGTCATATCGGAAATGGCTGACGATGTAGCCGTTATGCAGCATGGACGGATCGTGGAAAAAGCCGACGTATTCGAACTGTTCGATCATCCGCAGCATGCGTATACGAAATTGCTGCTCGATGCCAGACTCTCGTTGCCGATCAACCAACATACCAAGGAGCTTGTACTGTCATGACTGCCACGCAGCCGCATGTTACGGTTCCGCAGGACCGTCCGTTTGGGTCGAAAGCGATCCAGATTTACCTCGTATCACTATTATTTTATACCACCAGCCACATCCTTCTGATTTTGCTGCCGCTGAATTCACACGCGCTTGGAGCAAACCCGGCACAGATCGGTCTCATTATGGGCGCGTATATGTTTACCTCCATGTTCTTGCGGCCCGTAGCAGGTAAAATTGTCGACAAGTTCGGCACGAAACGAATATTTGCCGCAGCACTGATGATGAATGTGGTTGTCATATCCATGTATCTCATTCATGAGCTTTGGGTTTTCGCTCTGCTCCGAATGGTTCAGGGAGTGATCCTTGCCTTCTTTTCTATGGTATCGCATCTCCTGATCATCCAAGTCTTGCCTGAGAAAGCACGCGGACAAGGTCTGTCCCTTTTCTCGCTTTCGTCCATGCTGCCCTACACCTACGGTCCCTTTCTCGCCCTATATTTTGCGGATAGAGTGCCTATGCCGTACATCTTTATGACCTTGATCCCGATAAGCTTGACAACGCTCCTCATTGGCCTGAACCTCCGATTGCCGGAGCTTCACAGGCAGGATCATTTGCAAACGACGAATCAACACAGCAGTGAACCCTATAACGGATGGAAGGACCGGAAGCTGCTGCTTCCTTCGGTCATCATGCTTCTGGCTTCGGCCGTGATCGGAACGATCGCTGCCTTCCTTCCGCTCTATCTGGAGAAACGCGGATTGCCTTTTGCCGGATTGTATTTCTTGACCGAAACGGCGGTTCTTATCCTGCTGCGCTTCTTCGGCCGAAAATGGATTCCGACAAACGGCCGCTTCCCGATTCTTATGGTCGCTGTCCTGATATCCCTTATGACGACAGCTGTAGGTCTGGTTCGAATGGCCGAATCGCTGCCTATTATTCTGCTTGCAGCCGTTTGCAACGGGATTGCCTTGTCGATGCTGTATCCGACGCTGCTGACGTATGTTTCGTTTATCGTGCCGGAAAGGTTCAGAGGAAGAGGGATCGGTCTCTTCATTGCGGCTGCCGATTTCGGAACATCCGCTGGCACTTGGGGGCTAAGTCTGATTGCGAACGCGTATTCTTACGAGGTCATGTTTTCCGGCTGTATTGTCATTGGAGCGGCTGCCCTGCTGCTTATCCTGCTGCAGTCTAAAAAGGGAGGGATGAGGAAGTGAGCTTGTTGCAAGTAAAGGACGTTACTCATGCTTATGCCTCCTCTACTCTTTTCTGGCAGTCGAAGCGGCATGCGCCGGTGCTTTCCGGCGTTTCCCTTACGATTGAACCTGGCAAGTGTCTAGGACTTCTTGGAACGAGCGGAGCAGGGAAAAGCACGCTGGGCAAAGTGATTCTGGGGCTGGAAAAACCGCAAAAGGGGCAGGTTCTTTTTCAAGGAATGAATCTCTATGATACGGACGCCTCTGCCCGCAGACGGCTTCGCCGCGATCTTCAAGTAGTATTTCAAGATTGCTATTCTTCCGTAAATCCGCGCATGACGGCGGAACAAATCATCGGGGAGCCGCTTCAAAACTACGAGTCGCTATCCTCGAAGGAGCAAAAACGAACCGTCGGAGAATTGCTCGAAAGAGTCGGACTAAACGCTGACGACATGACAAAGCACCCTCATCAATTTAGCGGAGGCCAGCTGCAAAGAATCAATATTGCGAGAGCGATTGCCTTAAAGCCTAAGCTGATTGTACTCGACGAGGCAGTAAGCAGCTTGGATATGGTGACCCAATCCCACATTCTGGCTCTGTTAAGCGATTTAAAATCGACGTATGGTCTTTCTTACCTTTTTATTACGCATGATATTAAAGCCGCTTACTCCATTTCCGATGCTTTAGCTGTAATGGAAAAAGGAGAAGTGGTTGAATTTTGTGAGGATAAAGCCCAATTTTTACAATCGCCGCACCCCGGTGTGAGAAATTTGGTTCAATCCATTCTTTCAGAGCACCCTCGCTATCGTTCTCTCTAAAGCTGGAGGAGATTCATTCCGCGAACGGTCTTTCCAGCAATATAATGGCATGATCGTCAGGAAGAAGTCGAACCCGCCCGCCGATCGGCAGGATGAGCTTCGGATCGGTATGGCCGAAGTCGACGTCTACGGCAACGGGCAGCGATCCGGCTCCGAATTCGCCATGTATCACATCGAGGATGACCCGGTTCAGCTCCCGCTTCTCTTCCTCCGAATAATCCTTGGCCCGCCCGAACAGTACTCCCTTGACTTGGCGGAAGATCCCCTGCATTCCGTAATTCCGCAGCATATAGCCGACCTGCCTTGGGGTCGGCTTCTCTTCCGACGTTTCGAAGAACAGGATGCGCCGGTCCCAGAACTCCGGCTCCGGCCAATAGGCCGTCCCCTTTAGAAATTCCAGAACCTCGATGCATCCGCCCCATAAGAAGCCTTCGGCAATCCCGCTTCCCTGCAAAAAGCGCCAGCCCCGCTCGTTATCCGAGAACGGCAGGCACTCTCCCAGCGTCTCCCGCACGCTCCAGTCCTTGTACCCGTTGGTCCAACGGGAGAACGGCTTGCAGGTGTACGGGTAATCGTCCCGGAACAGAATCGATTCCAAATGCTGCAGGTACTCCTCCGGGAGATGCTGAAGCTGGGCGATTCCCGACATGACGGAGGGGCCGTAGAACGTCACCATGCCGAGCAGATTGAGATAGGTCAAGAACGTGGTCGAATCGGAATAACCCATGATGAATTTCGGATGCTTCAGGATCGCAGCCGTGTCCAAATAAGGCAATATCCGTACGGATTCGTACCCGCCGATCGTCACGATCATGCCGTCGATCCGGCCGTCAGCAAAACCGTCGTTGATGTCCTTCGCGCGAAGCTCCGGATGACGGTATAACTCTTCCGAAGACATTCTTGCGGTCGGCATTTCAACCACATGGAAGCCTAAGGCGTCCTGCAGATTTCGCAGCCCCAGCTCGTAATTGTCCGGAAAGGCGTGAGCCAAGCCGCCTGACGGCGCCAGCACGGCAATGGTGGAGCCCCTCTTCAACCGCCGCGGTTTGATCATACCAGTCCCCCCCTTACGCCGTTGCTTTAAGCTTCTTGGATGCTTCCGCCGTCTCGCCTGCCACCTGGCTCCGGCTCATCAGCCACAGCGTCGACCAGATGAGAAGGAAGCCGGCCAGCTGCCCCACCGTCAACGCCTGACCGAACACCATCCAGTTAATGAGCACGCCGACTGCCGGGAACGACAATTCCGCGAGCGTCGCCAGAAACGCCTTGGTAGACGTGAGTCCTTTATAATACAGCAGCATGCTCAGGAGTCCCGGGAAGAACGCCTGGAACAGCAGGTTGACCACGATCAGCGTCAATTCCCCGGGTGTCCCGTGCATGTGCCAGACGTCTCCGCTGACCAGCAAAATGACCGTCAGCAGAGGAATCGCCAGCAGGAACCGGAGCGACGTGACGAAATGGAAATCCAGCTGCTTCGAGAGCAGGAATTTGCCCATGACGGTCGAGCCGCCCCACAGCACCGCGGCCAGAATCGAGAACAGGCAGCTGAGCGTGCCGAGATCGTGAAGCCTAAGCGACGGGGAAGCAAAGCCGAACGTCAGCAAATACGTGCCGGCCATGGCGAAGATGATATAGATGAAGAAGCGGGACGGCAGCTTCTCCTTCAAGAGCAGACGGGCCAGAATAATCGCGAACAGCGGCTGCAGCTTCTGCAGCAGGAGCACCGCATTGGCGCTGCCGTGAGCGAATGCCGAAGTGAAGAGCATGGTCGCGATGGCCGAGCCGCCCCATGAAATAAAGAGCAGCGCGCCGATCACGGCCAGCGTCAGCTTCCCGGTCAAGCCGGACCGGTGCTTGATCAGCAGGGGCAGCGCGTAACAGGCCAGCAGCAGATGCTCGAAGAAGACGATTTGGGCGGAGCTGAACGTCTTCAGCAGCAGAATGCGGAAGAGTGGGTCCACCCCCCAAAGGGCAGCCCCCAGCGCGACATACCAGATGCCGTGGACGCCGCGGGCGTTCCATGACTTCAAGCCGTCGCGATAATGCAGCGTATTATCCAATTCAAAAACCTCCAGTCGGAATGTTTATTGAATTGAACCTTCTGAAAAGTGACGAAAACCCCCGCTGACAAGCAAGCGGGGGCAACGACAAACAAACGTGTTAAAATGCAATGTTTTAACAAGCTGTTCTTTACCTTCTCCCATCCGGACTATAACCGTCGGCTTTGGAATTGCACCAAATCAGTCCCGTCTTAAGCAAGCCGGGAGTCGCGGGCTCGGATACACGAACGTATCATCACCGCCGGTAGGGAATTTCACCCTGCCCCGAAGGTTCATATTCTGTTAAGGTGAATCTTATCACAATCCGAGTTTGACTGACAATACTTATTTTCAGAAAATTTTCAGAAAATACATCGGCCCCTCTCTCCCGATGGTGCTTAGTCGGACAACCAAAAAAACCGAACCCATAAGGTTCGGTCGGCGGTTCGGGCACCGGTTGGCGAAGCTCCGCGGCTTAGGTCTCGAATATCGCTGCACCGTTCGCGTAGGTAATATTTTTGCCGTAAAAGATTTCATCCATTTCCCACTTCAAGCTCTCCGTGATCTCTCTTTGCTCATCCGGGCTCAGCTTGTCCTTCGTGTAACCGAACAAATAATTGTTCAGATCGAATTCCCTCAGCTTGCATTTCGTGTGGAAAATATTTTCCTGATATACGTTCACGTCGATCATATCGTACAGGCTTTTGACCTTATCGGGAATGTAATTCTGGATGGAGCTGATCTCGTGATCAATGAACAGCTTATGCCCGGTAATATCCCGCGTGAAGCCTCGGACCCGGTAATCCATCGTCATGATGTCCGTATCGAAGGAAGAAATCAAGTAATTCAACGCTTTGAGGGGCGAGATCTCGCCGCACGTGGACACGTCGATATCGGCGCGGAACGTGCTGATCCCTTCGTCCGGATGGTATTCCGGGTAGGTATGCACCGTAATATGGCTCTTGTCCAGATGCATGACGACGTTGTCCGGGAGCGGACCCGGCGATTCCTCGAACGATTCGGTGGCCGCTTCGTCGATCGGGCCCTCCGAGACCAGCATTGTTACGCTGGACCCTTGCGGCACATAATCCTGTTTGGCGATATTGAGCACGTGGGCTCCGATAATTTCGGAGACGTGATTAAGAATTTTGGTTAAACGGTCCGCGTTATACTGCTCGTCGATATATTCGATATAGGCTTCCCGTTCTTCCTTCGTCTTCGTGTAGCAAACATCGTACATATTGAAGCTTAACGATTTCGTCAGATTGTTGAAGCCGTGCAGGGTGATCCGCTGTTCCGGCGTCAGTTTCATAGGGGCCAGCCTCCTTCAAGATCAGTTCTAGTCTATCCTACTTCGGTACAAGCGATTCCTGCTCTTCCGCCATCTACGTTCTTACCCGATCTTTGGAAAGCACAAACGCCCGGGAAGCACAAAAAAGACGGATGCCCTGAGGCACCCGCCGAGTAACCTAATGATTTATTTTACTTTCGTAATGCGTCCTTCGAGCTTAGGAGCGAATTGATTACATCTCCATCAATGCCCTTCAGGGGGCGTCAAGAGCGGGCAAATGTGCTGCACCGGGACTTCGGAAGGCATTTACGGCTTGACATGGCGCTTCGTTGTAACTATCATTATTGCATCGAGAGGTGAGTCTCATGAAAAAGATCAGCAGCCGATTTTCCATAGCCGTCCATATTCTTTCCCTGGTGACCCTCAGCACGTCGCCCTGCACGTCGGATTACATCGCGGCCAGCGTGAACACGAACCCGGTCGTCATCCGCAGGATTACCGGGCTTCTGAAGAAAGCCGGGCTGGTCACCGTTAAAGCCGGCACCGGCGGGACGTATCTCCGGAGACCGCCGGAGGACATTACGCTGCTTGACGTGTACCGTGCCGTGGAGGTCGTGGAGGAAGACGATTTGTTCCATTTCCACGAGCATCCCAATCCGGACTGTCCCGTTGGCCGGAACATTGAATCGACGCTCCGCGCCGATATGCACAGGGCTCAGTCCGCGATGGAGCGGGAGCTGGCCCAAGTTACATTAAGACAGGTCGTCTCCCGGATCGGAGAGACCTCTAAAAACTAGTTTACAGGAGGTGCCTTAAACATGAAAGTGGAAGTTTGGTCGGATTTTGCTTGTCCGTTCTGTTACATCGGCAAGCGCCGGTTGGAGGAAGCCTTGGAGCAATTCCCGGATCAAGAGAAGGTGGAGGTGGTATACCGCAGCTTCGAGCTCGATCCGAATGCGCCGCGGAGCGTGGACCATGACGTGCACGAAATGCTCGCCTCCAAGTACGGCATGAACCGCAGTCAAGCGATCGCGATGAACGAGAACGTGACCAAACAGGCGCAAACGGTTGGTCTAGACTACCATCTGGATACGCTCGTATTGACCAATACGTTCGACGCGCACAGGCTTGCCCATTACGCCGCAGACAACGGGAAGATGAAGGAAATGACGGAGCGTCTGCTCAAAGCCTATTTCACCGACTCGAAGCATCTTGGCGACCCGGCAGTCTTATCGGAGCTGGCGGCGGAAACCGGGCTTGATCCGGCGGAAGCCGCGAAGGTGCTGGCCGGAGACGCTTATGCGGAGGAGGTCCGCAGCGACGAGGCTGAAGCGGCCCGGCTCGGCGTACGGGGCGTGCCTTTCTTCGTGATCAACCGGAAATATGCCGTTTCGGGAGCGCAGCCGACCGAGGTGTTCCTGCAGGCGCTGCAGAAGGCTTGGGACGAAGACCATCCTTTGACTGTGCTGAATGAGCCGGCCGGAGGCGATGCGGATGCTTGCGCAGACGGCGTCTGTACGCCGCCAGGCGGCAAGAAGTAAGTCAAGTCCAAAAAAAGCACGATCCGGATGCCTGTCAAGGGCTCCGATCGTGCTTTTTTCATTTTAAAAAACGCGTCTGGCTCCGATATACTTCGATCCCCAATACGAGCTGGACAGGCTGTCGATTTTTGTCCCCCGTGAGGTGGTGGCGGAGACGAACTGGTTATTGCCGATATAGATGCCCACATGGGACGCTTTATTGCCGATCGAGAAGAAGACCAGATCGCCCGGCTGCAGATTCGTTACGGCCGTCCCGGTGTAATACATCTCAAGGGATGTACGTGGAAGCCAAACGCCTTTGGGGCCGTAAACAAAATTCACAAAGCCCGAGCAGTCAAACCCGTCCGGCGTTTCGCCGCCCCAGACATAGGGGATGCCGAGCAGGCTCTTGGCAGAGTTAATAATTTGAGTCGCCAAGGGAACCGGTTCCGGAGCTATGGCGGCAGCCTTTACCTGAGGCTTCGGCTTGTACCATGCCGGCGAATGATATTGCCCGTCCGCGTCGATAATGGCGACATCATTCTGGTCGTCCCATTGAATGCGATTGCCGAACGTCTCGGTAACGAAGCGCAGCGGAACGTAAGTCCGCCCCTCCTTGAATATCGCCTTACTTCCGAAAGAGACTTTCTCTCCGTTTACGCTGGCATGTTCCTCGCCAGTCTTCATGTTCAAGGTTTTGCCGTCGCCTTTCAGCGTAACGTTGACTTCCTTGCCTTCAAACGACCAGTCCACTTGATTGCCGAGCTTCTCGGCTACAAAGCGAAGCGGGACCTGCAGCGTACTGTTCTCATCAATGAACGGCTGGGCGTCCGGGAACGAAACTATAGAGCTGTTGACTTGAACCTTTACATCGGTTTCTTGAGCGGACGCGTGGGCGCTTCCGCTGGCGTACCATATTCCACCAAGCAAAGCAACGGTTGACAATAAGACCGGTTTGTTCCATTTCATATGTACGTCTTTCCTCCAAATAGCCTCCGAGGTTAGTTGACGGGTTCGGTAGAAGGTTGCTCCCTAAAACGCTTCGTGCGCCAGCGTTTATTCACCCCGATGAAATCAGTCCCCCGTACCTGCCGTTGTGCTCGGCAGGATTCGGCATTCTATTTTTATACCAGAGACTATACTAGCACGGTTGATCGAACCATTTCAACATGACCTTCTCTTAGGACCTCCTCACAATTATCGGCCAGCCTCCGCACGAGACGGGGCTATTGTCCTGTTCATGCAACGGACCAAAACGCTTCGCCATGCAGCTTTTTATGGGGTGAAACCACATTCAAATGCGGTTAGAACAATATTGCTGATTTGCATGCGTCGACGCCTCATAACAAAAAAACAGACATTCCGCCCGAAGCGGTCTGCCAGATTTGGTAGATTTTTCATATAGCCCCGCACGACTTCCGGATTGAAAGCGTGGGGTTGATCTCGATGCATTCGGGTTCCTTCGAAGTCATCCGTTCCTGCTCCTCGATCAACCGGAACATCAGGCTGACGGCCTTCGTCGTCAGCTCCTCCCCTTTGTAGGTAACCGAGGTGAGCGGAACCTCAGCGTACTCGGCCGCCTCCAAATCATCGAAGCCGATCAAAGCGACGTCCTCGGGAACACGCAGTCCCCGCTCACGGCACCACCGGAGCGCGCCGAGCGCCAAATAATCGCTGGACGCCAGGACGGCTCGGACCGGGCCGTTCGCCATCAGCTTCGAGGCGGCTTTGTAGCCCTGCTCATAGCTGAAATGGCTCACACGGGCAACCAGCTCCTCTCGGAATTCAAGCTGCCGGTCCCGAAGCACCGCTTGATAGCCGTCGAACTTCTCCACGTTCGCCGCCCCGCCGGTAATGAAGCCGATCTCCCGGTAGCCTAACTTGGCCAGATGCTCCGTAGCTTGATACGCACCGCTGAATTGATTCATATAGACGGCATCGCTTGAGGGCTTGTAACGCCCGCCGGAGAGCAGAACGAGCGGGATGCCGGCGCTGCGGATCGACTTGATCTTGTCTTGATTGTGCTTGTTCGTCGGGAACAGGAAGATACCGTCCACTTGACGTGACAGCAAAATGTCGAGCGCTTGAGATTCGTAATTCTTGTCGCTGTCCGTCGTCATCAGCATCATGTTGTAGCCGCTGGTCAGGAGCTTGCGTTCCATCTGCTGGGCGGTCTCGATCTGAACCGGATTCGTCATCTTCGGGAGTATAAACCCGATGACGTCGGTTTTCTTCTGAACAAGCGAACGGGCGATCGAATTCGGTATATAGTTCAGCGCCTTGGCCACCTGCTGTACCTTGGAGCGGGTTTCTTCGTTAATGCGGCTGCTGTTCTTCAGCGCCAGGGATACCGTATTAATGGACAGCCCCAGCTCCTTGGCGATATCCTCCTGCCGGATACGCTTGCTCAAATGACTCACCTCTGCGGATAGTTGGCCTAATGCGTTTCTAATGAAGTATAATATTCCACGAAGGAAGTCCGATACCCTCTTTCCTCTATTCCCCGGAGTGCGATGGGAGCGCAAACTTGTTGATCCAGCAGTATGCCTTAAAAAGCTTTCATCAACGATACCACGGGGTTACCTTGGTGTTGTCGATATGGACGGCCGGAAGACGCGTCACCAGAAATAGCCAGTTCCATCCTGCATTACCTAATATAGCTGAGACAATTGTATTTTTAATTAACTCGCAGTATAGTCAGGTTAAGCGCTACCGGAAGGATGGTGGAATCATGCAACGGGAAACCGTCCGGCGTACGGACGACTTCGTTAACCGTCAGCTGTCGAATTTGCCGCTTTCAATGAAGACGATCGGCATTATGATGACCAATTTTCTGCTTCAGACCCGAATCCATCATGCTAAGCTGATGTTGCAGCACACCGCCATGCCCATCTCGGAAATTGCGGAAAAAACGGGCTTCAACAGCTTCTCGTACTTCGGGAAAACGTTCAAAACCTATACCGGTGCGACGCCCAGGGAATTCCGGAAGACAAAGAACAGCTAACCCGCAGCAGTTGTAACCATAATCATAGAAAAGAGGAATGGACATGGATCTTGGATTGCAAGGGAAGGTCGCCCTGGTGACGGGCGGCAGCAAGGGAATCGGACTGGAGACCGCCCTGGTACTTGCGGCAGAGGGGGCGCACGTGGCGATTTGCGCGCGGGATCCGGAAGGACTGGAGAAGGCGGCTGCCCGCATCCTCGAGCAGACCGGAGCGTCAGCGCTGCCGATTCAAACGGACGTCACGTCGGCGGACGACTGCCTTCGGGCCGTCCGTGAAGCAGCCGAGCATTTCGGACGGCTCGATATCGTCATCAACAACGCCGGCACCTCGGCTGCCAGACCTTTCGACCAGGTGGCCGACGAAGCGTGGGGGTATGACCTTGATTTGAAGCTGTACGGCGCCATCCGCATCTCGCGGGCCGCCCTTCCTTATCTCCGCCAGGCGGGAGGGGGCGCGATCGTAAACCTGACGACCTCCGCCGCCAAAACGCCGCCCGCCTCGTCGCTGCCCACGTCCGTCAGCCGTGCCGCCGGACTTGCGCTCACGAAAGCGATGAGCCGCGATCTCGCGGCCGATGGAATCCGCGTCAATGCGGTGGGCATCGGCATGATCCGAAGCGATCAGATCGAGAAGCAGTGGCAGCTGAAGGCTCCCCACCTGAGTTGGGATGAGTATGCGCAGGATCCGAAGCATCAAATCCCGCTCGGGCGCATCGGCGAAACCGCGGAAGCCGCCAAGGTGATCGCTTTCCTGGCCTCCCCGGCGGCTTCGTATGTGACAGGAACCTCCGTCAATATTGACGGCGGGAAGGGCCCCGCCTTGTAAGAAGCAAGCCGGGGGCGTCCCGCTGCAAAGAATAAGGCCCGCAAATGACGTTTTGGCGCGCAATCGGATGCCGGAACGTCATTTTGAGGGCCTTTTTTCATTTGATAAGACTTTATAAATTTTTGCAACTTATAGCTTCGCATCAACCTTGATAAACGCGCTGGTCCTTGTAAGACAAGGACGGCGTAGCCGTTTATCCCGGTTTCATATGGATTTAAGTTCAGCCTAAACATCCTGCCAAGAGCGTTCCGGTATAAAATAGATCGTGCCATCCGATCCCTGTACGGCATAGCTAATGTCCTTCAGTCGATAGCCCTGCCGCCCGGCCTCCTCCCGAAGCCAAGCCTCCGACCGTCCCATCCCCTTCAGCGTTTCCTTAACCACGCTTCCTTGAAGCACCAGTTCTACAGGTACGTGGCCGTTCTTCATAAAGGACTTGATTGTATCCGGAGTAAGCGGCCGATACTGGGGTTTCTTCAAGACGGACAGCTGCCCGCTCTTCTCCAGCACCGCCTTCTCGACCTCGCTGGGATCGAAGATTTGCTCCGACCGCAGCTGCTGCAGAAGCGAGTCTTTCGTGAATTTGTGCTTCTTCATCGTTTCCTCCAGCATGCTGCCGTTCTCTATTACGGTAACCGCCTCCCCTTCGATCCATTTTCTCGTTCTGCGAGAACGCATTTCTACGAACAGCAGGCCAATGGACATTCCCCCTAAAATGACGATGGATAAGGTGAATAAGAAACTTCCGATCTTTATGTTGAATGCCATGTTGCCGGCCAGCGTGCTGAGCATCGTCCCGGTAATATAATCGTGGACACGGAGCTGTGCTACCGTTCTCCTTCCGACCAACCGGGCGATGATCAGCATAAGTACAAAAGCGCCCACCGTGCGCAAAATGACCTCGATTGCCTCGTTCATCCGGCTTCCCCCTCTCCTATTTTCTGCTGCTTGCCTGAGAGCCAGGCATTAAACAGAACGGAGCCCCTCGGTAAGGGAGGGCGCTCCGCAATTTTTAGTATAGGAAAAAGATATTCGTTTTATACCGGACCCCAAAAGCCGATTAAGCAGAACCGACTTTGGGCAGGAAATCTTATGAACTTAGCTTCTCAGCCAATTTGGGCTTCCATACGCGTATGAACTGTAACAATACATAGGAGCCTACGACAAAGACAAAAGCAAAGGCTTGTGCAGCTAATGTTTCAACCGTTGGGAAGACCGAGAACCAAACTCCCATCCATTCAGGAATGTCCAGATTCAGTTCTGTCGTCGGAATCCAACCGGCCAGCTGCATTTCTTGGGCCGTCTCGCCTATCATTACTAACAGCACCAATACAAGCAATGCGCCTGTCAGAATCAGCATTTTCTTGTAAGGGAGCTTTTGGTGGGCGACGAAGGTCAATAATGCCACGATACCGGTAAAGAACAATCCGATTAAGGCGCCGAGCAAAATAACATGGTTACCCGCTTGTAATCGTAAGTTTTGAAGGAACAGCACGACTTCAAAGCCTTCTCTATACACGGACGTTAATCCAACCACAACGAGACTCCAATAGGATGTAGAGGCACTAACGTTTACCTCGACCGGCGCATCCGTAATCTGACGTCGCTTTTTATTGTGCAAAGAAATCCATCCGGTCCAATACAGCTTGTGAAAAAACCAGTTCATAATGATCAGGAGTACGATATTTGCCAAAAGGCCGGTTGCCGCCTGGATATTGAGCTCAGACGTTGTGTTTCCCACAAGCGAAATAATGCCCACGACTACAAACCAAGTTACAATCGTTAAAAAGAACGAAATCCCCGACCCGACAAAGATGGGTTTCCAGGAATCCTTTTTGCTTCGGACTAGACCTGCCGTAATGGCCGATAAAACAAGGATGGCCTCCAATCCTTCGCGGAAGACTAGGATCGCCGTATTTAAAATGGCAGTGGTTGGAGTTATATTGCTTGCGCTTGGATCGGGTGCGCCGTTCGCAGAAACCCCTTGCCACACTAAGACACCAACGATAATGAGTGCCAGAATGCCGAACGTAACATTTTTAAGACTTAAGGATTTCATTATGCCTGCCCTCATTTTCCTTTTAATATACGATAATGAAAATCATTATCAATAAAGCGATTATAAGGGATTTTTATTTGCCAGGCAATAGGATTTGAGCAAATTAGAATCATTCTCATTTAGGTATTATTTCAATTTTCATGTGTAAAAAAAATGGCCATTCGGCGATACCCGCCGATGGCACGCGATCAAGACGAGATCGGCGGCAGCCTCTCTCCCCGGCCGATCATGGCAACCCCTTCCTCGCAGAGTCCCAGAGGCTGCCATCGGCAGCTTGCACACAGCACGCGGATGTCGCCCGGAGCCACGGCAATGCCGACCCTCTCGCACAGCTCGGACCAGCGGACGCGGCTTCCGAGGCCCGCGCCGATTTGGCTAAGCACCGCCGCATCCCTTTCGTATACGCTCCCGTTCTCGCAATGGGGGTGCTGATCGGAAGGATAAGCCCGGCAAATGTCGTCCGGCCCCTTCACAATTTCAACAACGGTATCCGGCTCCTTGCGCAGCGTCTCGTAAATCGAGGTCATATTGACGCAAAACGATTCCGAGTACCCTTTGCCGCGATAGCCCAGCAAACAGAGAAGATGATGTCCCCGAAGTCGAATGGCCATACCGCTGCCTCCTCACAATGAATTGTATACTTGCTCTTTTCGACGGCAATATTGTAAACCCATTGTATCACTTCATAGTTAACATTTCATGCTTTTTCTGCTCATATTGACTTTCCGATTGCAATCGCCTTCCTTCGTTCTGGCTGTGTAATATGGTATGATTATACAAGAAGTACATTTCTATTGGACAAGGAGTGACAGTTGATGGAACAAAGAGCTTACGGCAAAACCGGCCGTTCGTTCCCGCTTCTCAGCTTCGGCGCCCAGCGCATTGTCGACGAGCATCAGTGTACCGAGGAGGAAGCCATTCGCATCGTAAACCGGGCGATCGACGAGGGCATCACGTATTTCGATACGGCTCCCAGTTACTCCAAGGGCCAATCCGAGGAGCGGCTCGGTAAAGCGCTCGGCGCCCGGAGGAAGGACGTCTGGATCGCGACCAAGACGCACGACCGTACCCGGGACGGTTCCTGGCGGTTGCTGGAGGAAAGCTTGAAGCGGCTGCAGACGGATCACGTCGAGGAATGGCGGCTGCATAATATCATGACGCCGGAAGAGCTGGAACGATGCTTCGCCAAGGGCGGCGCGCTGGAGGCGCTGCAGGAGGCGAAGGAGCAGGGGATCGTGAAATCGCTCAGCATCAGCGGACACACGAATCCACGGGTGCAGCTCGAAGCGATCGAGCGCTTCCCGTTCGACAGCGCGCTCGTCGCCCTATCGGCCGCGGACCATTTCATCTACAGCTTCGCCCATGAATTTCTGCCCAAGGCCAATGAGAAGGGCGTAGCCGTCATCGGCATGAAGGTGTTCGCCCTCGGCAAGCTCTCGCCTTGGTATGAGCAAGCGCTCAGATATACGCTCTCGCTGCCGATCTCTACCGCCATTGTCGGGATGGAATCGATGGAACAGCTTGAGAAGAACCTAGCGGTAGCCAAGAGCTTCAAGCCGATGACGGATATCGAGCAGCTGGAGTTTTTCAAGGAAATCATTCATCTGGCGAACCCGGAAGTCCTGCGTTGGAAGGCCAGCGAATGGATGTCGGGCCAGTGGTACCAACGCGCTTGAGCCCTCGGTTCAGGCGAAAATGAAAAGCTTTATATCGGGATCCTCCCGAAAGCAATCAAAGTCCCCGTCAGGCACCTGACGGGGACTTTGATTGCTTTCGGACCATCTGCTTCCGTTCGGATGCGGGCATTCCTTAGCCTTGAGCCGTGCCCGGATCTGAACGATACAGCCGCAAACCGAGCAGCTCGTGCCGTCCGATAGTCGCGGACAGGATGCGCAGCTCTGAAGCCGGAGCTCGTACACCTGTTCTGTCACACAAGCGTCCGGTTCCGGCCGGAAAGCCGCCATCAGCCGCTCCACCCGGTCAGGGGTGATTCGGTAGCGGTCGTCACAGCCCTTGCAGCGGTTAACCCCGCTCATGGGACTATCGTTCCGCAGCTAGCTTCAATACGGCGACGGACATCGGCGGCAGGACGATCTCTATTTCATTGCCCTCCTGCTTGAAGCTGTCGAAAGCTCTAGGGGCCACCCTTGACGGATGCTCGAACGTATTATGCTCCTGCATGCCCGCTGCGGTCAGCAAGCTGCCGGACAACGGCCTTGCCGCCCCCTCCTTACCTCTAAGCTCAATCCGTACCGGTGCGTCCGAGGTATGATCCAAGTTGCATAGACTGATATGGATATGACCTTTGCCATCCCGCGACGCGGAGGCCGATATTTGCGGCAGACGCTCGTCGCCGAACGCATAAAGCGAGGCGTCGCAGCGGCTCTCCAGCAGCTCCGCGTCCTGATGCACCTTGAACATATGCATCACGTGGTACGTCGGCGTCAGGAGCAGCTTGTCGCCCTCCGTCAGAACAACCGCCTGAAGCACATTGACGATCTGAGCGAGGTTCGCCATATGTATCCGGTCGCAGTGCTCATGGAAGATGTGAAGCGTAAGACCGGCGACCAGTGCGTCCCGGATCGTGTTCTGCTGGTACAGAAAGCCGGGATTCGTCCCCGGCTCCGCTTCATACCAGGTACCCCATTCATCGACGATCAGACCGACCCGCTTCTCCGGGTCATACCGGTCCATGATCGCTTTGTGCCGCTTAATCAGCTCGTCCATATGGAGCGATTTCTTAAGCGTCGCAAACCATTCCTCTTCACCGAATTCGGTAGCCGAGCCTTTCGCGGACCAGGTCCCGGGTACGGTGTAATAATGCAGGCTAATGCCGTTCATGAACCGTCCGGCTATCCGCATCAGCTCCTCCATCCAGGCATAATCCCCTTCGTTAGGTCCGCAGGCGATCTTGTAGATTCGGTTGTCTCCGTAATTCCTCACATAGGTCTGGTATCTTCGGTACTCATCGGCGTAATACTCGGGACGCATATTCCCTCCGCAGCCCCAGTTCTCGTTGCCCACGCCGAAATACTTCAGCTTCCAGGGGTCCTGCCGCCCGTTCTCTCTTCTGAGGTTCGCCATCGGCGAATCTCCCGGAAAGGTGATGTATTCCACCCATTCCGACATTTCCTGTACCGTACCGCTTCCAACATTGCCGGAAATATAAGGCTCGCAATCCAGCAGCTCGCATAACCGCAAAAATTCATGCGTGCCGAAATGATTGTTCTCCACCAAGCCGCCCCAATGGGTATTCACCATGCGCTTCCTATGTTCCTGCGGACCGATGCCGTCCTTCCAGTGGTATTCGTCGGCAAAGCACCCTCCCGGCCAGCGCAGTACGGGGATTTGAAGCGCTTTAAGCGCTTCCAAGACATCGCTCCGCATCCCTTCGGTGTTCGGTATCGGCGACTCCTCCCCAACCCAGATTCCTTCGTAAATACAACGGCCGAGATGCTCGGAGAAATGTCCATAGATATGCCTGCTGATCTTCCCTCGGGTGTGATCCGTCTGAATCGTTACCTTGTTCATCCAATCTTCCGCCTCCATTAATTAATAATTTTGTTAATTGAATAATTATTATATTAATCATAATTTCATATTAATTTCCGTATGCCATTTGCGCAACCTTTTTCTTTTTGCAAACTGCCTCGCAGGCTTCTTGAATCCGAAACAACCCAGCCAACCCAGGATAAACGGCTACGCCATCCTTGTCTTACAAGGACCATCGCGTTTATCAAGGTTGATGCGAAGCTGGAAGCCCACGAAAACTTATAAATTCTTATCAACGCAAAAACATCGCCTGCCGCAGCGGCAGGCGATGTCGGTTTTCTTAACTTCGGCTTACGGGTAGAACGTGCTTTGAGGCGTGGTGGAAGGGCACCACCGGGAATTGAACAGGAAGCGGATGAGCACATCCTTCGCGGCATTCGTGCCGATGTAGTACAGCGCTTCCGCCGCATGACCGCGCACGTAGCGGTTGTCGTCCTCAAGCGCCGCCTCCAGCGCAGGAACGGCGGCATCGGCCGCAGCGCCGAGTCGGGCCAGCGACAGCCCGGCCATGAAGCGCACCTGCACGTCTTCGTCCTGAAGGCAGCGAATCAGACCGTCCACCGCTTGATCGACCGGGACTGCGATCATCGACAGCGCCTCGACAACGGCCTGCCGCACGACAACATCCGTGGAAGGCTTCAGCAGCGCCGTCAGCTTCGGCAGCACGGAGGAGGCCAAGTGTCTCAGCTCGCCGAGCGCGAATACGGCATGCACAACCGTTTCAGGCCGCTTCTCGCTGAGCGCGGCTTCCAGCATGGGTACCGCTTCGGCTCCGGCCGCCGACAGTCCATAGGCTGCCAGACGGGATACCTTCACGCTGTCGTGCCGAAGCGCCTGCTGCAGCGCCTGCACGCCTGCCGTACCCATGCAGGCAAGAGCATATGCCGCGTTCAGGGCCGTCGGCTCAAAGGCATCCTCGAGCTGTCTAGCGGTTTCCTGTACCTTCTCGCTGTCTGCCTGTGCCGTATTCGCCAGGCTGCCGATCCGGCCCGACAGCCAGTTCCAGGTTTCCTTCCACATGTTCTCATGCTCCACGATCTTCGTGCTGAAGGAGGCAGGCTGCTTCCACTCGGGATCAATGCAGTCCCAGCTCGGAGCCGAAGGCGCTTCCGTGCGCATGAACTCGAATTTAAGCATATAACGAGGCTGTCCGATAATGTTCGGCGTAGACCGGTGCCAAATGTCGTAGTGAATCAAAGCGAACGTGCCCGCCTTGCCGCTGGCCACCTGTTCGCCTTCCGACTCGTCCGATTCGAACGTACGGGACTCGTAATTTTGTGTGCCGGGCATGACCCCCGTCGGTCCCAGCTCTACCGGCGTATCCTGCGGGAAGTACATAACCATGGCCCACCAAGGATGATGGTTGCGCATTCTTTTGTAGCCCCAATAGCTGTCCTTATGCCAACCGCCTGCCTTGGGCGATGCATTGAAGTGGCCGTGTCTGTGCGTATGCATCATATAATTGGGTCCCAGCACGCTGGTGAGGGCGCCGGTCACGACCGGATGATCGAACACCTTCTGCAGGTCGCGAATACGAGGAAGCAGATTGTTGCCCGGATTGCCTTCCTTCTCGTAGACCTCGTTGAGCTGCTCGGTCAACCGTTTATGAAATTCCTCCGGAAAATCCGTCTTCAGGATCAGGAAGCCTTCCGTGATAAACTTCCTCATTTGTTCGTCGGTCAGCAATACTTGTACTGGACTGCTCATGAACTCTACCTCCTAGGGTTTAATGTTCTTGACCCTAATTATAATGATTCGGAGAACAGAGAACATGGAGAATGCTAATCGGAGTTTGCACAATAGTAAGGATGTTTCACCTAAAATTACTTATCCCGGTCAGGCCGACCCGGACAGATTCGTAAACAGATAAACTCGCCATAGATGACGTCAGATGACGATCAGGCTGTAGAGAAACCCATGGAAAAGAGAAGTCTGCCATGGTGCCCCGGTGGGGTCCCCCTCCGGCCGCTGTTGTTACCCGTAAAATTTTCAATTTATTTAGCGGTCATTTTCCGATAACAAAGGCGGGCGCTATCGCTCCTACAGGGGATGCCCCACCTACCATTTTCTGCATTTTCAATATATCCGGGTTTCTCGTCAATCTGTCCGTCATAGATGTCGTCCTGATTTTTAACGTTACCCATTCCTGCAAGGCCTCACTCCTATTTGACGTAAATTACGTCAATTACACAGCGCGCAAATGCATGTCAAGGCACGCACGCCTCTATAATTAAAAAAGCAATTAAAAAGAAACCGCAGCAAAGGTTATATGCTAGAATAAAGAATGCAAGTTCTCAGGGCACGGCTGCGAAGCACCGCGCTGCTGCTTGCCGCAGCATTAAAAAAGGAGTGTTGAAGCTTGACTATGCATCAAAACACCGTCAAAGGCCCGAGCCTTCTCGGCAACCGTTTCATTCAAACAATACTTCTGTCAAACGTCTTGCTGCAAATCGGCATCTGGGTGAGGAATTTTGCCATTCTGCTCTTTATCGCGGAAAAAACAAATAACAATCCTTATGCCATATCCTTGATCAGCCTCGCCGAATTCGCGCCGATTTTCGTGTTCTCGTTTATAGGCGGCACTTTCGCCGACCGCTGGCGGCCGAAGCGGACAATGATCTGGTGTGATTTGTTGTCTTCAGCCTCGGTATTCGTTGTATTGCTGATGATTCAGTTCGGATCGTGGCAGTCCGTATTCCTGGTCACGTTCATCTCGGCGATTCTATCGCAGTTCTCACAACCTTCGGGTATGCGGTTGTTCAAGCAGCATGTTCCGGGAGAACAGCTGCAGCAGGGGATGGCGCTGCTCCAGTCGTTGATGGCGATCTTCATGGTACTTGGGCCGATGCTCGGTACGTTCACTTACAGCACGTTCGGCCTTATAACGTCAATTGCCGTTATGGGGGTTGCCTTCCTGCTATCCGCGCTGACACTGGTACGGCTGCCCAAGGACAAGGAGGAACAGCGGCCTGCATTGAAGAAAGGCCAATTCCGTGAGGAGTTCATCGAGGGGTTCCGTTACGTCTGGCAAAGTCCCGTGCTTCGGATGCTGGGAGTCGCTTTCATTTTGGCAGGCCTTGCCGTGGGCCTCGCTCAAGCGCTCGGCCTGTTCATTGTAACGGAGCGACTCGGCCGGCCGAAGGAATTTCTACAGTACATCCTCATGGTAAACGGTGCCGCAATGCTGTTAGGAGGCGGCATTGTTGCCGTTTTTGCAAAGAGGGTCGCGCCGCAATTGCTGCTGGCCGTCGGTATGCTGGTGGGCGCCATATGCACGATCGTTATCGGCTACTCGACGAATGTGGCCTTAACGCTGATTGTGCAGTTCGTGAACGGACTCGTGTTCCCGTGCATCCATATCGGGATCAGTACGATGATATTGAAATGGTCACACGAATCGATCGTCGGCCGGGTTAATGGCGTACTGTCTCCGATGTTCGTCGGCATGATGGTCATCTCCATGTCATTCGCCGGCATGTTGAAGGACGCGTACTCTCTAGTATCGATTTACACTGGCGCAGGTATCCTGTTCATACTGGGAATGTTAGCCATGCTCCCGATCATGAGCCAGAAAGCGCCGGAGACATCCGAGGGCTCCCAGCCGGTTTGAGAAACAAACGGGTTCCCTGGTATGATGTCTTAAAGAAGAATAATATGGGAGGCATCTAATGAGTCAGCGTTATCGCATTACAAGGGAGTTTCAAGAAGATGGGAATACGCCGCAAACCATATCTTTGGAAGAGTGCAAACGGTATTTTGCGTCCAAACCTGATTTTTCCTATACATCCGTGTTTACGGTGACAGGCTCTACCACCATGTCCATTGAGGGAGATTTTTTCATGTGGAGCTGCGGCGATACAAAAATCCCGTTCCGGCATTATCAAGGAGATATTTACGTATCCGGCACCAATGAAGCCGTGATCCCCAAGATGATTGAGGTTGCGGGCGAATTAGGTGCGGATGTAGTGGAAGGGTAAATGTTTCAATATTGCCAACCACGAGGCTGCCGTGGGGAATGATCGGCAGCCTTATTAATAGGAGTAATAAAAAATATTGAAAATGGATCTTTATAAAAGAATGGTTCGATTTCATGTTCTTTGTCCCCCTAGATGATCCATATTGTCATTTCTTCATTGATCGAAGCAGCCCCTCGGCGCCATGGTCTGTGGGAATGAACCGTTCCCCGCTCCAGGAATATACCTTCCGGTCCTGCAGCGGCTTGCCTTGCAGGAGATGCTCTCTTACCAGAGCGCGCGCCGTGTCCGGGGTCATGTCCTTGTACCAGACGCCTTCAGGATAAACCGTCACGACGCAGGCATCCTCGCATCGGCCGTTGCACCGGGTTCTCGTCGTATGGATTCGGTCATCCGCTCCCTGTAGGGCAATTTCCTCGCGCAGGGCCGCCGTTACCTCCTCTCCTTGCCTGCGCAGACAGCTTCCTCCGTTACAAATCAGCACATGATGCATCGTCTTCGATAAATCCCAAGTCGCCATAGCTATTGCCCCCTTCATATGGACTTACAGCTTAAAACGCGCACAAAAAAAGCATCTTCACCCCGGCAAAATGAAAGGTAAAGATGCCCTATGAACGCCATCAAAACAGACGCAGGCTGTCTCTAACACTTCCCTATCTACCGTAGGTTACTGCAGTGTTGTCAGAACAGGCAGGTCTCCTGGCTCCGGAATCGGCATCATCAGCAGCCTTCCCGATCTTGGCTCAAGATCAGTGGCATTGTTGCTGTGACTCCTCCGTTACAGTGGCGGGACCACGTCGGCATTGCACCGAACTTCCCTTTTAAGCTTTAGCAGCGCTAAAGCACCTTGTTCCCACAGATGTTCAATTGTGTGCAAACAAGACCGATCGTAACCTATCCTGCAGTTTTCGTCAAGCTTTCCGGTTGAACTCTGCCCGAATTGAATAAGTTATTTAATAGTAATTTTTACTATTAAACATCATACTTGAGCGCTTCCTTCCTGTCAACCGTATGAACGAAAAAATGGAAAGCCGTACCCGTCCGCCTTCCACTCTATTTGTACCAACTTCAAATGAAGCTTCCATTAGAATCGGCAGGCTTGTCCGAACCGGGCCAGGATAAACGGCTACGCCGTCCTTGTCTTACAAGAACCAGCGCGTTTACCAAGGTTGATGCGAAGCTATAAGTTGCGAAAACTTATAAAGTCTTATCAACTAAAGAAACCGTTCCCCGGCTAAGACGCCGGGGAACGGTCTTCAACCAACCGGGGGACATCTCCATCGCAGTAAACCGGAATAAAAGGAATTAGATCAGGATGGAACGAGATACGATGACGAGCAGAATGAACAGTACCAGAATCACTGCCGTGGACGTGAACAAGCCTGCACAAGAACAGGAACCGAGACCGAAACCCATGAATCCTCTCCCCCTTCCGCCTTAATAGTCCATTGTATGCCATATTCTAAGGAGAGGATTGGACGAATTTCACGGCTGGCCCCTCATACCGCTATCACCTATACCTATGGAAACGGATGCGGATACGGATTCAGCTCCTCCGGCGTCAGTCTGTGATTGGCGTAACCCAGCTTCATCGGTACCTCAAGTACCCTGTCCAGGCCCGCCAACCGGGTAAGCTGATGTCCGAACGTCATAGGCAGCATTCCCGGAATCAGCACTTTGACGCAGTGCAGCCCGTTGCGGAGCGTCTCTCCCGACGACTGGTCGATGACAATGACCTCCAGCTGCAGGCTGCGGAATACCTGAAGGACCTGTTTCAGATCCTCCGTCAGATCGTCGTTCGCCGGTACGGAGCGGAACTCTTCCGCGAAAGTCCGGAGAGGACGATCTTCATCCAGCAGAAAACGGAGCCTCTCCTCCGCTTGCGGCAAGCTGTACAACAGAGAATGATCTCCCATATGCTGCACCAGGAATGAATCATGAAGCATGGCCTCGCCATCCTCACGACGTTCCCTCCAGCTTTCTTGAACCATCGGGATCATGCCCGCCAGCTCATGAAGGGCGCTCTTGGCCGCCCGGATCGGGTCAAGATGGGCTCCCGCGGCACAGACGAGATTCGCTCCCTGTTCCATCCCGTTCTTCGCTACGGCCCAAATGCTCGGAATTCCGTTTCCCATCGTCGTATTGTACAAACTTACCTCGTACCCCGTTACCGCCCTTAGCCGTTCAGTCATTAGCAGCAACTCCAGATCTCCCGACGAGCGGTAATCGAGCCGCGGAACAGGCAATCGGGCGTACCATGTCATCAGGAACGAATCCCGTTCGGCCACTTCCATTATCCCATACAGAATCGCCTCCTCGAGGCTCCCTCCTATGGCGCAGCCGTTAGAGGTTTCGTATACGAAGCCCCCTCCGTAGCCCAGACTGTAGTAAGCCAGCAGCTCCGGAACGAGGACCGGGCGCTCCTGCAGAAACGAATATCCCCATACCCAAGCCATCGGGGTATCGGGATCAAACGGCAGGAACGGAAAGTCAGGCTGTTCCAACTGCTCCTTCGCATGGAATCCCACCTTCGACGGATCCATCGCAGACAGCTTCAGGCGGGAGAAGCTGTCGTACACGACTGTCCTTTTGCCGCGGGGAGCAAGACCGCAATTTCGCTCCAATCCCTCCAGGATTGCAGCCAGCTCGCTGTCCGCATACGAATGCGAGCGGCCTCCGGTCACCTCATCGGACGTGCTCAAAGGAAGATTCGCGACCGCTCCGGCAAAGGCCGATACGAGATCAGGCTGCTTGCCGTTGAACAGTCCGGTCCGGCTGTCCCAATAATCGCCGGCCAGCACCTTCCGCAAATCGCTCATCGAACGGCTGCGGTAGCTGTTCGGGCCAAGCTTCTTGCACGGTCTTAGCGTTATTTCGGCCGCTTCGGCCGAATCGTCCGGCAGCCGGCCGCAAACCTGACAAGTCGGATCGGGCAGAATGTAGTGGATTGTCGTATTCAGATGATCCAGATCGACCAAATAGACTCGGCCTTCCGAATGCGCTCTCCCGCCCCGAAGCACTTTTGCCGTTTCCTCAGAGAGGATAGTCGCCATATGCCGTAATCCGGCATAAGGAAGCTCTGCACAAGGATGAGGACCCGGATAATCGGGCTGGGCCAGCCTCAGAAGCAGATCGTCCATCTCTTTGCGGCCCCGGCCGGCCATGGAACGCCGGAGCTCAGCACATTGGGAGCAGCCGGCCGTCCCGGGACGGACCAGCGGTCCCACCACCCCTTCTCCATGCGATACACAGGCGAACAGCCAAGGAATGCCTTGGTTCCGAAGCATCTCTTCCGCTTGAAGCTGAAAGGAGGAGCTCGCATGATCCTGCAGCGCCAATACCAGCTCTGCGGCCGGCAAGCCTTCACTGAAATCCGGTCTTCGTATGACCCGATACCCGGTCAAATGCTTGCATACCGTATCCGCGAGCATGCCCTCTCCAACGATGACGATCGTATTCACGGGGATACCTCCTCTCTGAGCAGTACGCCGTATACGCCAAACGGCCCGTCTCTCAGAAAAGATTCGAACCGCATATCGTACACCTCAAGACGCTTGCGGCGCGGCCTCAATGTCTGAACGGCGGACCTTACCCAAGAAGGATGCCAAGCCGTCCCGGCTGAGGGAATGGTTATGCTTTGCGGCTCGCGATCGCTCCGAATCAAGGGAGACGAAGCGGCGCGTTCGGTTTTCATCAAGGCCATCTGCAGCGAGCGGCGAAGCGCGAAAGTCATGCTAAGACCTACGCTGCCGTACCAATCGGAGCCTGACCGGACCCACGCCACCGGAAAGCCGAGCAGCGGCTCGCCCGCGGCAATTAGAGGTTCTCCCTCCATGAGGCTTAAGGCTTGCAAATAAAACCGGCACCGGACATCTTCGATCCGGATACAATCGATGGGCGAGGCAATCGGTTCATGTCGAAGCGTCCGTTTACCCAGTTCTTTGGTTAAACAAGCGCTCAACCCACGGAGAGCCGCTTCGGCGAAGGTGCAGCCTGCCCCGATGCCGATATCCTCCCGGTCGAACGGGGGCAGCCCGGAAACCAGCAGCGGCGTCAAGCGGGCAGCATAGGCCTCAAGCCCTGCAAGCGCCGACTCCCGCCGCGCCTCTTCATGTGTCAGACCGCTGCAGACGATCGCCGGCAGAAGCTCCGCCGGTCCTTCCGACAGCGGGTCAACGGGTTCGACGAGACATTGTGCCAGCGGAAGCTGGCTTAGCTCTCCCTCCTCCCATACATGGAAAATGCCCGATACCGTCGAAGTCATCCGGCTGAAGCAGGTGAACCATTCCTCCGCATTATCCGTATTCTCCGTATTCTTTGTACCCTCCGTATCCACAATATCTTCCGTCTCCACGCCTGCTTCGAGTTCGAGTTCCATATCCGCCACCGGGACAGCCGCTTCATATCCCGATACGAGCGGATGAGGCAGGAAAGGATGCCAGCTTCCCTCCAGCGTGACCGGATCCAGAATATAACACTCCCTGCTGACATCCCGCTCCTGCTCTCCCGCAGCCGTTCTGCGCCATTCGTTCACGATAAGATTCGATAACGCGGCTGCAGCCGCGGCGGAGGAGGCTTGTGGCTCCCGCTTCCCATGAAAGACGGGCGAATGCACGCGCCGCCATGCCGACTCCCAGCAGCCTTCCCCATCCGGCCGAAGCAGCGGTCCCGCCATGCCTCTTCCTCTCAGCATCACGGCAGGCAGCATCGGCTTCCGCTCCGCCAGGCAGGCAGACTGAAGCTCCCGAAGCTCCTCCAGATCGCCATGCTGCGTGACATACAAAATAAACGGAAACGGCCGAACGGCGGCCTTCCAGTCCCCGTCTTCCGCTGCCGCAACGATATCCAAAGAAGCCTCCGGATCGCGGCGAAGCGCCTGTTCCGCCAACGTCTTGAGCGCCTCCGCATCCGTATCCTGCGCACCGGTTACCGCAACGGCAAGCTTGCTAAAGCCTGAATCGTACCACGCTTCAACAAGCGAGACTAGAATCGGGCCGGAACCGACCGCCAGCACACATTCTCCCAGATAAGACATTCCGCTCAAACCTCCCTCTTCGGTTTGACGCCGCAGGACGACCGATCATGCCGGCAATCCCTCTTTTCCGGCAAAAATCTATTGTAAAACTATGTCGCCGCCCCCTTTTTTATTACGCCGCCGAACCGGTTTCTTCGGATGAAATTCGGCAACAGTCATCCGAGAATATGCAGGATGGGCGGATTCATCAGTAACAAGTGCGGAGTCCGTTACATACACATATCTTGTTACTAGGCATTCCGCCGATTCCGGCAAAATGGTTCATACTTTGAATTTAAAGTTCAAAACAAAAACTAACGGAGGTTTTGTAAACATGAGTATGAATGGTTTCCAGGAAGAAATTCAACAGCTGCCGATTTCCGATTTCAATGCAGGCGAGCTGACTCCGACAGCGTTTCAAGGCCAACCTCAGCCGTTTGATGCCCGTTTATGCGTAGGTATCGGCTTTGGAACATGCTTCTTCGGCTTTGGATCGTGCTTCTTCGGCGGTTTCTGCAGCACATTTTGCAGCACGTTCTGCAGCACGTTCTGCAGCGGCTTCTGTGGCGGCTTTTGCGGAGGATTCCGCTGCGGCTTCCACCGTTGCGGCTTCCACCGCTGCGGCCGCTGCTTCTGAAGCACGCGACGCTAATGAAGGAAGAGAGCCCCTGCGGCCGGATATTCATCCGGCGCTCAGGGGCTCTCCTTTTTTCCGTTTCAACGGGCATGAGGGACAAATAGCCGTACATACGAATAGAAAAGAGGAAATGTCGAATGACGTATCGATTGAACGAACGTCAAAAGGAGATGATCTCGATTGGACCCTTCTATGCGCCTGAAAGTGAACGGAGACGTATTTTATCTCCCTGAGGCTGACGGCAGCGTCTATTTTCGCAATAATGTCGGGTCCTTCCGTATGGAAGGCCGTGCGATCGACCAGTGGATCGAAAAGCTGCTGCCGGCGCTGGACGGAAACCAGGCCATGTCGGAGCTGACTTCTGGCCTGCCGGATGAGTATAAGGCAAGGATTTATGAACTTGCCGACGTCCTGCACCGGAACGGCTTCGTTCGGGATGTGAGCCGGGACTTTCCGCATCAGCTCCCGGAGTCCGTTCTCTCCAAATTCGCTTCGCAAATCGAATTTCTCGACGGCTTAGGCGGGTCGGGAGCTTCCCGCTTCGAGACTTATCGCCGCACCAAGGTTGCTGCCGTCGGCTCCGGGCCGTTCGCCGTCTCGCTCGTCCAAGCTTTGCTGGAATCCGGACTGCCCAAGCTGCGTCTGATCGTAACGGATGACGCGAACACAAACCGGGAGCGAATCGGGCAATTGGCCGCCCATGCCCGCCAATCGGATCCCGATGCCGATATCGAGACGATCTCGGTTAAAGAGGCCGGAACGGCTTCGTGGCGGGAAATGATCCGGCCGTTTGATGTGGTGGTGGCCGTATCGGAAAGGGGAGACGTCAGCACACTGAGGCAGCTGCAAACTGCCTGCAGCGAGGAAAAGAAGCTATTTATCCCTGCTCTATGCATCGAGCATACGGGGATGGCTGGCCCGGTGATCCGTCCGGGCTCGGAGACGGACTGGGAATCGGCATGGCGCCGCATTCATCGGGATGCGCTTAACCGGGATCCGGCTCTCCACACGTTCTCCGCCACCGCCGGATCGATGCTTGCCAACGTGACTGCATTTGAAATGTTTAAAGCCATAACGGGCGTGAGCCGTGCCGATGCTCCGCCGGAGTTCTATCTTCTTAATTTGGAGACGCTGGAAGGCGATTGGCATACGTTTCTTCCCCGCCTGTTCACGAATGAAGCCCGGTCTGCGGAGCCGGTGGGCGAAGCAAGTTCCTTGCTTGACACAGGACCGGACGGGATGAATTCCAATGAGCTCCTGATTTTTTTCAGCCGGTTGACATCGCCTGTTACAGGCATCCTCCATCAATGGGAGGAGGGGGACTTAATTCAGCTGCCGCTGGCCCAGTGCCGCGTTCAACCTGCCGATCCTTTGTCCGAGGGCCCCGCCGACTTGCTTCCGGAATGCATCGTCCTGAAGCTGACGCACGAGGAAGCCCGACGCGAAGCCGGGCTAATCGGCCTCGAGGACTATGTTTCCCATATCGCCGGCCGGCAGACCACGGAAGCCTTCATCGCTGTCGGAGTCGGAGCGAACGCCGCCGAGAGTCTGGGCCGGGGTCTGCTTAGCGCGCTGACGGAAGAGCTGCGCTTCCGGTTTGCGCAGCAGCCTCCAGCCCTATACCCGGCGTATCTTACCGATCCGGATGACGAGCGATGCCGGTTTTATCTGCGTGCGTTGACTACTCTGCAGGGGGCTCCGGTTATCGCCCGGAGCGAAGACGTTCATGGTTTCCCGGTTCTGTGGGCCGGCACAACATCGGGATGGTACGGCAGCACCGGTCTCCACCGTACGGCCGCGCTTCGAAGCGCGCTGGAGCTGGCGCTCCTTCAGGCTCAGAATAAGGGAATTGTTCCTCTTGCGCGGCAGGGCTTCATTCTTCCTCCGTTCTCATTGAAGCATCCGGGGATCGGGCAGCTTGACGTTCCTCCCATCGGAACAGGGACGGAGAAGGAGACGGTGCATTCCGCTTTGGAAGTTTTGAATCGACATGCCGTAACGCTTGAGCCGTACCGGATGCCCATAGAGCCTTTTATGAAGGATCAGCCCATTTCCGTCATCGGAGTCGCTCTTCGGAAGGAGGGGGACCGATGAGTGCGGAAGTCGTAACGGTCTTTGGCGAAGGCCGGTTGGCGGAGATGGTGTGCAAAGAACTGGCACCGGAATACCCTATTGTTCGACGCCGCAGTTTCGGCTCGGGAGCGCCGGGTGCCGCCGGGCTGGCTCTGGTCCTTCAGGACGGCTGGAATCCAAACGCGGCGCACATGGCCGAAGAATGGCTCGCGAAGGCCGGAATACCTTGGCTTGGCGCTTTCATCTCCTTCGGGGAAGGGATGATCGGTCCTCTTGTCCGCCCCGGCGTACCCGGCTGCTCCCGGTGTGCGGACAGCCGCCGCCTGATGGCCGACGGCTCGCGGAGAGAGACATGGGGGCTTCAGCAGCGGTTGGCATCGCAGGGAGGAACGGACCGAGACGCTTGGGCCTCGCCCTCCGGATTGCTGCAGATGGCCTATCTGCTCGCTGCGGAGGTACGGAGCGTGCTCTCCGGCGGGAACTCCCGCCTGGACGGCCGGGTGCAGTATGTTAGCTTAAAAACGCTGAGGAGCTCGATCCACTCATTTTTACCCGATCCGTCGTGTCCGGTTTGCGGAGATCTGCCCGACGACTCCCGGACCGCCGCGTCCATCAAGCTGAGCGCCAGTCCAAAGCTTGCACCCGGAACCTATCGCTGCCGGTCCATGGATGAATTGAAGAAGGTGCTGAGAAAAGACTACCTGGATTACCGGATGGGTTTGTTGAACGGCACCATGCAGGACCTCGTCTCCCCGTTTGCGGATACGGCCGTCAATCTCCCGCTGCCGGGAAGAGACGAGGCCTGCGGCGGCAGGTCGCACTCTTATGCCCATAGCGAATATACCGGAATTTTGGAAGGCTTGGAGCGCCACTGCGGACTCACGCCCCGCGGCAAGAGAACTGTCGTTCACGAGAGCTACGCCAATTTGGGAGACCAGGCACTTGACCCCGCCAAGGTCGGGCTTCACACGAAAGAACAATACGAACAGCCCGATTTTCCATTTATTACCTTTTACCCGGAGAAGCCGATCAACTGGGTTTGGGGCTACTCGTTCCTCGAAGAGCGCCCCATTCTTGTTCCTGAGCGGCTTGCCTATTACAGCACAGGCCGCGGTAACGACTTTGTCTTTGAAACGTCCAACGGGTGCGCCTTGGGCGGCACCTTGGAGGAAGCGATTTTTTACGGGATGATGGAAGTCGTGGAGCGCGATTCCTTCCTTATGACATGGTATGCAAGGCTGCCCCTTCCCCGGCTTGACCCGTATTCCTCAAGCGACCCGGAGCTGGCTCTTATGGTCGACCGCATCGAGGCGGTGGCGGGATATGAGGTGATGCTGTTTAACTCGACGATGGAGCACGGCATCCCCAGCGTTTGGGCGCTGGCCAGGAACAAGAAGCCGGCCGGAGTTCATCTGATTTGCGCGGCGGGTGCCCACCCGGACCCGGTGCGGGCAGCGACGGGGGCCGTTCAAGAAGTTGCCAGCCTTCTGCTCACGTATAGCGAGAAGTTCGAGAAGAACCGGGAGCAGTATGTCAGGATGCTGCACGATTCTTCCCTGGTTCGGCAGATGGAGGATCATTCCATGCTGTATGCCTTGCCGGAAGCGGAACACAGGCTGAAGTTTCTTACCGAAGCCGGCCGTCCTTGCCATGCTTTTAACCAACAATACAGGTCAGCGGAGGAGAGGCTCGATTTAGCGGAGGATTTAAAGGAAATGCTCGAAGCCTTCCGAAAGCTGAATATGGATGTCATCGTCGTGGATCAAACCGGGCCTGAGCTTCGCAGAAACGGACTGCATTGCGTGAAGGTGCTCATTCCGGGCATGCTGCCGATGACGTTCGGCCATCACCTGACACGGCTGACGGGCCTGGACCGGGTACTGCATGTGCCGTGGGAGCTTGGATATGCGAGACAGCCGCTTACGCCGCAGCAGCTTAATCCTTATCCACATCCGTTCCCATAAGCGAAGATCGGGGGAGTTAGGATGAGCCTGGATGCGTTTCTTTACGAATTGCATTTCGATACGGACAAAACCAAGCCCGTGGAGTGGGAGCCGGATTGGCAGAACGCGCCGCTGACCTACAAGCTCTATCGCCACTTGCCGTCGTTCCCTCTGTGTCCGGAGGTTCCGTTGACGCTGGAAGGACGGGGAGCGACGGTCTATCCGGACCTCCGCCGTATCGGTCATTTCCTATGGTATGTGTACGGACTGACCCGAGTAAGCCATTCCGTCTTCACCTGGAACGCGGCGGAACCGTTCACAGGTTCAGTACAGCAGCTCCGGCGGTTCGCCCCCTCCGGAGGCGGATTATATCCAAGCGAGCTGTACGTGTACTTGAAGCTGGACGATCTGCCCGCGGGCCTATACCATTATGATGCGGCGCACCACCGGCTTGTATTGCTGCGGCCGGGCCGCTTCGATTCTTATTTGGAACAGGCGACGGGATATGTCTGCGAAGGACCGGGCTGCTTCGGCGCCGCATTCGTTTCGACCATGTTCTGGAAAAATTTCTTTAAATATTATAATTTTTCTTACCGTCTGCAAGGCCTGGATGCCGGGGCGGTTCTCGGCCAGCTGCTGGTGGCGGCGGATCGCTTCGGCTTCGATGCGAAGCCGGTCTATCTGTTTTTGGACCGTGCGATCAATCATTTCCTCGGTCTACATGACGGGGAAGAGAGCGTATATGCCGTCGTTCCGCTGTCGGCTGCTCCCTCTCGCTTCCCCTCCTTCCGATCCGCTTCAAGGAATAGGGCGACAAGCTTTGAATTATGCGGGAGCTTGCCTATGCTGCGGCACGAGCGATTCATCCGCTCCGGCAGCATCACGCCGCATCCGATGCTGACAAGGATCAACGAAGCGTCCATGCTGGATACGCTTCCGCCAGTCCCTCAGGCAGGAGAAGCCGGCCCGCAGCCCAATGAGCGCCTAGGCCCGTCCGTCTTTTTGCCCCGGGCTGATCGTAGCTCTTACGATCTCGCAGCCGCCTGCCGGCTGCGCCATTCCCCGGAGCATGAATTTATACTGGGTCAGGTCACCTTATCTCAGCTAGCCTTCCTATTACAGCAAGCCGGTGCCTCAATGGCTCATCGCAACGATGTGAATCAAACGACCGGCAGGTCCCCCGTTTCATTGTATGTTTGCGTTCACGGCGTTCATGACCTTGCGGACGGTGCTTACCGTTATAATCCTTCGTCGCACTCGCTTTCCCTGATTCGCCCCGGAGACCAGCGCCGCCGGCTGCAGCAAGCCTCGACGTCGCACAATATAAGCATGCTTCAGATTCCGCTTTGCCTGCATATCATCGGGGATACGGATCATCTCATCCCTGCATTCGGATATCGGGGATACCGCATCCAGCAAATGCAGGCCGGTATTCTCGTACAGCATATTTTGCTGGCCGCTGCAGCCCTTGGCCTCGGAGCACGCCCTCTTCTCGGCTACGATTCGCTTCTGTGCGACGACATTTATCGTCTGGCGCCCGAAGGGAAAACCTGCCTGATCCAAATTCCGGTAGGACCTTACCGCCAGCGGTTAAGGCTGGAGGGAGGCCTGCACGGGTAACGTGCTTTGCGGGCCGTCCTTGCCTTGCCAAGCCGTGCTTTCACGGGTACGGGACGGATGCGAAGCCTTTTGTTTTATCAACTAAGAAAAACCGTCCGGAATTTGAATCTGAACTGCTCCCCGTCAAGTAGACAGTACAATAAAATAAAAGTAAGCTAAGCGGCCTTAGTCCTAAATTCCATTGGACTGAGGCCGTTCAATTTAGCCTGTAAACGCTCGTAATTGTAAAAGTAGAATAGAGTCAATGTCTCTTTTTAATTCCTCAAAGGTCCTATACGACGCGAACGGCCGGCCAATGAGCGACCGGCGGATGTTGGGGGCTATCCTGTTCATTACGCTCTCTTGCTATCCGATAGCGGTTAAACCATTTGCCATCTTCTTCCTCACCTGAAGCGAAGCCGCGATGGATTCCTTACGCAGTATGTTCCGCCGGGCATGCGGATCGGCTTCGAAGAAGCCGTCGCTTCTTATCAGTCTGCACAAAGCCTGCTTCGCCGCTTCCAAGGCGGCATCCTCGCGCTGCAATAGGTAATGGCAATAACTGTAGCAGTCCGTTTCGTAAGCTTTCATAAGGGTTAAGCGTTCCTTCAGCTCCATCCGCATCATCCTTGTAACGGCATCATGGTACTTCCTATTGTAGAGCCGAACCGGGGTCCCGGATAGTACTATATTGATCTAGTACCCCCTATTCCCCAAAAGGAAAAACGCCCCCTGTAAGGGAGCGCTCGCGTACGCCTGCTCGTTCATTGTTCCTTCCGCCGATCCTTAAGCGGACAGGCTGTCATTCTTCTTAAGAACGCCGTCCAGCGAAAGCGTGTAGCTGCCGCTCACAGCCAGCTGAAGCGCCATGGCGAGCAGCGCCAGATCCAGCTCCCAGCCTGCCATTTGCCCGTTGCCTGTGAAGCCTACGGCCAGCTTCACCTTTACGATCGCTCCCAGCATCATAGCGGCGATGATGACGGAGATCACTCTTGTACCGAAGCCCAGAATTAATCCGATGCCTCCCAAAATTTCAACGGCCGTTACCCCGTAGACCATGAACGTCGGCAGTCCGATACTTTGGAACCAACCCGCAATATCGTTTATTGCCTGAAATTTAATGATTCCGTGAACCAAAAACGTAATGCCCAGTACGACCCGGACGATGAATAAGCCAGCTTGATTTCTCAACGTTGTTCTCCTCCTTGATGGTCCGTTATTCCGGCATCTTGATATAGCCAGCGGATAACGTCCTGTTGATTCGCACTCGTAATGCCGTGATCCGAAGGATACGTGTGAAAGGTCAAATGAGGCGTCCGCTCCTTAAGATAAGCGGCCGTCTCTTGACCGATCCGGATCGGAAACACCGAATCGAATTGTCCGTGCGATACGAATACCGACACCTCATGGAGGCTTCGCAGCGGATATTCGTTCTTCACAAAGTCGGGAATATAACCGTTTAGAGCGGCTATCCCTTTCAGCTGATCCCCCATCGTCAGCGCCAGCGTCATTGACAGAATGGAGCCTTGGCTGAAGCCAAGCAGATATCTTCTTGCCGGATCGATCGGGTACAGACCGCTGGCTTGCAGTATAAATTCCTGAAGCTGCCGAACCGCCCGGTCGAACGAGTCCCGCAGCGGATGGCCGAGACTTTTCAGCTCGTAGTATTGAAAGCCCGGCCCCAGAGGAAGATCGCCGCGGATCCCAATCACGATAAAGTCATCGCCGGCCGACTCCAGTAAATCGAGCATAGACTGCTCGTTCGAGCCTTTCCCGTGAAGCACGAATACGGCCGGGTAACGTTTATCCGGTTCCATGGGCTCCGGCAACCGGACATCATAGGGGTAAGCCCCGATATTTTGCATGCTGATAACCTCCTTTGATTTTCAAATTCGAATCAAGTGAATAATCATTGATTATTTACTTATTTTTATATAGCATATATTAAAAGTATAACAGAAAATTGTCAACCATTTTATTTTTAATACAAATTTATTATTTACATTACAAATACTGTTCAAAGCAAAAAAAGGACTCGCTTGGAGTCCTTCGGAGTTGGAATGCATTTCCGGCGCATAAGCCTGAAGTGATGGGCAGTCCGCTTCTTCCGCTAACCGATCGAAGAGAGTTCCTCTACGATCGATTCGATTTGACTGGCCGTCACCTTGGCGAACGGCGTTTCCGTCAGCTTCGAGAGCGTCAGCATCTTTACGAACTGCGTCGTCTGCTCGTTGCCGAAGCTTGGAACATGCTTGATCAGCACCTTCCTCGCTTCTTCATGATCCAGCAGGTCCATGATGACCGTATCTTCATTGAAAGCGCTGCGGACCAGAGCCGGGTTGTCGTACACAAAACGGTACGAACCTGACCCGACCTTGAGCAGGACGGCCCCGTTCTCCTCACGGATCGACTGAATGCCTTCCGCCAGCGCCAAAGCTTGGTTCCCTTCGCGCAGGCCTTCTGCCGCCGCCCCGCGCAATACGATCACAGCCGTCGTATTCGCCGGAATCTCCGTCTCGACCTCAACCCGCGCTCCTCCCACCCTCCAGCCGGATACGATGGTGCCGTGCATCGATTGATGAACCGCCCGGGCATAGGTCAGGTGGCCTCCGGCGAAGAACGGATCGATCCGGATCTCCTTATAGCCGGGCCGCGTCTCCTCCATGCCCAGTCCCGCTATGACTCTGTACATCCAATCGCCGATGGTGCCGTACGCGTAATGATTATAGGAGTTCATGTCGTCGCTCCAGAACGAACCGTCGGGCTTGATGCCGTCCCAATGCTCCCAAATCGTAGTCGCCCCCTGTGCAACCGAGTACAGCCAACCGGGATAGCTTTCTTGAACAAGCAGGCGGACGGCCGTCTGGTGATAACCGTTATTCGATAACGCAAAGCAAAGATAGGGCGTTCCGACGAAACCGGTCGTCAAATGGTATTCGTTCTCGATGATCATCCGGTTCAATTCGGCCGCTATGCGCCCCCGCACGGCATCCGGGACGAGATCGAACATGAGGGCGAGCACATGCGCGGTTTGCGTTGGCGAAGCAAGGCGTCCGAGCGGGGTCACGAATTCCCGGTTAAATTCTCCCTTTATCTGATCCAGCAGCTCTCCGTAGGCGCGTTCGTCCCCGGCTTTCCCAAGCACGGCCGCGGCATCTCTCAGCAGCCGGGTGGAATAGGCGTAAAAGGCGGTCGCGATCAGATCCCGAGGCGTCGCCCCGATGTAGCTTCCTTCCTTGGCATCCAGGCCGAGCCAATCGCCGAAATGAAAGCCGGTGTTCCAGAGGAGCTCGTTGTCGCCCTGGGCGCGGATGTACTCCACCCAAGCTTTCATGCTCTCATATTGCTCGGCGAGCAGACGCTTATCCCCGTAGCATTGATATACTGTCCACGGACATATGACCGCCGCATCTCCCCAGGCCGCTGAAGAGGCTCCGTCCGCCACATCGGGGATCACATAAGGCACCCCGCCGTCCGGCAGCTGCTCCGCCTTGAGGTCTCGCAGCCATTTTGTAAAAAAGGGACCTCCCTGGTAATTAAACAAGGCGGTACGGATAAACACCTGAGCGTCACCCGTCCAACCGAGCCGTTCATCGCGCTGAGGGCAGTCGGTCGGCACATCGACGAAATTGCCGCGCTGTCCCCAACGGATGTTGCTCTGCAGCTGGTTCACCAGCGGATGCGAACACTCGAAGCCCCCTGCGCTCTCCATGTCCGAGTGAATCACTTCGCCGATAAAACAATCCGGGTCAAGTCCCTTGTCTTGATCCGGATAGCCCTCGACCTTGACGTAACGGAAGCCCTGGAAGGTGAAGTGCGACGCATAAACCTCCGTCTCCCGCCCCTTCGCGATATATTCCACCGTCTGCTTGGCCGAACGCAGATTGCCGAAATAAATGTTGCCGTTCTTGTCGAGCACTTCGGCGTGCTTAAGCACAATGCGCGTACCGGCGGCAGCTCCGTTCAGCACGAGACTGATGCGGCCGACCATGTTCTGCCCGTAGTCCAACACGGTATCGCCTGCGGGAGTTACAAGAACCGCGATCGGACGTACCGTCTCGGTCACCCTGACAGGCCAATTCTCCTGTGCGGTTAAAGGCTCGAAGGGCAGATCCAAAGCCAGGACGCTCCTCCAGCCCTCCTCGTTCAGGTCCGCTCCGCTCCAGTACTCGATTTCCAACCGGGCGTCATAGGTTTCACCGTGATAAATCTCGGAATATCGTACGGCTCCCGTGGCTGCCAGCCAATCGGTATCTGTTCCGATCAGCTCTTCCGTTCCGTCTATGTAGTGGACATGCAATTGAAGAAGTGCGGCTCTCCGGTCGCCGTAACGGTGCCTGTTGCCGGTAAACCCGATCGTACCTTTATACCAGCCGTCCGCCAGCATGATCCCCAGCGCATTTGGCCCCGCTTGAAGGGCGGCCGTGACGTCATAGGTCTGGTACTGCAGCCGGTTCTTGTAGCTGGTCCAGCCCGGGCTTAACAAGTCGATCCCGACGCGGACGCCGTTTAAATACAGCTCATACAGCCCCGCGGCGGTGGCATAGATCCGGGCGGATGCAATGCCATTCCTCAGCTCAAAGCGCTTCCTCAGAAGAAACGCCGCCTCCGACAAAGGGTTGATTTCGTCCGGATCCGGCGTGATCCACCGGGCCTTCCACTCCCCGGAGTGGAGCAGCCCGGTTTCCCACCAACCGGCGTCCGCCCACTCGGACTCCCGTCCGAAGTTATCCCAAGCCTTCACACGATAGTAATAGCGTGTACGGGAAGCAAGTGCCGGACCGTCATAGCGACTCCTCGGAATCCACGATGCCGGTATCCCAGATCGGGCTGGCGAAGTCCGGGACCCGGACGGCGACCTGAATGCGGTAAGCTTGCTGCAGCGTGCCTCTCCGGTGCGATTCGAGCCGCCAGCTGATCCGCGGTTTTGTAACATCCGTTCCTAACAGCTCCGTGCGGTACTCGCATTTGACATGGGTTACCTTTAAGCCTAACATGGGACACCTCCAAAAATGATGATTGCGGATGATTTATCCTTTCACCGCACCGGCCGTCATTCCGAAAGCGAGGGAGGAATGGCGAGCGCGATCATGCCGCTGAGAAAGCGGTTACGAATCGTTTTGGGACGAAGCCGGAACAAGGCAAGCTTAAACCAAACGAGCATAGAGCTATCCGCCTCTCGTTTTTTTGTATGTATTCGCTGCCCGTTTCAGAATATCCTCCCGACCGGAGGAAGAGAGCGTGCCGGACCAGGATTAACATCTACGCGGTCCTTGTCTTACAAGGACCAGCGCGTTTATCAAGGTTGATGCGAAGCTATATGTGCGAAATACTTATAAATTCTTATCAACCCAGGATAAACGGCAACGCCGTCCTTGTCTTACAAGGACCAGCGCGTTTATCAAGGTTGATGCGAAGCTATAAGTGCGAAATACTTATAAATTCTTATCAACTGACAAAAACCTGACGGATTAAACACCGTCAGGTCCCTGGATTAAGCCCCGTAAGCGCGATGCTCCGGATGATTTGCTTCGGAAGAAACAGCCGGCGAGGAGCAGACTGAATAAAGCTTAAGCCTCGACAAAATGAAGGCCGGCCGCGCCCAGCAGCCCGGCTTCCCCGCCTAAAGAGGCGAGGCCGATACCCGTAATCTGGTTGTATAAGGCCGGAATACAGCGCTGCTTGATCGCTGCGATCACTTCGGGAAGAAGGAACGTCTCCGAGTCCATGACGCCGCCAGTAAACAAGATCTCTTCGGGATTGAACAGATGAATCAAGTTCACCACGCCCATCCCCAGGTAATAAGCGGTTTCCTGAATGATTTCCTGAGCCAGGGCATCCCCCTCCAGAGCCGATTGCCTTACCTCGACTGCGCTCGGCCAAGGCGCGGTACGGATGCCCGCCCGGCCTTCGGCCAGCGCGGCGACGCGTCTCTCTTCCGCCCGGCGGCCGATCGCCGTGCCGGAGGCATATAGCTCCAGACAGCCGCGGTTTCCGCAGCCGCACTCGGGGCCGTGGATGTCGACGGACATGTGGCCGATTTCGGAGGCCCCGCCGCCCACACCCTCAAGCAGTCTGCCGCCGCTGATCACGCCTCCTCCGACCCCTGTCCCGATGGAAACCAGCAGCAGGTTGGATTTGCCTTTAGCTTTACCCCACAGCCATTCGGCCAATGCCGCCGCATTCGCGTCATTGGCCAGACGTAAGGGAAGCTGGAACTTCTCCTCCAAGAGGCGGCCAAGCGGTACGTTGTTCCAGCCCAAATTCCCCGCATACAGCACCGTCTTCTCTCTGACATCGATAAGCCCGGCAGAGCCGATGCCGATGCCGGCGATAGCCGGAAGCTTCGCCTTATTGTCGTTAAGCAGTTCTTCAATCGCCGCTTCCACACGGCGGACTACATGCTCTCCGCCCTGTGCGGATTCCGTCTTGTGCACGGCTTTGGCCTGAACCCGGCCTTCCCGGTCCACCAGGGCTACCCGGATATTTGTTCCCCCGAGGTCTACACCCAAGGTAAGCTGCTTGTTCAAAAATGATCCGCTCCTTTTCTGCAATAACTACCGTTGGAATTCGAGGCTGCCAAAATAACGGGGAAGATGAAACTGAACGGCTCCCGTCGGCGACCAGGCCGAGTAGTGGCGTACGCCCTGCAGATCCTCGTCGATGCGATAAACGTTCCAACGCCACCGTGTTCCATGGGACGGCGCTGCTCCCAGGCTTGAAAAAGGCACCGCAAGCTCATACACGAGCAGCGAATCCGTTTCCTTCTTCACCGAGGTTTGCAGTCCAGCGGCATGCCAAGCCGTATCAGCCGTAATCCGGCCCTGAAGGTCATTGTGGACGACGGCGTCGAAGATCACGTTCCGCGGGCTGACCTCCAGCTCATAATAAACCTCTCCCGTGCCCGACAAATCAAGGAACACCTCGACGACATCCTCCAGATACAGCGGTTCGTCATGACCGCTCATCGTGGCGACGGTATGGTCGTCCTCACACTCGAATCGGATGTGAAGCGCTTCCGCAGTCCAGCAGGCTCTCACCAGGGTTTCAAGCTTGGGCCTGCCGCTGGTGACAACCTCCCGAAGAGGAATCGCTTTAAGCTCCGCCCATGGCACGGAAATCGCTTGTTCCCCAACATACTTACAATCATACTTCATTTATCGCCGCTCCTCTATAGTCATCCTGGAAGTTCCTAGGACTTCCCCGATATATAGATAAAAAACCGGCCCGATGAAGCTCGGGTCGGCCTAATTAGCCAGGTTCAGCCTATTATAGCTTCACAGTAATCCATTCGCCCTTCCGGTCCGCAGATTCAAGCTCCGCTTCGAGGATCCGGATGCTGTCCATCGTACTTGCCGGCGATGCTGTTGTGACAGGGCGCTGCTGTATCACCGACTCAACAAAGTAGCGCAGCTGGTAATAGTACCCAAGCTCAGGCGATAGTTCAGCGACAAACCCCGGCGCATCGTTCGGATTCACTTTCAGTTCGTTTGCGGAAAACACGAGATTGCCGCGCTCGAAATTGACCCGATATGCCATTTCAAACCCGTAATCTCCTTGAAGCGTCCAGTCCGCCTGCGCGTTGATCACTTTACCGTCGGCATATTTATAATGCGTCGATACGACGTCGTACCCGCTGCCCGGGATGATAATGCGCGCATGAGAGGAAACCTCCTGCGGCATGCCGAACACCCAGTTGATAACATCGGTGTCATGGATATGCATATCGACCATGGCGCCGCCGCTCTTCTCCCGCTGCGTGAGCCAGCCACCCCAGGTCGGCGTCGAGCCTCCCCGATAGAAATACCCGCTCATGGCCTGTCCGAAGGTTCCCGTATCCACGACATCCTTCAAATATACGTAAGCCGGCCAGAACCGCAGGCAATGTCCGATCATGAGCAGCTTCCCTTTTCGTTCGGACGCCTCGATCATCGCTTCGCAATCTTCCGAATTCAGCGCCATCGGCTTCTCGCAGAGCACGTGAACGCCGCTGTTTAAACATTGCACTGCAACCTCCCGATGGAGGAAGGTCGGCAGCGTAATATCCACCATATCCAGCTGCTCCTTCTCCAGCATTTCGGATAACGAGGTATATTTAACGAACCTGCTGAAATCAATGGCCGATGATCCTGCATCGAGGTTGCCCCCGGACGACTGTCCCTCCAGCTTCCCGGGATCGACATCGCACAGCGCGGCCACGTAAATGTCGGCCCCCTCCCGCTCCAGACGCAAGTAATTTTCCAGATGGGCTCTACCCATAAAACCTAATCCGATTAATCCGATTCTTAGCATTAGCGTACCGTCCTTCCCAAAATAGCATCCATCGATGCCGAAGTATTGAATACGATTTGATTGCCGTGATGCGTATAGCCGGGAATCATCTCGCCGATGACGTAGCCGTCATAGCCGATTTCCTGCAGCGCCTTGACGACTTCGGGGTAATTAACATCTCCGGCGAGCAGATCGACGAAACCGTACAAGCCTCCAGCCTCGCGGCGGTAATCCTTGAAATGCACCTTCTTGATCCGTTCGCCCAGAATCCGAATCCAATGTTCCGGGTAACCCGAGTACAGCACATTCCCAACGTCGAAGTAAGCGCCGACATAAGCCGAGTTCACGCTATCGATAAAACCGCGCATTTCTAGCGGAGAGAGAAGAAATTTATTCCATACATTCTCGATGCCGATCGAAACCCGATGGGCCTCGGCGTCCGCGGCCAGCTTGGAAATTCCCTCCAAGGCATACTCGTAGGCGGCGTCGTACGGAACGACCTCGGAACCTGGGATAAAGTCGACGCCGACGGCACCCGGAACGACCAGAATCGTATCGACGCCGAGCGCCTCCGCAAACTCCAGCTGCTTCTTTACGATATCCTGTGCTTTTGTGCGTTTGGCAGCCTCGCTGCTGGTCAGCGAGTACGTCCAATATAAACCGCTTGCCAGGCTAGTCATCTCGATGCCGGTCTCGTCCGCCAGCTTGCGGTAGCCCCGGACCTCCTCCGCCGAGCTTTCCAGGCTTAGCGGTCCGGTTTCATTCAGCGCGAGCTCAATGCCCTCGAAGCCGGCTTCCTTGGCCAACGCGATGCAAGAAGCGATATCCGTTCCGCCGGAGAACGACCATATATTGATCCCTTTTTTCATGCGAATTCCTCCTAGTTTTAACTAATGTTGTTTCTCGATAATGTGGCCCGTGGAAACGAGCTCTAAGCTCGAAAGCATTCATTACAGGTGGTTCCTTCTGTCCATATTATAAATGGAGCCGCTTTCTTCGCATTTAGCAAATAAGCCGATTTTTTTGCACTTTCATGGTATGATACAAGGAAATAACCTATATAGCTGAAACGATTCCAGCTTCTTTTCCGAAAGGATGATCCCCCATGATTTTCGATAGGACGGCATTGACCGAATCCTTGTCCATTCGCGAGCTGATATCCTTTCATTACTTTGAATTTGCCAAAGGCTACCGGTTTGAAGGGGAGCAGCATGATTTCTGGGAGTTCTTGTACGTAGATAAAGGAGAGGTGGAAGTCCGCGCAGACGAACGAACGGCCCTACTGAAACAGGGGATGATCATATTCCATAAGCCGGGGGAATTCCATACCGTCAAGGTGGGAGAGCAGCACAAGCCGCCTAATTTGTTCGTCGTTTCGTTTGTATGCGATTCCCCGTTTATGAAAGTGCTTGAACAAACAGTGCTGCAGCTGGGCAGCCCGGAGCGTGACCTGTTGTCGCTTATTTTGCAGGAGGGCCTCCAAGCTTTCACTCCGCCCTTCGACCACCCCATGGAGCATCGGCTGCACCCGAACCCGCATGCGCCGTTCGCCGCCGAGCAGCTGATCCGCGCCTATCTGGAGACGCTCATGATCCGTCTGATCCGGGGGCAGACAAGCCCTGCGGCGAAGCAGGACGTCCCGAAGCTGACCTCGATGCAGCAAGAGAAGGCGGAGCAGCGTATTGTACAGCAGCTGATTGCGTATATGAAGAGCAACCTCTCCTCCTCAATCACGCTGGAGACGCTCTGCCGCGAGGCCCATCTTGGAAAAAGCCGCTTGAAGGAAATATTCCAGGCGCATACCGGCCTCGGAGCACTGGAATATTTCAAGCAGCTGAAGATCGACGAGGCCAAGACGCTCATGCGGGAGCAATCGTACAACATGACGGAAATTGCAGCGCTGCTCGGATATGCCAGCATTCACTATTTCTCCAGGGATTTCAAGAAAACGACCGGCATGGCCCCTTCCGAGTATGCCCGCTCGGCTAAGGCGCGTAGCATGCGGTAAGTTGTACATGGATGCCGATTCATTCGTCAATGGGTGCGGGGCCTGAGGGAGCCAACAAATATTTTTGGATCACGGCTGCCACGCCGTCCTCGTGATAACTTGGAGCCACAATATCCGCGGCAAGCTTTACGGGTTCCTGCGCATTCCCCATGGCTACCCCCAGACCCGCGAAGCGTATCATCGGTATATCATTAAGACTGTCTCCTATGGCCACCGTATCCGACGCCTCAATGCCGAGCATCGCGCACACCTCCCGTAACCCGCTTGCCTTGCTGATTCCGGGAGGATTGCATTCGACATTCGAAATATGCGAGTTACTGAGCTCAAACCGCCGCCAAGCATCCAGCCGCTGCCGGATTTCCGATAAACGCGACACATCCTTGCTTTGGATTGCAAACTGGAGCCACCGGACCTTCCGGATATCCTCCGGATGATTGGCGCGAGTAATCAAGCCCTCAACGGTATGCGCCCAATAATTAAGGTCTTCTCCGTACTTCCCTATAAGCTCGAACATTTCGATCATGTGTTCCGGTTCCAGTTCATACCTTTGATGCAGCTTGTCAGGGTTGCTCCAGATTTCACTGCCGTTATTCACCACTAAAGGCAAATCCAGCTGCAGCTTTCGCGCATAGCTTCTGACCTCTCCGATGGGTCTCCCGGTCGACAAAATCACCTTGATCCCCAATTCCGATGCTTCCCGGATGGCCCGGATATTTTCTTCCGAGATGTCTTTATTCTTATTCAGCAGCGTACCGTCCATATCTACGGCAATCAGTTTATAAGACATGGCGTCCTCCCGGTTCATGGCTTCCGTTAAGCGAAAGGGTCACAATGCGGAATGGAGATAGGCTCAAACGCAATTCATCGCCGGATACATATGGCAGACGCTCCGCCCTTTCCTCGAGCACGCTGCTCATATATACGGACTGCGTTCCATTCGGGCAATCGAAAGCAAGCTGTTCCTCGCCGCCGGACATATTAAACCAGCGGACGATAAGATCATTCGTCTCTTCGCTGCATTTCAGAGCCGATAAACCGAGTGCGGAACCGGACCACCGAAACAGGCCGGCTTCTCCAGGAAGCGGTCCCGAGTGGACCCCTGTCTGCTTTGCGAACAAAGGCACCTGGAATTGATAGGCCTCCGCATAGGCATCGTATGCTGCCGCTTCGCCGCCATGAGGGATCAAGGCAAAGTGAAGCTCATGATTTCCGAGGCATTGGGCTTCGGGAGTAGGAAATACCCCCCAATCTCCAAGCTCGGCCACAGACCGCAGTAAGGTGAGAGCGATGGTATTGCGTCCGTCCCGCAGAATCTCATACTCGGGAAGTCCGCGGTTGGCTACAGCAAGGCCGGCTCCTTTCCCGCGAACATCAATAAAGGCCTGTTGATGCTGACAGTTGCTCGGATTGGTCCATTCGGGAGAAGGCGCGTTCGAACGCTCCGCGATCTCAAATATCGAATCGGCAAAATGCGTCTCCGATGACAGTTCGGTTGGAAGCAGTACCCGAAGACGATGATCCTTGGCCTGATTATCGAACGAAACGGAGATCGCGACGCTTTTCGCATTGTTTTCCAGCGTAACCCGGGTAATCACGGTAAACGGGACTTTTTGTTTGCTGCGCCCGCCCGTTCTTTTACGGAAAGGAACCATCCTCCGGATGTCCTCCTCGTGGCCCGCATGCGCCTGAGCCGGCAGCTCCCATTCATGAACGATCTCAAATACGGCCCGTACCGGCGAGCATTCGGCAAGGCGAATGTCGGCTTCCAGCCGCGCTGTCGTTAAAGCATCATCCTCGGTTTGCTTAAACATATATTCATTCCCGAGATCGCCAACATCTTCGTAAATGCACAAGTCTTTAAAGATGACACCGGTCGCTTTATCAAGCAAAGTCAGCGATCCGTTCCCCGCGATCGTCACCTTGATGTGCCCGTTTTCCATTTCCCGTTCGCGTGCCTTCAGGTGGATCCCGAAGCCTGCTGCCTCATCTTCCGGGCTTTCAAAAGGATGGAACACATACGACCGGTAGCCCATGGCCGGAATATCGTTAGCCTCGAACGCGATCTGCACTCGACGCGACCAGAATCGCTGCCTGAAACCGTTATCCGGGAGCTCGTACGAAAACTGAACTCCCAAATCCTCCATAACAAACGGCAGCCGCTCTCCCTTGGCGTCGGTGAGTACGCCTTTGTCCAAAAACAAATTTTCCAATTCGCTTCGTATCTCCGAAGAATCCCGGCCATCGAACCGGATCTTTTTAATATCCAGCTCGATGGTGACCGCGTTTGTTCTATTCCAGCCGGTGGAATTAAATACGGCGAAAGGCACCGATTTCGCAGAATCAGACGCAAATCCTGAAGTATTTATCTGTTCGGCAATGCATGTCATGCTATCCGAAATCACCAGCTCGGCCACTTGACGCGACTTCTCGAATCGGGTCATCATTTCTCGGTGCACTTCGTCGATGCTGCAGCCGCAAATGCTGTCATGGGGATGATTCTGCATCAGCGTTTTCCAAGCATAATTTAACAAATGATGCGGATACGGACGTCCATGACGTGCCGCTAGCGCCGCCAGCGGTTCCGCCACCTTTTCGAGCAAGGCCTGACACGTTTGATTCCGTTGTTTCATATAGATTCGTGCAGAAGCCGTGTTTACCAAGGTTCCCCAGCCGTCCGTCCGCTGGCTTCTGAGTTCGCCGGTAATGGTTGTCAAGCGGGCAGGCAGCCGTTCTTTTACTCGTTGGATGTATTCCTCAAAGTTGGAATGAACAAAATCGAGTTCGGGAAACAGCTCTCTTGCAAGCTCCAGCGCTTCGGCCAGATTCGTCTGAACCGGTTGGTGGTCACACCCGTTCATAAACAAAAGATGGGGGGTAGACGCATACCTTTCGGCTTTTGGGATACGGGTTTCCCAATAAGCTCTCACCGCCTCATTCTCTGCCGGAATTTCCATTCCGTTATGATACCAATTGCTGAACAATATGCCGAGAACGCTGCTGCCGTCCGGAGATTGCCACCGCATTTCCGAGTACGGGGATAGAAATTGTCCCCCGGCCTCTTCCGTTTGATTATTAAACCCCGTAGCCTTAACCCCTCTGCCGAACACCGCGCAATCCATGCCCGCCTGGCGCAAAATTTGCGGAGCCTGCCCGATGTTTCCGAAGGAATCCGGAAAATAACCGATCCTGCATACGGAACCGTATGCCTTGGCCATACGGAGCCCGGTTTGTAAATTCCGGAGGTTGGCTTCGCCGCTGGTTAAAAATTCATCTTGAAGTATATACCATGGGCCGATGTGCAGCTTCCCTTGCTGAATCAGACCCTTTATCTTCGCACTGTTTTCCGGCCGAATTTCCAAATAATCGTCCAACATAATGGTTTGCCCGTCCAGATGAAAGCTTTGAAACGCCGACTCTCCCTGCAGCAAATCAATCAGCGTATCCATCAATTGTACAAGCCGGGCTCTGTGCTGCTCAAATGGAAGATACCATTCGCGGTCCCAATGGCTATGAGAAATCACGTGTACGGTCGTCTTATCGTTCGTCAAGATTTACACGCTCCTTATATATGTCATTCTGCGAAACAGAGCTCGAATCGGATACGTTCTCCCCCTGTGATTTGAACGAAATTACTGGATCCCCAGCGGTCCCATTTATTTGTATTGGCGTAATAATCCGAAACCGTGCTGCGAACCCAGCCCTTTTCCGTTTCCACTTCCAAAACTATAGCGCCGATCGTCATCGGTTCGTCCGGCGTATGAATCGTAAGCTCGTTCTTGCCTTTCAGTAACGGCCAATGCTCCGGCGCAATCTCCAAATACTGGCGGGCATCGAAATATTCCAGTCTTGGGAATATTCCGATTTCCGTTCCGTTCAAGGAAACGCGGTAAATGTCCGGAGTTCTGCAGCTGTCCCCGGCGGCGCGAAGCCGGACGGATCGAATCTCCGCCAGCTCGGGCAGCGGCCGCCCGCCGGTTGCTTCGAACGGCGGCCTCTTCGTAATAACGACCTTCTCGCCCCGCTTCCAGCAAAGCTGTCCCTGCACTCCCTTGTTCAGCACATGCCAATCCGCCCGCACCTCCGGACCGGTAACTTGAATCACCCACCATCCGGGAGCGGAGTCCTCCAGATACCCCCAGCCATATTCTATGGTGTCCGGAGCCGGCAAAATCGGCCTCACGTCCGTCGCCTAAGACCTCTTCTCATGCTTGCCTTGTGCCTCCTACATAACTTGTATTAGTTATATTATGTAAGTCCTAACACTTTATAATACAACTATAGAAACATCCTCTGTAAGAGTCAATTTAATATATTGTAAATAAGTACAAGTATGGTTTACAACATCGCCGACAACTTGTTATATTAGTTGTATTACTCAGTCCATCTATAGCCAACAAATTCCATTAAAAAAGGTGAATGCCGTGAACCCGATCTCCTCAAATTCTAGGCCCCCTCTATATAAACAATTACGTCAGTATATCTTGGATCAGATCCAGCAAAAGGTTTGGCTGCCGGATCAACAAATTCCATCTGAAAATGAGCTTGCCGAGCAGTTTCAGGTAAGCCGCGTAACGGTTCGAGGCGCATTGAGCGAGCTTGTGGACGAGGGCGCGATTTATCGGATACGAGGCAAAGGATCCTTCGTGCAATCAGGCACTCTTACTTCAAGGTTACCGGATCCAATCGCCGGTTCGGAGCCGGGGTCCGGAAAAATCGTAGCTTTTCTCATGCCGCGGCTGGATAACCGGTTTACGGCCAACGTCGTAAGCGGCATCGAGAGCGAGCTTTCCAAGCATGGATACCATTTGCTTTTTTGCAAGACGCATGATTCGAAAGAAATCGAGAAGCAAAAGCTTCAAGAAATGATTTCATTTGGCGTAGACGGGATCATTGTGTATCCGGTTGCGGATGAAAGCTATAACGAGGATATATTAAAATTAAGCCTTGACCGGTTTCCGCTTGTCGTCGTGGACCGTTATTTGCGGGGAGTCGATACCAATTGCGTCTGCTCGGACAATATGGAGGGCGCCCGCCAAGCAACGAGCCATTTAATCAAATTAGGTCACCGGAGGATAGCCTATATCAATTCCGATCTTCAAACGACAAGCCTGGAAGATCGGTTGACCGGATATCAGAAAGCGCTTGGAGAAACCTCTCTTCCAATCGATTACCGGCTGCAGGTGAGTTTGAAAGGGAGGTCGGGGAAAACGGACCCGGGCAACGTAGAAATATTAACTCATTTTTTCCAAAGCAATCCGGATGTCACAGCTTGCTTCGCCGCCCATTACGCATTGGCATTTGATGTAATCCATGTCCTGAATCAGCTTGGAAAAAAGCTGCCGGAGGAGATGTCTCTGGTATGCTTTGATGAGTACGAATCGGCCGAGCATGCCGCCCTGCCCTTAACCTGCGTGGAACAGCAGGAATACCGGCTGGGTGAGGAAGCCGCCAAACTATTGATCTCCAACATGGAGTCCCCGGGACAAGAGCGTAAAATGACATTGATCCCCACCCGGTTTATTAAACGAAGTTCAACAGCACCTGTCTGATGCAATGATGATAAAGCCGACCTGCCCAGGTCGGCTTTGTGCTACATCTCGATCAACAGCGTTTTTATTTCGTACGGCTTCATTTGTATTATAAAGCTGGAACTATTTCGTATACGGCTCCGGCCGTCGTTTCAAAGGCCATTTCCCCGGAAATATTCGACGTGAAAGCAACCGGCTTACCTTCCTTCGTAACGTTCAGCGGAAGCTCCGATTGAAGCGTGCACAGCCCGCCGGCGAGCGAACGGATTCCCCCCGCTTCCAGCCGGTTATCGTGCCATCAAAGCTCAATCTCAAAGCCTCCTCTGGCGCGCAGCCCCTTCACATAGCCGCCGGACCACGAAGCCGGCAGCGCCGGGAGAAGCCGAATCCGACCCTCATGGGATTGAAGCAGCATCTCGGGAATGCCTGCAGCCGCTCCGAGGTTCCCGTCGATTTGAAAAATTTGCGGCGGATGAAGATCCAGCAGGTTATCAGCCGTGCTGACCCGCAACAGCTTTGTCATCATTTCGTTCGCGCGGTCGCCTTCCCCGAAGCGGGCCCATAAGCTGATAATCCAGGCAAGACTCCAGCCAGTTCCGCCGCCTCCGTATTCCAAACGCCGCTTCAGAGCGGCTCTTGCCGCATTGGCCCACTTATCCTCGCGGAGAAGCTGAAGAGGCCTCTAGCGATCTGGATATCCGAAGCAGGATTGATGCACAATCTCCCTGTTTGTCCGTTCGGCAGCTTAAATCCGTTCTCCGGCGATACGCTCGGCCCGAGGTTCAGCTGGCCTTGCTCGTCCTCGAACAAGAAGTCCAGAATGAACAGCGCCGCTTCCTTCATCAGCGGATAAGCGCGCTTAGCGAGGAACTCCTTATCCAGGCTGTACGTATAATGCTCCCACAGATGGAAGCAGAGCCAGGCCGCTCCCATTTGCCACAGTCCTGCCCAGGCAAAATCGGTCGGCGCGGTATCGCCCCACAGGTCGGTGTTGTGATGGCACATAAAGCCGCGGGCTTCGTAATTCACCTTCGCGGTTTCGCGGCCATTCGGCAGCATGGCGTCCAAATGGTCGAACAGCGGCAAATGCAGCTCGGACAGGTTGCATACTTCCGCGGGCCAGTAATTCATTTGAATATTGATGTTGATCGTATATTTGGAATCCCAAGGCGGAACGTAGCCGTCGTTCCATATGCCTTGGAGATTGGCCGGAAGGTTCCCCGGCCGGCTGCTGCCGATGAACAAATAACGGCCATAATGGAAGAACAGAGCCGTAAGCCCGGGATCCTCCTCTCCTTGCTTCACGCGGGCAAGCCGCTCGTCCGTCGGCAGCGCTCCGGTCCTCGCCATCCTTGCCGGAAAGCGCAAGCTCCATCCGTTCAAACCAAGCCTGGTGCTCCGAGACATGCCGGCTGCGCAAACGATCATAGGTCGTCCCACTCACTCTTTGCAACTGCTCCGCACAATGCTCCCGGTAATCCTGGCGGCGGAAGTCGGTCGATACGGCCAGGACCAAGGTAACGGCATCCGCTCCTTCCATCACCATGTGATCGCCAAGCGTTCTGCGGGTGCCTCCCTCTTGCAGCGTCCGCAGGCGGGCATGGAACTTTGTGCCCCGGGTGCCGCATTGCCCCTTCAGGCACAAGGTGTCTTCCCCTTCGATCTCGGTGAACGCATCCAGCTTGCGGAACGGGTTCACCCCTACGCGGATCCGGTTCGGCTTGTCCGCGGTAAGCCGCACGACCAGTGCCTGATCGGCCGCGCTGGAGAACACTTCTCTCGTTTAAACGGTATCATTTATACAGTAAGTCACTTTAACAATGCCGGTAGCCAAATCCAGCTCCCGGAGGTAGTCCGAAGCCTCGCCCTCCCGGTGGCTCGGGAACAATAGATTGAGCTCTCCGAGCGTCTGGTAAGGCGGCTGACGGCGCGAAACGCCCATCAGCCCCATATCCGCGATGTCGTGGGCCTCCTCTAGCCGGCCTTCCTTAAGCAAACGGCGCACTTCCTGTATCGTATTCGGAGCATCCGGATTGTTCCGGTCCTTCAGCCCCCTCGTCCAAACGGTGTCTTCATTGAGCTGAATCACTTCGCGGTTGATCTCTCCGTGTACCATAGCTCCGATTCGGCCGTTTCCGACCGGGAGCGCTTGCAGCCATCGCTTGGCGGGCCTCCGGTACCATAGCTTCGTCTCCTGTACCTGCGTTTGCGAACTCACCAGTTTCGTTCCTCCTTGGCCAGGGCTATACCCCTAATATTCACTTAGTGATAGACATGCCCATTATGATAAACGGTTTTGCGCGAGTCAGCTATAGAGAAAATTCAGCTCTTTTTGCACAATCCTCATGACTTGATCGGACAATTTACCCGGCGGAATGCTCCGTTTCCCAGCCATCCGACAGCGTGTCGCCTAATTCAGGTGTCCGAACAAGCCCATTTTTGTCGAAAATCATTCCCAGCACCTTGCATTCGACAGGTCCAGCGCGTAGCATAGAAGTATAGCCCTTTACACGGGAATGAATTCATGATTAAAGGACTGATCTGATGAATAACATCTTGCTGGAATATTTGTGCATCAATATTTGGATCGCCTTAATGGTCGTGCTCCTGTGGGTGAATGACGGCGTATTCTCTCTCGTGGACCGAAATATTATCTTGCTGTTATCCGTCGCCGGTCTGGTGCATATAAGAACGAAGATAAAAGCCCATCGAAAAAGCGGCAGATATACGGAATAACCGGTCCAGGATAAACGGCTACGCCGTCCTTGTCTTACAAGGACCAGCACGTTTATCAAGGTTGATGCGAAGCTATTAGCCCGCGAAAACTTATAAATTATCAACTAAAAAAGGAAACGGCTGCCTCAGCCTTTTATCGCAAAAACCACGACAGCGCCATCTCGCTCTTTCGAGATGGCGCTATTGCGGTTTTCCTCGCCGCGCAATGGCATTTAGCGGTCGCGGCAGCCTGGACTTAAGTCCAGTGCCGTGCTTCCCCCGAGAAGGGTGACAGATTATTCCGGATTTGTTAATCTGGTTTCAATAAAGTTATATAGAAGGGAAGTCACGTATGAACCGTTTCGTCTTAGGGATTGTCCTCATCCTGCTCGGGGTCGGCTTATACTGGAACCAGGGCCATCCGATCGGGGCCGGCACCATCTTCAGCTATTATTGGCCGAGCTTATTCGTCATTCCGCTAGGCCTGTTCTTCCACTGGCTTTATTTCAGCATCACCGCTCCTAGAGCCTCGGGGCTATTGATTCCAGGGGGAGTGCTGCTAACGGCGGGAATCGTATGCCAAATCTCCATGCTGTTCGACAGCTGGGGATTCATGTGGCCCGGCTTCCTCCTGGCGCCGGCCATCGGGCTGTTCGAGTTTTATTGGTTCGGCCTGAGAAACCGTTATTTGCTGATCCCCATTACCATTCTGACGGGGCTCTCGATACTGTTTTTTGCAGCATTCACGCTTGGTGCGATATTCAACTACCTGGTAGTCAGCGGACCGGTCATCGCCATCGCGCTGGTCGTGATCGGGGCGTTTACCCTGCTCGGCGGGAAAAGCAAAGCGTAGCCGCTTGCTTCAAAGTGGCTTCGCCTCCCGCCTTGAATTCGGAGGGCGACATACCCGTATATTTCTTGAAGCATACGCTGAAGTATTGCGGATTGCTGAAGCGTAAAAAAAGCGCAAACCTCGGCTGGAATGAGGTTTGCGCTTTATACGTTTCTTAGTAAGCCAGGGCAAACAGGCCGTTAATGTGCGAAAGGTAACGGGCGTTGCTCGCCTTTTTCATCAAGGATGCCGGCGTGCCTTTCAGCTCGATGCCGCTTCCGCCGATGGAGCCGATGCCGTCCTTGCGGCCCAAGCTTGCCAGCGTACCGGAGAAGACCGGACTAAAGGCATCCATCTTGCTGCCCTTGAAGGCAGCCGCGATGTTGGCGCCTGCAAGCTCGCCCATCTGCCATGCCAATTGAGCGGTCGGCGGGTACGGACGGCCTTCCGGTCCGAACACTACCGCGCAGTCGCCCGCGAGGAATACGTCCGAATGCGAGACGGATTGCAGATGCTCGTTCACGGTAGCGCGGCCGCGGTTCACTTCGATGCCGCAGTTCGCAACGAGCGAGCTGCCTTGAACGCCGCCGGTCCAAACCAGGGTGCCGGTTTCGATCGTCCGGCCGTCCTTCAAGCTGACCGTGTAGCCGTTCACTTCCGTGATCGCAAGACCGGTCAGGAACTGAACGCCGCGCTTCTCGAGGCTCGTTGTCGCTCTTTCGATCAAATCAGCGGAGAAGATCGGCAGAATGCTTGGCATCGCTTCGACCAGATAGAGCTTGACATCGGCAAAATCTACGCCGTTCTTGCGGCAAATGCCAGGGAGCTCGTCCGCCAGCTCGCCTACAAGCTCAACGCCGGTCAGACCGCCGCCGCCGATGACGAAAGTGGCGTCTGCTTGATTTTTGGACTTGGCGTATGCGCGGATCCGTTCGTTCACGTGTGCGAAAATGCGGTTTGCATCTCCAACGGACTTCAGCGTAAAGCTGTTTTCCTGAAGCCCCGGAATGCCGAAATAGTTCGTTTCGCTGCCGAGAGCGAGCACCAGAGCGTCGTAGCCGTAGGAAGTTCCGTCATGCAGCAATACTTTGCGGCCTTCCGGATCGATCGATTCGACCGTACCGATCTTCAGGTTGATGCCCTTGTCCTTCAGCAATTTTTCGAGCGGCAGGGCAACGGCCTTCTCATCGACGTTCCCGGCCGCAAGACGGTGCAGCTCGGTAATGATTTGGTGCGAGGGAACACGGTTGATTACAGTAATGGTTGCTTCTTCCGGCGTTAAGTTGGCACGTGCGGAAAGGGCGCTCAACAAACCGCCGTAGCCGCCGCCAAGAATCAGGATTTGTTTGCTCACGTCTGTATACTCCGTTCTTATTAAGTAATGGGGTTAGTTTTATCTTTTTCTTTCGCCAAGGATATCCAAATAAGCTTGGGCGAAGCGAAGCATCTTCTGCAATTCCGGATCTTTCAGCAGCTTGAGCATGCCAAACAGACCGATTGTCGCATCGCTGTTCTCGGCACGGTCACCCGCTTCGATCGCAGCAGAGGCATAACCTTTTACTTTCTCCTCGATCGGCTTGTACACTTCCTGGATGCCGCCCACCATATCTTGAATGAGGATGCGGTCCGACGCTACCTTCTGGGCAAGATCATACGTTTTCGTCAGCAGAGTCATCATTTCGGTCAATTTCGGCAGCTGCTCCACCAATACCGTCAAAGACTCCTGCACTTCCGGCTTCAGCAACTGGTCCAGCACATCCGCTTTTGCGATCGCTGGTACCGTAGCAACTTCTGGTTCCGTAACTGTAGTTTGTGGCATTTCTTCGTCCCCTTCATTGGTGAGTATACCCTGTTAGCACAAATTCAGGTATTTCATATTTAAAAGGAATCGAAAACGACCCCTCTTAGTGAAAACCTTCACATAGAATCACAAAAGATGTTCTGTTCTTCTAAGCTGCCGCCTTCAGAGTATTTGTTAATATACTATAATATATACCTTATTTAAGTTTTTGCAATAGCTTTTACAATATTTTTCCCATCAAAATAAAGATAGGGCCGGATCCTTCTACGGTATATCCGCAGCCCGCGGCCATAAGAGGAATTCGGGTCCGATTCAGCCCCGTTTGGCCATCGAAGATTCTCTGACAATCAGCTCGGATTCAAGGATCAGCACCCGGTCCTCCGAAACGGCATCCCGCTCCAGCTGATGAAGCAGCTTCTTTACGATAGCCCGCCCCATCCGGATTTTCGGCTGATCGACCGTGCTGAGCTTCGGGCTGATATAGCGGCCGATCCGGTTATTGTCCACGCCTACGACCGCAATCTCATCAGGTATGAGTGCGTGAGCGGTTTGCGTAGGAGCTGCAATCCGTCCTGCGGGGGTGATGAACTCGTCCCGGAATGCCTTCTTGATCCTTTCCAAGAGCTCCCCGTAATGCCGCACATCTGCCGCGTTCCCAAGCACTACAGCGGCATCCCGCAGCAAGCGCGCTGAATGTGCGTAATAAGCAGTGGCAATCAAATCTTTCGGTGTCGCACCAATTAAGTTGTTCTCCTTGGCGTCAAGTCCGAGCCAATCGCCGAAGTGGAAGCCGGTATTCCATAAACATTCATGCTTTCCCTGACGCCGGATATACTCCACCCAAGCCTTCATACTGCCGTATTGCTCGGCAAGCAGCCTTGTGTCCCCGTAGGTCAGGTACATCGTCCATGGACAGATCACAGCGGTGTCGCCCCAAGCTGCGGAAGAGTGATGAAACGTATCCTGAAACGGAAGCAGGTTTTGTAGCAACAAACTTGATATCCATGATCGAGATCATCCTTATATATTGAGATTTTGAAGAACTTATCAACCTGTAATAAGTTTTATGTTATTATCTAATCAAGCATATATCATATTTATTTAGATTTCATCGACTTTATTGATAGTTGCATATCTTTTCTTAATTTTTATGCTGTTATGAAAGAGCAATTATTTAGTGGAGGGAGAATAAAATGCCGCCAAAGAATGATAGCCCTCTATCAGGAATTCAATACGGTTATTCTAATTCAGTTATGATTAAAACCAGTTATCATTATCATGACAATTATCAAATCTATTTTCTTATATCAGGTAGTAGTGAGTACTTTGTAAAAGATAAATCTTATTCGGTTTCTAATCATGATATACTTTTTATTCCTAAAGGAACGTTACATAAGAATAATTATATTTCTCAAAGTTATGAGAGGGCCGTAATCAACTTTACAGAGGAATATATAGGTATTGATTACATATTGAAAATGAAAGACCTTTTTGAGCAGTGTATATACAAGCCACAAAATCCTGAACTGATAAAAAAACTATTCTTTATAATAGGAGAGGAAATGGATAAAAATGATGATTTATCCTCTGATCTTATTAAAAGTTATTTCATCCAGTTACTTTCCTACTTCATTAGAAATAAGTCAGAATTCGTCTATCATAGCAACAACCATGCAAACCCCACTATAGAAAGACTTATTCGGTTCATTAATGCAAATTATCATTTATCGATAACATTAGACTCTGCGTCTGACATGCTTAATTTAAGCAATTCTCATCTTTCTAGACTTTTTCTTAAAACTACAGGATTGGGCTTTAAAGAATATGTACGGATCATAAGAATAAACAACGCAAAAAATATGTTAAAAACTACAAATCATTCTATCAGGCAAATAGCTTTTGATTGCGGGTTTAATGACAGTAATTATTTTTCAAAAGCTTTTAAAGAATCAACAGGGTATTCTCCTTTGCAGTTTAAGAAACATCAAAAACGGAAAAGTCCATGATATTCATGGACTTTTCCGGTACCGAATGATTTATTTTTTTACTGTTTTCAATTTTTCCTCAATAGCTTTATTCCCAGCTTCCTCCGCTGCCCGTAAGGCCGTATTAACATCTTTCCCCGCTGCTAACTCTTTGACCTGAGCATCGATGGCTGAACGGACTAAGACGTCATATTCAGTAAGGGGGTCGTTTATTTTGCGTGGTTTTGACTTAAATATACCGGCTATGTTCTTTCCTTTGAGATAAGGTACATTTGCGCCATACTGTGTTTGTAAATCCCCTTTGGTCAGAACGGAAATTTTTCCACTTCTGCTCAGTTCTGATTGTACCTCATCGGAAGTGAAGATCTTCATCACTTCAAAAGCTTCATTCTTATATTTGCTTTGCTTATTCATAATGATCGTATGTGGGGAAATGACGCGGCCTGTACCGATGGCTTCAGCGTAGTTGGGAAGCGAGACGAAATCCCATGGCACTTTATCAGCGATACTCGGATCAAGGCTCGCTACCATATCGGGAACCCATTGGGTAAACATGGCTACCCTTCCCTCCTTAAAGAATTCATTGGTACCATAAGTGAGTTTCTTATCCTCTCCGAGAAATCCAGGGACATCGAGCATATCTTTCATCGTGGTGAAAGCTTTTTTCCAATTATCGTTATTAATTGACGCTTTGTTCGTAGACGGATTAACGTAAGGTAAAGAAAGTCCATAACCTAAACGGGAAATGTTATCAGGACTCAATCCAATGTATCGGATCCCGTTATCTGTTCTGGTTATCTTACGGGCTAACTGGATGATCTCATCCCAGTTCATCCCGTCTTTCGGATACGGGACAGCGAATTTATCAAAGATATCTTTATTATAGAGAAGAGCTGCGATGTTTTGCATGACCGGTAAAGCATACATTGCACCTTTTCCACCACTGTAAACTTTAATGGAATCTATGGCATTAGGGTCGAAACGGTTCAAGTCGAAGTTGTTGCTCTTAATCAGAGTGTTCAGATCCTCTGGTACATCAAGATCCCGCCAAAGAGGAGTATTAGCGTCTGTCGTATAGATCAGGTCCGGAACGATGCCTGCAGCCACTAAGTCCTCCGGATTGGCGCCTGTCCCTTTACGTACAATATTAATCGAAATATTAGGATATTTCTTTTTTACAGGCTGAACTACAAATTTGTCGATTTCCTCATTACTAATCGCCGCGTGCTGGTAGAGAGTAAGGGTAATCGGTTCATTTGAAATTTTCGTTTGAACACTCCCTTTGTCGACACTACCTTTGTCATCCTGTGTGCCTGTTCCTTGACTGCAACCTGCAAGCGCTGTCATCAATACAACTGAAGATACAATTCTAACCCACTTCATCTTTTTCCCCTCCAAGTTGTGTCACTAACTAGCGAAAACTTTGGTAAGCGGTTTCAATTGTCGTTATCAATGATTTCTGCACTCTGGGATCATCACTTGAGATAAAGCATATATCATATTTATTTAGAGTTCATTGAGTATTTTGATCATCATTTGCCCATTTCTTTAATTTTTTGCTATAATTTTCTTCTTTTCGATCAATGTGGTAATTTTAGTTTTATTTTCGGCTGCGGACAGTTCGAGACCGGCTTCCATCAGGGCGTTGACCTTGAGGCGATTTATTTACTTGGCGATTTTGGTGTCCGGATAGATGGAAGCAAAAAAAGTCACAAAATTGCAAAATTACCCAAGCGTTTGTCGGCAGGAAATTTAACAGTGAGATTAGACTGCAGGTCGTTTTGATACGTAGAAACACCTTTGGACCCCTGCATCAAATTCCACTTTTCGCCCCAAGTTACGGTCTCCGCACTATTTGGAGGTTCTAACATGACAAGTGTGACCGTAGAAGCCTCCGACATATCGGCAGCCTTGCTAGATGATACTAAATGACATCATGAAGTTCCGCAGAGGAAATGTCGGCTTATATATATTCAAAAAAAGGAGATACCGGCTTTGAGCAAAAAGGGTGCCTGAAATTGTGGTAGTGCCGAGGATGCCGGTTTTTCCACTTGAGGGCGAATGGGACTTGCTTGATCGGTCAAAACCAGACGGTACGATGGCCCAGCCGAATGAAGCGGGGAGGAGCTGAACGCCAGGGTTAGAACCAATAAAAGAAGCAGTGTTTTCTTGCCTTGCATAAATTGGATAACCTCCGATTGTCAAATTTGAAGAACGCGCGGTGAACCATGCACCGTGCTTTATTGCGAAATATCAGCCCTTTAGACTCATGAATATGTAACTAAAGTCTTATAGAGCGACAAAATTCAGCAATATTCCGGACGTCATTTTACCACACTCGGTCTTAACAAAATCTGAACAAACGGAAGCCGTCTTTATTTCAATGCGTAAGGAACGCGGACCGTCATTTTGGTTCCTTGGCCAGGCGAGCTTTCCGCCCGCAAGGAAGTACCGTAAGCATATTTCAAGCGCTTGCCGATATTTCGCAATCCGACCCCTTGATGTCCCGAAGTTCGCAATGCGGCATCATTCGCCATAACTTGCTCGAGCTGCTCCCCGGTCAGGCCGTCCCCGTCGTCCTCTACCGTAAAGACGTATTCCGTCCCCTCCTCATAAGCCCTCACTTTGATGGTGCCCCCTTCCACGCGGTTGCCGATGCCGTGCCGTATGGCGTTCTCGACAAGAGGCTGGATCAGCAGAGGCAGCAGCCTGACATTCCCGGCCGAATCCGCGATATCGTATTCGACGCGAATCCGGTCCTGGAAGCGTGCCTTTTCAATCTCCACGTAAGAGCGGATCAAATCGAGCTCGGTCCGGAACGGGACGTCCTTCTGAACGTTGCCGAACGAGAAGCTGCCCCGCAAATAGTCGGCCAAATTCGCCGTCACGTTCCGTGACTCGCTTGCATCGGTATAGCTCAGAGACATAATCGTGCTTAACACGTTAAATAAAAAATGCGGCTTGATTTGCGATTGGAGGAAAGCCACCTCCAGATCAACCGCCTTTCCCGCCAGTTCCTTCATCAAGAGGAGCCCCTTGACGCGCGCGGTCAGCTCGGACCGGTCAAACGGCTTCGGCAAAAAATCGTTGGCCCCCGCATCGAAAGCGGCGAGCTTGTCTTCGGATAAGATCGAAGCGGTGACCATCAGCACAGGGAGCTCCACCAGACTGTGCCGTTGGCGTATCGTCCGGCAAACGTCAAACCCCGACATTCCCGGCATCATCAGATCGAGAATGACCAGATCGACGGTTTGCTTACCTTCGAGCACCCGCAGCGCTTCTTCTCCCGTATTCACCGCAATGACCATATAATCCAGGCGCTCCAGTGAATCGATCAACACCCTGAGATTGGAGAAGTGGTCATCCACCGCCAGAATTGTGTACAAGCCCTTCTGCGGCGATACATACGGCGTGGGAAACGAATAGCCGGGAGACGCCTGGGAGCGCAGTTCAACCGCCAATTCGTCGCCTCGCTGAAATCGCGCGCTCTCCTCCGGCCGGGCAAGCGGGAGGCTGAACGTAAACGTCGTTCCTTCTCCCAGGCGGGAGGCGACCCGGATCCGCCCGTTCTGCAGCTCCACCAGCTGCTTGACGATCGGCAGGCCCAGGCCGAAGCTGCGGTCGGCATCTGCGCTCAGCGACTTGAACGGCTCGAAGATGAACGCGAGGTCGTTCTCCCCGATCCCTTCGCCCGTATCCGTTACGGAGACCTCCAGCATGTCTCCGTGAACGGCTGCACCGACTGCGATCATCCCGAAATGCGTATGCTTCGCGGCGTTGTCGAGCAGGTTGCTGAGAATTTGCTGGAACCGGCTTTCGTCCGCCAGCGCGAGCGGAAGATGCTGCGGTACGTTGTTTACCAGCTGAACCGGCTTGCCGTCCGTCAGGAAGGACAGCACCTTGACGATGACTTCCGAAGCGGAACGGACGTCGAGCGGAGCGCATTCCACCTTCATTTCCCCGCGGGTCAGCCTTGACAAATCCAATATATCGTATACGAGCCGGGATAACCGTCCGGCAATGTCGGAAATGAGCTCCAGCTTCTCCCTCTGGCCTGCGGTAGCCGGATGGCGTTCGTCGGTCATCATGGACTGCGCGATATGGATCATGCCGTGAAGCGGCGTCTTGAACTCATGCGCCGTCCTGGTTAAGAAATCGTCCTTCAGCTTATCCATCTCTATGAGCCTTGAGGAGAGCTTCTCATTTTGTTTATAGGCATTCGAGAAGCGTAGCGACATTAACAAGGCAAGCATCAGGAGAAAAACGAACACTTCCGCCGGAGGAAATAAAAAGACGGGAACCGCGAAATAAACGTTGGCGTTGATCAGAAACGCGTGCACGTTCAGGGCAAGCGCGGCGACGGCCAAATAAAGACTTCCCTCCGATCTTCTTAAGGCGGCCGATAAGAAGACGTAAAGAGCATAAAATACAGAGAATGACGAGTATACGGAATGGAGCGTCAGCGTCAACCGGTGATAGGCGATGTTGAAGAAGCCGACGCTGAGCACCAGGAAAGCGAACCCGAGCGCCAGAGATATGCGGATCACTTGGCTAGAGCAGTAGGGACGAAACGCCGAATAGACGTAAGATAACAGACCCATGCCTACGGCAAGCGAGGAAACCAGCTGAAGCCGCAAAAAGAGTCCCGCCGGAAGCCGCCCGAACATGTCGTAGATGATTCGTTCTCCGCTCGTCGCCGAGAATACCGCCAAGAACAGACAGACCAAGCCGAAGATGAACAGGAAATTATCCTTCCTTCGCTGCGAATACAAGCCGATGAAATAAAGCCCGATGATTAGAAACGAAGAAACGGTAATCCAATCGTGGGCGAGCGCCTTGGATTGTAGAGCGGCGATTTGTTCCTGGGTCCCCAAGTAAATCGAATTATTGATGCCGCTGCTCCCCGGAAAGTCGTAATTGGCGACTTGGACGATCAATTCGTTCCGTCCCTGCTTCAACGGAAAATAAGCGGCCACGGTTTTATTCATACCGGCATAATCCTTCGGGTTATCCGCCGGCTGCCCGCTTCCGCCGATCGGCTTGCCGTTTACGAAAATGCGGGAGGCCATCTGAATGGATAGTGTCTTCAGCCCGTACCATTCGCCTTCGTCGCGTACATTGACCAGCAACCGGTAGGTGGCGGTTCCGAGCGTCCCGGTCTTGGCAGCCCATGATCCCGGCACCGTGATCGTCTGGGGAGCGGCACCTCTGAAATCGCCGGCCGCCATCAGGCGTCCAGGATAAAACTCCCACTCGCCGTCCAGCTTGACGGGTCCGCCTTCCGCGAAGTTCCATCCGGACAGGTCGATAACGCCTCCGGCGGCTTTGGGCGCTCCGTTGTCGCCGTACTTCTGAAGAAGCGGGATGGTGCCGTATGTACAAAGCAGCATCCCGGCCATAATCAGGATGGCCAGCCAGCGACGGCTCATGGCATCCTCCCGCTTCCGGAAGAGGAAGAAATCATTTCGAGGTACAACCTCGCCGTTTCATCCTCCAGCTCGATGTCCAGCCGCTCTCTCACCGAGCGCTCCAGCTCCTTGAAGACTTTCATGGCCCCGCTCCGGTTGCCTCCCTCCAGATACAGCTTGATCAGCTCGCGTCCGTCCTTCTCGGAATCCGGAGCGATCGCCAGCAGACGGTGCAGGCATTCGGCCGCGTAGGCGGGCTGATTATTCATTTTAAAGAACGAGCACAGCCGCGTTAATGCCTCCGCATACCGTCCGGACAGCTGATCCCTTCTTCCGTGACTCCACCGGTAATCACAATCCATGAAATAATCCCCCTTGTATAAAGCGGCCAGCCGTTCCAGCCTTACGGCGCCAAGCTGATCTCCCCTCAGCGTTTTGTCCAGCAGCTCGTCCAATTCCGCGGCATCGCAGTGGATATCGCCAAGCTGGAGGGCATAATCCGTTCCCTATTTTGTTGACGGTCAGCGGCAGGCCGTGGGAGCGCAGGTTTTTTCTCTGTAACGAGATGCAAGTATAAAGATAAGTTCTGGCCTTATCCGCATCGGATTCAGGCCACAGCGCCTCCATGATGACGGATTGCTCGACGGCCTGGCCGCCCCGGTGAACGAGAAACGCGCACAGCTCCTTTTCTTTGGTGGTACGCCAGGAGAGCTGACCCCGTCTAGCAGTCCCCAGCTGTACGGCAAAGCCGCCCAAGCATTGAAGGGCCGGCTCCGCAGCCGCCGCAGCTCTGTGAATCACCCGGGCCTCCCGGATCCGCTGAACGCTCTGGCGCAGCCTTTCCAAACGGATAGGCTTCAATAAATAATCGATCGCCCGGAACTCGAACGCTTCGATCGCATGCTCGGCATAGGCCGTTGTAAACACGACCTGGAGCTTCGGCCGGGCCGCCTGAAACGCTCTGGCCAGGTCCAATCCGTTCATGCCGGGCATTTCGATATCCAAGAACACCCCGTCTGCCTGAAGATGCTGCAGCGCATCCAGTGCCTCCAGAGGATTCGTATAGGTTCCGACTACGGCTACACCGCCGATTTCACGCAGCAGTATATCCATCATCCCGAACGCATGCTCCTCGTCGTCCACGAGCATGACTCGTATGTTCTCCGCCCCTTCCACCGGACTTCTCCTTTCGGTTAACTATTGTTTCATTTATCATACCATCTTCTATTCGCCTCTTGTACAATCCGGCCAAGACAATTTTCGGCGGGGCATGACTGCCGGATTAGAACTGTCGCCGCGATGGGCCCCCGCCCTTGATTTAGCTCCAAAAATGTAGTATGCTACGTCAAAATGAATGATTCAATCATGCCTGTGAAGAGCATCCAACTCGGAGGCGTTCTCGTCAAGGGACATCTTGTCCCCTAAGTTTACCGGACCCGCCCGTTATCGCGGAACCAAAGCGGATCGGACCTGCATGTCCGGTCAAGTTGGGTGGCACCGCGAGTCCTAGCGCTCCTCGTCCCATACGGATGAGGGCGCTTTTTGCGTTTTTTTAATACAAGAAACCGGAAAGGGACGATGACCATACTTAACATTGGGTGGATTCGGGACAACAGGGACCAAGTGCAGCAAGCGGCCGATCACAAGGGGATCGAGGTGAACATCTCCGAGCTGCTTCGGTGTGATAATCGCAGACGCGCTCTCCTGCAGCAGGTGGAGAGCTTAAGGCAAATCCGCAATCAAATCTCGCAGCAGATTCCCGGTTGGCTGAGGCAGGGCCTTACGGAGGAGACGGAGAAGGCGAAGATGAAGGTGAAGGAAGTCAACCGGGAGCTTCGGGAGCTGGAAGAGGGGCTCGCCGAGACGGAGCTGGAATGGAACAAACGGATGCTGGAGGTGCCAAACATCGTCTCTCCCGACACGCCAAGAGGCCGATCGGATGCGGATAACGTGGAAATTGCGCGGTACGGCGAGCCTCCGGCCTTCGGCTTCCCACCGCTCGACCATATCGCTCTGGGCGAAATGCATCGGATGCTCGATCTTCCGCGCGGCGTGAAGACCGCCGGTACCCGCAGCTATTATTTGTGCGGCGCGGGCGCCCTGCTGCACAGGGCGGTTCAGCAGCTTGCCCTGGATGTGCTGCTAGCCAGCGGCTTCACTCTGCTGGAGGTGCCTCTGATCGCGCGTACGGAAGCGCTGGTCCATACCGGCTTCCTCCCGGCGGGAGAGGACCAGACCTACCGCCTGGAAGGCATGGACCTGCGTCTCGTCGGCACCTCGGAGGTGCCGCTCGTAAGCTATTACAGCGGTGAGATCGTTGACGTCGCGCAGCCCGTCAAGCTGGCGGCCGCCTCGCAATGCTTCCGGAGCGAGGCGGGCTCGGCGGGCCGGGATGTGCACGGGCTGTACCGGGTCCACCAATTCGCCAAGGTGGAACAGGTCGTGCTGTGCGAAGCCAATCTGGAGACGGCGGAGCGGCTGCTGCAGGAAATAACGGCTCATTCGGAGAGCGTTCTGCGGCAGCTGGAGCTGCCTTACCGGGTGGTAGCGGTATGCACAGGAGATATGGCGGCGAAAACCTACAAGCAGTACGATCTGGAAGCCTGGATGCCCAGCCGCGGAGCTTACGGCGAAACCCACTCGTCCTCCAACCTGCTGGACTTCCAGGCCCGCCGCGCCGGGATCCGTTATCGGGATCAGAGCGGCGGGCTGAGCTACTGCTATACATTGAACAATACCGCAGTCGCCTCGCCGCGAATCCTTATTCCGCTGCTGGAAAACCATCAGCAGGAGGACGGATCGATCCGCATTCCCGCCGCTTTGCGGCCCTATATGAACGGCTTGGAACGACTGGTCCCCCCTGCCGCACACGAGCAGCCGTAGCCCCAGGATAAACGGCTACGCCGTCCTTGTCTTACAAGGACCAGCGCATTTACCAAGGTTGATGCGAAGCTATAAGCTACGAAAACTTATAAATTCTTATCAATGAACAAAACAAAGGAGCCGCAGCGGCTCCTTCTTTTTATGATTGCATGACGGGCTGATCCGGTTCAGTCGGCTCCAGCTTTTTCGCGATGCTGCTTTGAATGTCTTTCACCAATTGAATCGAAGCTTCGATCTCCACTTTCCGGGTCGATACGCTTTCCACGCTGCAGCCGATCGGAATGCCCTTTTCCAGTCCGAACTCGAAGATTTCCTCGAATATTTTGTGTGTCACCCGGATGGACTTATCCAAAATATCGTTGGAATGCATCAGATCGTTTTCGAGCCATCTGGGCAAGCTGATCCCCAGCCATTTCATAAACCCCAACGTTTTGGAAGAGCCGCAAGGGGCGATGTTGAACAAGATGGGTACCATCTCGATTTCATTGCGCTCGCAGTAATAATAATAATCGGACAAAAAGTTCTTGGAGGCTTCGACGTTGTAAGTAGCCTGCGTTACGAAAAACCGGCAGCCGCTTTGGGCTTTGTCGATAACCCGGAGGTGCTCGTCCCGGCGGGCGGTATGCCTTTCGGGAATAAGCACGCCGCCCAGAAGCAGACGATCGTTTAACCTATGACTCATGGCATAGGCATCCGGCAGCCTCAATCGGATCTGCTGCTTGCTGGAGGAAGCGCCTACAAAAACGGCATACCGGTCCTGACTGGAGTCTGAGGCGATCCATTCGCTCAATTCCCGCTCAGTATATTTACCCACGCAGCGATAGATGATTTTGGGTACCTTCAGCTCGTCTAAATACGCATTGCTGTAAAGCGTCGGTTCCAAGGTCGGAAGATAGGGGAACGGCCGTTCCTGCTCCTGCCTTTCCGCTTCATCCTGCACATCGTAAATAATCAACGCATCCATATCGATCCCGCTCAATCGTTCCAGCTGCTTTTGTGCGATTTCACTTATCTTTTCCGGCGTATGGCTTTGCTTTGGCGGCGTGATCCCATAGGTTAAGATGCCGGGTTTTCTGTTGACGATCTTATCTTTCAGCATGGTCCCCGTCCTTCCTCGAAGCGCTCCCTGCTCCGTCCTTCCATTATACCTCTTTATTCGATCAGATTGGAAGGAATTTTACCTGCGCCGCACTGCGAAGTGGCGAACCGGCTGCAGAGCGATATCAGCCGCTTCAAGGTGTAAGAATCACGGGGCAGCAGCCGATGCAATCCAGGATAAACGGCTACGCCGTCCTTGTCTTACAAGGACCAGCGCGTTTATCAAGGTTGATGCGAAGCTGTAAGTTGTGAAAACTTATAAATTCTTATTAACAAATAAAACAGCAGCCTGCCGAACCGGCAGGCTGCTGCTGTTGTTTATCAGGAATCCGCGGCTTTATTTGCCGATGGCGCAGGGTGGGCCTGCAGCTTGGCAAATTCCGTACTCCATTGGAATAACCAGATGACAAGAGCGATCCAGAAGCCGCTTGCCAGCAGCGCTCCGATAATATCGCTTGGATAGTTCACGCCAAGATAAACCCGGCTTAAGCAGATCATCAGAATGACGAAGCCGCAAACGGACAGGAGCAAACTGCGTCCCCGCCGCGTAGAGACATGGCGCCACAGCAAATAGGCAAGGGCTCCGTATAACGCGAACGCTCCGATGGCATGACCGCTCGGAAAGCTGTAACCGGACTCTTCAATCAAACGGAGCACGGTCGGGCGCTCCCGGTGAAAGCCTTCTTTTAACAATGAATTCAATACCGCCGCCCCGCCTAATGCAGCGCAGAAGAATAGGATCTCCGCCCTGTGCCGTAGCACGAAAAACAAAAAGGCCATGATGCCGGCGGCAATGATAACGGAGCTTTTCGCTGAGCCGATGATAGTGAAGATTTCCATTACTTGTGTTAAGCCGGGAGAAACGACGCTTTGTACGACTGCGGCAACGGTTCTATCAAATGAATTGGACGGCTGGCTGCAGACGGTCATGGCCAAGGCGCCAAAGCCGATAATCAGCAGCAGTCCTGCAAACATGTAATATGGATTAGGTCTTTCTGTTCCTTTCAATCCAATAGCCCTCTTTCTTTCCGCTATAGATGAAGAATAATCTTGGCTATCGTGAAATAAATGATAAGTCCCGTACCGTCCACCAGGGTCGTGATGAATGGACTGGAGACGACCGCCGGGTCCGCCTTCAGCTTATGCAGCAGCAAGGGGAGAATCGCCACCACAAAGGACGCCCATAAGACGATGGTGAGCGCCGTGATGGCCACCACCAGCCCGACGTTCCATTCCACTCCGAGAAACCAAGCCCTGCCGTATGCGACAAGGGAAACCGAGGCTCCCGTCATCAGCCCTGTGGCGACTTCCTTCCTGATCACCTTGAGCATATCGCGGAATTGGACTTCCCCTACGGCGAGCGCCCGAACCAGGGTAGACACTGTCTGTGTCCCTGTGTTCCCTCCGATTCCGATCAGGAGAGGAATAAAAACACCGGCCGGGAGGGGCTTCTTATCGCGCGGATTGCGATGCTTGCTGTTGATCCAGACGCCTTCGATGATTATCCCGAGAAATGTTCAGCAGTATGCCGGTGCAAGCCATGCATAAGATCAACGAGGAACCTCCGTAGCTGGTCAAAGGGAGCGGTACTCCGGTGATCGGCAGCATGCCTGTCACCGCCCCGAGATTGAGCAAAAATTGAATAAAAATCATCGAGACGATCCCCATGCCAAGCATGTGCGCAAAAGGATCCTGGCTTCTGACTGCAGTAATAAATCCGCGCCAAATGAAAAGGAAGAACACGAGCAGGAACAAGGACGACCCAACGAAGCCCATCTCCTCGCCGATTACCGCAAATATGAAATCCGTGTGTGCTTCCGGCAAATAAAACAATTTTTGAACGCTTTTCCCTAGCCCGGTACCCGTAAAGCCACCGTGTCCTAGAGCATACAAAGATTGAATGAGCTGATAACCGGAATCGGATTGATTCTCGAACGGATTCAAAAAGGAGCTTAGCCGTTTGAAACGGTAGCTTTTGCTTACGGCCAGAAAAACAAATAAGGGGATAACAGCGATGCAGAGCAGCGCAAAATGGCGTAAATTAACGCCGCCTACGAGCAGGATCGAACATGAAATAAACGCCAAAATCATGACCGTGCCGAAATCCGGCTGCTTCATGACAAGCAGAAGCATGAAACCGATCATCAGGAGCAAGGGCAGCAGCCCCCGTCTAAACGATTGAAACTTGGGACCCTTCTTGCTGATCATAGCGGATAAATAAACGATGATGGCCAGCTTGGAAAATTCCGCCGGCTGGAAGTTGAAGCTTCCGACGACAAACCACCTTTTCGCACCATTGATGTTCACGCCGGCAACTAATACAAGAACAAGCAGCAGCAGTGAGAACACCAAGAGGAAAGGCGCGGTTTTTTTCCAGAAGGGGTAAGGAATCGCCATAAAGAACAGCATGATGATAAAACCAGCCAGAGCGAATATCCCTTGTTTGTAAACGTAATACAATGGACTGCCATATTTGTAATAAGCTGTAGCCGAGCTGGCGCTAAAAATCATCACCATGCCGAAGCCGACCAGCAGCAAAATAAGGAACAGAAGCAAAAAATCCGGACGGCCTCTTACAGTGCCATTCAATGGGGAAAAGCCTCCTAGTTCAGATCGAGTGATTCGATATTAAAATGTCCTTGGTATCCCTTTTTAATCCTTAAATTCAATGTATTGTTTCCCCACTCATAAATATCCAGTCCGTTTTGTCCGCCGCCGAGGGACCAACCGAGCAGAATTTCGGGATGGCCGTCCTTGTTCACGTCGGCGACTCCAGCATAATCCAAATCGTAGCCGAAGCCCTTCGTATCCCATACGATCCGCCATTTCTCATTCTGCTTCATGACCAGGGCCGCCTTTAAATCCTTCCCACGATTCACGTTTTCTTCATAAACGACGATCGCCTCGTCCGTGCCGTCTCCATCCAAATCACCGAAGGAAAGGTCGTGGGCGGAGGTTAAGAGGCGCGCTCCCTCGGGCAGCAAATCTTTCAGGATCGCGTCCCACTTATCCTGCGGGACAACCCCTTCCGAAACGGGCGGCTTTATTAAATTGATAGGAGCCGCAGGCATCCCGCATCCGCTTGCCCCGAGCAAATCTACCAGCACAGCACATGTCATCAATAGCCTTCGAAACATAGCCTGCTCCCAGCCTTCGCTATTCTGTAGTTTATTTTACATGCCAGTGAAACGAAAATGGTTATGAAAGGGTTAAACTTGTTCATTCGCTTCAAGCGGCAGAACGATTTCGACCCTTGTTCCCTTCCCCACTTGACTTTGAACCGTTAATTCGCCGCCATGCAGCTTGACGATTTCCTCCGAGATGGACAGTCCAAGCCCACTCCCTGCCGCTTGGCCGCTTCCTTTGTAAAACTTCTGAAAAATCTTGCCCAGCTCATATTCCGTGATGCCGACCCCGGTATCCGTCACCGCGATGACAGCCTTCCCCCGGTCCGGCCGGACGGCAAGCGTAATGCTTCCTCCCTTATCCGTGAATTTGAGCGCATTGTCGACCAGATTAATCAGCACCTGCTTCAGCCGGCTCGGGTCCGCAAAAATGTTCGGAACCGGGACATCCGCCTCCACCTGCAGCTTGATGCCTTGCCGGTCCGCTCTGGGCATAAGCTGCTTGGCGACATGCCGAAGCAGTTCCGGCAGCGGGAACGAGGTGCGGCGGAGCTCGATCCGGCCGTTATCCAGCTTCGAGAAATCCAGCAGCTCGTCCACCAGCCGCGTTAACCTGTCCGTCTCTTCCTCAATGACGTCAAATCCGTCCTCCAGCAGCAAACGATCTTCCAGACTGGATTTCAGCGTAACGACCCAGCCTTTGATCGACGTTAACGGGGTACGGATCTCATGAGAAACGGAGGAAATAAACTCGCTCTTGAGCCGCTCGTTTTGCTTCACTTTTTCCGCCATCGTATTGAGCGTATCCGCTAACGTGCCAAGTTCGTCCCGATACCGTTTTTTCGCTCTGACTGAGAAATCCCCCTCCGCCATCCGTTCCGCAGCCCGCTTCAGCTCGGTGATGGAGCTTGTGATGGTTCTGGATAACCATAAGCCTAGCACGGCTACGATGACGATGACGACGAACCCCGAAGAGATGTAGACGGAGGCGATGTATTGCACGGTCTTGTTCGTTTCGGTCATCGAGGTGACGAACCGGACGAGCCCCACCGTCTTCTCCCCGGCTTTCAGCGGGTAAGAAACCGCCATCACCGGCTCCTTCGTTAACGGCTCAGGACCTCTCCAAATAGAGGAGGTCCCGCTCATAGCCTGCCGGACGTCCTCGTAGCCGTTCATGTCTTTGCCCGGAGGCTGACCGGCAGAATCCTGCAGAAGCCGTCCCGACGGGCCGATGATCTGAACCTGTGCGGAGGAATTTTCGGCGAATCCGCTCAGGAGGCGTTCCGACTGCTTCTCGAGATCCTGGTCGGCAAAATATTGGTGAAAGAAGGAGGCGGATATTTGAGCCTGATTTATTAAAATCCGCTCCACGTTGCGATCATAGTAAAACTTCACAAAGCTGATCGCCAGTCCCTCCAGGATCGCAACCGTAACCAGAATAACCGCCAGGTAACTGCCTACCAATCGTTTTTGGATACCCAACCTTTCAGCCGTCCTTTCTCCACCTGTAACCGAGCCCCCAGATAGTTTCGATCAACGTCGGTTTGGAGCAGTCGTCCTCCAGCTTCTCCCGCAGCTTGCGGACGTGAACGTCCACCGTTTTGATATCGCCCACGAAATTTTCACCCCAAATCAGGTTAAGCAGCTCATTTCTGGATAATGCCTTGTCCGGATGTTCCATAAACGCTTTGACCATTTGGTATTCCTTCGGCGTTAATTCGATCCGGCTGTCTTGTTTAAACACCTGGTTTGAGTCCAGATCCAGCCGGATAGAGCCGGAGTAAAGGATGTTTCTTTGCGCTTTCGCCCCTTTCCGGGTGCGGCGCAGGACGGTCCGGATTCTGGCTACGAGCTCCATCGGGTTGAACGGCTTGACGATATAGTCGTCCGCCCCGAGCTCGAGCCCATTGATCTTGTCCAAATCCTGTCCCCGTGCCGTCAAAAACACGATGACGATGTCAGGGTCCGTTTCCCTAAGCCTTCGGCAAATTTCAAAGCCGTCCATATCCGGAAGCATGATATCCAGCACCACCGCATCGGGCCTGCTTGCGCTAGCGGCAAGCGCCCCCAAAGCCGCTTCCCCGCTGGCGGCCTCCGTTACCGTAAACCCGTTCCTTTCCAAGAAAATCGTCACAAAACGCCTAATATGTTCATCGTCCTCAACGACAAGCACACGATAACGGTAAGAAGAATCCATGACTGCCTCCCCGGCCTTCCGCTCATTCCCAATAAGCGGGAAAAGAATAAAAGGAGCCTTCTCCTGCAAGGCTCCTCCGATACAATCTATAAGTAACAACATAGAAATTATACATGAGTTCCGGTGCGCTTACAAACACATTTTCTGCCGAACGGCAGCTCCCTGAGGCGGCTAAGTTGCGGAGTAAAGACCGGTCCGGCCGTACCGCTTGGAACGAATAAGGCGTACTGTTGAACTGTCCGTTCCCGATCGATACAATTAAAAAGTAAGCTAATAGGATGGAGGATGGGTTCGATGGCCAATAACGAGATCAATGCCGTTCAGTTGGAGATGGATGCCGGAGGGCGCACGTTCCTTGTTCATGCGGCGCTTCTAAAGGATGAACGCGACGCTATTCTTGTGGATACGGGGATCCCCGGGCAATTGGAAGTGATTCGCCAAGCCCTCGAGCGGCAGGGTCTGCCTTTCGGGAAGCTGACGAAAATCATCATAACCCATCAGGATCTGGATCATGTCGGGAGCTTGCCCGATTTGGTCAACGCTTCGGGCGGACATCTTGAAGTACTCGCTCATGAGCTGTCCAAGCCTTACATTCTGGGTGAAGCGCCTTTGATCAAAAGAGGCATCACCGTGCAGGCTTCCAAAGTAGACGTTACGCTTCAGGACGGCGACTTGCTTCCTTATTGCGGGGGAATCCGCGTCATCTTCACGCCCGGTCACACGCCGGACCACATCTGCTTGTACCACGTTCCAAGCAAAACGTTGATTTCCGGGGATGCGCTGACCTCGGTCGACGGTGTCCTCATGCCGCCGAATCCCGACTTTACGCCGGATATGGCAACCGCCCTCAAGTCGGTCGCCAAGCTGCTCGATTACGACATCGAGACGGTCATTACTTATCACGGCGGGGTTTGCACGAACCGCATCAAAGAGCGGCTAGCCGAGATCGCAGAAGGAAAAAAATAAGGTAGACCGGACGCTTCGCGCATCAAAGCCGGGCATTCGTTACGGTGCGATGAAGGAATAAAAGAATAGGCATGCTGCCAGTGCGGCATGCCTATTCCTTCTCGCTGTCTCCGATCAGCCGCTTCCCCCGGTCCCGTATCATGCCTGCTGCATAGATGAGGCCTGACAAAGCCGTCCCGACCGCAATGGCAATCGTCAGATCCGTCAAGACCGTGCAAAGGAACGTGACCAGCAATACCGGAGCATCGGCCGGCTTGGACTTCAACACGTGAACAAACTCTTTCCTTTCGCTCATATTCCAGGCGACCGTCATTAAGATTGGGGCCATACTCGCCAGAGGAATGCCCGAGGCGTAAGGAGCGAAAAAAATCAGGACCAGCAGGACGACCACCCCGTGCACTATCCCGGACAGAGGAGACACGGCGCCGCTTTTAATATTGGTCGCCGTTCGGGCGATCGCGCCTGTCGCAGGAATCCCGCCGAATAACGGAGTTAACATATTTGCGATGCCTTGCCCCATCAATTCCCGGTTGCTGTTATGCCTCGTTCCCGACATCCCGTCCGCTACGACGGCCGACAGCAAGGATTCTATGCCGCCCAGCATGGCGATCATGAAAGCCGGCTTGAGCAGCGATTGAAGATGATCCGCTTGAAAGGCGGGAAGATGCAGGCTCGGCAAGCTGCTCGGAATGCCGCCGTACGTTGAACCGATGGTGGCGACCTGACCCGGATAGAACAACACCGCTGCGACGGTTGAAATCAATAGTCCTACCAACGAACCGGGACATTTCGGTAACAGCCTCGGCGTCAGGACGATCATCCCCAAACAAAGGATAGCCGTCAGCATACTGTAGCTATGGATTGTTGAAAGGTGAAGGCCTAATTCCTTCATATTCGACAAAAAGTCCTCGTGCTTCTGAAGACCCCGCAATCCGAAGAAATTCGCGATTTGACCAGTAAATATAATAACGGCAATACCCGCGGTAAACCCTGTCGTAACGGGCTTTGGAATGAACTTGATTATACCGCCCAGCTTGCATGCCCCCATGAGAAACAGCATGAGGCCCGCCATAAAACCGGCTATCAGCAAATTGTCATACCCATACTGCATGACGATTGCAAACAATATGGGTACGAATGCACCGGTAGGGCCGCCGATCTGAAATCTCGAGCCCCCGAATAAGGAAATGCAGATCCCCGCGATGATCGTTGTAAATAGTCCATATTCAGGCTTGACTCCCGATGCAATAGCAAACGCCATTCCTAATGGAATGGCGACAATGCCGACCATGAAGCCGGCGAAGAGATCTTTGAGGAATGAATTGAAATGATATCCCAGATACCTGCCTTTAAAAAAGGATCGTTTCATATCGGACTCACATATCCATAAACATTTGATTATTTGAATATATGAATGATCATAAATCCAAATGACCAAATCGTCAATCGCATGATGATTCGATATTGGAATAGTTGAAATAAGAATGGGCCCCCTGGTTCATCCCCGGCGGCCCCTTCCGAATTCGATTATTGATTCTTAATATTTTCCAATAGCGTTATCGCGTTAATGAGATGGTTGTCGAAAATTTGTTTGGCTACTTTCAGCAAATCCTTTATCAAAGGATCTCTTAAGGAGTAAATGACCGAGGTTCCGTCCTTCGTCCCCACAACCACATTCTTACTTCGCAAAACGGCAAGCTGCTGCGACACGGCGGAGCCCTCGCTGCCTAACAGGGTTTGCAGTTCATTCACCGTTTTATCCCCTTCGGACAGCAGTTCAAGAATTCTTATCCTTAACGGATGGGATAACGCTTTGAAAAACTCCGCTTTGAATTGCTGGACCTCTTGGTACATGGTGTTCTCCTCTAACCGTTTGAAGATTTAATTACTATTCATAATAGCATATTTTGATATGAATGCGTAATGACCATGAGCGAAACGCAGCTATTGCCTCCAGGGGCCGTTCACGAAGGAGACGGTCCGTTCCCCGTTCCCCTCTCTCCTCCTGTTCCTCATCGCGGTCCGCACTTGTTGATTTCACGAGCGGCTGGATTTGCGCACAAACCCGTTCGAACCATGAGACATATATTAAACTATCAAACTATTAAGGAGATGATCCTTGTGGCCCGTATTCTTGATTATCAAGCCGTTGAGCCGCTTCGCCGCTTTAATAAAGCCAAGTCCTTCATCATTCCGCGGTCTCCAAAAAGAGCCAGACTGGCATCGATTCAATTACGTATTCCTGCCAATGCCAGCTTGAATAATAAAGTGGAGTTAATTGCCACTGTCGGCGTGCAGGGAGTTACCGGCATCGCGCAGCTTGTGTTTCGAATTTTTCGCGATGGAAAAGAAATATTCAGAACTCAGCAAGGCGTAGAATCAGCGGGATCCGAGCAAAACTATGTCGTTGCATTCCAAGCCATCGATTTCAATTTAAGATCGGGGGCTCATGTCTTCACCCTAACCGTTGAAAATATTACGGCAGGAACGAGAGCGGACGTCGTCGGGCCCATTTCCTTCAGCGGTAAAGCGATCAAGAGAAACGGATAAAGCAAGCTTGCATGGAATAGCCTGGAGCCAGGATCGCCGGTGCCCGCGGTTGCGGCCCGGCTTTTTCTTATTGAGTGTATTCCCGCCTTTGCCGCATAATAGCATTGACAGGCCGTTACCGGCCGGCTAAAGTACGATTAAGGAGTACAAAGACGATGCTTAAAGCAGCCCTATTGTTTATATTGGCCGGATTGGCTGAGATTGGCGGAGGCTATTTGATCTGGCTTTGGCTGCGCGAGTCCAGGCCGTTCTGGTATGGCTTATTAGGCGCGGTCATTCTGGTGCTGTACGGGATAGTGCCGACCCTGCAGACGTTCCCTTCTTTCGGGCGTGTCTATGCCGCTTATGGCGGTGTCTTTATTATACTGGCCGTATTTTGGGGATGGTGGGTGGATAAGCAAACACCCGATACGTATGATTGGATCGGCATGCTGCTTTGCGTTGCCGGAGTTTCGGTTATGTTATGGGGACCCCGGAATTAAGCGTCTGCCGCAACTATTTTTTCAAGAAGTAAAGCTAATGAATAAAATAGTGAGCTTGAAGCCGCATAGCCATTATGAAAACGCTTTTTCGACTTGTTTTAAAACCAGTGCAGCCCCATATTCATAGTTCAGCGGTTTTACTTTGGTTGAAATAGAAAGTAATATTCAATTCGTACTTCAAAAATTTCATACCGCTGAATTTTCATTTATGAAGAACGGGGGACCCGGGTAAGTGGGGTGAATCCTATGCCAGGAGCATGGGAAGGGCGAGCTTCTCACAGCCCTAATCCGACAGCTAACCTCGTAAGCGCCGAGTGAGAAGGAGAGATGAACACAAGACTCTAGCCTTGTGTTTTTTATGTTTTTCTAGGGACATATCAAACACGAAATCTTATAGAATAAGCTAACTATTCACTCAACTGAGGTGCACAAGAATGACGACAGATTCTATAAAAAGGGTGATCTTCGGCCGACCGCTCAAATCCAACGAGCTGGAGCACGAGAAGATGCCCGTATGGAAGGCTCTCCCGATCTTATCTTCGGATGCCTTGTCCTCCGTGGCTTATGGAACGGAGCAGATCCTAATCGCTCTCGCAGCCGTAGGAGCCGCGTCGGCCTCTGCTTTTTCACTTCCTATAGCCATTGCCATTATCCTGCTGATCACCATTCTTGTCGTCAGCTATAGACAGGTCATCGATGCCTATCCGCAAGGCGGCGGTGCCTATATGGTTTCCAAGGAAAATCTGGGCATGTCCTTCGGAAGGCTGACCGGCGTCTCGTTATTGATCGATTACACGCTGACGGTAGCGGTTTCCGTCTCGGCCGGCGTTCAGGCCGTTACATCCGCTTTTCCCGCTGCGATTCCTTATATCGTACCGATCGCTCTTTGTCTGGTCTGGCTTATGGTATGGCTGAACCTGAGAGGAACTTCGGAATCGGGTACCGTGTTTGCCTTCCCGACTTATTTCTTTATTCTCTGCGTGCTGGCTTTAATCGGTAAAGGGATGTTTGATTTGGTAACCGGAACCGGTCATGCGGCTGAGATCCATCTCATCCCTCCCGCCGCACCGACGGGGCTAACCTTGTTCGTTTTGCTAAAAGCTTTTTCTTCCGGCTGCTCTGCCGTCACGGGGATTGAAGCTATCTCGGAAGCTGTTCCCCATTTTAAAACTCCTTCCAAGGACAATGCTAAACGGACTCTGGTTTCCTTGGGAATTTTGCTAGCGGTTATATTCGGAGGGGTTACACTCTTAACGATGGCCTACGGCATCACGCCGGATCCGAAGGGGCACACCTCCGTATTATCCATGGTAACGGAAAGCGCATTTGGCCGGGGAACGCTGTACTACGCTACTCAGATCGCCACGATGATGATCTTGACCTTGGCCGCCAATACCAGCTTTAACGGATTTCCGATTCTAGCGTCGATTATGGCGCAGGACAAGAACTTTCCGCGGATGTTCGCCAATCGGGGAGACCGGTTATCCTTTCACTTCGGAATCATAACATTGGGCATTCTGGCCAGCGTGCTGCTGATTGCGTTTCAGGGTAAGACCGATGCCTTAATCCCCCTCTATGCCATCGGCGTTTTCTTATCCTTTACGCTGGCACAAAGCGGTCTCGTTCGCAAGTGGCTGAAGGAAAAGCAAAAGGGCTGGCAGGCCCGGTTCATCGTTAACGGAATAGGCGCTCTGGTCTCATTTGCCGTACTTATTATCTTCTGTGTTACCAAATTTATCGAAGGCGCTTGGATTGTCATCGTTTTGACGCCGATCCTCTTGTGGTTTATTACCAAAATCTACAATCACTATGAGGATGTGGCGGACCAGCTTCGGATCAATCTGGAAGAGCCATTGCCCCACAAGGAATCGATTATTATTATTCCGATCGCCGGGATTCACCGGGTCGTTGCCTCCACGATTGCTTATGCCAAAACGCTGTCCCCAAACGTTGTGGCCTTCTATATTTCCTTCTCCGATGAGGATGAGGAGAAAATGGAGAAGAAATGGGAGCAATGGAACCCCGGAGTGCGTCTCGTCGTATTCCGTTCCAGATATAGAATCATCGTCAAACCGCTGGTCGAATTTATTGAACGGATTGATACTCATGTGAAGGAGAAGCAGACCGTGATGGTCCTTCTGCCTCAATTCGTCGCCAAAACATGGTGGCAGCGGCTGCTTCATAATCAATCGGCCTACCGCATCCGTTCGACGCTGTTAAGAGAGAAGGATGTCGTCGTGGCTACCGTTCCTTATCATTTAAGCGAATAGAGCGAAGCCGGTAGCGAACGCCGGTTCAGTAAACTCTCGGTTATCGCGTGCTAAATACTCGGTTTTCCCAACGCGCGCCTCTCCAGGCGAACGTTACGGCGCTGCACGGCGGGCGGGCAGACCCCATGCTGGTCACGTCTACGCCGGCTCGAAGTGAACCTCCGGGCGCTTAGAGCGAAGCCGAGATCACCAGCAGTACTCGCTATACCACAATGTGCGGCAAAGGAAAAGAGAGAGCTCTCTCTTTTTTCTTTTTATTCTTCGTCTTCATCTTCGATGCAATCGTTGGGAACGACAACATATGTATTTTCACCGACCGTTACGGACCAATCCTCTTGCGACTGAAACAGCTCGCGCAGCAGAGTGTCCAGCTCCACGGATGACTCACTTCCTTATGTTAGGCTTCCATCTAAGGTTAAACCTTTTATATTAAAGTAACCTTAACGCAGGATTAGTATTCCGTGACATTACATTGAAGCTATCCAGCACGATCGCGAGGTCCTTCTCACCGGTTATATCCAGAAATAGGAACGGCATTTTCGTGCTCCCGATTACGGTACCCGCGATCACATTCTTCGCGATGATGCCATAATTACCAAATATTACTATAATGGAGATTATAAATTATAGCAAAATTGTTAATCCTAAACATCGGCTCTTTGATGATTCAAATAAGATGCCTGCATATCACTACATCCTAAGGAGAAACCGGAACTCATGCCTAACGATACGATTAATGGAGCCTCCATTTATTATAGAGACATGGGAAAAGGTACGGCCGTTATTTTTATCCACCCGCCCGTTCTCACCAGCTTAACCTTTAAACACCAATATCGCGGTTTATCCGGCCAATTCCGCCTCATCGGATTGGACATCCGCGGGCACGGAAAAAGCCTTCCTTCCGGACAAGCTGTGACTTATCCGCTTATTGTAGAAGATATTAAAGCTTTAATGGACCTGCTGAACATTGAAAAAGCTTTCATTTGCGGCTACTCCACAGGCGGGTCGGTTGTGCTTGAATTTTTGCTGACTTATCCGGACAAGGCGTTAGGCGGCATCGTGATTGGAGGCATGTCGGAAGTCAACGATTTGAAGTTAAAAAACAAAATTTCTATCGGCATCGTGCTTGCCAAAGCGGGTTGCGTCGGTACGATCGCTTTAGCCAATGCTTGGTCCAATTCGCAAAGCTTGAGCTATTTTCGGGAATTATTCCTCGATGGAAAAAACGGAAATGCCAACAATGCGGAACAATATTATCAATACAGCCTGCAATATAACTGCACCGCCCTGCTGGAAAAGATTCCACACCGAGTGTTACTCGTCTATGGAGAAAAGGATCCGCTCTTTCACCCGTATGCAAAATTATTGCACGAGCGGCTGCCGAACAATCAATTGGTTTATGTCAAGCAAATGGACCACCGGATTCCCGCCAAGGCAGCCGAGCAATTGAACGGATTGATCACAACCTTTATTCGTGAGAACCTTCAATAATAATCGTATTTAAGTACACACGCATAAACATATACCGCGTACACGGATGAGTTCGATAAGAATAACAGGCATCTCCAAGGGGTAAATTATGGGAATCATGGGATGAAGGGAACGGATTATTTCACTAAGGGGTGCCGGGTATGACTTTTATGTGGGAAGCCTTGCTAATATTATTCGTCGGTTTTTGCTTGCTCCGTGTTGCAGGCAAAAAAACCGTATCGGAAATGACGGGTCTTGAAATCATAACTCTGTTATCCATAGCGTCGGTTATAGGCCATGCCGTGTCGGAAGGAGGGCTATGGGAAACGATCGTGACCATTTGCATTTTTGTATCGCTTTTAATAACGGTCCAATACTTGGCGATTAAATTTAATTTAATAGAAAAAATATTTATGGGACATGCAACCCTCGTCATTCAAGACGGCAAAATCATTCCTAAAAACTTGAAAAAATTGCGCATGTCCGTTGATCAACTCGAGACAAGATTCCGTGAAAAAGGCCTCTCCTCCATCTCCGATGTAAAAAGCGCCACCATTGAAATCAACGGAAGCCTTGGATACGAGCTGATGAGACATGCCAAGCCCGTAACCGTCAGCGAATTGGAACAATTGCTGGCCAAGCTTCCCTTCCATCTACAACTGCAGAAACCGACGCCTCAAGATAATCTTTTTGACGAAATCGTGAATCACTCCCATCAAAAAGAGATTTCGCCGGACCTTCAATGATGGGATGGAACAAACATGGCTTAAATGAAGATGATAAATCTTGCTGCTGTTCAATACCTTCACCTCTGGTGCGAGGATCATCGAAATCCGAAAAAATGGAACAGGAGCAGTCCCGCCGGGACGGACTCTCTCCTATTCCTTCTAAGAAAATGTCTAAGCAATTATTTACCTATTTTTTCTTTAAGTCTTCAATCGACTTTATATTCATATAGGATGGTACGACAAGACCGATCCTCGTTCCCTTGAGATTCACGCCAAGGTCCTCATATTTCCCCTTGAATTTATCGTAATAGTCCTTATGGGTGGTCGGCAGCCAAGCGGCGACGGTTGCGTCGACATCCCCGCTCGATATGCCCGCCCACATCGGACCGGCTTCAACCTGCATAAGCTCCACCTTCATCCCGAGCTTGTTTTCCAGTACTTGCTTGATCACGTTGGTGCTGGCGATCTCGGAGTCCCATGCCACGTAAGCTAGCTTGATCTTCTTCCCCTCTTGTTTGTCGATCCCTTTCACCCATTCATCCGCTTTGGCCGCATTGGATTTCAGCCACTCGGCCGCCGCCTCCTCCGGCTTCTTGCCCTCTTGGATGGAAATCATCACCTTGGCCATGTCGTCCGGAGTCCACTTGAAAGCACTCAGCAACCGGTACGCTGAAGGAAGGTCGTTCTTCAACCCGTTCCTTGCAATCGTATGAATCTCTTCGTCTCCCCCGTATACCCCTTTAGGATCCTCCAAATATTTCAGGTCATATTTGGCAAACATCCAGTGAGGGGTCCAGCCGGTAACAATGATCGGCTTCTTGCTCTTATAAGCTTTATCCAGCGCTGCCGCCATGGCCGCACCGGACCCTTCAACAAGCTTCCAATCCTTCAAGTCGTAGGTCTGGAGAGCCTTCTCGGTTGCATTCATAATTCCCGCGCCCGGGTCGATCCCAATAATTTGGTATTTCACTTGATCTCCGACGAACGCCGAATCGGCTGCTGCAGGTTTATCATGGGCGCACCCCGACAAGATCGCCGTGCTGAGAAGAGAAAGCATCGCGATCGATTTCATCGTTCTTTTCATCTATTACACGCTCCTTTTTTGTTTGCCTCTCATTAAATATTGGGTCAACCGGTCTAGCAGAATGGCCAAGATGACAATCGCCAGGCCGGCCTCGAAGCCCTGCCCTGTCTTGATTTGTGTGACGGCCCGGTACACATCCGCCCCGATGCCCTGGGCTCCGATCATCGAGGCGATGACCACCATGGACAAGGCAAGCATAATCGTTTGATTGATCCCTGCCATCATGGAAGGCACTGCCAGGGGGAGTTGGACCTTAAACAGCTTCTGGGCGGCGGTCGAGCCGAATGCTTCCGATGCCTCCACCAGATCGGACGGCACTTGGCGGATGCCCAGGTTCGTCAGCCGGATGGTCGGAGGGACGGCGAAGATAACGGAGGCGATCACCCCAGGTACGACGCCGAGACCGAAGAACGTAACGGCCGGGATCAAATACACGAAGGCCGGCATCGTCTGCATGAAATCCAGCACCGGCGTGAGAACGTTCTGGGACCTGTTGCTGCTTGCGCAGAGGATGCCGAGCGGCACGCCCAAGACGATAGAGATGAAGGCGGAAGTCATCACAAGAGCCAGGGTATCCATGGTCGGCTCCCAATAACCGAGGTCGGATATGAGCAGAAGACCCAGAAGCGTGAAGAGCCCTAAGGTCCATCTCGTTAACCAGAATGCGGCCACCGTCAGAATGACAATCATCAGCCATGCCGGAGGGAAATGAAAGATGAAGGAAAATAAGCCGACCACTCCTCCGATGAAGGAAGAGACCGCATCAAATAGCGGTGAGAAGTGTCGTTCCAATGCATCCACCCCAGCTTCGACCCAATCAGCTAAAGGAAGCTTCGGCAACATGCGACTCCACCTCCTTTTCCGGCGCATGACCCGCCAGAGCGCCCAGTACGGCTCCGCGGACAATAACGCCTTGAATACGCCCGTTCTCGTTCACGACGCCGACCGGGTACTTCGATGTCCCGCAGATGTCGAACAAGTCATGGAGCAGCACGCCGGGAGTCACTACCGGAGTATCCCGGATGACGATGTCCTCCAGTGTACGTCCTTCCTTGGCGGCGACCGATGCATCGTCGGCGGTGATGACGCCGATCAGCTTCTTACCGCGGTCCACGACGAACAGATTCGAAATGCCGCTGTCCCTCATCAGCTGCAGAGCAACCCTCGGTCCCCGGTCCAAACCGATCGTTTCCGGTCGGCGCATGACATGCGAGGCGGTCAACACCTTAGACAGATCGACATCCTCCACGAATCGCTCGACATATTCGTTGGCCGGGTTAATCATGATCTCCTCCGGCGTGCCGATCTGGATGACGGCTCCGTCCTTCATCAGGGCAATCCGGTCCCCGATCCGCAGCGCTTCATCCAAATCATGCGTAATGAATACAATCGTTTTCTTCATCTTATCTTGCAGCTCGAGCAGTTCATCCTGCATATCCTTGCGGATTAATGGGTCCAATGCGCTGAACGCCTCATCCATCAGCAGAATGTCCGGATCATTGGCCAAAGCTCTCGCCAGTCCGACACGCTGCTGCATCCCGCCGCTGAGCTGATCGGGATAGCTCTTCTCCCAAGCCTCCAATCCGACCAGACGCAAAGCTTCGGAGGCTCTCGTCTGTCTTTCCTTCTTCGGAAGCCCCTGCACCTCTAGCCCGTATTCCGCGTTCTCGAGTACGGTCCGGTGCGGGAACAAAGCGAATTTTTGAAACACCATGGAAATGGTGCTGCGCCTTAGCTGCCGAAGCTGCTCCGCACTCATCTTCATCAGATCCTCGCCATGGATGGCGATGCTTCCCTGCGTCGGTTCGATCAGGCGGTTCAGCAAGCGCACCAATGTCGATTTTCCGCTGCCCGATAGCCCCATAATGACGAAAATTTCTCCAGCCTCAATGGTGAATTGAACCCGGTTAACCCCCACGGTCAGCTTGGTTTCCTTAAGAATTTTCTCTTTGCTCCAACCTTCGGCGAGGAGCGGCAAAGCCCTTTCGGGTTCGCTCCCGAATACCTTGGTCAGCTCTTTCACCTCAATAATGGCCACAGGAACACCTCATTCTATTTCGTTTCCAGCACTCTTACTTCAGTCTAAAGACAGAAAAAGAAAGTGTCAACCGTTTTATACGTTTATATTGTATGTACAGAAAAAACTTTATAGACTTTTATTTTAAAATGCTGTATTATTCTATCGAATGCTCACGTATTAGCTTCTTTACTTTGTCTTTAATGTTTCTTACAATGAATCACAGCGACATGATTTGAAGAGATGGTCACCGACAGAGGAGCGGGTAGGAACGATGCACAGTGCAATGGGGAATAGTTCTGAACAAGAACAAATTATAGAAAAAGCGAGAAAGCGCGTAATTGAAGCGATCGGCAAGAACATGGACCTGTACGGCATTACGCTTTCCACGGGGCTGCTGTATGGATTGATGTTTTTCCAGGACAAGCCGATGACCCTCGACGAAATGGGAGAAGCCATGGAAATGAGCAAGACTAGCATGAGTACAGGGATTCGCACGCTGGTCGATTTAAATATGGTGAACAAAGTATGGGAGAAGGGTTCGCGGAAGGACTTATACGAGGTGGAACGCGATTGGCACCAGAATTTCACGGATTTCTTCGTGATTAAATGGCGCAAGGCGGTTGAAATGAATTTACAGGCGATCCGGAAATCGTTGTCGGAGCTCCGCAGCCTGTCAGGCAAGCATACGGAGGAAGACCCTCTTCCAAATGTCCGCTTGCAAGCGGACATTTGGAAGCTCACCCAAGCCGAGAGCTACTATTTATGGCTGGACCGCTTGATCGATACGATGGAATCCGGGGAAATTTACAATCTCGTACCGAAAGAAGCGGACGAACCTGTGCAACCTAAGCCGTAAACTGCGTACGGGAACAAGAGGAACAAAAAAGCAGCAGCCTTCCTGCCTTTGGCCTCTGGGGGATTATACTTGAAAAGATCTAATTGCGGTATTAATTTATTGTTTAGATGTACAAAATAGCATTCTGGGGCGCCTTATTCGGTCAACTCGAGGCAGCACCGAGTTGACCGAGAGCCAGGTCCTAATCCGACTACGCGTTTCCGGGCCTAACTAGGAATGAACTATAAACGGCAGCCGAAGAACATGAAATTCCTGTTCTCGGCTGCCGCCGCTTTTTCTATGGAGCTATAAAGACCGCCTTCCATCAGGATCTCTTGGAACACTGTCCATGATCACATGACCTTGCTCTAATTCAATCTCAACAAAGCCTGCCATTTCCCGCGGCTGGCCTTCGAAAGCGTTGTTGCTGCCGATCACAAGGATATTCCGTATGTCGAACGCCCCTTTACCCGGCAAGCAAAATGCTTTGGAATAGGCATAGGCTTCCTTCAGCGTCGTGTGAATGGCATTGATTAGCTTGTCGTTCCTGATCTTCCCCATAAGATTCATCATAATCGATCCGTGGGAGCGGAGCTTCTCCGAGGTCATCTTGAAAAATTCCACGGTTGTCAAATGGGACGGCGTCCCCTTTTTGTTAAAGGCGTCCAAGATAATATAATCAAACGTATCCGGCGCTTCCTCCGAAAGGATCCGGCGTCCGTCCCCAATCATCACATTCTCCTTCTCGTATCCAAAAAAAGCCTTGCTTAACTCTACGACTTTCCCGTCGATTTCAGCAACCGTAAACCTCTTCTCCGGGTAATGGCCGGCGATCGTTCCGATCCCGTGCCCGATGACAAATACGTTGTCGAACGCCGGACGGTAGAACTCCATGAAATGGATCATCGCCCTTGGGTATTCCATCACGATGCGCTTCGGATTACTCAAGTCGATTGCGCCTTGTACGGCATCATCCGAAAACTGCAGCCATCTATATCTTCCGAGTTCCCCTTCGAAGTTAGCGGCTTCGTAAACGCTAATCTCATGATAAGTGCTGTATTCCTTGGCTAGCAGATGCAAGTGTTCGATCTCCTTCAGGATCATTTTTGCCGATTCTTATTAAACTCCTTTGGAAAGGCGTATCTATTGTATTCAAGGTCCGGGTTCAATCTCCTTGTTGAACAGCGACGTGATGCAATCCAAGATTACCTGAAGCAGCTTCATCCCAGCGAAAAAAAGCCGCGATTTTGCGGCTTCGAATGGGTCTCTATCCTACGTGCATCTAACGCGCTTTTCTGTTCCGTCGACGAAAAACGAACCATGCGATTCCGGCGATACTGGCTGCAAGCAATAAGCTGAATGCGATGATGTAGCTCAGATGAAATAGACTCATGCCGTTCCATCCCTCCTTATTAAGAAAGCTACACTTATAGGATGAAAAAGAATCGCTATATTATTCGGGCTTTGGGATTGGAGGGCCAAGCTATGTCTCGAATGCACCTATTATGTTGAATACCAAAACAGCGCATACTCCGTCATAACGGAAGCGTGGCCCAGCTGCCTCATCATGGCCGTAATGTTGCCTCGGTGATACGTTCCATGATTCACGATCTGAAGAACGATTTCCGAATATTTCGTTTCCCGTATTCCGGCATAAGGATTATCCAGCACCATGGTTTGATCAAGGTTTTCGTGTTGGCTGAAGAACGATTTATACCGCTGAGCTAATTCGATAAACATTGTTCCCAACTCCTCAATCGACTTGCTTCCGATAGGCTCCTTTAATGAATTGGCTATTGCTATTGCTTCCTTCATGCTTATGCCTGACAGAATGTCCAACCAGCAAGAATCGGTCATATAAATATGGGGCATCACTTTGGATATCGATGGAAAAACGCTGACGATCTCCTGTTCGTAAAGCTCTTTTGGAAGCTCTTGTAATCGTTTGAGTATGGTTTGATTGGCCCACACGTGGTAATCGAACATTTCTAAAGCAGGATGCGGCATAAAATAGTAACCTCCTATATCGCTATCGTTTTATGATTACCTGAATCATAACACGACGACCCTGACAGCTATCTGTCAAGGTTGATTCCCTCAACGCAAAAAGCTGCCTTCCGGCAGCTCCAGGCTGTAGAGAAACCCATGAAGTAAAGAAATCTGCTTCGATACCCCGATGGGGTATCCCCTTCCGGCCGCTGTTGTTATCGGAAAATATTCAATTTATTCGCTTTTGCAGCGGTCATTTTCCGATAACAAAGGCGGACGCTATCGCTCCTACAGGGGATACCCCACCTATACCTTAGCATTTTTCCTGCATATCCGGGTTTCTCGTCAGTGTGAAGCTGCCTTCCGGCAGCTCAGCTTTTATTGCGTTTAACGATTGGAGCAAGGAACGAACATAAGTTCGCTCCAATGAACATAACGCCAGAAGCGTTATTCTTTCCTGTCCGGTCGGTAGGTGAGTACAACGATGCCGGAACGGAACGTCTTGGTCTCTACAAGCGTCATTACCTTCTTACCGGTTCCCTCCTGGAAGAATCGCTTGCCGCTCCCAAGGACAACAGGATGAACCATGAGCCGGTACTCATCGATCAGATCATGCTGCATCAGCATATGTACCAGTTGTCTGCTGCCAGCGACCAGAATGTCCTGACCCGGCTGCCGCTTCAGCTCGTTCAACGCTTCCGCGATATTTCCCTTGATCAGTATGGAATTGTTCCACTCCAGCTCTTCCAGAGTCGATGAAACAACGTACTTGGGAAGGCTGTTCATTCGGTCGGCAAAATCATCGTCACTCTTCCTGGAAGGCCATGCTGCCGCAAAGCCCTGATAGGTTACCCGCCCCAGCAGAAGGGCGCCGCTATCAAATAGCTCATCGCGTTTATATTTCATATATTCTTCGTTGAAGAATGGAAAGCTCCAGCCTCCGTGCTCAAAGCCTTCGCCGCCGCCGGGGTCTTCCATCACGCCATCCAGTGTCAAGAACGCCGACACAATAATTTTTCGCATATCGATCTCCTTTGGTTTGGAATAGTTCATTCAATAAGCGCCGCTATTGCTTAGGCCGGTTCTTTGGCTGGCTGAGGGGCTCTTTTACCGAATACGAAGAAATAAAAGAGCGCACTGGCCGCAACCACAAAGCTTAATATCAGAATGAGGTTGCCGTACAAATAAGCATGCGGGTCGGAAATCAACGGATGGAGGTGAAAAGAGAGCAGCTGCCGCTCCATGGCTTTGGCGACCAAAGCCGTTACGACTGCGCCGGAGATCGTCGATGTCATATTGAACAGTCCCATGCCGACACCGATTTGTTGAACGGGCAGAATCTGCGTAACGCTCTCCGTTAGTGCGGTTTGCACAAAGGAAAATCCGATGTACATCAGGATAAGGGCCGTCCCGATGAACCATACCCAAAGCCCGATGGAGGAGGATTGGACCAGAAGACTAATTGCAATGGAAGCCAGCCCCAGGTACACGACAAAATGGCTCCCGCGCTTGACCGTCATCCGGCCGGCTACTCCTCCGAAGACGACTGCGCTGATGGCTCCCGGAAACATGATAAGCCCGATGTTTTCCGTGCTCAGGCCATACATTTTATTTAACATAAGCGGAATGACAAACATGACGGACATCACGGTGCCGAAGATAAGAAAGCCGATGATCAGCCCGCTCCGGTATCGCGAATTCGTGAAAAGGGCGGGATCGACGAACGGTTCCTCCGTCCGGCGAATCTGGACGATAAACAGGACAAGAGCCAGAAGGGCTGTGAGCAAATAAAGCCAGCTCGCAGCTGTCGTAAATAAAATCAGCATCGTCACGACAAGGCCTAGCAGAACGGCTCCTACCAGATCCAGCTTGCCCTGTCTGCGTTGTTCGTCCGGCAGAAACTTCCGGAAGAAAGGAATGGCGAAGATCGCGGGAAGCGAAAGAAGAAACAAATAAGCCCAGTGAAACGATCCCGAGATATATCCGCCGAGTACCGGGCCGATTCCTACCGCGAAAGAAGCTATCGAAGTTATCATTCCAAACATCTTGCCGCGTTCTTCCACCGTAAAGAATCGGGCTACCATGACAAAGACCAATGCCGGGATGGCCGACCCGCCGATCCCTTGAACCGCCCGTGCGGCAATGACGGCAGGGTACCAGGCTTGCAAGACAAAGCCTAGAATGGATCCCAGACAGTACAGGCTGATTCCGATTGTAATCAGCTTCTTAACGCTAAACATATCGGACAGCTTTCCGAAGATGACCATGCCCATGCCGAAAACGATAAAAAAGATCGTCACGATCCAGCTTACGCCGGGGGCATCCAGCCCGAACTGCTTGGCTATGCTTGGGGTGGATACGTTGAAGACCGATTCGTTCAGTACGGCAAAAAAGATGACGTAATAAATCCAGAGCACGCTTTTCTTTATTTCTGTAGTGCCCCCCACTGCTTTAGTATGGCTCTCCATAGCTTTCATTATATATGCTTCCTCCTTCTATTCCTGGCTCCTATGCGGCTAGCATCGTCAGCAGGCTGCTTGATTCCGGCATTATAAGTGAATGCAGTACACCTCCTTATTCTAACATGCGGCGAATACGGTAATTTCTTACCGATTGCGGTTTTCTCTGACCCGATTGAGGAAATTGTTCATCAACAAGGGAAGGGAAATAAGAATGGGCGGATCGTCAGGACGCGGAAGGTAGAGTGTAACCTGCTGATAAGGGACGGCGGAATGGGGTCTGACGACAATCGGCTGCTTCGACCGGGTGCGTAAGGTCGTATGCGGAAGCAGGATATCCATCGCATTCGACTCCCAAGCGACGGATGTGGCCATTAGGAAGTATGTCCCCGGTTTGACGTCCGTAAAACAAAAATGTCCCAAAGAAGACAGCACCGTTCCGTATAGGGGGAATCCCTCGGGAATCGGTTTGGCAAACAAGCCGATCAGAATAACGCCCTCGAACGGAACCTCCGCCTGGACCGTTCCTTGGATTACGGCCCGCGCGGCGGAACCGGGAGCTGAGAACGGAGGCGATGGCCGCCAAGCTTTCAGCTTGCGCAAGGAACGGAAGTGCCGGTCAGCAAAATGCATGGAATTCCTGAATTCGGACGGAGTCATACCGACCCTTTCCGTAAATCGGGTCGTGAAGGTTCCAAGACTTTGCTGTCCGATCTCCAATCCGATATCCCGGACGCTCAAATTCGTGTGCAGCAGCAAATCCTTGGCCTTCTGCAGCCGGAGGGAAGAGACATAGTACAGCGGCGGGAGGCCGATTCTTTCTTTAAAAATGCGCGTAAAATGGTACGGACTATAGGCTGCATAACCGGCCAACCGGGATAATGGAAGCGGCTCATCTAGATGCTGATATATATAATCGATCACCTCGTCAATTTCGGTATACTGTCCTGTCAGCACTCCCGCACCTTCTTTCCATACTTTAGTTCGGCCGAACGATAAGGAACAATTGTTCGCATTTATATTACCACAAATTTCATGTTATTGGAACCATCAACATTTTGGGTGCTGTTCGGTCATGTATGTCAGAAGGATCCGAGCTTGAACCACGACAGATTCTGCTCTACGGGACATGAGCAGCGGTTCATCCCCCCCCACCATCCTGGACCTTAGTCGGGGGCAAAACAGAACGCGAGTCCAAGGCGAACCGGCACGGCTAATGCTAAACTTTACTTAACTAAACTATGCGCAGAATTTATAATTCATTTTGACGGAAAAGAGGATGCTCCCATGAACCCAAAACAAGCTTTCGTAGCCGGTAGCGTGGCGCTTACGATCACCTTCGTCGGAGGAGGCTGGATCAGTAAAGATAGTCATGCCGCTCTCTACAACCGGCTGGAGAAATCCGAGCCCACCAATGTCCGGATGGCCGCGAAGGATGATTTCTTACAAGCGCTCGGGGCCGCTTCCGAAGAAGAGGTGTACCACTCCCTGCTGCAGGGCCAATCGCTGGCTGATATCGCCGGGACTCACCAGAAGGATATCGAGCAGCTGATTCATCTACAAACTGCGGAATTGACGGCACAATTGGACGCCCGGCTCGCGAACGGAAGCTTGCCAGCAGAGGTCTATGAAGCTCAGAAGGCAGAATTGACGGAAATGATAAGGAAGAGCGTATATGGAGTAACGAATGCATAGCGGGGCGGGCGAGGAGCTTGCGGAAGCCGCGTCATACATCAAAAAGATAAATCCTTCCGAAGCTTGTGTTCACTCCAACTGCTGTCCGCTTAACCTCCGGATTTCATTGGCCATTCGATGCCAGTGTTCCCTTCCCTCCTGCGAGGTTTCCTTGGCATAGTTCTCCTTGCATAGCTCTAAGATGGGGGCGGCCTCCCCCTGGCTCAACCCCGCATCCCTTGACTTGCCCGAGATGCGGCTGACAAGAGCATTCGCGATCGCCCGGTAGCCTTCCTCATTCGGATGCAATATATCCTGCATCAGCGGGTGCTTGGGCAACGCCGTGCGGCCGAAGACCAGACTCGGGATATCGATGATATCGAGACGGTCGCTGTAGCCTTTGAAGCTCTCGTATACTTCCCATAATTGATCGGAACACAGCTGCGCATTCTCGATGGGGGAGAGATAAGGATATTCGGAGGAATTCGCGCTAAGAAACGTATTCGGAATGCGCAGAAGGATGAACCCGTTCGTCTCCTGGAGCAGTCGGTCCACGGCCTTCTTCAGGTCTGCTTTTATTTGCTGCATGGTGCTTCCGGCCGCGTCCGCGCTCCCGCGGATATCGTTAATGCCGTAGGAAAGGACGTATAGGTCCGCTTTATCCCGGATGACCCGATCCAGCGTATTTCCGTTGGCGGCGATGTTGTTTACGAAGCGATTCAACGTGTTCCCGCTGTCTCCGCGGTTACGGATGGTTGCTCCCTCTAGCGGCCCCCCCGGGACGGCATATTGCTGGGCGATGCGGTCATACATGCCCTTAGCGGCTTCCGTCGTGCTGTCGCCGACAAAATCAATGACTTTGCCGGCCTTAGGGCTTTCATAGAATAAAGCGATACGGCCGCCATCCATCGAAGCCATGGATTGTGCAGGCATCAGGGATGGGCTAATCACGGCAACCAGACACAGCTTGACTAATTTGCGATACATAGACATTTTATGAGTTCCTCTCTATGATGAATATCCCCATATAAATCATTACCCATTAGCCGGGGATTTAAAAGTGTCCTTCCCATACTTACCAGGTAATAACATGGAGCGCAGCGGCTCGCACGCCAAAAAACGCCGTTAGGCTTCGCCTCCCAGCGTTTTATGTTTAACTCCTAATCGTCCGGTCAGCCCGCGTCATCCTCCACACTACCGATTTTGGAGGGCAATGTCGAACTTCCGTTCGTTTATTCCTTCCTTCGTGTAAACCAGCTCCCGTATCATCATATTCTCTTCCGTTACCAGTACCACGGCAGAGCTCCTTGTTCCATACGCTTCGCTCCGGATGAACATCGGAGAAAGCCTGCGCTCCCATTCCAGGGAAACGCCGGTGCTTGGCAGCAGGTGATCGGGAGCCGGATCCGCCGTCTGAAGGAAGCTGAACAGTCGGTCCGTGAGTCCCTCGCGTTCTTCGCCCAGGATTCTCGCCAGCCCCTCGCGGCCCTGCCTCACCTTCGGCCAATCGGTATTCAGCAAATGATTGCTGATCCCATAGATCCCCGGTTCCAATCTCCGGACCCTATCCTCGATATTCGAGTAATAATAAAGCTCCTTCGAATCTCCAGCCAGCAAATTATATCCCGGATAGAAATGACGTTTCGAGGCTGCAGCCTGCATATACTGTTCGGGGGATGTCTGATCCGTTAAATAATCCGCGACCAGCTCTCCCCGTGAGCGCTTGCCTTCCGTGTTCTCCTTCGGATTCCGATAGTTCGTCAATGCCGCGAAACGGCCCGTTCTCGACACCCCCAGCCAAGTACCCATCTTGAGCAAATCCCGCCCGGCCAGCACCCCGGGATGGTCCTCCCAATAATGAAGCGGCGCCGTCGGCCGGTCGTAAAATTCATCGCGATTGGCGGCAACGACAAGCTTATAAGCGGGATGAGCGCGATAAGCAAACAAAATTAAACACATTACAAATCCCCGCTTTCTAATATTATAGTGGAGCGGCTCTCGATCATTAGACTCCATGGGCCTCAAAAGGTTTCGTCTGCCGGAACGAGCTAATTCCCTTGCTTTCCTTCCGTCCGTCATAGTATAATCAGAACTCATGTTCCTCTCCCTATCCAGCTGGAACGCAAACAACAAGAAGGTGATCTGATGGAACCGCAGCAATTTTACGAAGAGCTGGCAGCCCGCCAAGGGGAAGACCGGGCCCGATTGGTCATGAAACGGATCCGTTTGATTGAAGAACAGAAAAAGCATAAGAAATGGTGGCAGAAGCTGGCTCGATCGCGGAAACCGAAGGTTACCCCAAGTCCGTGGATATAACTCATGCTCATGCAGGAATCGCGCGACCAAGGACTGCCGTGCGGCAGAACAAATGACAGCTTCTTGGGGGCGGCCGATTCAGCTTTAATGCGTACTATCTGTGATATTTTGAATATGTCCCGCGAGGAGGGATGCTATGAAAGTATTTCTTACGATAAGCCAACTGATTTATGCGCTTTGCCTTGTGCCATGGCTTTTCGTATGGGGGATGTCCGTAATGGTATTCGATGCCGGCATTCACTTCTGGAATTCCTATTATTTTACTATCATCAGCCTGTTTCCCGTCGCTGCTCTCGGCTGCTCCATTCTAGCCTGGATCTTGCGCGTCCGGCGAAAACGCGCCGCCGTTCTCATCAATTTGATTCCGATGCTCTGGATCGTCGGTTTCGGAGTGATCCTTCTAGCCTTTCTGCAGCTGCGATAACAAAAAACAAGCCCCAGCCATCGCGCTTAAGCGTGAAAGCCGGGGCTTGCTTTTGTCTTACAGTGACTACGGTGTTGAAACCGGTGCCTTGCGATGATGCGTTCCTTGTTCATATGAATAGCCGAGCTTAATCAACGTCGGTTCGTCATACGCCCGGGCCAGGAACTCGATGCCGACCGGCAGACCCTCCGGGGTGAAACCGGCGGGTACCGTAATCGCCGGGAAGCCGGTAAAGGCGCTGAGGCGGTTATTATTGCCTGAGGTCTGCCCTTTGCCGATCAAAGCCGCGGGCTGGGAGGTCGACGGGTAAACCAAGGCATCCAAGCGCTGATCGGCCATCAGCTTCAAGAGCGACTGCTGGGTTGTACGCGTCCGGAAGAGCACGATGTCCTTGTATTCGGCAGTGTCCAGCGACGTCCGCACGTTGCGATCGATCATCGATTGCTTCTGGCTCTGATCGAACTGTCCGGAATCTATGATTTCGCCGAGCGAATGCATCGGGGCATTCGGCCCCAGCTTCGCCAAGTATTCATTCAGCTGGAACTTGAATTCCCATGAACTTAAGCTCGGGTATTTTACGATTTTGTCATAATCGGGCAGGGTGACCGGAAGCACTTCGGCTCCAAGCTTTCTCATCTCGTCCAAGGCTTGATACGTCACCTGGTTTACGGAGGCGGCCTCCGGCTTATCTTCGAGCAGCTGCGTGACGAACCCGATCCTTGCGCCCTTCAAGCCGTCCTCTTGCAGGTACTGCGTATAGCTGACGGGGATGTGCCCCACGCTTCCGGCCGTGACCACATCGTCCGGATCGTATCCTGCCGTAGCATCGAGCAGAATTGCCGCATCCGTTACAGTCTTCGCAATCGGCCCCCCGACGTCCTGAGTCAGCGCCAACGGGATAATGCCGCTCCGGCTGGACAATCCGATGGTCGGGCGGATCCCCACGAGACTATTGAAGGAGGAAGGAATCCGGATGGAGCCGCCGGTATCCGTTCCCATCCCGGCAGCAGCGAAATTCGATGCGATCGAGGCTCCGGTCCCTCCGCTCGAACCGCCCGGCGTCCGGTCCAGCGCATACGGGTTCAAGGTCTGTCCGCCAAGGGAGCTTTGCGTCGTGATGCCGAAGGCGAATTCATGCAGGTTCGCTTTGGCCAAAATGATGGCTCCCGCATCCTTCAGCTTTTTGATTTGAAACGCGTCCTCCGGAGGAACCGAGGTTTTCAGGCACAAGCAGCCTGCGCTCGTAACCATGTCCGCCGTATCAAAATTGTCTTTCACGATAATCGGGATGCCGTGAAGCGGTCCCCGAGGCCCTTTCTCCTTCCGCTCTTGATCCAGCTGAGCAGCGATTTCGAGCGCCTTCGGATTCACGGTAATGAGGGAATTGATGCTCGGCCCTTGATGATCGTACTTGGCGATGCGGTCCAAATATTGGCGCACAAGCTGCTCGGACGTGATCTTGCCGCTGGTCATCGCTTCCTGAAGGTCCGGAATGCCGGCTTCGAGCAGCTCAAAGGGCTTGACGTAATCATATAAACGAAGTGCAACTGCGGCAGCCTGGCCTCGGGTCATCGTATCTCCGAAACCGAACCGGCCGGAGCCGTATCCGCCCATGATGCCCGCTTCGGAAATTTTGCCGATCGCACCCGCATACGGGCTGTCATCCGGAACATCCGCAAAATCTTCGCCGGCGCTGCCGGTCTGAAGCGCAGCGCCGAGCATGGCGGCCGCTTCCTCCCTCTTGATCGGCGTATTGTCGCCGGACGGAGCGGGCGGCGTGATTCCCGTCCGCTGCGCGACATGTGCGACCAAGGCGGCAAATTCGGACCTCGAGATCGCCTTGTTCGGCTGGAAGGAACCGTCCGGGTAGCCTTCTACGAGCTGCAGGCTGTAAGAGCGGCCGATTTCGTCCGATAACGCGCCGGAAACATCCTTGAACGGTGCATTTATACCGGACTGGGCAAAGAGCGTACCGGGCATAGCAAGAAGCAGGCCCACACAAACCAAAGTTGAGAGAAATTTCTTCACGTTTCGTTTACTCATCGTATTCCTCCATCGCCTCTTCAATTATGTAATATAAATTAACATTATAGTAACCTTAATTTAATTTATGTAAGGTTATATTACAAATTGGAAAAACGCGAAGAAAGCGATAAATAAGCTATCTTACTTAAAATTACATCCATTTACTTTTGAAATCGAATATTCTCATAAATGGTTATGCGCGATGATTTTATGTCATGTTTTATAACATATAAATAAGCAATCTTATCGGAAAGTCATATCCAACCAAGAATAAAAGACTCCCGCTCTTTCCAAGCAAGGATATAAAATAGCAAGATAGTGCATGGTTCGAGGCATGTAAATCCATGGTTTCTTCCATTTATTCGGAGTAAGCTAAGAAGGAATGAATTGCTTGGTTATCTCCATGAGGCGCTTATGCTACTGCAATCTATGGAAATCCATACGGAAATCCATACAATTTACTAGTAAAGAAGGTCGCTTCAGGTGGACGGATGGAAACGGAATCTTGTGATTTTATGGTTCGGCAGTTTCTTCAGCTCGGTCGGCATCGGCATGATCATCCCCTTCCTGCCGCTGTATGTCCAGGAGCTGGGCATTCATGACGTGAAACAGGCCGCGCTCTGGGCCGCGATGATCTTCGGTATCAATCATTTGATGATTGCGCTTGTGTCTCCCTTTTGGGGCAAATTCTCGGATATGTACGGCCAAAAGCCGACGATGATCCGTTCCGGCTTTGGCCTAGCCGTGATCATCGCGGCCATGGGTCTCGTTCATACCCCGCTGCAGCTGCTCCTGCTCCGCGCCGTCTTCGGCACGATGGGCGGCTTTGCGACCTGCGCCGTCGCTTTGATGGCTATCGAGACGCCGAAGGAGCATGTGGGCAAAGCCCTCGGAACATTGCAAACCGGACAGGTGACCGGGCAGCTGCTTGGCCCGTTGCTTGGAGGCATCATGGCGGAATGGCTGGGGATGCGAAATTCGTTCTTTTTTACGGGATTTTTCATTCTGGTCGCAGCGCTGCTGGTCTTGTTCGGCGTTCATGAATCAAGAACGTATCCCCGTTTCCGGTTCCGGCGAATGAAATCGACGGACGGACCTGACCGGGCGGATGCCGGAACGGCTTCCGCTAAGAAAACGCAGCTGCACGACGTTGTCAAGCAGACGCCTGCGATCGTCACGCTGTTCGTCTCCACCTTCCTGATCTCCGCCAGCTTTCAGAGCATCAGTCCGATCATTACGCTGTACGTGAAGAGCATGCACATCGATAAGCATGTCGAGATCATGGCGGGTCTGATCTTCGCTTCAAGCGCGCTCGGTACCATGATTGCGGCTCCCGTTCTCGGAAGGCTCGGCGACCGGTACGGGCATTTGAGGGTTCTCATGTGCTCACTGTTCCTGATTTCCCTGCTGTACATCCCGCAGGCCCGGATCACGGACCCGTGGGTTCTCATGGGAGCGCGCTTCCTCTCAGGGTTGTGCGTCGGAGGTCTGATCCCTGCGATCAGCTCGCTGCTCAGGAGCCTGACGCCTTCCAATATCCAAGGCAGCGTATTTTCTTATAACGCCAGCGCCAATTCCCTGGGGAACGTCATCGGCTCGTTGTTCGGCGGGATTGTTACAAGTCACTTGGGCATACCGGTCATCTTTTTTATCATTTCGGGCGTGTTTTTCCTTCATTTTGTTATGCTGGTCTTTCAGGCCAAAAGGATCCGCCAAGGGCGCACCAGCATGGATACATCCGTTCCGAACCCGAGAACACCGGGGCTCGGTACGAAATAAAAGGAACGGCAGCCGGCCTCTTGTTCCCATTTTTTTGCATCCAATACGATATCAGAGTTAGAACAGAAGGAGCGGCACCATGGAAAAACACATGACAATGGCAGCGGTCAACCGTTCGCAAACCGAAAGACTATCTAAAGCGCTTGTTCTATTAATGGCGATCTCGTGCGGCTTGACCGTCGCCAATTTGTACTATAACCAGCCTTTGCTGGCTGAAATCGGCAAAACCTTCGACGTAGACGCCCGGCACGCGGGCTTGATCTCGATGCTGACGCAAAGCGGATACGCCGCAGGCATGTTTCTATTCATCCCGCTCGGCGACATCAAGGAGCGACGAACGCTTATCAGCCTTCTTCTACTTGCGGTCGGCGTAGCCTTGATCGGCGTGGCGACGGCACAAAGCTTACCGTGGATTTATGCGGCAAGCTTTGCCGTCGGTCTCACCACCGTGGCGCCGCAAATGATCATCCCCCTTGCGGCCCAACTAGCGGGGCCCCAGGAGCGGGGCAGAGTGATCGGAAACGTGATGAGCGGTCTCCTGATCGGAATATTGCTCGCCCGCACGGTCTCCGGCTGGATCGGGGAGCTGTTCGGATGGCGCTCCATGTACGGGCTTGCCGCCCTCATGATGGTTGCGCTGGCTTTCGTATTGTGGCGGGCGCTGCCTGTCAGCCGTCCGGACGTTCAGCTGTCCTATCCCGGACTTATCCGATCGATGGGCACGCTGATTGCGGAGCAGCGTCTGCTTCGTGAAGCTGCCCTGATCGGCTTGTTCATGTTCGGCTCTTTCAGTGTGTTCTGGACGACGCTTACTTTTTACCTGGAAGGACCGAATTACGGGTACGGCAGCGGCGTAGCGGGTCTTTTCGGGCTGGTCGGGTTGGCGGGAGCGGCCGCCGCGTCGATCATTGGCCGGCTGGCCGACCGGGTCAATCCCGGGACGATGGTAGGGGTTATGATTGGAGCGGCCCTCTTGTCTTACCTTTCTCTGGGACTGATGGGTTCAAGATTGGCGGGACTCATCGTCGGAGTCATTCTGCTGGATCTTGGCGTTCAAGGAGGTCAAGTATCCAACCAAACACGGATTTACAGTCTCATACCGGAAGCCAGAAGCCGGCTCAACACCGTCTTTATGGTGAGCACCTTCATCGGCGGGGCGATAGGCTCATCCATCGGCAGCTTGGCCTGGGGCCAGTGGGGCTGGACCGGCGTCTGCTGGACCGGAGGAGGCATGGCGCTGATCGCCTTCTTCATCTGGTCGGGGCACAGGCTGCCAAGAAGATGATCGGTACGTATCATCTGCCGGAATAAAGGTTCATCTCACGGTATGGGTGCTTGACCTGAATGGCTCCATGAGGCTATCGGTCAAGCACCCGTCATATCTTTACAGGAACCGGAATACGGTATTATATAGAACGAAGAAAGGGGGCTTAAAGGAATGCTTGCCTTCAAACCATGGACCAGCCTTATCGGCCGAGGGAAGCAGGACTCCTCCCTTACCGTTCACGTTACCGCTCCCTCCGATTACTTTAAACGCGCGGACGCTTTTATCGAGGATGTCAAATATTTGACAAAGCAGGAGCTGCGGGGATTGAATAAGGCCTTTCTTGCGAAGCTCTTGTTTGATAATTTTTTGGACAAGATCCGGGAAGGCATCGATCTGTATGACTATCTGTTGTCCTTGCGCGAGGCCCACGGGAGCCTGCTGGAGATGAGCCGCGAGACCGCGGCAAGCAAGAAGGCATCCGGCAAAGCCGACAACTCCCGCTTCCAGTGGAATCTGTCTTCTACAAGCTGTAAAGCGGAGTCGGACGGGTATTGGATGCTCCCGATAAAGCTGCATTCCCACGAGGCAGCCCGTGTGGACGTGTTCTTCGATGATTTGCTTTGGAAGGGCCTGCCGCTGCATATGGAGCTGGAGGAGCTTCTTTCTTTGCTGTTCATTGAATTTATCCACGCGGTGCGGACCGGCTTTAGCGATGAAACGAAACAAGAAATTATCGATTTCATCTTGAGCAAATGGGAGGAGCACTAGGGCCGTCCGGTTCGCCTTTGTGCCTGCAGTTGGTATCGAATGGATGCTTGCCCCTAAACAAGCCAAAAAACCACACCAGTCAGCTTGGTGTGGTTTCTTTAGAATAAACGCCATAATGCTCGGCTAACAAAAATGTCTGATCTTTGCTTGCTTTAGGATCAGCTTGCCGAGGGGCCGTATGCAGCACCCCATCGAACTGCTCGTTTAAGGCGAGCACTTGCCCTGTAGCTGAATTTTGAATGGAGCATCGCCCCGACGATTCATCCGTTAAGATGCTCCAAAGCTGCGTCGGGCGGTCCGACGCATCCATGAGCATGACCTCAGAAATATCTTTACTTTGATCGTGAAGGCGAGACTCCAAGCAGAAGCCGGTGGCCTTATTTTTAATCCTGACAAATCCGCCGTCAGCAGCCTCCTGCATCCACAGTTGGGAGTCCGAAGCATAAGATAGCTTCTGAGCCGCTACACTCGACTGCGCTTCCCCTTGAGGCGCCAAATACCGGTTCGTGCCGTTCCGGATTCGCCATAGCCCGCTCATTTCCCGTCGTCCGGCGGCAATCAACCCGGTTTCCGGTTTCCATTCAACTGCGTCCGCCCAACGCATCGTTACTTTCTTGTCTTCCGGAAACTCCAATGGAAGAATAACGTAAGAGGAGCTATGATAATCGGAAGGATCCCACCGGTCTCCAACATAATAGTAGCTCGTCGTATGGCTTCCCTTGATCAGCAAAATATACGTCGGCTGCGTATCGAATGTCGTGGGTCCCCCAAAATCGAACAGCTCCGACCACTCTCCCGTAATGCTGTCGGCGTAGGCATACTTCCCCTGGTTCGGCTCCCAACCCGTGCAGCCCGACGTAAGCAGAAAGTAAACGCCTTCGCGTTTGACAAGCGCCGGAGCTTCCCGGTATTGGCCGGGCCACAGCGACTTGACATGCTCCTCAACGGCCAAATAATCTTCGCTGAGCCGGTAAATGTGCAGGTCCGCATTCCCGCGCGCCGCCGACACGAAATATGCGGTTCCGTCCTCGTCGACGAAGAGCGTGCAATCCCTCGACATCTCCCCTGCCGGATTGAAGCTCCCATGATATACATAATCTCCGTCTACCGTATCACAGGAGGCTACCGCGCAGCGGGCGGCCGAATAATCCTTCCCGTTCTCCCAATGCATCCACATGACGAATTTGCCGGTATTCGGATTGTAAATGACCTTCGGCCGCTCAATGTTAACCCCTCTGCCGCTTGCCGAATCGGTTATGAGCTCGGGCGCAGCCTGCGTTCCGGTCGGTTGGAAAGGGGAATCCAAGGTAAGCACGTCTCCTCGGAATTCCCAGTCGGTCAAATGCTTCGAGCGATAACAGGATACCCGTTTCCTTCCTTGCCGGTTTTCCCCGAACCAATAGACATGTTCGCCGATCTGCAGCATTCCGCCGCCGTGCGCGTGAATCGGTTGGCCGGAACAATCCGGCCATAAACAGCCATTTTCAATATGCAAGCTTTATTCCTCCACAGACTCAATTTTTGCTGCTGCCCGGATCTCTTTTCCCTACTTCTTTCCTGCACCGGCTTCGACCTGGCGTATATGGTTTTGAATTCCTTCATTGGCCACACGCAGAGCGGTATTGACATCCTGCTCGCCTTTCATGAACTTGGTCACTTCCTGACTGAATATTTTTCCGGCATCCGGGTATTTATTCGTTGCCGTATAGGCGGGAATATACTTGCCTTTAAAAATCGCTTCCATGTGCTTCCCCTTCAGGCTGGACATATCCGCTCCCAGCTCATTTCTGATATCCTGATTTCTTAGCACCGACAGCTTGCCGGAGGCTCTCGTGAGCTTCTTCTGAATTTCGTCCGAGGTTAACGTTTCGAGCACTTTAAACGCTTCGTCTTTGTGCTTGCTTTGCTTCGTTACGAACATGACATGCTCATCGACCATTCCGGCCACATTCGGTTTGTCAGGATATGACGGGTACTCGGCGATATCCCAATTCAAGCCTTTGGCCGCATCCGATTGCAGCAGGTTGAAATTGTTTCCCGTCGCAAACATGGCAAGCGTCCGGTCTTTAATAAACTGATTGCGCTGATGAACGTTAGGAACGGCCTCATTCGATGGGATGGAATCGATTTTTTTCTGAAGCTCGAGCACGTTTTTCCATTGTTCGTTATTCACATTGGATTTTCCGTCCTGGACGGCCGGCAAAGCTAACTGCAAGGCCAGCTTTCCATACCCGTCGGTATCCAAACCGCGGTAACGAACGCCCTGCTCCTCCCGGCTCACGCGCTTGGCCAGTTCAATCGTTTGTTCCCACGTCATCCCGTCTTTGGGATATTCCACGCCGAATTTATCAAAAATATCTTTATTGTAATAAATGACATTGAAATTCGCGTCATAAGGAATTGCGACCAGTCCGCCTTTGTTATATCCTCGGATCGTATCCAAATATGTATTCTCAAACCGGTTCAAGTCAAAATTATTTTTTTAATGAGCGGTGCCATATCCTCCACCAAATCGAGATCCTGATAGTCGGGAATGAGATTCACTCATGTCGCAACGAGATCGGGAACGGTTCCCGCCGCGATCATTTCCTTTATGTTTTCCCCCTTGAGCAGCTCAATTTCGATATTCGGATACTTTTGCTTCAAAGGTTCGACAATCAACGATTTAAAATCGGCCTCGGTGATTTCCGACCATTTTTGCGCCATTAACAATTTCACGGGTTCTTTGCTCTCAGGGGCAGCAGCTGCAGGCTTGTCTTGCTCCGAATTCCCGCCTTTCGCCTGCTTGGAATCGCCTTGACTGCAGCCGGCGGCCAAGATCAGTGTCATACCCGCAGCAGCCAGCAAGGTGAATTGCCGTATTTTCATACCTTCTCTCCCTCCGGAATCCATCATATGTAAGCGTTATCTTACAATGGTACAATTTTATCACTAACGCTCCGAGGGCTACAATTTACAAAAGAAAGGAGAAATATCACTTTTGCAACCTTGTCCGTTATCCACCCGACCGGTATTTGAGCGGAGTCACTCCTACATGGGTCCGAAAAAATTTGCAAAAATAAGCCGATGATGAAAAGCGTAACGTATCCGCGATATGCTCGATAGACATCGAAGTTTCTTGCAGGAGCTTTTTGGCCTTTCCGATCTTAACTTTATTCAAATAATGCTTCGGCGACATGCCGTATACTTCCTTAAAGCTGTTCGCTACGTAGTTTCGGTGTACGTGCAGACGAGCGGATAACTCCGAGATGAGCACGCTTTCCGTCCCTCCGTGCGTTTCCAGCAAATAAGCGGTCTCCGTTGCAATCTGATATCGGGACAGCGATGCGGGGGAATCCCCTTGCACATTAGGGATGACGGTTCTCTCCAGCACAAAGGCAAGAAACTGCATCATAAGGGACTGCAGCATCATTTTTTGAGTAAATGACAGCTCCTCCTGTGTAGTAAACAAACCGATCAAGCGGATCATCCAGCTCCGGATTTCACCCTGAATTTCGGGCGGTTGCTCGGCACTGACAATGGGTTTGCGCAGCCGGTGCAGCAAGGTATGCAATTCGCGAGGCTCCACGTCGAAATGGAAGTTAAAGAAACGGCTCTCTTCGTGGGATTCCAAATAATGGAGCGATCCCGAGTTAATGAGAATGAAATCGCCTGCCTGCAATCGATTTTCAACGCCATTCACCCATTCGCTCATGGCTCCGGACTCGCAATATAAAATCTCAAAAAGAGGATGCTTATGATAAGGAAACGAGGAGCCCTTCTCTGCATTTTTATAAAGGACATTCCAAATATAAAACGACGTAAAAAAACCGGAATGAAAGAAACGCTCTTTCATGGATCCGTCCCCTTTTCATTGCGAATATGACGTGAATATATCATAAAAACGAATGATTCGGTAGAAAGATTCGGAATGAAAAACATTTAATAAGGATAACCTACACTTTGTTTCTATAAAAAAAGGAGGTGCCCGGCGTGGCTGATTCAAAAAATCAAGCATCCAAGGCGGAAGTTCAGACTACGAAATTAAATAGAATAACGGATTCGACGGTAGACGATACCGAGTTTTCCGCTGAGGAGGCGGCGGAGGTATTCAAAGCAAATCCAACCTCGGCAAGAAAAGCCGACAAACAAGAATAAAAAGGAATCCCCTTAGCGGACTCACTAAGGGGATTTATTATTTTTGACGGGAGCAACGACTACTTCTTCATCAATTCGCTAATGCGTACAAATTCGATTTCATTGGTTAACGGGGGGATCGCTTCTTTAAGCACGCCGGCCGTTTTCCTCCCGGTCCCTACGTGCCCGATCACAACGCATTGATCATGATCCTTGAGGTAATCTCTCAGCCACCCAATTTGCTTAACCACGTGGCGCTTGGTGTTTGTATCGTCCAGAAACCATTGATTTTCAATGCAGGGTACTCCCATGTTCGATGCGTTTTTTAACACAATGCTCCGGTAATTCGTATGGCTGTCCAGAAAATACAACCCTCTCTTCTTGCATTCCTCCAAAATGATCCGGATCACTCGGGGATCCGCAGTTACCTTGGAGCCCATATGATTATTGATGCCTACGGCGTAGGGCACATCATCAACCGCCGCATTCACGCGGCGGCGAATTTCATCATCGGGAAGGTCTGTCGTAATGGCGCCGGGGCCGAGCCACTTATCCTTGCGCCCCGACAACGGCTCCATGGGAAGATGGACGATCACTTCATGTCCGGCTTGATGGGCCCACTCCGCATCCCTTTTGGTTGTCGGCAAAAAGGGCATAATCGCCGTTGTGATGGGAAAGGGCAAGCTCATCATTTCCTTGGTACCCTGCATATCGTTACCGAAATCGTCGATGACGATGGCGGCCCGTTTCGCCGGAGCGGCCCATGCGGGAGCATTCACAGCCGTGATCCATAAAGCAATTAAGCAAAGCACTATACCCGTTATTCTCAACTTCATGACGTTTAATTCCTTCCGGTTCCTGAGATATCCATAGGATGATAAGAATGAGCCCAAATTATGTATGGCCCAAACGATCTCAGGAATACCGGATGAAAAATTAGAACGGATCGCTAAAAATGATAAGAATCATATTTCATTACATTGTTCAGGCTCACCCAAATATCCGGGCTTTCGCTGCCGATATACCAATAAGCGACGCCGGCAACGTGGTCCGCTAAACTGGCTTGAAGCTTCGCCGCAAGCGAGCGGCTGTCTTCCATCCATATTTGATGCTGCTGCCCGGCTTGAGTAAAACTGACGACATATTGGCTTACGCCCGGATTCCATACGGCATTCAGCCCCAAAGACGGAATGAGCCGATTTTGCTCCTCCAAGTTCAATTCGGCGCTTGCCGTAATTCCGTTGCTCACGGCCCAGTCCTGGGTATACAAGGGGAGGGCTTCAATGATCTTTTGGGCCGGCATCACCTTAATTAAATGCTCCAGAACGCTTCGAAACCAGGGTAAGGAAGAGACCGACCCGGCAGTCTCATCCCCGCTCCAATGCTCATCATAGGCCATCAGAACCGTATAATCCGCGCTGCTGCCTATCGCGGCATAATCGAACGCTTCCGTCCAGTCGGTTCCCATATCGGGCGATACGCATACGGACAATACCGCATTCACGGCATGCATCTCTTTAGCCAAATCTTGAATGAATGAAGTCAATAATGCCCGGTCCTTCGGATCGACATTCTCAAAATCGAGATTCAACCCGTCGAACTGGCGGTTTTGGACGTAGGATATCAACTGCTTAATGGCTGATGCGCCATGGTCCGGCTGGGATAATAATTGATGCGTCAGCTCTTTATCCGAATGATTTCCCACCATGGCCCAAATTTTTTTATTATGCTGCTTAGCCCAAGCAATAAGAGACGGATCCGATTCATCGGTAAATAAGCTGTCTTTCCCAAGAAAAAACCATCTTGGCGAAAGGGTATTGATACCCGAGGTAAATACCGCTTGCTCATACTCCGCAGTGGTCAGATTGTACTGCCATCCCAATTGAATCAGATTCGGGGAAGCATTCGAGCTGAGCGGCTTTGCCCATTGCTCCGCCGTGATCAGTTTATCCAGCACGACGGCCGTTTCTTGGCGGGTGATCGGATCACCCGGGCGGAACAGATTCATATCCCCCGACATCAGCCCAAGCCGATTGACCGAATCGACATAAGGCTTGGCCCATGCAGCTACCCGATCAGAATCGCTGAACGGCAGCGAGACCGCCCCCTCCTCGCTGACCGTTTGCTTCAATCCCCTGGTTAAGAGCGCAGCCGCTTCTTGTCTTGTAATGAAATTCTGGGGCTCAAACCGGTCCGGGCCCGTTCCGTCGATCAAGCCCAGCTGCAGGCCCGCTTCAACCGGTCCATAGAACCATGCATCCTTGGACACATCCTGGAAGGCCGGAATTTCCGCGTTCACCGGTTCGATATTCATCACACGGTTCAATAGGGTAACAAATTCTGAACGAGTGATCGGTTTATCGGGCTCGAACGTCCGGTAACCGGTACCCGTGATTTTATTTTTGTTGAATAAATCGATGATTTGAGCTTGGGCATAACTGTCGGAAATGTCGTCAAACGGCGTACCGGCTTCCGCGGAAACCATTCGATCGGTATTCGCAAACAGGAGGAGCGTGAAGATCAAAAGAATAGCGCCGCACTTTCGATAGATCGGCTTGTTCAAGAAGCGTTCTTTCCTTTCCTGGAACCATTCCTCATTTGTAGAACAATATACTGGATTAACATTAAATGTTACTTAAAAAATACGGAATGGGAACAGGGAAACCGTGGAAATCCCTACTTCAGCCTGAATTTCGTTATCTTGCTAATCCATTCGGGAATGCGTACAAACGTTCATGGTTGAGGTTATACTGATCTTGGAGGTGAACGATCGTGGCGAAACGAATGAAGCGGGAGCCGGAGGCGATTTTCCTAACCCAGGACGATGAGGCTGTCATGCGGGAACCGGAACCGGTGACGGACGAACAATGGCAGGCCATTATCAGCAACGATGCTGCTTACGATAATCAATTTTTTTACGCGGTTACAACGACGGGCATTTTTTGCCGTCCCTCCTGCAAATCCAAGCCTCCGAAAAAAGAGAATATCGGGCTGTTCCGAACCGCCGAGCAGGCGATGGCCGCCAAATTTCGTCCGTGCAAGCGATGCAAGCCTACCGGTGGGCGCTTGCCTGATGACGAATGGGTCGCGCTCGCGACAGAATACATCGACAAGAATTACATGGAGAATGTATCGCTGAACCTTCTCGCGGCGAGCTGCCATGGCAGTCCGTACCATCTTCATCGAACCTTCAAGAAAATCAAGGGCATCACGCCGGCTGAGTATATCCGGCACCGACGGATCGAGAGGGCCAAGGAATTGCTTCTTAAGACGGCAAATGCCGTTGCCGAGGTTGGACTGAGCGTGGGCTTGCCCAACACGCCTTATTTTATAACCTTGTTCAAGAAGAAAACCGGCTGCACGCCGGCAGCTTACCGTCAAATTCGGAACCAACACCTGAGTGAGGCAGCCGATCATGGGAAACCGAACTGATTCACCGATCTATTGGACATTACTTACACAGGAAGACTGGAATATGCACGTTGCAGCTACGTCCGAGGGGCTTTGTTATGTAGGATCTCCCAATCAGCCCTTGGAACGAATGGCCGAATGGGCAGCTGCCCGGTATCCGGACAACCAGCTGCACCGGGATGACGTGAAGCTGCAGCCGTATGCAGACGAGCTTATCGAATATTTGCAGGGAAGACGCAGAAGCTTTACGCTGTCCATCGACGTTCACGGTACGCCTTTTCAATTGGCCGTATGGAACGCGCTTCGCAGCATCCCCTATGGACAAACCAAAACTTATTCGGATCTTGCCGATTAGCTCCGGAATCCGTCCGCCGTCCGTGCTGTCGGCGCTGCTATTGGTGCAAATCCCGTTCTGATGGCCATTCCGTGTCATCGCGTCATCGGTAAGAACGGCGCACTGACCGGCTATCGCGGGGGCATCGGGATGAAAACCCGGCTTCTGCAGCTCGAACGGGACGGCTTGCAAACGGATGGAGGCCTGCCGTATGTCTGATCGTCTCACGGAACGTGTGGCTGCACTTGACTGGAATTCCATCGGGGAATCGCTCGACGCGAACGGATATGCTAAACTGCCTGCTTTGTTAAATCCATCGGAGTGCGTGGAAATCATCGGCACTTACGGGGAGGAAGGCCGATTTCGAAGCACCGTGAATATGGCCAGATACCGCTTCGGGATCGGGGAGTACAAATATTACGGCGCTCCGCTTCCGGATTTGCTGCAGCAGCTGCGCGAAAGCTTGTATCCGGAGCTGGCCGAAACAGCCAACCGCTGGCTGAAGCAACTGGGCCAAGAACCGGTTTACCCGGCATCGCTGAACGATTTCCTGGCTCAATGCCATAGCGAGGAACAAATCCGCTCCACCCCGTTGATTCTGAAATATGAAGCCGGCGGATATAACTGTCTCCATCAGGATTTGTATGGGAAAGTATTCTTTCCCTTCCAGGTCGTATTCGCCCTCAATCAAAGAGGAGAAGATTATACGGGCGGAGAGTTTCTGCTGGTGGAGCAGCGGCCCCGGGCGCAAAGCCGAGGCCACGTCATCCCCCTGGAGCAGGGAGAAGGGCTTGTCTTTCCAACCAGTCACCGTCCGGTACAGGGAACGCGCGGCTATTATAAGACGACGCTTCGGCACGGCGTTAGCACGGTTCACTCCGGGACAAGGTACAGTCTGGGCATTATTTTCCATGACGCGAAGTAGCTTCCCCCTAAATTTCTCCAAACCAGGATAAACGGATACGCCGTCCTTGTCTTAACGCTACAGAAAGTTTAAGTTCGCTAAAGCTAAAGTGGACTGCAACTTTCTGTACCAAGAAAAACCTCCGCTAATAACGGTCTGGCTACTTTGAGGGACTTCGATAAGGAGTTTTTCTTACAAGGACCAGCGCGTTTATCAAGGTTGATGCGAAGCTATAAGTTACGAAAACTTATAAATTCTTATCAACCGAAAAAGCAGGCTCCCGCATCCCGGTGCCTGCTTCTCTTCTGGCATAACCTGCCCCATCCTATCGTAAAATGTAAAGACAAGTAATGCCAGGGACAAACGCTGCGTTACAAGAGCGAGTGACCCGCAATAATCAAGATAATGATACCGCTCAGCAGCGTACCGAATTGCCCGAGCGTTAAATTGCCGATTCGAACGGCTGCAACTCTGCGGCCCAGCGCAACTCCCGCCCAGACGGTAAGGAAGCTTCCGAGCGCCGCGGTCAGGGATATGGCTAGCGGCGACAACCCGAGCAAGCCCGCACCGAGTCCGTTGGTGACGGCGTTCGCGGAGAGCGCAACACCCAGAACGCATGCCTCGCTCAGCCCGATTTCTCCGGACTTGTCGACATCGGCAATTTCGGGATTTTTCAATATTCCCGAGATGCTTTTGGCCGGCGGTTCACTCGCTTCCGCTTGCTCGGGACCGCTATGCGGTTTACGAGGGACGGCTAATAAAATAATCCGGATGCCGATAATGAAGAGCAAGAACGCGCCAACCAGGATCGGAAAGATGCCGGGAAGAACGGCGGACAGCCATTGGCCGAAGAGAATACCGGTTTCGCTAAAAAGGAAGCAAATGATTGCGATGATCAGGTTTGAAAGAAACCCGATCCGAATGCCTCGAATACCATAAGATATGCCGACGCCTAAATTGTCGATGCTTGATGAAACGGCAAATCCAAGAATAATAAGCCATTGCATTTCTGTTTCACTCCTCCTGCTTAAGTTACTGTCATTGTATTGTGGGTGTTGAGAAATAGTGCTTATCCCGATCCAAAAGTGTTGAGAAAATTTCAACATCATGTACAATTTTGAGCCCCAAGGAGTGAAAGGTATGTCTAAAAACGGCGGGGAACCGGATCTCGGCACCGCGTTAAAAACGTTATTGAAGGAACGGTCCTTATCTATGCGAAAGCTGGGCGCGCTTACCGGTATCGATACGGCGACGATCTCCCGCATCGTGAACGGTAAGCAGCAGGCCAAGCCCGACCATTTGCAGCAATTCGCCATCCATCTCGACGTGCCGCTGGAGAGGCTTTTCAAGGCTGCAGGTTTTGACATCGGTGCCCCGGAAAGGAATCGGCCTTCGGATATTCACACCTCCATCGACTCTATTCAAAAGGCGCTCCTATCCTCCAACCTGTTTGATCACCATTTTACAACGGAACATGTCCAGAAGGAACTAGGAAAATATGAGCAGTATGCGTTAACGGAGGAAGGTAAAAACCTCATTATCGAAAGCTTTCATTCCAAAATCGATAGTGTAAACGGAGCAGGGCCGTTTATCGATCAGCTAAGGCAAATGTATGAGCTTTTTTGCCAGGATACGATCACCCTGGAAAAACGTGCGATCGTCGGGAGTGCGTTATTGTATTTTATTTTATCTGCGGACATCATCCCCGATTATGTTTTCCCCTTCGGCTATCTGGACGATGCGATCGCCGTTCAGCTCGTCCTGGAACGGCTGTCGCAAACTATGGATACGAATTAACTCACCTGTGCCCGAATCGTGATTTCAACGTTTCATCGATGCTGTGATGAGCTCGGTGAACTCCTGATTGGTCGTCGTCTCGGTGTTATTGAGAAACAGCACTTTACGGATGCCTTGCTTCTCCAGAAAACCGAGCAGCGGTTCGTTAAATTGACGCGGGTCGATCACGATAATCTCTTTGTAGTGCGGCAGCAGAAAAGGAATGAACGCGTTCCCGTAGGAGTCTTTGATGACGGCTAAGCGGCGGGCGCTGTCGGCTTCCGTTCGGATCTTCCCCCAAGGACGGTCTCCGCTTAGAAAGATCCGGTATTTGTTCTTCTTGGCCGCATGGCTCTGGTCCAGCGGCTCCATTCGGAGAGGACCGGCATAATGAACAACATATTCATGCTTCGTATAGGGCTTATACAGGACGATCGTATCCGGGTTCGCCTCCAGCTTCATCGGATCAGAACGGCAAAAAAGCCACCCTGGAACAAGGGTGGCTTGAACAGGCAGCCAGCGCGAATAGCGCTTGCTGTAAGGCTGATTTGCCGTTATACTGCTGCAGCATGCTTGATTTAGTACAAGACGCGTGCTCTTACTGCAAGTGCCGTCACTTCATCATGGCGGTTGTGAAGTACTATATTTAAAGGAGAATCCGTGCTTTCCCGGTTCACAAGAAGCAAGTCTCCTTCCTCTAAACACAGGGATTCACGATCATTGATTCTCACATCGATTAGGCCTCGGGTACAATAAAATGCTTCGGTTCCTTGCAAAATTCCGTTAAGGCCGGTCCTGCCGGCTATTTCTTGAACGCTTCCTTTCGTCAGATGCAGAGCCTCCAGCTCTCCCCTGCATCCCGCGCCCAGCATGAGATTAAAGTCCGTTGCTTTCCCCACGCTCCGGGTGACCCATCCGCCGCTGAAGCTTTCCCGCTCATAGGGTTTTAAGCGCACCCGGTGAAATCCTTCATACTCCAGTAGGAGTTCACCGTCCAGTACCATGATTAGCCGCCAATAATCAGGGAGGCGGGTAAACAAAGACTCCACCGTACGAATTTCGGCCGAACTGATTCGCCAGCAGAAATTTCGCTTGCTGTAATCCGCGCTTTCGGGGTAAATGGCAAGCTGCGTTGTCACGCCGCCTACCCACGCTGTCACGACCTGCTCATGCTTTTTAATGACTTTGATCGAATAAGACAAGTCGGCATCTCCTTGTGCTCTTTCTTATTCCGTTATGTCCACATACCAGGAAGAATACGAGCTTACCGCATCGATTTTCCGGATCAGCTTCTGCGTTCTCTTCTTCACATCCTCCGGGTTCACGCGGATTCGCGCGCAGCCCGATTCCATCGCAGCTTGGGCGACGGCGGCGGCCACATGGGGAGAAATCATCGGATGAAACGGATGCGGGATCACATAGTCCGGATTCAGCTGATGCTCCGGAACCAAATCGGTAATCGCATACACGGCCGCCAGCTTCATCGCCTCATTAATCTCTCTTGCCCGCACGTCCAGCACGCCGCGGAAAATTCCCGGAAACGCGAGCACATTGTTGATCTGGTTCGGAAAATCCGAACGGCCCGTTCCGATGACCGCGGCTCCGGCGGCTTTGGCATCCCCCGGCATAATCTCAGGTACCGGATTGGCCAAAGCGAATATAATGGAATCGCGGTTCATGGAGCGGACCATCTCCTGGGTCAGCGCCCCTGCCGCGGATACTCCGATGAAAACATCCGCTCCTTCCAGCGCATCGGCCAGCTTCCCAGTTATTTTTCTTTGATTGGTCATCCGCGCGATTTCCTGCTTGAACGGGTTCATTCCTTCTTGTCTTCCTTCATAAAGAATGCCCTTCGTATCGCACATCACGATATCCTGAACGCCCATATGACTCAGAAGCCTCATGGTCGCAATGCCGGCCGCCCCGGCGCCGTTCACGACTACGCGAATTTGATCCATCGTTTTGCCGACGAGCTTGAGGGCATTGATCAGCCCGGCCGCTACGACGATCGCCGTTCCGTGCTGGTCGTCATGGAATACGGGAATGCCGCATTCCTTTTTCAACCGCTCTTCAATTTCAAAGCAATCCGGCGCTGCAATGTCCTCCAGATTAATCCCGCCGAAGGAAGGCGCAAGCTGCTTGACCGTATCGATAATTTTCTCTTTATCGCTTTCAGCCAAACAAATCGGAATGGCATCCACCCCTGCGAAAGCCTTAAAAAGCAAAGCCTTTCCTTCCATCACCGGCATCGCCGCGTGCGGCCCGATATTCCCCAAGCCGAGCACGGCCGTGCCGTTGGAAACGACGGCAACCAGATTGCCTTTCATCGTATAATCGTATACTTTATCTTCATCGTTATAAATTTCTTTGCAAGGCTCTGCAACTCCGGGAGAATAGGCTAGACTCAAATCACGAATCGTCCCAACCGGAACCTTGGCCAGCAGCTCGAGCTTGCCGGTACGCTTCTTGTGCATGTGAAGACTTTCTTCACGTAAGTTGATCATGATCCCATCACCCTCCAAGGATATTCGTCAGAGCTTCCGTCAGATCCAGCCGCGCCATTTGACCGCTTCAACCATTCGTTTTAAACCGACGATATAGGCCGCTAGTCTCATATCGACTTTATTTTGCCGGGACAGCTGATAGACGTTATGGAACGATTGCTTCAAAATGGTCTGCAGCCTTTCATTCACTTCTTCCTCGTTCCAGTAATATCCTTGGTTGTTCTGGACCCATTCAAAGTAGGATACGATCACCCCGCCGGAGCTGGCAAGCACATCGGGAACGATCAGCACGCCTCTCTGCGTCAAAATTTCCGTAGCCTTCAGCGTCGTAGGCCCGTTGGCCGCTTCCACCAGAATCTTCGCCTTGATGTCCGGCGCATTCTGTTCCGTAATTTGGTTTTCGATCGCGGCCGGCACTAGAATATCGCAGTCTTTGATTAATAGCTCTTGATTGGAGATGACGTTCGGAAACAAATTCGTAACCGTTCCGAAGGAATCACGGCGGTCCAATAAATACTGCACATCCAAACCATCCGGATTATAGAGCGCCCCATGCGCATCCGAAATGCCTACCACTTTGGCCCCGGCTTCGTGAAGGAACCGGGCCAGGAAGCTGCCGGCATTGCCGAAGCCTTGGATAACGACCCGGGCGCCCTCAATCGGAATCCCCGCGACCTCAGCCGCTTCTCTAAGCAGCATCACGACGCCCATGGCGGTAGACGATTCTCTCCCGATCGATCCGCCCAGGACGATCGGCTTGCCGGTAATAAAGCCCGGCGAATCAAACTCGCGGATCCGGCTGTATTCATCCATCATCCACGCCATGATCTGCGAATTCGTGAACACATCCGGCGCCGGAATATCTTTAGTCGGTCCTACCAGCTGGCTGATAGCCCGAACATACCCCCGGCTTAGCCGCTCCAGTTCCCCGAAGGACAGCGTGCGCGGATCGCACTGGATTCCGCCCTTGCCCCCACCGTACGGAAGATCGGCAATGCCGCATTTGATGCTCATCCACATGGAAAGAGCCTTCACTTCTTCTTCGGTGACCCCGGGATGAAACCGGATCCCGCCTTTGGTCGGTCCGACCGCATCGTTGTGCTGCGCGCGGTATCCCGTAAACACCTTCACCGAGCCATCGTCCATCTTGACAGGAATGCGTACGGTCAACAACCGGAGCGGCTCCTTCAACAATTCGTACATCGATGTCGTGCACCCCATCGTCTCCAGTGCGGTTTGGATGACGTTCTGCGTCCGGGTCAGCACGTTTAAGTTTTCCCATACCTGCGGCTTCTCTTTTACTTCCGTCGTTGCCTCCACGAAGATCCCCCTCTTATGGCTTCCGTCCAATTTAACGAATCAACGTTCCGTCCGAGACCACCATGTTCCCCCGTTTAAGCACCGTATGGACATGGTTGATCCCAAAATGATAAGGCAGGTAGGCCAGTTTATCGGCCTTGAATATGACGAGATCCGCCTGTTTGCCTGCTTCTAGGCTTCCTACCGTATCCGCCTTCCCGATCGCATGAGCCGCATTGATGGTCACGGCCGTCAAGACCTCTTCCGGCGTCATCCCCAGGTTCAGGCATCCCAAGGTCATGACGAGCTGCAGCGATTCCGTAGGCGAGCTTCCCGGATTATAATCCGTGGACAAGGCTACAGCGAGCCCCATCTCGATCATCCTGCGCGCACGTGCATGCTGCTTCAGCCGCAGATTGAACGAAGTGGCAGGGAGACAGACGGCGACGACTCCCGCCTGACGCATGGCTTCCAGCCCTTCGTCCGATGCGGCAATCAAATGCTCGGCGGAGATGCAGCCCAGCTTGCCGGCTAGCTGCGCGCCTCCCATCGGCTCGATTTCATCCGCATGAATTTTTAGGCCGAAGCCCATCTCCTTGGCGGCAAGCAGGATTTGCTCCGATTCTTCCACGGAAAATACGCCGTGCTCGCAGAACACATCGCAAAATTCGGCAAGCCCCTGCCGCTTGACTTCCGGCAGCATTTGTTCGATGACCAGCCGGACGAATTCGCCGGACCGGCCTTTGTATTCTTCCGGCACCATATGGGCTCCCATAAAGGTAGATACCAAATCAACGGGATGCTCCTGATTCAGCCTGCGGGCGACCCGGAGCTGCTTGAGCTCGTCTTCCAATGTCAAGCCGTATCCGCTCTTGGCTTCCGCTGTCGTCACCCCGAGGGAGAGCATCGTATCCAAGCTTTGCTTCGCCTTCGAATACAGTTCCTCTTCCGTCGCCTGCCTGGTGGAACGGACGGTGCTAAGAATCCCTCCGCCTTGAGCCAATATTTCCAAATAGGAAACGCCCTTCAGCTTCAAATCCAGCTCATGCTCGCGGGAGCCGCCGTGAACCAAGTGGGTGTGCGGGTCGATGAGTCCCGGAGTCACCAGCCGGCCCTCGGCATCATGCTTGCGCTCTACCGGCAGTCCGCCGATTTGCGCCAGCACTTCGTCCTCCGGTCCTGCCGCTGCAATGATTCCGTCTCTGATCGCCACGGCCCCTCTTCTTACGGCCGCCACCTCGGACATTTCACTGCCTTTGCGCGTCTCCCGGTTTCCTTGCATGGTGATGAGCGTCCCGATGTTATGGATCAGCAGGTCAATCCGATTGTTTGCCATAGTTTTCACCTCTCGAAATACAGCAAGCCCGATCGGGCTTGCTGCATGTGATGATCCTTCTGTGTTATATGCCAAGCATCGGCACGCGGACTCCGCGCTCCTTGGCCGTTTCAATCGCAAGCTCATAGCCTGCGTCGGCGTGACGGATGACACCCATCCCCGGGTCCGTATTCAAGACGCGGGATAGTCTTTCCTCCGCTTCCTTGGAACCGTCCGCCACCACGACCATGCCTGCATGCAGGGAATAACCCATGCCGACGCCGCCGCCGTGATGGACGGAAACCCAGCTTGCGCCGGAAGCCGTATTCACCAGCGCATTCAATATCGCCCAGTCGCCGACCACATCGCTGCCGTCCTTCATCGACTCCGTCTCACGGTTAGGCGATGCGACGGAGCCGCAGTCCAGGTGATCCCGGCCGATAACAATCGGCGCGGAAATTTCCCCGCTACGCACCATTTCGTTGATGGCCAGACCCATCTTGACCCGTTCCCCGTAGCCCAGCCAGCAAATGCGGGCAGGCAAGCCTTGGAACGCGACTTTCTCCCTTGCCATTTCGATCCAACGGCGCAGATGGGCGTTTTCCGGGAACAGCTTGAGCGCAAGCTCATCTGTCTTATAAATGTCTTCCGGGTCTCCGGACAAGGCCGCCCAGCGGAACGGTCCTTTCCCTTCACAGAAGAGCGGACGAATATAGGCCGGTACAAAGCCGGGGAAGTTAAAGGCATCCTTGACCCCTTCATCGAGCGCCACTTGCCGGATATTGTTACCGTAATCGAATACGATCGAGCCCAGCTTCTGAAGATCGAGCATCGCCTGAACGTGGGCGGCCATCGACTTTTTGGACAGCTTCACATATTGCGCCGGGTCGGATTTGCGGAGCTCCGCAGCGGCTTCAAGCGAATATCCCGCCGGTACATAGCCGTTAAGCGGATCGTGAGCCGACGTTTGATCGGTTACGAAATCGGGTACGATGCCCCGCTTAACGAATTCCGCGAACACCTCCGCCGCGTTGCCTACAAGACCGATCGCGAGCGCTTTTCCCTGTGCCTTGGCATCGGCGGCAAGCTTCAGTGCCTCATCCAGATGATGAACCATGACGTCGCAGTAACGCGTGTTGATTCTGCGCTGAATCCGGGACGGATCGACGTCCACGCCGATCACGACGCCGTCGTTCATCGTTACGGCGAGAGGCTGTGCTCCGCCCATGCCGCCGAGTCCGGCCGTTAACGTCAGCGTTCCTCTCAAAGTACCGCCTCTGTGCTGACGGGCAGCCTCGGCGAAGGTCTCGTACGTTCCTTGCAGAATGCCTTGCGTACCGATATAAATCCAACTGCCGGCCGTCATTTGACCGTACATCATGAGTCCCTGCTTATCGAGCTCATGGAATGTATCCCAGTTGGCAAACGCCGGCACGATCACCGAGTTGGAAATCAGTACCCGAGGCGCATGCGCGTGCGTTCTGAATACGCCTACCGGCTTGCCCGATTGCACAAGCAGCGTTTCGTCCGCTTCCAGGTTCGTCAAGCATTCCACGATCTTGTCGTAGCACTCCCAGTTCCGCGCAGCCTTGCCGATTCCGCCATAGACGACCAGATCTTCCGGACGTTCCGCCACGTCCGGGTCCAGATTGTTCATTAACATCCGAAGAACGGCTTCCTGCTGCCAGCCCTTCGCCGTCAGCTTCGTTCCGTGCGCTGCTCGAATGGTGCGTTTGATCGTTTGTTCCATAGTTTATCTCTCCTCGTTGTTGGTTGGATTTACACTCGTTTCATCGTACCTGCCAAGAAAGTCAGGATCACATGCAAAGCGGTTCTGACTGTCGCTCTTCGGGGATCCTGCATCGGATCCACACAGACGATATCGAAGCCCTTGACCTTAGGATGCTGTCCTAGCAGGAATACAGCTTCGAGCAGCTGCCAGGATGTCATTCCGGCCGGAACCATCGCAGGCACGCCCGGCGCATAAGCTTGATCCAGCACATCCATGTCAACGGTTACATAAATCGCGTCGGTTCCGTCCCCGGCAATCTCGAGCCCCCGTTTCACCAAAGCTTCGATTCCGTCTTTGACGACCTGACGAGCCGTAAATTGGGTAATCCCCTGCGCTATGGCGTATTCATGGTAAGCTCTTGAATTGGCGAAGCTGTGAAGTCCGATTTGTGCAATATGACGGCCTAGGGCCGTCCCCGACTCGATCAATCCGCGGATCGGCGTACCGTTGGAGGGACCTCCGTCCTGAAGGTTCCGGACATCCATATGCGAATCCAACTGGACGATGCCTACCTTTCCGCCGATATGCTGTTTAAACGCTTTCACAGAAGGGCAAGTAATGGAATGATCGCCGCCGGCAATGATCGGGAACAAGTGAGGCATCGCTTCATACACATTCTTCAGCCCTTGCTCGATATTCGCATGGCAGCGCAGCAAATCCGTGACATGCATCTGAATATCGCCGAGATCTCGCGCCTGCAGCTCCTGCAAATCGACGCAGTGGTCGATGCTGTACGTCGTGACATTGGCGAACAATTCGCGCAATGCGTTCGGAGTCATCGAAGCGCCTGAAATGCTGATCGACGTCTTGGACAACGGAACCCCGATGAAGCCAATGTCGACGGGCTCCTCTCCATCCCAAGGGGTTAACCATTGAGACACCTTCGTCTCGTACCGGTCCCACCAATTGGCGCGCCGAACGAGCTCGGGCGGATTCAGTAATTCAATCTGTTTCATCACTGCTCTCCCCTCCTTGTAATGGATAACTGCAAGGTTTGTTGCTTTCCATGTCTTCATCATACTCAAAACAAGAGCGTCTGAATCTAGCTAAACTTGCGGAAAGGTAGCACGAAATTAAGGTTCTGTCCTTCATTCCGGGGGCGAAAAATATTCCCTTGTCCCAGTTGAGTCGCCGGATTGATGAAATCCCGAAGGATCGTGATCTCCTTCTATATTGCAGAAGCGGTATGCGAAGCAAAAGTGCGGCACGTATTCTTCGAAAAAGGGGTTTCGTCCGGTTGATCCTTTTACAAGGCGGCATTAATGCCTGGAGTGGTCAACTGATTCGTCCTAAATAACTTTTCATTTTATAATATTTAGGTCGACTGGGAATTCTAAACTCGCAGAATATTCTAGAACGATTGCTGCGAGGTGTAATAAATCATGGTAATCCTTCTTCGCTAACGGTTACTGCAGGAACAGCAACGGTACGCATTATGCGTAGTGAGACACATAAAACTGGTTTTGACAAAGCAGATTGCTTTTAGTATACTGTTTTATACAGTATGCTAATTATAACAGTATATTAATAGGTGGCAGCGCGCAGCCTTCGAGGCAGCCGGTGACCCGCCGAGACCTATCCTAGGGAGGAGAATCACGATTATGCAGGATATTGCCCAAGCCAAGAGCAGCATCATGAAAGCAGCCGAGAGCTTATTTAAAGCGAATGTCATGTTCCGCAGCGAGCATGCCAATTTATCGGCGAAGGTCGCTGACGATCACATTGTACTAACAAAGGGCGGCAGCATCGCCCAGCTAACCACAGATAGCTTCGCTGTTGTAAGGCTGGACGGCACCGTAGTCGATGGCGAGATTGACCCGGTCACCGCCGAAATTGTGGAGATGC
>NZ_JAQAGZ010000029.1 GCF_027533625.1 Paenibacillus gyeongsangnamensis | reverse complement strand
TAGCGGCTTCACGAGTTGAAGGGAAGAACGCTAACATCCTTCGCTCGATCCGAACAGAATTGGCTCCAGGTATCCCTGTCCTCGTGGTGTTTATCCGGCATCGCACGAAGAAGAATGAATGGCTGGCCATTCTCTCAACTGACCTGACCTTAACGATCGAGGAAGTCATCCAGATATACTCCATGCGTTGGGATATAGAGGTTTTCTTTAAGTGCGCAAAATCCTTGTTGCGCTTGCAAAAAGAGTTTCAAGGGCTCTCGTATGACTTACTCGTTAGTCATACGACGATTGTATTTTCTAGATACATTCTGCTTGCGTGGCAGCATCGGCAAAGCACGGATCATCGCACACTTGGTGGTTTGTTTTATTTGTTATGCGATGAGGTTAGCACCTTAGATTGGGTGGTAGCTTTGCAACAACTCATCGAATTGATCAACGAGGTAGCAACAAAGGCAAGCAAAAAGATCTCAAAATTGATTAAAAGTCAACTCCAACAATGGATCGCAGGTTTGCCCAGCTTTCTCAAGGCTTACCTGCCTATTTCAAGCTGCGAAGTTTGAGATAATAATACCCCTTCATATTATATTCTTGTACAGGAATTGATTTGTTCAGCGTTATCCGCGACCACTTGGCGAGCCAGTTCGATGATGGTTCGAATACGTTCATCTGTAATTTGGTAATAAACGAATTTTCCTTCTTGGCGGGATGAGACATAACCGCACCATTTAAGGCATGCCAACTGATTGGAAATCTGGGATTGTTTCATCCCTAATTCTTCAACCAACTGACTGACGTTTTTCTCCGATTCCATCAAAGAGAGGGCGATCTTAAAACGAGTAGGATTAGAAAGGCCGTGAAAAAACTTAGATATCAACTCGCCTTGCAATTCGTTAAGTTGTGTAAGCATGAATTCTTTAGCCATATTAAAACCTCCTTGCCAATTATATTATAATATTTTAATATATAAATCAAACCGTTTTTTCTTTAAAATCCTGTGTAACGCATACTTGGTTGGAAATAATGAGAGGTATGTTTTTACTAAGGATGAAACCAGGTTCGCAAGTCGCTAAAATTAGAGTATCAGCATAGAAGGTGATGATGGAATGCCCTCTCATTTTTATACCATCGGAATGGCCGGTCATATTGACCATGGCAAAACAACGTTAACAAAAGCGCTGACGAATGTAGATACCGATCGTTTAAAAGAAGAAAAGGAACGTCAAATTTCGATTGAGCTTGGGTATGCACCGTTTCCGCTGGATGAGTACGAAACGTCGATCGTAGACGTACCTGGACACGAAAAGTTTATTCGCCAAATGATTGCCGGCGTTGCAGGTATTGATCTGGTCATTTTGGTCATTGCCGCAGATGAAGGTGTGATGCCTCAAACCAGAGAACATATCGAGATCTTATCTTTTTTAGGGATTCAGCATGGAATTATTGCCGTGACAAAAGCGGATCGAGTGGAGCCGGATTTCGTTGAATTAATTGAAGAGGATATCCAGTCTGCCATAAAGAATACCATTTTTGAACAGGCGGACATCGTATTTGTAGACAGTGTAACAGGAACAGGCCTACCTGCGCTAAGAGCCGCAATCAAACAAGAGTTAAGCAAGATCCCCGAACGAAATGCAAAAGGGTCTTTTCGTCTTCCGATCGATCAGGTGTTTACCGTCCAAGGACATGGTACTGTTGTCCGCGGTACCATCTATGAAGGAACCGTCCAAACGGGCGACATATTGACGGTTCTCCCTTACAAAACGTCGGTAAAAGCCAGAGAGGTTCAGGTCCATAATCAACAGAAAAATATAGCCATCGCCGGCCAACGGGTAGCGATTAACCTAAGCGGTCTGTCCAAAGAAGAAATCAAGCGCGGAGATGTGCTCGTTGCATCATCAGGCAGTTTCCAGCCCACTGATACGATTGATATCTCGCTTACAACAGCTCAAGATTTGCGGCTTCCCTTAAAACAACGGGCGCCGATCAAATTTCACTCGGGTACAGCCGAGGTCATGGGGAAAATCATTTTTTTCGACCGCAATGAGGTAAATAAGAGCGAGGAGGTTCTCTGTCAGATTCGTCTAGACGAACCGGTTGTGGTAGGACGCGGCGATCGTTATGTGCTTCGCCGCCCCTCGCCCGTTGAAACGATCGGCGGAGGATGGGTGATCGATCCGTTCGGCGAAAAATACCGATTTGGCGTAAAGACGATTCAGAAGCTGGAACGAAAAAGAGAAGGGAGTCCGGAGGAAAGAATACTGGATGCTCTACATGCCCATCAATTGGCCACAAAAAGCGATTTGCTTCATTTCACATCCCTGCACGTTGATAGCTTGGAAGAAATGATGGTTCTCTTAATACGGGACAAGAAAGTACTGACAATGGGGGCCGATTTTTTTGTGTCCGAAGTCGTTTATGAAGAAGCCAGAAACGAAATCTTAGAACAATTACGCCGGTATCATGAAACGTTTCCTTTGCGTGCCGGAATGAACAAAGCCGAATGTATTCAAGCCTTGGATAAGAAAAAAACGAAAAAGCTAACGGAAATGGTGATCGATAAGGAATTGGAACAAGGTTTACTGGCTAAAAAGAAACAATACATTTCCCTACCTGAATTTGAGCCGCATTTTCCGAACCAATGGAAAAATCGTTTGGAAAAAGCTTTGGAACGACTAAAAGATGACGGGCTAGGAGCCCAGACATGGGATCAATATTTGATCGATGAAAAAATCCCGGAGAAACTTTACTTGGAAGTGAAGCATTACTTGCTGGATAACGGGCTGGCCTATCCGCTAGACGAGAAGCATTTGATTCATCGGGACGTTTTTGAAAGCCAATTAATGAAGTTATATAATGGAATTAACGGTCTGGCCTTTAGCGTTCAGGATGCGAAAGCAATTTTAGATGCTTCGCGGAAAAACCTAATCTTATTTTTGGAGCTGCTCGATCAATTGCAGATTACGCAAAGAACCGATGAAAAACGGAAATGGCTAAGAGAACCAGACTCTATTATCATTTAAGGGAGGATGTTCGGGATGTTCAAAGTTGCAGAAACCGGACAATTCCCGGATCATCAAGACTTGTTTGCTAAAATGGAGAGTATGTCCAAGTAAAAAGACACATCGAGGTGTCTTTTTACTTGATCCTTTCTTTTATGAGCTCGAGAGCCCGGTCTATTTCATCTTTTGTCGTATTTCTCCCCAAACTGAATCGAATGGCTCCCATGCCCGTTTGCTCGTCAACACCCATCGCTCTTAAAACAGGGGAAAGTGTTATCATGCCTGAATGACAAGCCGAGCCGGTGGAGGCGGCAATTTCCGGTATTCTTTGCATCAGATCGTTCCCGTTTTTACCGATAAAGCTGACATTCAATGTATTCGGCAAACGCTGAACAGGATGTCCGTTTAATACGATCCGATCCTTAAATATTTGTTTTAACTCGTTCCAGAAGCAGTCGCGGTAATCCAGGATTTTGGGATTGTCGATATATTGCAACGCGATCTCGCACGCTTTTCCTAAACCGACTATATTAGGAACATTTTCCGTCCCGGCACGCCGCTCGTTTTCATGACCGGCCCCATGGATAAGCGGCTCTATTGGAGTTCCTTTACGGATGTATAACGCTCCAATTCCTTTAGTGGCGTAGAGTTTGTGCCCTGCGACGGTCAAAAGGTCGATACCCAGTTCCTCCACGTTGGTTGGAATTTTGCCGACGGATTGCGCTGCATCGGTATGAAACACAATCCGGTGCTTCTTTGCGATGCGGGAGATTTCCGCAATTGGTTGAATAGTTCCCACCTCATTGTTCGCGTGCATGACAGAAATGAGCACCGTTTTGTCCGTAATCGCGTTCTCGATGTCAGCAGGGCTGACTTGACCGTAACGGTCGACACCGACATAGGTCACCTGCGCGCCGATGCCTTCCAAAAATTTGCACGGGTTTATAATGGCGGGATGTTCGATTTGCGTGGTGATGATATGGTTGCCTTGTTCCCTTAGGGCATAAAACACGCCCTTTAACGCATGATTGTTGGATTCGCTACCGCCGCTTGTAAAAATTACTTCTTCCGGGCCGCAGCCAAGAAGGCCGGCGACCAGATTTCTGGCTTGCTCCACAGCTGCTTTGGCTGGTATTCCCGCCCAGTGACTGCTGGACGGATTGCCGAAGCGAGCGGTGAAAAACGCTTTCATCGCTTCCAGTACTTCCGGATCGATCGGAGTGCTCGCATTATAGTCCAAATAGATGTGATCCATAGAATATCCTCCCTGGGTTCCTGTTTTGCGTACGATACATTCATGTGATAACATGTCTATTGTAAGCCATCTTACATACTTTTTAAAATTTATCCCCTATACTTTAGGCAGGGAGGTGGATAACCATGACACAAGGCGAAAAAATCAAATTGACGCTTTTATCCAGCAAAGGCGGCTGAGGCTGCAAAATCGGTCCAGAGGACCTGGCGCAAGTTTTGCGTCATTTACCCAAAAACGTTCCGGATCCGAACCTGCTCGTTGGTATCGATACGTCGGATGATGCAGGGGTCTATAAGATTTCCGAGGACACGGCATTGATTCAAACCGTGGATTACTTCACCCCGATCGTGGATGATCCCCGAATGTTCGGCCAAATTGCTGCGGCAAATGCGCTTAGTGATGTGTATGCGATGGGAGGCAAACCGCTCACCGTACTCAACATTGTAGGCTTTCCCGTAAACAAGCTGGATATGTCCGTTTTGGCGGATATATTGCGCGGCGCAAGCGAAAAGGTTCAGGAGTCCGGGGCCGTACTCGTTGGCGGACATTCCATCGATGATCCCGAACCAAAATTCGGCATGGCTGTGACAGGAATTATTCATCCTGACAAAGTATGGACGAACAGCGGGTCGAAACCCGGGGATGCGTTAATTTTAACCAAACCGATCGGTGTCGGCATCCAAACAACAGCGATTAAGAAGGATGCGCTGACCGACGATCAATTGGAGCATGTCATGAGCATCATGGCTACATTGAACAAGACGGCTTCCGAGGTGCTGCAGGAGTTTGACGTTCATGCGTGCACGGATGTGACGGGGTTCGGTTTATTGGGCCATGCGAAGGAGATGGCATGTGGATCAGGTTTAGGTCTGAAGATCTTCTCCAATCAAGTCCCCGTTCTGGAAGGAACGAGGAAATTGGCCGAGGCCGGCTTTGTTCCCGGTGGCTCCAAGTCGAATCACAAATGGCTGCAGGATAATGTAAAGTACGCCGAAACTGTCGATGAAACCACGCAGCTCATTCTTTGCGATGCGGTCACATCCGGCGGTTTGCTCGTGGCGTTGCCGGAAGATCAAGCCGAGAAGGCGGTACAGCGGCTGCATGAAGCAGGAGTAGAATACGCGGCTTGGATCGGCAAGGTTGTAAGTGAGCATCCCAACTGTATTTTTGTAAGTTAAAGCATGAAGAAAAAAGATTCCTGTTAGTTTCGCGGCAGGAATCTTTTTCTCATGAAAGGGGACATAAGAATGACGGAAATCAGCTCAGGCCAAAGGAGCATGCTTAGGGCAATACCGGCGATTCATCGGCTCATTCAGCAGCCGCTGGTGAAGCGGCTTGGAACGGATTTGCGTGTTCCCCATGAATTGATTGTCGATGCCGCCGGGCAGGTAGTAACTGAATGGCGCGAACAAATTCTGAATGGAACGATACAGATGACGGACGATCTGCCGTTGCTCGATCAGATAAGCCGGGATTTGCATAAAAAAATAACGGAGTGGCTCTTGCCGCGGCTGCGCAGGGTGATCAACGGAACTGGCGTTGTTTTACATACGAATCTTGGCCGGGCTCTGCTTGGTGAAACGGCGATAAACCAAGTTATGGAAGCCGCCGCCTATTATTCCAACCTGGAATATGACATAGAAGACGGCCAGCGTGGCTCCCGGCACAGCCATGTGGAGGAATTGATCTGCCGGCTTACCGGGGCCGAGGGAGCGATGGTGGTCAATAACAATGCGGCCGCAGTTTATTTGATATTACGCGGACTGGCGAAGAATAAAGAAGTTGTTGTGTCCAGGGGGCAACTGGTGGAGATCGGCGGTTCGTTCCGTGTCTCGGAAATTATGGCGGAAAGCGGAGCCAAGCTGGTTGAAGTGGGGACGAGCAATAAAACGCATCTTTATGACTACGAACGGGTTGTTCATGAAGAAACAGCTTTGCTCCTGAAGGTGCATACGAGCAATTTTCGCACGATAGGCTTTACAAGCTCTGTCTCTACCCGGGAGCTCGCCGAGCTTGGGGCAAAGCATCAAATTCCCGTCTATGAGGATTTGGGAAGCGGGGTGCTATATGATTTGCGGCCGTATGGAATCGGCGATGAGCCATTGGTGCAGGAGGTGATCGAAGCGGGAGCGGATCTTGTGTCGTTCAGCGGCGATAAACTGTTAGGCGGTCCGCAGGCGGGAATCATTGCCGGTAAGAAAAAATGGATCGACAGGCTGAAGAAACATCAACTGGCTCGTATATTAAGAGTTGATAAAATGACGCTTGCCGGGCTCGAAGCAACGCTTCGCCTGTATTTGCTTCCGGAACGGGCCAGACAAGAAATTCCTGCCCTAAGGGATATTTTGATTCCGATTCACGAAATTGAAGAGAAAGCGCAACGTTTCGTCGAGAAAGTCGGAACGGATGCCCATGTGCATCTAAACTTGATCGACGATGAATCGGCGGTAGGAGGAGGAACTTTACCGGGAATCACCTTACCTACGAAAGCGGTTGCCCTGGAGTTTCAAGGTCAAGCTGCCCATCATGTGGAGGAGAAGCTGCGTCTAGGAACGCCTCCTGTGATTGTGCGTGTGGTCAAAGATCAGGTACGGATCGACTTCCGTACGATCATGCAGGAGGAAATTGACCTTTTGGCAGAGGCCGTTCGAAAGATCTCCATATAAGCGATTCGGAGCAGGTCACCTAATTGTAAACGATAGCACCCTTACAACTTCCCGTTGTTCCGGAAGGATCTTCGGTTGTATTTTCATCAGGGACATAAATCGTTCTTAGAATGTTGTCGTTTAGTTGCCCTGGAGAGCCGTCAAATACAACATGCCCTCCTGCAATGCCGATGATTCTTGTCGCATAAGCTTTGGCCAGCTCGACGCTGTGCAGGTTGATGATCATCGTGATCGAATCGCGATGGCGAATGTCATGGAGAAGATCCATGACGTTTTTGGCCGTAACTGGGTCAAGACTGGCTACCGGTTCGTCACCCAGAATAAATCGCGGATGCTGTACTAGTGCGCGGGCAATAGCCACACGTTGACGCTGGCCTCCGCTCAAATCGGCTACCCGCCGCGAGGCAAAGGAATCCATGCCGACCGTATGAAGCGCAGCATACGCTTCTTTTATATCGTTTTCGGAAAAACGGCCGGAGAGAATTCGGGATAAGGGCAATGTACCGAACCGGCCTACCAGGACATTTTTCAGCACGGACATCCGTTCAATGAGGAAAAAATTCTGAAAAATCATTCCCGCCTGACGACGAAATTGCCGAAGCTCTCTGGAGTTATATTGGAGCACGTTTTCTTCCCTCCAATAGATGGCTCCGCTTGTCGGCTCTACAAGCCTGTTGATGCAGCGAATAAGAGTCGATTTGCCCGCCCCGCTGGAACCGAGAATGGCAACAAAATCCCCTTCATTCACGGTGAACGAAATATCGCGTAAAGCGAAGAAGCCATTTTTATATTGTTTGGAAAGACGTTCAATTTTCAGCATAGAAACAATTCGCCTCCATTAATTCACTCGTCTGCGTACGTAGGCACCGATGATTTCAATCACAATGACCAGAATCATGATCACAACGACGTCTGTCGTGGTTGAGGGGTAGTCGAAGCTTTTAAAGTTGACAAACAACTCGTTGCCGATTCCACCGGCGCCGATAAATCCAAGCACCATGGTATCGCGCACGTTTACCTCCAGCCGGTAGAACGCATCGGATAGCATATGGGGAAGCACCTGCGGCAGCAGGCCGAAGACCACCATGGGAAGCCAGGTTGATCCCGTTGAAATAACGGCTTCTTGCGGTCCGCGGTCGGAGGCTTCAATCCGTTCGGCGATTAGTTTGCCCAGTACCCCCCAGTTGTGAAGAATCATGGCAAGCACACCGCCTAGAGGACCGAGGCCGACCAAGGGAACAAATAAAAGACCGAAAACGACGACGGGAACGGCGCGCAAAAAACTGAGAAGCCCGCGGGAGGCGGCATACACCATCCGGTGGGGCGATATATTGCTTGCGGCCGCCAAACTTGTCAGGAATCCGAGAACAAGTGCGATAAACGTGCTGAAAACAGCCATTTGCACGGTGACGATCGTTTCCCGCACGGCTGGTCCTGCGGCAGACAGGGAAGGGGGCCACCATCTTTTTAAAAAATCAAGAAGATTAGCCAGATCCAAAGTGGATAATACTTGGATCTGGCTTCCGTTCGCGCTCCATACCAAGACCATAAAGGCAATTACAAAGATGATCCCCATATAAGCGCGGCGCCTATTCAACATAAGGTACCTCCTAAAGGCTTTCCATCAGAAAACCGGCTTAGTAAGCGGCAGACCATCAGGTCTGGCTACTTTACTAATCGTCCCATCGATTCGGCGGCCTGTTTAATGTCGTCGAAATCGCTCGTTTTCGCAGTCGTGAAACCGCTCGCGCCGAATGCATCTAATATTTCTGGATCTTTAATAGAAATAAATGCATCCTGGATTTGTTTGATTAATGCGGGATCGGTATCTTTTTGCACGGCCCACGGGTATTCGAACAGTTTTTTCGATTGCCAGAGGATGCGGAAATCGTCGGCATGGATCGTTCCTTTTTTGTCCAAGATCCCGAATACGACACTGTCGATGCCGCCAACTTGGGCATTTCCTTGTTTGATCGCTAGTGCCGTAGCATCATGCGAACCTGTATAGACAACCTGTTTAAATTTGTGATTGTTTTTATCCGTAAACAACCCGAGCTCCTTTAGTTCGATGCTGGGAAAAAGAGCGCCGGAGGTCGATTCCGGATCACCGAAGGCAAATGTACTTTGCGCCGCCTTTTGTTTCAAATCATCAAGCGAGGCAATACCGGAATCTTTACGGGTAATGATATATGACTGATAATGGGGGTCGCCGTTGATCAACTCGGCGATAATGGCCTGCGCACCGCTCTTCTGATTGGCGACAACGAAAGTGAGCGGTCCGAAATAAGCCATATCCACTTTGTGATAATTCATGGCTTCCACAACCCCGTTATAATCCGGATATACGGTGATTTTCACGGGACGGTTCAAATTCTTCTGCAGCACCTCTTGCAATTTGTCCATGGCCGTTTTTACTGCACCTTGGGATTGCTGCGGAATAATACCGATCGTGAATTCCTGTTTGGAAGTTCCGGGCCCCGTTTCGGCTTTTCCTCCGGGCGCCGCCTTTTCTTGACCGCATCCGGCAAGAAGGATGGCAGCAACAAGGATAAATACTGTGAATCCTAGAAATTTTCGTTTCATAGTTGCCTCCTTGAATGGTTCACTTCAATTTGAGTTATGATTCCTGCTCATCAGCTTTAGATGAGAAAGTCATAACTAATATAGCATAGGGATGCATAACTTTAAAATCGTGAAGTGATGATTTGATTGCATTATATCCGAAATGAAACAATGGCTCTGTAAGATAACTTACATAACATTTTTATTTTCAACAAAATTTTTAATCGTTTCCTGTATAAAGGTTTGGACTAATGGAAGTGACTTACGCAAGGAATCAAATGCCAAGTAAAAACAGCGGTCCGTCGGAAGTTCATGGATGATTTTGATCTTTTCGCGAACAGCTCCATGAACTGCCCAATTGGAAATCAAGGATATCCCCACACCCGCTTCGACCAAAGCAAGGAGCGTTTCGGTACTTCCGACCTCCGCTACGCAGCGCAGCTCATCCAGTTCCATGCTGTATTTTCTTAAAGATTGCTCAATAGCCTCTCGTGTTCCGGATCCTTTTTCCCGGATAAGAAACGGATATTTTTTTATTTCCTCAAAAGACGAAAGGCAGGGATGAGAGCTATTGCCAATTAAAATGAGACGGTCTTCGGCGATACAATGAGCCTCCAAACGGGGATGTTCCGGTTTCCTCCCCACAATCGCAGCATCAATTTGTTGATTTTGCAACTTATTCAAGATTTCGGAAGAATCTCCGGTCGTAATGGAGAATTCGATCCGCGGATATTTATCGTGCATGGATTTTATGATCCGGGGAAGAAGGGATGCAGCGGGAATGGTGCTGGCGCCAATTTTCATACTACCGCTTAATTCGTTCTTTAATTCTTTGCATTCCTGAATAAGCTGATCCCACTGGGTAAGAAGCTCTTCGGCTTTTTTATAAATCAATCGGCCGGCCGAAGTGAGTTCGACATACGTCGTACTGCGATCAAAAAGCTGAATGCCCAGTTCCTCCTCGAGCGTTTTGATCTGCCGGCTGACTCCGGATTGAGTCATGTTCATCATATCCGCAACTTCGGAAAAACAGCGGCGTTTCGCAACATGGACGAACGTTTCCAAACGTTTCAAATTCATAGGACTCCCCCTTTCTTTGAAGACAATTATACAAGATCTCAATGGGTTGTAAACCTTCTGTAATCTATCTTACAGTCCCGAAAGTGCAATCTGTTGTATTATTTAAGGTAATCGAAATGGGTTGACGCGGGAACAATAGATGCATATTCTCGGGAGGGAGGTGAAATAAAATGGCAAAGACGATTACCGCTGCCGATTATGATGCTCTAGTGAAACAGGCTACCAAATCGGTGGTTCTTGAATTTGGCGCCGATTGGTGACCGGGCTGCCGTCAACTGAGACCGGTGGTCTCTAAAGTATCCGAACAGGAAACGGATGTTGATTTTTACTACGTAGATGTAGATCAATCTTCTGATCTCGCCAGCCAATTTGATGTGAGAAGCATTCCAACGATGGTATTGATTAAAAACGGAAAGGAAACCAATCGATCGGTTGGCTTCATTCCGGAAGCGAAAGTGAAAGAATTCGCACATTCGTAATGAAGTTCCGGGGACACGACCTGTGTCTCCGGGACTAAACATGTAAAAATGAATCTTGAACCCTTTATAAGCATATGCTTTCGAAGGCAGGTTTTTGCTCACAAAACAGTTGTTTGGGAAACATCGCAAAAAACTTTGAGGATGAAGAACTATGAAAGTTGTACTGGTAACACCGTACTATCACCAGTTTCGGGGAAATACGATGACCGTTCAACGGATATCTGAGGGACTGCGTCGTCTTGGGATTATCACCGAGATTGTCTCGATCGAAGAGAACCATTTTCCTCCGCTTCCGCCGGCGGATCTGGTTCATGGATTTAATGCCTATCAGTTTTACAGATACTGGACGCAACGAGGAACGTCATCTTATCCGTATTTGGTCACGCTTACGGGGACTGACCTCAACCATTCTCTTTTTCAGGAACTGACAAAAGATGCGGTTATCCAATCGTTAAACGGCGCTCAGGCCATACATGTATTTAATAAAGAAGCAAGAACTTTACTTTGTCAAGAGGTTCCAAGATTAGAACATAAAACATACCTGATTCCCCAGGGGATCATGGATTTCCCAGATGTTCAAAATCATATTGAGAAGGAAGAAGGCAGCTTCCTGTTTGTTCTCCCGGCGGGCATTCGCAGGGTAAAGAATGTTCCTTCAGCTATTTCAATGTTAACTCCGTTGTATGAACGGGACCCAAGGATTCGCTTATGGATCGTAGGTCCGGTACTTGAAGAAGAGGAAGGAAACAATGTACGGAAATTGATTGAACAAAACAGCAATTGGATTCGCTTTTTCGGGCAAGTCCCCCACCCGGAAATGGGGGGGATTTATCGACATGCGGATGTGGTTTTGAATACGTCTTTGTCGGAAGGGCAATCTACCGCTATTTTAGAAGCGATGGCCATGGGAATTCCCGTCCTTGCTTCGGATATCTCAGGAAATCGGGATATCGTATCTCACGGCCAAACAGGGTTTCTCTATCGCGACGATTATGATTTTTCGCAACATGTCCGCCATTTGATGGAGAATGTAGAGTTACGAAAGAAAATGGGGATTGCAGGCCAAGAATACGTTCAGAATCATCATTCCGCCGGGAAAGAAGTTCAGGAACTGGCTGCATTATACCGACATATTCTTCAGCATTAATTTAAGTCATGTCATCGTTAGCGGCTTTGCGTAGAAGGGGCGATTGCCATGAATGTGGTAGTAACGGGGGACGATCGAACACAATAAGAAGCTTATTTGGAGGTGATGGAGATGAAAAAGAAGAATCCGTGAGTGGTTGAAAATTCAGAGGTCGTGTACGACCGAATAGATCATCAGGTAATTACTCGTTCCCACGAATTGACCGATATGAGGCAGAAGTCGGTGGTCTTGACATTCGATGATGGCCCGGGCAGGTATTTGCCGCAAATCCTTGATGTTTTGAAAACGGAGAACGTCCCGGCGGTATTTTTTTGGCAGACTCGTCTTTTGCATCCTAATCGTCCATGGAGTAGAGTCATCGAAGAAGGGCACATGATTGGCTCTCACTCGTGCAAGCATCCCGATCTACGCAGAATGGAATATCAGGAGCAGTACGAAGAGTTATTTTACAGTAAACAAAAGCTTGAAACGATAACCGGTCAGTCTGTTCGCTATTTCCGTCCCCCGTTTGGCCAGTATGATACATGCACATTAAAAGCTGTAAAAGCTTTGGAACTGATACCTGTGATGTGGAGTACTGCATCGTTTGATTGGGAATTAAAAGAGCGTCCTGAACAAATCATATCCAATGTGGTGGGTCATCTTGAGGAAGGAGCCATCATACTCCTTCATGAATTGTCACAAACGCTGCTTGTATTGCCGGAGCTGATACGGCAAATCCGAAATCAAGGTTATTCTTTTTCTTTACTGCCGGCCTAAATATAACCCACGAAAGTGAAGCAAATCTCTGAAGCTTACTTCAATTACTTTCGCGGGGCCCAGAACCGGAAGGCGTCCTGTAGCATGATTCATCGTGCCGCAGGGCGCCTTCCTTTAGAAGAAATCCATATCAAGATCCAAAAGAGGTCCATCATGTTCAATACTGGCCCTGTATTCGGTTAAACGAGTTTTACCTGCTTTATCTAGACGGGCCATGTCTAAACGCTGAAACTGCCTGATGTAAACAAAGATATGTCTTAGTTTCAAAAAGTCCTGAAAATGCTGCAGCCACGCGGGGTCCAATTCATTTTCCCGCAAATAGCCGATCATAAAATGGTCAAGAAAGAAACGAGCGAAAGTGTTTCGTTCCCGCGGTATGACCGAAAAGGTGAAGGCCTCATTATACAAAGCCTTGGCGATATCATTGATAAACCAATGATACTCCAGGTCGTCAAAGTCAATGACTGTGATTTCCCCGTTATCGACCAGAAAATTACGATGATGGAGATCGGAATGGATCAGGCCATAATCGTTTTTTCCTTTCGGCAGTACTATCAACCGGTTATATAGTTCGTCAAACTTTTTTTTTACGGACATTTCTGCAGCAGGTAGCCATTTCTCCGCATTCATAAATTGGTTTTCATACCACTCTAGTCTTCTATGAACCGGATCGGCAGGTTCATAGATTTTGGCCAGCGCGTGCATACGGCCCATCGCTTGCCCCCATTTACGAAGCAGTTCGGGATCATAGGGAGCTCGATCTACGATATTCCCCTTTGCCCTTTCATAAGCGGCTGCTGTGAAACAGGAATCTTCGGTAGAAATCGTCTCCACGTAATGGCCATTTTTTGAGGGGATGGCTCGCGAAACAGCAACCCCTTGCTCGGCTAAAAAATGCAGCCAGTCCAATTCTCCTTTTATTTGCTCGGCGCTTCTGCGGGTACAGTGACTTATTTTTAAGACGTATTCATTATCTTGAAATTCGTAGCCATATACGAAGCTTTCATTCCCGTTTAAATTACGGACCGTTCGTTTGTCGACCTTATATCGGTTAAGTGTTTCATTGAACACCCTGTCGCTATACAATGCCATGGTTTCTTTTATCATGCGAACACCTCAAACAAAAAAGAAAAGACCAACAACATTTGTCGATCTTAATCTTTGACATTAATTTATGTTGGCGAGACCGTGTGGGAATCGAACCCACCAGAGACGTCACGCGCCTCCCAAAAGGTTTTGAAGACCCAGGGGGACACCAGTACCCCAGCCAGTCCCACGTACTTAAAAAGAACAGATATAATTATAGACCATAGCTTGAAGGGATTTCAAGCGTCATTGATCCTGAACGGTTCCGGGAATCACACAACCATCGGGTCCGCAATCCGAGGCGCCCTGCAAGAGCGCTTCCTCCCTACGTTCTTTTTCCAATTGCAACTGCTGCCAATCTATATCGATAGCAGGAGAAAACTTCTCCGGATACCGGATGTACCAGCGCTGTTTTCGTATTAAAAAGTTATCGGGATCCAGCAATAGCGCTTCATCCAACTCTTTCAACGATTCCTCAATCCTGCTTTGCTGGGCATATGCCATCCCCAGTTTGAATTTCGTCTGTGCCAATTGGATTTTCAATTCGGAAGACGCATCATGGACTTTGTAGTAAATATCTTTTAATTCCACTGTCTCGATCTCTCCGCGGAGCAACTGCTCAACGGATTTCACATGTTCTTCGTTTGTAACATGAAACCCCTGCTTGATAAGCCGAATAGTACCATCCACATCCATAAAGATTCCATTGGGGACAATTTTGAAGCCAAAGAGATCGGCTAACTTATTCTCTGTATCGACCATAGTAGGGAAGGAGGTTCCGGAAACGTACGGTTTCACGACTTCCGCACCTTGTATATCGACAGCTACCGATAAAATTTCAAAATTCTCATGCTTATGTTTTTCATAAAAGTTCTGCCATCCAGGCAGTTGTTCGCGGCAGCGTCACCAGGAAGCCCACATAAAAATGAGCGTGTTCTTTCCATAAAAATCTTGAATAGAAACCAGGTTTCCCTTTAAATCATGCAACTGAACATCAGGCATCTTTTGCAGAAGCATCGAAGTCCCTCCAATCATTCATCATTGTATTTAATTCTAACATAGTTAAGTATATACCAATTCAGCTCAGAGTTATGTAATCTATCTTACAGAAGAGTCCTATTCGGAAAGTTACAATGACGATAACACACTTAGTTATCACACACGAACCGCACGGATTCTAAGCACTTTTGAATTACGCTTGCATATTGACCACACAAAAGGAACCCTCTAAATGAATTAGATTTCTCGATTCATTTAGAGGGTTTCCTCAATATGTCATCCATAATTTAGCTTTTTTCGCTTGTCAACAACTGTTCAATTTCTCCTGGATTTGGGAAGCGATTTACTTGTCTGTTCGAATAAACAAGCTGGTTATCGAATGAGACTTCAAATATGCCACCTGAAGAAGGTACCATTGTAAAATCGCTAATTTTATCAGGGTGCTTGCTTAAAAGTTCAGCCGCCAGACCGGTGGCTTTTTCTAAGAAACTCCCTCAAGAAGTACAATAATTGATTTGGATATGCTTGCTCATTTTTTACCTCCTTGGAAAATTAGGTTTTGAATTACCTATTTTATAATGACATTTTTACCTGGAATTTATACAAGGGTTCTAACTTCTAGGAATTGAAAAGGACGCCGTACCTGTTTTTCAACTTGCGTTAGAATGAAAGAATCTTATAGAAGGGGAGAGGCAATAATGATAAAATTCATCATAAAGCTTTCCAATAGGGGAATGAGAGCATGAACGACGAAATATTCTTAAAGAACGATAGGCATAGACATTTCGTAAAAGTAGCGGGGAATTTGGTAAATCAGTTTGCAGAAAGGGCCGACCTTGTCGATCAAAATGGCAGCTTTCCGTTTGAGAATTTTGAGGCACTGAAGCAAGCGGGGTTTCTGTCGCTTACGATCCCGAAGGAAAATGGTGGTGAAGAGATATCTTTATATGAGTTTGTGATGATTCAAGAACAGTTGGCTCAAGGAGACGCTTCCACCGCTTTATCTTTAGGGTGGCACTTGGGGGTACTTTTGGATTTATCCGTGCGCAGGGATTGGCCGGAGCCGATTTTTAAGGAGCTTTGTGTGAAGGTCGTCAAAGAGCAACGTTTGATTAACCGCGTTCATGCGGAACTTGCAACCGGAAACCCCTCGCGCGGCGCAAAGCCGGAGACAATGGCATTCAAACAGAATGACAAATGGCTCCTGAACGGGCGAAAATCGTACGCTTCGATGGCGCCTGCTCTTGATTATCTGATCGTTTCCGCAACGATTGCCGATACAGGAGAAGTAGGCGGCTTTCTCATCCCCGCAACTTCAAAGGGCGTACGCGTTGAAAGCAATTGGGATACGCTGGGTATGAGAGGGACAAGAAGCGACGATATTGTTTTGGACAATGTGGTCGTGGGTGATGAAGCTTTTGTAGAATTCATTCCGCCAAGAAAACCATCGCCACTAGCGTGGCTTTTGCATATTCCCGCCTGTTACTTGGGGATTGCCATTGCCGCAAGGAACGAAGCGGTGAGATTTGCTAACGAATATAAACCGAACAGCCTTCAGGGACCGATTAAAGATGAGCCTGAAGTGAGACGGAAGGTCGGAACCATCGAATTAAAATTGTTATCGGCGCGTCATTTCCTCTATTCTGTAGCGGAACGGTGGGATCAGGAACCCGAAAAGCGGGATATGATGGAGCCTGAGCTCGCCGCGGTCAAGACGGTTGCAACCAATACCGCCATAGAGGTTGTGCGAGAAGCGATGCGCATTGTCGGAGGGCAAAGCTTCTTTTCATCGAATCCGCTTCAGCGTTATTTCAGAGACGTGCAAGCGGGCATCCATAACCCCCCAAGTGACGATAGCACCCTATCATTATTGGCAAACAGGGCATTTGAAAACATTTAATACGAGGCGGGTCTCGATATTACGATTTGTATGTAAGCTATCCTACAGAACTTTATCGAATCTTGCCGTACAGTAGAAGAAGTATAAATCATTCATAATTGATAGGAGATGACGTGCTTGAAGCGTAAGTTATTATGGATGGGGTTTGTTTTTATGATTTTTACGGGAATTATTTTGGCAGGATGCTCGCACACGAACGCGCCGAAATCGGATGCAGGGCAGAAAACGGGGGACGATTCCAAGCCCGTTTCGAATAGCTTATTGGACGCAAAATGGAACGACGTGCTGGCGCAAGCCAAGGGCCAGACCGTCAATATGTACATGTGGGGCGGAAGCGACTCGATTAACCGCTATATCGACGAGTGGGTGGCGCCGCGGCTGAAAAAAGAAGCGGATGTGACCTTGAAACGCGTGCCGATGAACGATACGAAGGATATTATCAACAAGCTGCTGGCTGATAAGCAAGCCGGGAAAAAGGACGGCAGCATCGACATCATGTGGATCAACGGGGAAAATTTCAAGGCAGCCAAGGATAATTCGCTGCTTTGGGGATCGTTTGCTTCGAAGCTTCCGAATGAGAACCAATACGTCGATGTGAAGGCGCCGGATGTCGCGAGCGATTTCGGTCTGCCGACAGATGGGACGGAAGCTCCTTGGGGCAAGGCGCAATTCGTCTTTGCGTATGATTCGGATAAGCTGAAAAATCCGCCGAAATCGATGAAAGAGCTGCTCGAGTGGACGAAGAAAAATCCGGGCAAATTTACGTATCCTGCTCCGCCCGATTTTACCGGCAGTGCGTTTATCCGTCATGTCATTTACGAACAAACCGGCGGTTATGAGCCATATATGAAGGCAAATGTCGATGAAAAAACGATGAATGATAAGACGAAACCCGCCTGGGATTTTCTAAATGAACTGAAGCCCTATTTGTGGAGAGAGGGCAAAACATATCCCGAAAGCGTGGCGAAGCTGGATCAATTATATGGAAATGGCGAGGTCTGGATGACCATGAGCTATGACCCTTCGAGTGCGGCGAGCCAGGTCAAAAAGGGTGCATTCCCGAAATCGACGAGAACGTTCGTTCTAGAAAAAGGCACCTTATCCAACACGCATTATTTATCCATCCCATTCAATTCCGTGCATCTGGCGGGAGCGATGGCCGCTATCAATTTTCTGCTTTCCCCCGATGCGCAGATCGCCAAAGCGGATCCCGCCAACTGGGGAGACTTTACGGCGCTTGATCCGAAGAAGTTATCTGCTGACGACCAAAAACGGTTAGCCTCGATCGACCGCGGGGAAGCTACGCTTCCGATCGATGTGCTAGCCAGCCATCGCGTACCGGAAACACCTGCTGCCTACGTCGATGAGTTCGAAAAGGAATGGACCCAAAATGTGGCGAAAAAGTAGGCCATACCTTCTTATAATGCCCGCAATCCTTATCATCTTGGTTTTATTTTTCGGCGGACTGATCGAAGGATTGATCCAAAGCCTGGGATATTTTCCGGCTGCGGGTCAATCCCGTTTTTCCTTATTCGCCTATGAAGAGCTGCTTCGTTCGGATGAATTTTGGAGTTCGCTTCTGCTAACCCTGCGTATTTCCGTTTTGTCAACGTTTGCTGCGGGGATATTAGGGCTCATTGCCGCGATTTGTTTGTTTATGTTGGGCAAATCGGTCGGTTCCGACTGGAAAAACTTTTGGCAGCGGCTGTTCGGGTTCCCTTTACTCGTCCCTCATTTGACAGGAGCGTATTTGATCGTGCTGCTTTTTATCCAAAGCGGATGGATCTCCCGAATCGCTTTTCATCTCGGATGGATTAAGGAGATTCAGGACTTTCCCGTTTGGATAAACGATCCTTTCGGATCAGGTATCATTTTGGCCTATGCATGGAAAGAGGCGCCGTTCATTGCCTTAATGATGTATCCTGTGCTGCTCCGGATTCTCGGCTCATGGTATGAAGCGGCTCGCGTATTCGGAGCAAGCCCCGGCAAATTCGTCCGCGAGATCGTGCTTCCGCTTGTATTTCCGGCTTTGCTGTCTTCTTCCTTCATCGTATTTGCCTTTACGTTCTCGGCATTTGAAATTCCTTTTCTACTCGGGGTGACGTATCCCAAAATGCTGCCTGTACTCTCTTATGAGCTTTATACAGGTGGAGAGCTATCCCAGCGCCCCGAAGCTCTGGCTGTGAATGTAATCCTCGCGCTGATCGCCGCCGGGTTAGGGCTGCTGGCATATCGGATCAGCAGTCGCTGGCTCTCCGCCCAAGGGAGGGGATGGTGATGATGAGCGGACGGATGATGCATGTTCTGCACGTGCTGATTACCGCTTTTGTCATCGCTCTGATTATACTTCCGTTTATTCCATTGTTATTATCCAGCGTCTCTGCCGGATGGAGATGGCCGGAGGTGCTACCTCATTCGTATAGCTTGCGTTCATGGGAATATGTCTTTTCACCAAACTCCGGAACGTTGGAGGCTATTTGGACGAGCGTCTACATTGCCATGTTCGTCACAGTAATCAATATAGTGATTGCCGTACCCGCTGCGGATGCGCTCGCCAGAAGGGAGTTCAAGGGGAAACGAATCGTGGAAGGCGTACTCTATGCGCCGATGATCGTCCCTGCGTTTGTCCCGGTGATGGGGCTCTATATGACGTTTATCAAGCTGGGGTTGACGGAATCGGTTTATGGCGTCATCCTATCTCATCTGTCTCCGACGCTTCCTTATATGATTAGGGCTTTAATCGTCAGTTTCGGAACACTCGGCTTTCAGTGGGAAGAGCAGGGCCGAATGCTGGGAGCGAAACGGTTCGCTCGGTTTCGTCACATCGTGCTACCTCATATTTTGCCGGGCATAGCGGCAGGTGCGAGTCTCAGTATATTGGTTTCCTTGAGCCAATACTTGATTACGTTTCTCGTCGGCGGCGGGCAGGTCATGACGCTTCCGCTCCTGCTCTTTCCGTTTATCAGCGGCGGCGATCCTGCTGTTGGCTCCGCCTACACCTTGCTGTTTGCGGGGGTTTCCGTCATCCTGCTCTGGGTCATGGATCTGGGACTAAAAACATACTACCGCAAACAAATGCCTCTTCATTGGTAAGGAGACGGGAGGAATACGATGCCAGACCTGCATGTAATGAACATTGAAAAGATTTACCCGGGAAAAAATAAGAAAGTGGCTGCTCCTGCGTTTTCGTTGCAGTCCGTGAATCTATCCGTACAAGAAGGCGAATTTTTTGCGCTGCTGGGCCCTTCGGGATGCGGGAAAACGACGCTGCTAAAATTGGTTGCCGGGTTATTAACCCCCGATCAAGGTGAGATTCGCCTCGGTTTAGAATCGATTACCTCACTACCTGCCGAACAAAGAGGATTCGGCATGGTTTTTCAGCAGCCGCTTCTGTTTCCACATATGACAGTGGATGAGAATGTCGCCTTCGGCCTGAAAATGCAGGGAGTCGGCAAGAAAGAACGTCTGGCGCAAGCCAGGAACATGCTGGAGGCCGTTGGCCTTAAGGACTTCGGCTCGAGGAATCCTTCCGAATTAAGCGGCGGGCAGCAGCAGCGGGTCTCTTTGGCCCGGGCCATCGTGACCAGGCCGAAACTGCTGCTGATGGATGAACCGTTCAGCGCTTTAGATCCTGGACTCCGCGACGAGATGAGAGAGCTTGTCAAACGCATTCATCGGGAATATGCGATCACGATTCTGTTTGTCACACATGACCGGGGGGAAGCTTTTCATCTGGCGGACCGGATTGCAGTCATGAAGGGCGGCAAAGTGTTGCAAGTAGCTTCACCCCGGGACTTGTACGAGAATCCGAACAGCCTGGAAGTTGCCTATTTTATGGGGGCCAAGAACGTCCTTGAGGGAGATTGTCATGATGGGATTTTTTCAGCAAATGGATTCTCGCTTAGGTTGGACGAACGAATGGATACGTCTTGCGGGCACGGATGCCTGATTCTTCGGCCTGAATACTTGTCTGTTGCTCTAAGGGGCGGTGAAAGGAAACAAGAAGAGGCATCCCATTGGAGAAGTTTGGATGGCAGGGTTACGGAAGTATTATTTCACCAGGGTCTTTATTGCTTTCGGATCCAAGTCGGATATGGAGTTCTTGAGGTGCTTGAAAAAACAACCGAACAGGAGCAGCCGAAAATAGGGGATACCGTGACCGTTCGTTTCAATATTCGAAAGATGCTTTTCTTCCCGAGAGTTCATTGAATGGAAAGGAGTGAATGCCGATGCTCGATACGCATGCAAGGAAATATGTACAGCCGATTATCGGGAATATGGCAAAAGGGCTGTTAAAGCTGGGCTTATCGGCGAATCAGGTCACTTGGGCGGCATTTTTATTGGGACTATCAACGGGATTTCTCGTTGTTTTCAATCATCCGTATTTGGCTGTCCTCATCTTGTGGATTTCGGGCTACTTAGACGCTGTTGACGGTTCCATGGCGCGCCTTACGCAAAAAACAACTCCGTGGGGGACTTTGCTTGACATTACGTTCGACCGGATCGTCGAGCTTTCCGTCATAATCGGACTGGCTGCTAAATTTCCTGAAGCACGATTTTTACTGCTACTGTTAACGGCATCCATCGTCTTTTCGATGACCGTCTTTCTGACAGTCGGCGCTTTGACCGAGAAAAAAGGCATAAAGTCATTTTACTATCAGGCGGGACTCGCGGAACGGACAGAGGGCTTTATCCTGTTTTCGCTGATGATTATTCTGTCCCAATGGCTGCTTTGGCTCACAGCGATATTTCTGGCCGTTGAAATGTTTACCGCCCTGCAACGGATGTGGGAAGCAAAGAGGATTCTCAAAGATCTATAAGAATGTGAAAGGATCCTTTGGAATTGAGAAAACCTCCAACTCCACCCGGTGATGAAAGGTGGAATTGGAGGTTTAGTCTTTAAGTTTCTTTGTTTCAGGCTGCCTTTCCCTTGACCAGCCTGTAAGTAATACTGGTAACAACACCATACATCAAATGAGTAGCCAGGCTAAGCCACATCGACATGGACGCGCCGCCGCCTCCGCAAGGATTGCTGGCTCCGCCGCCGCTGCCCATCATCATTGGCATGATAATCATCGGCCCGATAATCCAGATGATGACCCCGAAAATGAGACCCGAAACGGCCGGATGAAGTTTCACCATTCCAGCGAAAAGGGCAAAAGCGATACCGAAGATCAGGCTGATCATAAGATGAATAATAAACCCGACTGCCGCTGAGTGGCTTCCCATCATGGAAGCGAGTCCCGGGAACATGCCCATCATGCCCATTGGAATAGCCAAGATGAGCCCGCCTACCAAACTGCTTATGATCCCGGCTTTAAACGAAAACTTTTTCTCTTGCACTGCATCTGTCATGAGTGAGCCTCCTTCAATTTTTGAACTTTCGATTACAGGCTCATTATATAAAGGGCCAAGAAAGAAAGTATGTATGCTATCATACAAACAACAATTTTTCATTTTGCTACGATGAGTAAAGCAACTGAATCAGGGATTGGAGGTAAGGAGATGTTGAACTGGAAGACAATGTTTCGCAGAATGATCATCATAGGAGCTCCGCTTCTGCTTGGCGGTTTGGATCTATGGCATCCGGAATCCGTTGTGTTCGGAGAGATGTTGGTCTCACCGGCAAAAGCCGATTGGTGGCTAAAGCTCCACCTCATGCAGCTACCGCTCTTTGGATTGCTTGCTGCTTCCTTGTATTTTGTTACGGATCCTATTTCCGGAATTTTAAAAGGCATCAGCCGGGTAGCGTTATGGTTGTTCATCATCTTTTACACAGCACTAGATTCCATCGCAGGGATTGCGACGGGAATCATCATTCATAGGCTTCAAATCATGGGCATAACTAATGAGGGAAGTCCGGCATATGGTTCCATGTTCAATGTGTTTACCTCAATCTTTAATTTGGATGCTCCTGGGGTTTCGGCTATATCCCGCATCGCCGTCTACTCTTGGACGTTTGCCGGGTTGTCCGCCGCGGTGGCTTTATTTCTTAAAGGATACAATCGGATCGGAGTGATTTTGATTGCCATATCAGCACTAACGTATCAATCTCATGCGTATCCGAACGGCCCCATCACTATGCTGCTTTATATTGCCGGGGTCATATGTGTTGAGTTTTTTCCATGGGCATGGACAGAAGTTAAGAAAGTGAGCGGTATGATGTCGTGAGGACGTTTAGAATCGATTTCAGTTCATTCTTATCTTATGTAAGCTACATTACAGAAGGAAGCGAACTGGCTGGGGTATGATAAGCCCATCAAAATAAAGGAGGTGTGAAGCAAGGGAGCGGTGGCTTTAACATAAGCTTCATATAACAAGCACATTGGTCAGGGAGTTACATTGGTCGATTTCAAACAAACATTAAAACAATATAAGCCCATGGAGGAATCAAGATGAAAAAATTTGCGATTTTGGTGCATGCATCGGAAGCAGAGGGTGCGAAAGCACTTCACTCGTTGTTATATGCGCAAGAATTGAAAGAAGCCGGTCACGAGGTAAAAGTTATTTTTGATGGGGCCGGAACCATTTGGGTCAAAAAATTCGAGGATCCGGCAGGCAAGTACAACCCCATTTATAACGCTGTAAAAAATCTTGGTGTGATCGCAGGGGTATGTGAATACTGCGCCGGCGCTTTCGGAGTTGAACAAGAAGTGCGAACATCCGGTTTACCCTCGATGGGAGAGCGTAACGGACATCCGAGTCTGGCGCAGCTGGTTGCCGAGGATTATCAAATCATAACTCTTTAATGCTGCCAGGATAAACGGCTACACTGTCCTTGTCTCGAGCGCGTTTACCAAGGTTGATTGCGAAGCTATAAGCTACGAAAACTTATAAATTCTTATCAACTAAGAAAGACCGCGAGCCTGAAGATTCCTGATCTTCAATCCAAGCTCGCGGCCTTTTTTAATTGCTACTTATGTATGTTACCTTACAGATGGTTGTTCTCTCGGCATGGTATATTCAAAATCGTAAAGCATTTCATTTCAAGGGGCGTTTAAAATGAACGGGACATTACATGCCGCAACAAAAATTGAAAAAGCGAAAGAGACCATGGAAGAGCAAGAAGTTTTGGTGCAACAGCTTGTCGACATGTCGGGTCAAATTTCGGCTAATGCCGTGAACATGCTGGAACATGCCCGAAATATCACGGAATTATCGGCTCAAGCAGACGGAATGACGATGGATGGAGAGCAGCGTATTGCCCACGTTGCCCATCAAATGGAGCGGATCAGCAGCCGGTCCGAAAGCATCATGGGAAGAATGGATACACTCGCGGCGTTTTCCAAAGAGATTTTAAAAATTGTCGAGGTACTGCAAGACATAGCTTCCCAAACCAAACTGTTATCCCTCAATGCTGCCATTGAAGCCGCGCATGCCGGCGAGCACGGCCTTGGATTTGGTGTCGTAGCTTCCGAAGTCAGAAAACTGGCGGAAAGCAGCGAAAATTCGGCCAAGGGAGTTGAAAACATCGCCCAACAGATCATCCGCGAAATCGAAGGATTGGTACAGGAAGCGAAGTCCGGCGTTACGGATACGGAACTAGGCAACAAGGAAGTGGAACAAACCAAAATCAGCTTCCAAACGATCCGGGCGACGGTTCACGAGCTGAAAGAAGACAATACCGAGCTCCATCAACAAGCTACTGAAATCAGCGGTATCAGCGACCGGATACAACATATCAGCAAACCGATCGCAATGAACAGAGTATATATTTCGGAAGGCCTGGACGCTGCGCTTTCAATCATGGAAGTGAGCGGATAACGTTAAAACAATGATGAGTGTAATCCTGCAGTTCGTCAGTGTAACAGTTATTTTCAGTTTCGTTTATTTAGGCCTTCGTATGGAACGTTGGTGGGGATTATCACGACTTTATATTTCACCTCCACTCGCTGGAGGAATCATCGGCGCATTCTTGCTATCCATTGGGTTTTTCGCGACAGGTTTTTTCTGGACGCCTTCCGAACAAGTCACGCATTGGCTAGTTACAAGTTTTCTGTTTTTCATTGGCGTCAAAATCGGATGTATTTATACAAAGCGGCACATTCTGGTTATGGGCATTTTTTTACTGATAACCGTCGTTCCCATGCTTTTGCTGGAAGGTCTGGCCTGGTTCTTTTTTCGTGGATATCCCTTATTTCGTGAATGGATCGGTACATCAACGCTTGCCTGGAATCCGGAATGGATCGAACATATTCAGGCCATTTTACCTGTTAGTGGGAACGTTCAAGTTGTCTCTCAAACCACTTTATTGATTGTTTTTTTAATATCACCTTTTGTGATCCGACTGATGCAAACTTTTTCACCACCGGATTCAGGGGTTCAAACAAGAAATGCGATCAAAATTTGGAATCTTTCCGCGTTCGTGCTCCATGTCACGATTACCGGTGTGGCTTTATGGCTTAAACATACATGGTTCTCTTCGTTCTTATTTGTATTTGATTATGTCATTTCCATGCTTATAGGTGTAATGTTCGGTGTATGGCTTCGAAAAACCGGATGGGAGAAAAAGCATCACTTCCTGCAAACCGTTCAACAGATGGGCACTTTATCCTTATACGGATTTATTGTTGCGATGATGCTTGGGGCGACCGCTGCTATTTTGACTCACGGGACGATGGCGGTAACAGCAATCCTGATGATTAAAATTATAGTCATTTCCATCCTGTTTATCTGGTTAGCCCGGAAATGGGCCAAGAATCATCGACGATTGGTGCTGCTAAGCGCTTGCTGGTCATTTACATTAAGCGCTCCGGTAGCTTGTATGAACGCGATGCGTTCGGTTACAGATCGCCACGGGGAGGCGGACAATGTCCTTCTCATCGTTCCCCCGGTTGTTTTATGGTTAATGAACTATCCTCATTATGCACTTTTTACGTGGTTATACCGCTTTTGAACCGGTGCGGGCCGATGGATAACATTTTGCAATAAAAAGGAAAATTAAGCGATAATGAGCTTAGGGAGAGGTGAGGAAAATGAACATTAAAGTGTATTGGAGCGAACATTGCAGCCAGTGTAAAACCGTCATGGACTATTTTGATGAGAAGCAGGTGCCGATCGAAAAAATCAATGTCACCTACGATCAGAATAAATTTAACGAGATGCTGCGTCTAGGCGGTATCGCCACGCCGCTCATCGTGGTCGGGGAGCGAGTGATTCATTCGTTTGATCGACAAAAGGTAGATAAGCTATTGGAGGGGATCCAAGTTGAATAAACTTTGGTATTTATCGCAAATCAGCCTTTTTGATGCATTGCCGATGGAGGATCTCATGGAGATCGACAAAATGTCGCCCATGGTCAAATTAAAAAAAGGCGAACTCATCCAGACGCCGGATACGTTCCGTGAAGGGCTCTATATGCTCAAGGAAGGGAAGCTCAAGTTATATAAAATCAACGCGGAAGGCAAGCAGTTTATCGTTAGCATTTTGGGCGCGGGGAACGTTTTCGGCGAGGTTGATTCGTTTTCGCTGGGGACGCGCGATACGTTTATTGAGACCATGGAGAATACGATTCTCTGTTCGTTAGATAAAGATCAATTTGAGCGTTTTCTTATTGAACGTCCCCATTTGGCCGTGAAGCTGATGAAAGAGCTCAGCGCTCTCCTGAAAGACAGGGATGCCATGCTTGCGCAACTGGCGCTCGGTGATGTTCGTGAAAAAATCCTCCATTTGCTTGTCGCTTTAGCTGGTAAATTTGGAATTGCGGAAGAAAACTTTCACAAAATTGATATCCCCTTATCTCATCAAGAGATAGGGAATATGATCGGATCTACCCGGGAAACGGTTACGGTGGCTCTGAACGAGCTGGCCAAAGAACATGTGATCAAAACCGGAAGAATGTCCATCCATGTAGATTTGGAGCGTGCAAAGAACCTGCTGCAATATTGATTTTTTTTGGGAAAGCTTGAGCTTACGATGTAAGTTTTGCTACACGAACTTTGGAGAGGTGGAAATGAAAAAACAATCGGCGATTGTTAAAATGTTAGCGTTATTTGCCGGGGTCGGGATGCTTTACTGGATCAACCATGCTTACATTCATGCAACACCCCAAGGCATCCGGGATTGGATTCTATCTTTTGGCTGGATTGCTCCGCTCCTGTTTATTTTCTTGTATACGCTCAGGCCGCTTTTATTATTTCCGGCTTCGGTTTTGTCGATAGCGGGCGGTTTGGCCTTCGGCGTATGGTGGGGAACCGTATTCACCGTCATCGGCGCAACTACGGGAGCGGCATTGTCCTTTTTCGTTGCAAGATTTCTGGGAAACAATGCGGTGCGAAAAAAATGGACGGGCAGTTGGAGCAGATTGGAACGAAAGCTTAGGGAACGGGGATTTATCTACGTTCTTCTGCTCCGATTGATCCCTTTGTTTCCGTTTGACTTGATCAGTTACGTCGCCGGGGTATCGAAAATACGATTCCGATCTTTCATCTACGGTACGTTCATCGGCATCATCCCGGGGACGTTTGCGTATAACTTTCTCGGTTCGAGCTTCACCAAGGGGAGCGTAAGAGACATTTTGATTGCAAGTGGTGTCTTTCTTGCCGCGCTCACCATCCCAATTCTGTTCAGGAAGAGATTTATTGATTCAACAGAAATCAAATGAAAAAAATCCAAATCGGATCGGATTGGAGGGACAAATGATGAGGAAATACGATTTGGTCGTGATCGGCGGCGGTGCTGGCGGTCTTACGGCAGCCGCGGGGGCAGCGAGTATGGGGGCCAAAGTCGCATTAATTGAAAAAGAGAAACAACCTGGGGGAGATTGTTTACATTATGGATGCGTCCCTTCCAAAGCTTTGATCGAAGCGGCGAAGAAAATCCATACCGCGAGATTTGCTGCGGATGAATTTGGCTTTGTTTTGCAAGGCGAATTGGACTTCCCGGCTGCTATCCGTCGGGTCAAAGCGGCTATCGCTCATATTCAAAAGCATGATGACGCCGACCGTTTCAGGAACATGGGAGTAGACGTATTTCAGGGATTCGGCCGGTTTAAAGACGAACATCATGTGGAAATCGGCCATGGCGATGTGGTGTACGGAAAAAGGATCGTCATTTCGACAGGTTCCCGGCCAGTCATCCCGCCGATCGAGGGATTGGCGGAAACCGGGTTTTTGACGAACGAGACGGTATTCGATTTACAGCGTCTTCCCAAAAGGCTGATTGTCGTCGGCGCTGGGCCGATCGGACTTGAACTTGCGCAATCTTTCGCCCGATTCGGATCCCAAGTGACAGTGATTGAGTATGCTGCCGGACTTCTGGGGCGGGAAGATCAGGACATCGTTCCGTATATCCGAGCAGCGTTAGAAAAAGAGCTTACTTTCTTGTTCAATGCCAAGGTGCACAAGATCGAAAAACTCGTTGGCGGCGAAAAAAGAGTGACGGTGCTCCGCGGCGACGAAAGCATCCTGCTGGATGCGGACGAAATCCTGATTGCAACCGGACGAAGGCCGAATACGGATCAGCTTGGGCTGGAAAATACGGGAGTACAGCTGGACAAAGGCTATGTTGTTGTAAAGGAAACGTTGCAAACGACCGTTCCCCATATTTATGCGATCGGGGACGTGCTTCGTGCGTTTCCATTTACCCATGCCGCGGGAATGGAAGGGAAAATCGTGGTCGGCAATGCCGTATTCGGATTAAGAAGAAAAGTGAACTACGAACATGTGCCATGGGTGACGTATACCGATCCGGAAATTTTTCATCTCGGTTTGACGGAGCAGGAGGCTCGCGAAAAGATCGGTGTTGAGATTCGTGTATACAAGGTTACGCTGGACGATGTCGACCGGTTCGTGGCTGATAGAGAGATGAACGGTATGGTTAAGGTCATTACGGATGAGAAAGGGCTCATTTTGGGAGCTCATACCGTCGGAAAAGGCGCCGGGGACTGGATGCAGGAAATCGTATATGCGAAACAGTCCGGCCACAAAATAGGGAACATATCGAACGTCGTTCACCCGTATCCCACACATGGCGCAGCGTTGCAACGCGCCGCAGATCAATACTGGCGAAAAAAACTATTTGAAGGCGTCGTTCCGAAAATATTGAAAATGTATATACGATGGTTTCGTTAGGCGGATGATCGAATGAAAACACTGCTTCTTGTAGGTGGCGGACATGCCCACCTTCACATTTTGAAACAGCTGCAAACCGGCGCCTTACCCGGTGTACGAACGATTCTGATCTCCCCATCCGAATTTCAATATTATTCGGGTATGCTCTCCGGGTATATAGAAGGTGTATACAGATTAGATGAAATCCGGTTATCTCTCGATCACCTGACGCGCCGGGCCGGGATCGAATGGATGAAAGATCGGGCGGTTTCGGTGGATCCGGCCCGGCAAACCGTTCTTACGGAGCAGGGAACTACCGTCCGTTATGATGTGGTGTCATTTGATATTGGTTCATTGACGGCTCATACCGAAATCACTGGTGTGGCCGAACATGCTGTTATGATCAAACCGTATGATGCCGTTGCCGAGATCGTGGAAAAAATCGATAGGGCCGAGCAGATTGTAGTGGCAGGAGGAGGGGCATCCGGTGTGGAAGTAAGCTTGGCGATTCAAGCGCGCAGAAGCAAGTCCGGCAAGCTTACTCCGGTTAGTTTGATCAGCGCAGGGGGGCTTTTGTCGAAATCTGGTCCGGCTTTTTCCCGGAAAATCACCGAAATCGTACAGGGAAAAGGAATTCACCTCTGCACGAATGATCCTGTGACGGATTTAACTGCGAACCGGGTTCGACTAAAGTCCGGGTCTTTGCCATTTGATCAGCTCTTGTGGTTAGCCGGACCTCGAGCTCCCGCTATATTTTCCCGGAGTGAGGTGGCAGATAAAGCAGGGTACTTGTTGTTAAATTCCAAGCTCCAATCCGTCTTCTATCCGAATATTTTTGGTGCTGGGGATTGTGTCACAATTGACGAACATCCTGGTTTGGATAAAGCAGGGGTGTATGCCGTTCGCGAAGCTCCTATATTATGGAATAATCTCAAGCAGTTCCTTAATGACGGTCAACTGGCCCGGTACAAGCCGCAACGATCTTATTTATCGATTCTCTCCACTGGCGGTCAGGAAGGTTTACTGTTGTACAAGGGGCTGGCTTTTCATGGGGGATGGTGCTGGAAACTAAAACGCGAGATCGATAAAGCGTTTATGGATAATTATCGATAACTCTCTAAGCGGAGTCGACTTATTTATTTTTATTACGATTAGATGACTTTTGCAAAGCGAGGGGAATTGCTTGGTTTATGCACTTATAACCGTATTGTTGCTATTGGATCTGTTCACAAAAGGTGTGGCGGAAGCCACGATCAAACAGGGCACTACGATTCCGGTCATCCCTGACTGGTTGTCATGGAATGTGATTCATAATTCCGGCGCCAGTTTTGGTCTTCTTGCGAGCCATCCTTATTTCATTCTTGCTGGTAGTATTGCGACGATATCGCTTATCTTCTATCTATATGTAAAAAGCGATACGAAGGGGTTCGCCATGAAAGCTGGCTTCGCCTTAATTGTTAGTGGAGCGGTAGGGAACTTGGTCAATCGAGCGGAATTCGGTTATGTTACAGACTTTATTCAATTTCGCTGGTGGCCGGCCATTTTTAACGTTGCCGATATCGAAATTCGCGCAGGAACGATCATGTTTTTGATTTTATTCGTTTCTAATCGCTGCAAGTTGCTCTTTGGGAAATCTCGTGATTCATGCGGTTGGCAAAAATGAGCGACATCCTTGAAGCGGCGGGCGGAAAAGTCGAATTCGTCATTCCGGATATCGCTCATATGACAAGTCTAAATATTGTTGATAGGCAAATTCATCAGCTTCCTTTTCAAAACAAAGCATCCGGTAATCCGTTGACATTTGAGCCGCTCTCATCAGAGCGGCTTGATATGTTTTGAGGTCTTTAACTTTAGTGGGATTTTTATGTATGCTATCTTACAGAGCAAACCAAAAAAATGAAGTACAATAAATATAATATTTGTGAGGAGCCGGTGATCCGCATGCAACATGACGACAAGGAAGGAAACAGCTCTTCCGGCATCAAGCCATACTCTTCAAAAAGTACGCTAAAGGTGATTGCAGCGATTGGTACGATTGTTTTGCTGGGCGGTGCCCTGTTTTATTTGTGGAAAAGTGGCATTGACATCCAGTGGAATGAGGAGAAGCTATACAATAAAATTCAGTCCATGGGGATTCTAGCGCCTTTTGCTTCGATCGGACTGATGATTCTGCACTCGTTTTTGCCGTTTCCCGGAGAGGTCATTGCTATGCTAAACGGGGCGATGTTCGGCGTTTTTTGGGGAGTTATATATACGTGGATCGGCGCAATGATCGGTGCCTATCTCTCCTTTTTCTTAACCAGAAAATGGGGGATGGGATTACTGCGCTGGATGTTTCCCGCCAGGCGTATCGAAAATCTTGCTGTTTGGAAAAGTGTAGATTCTCCCTGGACTCTGATTATCGTTCGGCTCATCCCGTTGATTTCGTTTAATTTACTCAATTACGTATTAGGATTAAGTTCGGTTTCCATTCGAAGATTCAGTTGGACTACAGCTATTGGGATATTGCCGGGGGTAACGGTCAGCGTCGTTTTTGGAAATAGTTTAGCTCAGTCCAACACCTTGATGATGATGATTTCAGGAGGGCTCATTGCTATCCTAATAGGAATATTGTGGGTTCGAAAGAGAAGAGGCAGAGGTAGAAAAATAGACCAGATATAGTCATCATCTGTCTAATGATATGATGCCGAAAAAAACCTGTACCATCGGGTGTCCATCAAGGTTGACAATGCTGAGGTCGTCCGACACTTGAACGTTCACGGGTCTGAGATGGGTGTGATCCGTCATCAACGAAAAAATTGCCTTCGTTCGTTAAATGCCGCCATCAAGGAAGTACAGGAATCCATTCAATTCTTGTAAGAGGACGAGAACATATATCCATATAAAGCCGCGCCGAGCGCGGTTTTATTATTTTATGGATACAACTTCTTGTCTTTTTTCCGGGACAAGAAGTAGTAATGTTTTCAGTAAATGGACATAAAAATGATGTGTTTTTCAACATTAAATATATTCTGGCGTGTGTTATGATTACGAAGTAAAAGTTCTGATATACTTTGGTGAATATAGATAATTTGAGGAATCTGAGGTCTAAGAGTTTCTAATTCAAAAAACGATGGGAAGATTTTTTATGATTGATGCACATATTCACTTGGATTTATACGAACCAGAGGAAAGGGACCAACTGCTTACATCCCTCAAACTTCATGGAGTGAAGGGGTTGGTTGCGGATTCCATGAATTTGGAGTCTTGCCGCAATCTGCTTAATTTGAAAAAGCATTCTAATCATCCGATCTTTGCGGCATTTGGTTTTCATCCTGAACAGGCTTTACCCGATAAGGAAGAAGTGGACGAGTTGTTTCGGTGGATTCGGGAAAACCAGGGAGAGATGACCGCGATAGGAGAAGTCGGGCTTCCTTATTATTCGCGGACCGCGGCGGAAACTTCAGGAGAAAGGTTCGATATTGAACCTTATGTTCTTTTGCTCGAGCAATTTGTAAAGCTAGCAGCAGAACTAGGGAAACCGATTGTACTTCATGCCGTTTACGAGGATGCAGAGATTGTGTGCGATTTATTAGAGAAGCATGGAGTCAAGCGCGCCCATTTTCATTGGTTTAAAGGCAGCGTGGAAACATTGCGGCGGATGAAGGGGAAAGGATACACTATTTCAATAACACCAGATATAGTATATAAAGAACGGACTAAATCGCTAGTAGAATTTTACCCGCTTAATCTGCTCATGGTAGAGACAGACGGCCCTTGGCCATTTCAGGGCCCGTTCGAAGGACGGCGGACACATCCAAGTATGATTCGGGATTCTATTCGAGAAATTTCCGTTATAAAAAAGATTTCAGTAGAGGAGGCTGGAAGAATCCTATTTGAGAACACAATTCGATTTTATAATATGTTGTTGTGATTTCGGACACAAGCCCCTTCATAATGGGTAAAAAAGGATGAAGGCTTCATAACAATATGTGGGTGTAATAGGAAAATTGCTGGGAATTGTGTCCATGGCGGACCTTGCGACCGATAAAAAGCAGCGGAAGGACGGTTTCCCATAAGGAGATCGTCCTTATCTCGTTTCCTTAGAGCACATTAATTTTATTCATGTTCTCAGCTTAACTTTATTCATTCTCAAGCGCATGTTGGGTCAGGTATATTTATCCATGTAAGCGTTTTTACTTAATATTGGTGCAAAGGGGAGAAGATGATTGGAGCCGTTTCGCTTGATTCAAATCGGTACGGGAGGCTTCGGGCAGTCCTGGCTGCAAATCGTAAAGGAACATGCGGGAGTCGAGCTTGCTGCCGTGGTAGACATCACCGAAGCCAATTTACAGGAGGCCGGAGAGAAGGTTGGGCTGCCGCCGGAGCGGCTATTTCTTACGCCAGAGGAAGCTCTGGCGAAGGTTGAGGCCGATATGGCGCTTATCGTTACCCCGCCGCAGACTCATAAAGCGCTGGCGCTCCAAGCATTGGAAGCCGGACTCCATGTGCTGATGGAAAAGCCGCTGACGCATACTTATCAGGAAGCGCTGGAGCTGCTCGAAGGAAGCCGCCATTATGCGTACCAGGTGGCCGTTAGCCAAAATTATCGGTGGAGACCGGCGCTGCAAACCGTGAGGAAGCTGCTGGACGAACAAGCGATCGGGCAGGTGGGTTATATCGAATATGAGTTCCGGAAGGCGATGAAGTTCGGGGGCTGGCGCGACCGTTACCAGGACATTTTGCTGGAGGATATGTCGATCCATCATTTTGACATCATGCGGTTTCTGCTGGGAAAAGAACCGGTGGACATCAACGCTCGCAGCTTTCGTCCCGCATGGAGCTGGTTCAGCGGAAATCCTTCCGCCGGCGCCTCCATCCGCTTCGAGGACGATATTCATGTCCATTATTTCGGCAGCTGGGTTTCCTGGGGGAAGGAAACGACATGGAACGGAGATATCCGCATCGTAGGCGACCGAGGCGCAATTGAGATCATCGACGATGCCGTTACTCTGTGGACCGGAGAGGAACCGGCAGCTGCGGTCGGACGGGAGGTTGAGCTTGTACAGATGCCGTATACAGACCGTGCGTCCTCCCTGGAGGACTTCGTCGCATCGGTGAAAGCCGGGAAAACGCCTGCTACGGCGATCGAAGACAACCTTCGCAGCTTTGAGCTGACCTGTGCGGCTATCGCATCCGCGCGGTCGGGGCAATCCGTTCACATGGAAGAATTCCGCCACTGCAGCGAACCGGCGACAACTATCAAGGAGGGATCCGTTTGAGAAGGAAAGGATATCTGCTGCTCACCGCGTTATTGTTAGGTCTTACATCGGCCTGTTCGCCGTCAGCGAATCCGGGTGCCCCTGACTCCAAGGCAGGTGCATCGGGCGGATCCGGAAATTCCGGCGGGGTTCCCGTCAAAATTACGTGGTGGGATTATATGAATGCGGACGGGATGGTAGGCGCGCTGAACAAAGTCATCGAAGATTACCAGAAGGCGCATCCGAACGTCACGATCGAGCGCTCCTATGTTCCTTTTGGCGATCTAAAGAACAAGCTGCTGCTCGGCTCGGCAGCCGGCCAGCTTCCGGATATCGTCTGGCTCGATAATCCCGATCATCAAGCCTTCGCTGCTGCCGGGGTACTCGCCGACATTACCAAGGAAGTGCAGGAATGGGGACAGGCGGACCAATATTACAAAGGTCCTTGGTCCTCCACTCAGTATAAGGGCAAAAACTACGGCATTCCGAACAGCAGCAACAATCTTGCGCTGTTTTACAATGCCGATATGCTGAATGCTGCGGGGATTAAGCCGCCAACCAACTGGAATGAGCTGAAGGAAGCGGCGAACAAGCTGAAGAAGCCCGGCGTCTACGGCCTCTCGGTTTCCGCGGTCCGCAATGAACAGGGAACGTTTCAGTTCCTCCCGTTCGTCTGGCAGAGCGGATCGGATTTGAACACGTTCAACAGTCCGGGCACGCTCGAAGCGGTTAAGCTGTGGAAGGAGCTCGTGGATAGCGGAGCGATGTCCAAGGAAATCGTTGGCCAGGATCAGCAGGCCACCGAGCTTCAATTTGCGGCGGGCAACGTAGCCATGATGGTGAACGGCACCTGGCAAATACCCGCGCTGCAAAAGGACGCCAAGTTCAAATGGGACATCGTGCCCCTGCCCACAAATAAACAGGGGGGGACGATTCTCGGAGGGGAGAACTGGGCCATCACTGCCACCACGAAGCATAAGGATGTAGCCTGGGATATCGTCAAATTCGCACAGCAGCCTGAATACTTGAAGAGCTTCCTGAAGGCCGCCGGGCGTCTGCCGGCCAGGAAGGATTTGATTCAAGACCCGATTTGGCAGAATGACAAGCTATTGAAAATATTCGCCGACAGTATGGACGTAGCCAAAGCACGCGCCTACGGCCCGAATTATCCGAAGATTTCAGATGCCGTGCAGGAAATGCTTCAGCAGGTGCTGACCGGCATCAAATCGCCGGAGGACGCCGTAAAGGATACGGATGCCAAAATCAAACCTTTGCTGGCGCAGTAGTTCGCAGGGAGGGAACGCCTGTGTTCCTTCCCACATCTTCTCCAAAAATGAGGGAGGCTCATGGACATCCAAACTTCGGCCGGCGCGCCGAGCAAATCCGCAAGAACCGTAGCCGGAAGGCGCAGTTGGGGCACCTGGGGCAATTATTTGTTCATTGCGCCCGGGGTACTGTTTATGATCTGCTTTCTTGTGTTTCCGATTGTATATAATTTGCTTCTCAGCTTTCAAAATGTGACCTTGATGAACCTGAAGGGTGAGCATGAGTTTGTCGGATGGAGCAACTATGCCGCGATGTTTAAAGACGAGGTATTCCGGATTTCCTTCAAAAATTCGGCCGTTTTCACCGTGGGGAGCATCGTATTTCAGTTCTGCATCGGGTTTGCGTTCGCCTTGTTCTTTAACCGCCAATTCCCGGGAAGAGACACGATGCGGTCGCTCATGCTGCTGGCCTGGATGATGCCAATCGTCATCTCCGCCACGCTGTTCAAATGGATGCTCGCGGGCGATAACGGTATTGTGAATCATCTGCTTCAGGCCATAGGTCTACTTGATCATCCGAAGTTTTGGCTGACGGAAGAGCACACCGCGCTGGCCGGCACGATGGTGGCGAACATTTGGATCGGCATTCCTTTCAATATGGTGATCCTGCTCTCGGGTCTCCAGGCACTACCGGGCCATTTGTACGAAGCGGCCAAAATCGACGGGGCCGGACGCTTCCGGCAGTTTGCGAATATTACGCTTCCCCTGCTTCGACCGACGATCCTCGTACTGCTGATGCTGGGCGTGATTTATACGTTTAAGGTGTTCGATTTGATTTTCATCATGACCGGCGGCGGCCCGGTGAATGCTTCAACGGTATTTCCGCTGTATGCGTACCGTTTATCTTTTACGAACTTCGATTTCAGTCTGGGTGCAACGGTGGCTAGCTTCATGTTCATGCTGCTGTTCGTGCTGGCGGGGGTCTATCTTTGGTTGATGCGGAAGGAGGAGCAATTGTGATCGGTAAGACGGTATACAAAGGCCGGGATTACGCGATGTCGACGGTAGGCTGGGTTCTTACCCTGGTTTTCTTATTCCCGGTGTACTGGATGATTGCAACCTCGCTTAAGCCGATGGGGGAACTGTTCGTCATCCCGCCCCACCTCTTCCCGCATGAGCCGACCTTCAGCTCTTATGTGGATAACTTCTTGAAGAACCGGGCCATGCTCGGTTATATCGGCAACAGCTTTATTATCGCCACGGGAACCATGGCGCTGACGCTGCTACTCGCAACCCCGGCCGCTTACGGGCTCGCCCGGCTGCCGATGAGAGGCAAGGCCGCCATCTTGATTCTGCTGCTCGCCACCCAGATGCTGCCGAGCATCATGCTAGCCATGCCACTGTTCATCGCTTTCTCCAAGGTTCAGCTGATCAACAGCTTTACTGCTTTGATCGTCGCCAATACGACCCATTCGCTTCCCTTTGCGATCCTGGTGCTACGTCCTTACTTTTTATCGGTTCCAGGGGGGCTGGAGGAGGCGGCGATGATCGATGGCTGCGGAAAGTTCAGCGCATTCCGGCGCATTATTCTTCCCTTGGTAAAGCCGGGCCTGCTGACGGTAGGCGCCTTCTGCTTTCTGTGGGGCTGGGGGGATTTTCTGTTCGCCCTGACGCTGACGTCCAATGAGGCGATCCGCCCGCTCACGATGGGGCTGTACAAGTTCATCGGGGAATATGGAACCCAGTGGAATCATCTCATGGCCGTCGCCACGATCGCAGCGGTTCCGATTATTCTGATCTTTATCACGATGCAAAAGTATATCGTAGGCGGGATCACGAGCGGGGCGATGAAGGACTGAAGCAAGGTACAGAACTTAAGCGGAACGAATTACAACCATTTAGGGTTCAACCTATGAAGCTAGGCGTATTTCTGACTCTTTTCCGCCGTCATTCCCTGGAGGATGCGCTGGCCTATGTGTCCAAGCAGGGGATTCAAACCGTGGAGATAGCAACCGGAGGCTATGTCGGCAATCATCATCTCCGTCCGTCGGAAGTGCTGGGCAATCCGAAAGAAATCGAGCGGATCAAGAAGCTGCTGGAACGTTATCAGTTGACAATCAGCGCGCTAAGCTGTCATGGTAACCCGCTTCATCCGAATCCGGAGGTTGCAGAGCAGCACCAGCGAGATTTTGAGCAGACGATTCTGCTGGCGGAAGAGCTGGGCGTGGAGACGGTCGTCAATTTCTCCGGATGTCCGGGCGAATCGGAAACGTCACAAAGACCGGTCTGGGTGACTTGTCCCTGGCCGAACGATTTCTCGGAGATCGTGGCATGGCAGTGGGAGGAGAAGGTCCTTCCGTACTGGGAACGGATGGGCCGTCTTTTCAGAGATCACGGGGTGAAAGCCGCGGTCGAGCCTCATCCGGGGTTTGTCGTCTATAATACGGAGACGGCGCTTCGGCTGTGTAAGGCAGCAGGAGAGCAGGTCGGCATCAACTTCGACCCGAGCCACATGTTCTGGCAGGGCATGGATCCGGTTGCCTCCATCCTCGCTCTGCAGCGTAGGATCTATCATTTTCACGCCAAAGATACGGCAATTTATCCCTATAACAACGCGCTGAACGGCGTATTGGATACGAAATCGTACAAGGATGTGCGGCAGCGCTCCTGGACGTTTCGCACCGTCGGCTACGGGCACGGGACCGAAGTATGGAAAGACATCGTCAGCGCGCTGCGGACGGTAGGCTACGACGGGGCGGTCAGCATTGAGCATGAAGACGGGCTGATGTCGGTGCAGGAAGGCTTTACTAAAGCGGTCCGCTTTTTGCAGGAGATCCTGATTACCGAAACGTCAGGTGAAATGTACTGGGCCTAAGCAAACGCATAAGAGAGGGTTGGGCGCCGCGCCGCGGCACCAGCCGTCTTTTTGTTTGATGGCGAAAGGGAAATGCACGTCCGTACGCCATAACTCATCTTGGTATAGTACAATAAAGCTAGCGGCCAAACGGCCTTACACCGAAGCGGGGAGGATGCCGGTATGAATATCCTGATTGTAGACGACGAGCCCATTATCCGGAAAGGACTGGAAAAGGCGATCCGTCAGCTGGAAGGGTTCACGGTTGCAGGGTCGGCGGACGACGGGGAGACGGCACTGGAATGGTTGGAGGGGGCGGAGCGCCTGCCCGATTTGATCATCACGGATATCTTCATGCAGTATATCGACGGCCTCGAACTCATCGAGCAGGTGAACCGTTTATACCCTGGAATCAAATGCACTATCTTGTCAGGACACGAGGAATTCCATCTGGCGCAGAAAGCAATTGATCTCAAGGTGTGCCGCTATATCACAAAGCCGGTGGAGCCGTCCGAGCTGTACGCCGTTCTGGACTGCATCCGCACCGATATCCGCAAGGAGCGGCTGCGCCGTTCTGATCTTTTAAGGTTGGAGCAACTGACAGCCAATGCATCGCTGTATGTCAGGGATAAGCTGCTGTCCGATCTGCTGGAAGGGCGGCTGGTCTCCGCTGCGGAGCTGCATGATTTTGCGGGCTGCTTTCCTTTCTCGTTGGAGGAGGAGTTTATTAGCGGAGTCATGTGCGTGTGCAAATGGGACAGTGGATCTTCGCAGAGAGATATGCTGTTGTATAGCGTGGCTGTGAAACAGCTGTTTTTGGAAGCGGTTTTATCTCACAGGAAAGGCTTTATTATGATTAAAGATACGGGCACATTGGTGTTCGGGATGCAGGGAGATTCCCGCGAGCTGGAAACGGCGGCAGACTTCTGCTCGCTGGCCGAAAGCGTACTCGGTATTCCCGTCGCGGTAGAGCTGGGGGACCCGGCCAAAGGGCTATTGCAACTGGCGTCCTCCTTGGCGGGAGCGTTTGAACGGCTGGAGGCACGGATGAACGAAACGTTCGTTTATCCGTTTCAAGAGGAGCAGCGGCTACGAGTCGCACTTCGCACGGGAGATACCGACGGAATGCACAGGGTGACTGCAGATTTTGCGGGACGGCTGCTTGCCACAGGCTCAGGCCCGGACATTGCTCTGCAGGGCTTCTACAAGCTGATCGTCTCTGTTGAGCAGCTACTCGAGGAGCTCCAGGTCGCATGTCCTCCGTCTCCGCGTTTGTCTCATCTGCCTTTCCCTTCCGCCGTGGAGCGGATAGAGAGGTGGCTGGATGCCTGCCTGCTCGCAAGGGGCGCCCTGCCTTCCCCGAGCGGCAGCGAACTAGTAGACAAAGTGGCGGCGTATCTGGAGGAGCATTATGCCGAGGCTTCCCTTACGTTGCAACAGCTGGCGGAGCTTGCCGGTGTCCATCCGAACTATCTCACCCAAACGTTCCGCAAAATAACGGGATTATCCTGCATGCAGTATTTGGCCCGCCTGCGCATGGAGAAGGCGAAAGCGTTGCTGCATCAGACGGAATTGAAAATATGCGATATCGCGGAACGAGTCGGGTACGAGAATCCCTTATATTTCAGCAGCTATTTCAAAAAGTGGGTCGGCGTGAATCCTTCCGATTATAAGGATGGGATGGGAACATATGCTTAACTGGGCATTGCGTTTTGTTACCCGGTGGTACCGTAACTTAAGCCGGCGCATTTTCGTAAAGCTGATCCTGCTCATTGTCATACCGAATTTGCTGCTGCTTGTCATTATCAACCAATTGATGAACAGGCAGATCCAGCAGAAGCTGAGCGAGATGGACAATACGCTTTATGTGCTGGAGCATGCGACGAGCCGCGAACTGCGGGGATTATTCGGCGACGTGACCACGCTGACGAATCAAATCCTGATCGAACCCGAGGTTCAGCAAATTTTATCCGGTACCAGAGAAGGAACGGCGGCTTACCAGAAGGAATATTACCCTGATGCAAACGAGCTTGTAAGAAGAGAAAAATATATGAAACAGGATATATTGCGTGGCATTTTATCACGGTACCGGCTGGTGTGGAACAATATTTTTTCCATCGCGATCCTTGCCGCCGATGACGGCGAGCTATATTTGAACACATCGGAAAATTACCAAATCACCTCGGAAGACTTAAAGGGCTCTCTGCTGCTAAAGGAAGTGGCTTCCCCTGACCATACCGGCCTTGCTTGGAGCGTCAATGACGCGCTGACGAAGAAGACCGATATGATTACCTTCGCGAGAAGAATTTACGGCGTGGGCGACCCGCAGCGGGTCATCGGTTACGTGCTGGTCAATTTGTCGCTGAATGCGGTGCGCGGCTCTTTCGAGACCTATAATTATTACGGACAGATGATCTTCGGCCTGGCGGATCAAAGGGAAAGCACCTGGATGATCTACGACCGGAAGAACATCATCGGCGGGCAGGGACGCCTTCTTCCATATTCGCTTAAGGATTTGTCCTCGCGCCTGACCGAAGTGGACCTGAACGGCCGGACGTGGCGGGCGGTGGTCATGCCGATGGAAAAGGATGATTATTTGTTCATTGGCCTCGATGCTGAATACATCCGCCGAGCTTCAGCCGATATTCGCAGCCAATTGTACTTTGGCTATGCTTTTTTCCTAGCACTCGCCTTTCTTATATCGCTGCTGGGGGCGAAAATCTTGACGGAGCGTCTCGGCAAGCTGAACAAGGCAATGCGTACGCTCGGACAAAAGCAGTGGGGTACCCGGATTGAGTTGAAAGGGAGTGACGAAATCCGCGTAATCGGCGACACCTTTAATTCCATGGCTACCCATATCGAGGAACTGCTGGAGAATTTAAAAGAACAGCAGAGCTTGAAGCGGCTTTTTGAGCTGAGGGTGCTCGAATATCAAATCAATCCGCATTTTTTGTACAATACGCTCGATACGATCAACTGGATGGCGCTGGAAAATAACCAAACTCGCATCAGTCAAATGGTGAACGGCTTGTCCAAGCTGTTCCGGATGATCTTAAGCAAAGGGAGGGAAGTGATCTCCCTGCAGGAGGAATTCGAGATGATCCGGATCTATTTGAACATCCAAAAGATCCGCTTCGAGGATCGGTTTGACTACAGCGTCGAGCTGGATGCGGACGTGTCCCGTTATCCCATCTGCAAGCTGGTACTCCAGCCGATTGTTGAAAATGCTATCGTTCACGGCATCCGGCGCCTGCGCGGGCCGGGGTTTATCCGTTTGACGGGCGGCCGGGCGGGTGAGCATGTTCTCCTTGAAATTTCCGATAACGGTGTAGGCATGACCGCGGAACAAATCAGAAAGCAGACCGGGCTCCTGGGAGCGGATATTTGGGGGAACGATGTGATCGCTTCTTCCGGTTACGGCATGAAGAATGTGGATTCCCGGCTAAAGCTGCTGTTTGGGGAGGATTATCGAATGACGCTGGAATCAAGTACGGAACCGCCAACAGGAACCACGATCCGTATCACAATCGAAGAATCCGCTATGCTTGGAAAATTAGGGGAGTAGTTGACGAACGAATTTCGTTATATCCTCGCCTAGATAGTGCCTACACGTTAAGTCTCTGGAAGCTCTTGCGCTGCATGGATGGCTAACGGGCAGGTTGCTTGATCAGTTGCTGTCCGGCGACACAAACATAGGTGCTTTGAGATCTCCGTTAATTGGGGATTTTTATTTGAAAGTACATATGTTTGTATCGCGAAGTCACGACACAAACATATGCGCATAATCGTGAATGAACCATCGCCAAAGGAGAGAGCACCACAACCAAGGACACCCAATAAATCAAAAAGATGTGTTTTGGGGAAATAGCAATCGATATATATTTTAGAAGGCCCCATTGGAACCATATACATAGCTGCAGCAAGTCGGGCTTAGGCTGGGGGAATCGCTATATCTGGCCTAATTCGTGTAAACAAAAGATCCTTTGCAAATCCCGCTTCTTTCTCATTGGAGGGCTTCCGATGGGATAAAATGGATCTAATCGTGATCGTAGTTAGATCAGATCGCCATTCATGGCGGCAATCGCATAATTATCTTAAGTATAAGTTCTTGTCAAAATTAGATGACAAGAATTTTTTATGACATTCCCGGTTTTGACAAGAACTTAATGACATTCCATTCCCAACGGATCTCTGCTACTAAACTTAAGATTTCAAAACGTTGACAAATGGAGAGCATGGGAGTACGCTAGTACCGACAATTGAATCCACGGGAGCTGAGGAAACTCTGCTGAGAGGATAGCTGATTCGCTATCGACCGTTAAACCTGATCTGGATAATGCCAGCGGAGGAATTGCGTGCTATGTCGTTTCATTAGTGCTTTAGTGCGTACATGAGAAACCGCCATTCATCAGAATGCAGCGGTTTTTTTGCATGGGTGAAGGGAGTTCCCCCTGGCAGGAGAGAAGGTTGGAAAGAATGATAACGAAGGGAGCTCAATATCATGGAAAACGTAAACAATGAATCGGCGGAAAGCCGGTTAACTGTACGGCTGGAGGATAAGCTGCCGCCCGTACGATCTTTTATGTACGGATTGCAGCATGTTTTCGTATCTAACGTTTGGCTGGATCCCGTGTTTGTCGCGGCGATGATTGGCCTTCCGCTAACGCTGGCTGCCAACATGGTGAACGCGATCTTTATTGCGGCTGGCCTTGTCACGCTCACACAGGCTACACGTTTAGTGCGTCTGCCGATCGTACAGGGGCCGTCAGCGGCTTTTGACGCGCTGATGATCTCAGCAGGAAAATCCAAAACGCTGGCCGCAGCGGGTGGCGGCATTATTCTTAGCGGGTTGATCGTTTTTATACTCGCGATTACGGGTGTTCTCGGACGATTGAAATCCGTATTTACTCCAGTGGTGACCGGATGCGTGATCTTGATCGTAGGTGTTTCTTTGTCCAGTTTTACACTTTTCGAGTTCTTGGGAGGCACCCAGGGCATGGATACCTTCCTCAGCAAGCCGGTGCTTCTGATGTCGATTCCGACGGCATTGGTTGTTGTGCTGCTTACTACATTCGGCAGAGGTGTGTACCGTTCCTACGCCTTTTTAATCGCTTTGGCGATTGGCGATTTGATTGCTGTAGCTTTAGGCAAAGCGCAATTTTCACTGGTTGCCTCCAAAGCATGGTTCGGTCTGCCGCAGCTGCTGCCATATGGTCCGCTTGAATTTCGTTGGTCCGCGTTTGCCACGTTCTTTTTCGCCTACGTGGTGGCGGTGATTGAAGCGATGGGCGTTTATCACGCTGCGGCTGAAGCACTGAACATCACACTCGACCGCAAAAGGATCCGCAACGGCTTTGCCGGGGAATCGGCGGGCTCCATCCTTTCCACCTTGATCGGCGGATTTCCGACTACGGCCTATGCGCAAAATGTTGGGCTGCTCCGTTTGACCGGCGTGGGCTCAAGACACAGCGTTATCGTGGCGGGTATCATTTTCCTTGTGCTCGGCTTTGTTCCTAAGGCCGGCGCTCTGCTTGCGGTTACGCCGGATGCGGTTGTCGGCGGGATCTTCCTTCCAGCTGCCGCTTCCCTGATTTTTTCGGGGATCGGACTGCTGGTCAGGATGGACAAGACCGATGCCAATCTGATGATCGCAGGCCTATGCATTTTGCTGGCCACGTCGCTGCCGTCATACTTTAAAGGTTTGTCCGGTTTTGCCGGCGACTTCCTGTCGAATGCGATTTTGGTAGGAACTTTATCGGCCATCGGTTTACAGCTTATACTAGTCAATATTCCCGGGTGGTTTGGAAAACGGCCTACCGGCACTAATGAAAGAGGGTAAGCCCGTTGCGTAAAGAATCGGTTGAAATGATCAAAAGCTTAATAGCCTATATCGAAAAGTACTCGGATTGTGATCTGACTGAAACGGAAACCAATAAAGCCTTTCAAGAGCTTGCCTTGCAGCTGTTTAAGTTCCAGTTCACCTTCAATCCCGCCTATAAAAAATATGCCCAGGCCCGGCGCAAAACGCCGTTCACGGTAAAGGACTGGCGCGAACTTCCGCCGATTCCGATCCAAGCGTTCAAGGAATTGACTTTGTCCTGCGAGCCGCCGGAGGAGGCAGAAGCGGTGTTCATGACCAGCGGGACGACGAATGCCGATAAAAAGGGCAAGCAGTACCACCCGACCTTCCGGGTTTGGGACGAATCGATGGCCGGGCCGTTTAAGCATTTCGTCTTGCCGGACCGGGACCGCATGACGATGTTTCTGCTTTCCCCGGCGGAGGATGTGAACCGGAACTCGTCACTGTCCCGTTATTTAACGAAGGCGGTGGAGCGCTTTGGTACGCCGAATAGCCGGTTTTTCTTCTCGGAGGCGAAAGGGCTTGACATGGATGCGGTATTCCAGGCGCTTCAGGAGAGTGAAAAACAGGGGGAACCGTTACTTCTGCTTGGTGCAACGTTTGCTTATGTGCATCTGCTCGACGCCATGGAGGAACGGGGGCTGCGCTTCCGTTTACCGGAGGGAAGCCGTGTTTTTGATACCGGCGGCTTGAAGGGACAAGCCCGGGAAATTACAGCCGATGAACTGTATGCCCGTTTTTCCAGTGATTTCGGCGTAGAACGTGATGATTGTATCAATATGTACGGGATGACGGAGCTGTGCTCTCAATTCTATGATCAAACCATCCGAAGCAAACATGGATCGGGTGTACTGAACCGTCTTAAAAAAGGTCCGGCTTGGGTGCGTACGCTTGTGTTGGATCCCGATACGCTGCAGCCTCTGCCCGACGGTGAAACAGGCGTGCTGGCGCATATCGATTTGGCGAATTGGAACTCTGCACTGGCCATTTTAACCGAGGACATGGGTCGTAAAACGGAAAAAGGCCTGGATCTTCTTGGACGATTGAAAGGATCGGAGGCCCGCGGCTGTTCGATTGCGGTGGACCAGCTGCTCAGCGTAGCACGAAAGCAGGATCAAACATGAAGGATGTCCAAGGTGAACAGCTCATCCGGCCTGCTTATAAACTTCCGGGCGGCATTCAGCCGGAGTTATTTACGGAGCGGCGATTTCAAGGCGCGGAATGCGAGCTCGTTTTGCAGCTGCCGGTCTTGACACCCAAGCTGATGAATGAGATCGCGCATACGCTTCGGGAACGCCGCAAGCAGTATCTCTTCCGATTGTCTACCGGGCAAATTGTGGCTAAGCTCGATCAAGCCGTACAAAAATGGCTGGATCCCGATTATGAGCTTCGGCGTCTGGCTGAAGCCTGGCTGCCGGTCATTACCGGGTATGACCGTGAAATGATCCGGCTGGAGCTGAAGCGGCTTATGCGGACCTTTCGCAAAAAGGAGCTGCTTCGTTTTCTCGATGAGGAGTTTGATAATCCGGCGGTGCTCGATGAGTTCCGCCCAAGAAAAAACGGAGGTCTGAGCCGCGCCTACGGCCCCGAGCTCCTGTTTCATGTTTTTTCCGGCAATGTACCCGGACTTCCCGTTTGGAGCCTTGTCTCTGGCTTCTTGCTTAAAGCCGCCAACCTGGGCAAAACGTCCTCCTCCGAGCCGTTGATGCCCGTTTTGTTCGCGGAATCTTTAGCAGAAGTAGACCCGGAGCTGGCCGATTGCATGGCGATTGTTCCGTGGAAGGGCGGCACCATTGAGATCGAGGACACAGTTATGGAAGCGGCTGACGGGATTGTCATCTACGGCGGCGAAGAACCGGTCCGGCAGCTGCGCCAACGGGTTAGCGGCGCCAAGCGATTCGTCACCTACGGCCATAAGGTCAGCTTTGCAATGATCGGCAGGGAAGCGCTGACGGCCGACCGGTACCGGGAGACCGCCCGCCGCGTGGCAGAGGACGCCTCGGTTTATGATCAGCAGGGCTGCCTCTCGCCGCATAGCATTTTGGTTGAAGAGGCCGGTGCGGTGACCCCAAGACAATTCGGCCAGCTGCTTGCCGCGGAGATGCAAAATTACCAGGAGAAGAAGCCCAGGGCGGCGTTATCGGATGAAGAATCGATGGCCATTCAGGCTGTTCGAAGCCGGTATGAAATGCAATCCCTCGGCAGTGACGAGGTGGCTGTATATACCAGCAAACAGGGAACTGATTGGACAGTCATTTATCATGATAAAACAGGCTTTGAGCCGTCGCCTTTAAATCGGACGGTTCACGTATTCCGTTGTGATACGCTAGAAGAGGGAGCAGCATCTATTTCTCCTTTCAGCGACTACCTGCAAACCGCTGCCGTCGCGGTGGGGCCGGAGCGGTTGCTGACGCTCTCCGATGAGCTTGGCAGGCTTGGGGTAACCCGCATTTGCGCCGTCGGGCGCATGCCGCGGACACCGGCGGGGTGGCACCATGACGGACGGTTTAACCTGCTGGATTTCGTCCGCTGGGTGGATATTGAAGCAAGTGTTGAGCAGGCCGCTGAGCAATTCGACCCGGATGTGGAATGAAAGGAGTCAGGTACGAATGGACTTTAAAGGGAAAGTAATTTTGGTGACCGGGGCGAGCCGCGGAATCGGTGCGAAAATAGCGGAAGCGTTTGGTGCCCTGGGCGGTATCGTCATCGTGAATTATCTCCGAAATCGGCAAGCGGCCGATGAAGTGGTGAACACGATTCGTTTGACCGGCGGAGAAGCCGCGGCCCTGCAGGCGGATGTGACGGACCTAGCGTCGGTGGAGCGGATGATGGCAGAGATTATAGATAACTTTGGTACGATTGATGTCGTGGTCAATAATGCACTTAGCCACTACACGTTCAATCCCAAAACCCGCAAACCCGCCTGGGACTTGCAGTGGAAGGATTACCAGACCCAGCTTGAGGGGAGCCTGGGCGGCGCATTTCATGTCTGCAAGGCGGCCATGCCTTACATGAAGGCACAGCATGAGGGACGGATCATTAACATGGTGTCCAATTTGACCGATTTTCCTGTAGTGCCCTATCATGACTATACAACAGCGAAAACAGCGCTTTTGGGCTTCAGCCGAAACCTGGCCGCGGAGCTGGGCGCTTTTGGTATTACAGTAAACTGCGTCTCCCCGGGGCTGACCTATCCGACGGATTCCAGCCGCGATACGAAGGAGGATGTCCGGGACATCCTGACCCGACTTACGCCCATGGGGCGGCTTGCTTCGCCTAAGGATATTACGGGAGCCGTATTATTTTTCGCTTCGGACCTGGCGGGCTTTGTCACGGGCCAGTGTCTGCGGGTGGATGGCGGATTGGTCATGGTATAGGCTCAAACGCCCGACAAAGGCTTCAGAGATCAAACACTCATTCCTGGGTAGAATGGGTGTTTTTTGTTTTTCATAAGGTATTACCTGGAAACCGGACACAAAAAAGATATCACAGAAAACTCAAGAAAGAGGATAGTACCCACCAGCAGCTTCGACGACGACGATAAACGCCATTTTTCCCGACTCTTTTCCTTTGCTGGATAAAGCTTTATCCGAAAAAAAAGGCGAATCGAAGTACTTGATCCTTACTTCCAAATGAACTATATTAATTTTACATTGACATTACTGCAGGTCTAAAAAAGGAGGAGCCATGTCACCACGTACCAAAGAACAGAATGACGCGATCCGGGAGATGCGGATGAACCAAATTATGCAAGCGGCTGCGGAAGTATATTTGGAGAAGGGCATTCAATTGGAAATACGCGATGTTGCGGTCAAGGCAGAGCTCGGCTACGGAACCGTGTATCATTACTACAAAAATAAGCACATGCTTTTGGAAGATTTACTGTGGGATGCCCTGAATCGAACGGAGTCGGCAGTACTGCCCGCTTTGACGGGGGACGGCGGCAGTTTGCTTAAAGCTGAGTCGTTCTCCAGGCTGCTCCTGCGGAAGTGCATCCAGGATCCTTCCGTATTTATTTTGCTTAAAACGGTTGCGGATAATTTTCATCACTTCCCGGGAAACCGGTTCATCAAGCTGTTTGCCGATTTTCAGGAACGGATCTATTTGCCGTTTGTGGAAATGATTCGTGAAGGAATCGGTTTCAAATCACCGGAGAAAACAGCTAATCTGATATTTGGCTCGCTTGTTGGCTGCACAGCATTGAACATCCACCACAATATGCGGAACGAGATGGATGTGGAAGGGATCGTCGATATGATTTTTTCAGGCATACAGTCAAAGGAGAGATGAATGGAATGGTCATCCTGAAATCGAGAGCAGAAATTGAAGAAATGAGAAAAGCCGGCCGAATTGTCGCTGCTTTTCATCAAGCAATCGCAGGTATGATCCGGCCGGGTGTCACGACGCTCGATATCGAGTCGTTCGCGGTGCGGTTCCTGAAGGAGAATGACGCCAAGGCTTATACGATAGGCTACAACGGCTATCCGTTTGCGACATGTGCGTCTGTCAACGACGTCATTGCGCATGGTTTTCCGACTCGGAAGCCGCTCAAGGAAGGCGACATCGTCAAAATCGACATCGTCGCGGATGCGGATGGCTGGATCGGCGATTCAGCTTGGTGTTATGCGGTCGGCGAGGTGTCGGAAGAAGCCCGTAATCTGATGCGGGTAACGAAGGAATGCTTATATCTTGGTGTCGAAAAAGCTGTCGTCGGAAACCGGATCGGCGATGTGATGCACGCGGTTCAAACCCATGCCGAGCGAAACGGATTCTCGGTGGTGCGCGATCTGCTCGGTCATGGCGTAGGAAGGGAGATGCACGAGGAACCTAGTTATACCCACGTCGGGAATCCGGGCAAAGGGTTCCGCTTGAAGGAAGGGATGGTTTTTACGATCGAGCCGATGCTAAATGCCGGAAAAGCGTTAATGACGATTGATGCCGACGGATGGACCGCCAGAACCGCTGACGGCTCGCTTTCCGCACAGTACGAGCATACGGTCGCCATTACTGCGGATGGCCCGATTATATTGACCGCACAATAGAATTCAATCCTTTTATTTGTTCTGGCCGCTCTAATCATTAGAACGGCCCAAATGTAAATTGTAACATTGACTACGAACTAAATGAAGTACGTGTAACATGTAAATACGAACTATCAGGTGTTTAGTATGAGCGAATATTATAGAAGTTCGTATTTAAGTGTTACTGAACTATAAAATAAAATTTTATAGTATTGGTGGAGTCGTGTCGGACGACAAGAACTTGACCCTTTTGTTGTGAGAACAAGGATCAAGAATAATTGGTTACAAATTAATGTTTCGAAGGTATGATTTTGACTAATATCATCAAGCCGCCGCGGGATCGATCCATCGATCGGGCGGCCTCGTTAAGCTAAATGGTAGGATAATATGGAATTCTCATGAATGAGTAATGTACAAATAATCGTCGGCATTCATTAAGGAAAGAAGGGCAAGTCATGAAACTTAGAGGGACCATGACAGAACAAGCATCCAGAAAAGAATTACAAGCCTCTAGAATTCGTCTTTTCAATGATACATCCATGCGAAGATTTTTAAACATAATAAGTCAGACTTTTCCCACAATGAAAACAGCATACATCTTATACTGGACACAGGAGCAGGGGGAAGATATTATCACTTTTCTTGTGGACACACATTCAGTTATTATGATTGAATTGGATCGCTTCGATGATGAAGTAGCTCCAATAATAGATGTATATCCAATAGAGAATTTGACTAAGGGACTTAGTCAGACGAGTCAGATTAAAATAGCAGTTGCTTTGGATTTAGCTAAAAATGATCTAAAACTTTGAAAAAAGATTGGGCTAACGGATTACTATAGCTCAACACAAACATCGCGGGATCGATCGGGCGGTCTCAGCCAACAATGAGTTCGCCAGCACCACCAGGGAAATTGCCATATTCTTTGGAGGCAGAGAGCATTCGATGGTCATAAAAAAGCAGGCGCGAATGATTCGCGCCTCCTCGAAGAAAAAGATTTTGATTACGAAATCGGTTGAATCGGCTTGTTCTTTAATATGTCCTTCACTTCTTGGTAGCCTGCAGGGTAGGCAAAGTTATAGCGCGCCGGAAGCGCAAACATGTAATTGGCATTGTGGATCAGTTCGCTTGGGCCGATGGGCGCTGCGCCGATATGGAATTTTCCCTGCTGAAGCGCATTCCATTGGGCAACGGTAAAGACGAGAATGGGGATATCCTGTCTCGGCTGTTCGGAGGTCCATGCGGGATGCCGGATGCTAATCTTTGGGCCGCTTTCCACCACCTTCTCGCCTTGCGAATCCCCTAACGAAAGCCCCTCCCACTTGTCCGTTACAATCGTGTACCCTTCCCAACTGTCCGGCAGAGTGAACCGAAAGCCGTATTGGGTATTCTCGTATACGATGGAACCGGCCGTCATTTTGCCGACCTTATCGTCCAGGCTTGCAACGGTTTGGTCAACTTGACCCGTTTGTCCGGCGACTCGTTTCATCGGTTGGCTGCTTCCAACCCTTGGAACAGCGTCGGTTGATTTCGGTGCCGGGGTCTGATTCGGAGCAGGGTGGATGTACTTGAGCGTGTTATAAATCATTTCGGCGGCTTGCGCGCGTGTAATATCCGTTTGTGGATGGAATTTGCCGTCGGAGTCGAGCGATGTAATCCCTTTGTAAATGGCGATTTGGATCGGACCGAGATTGTCGAGGGTGATTTCATCCTGGTCGTTGATCTTGATGGGCAGGAGCTTCATCATGTGAAAAATTTGGTGTCCTTCCAACGCAAGGACCAACTCTTTGGTAAAGGTCTCCTTCGTCCATTTCTGGTCCGGATCGAGATCGGCAGGAAGGTTCAGGCCGTTATTCGCCGCAATAATTAAGCTTTGCGAATACCATGCGTCATTTTTCGCTTTCACAAAATAGTCGGTTGCCTGGGGCGCTTTTACAAATTTGGTGGTGTCGATGCTCCAACCAAGCGCCTTGACGATCATTTGAATGCCTTGTCCGGCCGTTAGAGCGGCATTGGGCTGAAACAGATCACTGCTGACTCCCGATACGAAACCCTGCGATTGCAGAGAAATAATTTTATCTTTGGCCGCAACCTGATCCAGATCGGTGAAAGCTGTCGTTGCGGCAAAGCTTTGACCTGCTAATGAAAGGGACAATACGGCGGCAGCGGAAAAGCTGAGAAGTTTTTTTGGGGAATTCAAGTCCTATCACCTCGTTGAGTTTTTTCTTCCAGTACCTCATACGTCAGACGGGCTGAAAATGTTGCATTCAAGAATCTATTAAAATATTGTTACGGTCTAAAGCAAAAAAAAACGAGATGCTGTTTGGAGTAAATAAAGTTTTAGACTAGAAAATAAAGTTATAGACTGAATAATAAAGTGTTTTCTTAGTGCTTAGATTAGTTTGAGCCCCTTACATGCTACCCACGTATGTACTTTAATTAATAATTGGAAATGGAATATAATTAGGAGGACGAAGCTCAAGCGAAGGTGCGGGAGCGTCCTATTTATTAAACGGGCAGCATTCCTATTTGTTGAATAAACCAAAAAGGAGCCGGACTATTGCAACTCCTTCACTGAAGTATCCATGCCTCGGTTTTAGTTCAATCCTTTTCAAAAGCAGTTTGGTGGAAACAAGGGATTGAGGCAGCTCATGCCGAATTCATATATCGGAGAATACCGGTCAAACGGTTCATACGGACGGTGAGCAGCCCGTCCGGACAAATCCCTCGCTTCAGGCAATCGGTTGAGACGATCCGGAATCTTTTCAGAAATAAGGAGGCTTAATATGAATCTTTTTGAACAATACCGGCAAGGCCAGCAATTAGCACCAGGCTTTAAGTGGATGAATCAACCTGAATCCTGGGGATTCGACGGTGACGGCAGGCTAACGATAATTGCGCCACCCTTGGCGGATTACTTCCGCGATCCGAAGGGAGGAAGTCCTAGGAACTCGGCTCCTTACCTTTATACCGAGCTCAATGGTGATTTTACCGTATCGGCCCGGGTCAAGGTTGATATGGTCGAAGATTTCGATTCCGCTTGTATCATGATTATGGTAGATGAAGAAAACTGGGCAAAGCTGTGCTTTGAATATCCAAATAAAATTCCGACGATGGTCAGTGTAGTGACCAAAGGCACTTCGGACGACTGCAACTCCGAGAAAGTCAGCGAAAAGAAGCCTTACTTGAGAGTGACCAGATTCGGGAATTGCTTCGCCTTCTTTTATTCAGTAAATGGAACATCGTGGACTCTGGTAAGGTATTTCCGTATGGAGGCTCCAACAGAAATCAAGGTTGGCGTTGTAGCTCAGTCCCCCGCGGGCAATGGCTGCAGAACCTCATTTGATTACTTCGAATATTCCCAGGAACCAGTGATAAATTTGAGATCGGGGGGATAAATAAAATCTAATCCCCCGGGCGAAGGCGCCGCCTTCAACCCGGGGGATTTTCAATAAGAGACTCTTTATTGGGACAACTTTACAATCATCTGGACAATCCGAAATCATCACCGTTGAGTATAGCTCATACGTCGATCATGCATAATTCTTAACGCTTTCATGAAGTGGCTTGGCTATGAGCTGAGATGGTTAAAGATCCGAACGGCACCAAACTGGAGTTCGTATACGGCAAGGATCTGAGGGATTTGAGCGGCAAGGCTGCATCTAACTTGGTGAACTGGAGTTATGCGGCATGCAAGGATTTTTTGGGGAAAGAGGATGATAACACAATGAATGTTTTTATAGGCTGTGTGGCTTCCGAAGGAGCCCCCAGTATTTATGTAAGCCGTTTTGACGAGGACCTGGGAAAGCTCAGCGTGATGCAGTCCTACAGCGAGCTTTCCAAATCCGCCTATGTGACGATGGATTCCAAACATAACCTCATTTATGTTGTAGGAATGGAGGGGGCAGGTACAGGCTTCGCGGTAAGCTACGCGTACGATCCCGGCACCGCTTCTCTGCGACTCATCAGCAAACAGGCTACGTTGGGGGCTAACCCTAACTATGTGAGCGCAGATCCGTCGTTCACCATGCTGTTCGCCGCCAATTACGGGGGCGAAACGATCAGCGTGCTGCCGTTGAAGCCGGGAGGGAGTATAGATAGCGTATCACGCTGTATTTTCCATGAAGGCAGCAGCATCGTTATAGGCCCGCAAAACACGTCTCATCCACATTGTATTTTACCGGATCCTTCGAACCGTTTTGCGATCGTCGCCGATTTAGGGACGGATCTGATCTATTTTTATCGGATCGATCATGTAAACCATGATTTGGCGCTAGAGCGTACGCAACCGATCGCACCTGGTTCTGGCCCGAGACATTTAATATTCCATCACGCCATGAGCTTTGCTTATATGATTAATGAGCTAAGTTCCACCATCATCGTATATAAGTACGATGCTTCGGTTTGCGCGCTGAAAGATCTGCAGACGATTTCTACGCTCCCTGAGGGTTTTAATGGCGTAAGCAAATGCGCGGATATACAGCTATCCCAGTGCGGCAATTTTGTTTATGGCACGAACCGCGGGCATGACAGCATCGTTGTTTATAAAGTGAATGGGGACGGAACTTTAGTTTATCTTGAGCATGTTTCATCCGGAGGGGAAAAGCCCCGCAGTATCGCGGTATCTCCCGACGGACGATTCCTTTTGGCAACGAATGAGGGCTCCAATCAAGTCGTAACCTTTGCGATTCATCCGTCGGGTAAACTAGAACTGGCTGAACGATTGGATTTACAGTCCGCCCCGATTTGCATAAAATTTATACCCTAATTTATATGTTTGGAGGCTAAGCCATGATAACAGGGATCACTCATTATGGAGTAAAAGTAAAGGATATGGACCGTTCCGTTGATTTTTACACTAACATTCTCGGGTTTGAAGAAGCATTCAGGATACATAATGACGACGGGTCGCTACGGATTTTGTATTTGCATATCGGCTGAAATCATTTTATAGAATTGTTTCCCGGCGGTGAGGAGGAGTATCATTATGTGCCTACCGCTGTAGGCATGAACCATCAATGCTACGAGGTGGACAACGCCTATGAAACCGTTCGGCAAATTAAGGAAAGAGGCGGAAAGTTGGATAAAGAAATCACGACGGGCCGCAGCGGCTGCTTGCAGTTTTGGATTCTGGTTCCGGATAACAACCGTATCGAGATGATGCAGCATCTTCCGGATTCCTTGCAAGCCAAGGCGCTTAAGGCCGTGCAGGCTAAATACAATAACCTGATCCATACAGACAAATTCATTTAGTGAATTGCTTTGTGACCGACACGCCAAAAAAGCAAAACAGATCGGGTATAAGTGAGCTCTGGTTGATAAGGACAGAACCTTTGAGCGCAATCCGTAATCGTATCATGCAATATATCAGCAAACGGGATACGATAGCAATTAAAGAGCGGCAGTCTAGCTAGCATAGCACTTGCTGCCTTTTGTTTTCGACGATTTGGGTAAAATCGGGGACATTCATAATTGTTCGAGCAATCCTTGCATAAACAAGCCAAGCCCTCCGAATTCTGGGAGGGCTTTCTAGCTTGGATCATCCTTTTTTGCTCAATTTGGTGAAATCATACTGCGTTCGGAACGAGTACCGTACTGGTCACCCAGGAAGATCATTTTCGAAACTACATCTGCTCGAGCGAGGGATCAGTCGAAACGATCAATAACCAGTTTTCCGATCATGCCTTTCGATTCCAACTGGGCATGTGCTTTCCGCAGATTCGTCGCATTGATGGGGGACAGGCGGCTAGTTTCCGTCGTACGCAGCCGTCCCATGTCAATTTCGTCCGCGATCAGGTTCAATAGCTTATGCTGCTCCTCCATATCTTCCGTTTGAAACATTGGACGCGTAAACATCAGCTCCCAAACGAAGGTGGCGCTCTTGCTCTGCAGCTGCGTCAAATGAAGCGGCGCGGCCGTCTCGACAATGGAGCAAATTTTCCCCTGGGGCCTGATCGCTTCCACCATCGAACTCCAATACACGGCTGTATCGTACAGGCAGAAAATATAATCCACATACTCGATGCCTATTGCCCGAAGCTGGGGCATGAAAGCTTCGTGATGGTTGATGATATGGTCGGCACCCATGCTTTTAGCCCATGCCGACGATTCCGGCCGGGATGCGGTGCCGATGACGATGAGTCCAGCCAGCTTCGCCAGTTGGATGGCGATGGAGCCGACGCCGCCTGCGGCGCCGATCATCAGGATCGTTCGGCCGCTGTTTTCCGCATGTTGGGAAGAGACGCCTAGACGGTTGTACAGCGCTTCCCAAGCCGTAATTGCAGTTAGCGGCAGAGCGGCAGCCGCGGCGAAATCGAGAGTACGCGGCTTCCGTCCGACGATCCTCTCGTCCACCAAATGAAATTCGCTGTTAGTGCCCGGTCTTACAATACTTCCGGCATAATATACTTCGTCGCCGGGATGGAATAGCGTGCAGTCCGGTCCCGTCTCTTCGACAATTCCGGCCGCATCCCAGCCGAGGACGCGCGGAGCTTCTTCGCGTTTGGACTTCGGTGCGCGTACCTTCGTATCGACCGGGTTCACCGAGATCGCTTTAATGCGGACCAGCAGGTCCCGACCTGCAGGAGCCGGCTTCTGCACCACCACGTCGAGCAAGCTTTCCGGGTGATCGGCCGGCAAATATTGATAAAGACCTACCGCTCTCATCGTTTCATTCGTAGACATCATTATCGGTCCTTTCTTCCTTTTGATTGACTCTGCTTCAATATAGACTATATATTGAATGAGTGTAAGTACGCAAATCATGTATTGTAGGTTAGAGATACCTCTTCTAACACTCGATTTCACTTTTGCAAAGGGAGAGAGAACCATTGATAACTGTTGAAAATGAAGAATCTGGAAACATAACACCCAAAAATGTAATGCTAAAATTGCTGGGCATCATTTTTATTGCCGCTACGCTGAGGGGGCCATTTACTTCTGTCGGACCATTGGTTAATATCATACGCGAAGATACGGGGATATCAAACACATTGGCCGGTATGCTGACAACACTGCCGCTTATCGCTTTCGCGGTCTGTTCATCATTGGCGCCTAAAGTCGCACTTAGAATCGGCATTGAGCATACCTTATTCGCCGGGCTGCTGATCCTCACCGGTGGCATTCTTCTGAGGTCCGTCCCATTGTTTGCAGGCTTGATGTTCGGGACGATCTTAATTGGTATCGCTATCGCTATGGGGAATGTGCTCCTCCCGGGTCTTATTAAAAGGGAATTCCCCGCTAAATCCGGATTGATAACAGGCGTTTATGCGATTGTCATGAATCTTTCCGCCGCAATCGGATCGGGCATAAGCGTTTCTCTTGCGCAAAAAGAAGCATTCGGATGGCGCGGCTCGCTAATCAGTTGGTCCATCATTTCCATAATCGCAATGGCGGTTTGGTTACCGCAGCTGCGATCCCGGCATAGGTCTGCAGCTTATATTGACGGAAAAGCTGATAGAGAGTCCAGCCGTTTGTGGAAGTCTTCACTGGCTTGGCAGGTCACATTATTTATGGGCCTCCAATCGTTTGTCTACTATATTCTTGCAGCTTGGCTGCCGGAAATGCTTCAAGAGCAAGGTATGAACATTTCACAAGGAGGCTGGATGCTCTCGCTTCTCCAATTTTCGACCTTGCCAGCTTCGTTTATTACGCCAGTTCTGGCGGTACGTTTTAGAAGCCAACGGGTTCTTGGAGCCATGGTGGGAGCGTTGTTTTTGATTGGATTCCTGGGACTTATCAGCGGTCCGTTAGTACTGGTACCTTTGTGGATGATCTTGATGGGGTTAGCTGGGGGATCCGCCATCAGTTTGGCGCTCCTTTTATTCGGGTTGCGGACTGAAAATTCACATCAAGCAGCCGAGTTGTCCGGAATGGCTCAGTCCATCGGCTATTTCTTTGCCGCCACCGGTCCTATTCTAATTGGTTTCATCTATGATGTGACGCAACAATGGATTATACCACAACTTATTCTCGCTGCTGTATCAATTTTAATCATCATTTTTGGAATAAAAGCTGGACAAAATCAGGTTGTTTCTTTCGGTGGGAGAAAACATTCCGTAAGAGTTAGAAGAAGGCATGAACAGGCTACACGTTAGAATGTTATGCGGAATACATGAAATGATGGTTAATACTCACCTAGAATCTAAAGTGATATTGAGCAGACTGCCGCTAGGGTCTGCTTTTTCGTTGAAGCATAAAGGAGTACGAAACTCCATAGAGAATATAAATAGTGTCTGTATAAAGGACATGAGCTACCTTTAAATTCTTTGTGGAGGTGTGATATGAAAGCTCTATTTATTGGAGGAACGGGAATCATTAGTTCGGCAATCACAAAGCAGCTATCGGAAAAAGGATGTGATCTATATCTCCTGAATAGGGGCAATCGAAACGAGAGCCTTCCGGCTAACGTTAACATTCTTCAAGCGGATATTAATGACGCAGAAAAAGTATCACAGCTTCTCAAAAACTCGAACTTTGATGTCGTTGCGGATTTTATAGCCTTTCATCCTGCGCAGTTGGAAAGAGACTACCGTTTGTTTGAGGGTAAAACGAAGCAGTTTATCTTTATTAGTTCTGCTTCTGCATACCAAAAACCTCTGTCCGATTATCGGATTACAGAAAGCACTCCACTATCCAATCCCTATTGGGAATATTCCAGAAACAAGATCGCTTGCGAAGAATATTTGATGAAGAAATACCGTGATGAAGGCTTCCCTATTACGATCGTGAGGCCTAGTCACACCTATGATGAGCGTTCTATACCGCTTGGCGTACATGGCAGAAATGGATCTTGGCAGGTTGCAAGACGCATGCTGGATAACAAACCCGTGATCATTCACGGAGACGGAACTTCCCTTTGGACGATGACACACAATAGCGATGTTGCAAAAGGGTTCATCGGTTTAATGGGCAATATTCATGCAATTGGGGAATCCGTCCACATTACTTCCGATGAAAGCCTTACTTGGAATCAAATATACGACGCGATAGCCGATGCTCTTGGGGTAAAGCTTCAAGCGGTCCATGTTTCATCGGAGCTTCTGGCTGCATGCAGCAAAGAGGGTAATCAGGAAGGATTGTTAGGGGATAAGGCGCACTCTGTCGTTTTCGATAATTCCAAGCTGAAAAGACTAGTTCCCGATTTTGTTGCATCAACCCGCTTTGACCAAGGGGTAAAGCAAACGGTGAAATACATCTTAGCGCATCCTGAGTATCAAAAGGAAGATAGAGAATTCGATATTTGGTGCGACAAGGTGATACATGCGTTACAAGCGGCTGCAGCATCCATCTCAGTATAATAGCATTCTGAAGTCATAAAAAGCCATCCCGCATATGCATATGGGATGGCTTTTTATGGTTGGAGGTGAGCGACACTGCTCTCTTGTTGATCGACCACCAAAGCGGCTTGTTTCAAACCGTTAAGGATATTGAGGTGCCGCAGCTTCGTACGCATGCAATCGCCCTTGCGAAAGTGGCGAAGTTGGCAAATTTATTTATTTATTTATTTATTATTATATTACATGAGTTATGCAGTTGAAGTTAGATTATGGTAAAGCTCAAGATTGTCATGAAAAAGAACGAATAGAATCAAAGAATTACTTGACATTTGGAAAACGCCACAATATTGCGAAGGACGCCTTTTTCATAAGGTATTACTTCAAAATAACAGGTGATTTATCGAGCGAATGCTATAGCAAAACATTTTGTTTCAGTTGCAGCAGGTTCTTAAGCACGAGAGAAGTATTTCCAATTTTAACGGGCGATCGTTTACAAAATCTTATGTAATTATACCCATTTTAAATGTTACAGTTAAGCGAAATTATTTAATACGGTTCTGTCACATCAGTGATAATTAATGAAAACGACAGCAACGTTAGACTTTTATCAATGTCATTTCTACAGTATTTTATCTAATTCCATCTATAAAATGATGTCGAATTACAGGTGAAGTATGAAAGTGATATAGCAGTATTAATTGGGAGGTGTATAAAGCCGTTAGAATGGAAGGTTTATTAAAATCAGGTTTTAATCTGTTGTACACTAACCTATTAAAGGAGAAAACAGGATGAAAAAAGTAAAAGTAAGCAAAAAGTTAATTGCAACTACATTAGCGACATTGCTTCTTGGCTCAAGCACTGCTTTTGCCGCCTATAATGTAGTAGCAGGCCCGCAAGCGAATGGCACAGGGGTTACTCCTCTTGGTTGGACAGTTACACCTGCCGGAAAACAACTGAGCTTGGGAGAAAAGCCATTTGGGGGTGTGGTCAGTCCGGATCATCAGTATTTAATAGTGTCAAATGATGGTGTGGGGCCTCAATCTTTACAAGTAGTGGACATAAAACAAGAAAAAGTGGTCCAAACAATTTCTTATAACAGTCCTGAATCTCTGTATATTGGTGTAGCTTTTAGTCCTGATGGAAAGAAATTGTATGCTTCTGCTGGTGATAACCAGAAGATTCGTGTTTATAACTTCGATAATGGCACCCTTACAGAACAATCACCAATTCTTATGAAGGATCAAAATAATACGAATTTCTATCCCACGGGAGTTACTGTATCTCCAGACGGTAAGTTCTTATACGTAGCTAACAATATGAATAAATCTGTCTCTCAAATTGATCTCTCTTCAGGTCAGATCTCTGCAACCATTCCTGTTGGGAAGGATCCATACATGGTGCTTGTCAGTCATGACGGAAATTCGTTATATGTCACCAACTGGGGAGAGAGCAGTGTAAGCGTCTTAGATATAAAGAGTTTAACAGTTAAAAAAACAATTTCCGTAGGGTTACATCCAAATGCTTTAGCTGAAAACCCAGTAAACGGGTTAGTGTATGCAGCAAATTCGGATTCTGATGAAATTTCTGTTGTGGATTCCCAATCGCAGCAAGTGGTTCAAACTATCTCCCTTGCTCCATATCGAAATGCACCAACAGGGAGTACACCTGATGCTCTGGCGGTTAGTCAGGATGGGAAGACACTTTACGTAGCAAATGCAGGTAATAATGATATTGCCGTAGTCGATCTCGGTGATGGAGCAACTCGTACAGAAGCGACGGTAAAAGGTCTCATTCCCACAGCATGGTATCCAACCGGCGTCTATCTTAGCGGGGATGGGAAACTTATGGTTTTAAATGCAAAAGGTCTGGGGGCAGGTCCGAATCCGAAGCATACGTTTAATCTTTGGACTCCCGAGTCTCAATATATTGGAAGTTTAGTAAAGGGTACAATGTCCTTTATTGATTTACCTGATAATCAACAACTGAAGGAATATACAAGACAAGTCGAGGACAATAACAAAGTTTACAAGGCAGAAGGCGAAGGATGGTTTAGCAAGCTGAATGGTAATAATGATTTCCCAATCCCACAATATGCTGACCAACATTCTCCAATAAAACATGTCATTTATGTGGTCAAAGAGAACCGTACTTACGATCAAGTATTTGGTGATATGGGGAAGGGCAACGGCGACCCTAATTTAACATTATTTGGCAAAGACGTTACGCCGAACCTTCACAAACTAGCCAATCAGTTTGTACTCCTTGATAATTTTTATTCTAATGGAGAGGTTAGTGATAATGGGCATGAATGGGTAACTGCCGCCCAATCCAATGATCATATGGAAAAGGGGTGGCCTATAGATTATTCTTTCAGCCGTAAGTCACAATTGGATCCTGAAGCAATCAATACAAAGGAAGGAAGAATCTGGGCGAACGCGAATAGATCAGGAGTATCCTTCCGTGATTATGGCGAGTATATCAATTGGTGGTCGAGTTATGACAAAACTAAGGGACGGACACCGGATGATCCTTCCATTGGAAATAATTTTGACCCTAATTATGCGGGTTGGGACATCAATACAAGCGACTTGACACGCTACAACGAATGGGAAAATGAGTTTAAACAATTTGATCAGAATGGAAACCTGCCTCAACTCGAGACGGTATATTTACCAGATGATCACACTGCTTTCACTGCGCCAGGGAAACGGACACCTCAAGCATATGTAGCAACTAATGATTATGCCCTTGGGAAACTCGTAGATACGGTGAGTCACTCGAAGTATTGGAAAGATACGGCGATCGTTGTAGTAGAAGACGATCCCCAAGATGGTCCTGATCACGTGAGCGCTTCTCGCACGGAAGCATTAGTCATCAGTCCATATACCCAAACAGGAAAAGTGGATAGTACCTTATATAGTCAAGTATCCATGGTCAGGACAGTGGAAATGATCTTAGGCATGAAGCCAATGACTCAATTTGACGCTGCAGCAATTCCGATGCTTAACGCATTTACCAACCATCCGAACTTTAAATCGTATTCAGTTGAGCAACCAAAATATCCGCTTGATCAGCTCAATGGACAACCGGCTCCGGCTCCGGCTGCAACCCAAAGTTCACAAGCATCAGATGATTTCTCCAAACCAGATACCGGATCAGCAGATTCGCACAACCGTGAACTTTGGAAAGGGATCAAAGGAGACCAGCCGTATCCAGAATCAAAAAATTAGGAGCAACGCATGTCCGAGTAACAGTAACTACTCAATCAAGAAAGATAATCACCATTTGAATTAATTGATGGATTGACGTCTGGGTTCTTTAGGTTCCTAGGCGTCTTTGTTGTTTTTCATGAGTTATGCATTCGAGTTAAACATTGGTAATTGCTCTTTGAAAACTTAAGATCCACAAAAAATTACTAGAAATTTACGAAAACCACTTGACATTCGGAAATTCGCCTAATAATCGCGAAGGATACCTTTTTAACCGGTATATCTTCAAGATACATAGGTGATTATCCAATGAAAACGCTGCAAAGTCCGCGATTTAAAGACCTTTCTCAAGGAGAATGCGCAGATGCGCCGATTTTTCGGAAACTGTGGGATCAATTTGATTTTTCCTTGCTGTTAACCCAATCCGGCATTATAAAACGCTCCGGTACTCCTTCATGGTTACTTGCTTTTCTCTATGTGGTTGGCCTTATTGCACATTGTTCGTCTGTTTTTCAGACAGCTAAGCTGGCGGGGAAAGATGCCTTACTGAAAGCGATGGTTTCTGTGCAGAAGATCACGCAATGTGCGTTAAGCCGGTTTCTGACTGCACCATTTGCTTGGCGCACGTTCGGCAAAAAACGAGTCGCCCGGCTTCAGGAAGATGCAGACACGAAACTTCAGGATGGTGATGTCGTCAACTTGGATGATACGCTTGCCGCGCATCACTATGCAAAAGCCCTTCCGTTTCTCTGTTGGCTATACGATCATGCTCGCAAAATCCATGTATGGGGCATGAACCTCGTTGTTTTACAAGCGGTCCTGTAGTCAGGACTTGAATATCCGCTGTTTTATGCCGTTTGGCATAAACGCGGTGAAGACGAAACAGGACTAACCAAGCTCGATTTAGCTCGTCAGATGCTGACGATGCTTCGCGAAAACGTCTTGCGCCGACTATGGATTGCGATGGACCGTTGGTTTTTATGCAAAGAATTTTTCATCTTTCTCATGGAGAATGGCTTTGACTGGGTTACCAAAGCCAAGCGGAACACGGCATTGTATCAACGAATCATCGAACCAGGAACTCGGCGGGAACGTTTTGTTCCGGTAACGTCGGTCATGCTGATCAAGGCTGTCTTCAAAGACTTGTTAAAGCTCGGATTGTCCGGTCATGTTGGCATTGCGATACCTAACATTTATATGAAATTACCCTACACGGTTACGAATCGGAAGGGGCAGGTTAAGAAAATGCGGTTTGTTTCTGTCGCCGCCGTGGTCGCCATGCGTTTAAAAGAAGATGAAAAGACGACAGAGCATCGTGATAGCGATTCGGAAAACGAGTCTCCCGCAACCTACCGCGGGGCTTATCTCATCATCAGCAATCGCCATGACGTTCCATTCAAAGCATTGGAAACATATGTAAAACGTTGGAGAATCGAGGACTTCTTTAGGACGATCAAACAAGAACTGGGTTTCGAACAATGCCATTCCACTTCCGAAGCCCATCATCACGCGCATTTCGAACTGCTGTTTGCTGCTGAGACGCTGCTTTCTTACGCGCTATGGCAATTGAATAAAGAAAAAACGAGTGTTGATGAAGGCTGCACCCACGGCGAAATGGTTAGCTGCCTGTTCCACACTCGTTGTCAGATACGTATCCAAACCCATAAGGGAGAAGAGCGAGTCTATGTTGATTTTGATATACAAGCACGGCAATTTGCAAATCTATTCAGTCAATTCTGGCCCGACCAACTTGACATGCGCTGGTTTTCAAAGAGCAGTTTCCAATAATTTAAACGAACTGCATAACTCATGTAAATATTGAACATACGGATTGGATCGATCGCGTTGCGGCCGTTATCCAGGCAGTATTTATCTTTCAGTTCCTCGTATATAAAAGTGAAATCTACCAATTCGTTGATTTGACGCAACATATTGTCCTTTGCACCACGATGTTATACAGTTCTGCATAAGGACTTAAAACCAAGGTTTGTTGTTAACGAATCATTCGCTCACCCACTTCCCATTATGCCTTAATTATAAGCGAAAAAAGGTACAGCCTCCTCAATTTTTTTGAGGGACTATACCTTTCTCATGAGACGGACTTTTTCAGTGGCCTCGAATATACCAAGGACTTTTTCGTTTTGTAAGCATAAGTTTGCAACAGTAATTTGGAAGCATAAGCGTTCCAAAGCGAAAACTTGAATTGTTGTTGAAGCAGAAAAATTCAGAATAGATAAAGATAGCCCATCACGACAGCAATACAGATTTACATCGGTTCGTGTACATATCGTCAAAACAATATGGCCCACCGGCGACAAAATTTATACATTAAGAAACCGAGGCTGCCGATTCAAACACAAAGTCAACAAAGCTTGGCGTTCGTAGCAGTCCGGATCGGGTCAAGCATTGATATTTCACGCGGCACCGGATAAGCGGATCGAGATAATACCAATTCTGATTCTCCGACCTCACCAGCTGTTTAGTGATTTGAAATAGGGCCTGCCGTGACTTAGCCGGTACAAATTCACAAACCCCGGCATAACTTCCATCCGTAAGCTGCAGCGACCAACCAAATTCCTACTTCCGGATCCCAGCGATCGCCACAGTCATAAGCTAGCGCGCCGAAAATATTGAGACCAGCTGTGCATAAACAAGAAGAAAGAGAGAGGCGAGCCGCCAGGAGAGATCTGGGAACTTGAGCAAGGCTGTTTTGAAACCAAATTCGAAGCAGCCTTGTTTTTAAATTGAAGAAGATACTGGCGGAAAGCAGGAATATCGAAACCTGCCATGCGTTTCTCACGGATTCAGGAAAACGTAATACTAGTACTTTATCCCATCGCTAGCAATATGTATAATAGTATTATGTTGTTCATATATGTTTGTTTCATGAAAGGTTCGATAAGGAATAAATTCAATTTTTTGAAGGAGTAACGATAATGATGCAGACTTCTTTTGGCCATCTTGCGATTCGCGTACGGGATATTGAAGCGGCGGTGCAATATTACGCCGACAATTTTGGATTCACGGAACTTTTTCGTATGACGGATGATAACGGGAATGTAGGCTTGGTCGCCATACAGATCAAGGACAGGCAATTTCTGGAACTGATTGGAAACGGAACCGAACGGCTTCCGGCAAACGGTTCAACCGCAGGCTTCATTCATGTCTGTTTCGAAACGGACGATGTAGACAGTTTGTATAAGAACTTGAAAGAAAAGGGAGTTTATACGGACGGAGAGCCGAGGCTCGGCAAATCCGGCAGCAAGTTCTTTTTTACCCGCGATCTGGACGGCAACAGCTTGGAATTTGTGCAAATTTTACCGGGGTCTTTACAGGATCAAGCATTTCAAAAATTTGTGAAATAAAAACCGGACATTTTGCAGCGAAAGGCGATTCGGATAACGGTTCGCGTTCATGCTTATCGGGTGCGAAGAAGCATATATTGTAATAATGAACGCGCCGACCGTTATCCCGAATCGCAATCCGTCGCTTCAATCCATATCGGTATCATCAACTCGAATCATAAAAAGAAACCGCTATCATTGATACGGCCATATACGAAAACAATGAGTGAAAGTAATGAATATACCGGTTTAAAAAGGTATCCTTCGCGATTATTTGGCGACTTTCCAAATGTCAAGTGGCTTTCGCAAATTTCTATTGAATCTTAAGATTCTCAAAGAGCAGTTACCAATGTTTAAGTAAAAAAGAGGAGAGATAATATGGAAAATCGTCAAGTTTTGCCTAGAAGCGTACCTGAAGCCCAAGGTATTTCTTCAACGGCCATTGCGGATTTTTTGAAAGCGGTACATAAGCAGCAAACGATGGAGCTGCACAGCTTCATGCTGGTCAGGCATGGCCATGTCGCAGCCGAAGGCTGGTGGTCTCCGTATGCGGCGGACCTTCCGCATGCGATGTACTCGCTCAGCAAGAGCTTCACCTCTACCGCCATCGGGCTCGCCGTGGGGGAGGGGCTGCTGACTCTCGACGATCGGGTCGTTTCGTTTTTCCCGGTCGAGGCGCCGAGGGAAGTATCCCCGAATTTATCCGCCATGCAAATTCGCCATTTGTTAATGATGGGCACCGGGCACTCCGAGGAGCCGCGGATGCGGGAGCATCCAAGAGGCAATTGGGTGGAGGCATTCTTACACGCGCCGGTAGAGCATGAACCGGGAACTCATTTCGTCTATAACAGCGCGGCCACTTACATGCTGTCCGCCATTCTGCAGAAGGTAAGCGGAGAAAAGCTGCTGGATTATTTGCAGCCGCGCCTTATGCAGCCGCTTGATATTATAGGCGCGACGTGGGAAGCTTGCCCGATGGGCATTCATTTCGGAGGTTGGGGATTAAACATCACAACCGAGGACATCGCCAAATTCGGGCAACTGTATTTGCAGAAAGGGGTCTGGAACGGACGCCGCATACTGTCGGAAGCGTGGGTGGAGGAAGCGACATCCAAGCAAATCTCGAACAACAACAATAATACCGACTGGGCGCAAGGCTACGGCTACCAGTTCTGGCGGTGCCGGCACGGCGCCTATCGCGGCGACGGATATCTCGGGCAGTTCTGTATCGTAATGCCGGAGCAGGATGCGGTAGTAGCGTTCACCAGCGGAACGAGCGATATGCAGGCCGTGTTGAATCTGGTATGGGAGCTTCTGCTTCCGGCCATGCAGCCGGGTTCGCTTCCCGCGAACGATGAAGCGGCCTCCGCGCTGAAAGCGCAATTGGAGGGCCTGGCGATGAATCTGCCTCGTGAGCAGCACGATTCTCCGCGTGAGCAAACGATTTCCGGTAAAGTATTCAAGCTTGACGACAATGGAGAAGGGTGGAACACTTTCTCCATCAGGTTTAACAATGACGAAGCCGCAGTCGTCATTCAGAACAACGATGGCGAGCATGCGATTCGTTGCGGGCGGGGAGTGTGGGTGAACGGAGCTTCCAGCATTCGGCAAGGAATCGAACGCCGTATCGCATCCAGCTTTACATGGCGCGATCCGGACACCTTGGAGTTGACCTTCCGTATTGTAGAAACGCCGTTCGGCTATTCGGTCGTTTGCCGTATGGAAGACGAGGGGATCGTACTGGGAATTAAGCAGAATGTCGGCGCTTTCGATTCGGCTCCGATTCGGGGAAAAGCGTAAAGTGCGATTCAGAGTTCGGAAAATGTAGTCGGAGCGGCTGCTTTGACTATGTTTATTTTATGCTTAAAGAGAAAGGCGGATTTTTCCGGATTAATCGTTCATGTTCAGGGAGGATATTAGAGTGGGTAAATATGTATTCATCTTAAAGGATAACGATTCGCAGGCGCTGACAAAAGAGATGTTGTGGTGCAAAGCTCTTAAATCCATGATAACATGATTGAAATGAAGTCATGAGATGGAGATATTACATTGGAAACGGAATTAGATTTGTTTAAGTGGAAGCAGTATGAATCAGAGATTATCTTGCTGACAATAAGATGGTATTTAAAATATAGCCTTAGTTATCGTAATCTAGTGGAGATGATGGAAGAACGAGGACTACACATGGCTCATACAACCATCATGCGATGGGTTCACCAATTTGGGCCGGAATTAGACAAGCGAATTCGTCCCTTTCTAAAACCGACCAACGATTCCTACCGAACGGATGAAACCTACATCAAAGTCAAAGGACAATGGAAATATCTTTACAGGGCAGTGGATTCAAACGGAAATACGATTGATTTCATGCTTTCTGAAAATCGAGATACTTCCGCGGCCAGACGATTCTTCAAGAAAACGTTGACCTCACCACACAATCAATCGCCGCGTGTGATCACCGTCGATAAAAATCCAGCTTACCCTATCGCAGTCCAACAATTGAAAGACGAGAAAGCCTTGAATCAAGAAACATTACTACGACAACAGAAATATCTAAACAACATAATTGAACAAGACCATCGATTCATAAAGAAAGTTATTAAACTAATGATGGGATTTAAGTCTTTTAATACTGCAGAGAAAACAATTGCCGGAATCGAAGTCATGCATATGATAAAGAAAGGGCAGGTCGAATGCATTCATTCGTATGTCCTTTCTGCAGTACAATTAATCAATAAAATGTTTGGTTTAACAGCATAATCAAACAACAATAAGGCGACTATCTTTGATCCATTTTAATAGTTGCACCAAAACCGTTTATTTTATACAGTGTGGAATTAACGTACTCTGAGCTTGACGGCAGTTCTGTCCCTAGGGTCGTCACTTGTATTATCGTCGCTTCCCTGTGACGCGGAGGAACCGAAGTCTGGCGATGCCGGCGGCTCCACAGCTGTTACTCATGTTAGGCTTGCTTGTCAGTGCCGTCTGTACAATTAGAATAGGCGCGTCTACGATGATTTGGCTGACCATTGTTCTTTTGATGATAAAAGCCGTGGCTTGAAAAATTGCAGCCCTACGGAGATAGAGGCTACAATAAACCGCCTAAGCAGCAATAAGCAGGATAAAAACCCGCCAATCGAACCCGTTGGCGGTTTTCCTTTGTTATCAGCTTTTCTCCAGATACTCTGCATCGACCTTACGTACCCCGGGAGAGGACAAGCGTCCAAACGACTCCGATTAGGAACAGGATGACGGAACCGATACAGATCAAGCGGATTCCCACTAAACTCTTCATATTAAGCATATGGAAGCATTTGATTATATTTTCACAGATCGCTTCTCAAAAAGCGTCGGTTTTTAATCCGGAACTTCGACCTATTTAGTATACGTAATATTTATTATGTAAACACGATAAAACGCCGTGGATCAGCTATTATTAACATTAGAAATATTTATTCCATTCTACAAAAGCTCTTAAAAATGTTATAGTGATTAAAAACAAGGAAGGGGAGATTGAAAAGATTTGCGAAAACTCCGTTTCCGCGATTTAATGCTGTAATCCTAGTTTCACTGCGCACCGAAGGTCCACCGGATATGGGATTGTAACAATTGTGAAAGGTTTTCGTTCGATCGCCTTCCTACGCGAAACTCGAGTCATTTCTAATGTTGATTTTTCATAGAATAATCCAATGCTATCTGAAAAGGAAGTGAGGCCATGAGGAGATATCAATGGATCAGGTGGCGTACATTCCTTCTCAGGCTTGCAGCCCTCGTTATTTTAGGCGTGCTGTTGTGGGCAGGAGGGCCGACCTATTGGGATATCGCGTTAAGTGTTGCCGGCGTTATACTGCAGCTGTTTTTAGCCATTCTGTTCGTCATCATTCAATTTGTAGCTCTATTCTGGTTCTTGGCTAGGGGACGGACGTACTGGATTCTGCCTGGCGAGACTGGAACCAACTGGGATGATTACCGCGGCAACCCTGAGATTGTTGATAATGCCAAGCGGATCGTGACCCTACTCAAGGGAGTGAAGGAATTCAAGGAGATGGGCGGGGAGGCTATCCGGGGATTGCTGCTCTGCGGACCTCCCGGCACAGGCAAATCCTACCTGGCTCAAGTGATTGCCAACGAAGCGCAGGTGCCCTTTGCCTATGCGTCCGCGCCTAGCTTTCAAAACATGTTTTTCGGCGTCGGCAACTTGAAGGTGATGAGCCTCTACAAGAAGGCCCGGAAATTGGCGAGAGTGTACGGCGCCTGTATTATCTTCATCGATGAGATTGACGCCATCGGTATGAACCGGCAGGGGGCCGGAGGAGGAGCGTTATTCGGTATGGGTATGGGCGGCGGCACCGGCCTGCTCAACGAGCTGCTTCTGCAGATGGATCCGCCGAATATGGATAATTCACGAATTGCCAAGCTGCTCCGGTCACTCGGGCTGCGGCGTAAGAAGGCTGAGCGGCTGGCTGTGCTGACCGTCGCAGCGACGAATCTGCCGGACGTCCTTGATCATGCACTGCTCCGACCCGGCCGCTTTGACCGTCAGCTTTGGGTCGATGCTCCTGACTATGATGGACGGGTGGATGTCTTCCAATATTATCTGCAGAAGGTGAGGCGGGATCCTACTCTAACCCCCGAACGGGCGGCTCTCGATACAATCGGCTACAGTCCCGCACAGATCAGACATATCGTCAACGAATCGGTCGTGATCGCGCACCAGCGGGGGGCGCAGACTGCAAGCTATGAAGATTTCCGCGCTGCGATGGAGACATATGAATGGGGCCTTAAACAGCCTCTTCGCTCCATGAGCCAGGACGAGAAGCGAAATGTGGCCTATCATGAGGCCGGTCATGCGGTGGCTCAGTATCTGCTGAAGCCCCACGAACGGGTCTGGAAAGTGACGATTATCCGTCGGGGCGGCGCACTTGGTCTTGCTGCTACGAAGCCGACCCAAGAGCGGTATAACCGCAGCGACAGCGAGATCTTGGCGGAGATCCAAGTCTGTCTAGCCGCGCGGGCGGTAGAAGAGGAGTTCCTTGAGAAGAAATTAAACGGTGTCACCTCCGACCTACAGCAGGCTACAGAGATGGCCGGTGCCTACCTGGGAATGGTCGGCATGGGCGACGAGCTGTTCAGTTGGCTTGCGTCTGGAGGCTCCCGGGCCGATGCTCTTAAAGCGCTCCGGCCCAAGATCAACGTGCTGCTGAAGGATCAAATGCTCCAAGTGAAGAAGCTGGTACGGGAGCATGCCGACTTCGTACACGCTATTGCGGAGGAACTGCTCAAGCGGGGCGATCTGACCGGTGAAGAGATTGAGCAGATTTATGTTCGGCTGTATGGCCATTCCCGGCCTGAGCCGCCTCAGGTGAAGCCCAAGACGTATATTGATTCGATGGATCAGGCTGCTCCGGCTCAAGAAGTAGTTGATCCTTTGAAGGATTATGAGTGAATAAAAAAATTAGAGGCAAAAAAGTGCCGGGGTTTGAGAATGCCAATTTTTTAAGCTAAACATTCCTGTTAGTCCTAAGAAATGGACTTTGAAAAAAAAGGAGCGCCTCGGTATGATGGGTCTGTCAACGGGTTAAACCCAACACCATCAAGGAGGCGCTCTTTTATGAAGTTTAAACAATCAGACGCTCAAAATCAACGGATCGAACGAATTTCCACCACTCACCTAATTGTGGGAATCGATATAGCGAAAGAAACCCATGTAGCACAA
>NZ_JAQAGZ010000028.1 GCF_027533625.1 Paenibacillus gyeongsangnamensis | reverse complement strand
CCACAGCTTGCGCCGTGTTTCATGATTCCTCCATGCGGAGAAACCAGCTATCCGGTCTTAGCTACCGTTTCCGGTAGTTATCCCGGTCTTACAGGCAGGTTGCCTACGTGTTACTCACCCGTCCGCCGCTAACCCCGAAGGGTCCGCTCGACTTGCATGTATTAGGCACGCCGCCAGCGTTCGTCCTGAGCCAGGATCAAACTCTCCAATAAAGGCTTCATCGTCGAATTTAATCCGGGGATCAAACTCTCCAATAAAGGTAAAACTTTATCTAGAGAATTGATTGCTCAATTCGTTACTGACTTATTTGGAATCTCTAATGAGATTCGCGCACTCACTCGTTGTTCAGTTTTCAAAGAGCAATGTTACGATTACCCGTCCGCTTCAGCAGCAGACAATATCATAATATATCACATTCACTTTCCAATGACAAGTACTTTTTGTTTCCATTCTTGGGATTACCCTGCAAGCTCAGAAGACAATCTAACTTGTTATCGGTCCGCTGTTCGCTGGCCGGAAAAGTAATATATCATACTTACTTATTCGTGACAAGCCCTCTTGCTTTCCATGCTTGGGGAATCCCCGGCAAGCTCAGAAGACAATCTAACTTGTATCGGCCCGCTGTTCGCTGGCCGGAAAAGTAATATATCATACTTACTGTTTGGTGACAAGCCTTCTTGTTTTCCATTCTCGGGATTCCCCAGCAAGATCAGAAGAACAATCTAACTTGTTGTCGGCCGCCATTCGCTGGCCGGAAAAGTAATATAACATACTTCCTAATTCGTGACAAGCCCTCATTCTTGGAATAACCCAATAAGGTAAGAAGAACAATATAGCTTGTGACTTGTTCCGTCGTCTCAACTAAAAACGCACACCAAGAGTCGGTGTGCGCTTGTAACATTAATATGGATTGTTCTTTTCCTGCAACTAGGCGTTTCGTCCCTCCCACCTGAGGGGATGAATCATTTCAAGCAGATAATTATCCGCTTGTTCGCTTACTTGAGCTGCGATTTGCTCGTAGCGGCGATCTCCGTACACATTCGCAGCTCTCCGAAACAATCCGAATATACGATCCGGATCCACCGGCTTTATCTGTTCATAAGGCCATTTATCCCGGCCTGCGCAATAAGGCTCCAAAAAATCGACCGCCGCTCGCAGCGACCTGCCCTTCGGAGATTGCGCCTGCCAAAGGTCGAGTCCGATCGCCTCGCCCAGACGCGCCAAATCAAACAACCCCATCAAATTCATCAGAGAATAGGATAGCGATAAAGTCCGTTCCAGTTCATGCGGCTGCTTGCCGTCCGGTTCGATGTGCTTAAAATATCTCCGCTCGGTGACGAGATTCAAAATACGGCTGACCGTCGTCACGTCTCCGGTATGAAGAGCCAGCGATACCGTCTGGACATCGTAATACGTGCCGTGGTTATTGTGCCACTGCTCCTCCTCCAGAGCAATCGGACTATGGAGTAGCCAAGCCAGGTACTCTTCAAACCAGGCAAACAGTGACGTACTTAGCCCCGTACTCCAACCTTCGGAACCAGATAATAAAGATATATTATCCATAAGATGTCCGAAGTGTCTCGTTTCGATCAATCCGATGCAGCGTCCTGTACAAATCCCCGGGATCATTTGCCCGAAATTGAGATTTGAGTTCATCCTTGTAAGCGGATCGACAAACCATGTGCGCAGCAGCAAAATAGCATGGCTTGCATAACGTTCATCACCAAAGAAATAATAAGCGATCGCCAGCTTGCGCACGTCATTCTCTAATTTCTTAAGCTTCGGTGCATCGAATTGTTCCAGCTCCGGATTCCGAACCCCATCCCTTCGAATGTAGGGCAGGCCGTCCGGCGTATCCGGGTTCGGCCACCAATACGGTCCCATGCTAACGTAATCGTGTTTATCGCCGCTGGGAGGCATAAAGGGTTTATTCACGACGGTGCAGGGCTCGGAAGACAACGTCTCCTCCGCATTCCTTTTCAATTTAAGGGCCCACTCCGTTATTTTAGGCTCACCCTGAGTCAGCAATGCTTTTACGTCCCCAAGCCGTTGTGAATCCAGATGCACCGTTTTCCATGTCCTCATGGGTGATCCCCCCGCCGCTAAGTTGATGGATTGTCTAAGGCGAAGCTATCTTTCTTGGAGTTGATCTTCGTAAGCCTTCATTGCTTGGATTTCCCTGGGCAAATGGATGTCATAAGGCTCCCATTTGATCCACTCTCCGCTTAGAAAGCCCTGGTATTGATCTTGGGCAAGCAGCTCCACGACACGACGATGATCGACCTGGCCGCTCCCCATCGGCATATAAGCCAGTTTTTCTGCGGTATCCATGCCGTCATGGAAATGGACATGCTTCAACCAGGGCTTGACCAGCCGGTATGCTTCATCTATGGATAGACCTGCTCTTCTTACCGGATGGTAAACGTCCCAATTGATACCGATCGCCGGATGATTCACTTTTTCCAGAACGGCTACGAGGTATGCGGGATCCGACCAATGATCGTGCGTCTCCACAACTATCGTAACGTCATGTTCTTGAGCGATAGGCCCAAGAATCGAGAAGGCTTTGACAAGCAGCTCCGTAGCTTGCTCCCGAGTCACGCCCTCGGGAATAATCCCGCCGAACACACGAATCCGGGGTGCTCCTACGTCCTTTGCCAGCTTGATATATTGCTTGGTTTCCTCCATCTGGGCATCCCATGTTGCGGGCTCGGAGAATTTGGCGGATATGGCCAAACAGCATAACTCAATCCCCTTTTGAATCGACAACTGTTTAAATTCATTACGCTGCTCTTCCGTCGTTTGCAGTTCGATGCCATGCTGATGGCCTCCGCCTGAGCGGGGCTCAATCCCCCGATACCCGTAACGCTGTGCTGCTTCCATCATCTCGAGCAATGTCAAATCAGGACATGAAAAACTCATAAAAGCATAGTTCATTGGCCCGTTCCCCCTATCCGGTAATGTTGCGGAGTTCGCAGAACTCATTGTCCGCAGCCTTCTCGCAAGAACTTATGCCATTATAAAACGGAGCACTGAAGGTTGGATATGCTGGAAACTCAGATCTTTTTTTCCCGGATTCACTTTTTTAAAGAAAGATCCTAACCCTTCAAAACTTTTTTTATCAACCTGACAACATCCCTTTATCAAAAAAACAGGCCCTTTAATGGTATGATACAAAGTAAATCAGGATAAGGAGATACGTTCCTTATGGACAGCGCTTACTCTTGGAAACGAAATCTTTTTGTTTTATGGATCGGTACGTTTTTGGTCAGCATGGCTTATTCCGTGTCCATACCGTTTATGTCCATTTTTTTGCAAAATGACCTGGGTGTGAACGATCACCTGGAGGCTTGGACAGGTTCGATCTTTGCCATTACGTTTCTGGCCGGCTCGCTCATCGCGCCGTTCTGGGGATCCATCGCCGATAAGTACGGACGAAAGCCCATGATGCTGCGGGCAGGACTCTGTCTATCCATTGCTTATTTCTTATATTTCATCGTTCAAAACCCATATGAGCTGATTGCCGTCAGAATCATGGAAGGACTGCTCGCCGGATACATCCCGTCCGCATTTGCCTTGGTGGCGACCAATACACCGGAAAAGCATGTCGGTTATGCACTCGGAATTATTTCTACATCCAACGCGGCGGCATCCATCATAGGTCCGCTGCTGGGCGGCGTCGTAAGCCATATGATCGGACCGCGGGATACTTTTTTCCTTGCCGGAATTATGGTGTTCATCGCCTTTCTCATTGCATTGTTCTGGGTCAAAGAGCCTTCGTTTAACAAATCGGAAGCCAAACGTTCTTCGGTAGCGCAAGATTTGAGGATAGCGGCATCCAATCACAAGCTGATTACTGCTCTGTTCATTGTATTCATTACCTCCACCTCCATCATGATCCTGGAGCCGCTGCTGACCATTTATGTGCTTAAACTCGGGGCGGATCAAAGCTCCGCGTCGCTCCATGCCGGAATTATTTTCTCTGCGGTAGGTATCGCCACGCTGATCGCCGCTCCACAATGGGGAAGAATCGGTACCCGGATCGGTTATGAGAAAGTATTGTTTATAGGACTTCTGGGCGGAGGGATCGGAAATTTACTGCAGATATGGGTACACCATTTAGTCGGTTTCGGCTCGCTCCGGTTCGTATACGGCCTCTTTTTTGCCGGGGTGTTTCCCGCGCTCAACGCGTTCATTGCGAAGCATACGGAACCGGAATTTCGTAGCCGTGCGTTCGGACTTAACCAATCGGCCAATCAGATGGGGCTATTGCTTGGACCTTTAATCGGGGGTTTACTGGCCGGCCAGCTATCGATCCCCGTCGTATTTGCCATAAACGGCAGCATGCTATTGTTAGTGGCATTGTTAACGAAAGTGCCCAAATTCTCCTTGCTGGGCAGCCGTAGCTCCAGTGAAAGCAAGGCTCTTTCCGATTAAGCGGCGACCGAATGGAAAGAAAAACGAAAGGACAGGCCGAATGTAAACATTCGTCTGTCCTTTCTCTATTCCCTCACCTAATTATTTTAAAGCCTGATAATTCACTTTATCATTCCATATTTTCTCGAATTCCGTTGACCATTCCTGAGCTATCTTGGAGTCGTGGATAACGACCAAGACCTCATCATTCGTTGTTGCGGCCGATATGGAATAGTTAAAGGATCCGGTCGTTAGCGTGGACTTATCCGCAATCGTAACTTTCAAGTGCATAAGCCCCTTGTGGCTATTTTCTTTAATGGCTATCCCTGCCGTTTTTAACTGTTTTAATTTAGCAGCCTGAGCCGCCGTTTTAGCCTCTTGGTTATCCGTTATCAACCGTACCTCGACCCCGCGTTTCTTGGCCTCAAGGATGGCATCAACGATATCCTTATTCGTTAAGCTGTAGATTGCAATATCTAAATTGGATTTCGCTCCGTTGATCACATGAATCAGCAATTTCTCCGGATGTTGGTGATCGCGCGTAAAAGCATAATCGATCTGAGGCTTTGCCGCTTCGGTTGTCTGTTGCGCTGTCTGTTGCGCCGCCTGTTGCTTCGAGGAATCGGCTGCAGGTTGTTGAGCTTGCTGCGGCGCTGCCTGCGCTTCGGCGGCAACCGGGACAATATTAACTGCAGTTTTGGCTGGAGCCGCCGCTTCAGGATTGCCTTTATTGAATTCACATGCAGATAAGGTTAAAGATAATGCGGCAACCAACACAAATGCCGTCGCCTTTTTCATGAGCGTTTTCCCTCCATTCTTTTTCTCAAAATGTACTATATCTATCATATGTTAATAGATTTGAAATTGTTGTAGAAACCTGCCTCGGGAAAAAGAACAAATCCTGTCCTATCGTGGTGCAAAAACAAAAAAATCCCCACTGACCCTATTTCGATTGAATCAAAACATCTGTCCATAAAAATAAGGCCCGCCTTATGGCAGACCTTGATTTCGACTTGCTGCTGATTCCACTTTACCTGACCAGAGCAAGCGTATTTTATAGCCCCTGTACTTCTTAAACTGCTGTTACCTAATAAACCCGGCGCTGCCGGAGCGCCGGGCCTCCCTTTTTACTTCTTGGCCGTGCTCAAGGATCGGTCATGAGCGCCTTTGTAGACGCCGACGACTTTATCGACGCCGATTTTTTTCAGTTCATCCACATAGCTGCCCCATTCGCTCAAATCCCGCTGTCCCGTAATGAATTTGGCCAGGTTCGTATCCCGCGTTTTCTGGAGCGTCTGCCCTACGGTCGATATGGTCTCCAGCTCCTGCTGCGTCAGAGCCGGCCGCGGTTGCTGCTGGCTGTCGTATTTCGGCGCCTGCTTGTAGGCATCCTGAAGCTCGGGGGACGACAGCGACAAATGCGCGTCATAATCGAACCAGGTGTAGGTTCCGTCCGTCGAGAGACCGGTCTTCTTGCGCATATCCGATACATCCGCATAGCCGCCGGTAAACTGCTTTTTGCCGCCCTCGTCCTTGTAGGTTTCTCCAAGCTTGCCCCAGCTGACCAGCGTACGGCCTTCCTCCGAATAAAAGAAATCCATGAAATGCACGATGTCTTTAATATTTTTCGACGTGGACGTCACCATAATCCCGTTCTCCAGGAACTGCGTATAAGCGTTCTTCTGCGGTCCGCCCGGCCAGCCTGCGGGAGTCGGCATGAAGAGCAGGTTGTACTGCGGATTCTGCTTCCGCATCGGCAGGTTGTAGAAATCGACCCGGCTGATGTAATCGGCGGTGACGAAGGCGCGATCGGTGGACATGAGGTCCTGCCACTGCTTCGTATCGATCGTCAGGAAATCCGGCGGAATCAAGCCTTCCTTATAAAACTTGTTTAAATAAACAATCATTTTCTTGAAATTGTCCTCGATCGGCCCGTAACGCCATTCCTTCTTGTCGAAATCATAATAGACGTCATTGGCACTGTCGTCGCTTCCCGTGCCGAAGGCCGGAGCAAAGTTGCGCAAATACTGGAGACCGCTTCTCCAGGCAAAAGGATAACTGTCGGGATACGCCTTCTTCAGCTTTTTCAAGATGTCATACATCTCATCCCAGTTGGCCGGGGCAGACAAGCCGTTCTTCTTGAACACATCCTCTCGGTACATCCAGTTCATGCGGTTCGTCTCACCGATGCCGTGATTGGGGAAAGTGTACATTTTGCCGTCGGAGGACATGGCGTTCTGCGTATCCGTCGGAAACTGCGCCATCCACTTCTTCAGGTTGGGCATCTCGTTCAGGTAATCCAGGAGGTTGACCAGCGCCCCCTGCTGGCCGAACTTGTCCGCGGTTTTCTTGCTCTGCGTGTACAACATGTCGGGCATGTTGCCTGAGGCTACCGTCAGGTTCAGCGCATTATCGAGCTGGGCGTCGGGCGGTACCTGGACGTTCAAGGTCACCCCCGTCTTTTCCTTGATGTATTTCCATACCGGCCAATCCTTGTTATACGGCCAGCTGGCGTTGGAATAATCGAGGAATGTAAAGGTACGCTCCTTGGGAGTACCCGGAGCCGAAGACCCGGAGGAGCCCTTGCCGGGATCGCCTACGCTTCCGCCTGAGCCGGTACAACCTGTCAGGAACGCAGCGGCAAAAAATGTCGTCGTCGCAGCTAACGCCATCGTCTTTTTCATTTTCGAACCATCTCCCTTTATCGTTTAAGTAACCGAAGGACCCGTTCCGTTAGCCTTTGACCGAGCCGATCAGGGCTCCCTTGACAAAATATTTTTGCAGGAAAGGATAGACGAGCAGGATGGGAACCGTGGACACGATAATGGTAGCGTATTTCAGCGGTTCATCCAGGACCAGGTTGTCTCCGACGCCCGAGGCGCCGTTCACCATCTGCGAGGCCATGACGATGTTTCTTAGCACTACTTGCAGCGGGAATAGCTGGTCATTGCGTAAATATAGCAGCGCCGAATAAAAGTTGTTCCAGATGCCTACGGCATAGAACAAGCCGATGGTCGCCAGCGAAGCGGTGGAGAGCGGAAGCGTAATGCGGAAGAAGATGCCGATGTCGTTCAAGCCGTCGATCTTGCCGGATTCCTCCAGCTCTCTCGGAAGACCGAGGAAAAACGTGCGGAGAATAATCAAATTCCAGGTGCTGATGGCCGCCGGAACGATCATGGACCAAAAGGAATCGACGAGTCCCAGGTTTTTGACGACCAGGAAGGTTGGAATCATCCCCCCGTTGAAGAACATGGTAAAGACGATCAGCAGGGTGAACGAGCGGTTGAATATCATGTCCTTCTTGGACAGCGCATACGCTCCGGCCGCCGTAATCAGCAGGGAAAGCGGCGTACCCGCCAGGACATAGAGCATCGTGTTCCGGTAAGCGGTCCAGATGCGGGGATCGTTCAATACCACCTCGTAAGCCTTGAAGTTGACGCCCTTGGGCAGCAGGTTGATTTCATTCTTGATCACATATACGTCACTGCTGAGGGAGACCGACAGCATATATAGAAAAGGATAAATCGTAACGACGGTTACGGCCAGCAGAAACAGGATGATCAGGAATCGGCCTGCGGACCATTTTCGCTTCATGCGGTTCCCTCCCTTCTACCATAGGCTCGTGTCGCTGACCTTGCGGCTAATGAAGTTGGCTGACCAGATGAAAAACAAGCTGACGATGCCCGTAAAAAAATCGACTGCGGTGCCGTAGCTGTAGTTGCCAAGCGTAAGCCCCATCCGGTAAACGAAGGTGCTGAAAATATCGGCGGAATCGTTAATGGCGGGATTCATCAGCAGAAAGGCTTTCTCAAAGCCGATGTCGATGACATGGCCGATGTTCAAGATGAGCATGATGACCATGGCGGGCATGATGCCGGGAATCGTCACATTCCACAGCTGTTTCCAGCGGCTGGCGCCGTCCATCTCTGCGGCCTCGTACAGCTGGGGATCGATTCCTGTAAGCGCGGCCAAATAAATGATCGAACCCCAACCCGCATGCTGCCAAATGTCCGACAGCACATAGATCGGCCGGAACCATTCGGGCTGCACCAGCAGATTGACGGGCTGCAGACCGAACATTTTCACCAAATGGGCCAGGATGCCGGTAGTCGGGGAAAGAAACATGACCACCATCCCGGCAACGACTACGTTGGAGATGAAGTGTGGAATATAGCTGACGGTTTGCACGAAGCGTTTGAACAGCATCTGGTTCACTTCGTTGATGCATAAGGCCAGAATGACCGGCATCGGGAACCCGAAGACGACGTTTGTGATCCCCAGCAGGAACGTATTGCGGAACAGCTTGAGAAAATCCGGGCTCTCGAAGAACATACTGTAATATTTCAGTCCCACCCAGGAGCTCGCCCATACGCCCTTAAACAGATTATAATCCTTAAACGAGATCATCAGGCCGAACATCGGCAAATATTTAAACAATAAGTAGTAAACCAGACACGGCAGGAATAAGATCAGCAAATATTTGCTTTGATTCAGCTTCCTAATGAAGGCTGCCCTGCCTCTTCCCGGCAACGTACGCGACGTGATGGGCCGTTCCGTCGTTCCTACCGGATCCATTCGCATTCCCCTCTTTTTTATTCGTTGGATGGCTGGCGTGATTTGAATTTCCCGGGTAATAAGTTCGCTTGGTCAGTCTCTAAGCTTCAACTCGCCGAGCAAGTCAAGCAGGCTGCGGGCCGCTTCCTCGGAAGCCTCGCGGCCGCCGTCCGAGAACGAACGGCCCATCGGCCGCTTCAGCTGCTCCTCGGTCAGCTTCGAGCCAAGGCGGTAATGGGTTTCAAGCACGAGGTATCCGTCGTACCCGTCCTCCGCCAGCCTACGGATTAACCCGCGGTAATCGACCCGTCCGGTTCCGATTGCAACCGCCTCCACGCCCGCATCCGTATGCACGGCATCCTTCAAGTGGATATGCCCGATCCTTCCTTTCAAAGCCTCATATCCGTCCGGATAGGGGATCTCCCCGTCCGGATCCCATAGATCGTTGCCGGGATCATACAACGCTTTAACCGCCGGGGATGCGACCGCATCGACCAATTGAGCCGTCTTGCGCGCATTGCATGCGTAGACGCTGGGATCGAATTCCAGCAGCAGGGTCAGGCTCGCTTCTTCAAAATAGGGCGCGATCCGCTTCAGCTCACGCACGATGTTCGGCAGCGCCTCATCGAAAGAGGCCCGCGCCCAGAAGCTGAAGGCCCGGATCCTGGGGGCCCCAAGCAGCTTGGCTATGGCGATATACCGCTGTGCGAGGGCGATATGGCTCTTCACTTCCTCGGGATCGTCCAGCTCGCATTTGAATATCGGTGCGGACAGCGCGCAGATCGTTATCCCGCTGCTCTCGGCAAGGAGCTTGATGTTCTCGAGCTCTTCATCCTCCAGCTGATGCAGCGGCCGGTCGTCCACCGACCTCAGCTCCAGCGCTTCCATACCGAACTGCCCGGCGAAGCGGATCGCCTCCCTAATATCTTGCGATACTTCATCTGTCAGGATGCCTAAACGAAACCGGTTCATAAGGCCACCGCCCTTCCCGTTTCCCGGCTCTCATTCGCCGCTTCCAGGAAGCGGATGATTTCCAGCGTCTCGCCCATGGCAATATCCGGCCTGCCGTCCCGAAACAGCTGCATGATCCGCTCCAACAGACTGGCGTAGTAGGGCTTGGCGTAAGCGTATGGATCTACAAAGCTCGTGTTCTTCTCCCGATGCACCAGCCCCCCGAACGTCTTATTCCCCCTCCGGTTCCCGCGCAGCGTGCCGACCCGTCCGTCCGCCCATACGCCAGTGACCTGATCGTGGTTCTCGCTTGTCGTCACCTGAACCGAGCGGCATCCGATACCGAGGGTACGGTAAAGCATCTCCGCCGTATGAATGCCGTACCAGTAAAAGCCCGGCTGAGTAGGCTGAAGCTCCATCGGTCCGTAATAATCGGCTCCGATGATCTCGCCATGCTCTGAGCTGCCCAGAGCTTGCGTAAGGGCCTCCGCATACCGGAGGGCCGAGCAGCTCATCAGCGGAAAGTCAAACTTCCCGGCCAGCTCCGCCATCTGTCCGGCATCCGCCGAGTTGACCGCAAAGGGCTTGTCAACAAAGACCGGACGACGAAAGGGCGCGATCCGTCTCAGCTGCTCCAGATGGACACGTCCGTCCACCGACATCAAGAGAATCGCATCGCACTGCTCAGCAACGGCTTCGGGTTCCGAGACGATCTTCACGTCATACGCCTCGGTCAATTCCTTGCGGAAGCCCGGCAGCCTCGACCAGCTTAACTCGAAATCCGGCGAGCCGCCGGGGTAGGCGGCCGTGACGCGGCCGCCCGGAACATGATACTCATGCTGCGAATCGTTCAGCAGCTTGGCGAAGGCCGATACGTGGGACGTATCGAGGCCGATCATTCCGATGTTCAGCACCGTTCCCATGGGTTCACCCTCCCCTTTACTAATCCCTAAGATGTACTTCTTTTCCGGTTCGCGCCGATTCGTAGATGGCAAGAATCAGATCCACCGATTGTCTGGCTTCCTCACCGTTCACGAGCGGTTCCCGGTTCTCCATCACCGCATGAATCATATCATTGACGAAGAGATAATGCCCGTCGGTGCTCATGTCCTCCGGACGGGTCGAGCTCATCGTGGAGAGCGCGCCCACCGAAGGAGCCTGCTCGTCGGAGTCGATCATTTTCCACTGCTGAATCCCGCTGTCGCTCACCGCAATCGTTCCCTTCTCTCCATGAAGCTCGAAGCGCGTCTCCTGATTCGGATAGACGGACGTCGTGCCTTGAATGACGCCGAAGGCGCCGTTCTTGTACTTCAGCACCGCTACGGCCGTATCCTCCACCTCGATATCCCGAACAAGCGGCGCGGCATAAGCGAATACGGAGGATACCCCTCCCATCAAATACTGGATGACGTCGACGCCGTGCACTCCTTGATTCATGAGCGCGCCTCCGCCGTCCCATTGCCAGGTTCCCCGCCAGCCGGCACTTTTGTAATATTCGGGGCTGCGGTAATATTTCAAATAAGCGTCGCCGAGCACAAGCTTGCCCAGCTTGCCTTCTTGAATCGCCTGCCGGGCGGCTGTGACAGATGGCATGATCCTGCGCTGGAAGACGCATCCCAGCTTCACGTTATGGCTCCGGGCGGCCGCAATCATTCGGGACATCTGCTCCGACGTAATATCCAGCGGCTTCTCGCATAAGATATGCTTCCCTGCCTCCGCGACCGCAATCGCCGCCTCCGCATGCAAACCGCTCGGCACGCAGACGGATACCACGTCGATATCGTCCCTCTGTAGCATCTCCTTATAATCCGTATACACGTTAGGTATGCCGTACTCCTCCGCCAAGCGGCGCGCTTTATCCGGCACAATATCGGCAACCGCTACAAGCTCCGCTTCAGGGTGATGAGCAACCGCTCTGGCATGGTAAGGAGCAATCACGCCGGCTCCTATGACGGCAAATCGAATGTTGGACACAAGATCACCTCGTCATCGTTTTGAAAATCTCGATTTCGGTTCCCGTTTCCGAGGACCGGTAGATTCCTTCCAATACGGCATTAATGGATTTGGCATATTCCCCCGAGCTTTCCAAAGGCCGGACGCCATCGATTACATCGATCAGTTCCATCAGCTGGAGCTTGAAGGGATCCTGCGCCTCCGGCATTTCCACTTCCCTATACCGGCCTTGATCGCTAATCCAGAGGCTTTTGCCCGTCGCGAGCCGCAGCATTCCCTTCGTGAAGATCAGCTGCGTTTCATTCACAGGGACCCCCTCGTAGCCTGACTGTACAACAGTGGCAGGAATGTGATTTTCCGTTTCCAGGAACAACGCTCCGCTTCCTTCGATATCCCCACGGCCGACATGGTAGCTTAAATGAGCCTTTACTTTCCGGATGGGGCTGTCCAGCAGCCACTGGATCTTGTCGATGGAATGGGCCCCGAGGTTCGTCAGAATCCCCCCGCCCGCCTGAGCCTTATGGAAGAACCATTCCGGACGGGACTCCACATTATAGAGCTGATGGCGCGTATCGTTAATCATTACAAGCTTGCCGAGATCGCCCTGCTTGACGATTTGCTTCGCCACCCGATTCTCCCGGATATAGTGCTGCGTCAGACCGACCATCAGCTGGACGCGGTGCTGTCGTGCGGCCCCGATCATTTCGTCGCATTCACCCACGGTTAAAGCCATCGGCTTTTCTATCAGCATGTGGGCTCCCGCCCGGGCGCAGTCGATCGCCGCTTCCTTGTGAAGCCAGTGCGGAAGGGCGACGATGACGAGATCCGGCTTTTCCTTCTCAAGCATCACCCTGTAATCCGTATACGAGTGAAGTCCATAGCGTCGGCCCGCCTCCTGCGCCTTTTCCCCCTGCACGTCCGCAACCGCTACGGCCTTCAGCCGGTCCAGCTGCGCGATCGCCTTCAGATGGCTGTCGAAGATTTTTCCAGCTCCGATGATGGCTGTCTTAAGCATGAGCCGCCTCCTGACTCCTGTGGTTCGATGGTCGTCTTGCTATCCCAAGTGTATGATCAGCAGCCACAAATGAACATCCTCTAAATTTCTCAATCTCCTCACCCTTACGAATTTCCGAAAAACAGTGAATGTTTCATAAAAGAGGTGATTGCAAACCTCCTCCGGACGTGTTCTCAATCGCCCCGCCTTCAGGTATAATGAGTACCAAGCTGCAACGTTCGAAGGGGTGGTCCTGCTAATGAAGCTTATTCACCTGATCCTCCGGCTGAAAATGAAAACGAACTCGCTGTTTATTCGCTTGTTTCTCAGCTTCCTCATCATTATCGTCATGCTCGGATCCTTTAACGTCTTCTCCATGACCTTCTCCAAGAACAAGCTGCGCAGCGAAGTCATCCACTATAACACCCTCAATCTCAAGACGACGACGGACAATTATGAAAAAGAATTCGAGCTCATCAAAAACCAGCTGCTCAACTTTTATTTCAACGAGAACGTGCAGATGCTTTATATGGACCAGAATAAGACCGTCAACTATGACATCGCTTCCAAAACTATTCAGGATTTGCGCCAAATGACATTGAATCCCCTGCTTTACCTCAATAACGTCATGCTCTATTACAAGAAAAACGGCATGGTGCTGGACAAGAACTCGATCACGAGAGACAGCACGTTTTTCAACAAATTTTATTACAGCCGGAGCTATCCCCTCTCCTTCTGGCAGAATCAATTCCGGGACAGTACTCCGTTCCGCGTTCATCCGCCTTCGCCGTTTTACGACGTTCCCTTTCAGAACGATTACAATTTGCTTGGGACCGAATTTCCTTTAATCGTGAAAAATAACTGGTACCAGGATTTTTATATGGCGGCGTTCCTCGACGTGAAGAGTATGTTCCAGGCGTTTCATCTGTCCATTAACGATAACTTTTTCATTCTGGACGAACGCGGCCAAACGCTGTTCGCCTCGACTCCGGACGCCGGCCTCGGCGCACTGCCCGCTCTCGACGAGACGAAGAGCTACATCAAGAAGGACGCGAATTACTACTTCTACAGGAAGGGGAGCGTCTCCGGACTCACGTATGTGAATGTCGTTCCGGACGCCTCGGTAGCCTCACAGATTCGGCTCAACGTATCCCTGGTCACGCTGCTCCTTGTTACGATCGGCATCAGCATCGCCGCTTCCATCCTGTTCAGCATCAGCATCAATAATCCGATCCAACGGATCATTCAGTCGATCAAGCAGTTCAATGCGCTCGTTCCGATCCGGAGCCGGATCAACGAATTCAATCTCATCGGCAGCCAAATCAGCCAGAAGAACTCGCAGCTCAAAAGCTTCGCTTACATCAGCAGCCTGAAAAAAATACGCAGCAATATCGAAATGGATTTTACCGACCGGCCGTTCGTATTCGTATTCTTTGAATTAACTTATAAAAAACGGGATGAGGATCAGGCGGGAACGGAGCAAAATTGGATTTATTATGTACGGGAATTCATCGATTTCAACTTCAAGCAGCAATATCACGAGTCCTTGACCTTCCAGATCGAGTCGAATCAAATTCTCTCCTTTGTGTTTATGGACGAATCCGACCGGACGGCGCTGCTCCATTTGCTCGAGAAGCTGAAGCAGGTGTTTGAGTTTGACAAGGAGGAAGGCTTCGCTACGATCGCTTTCAGCTCGATCTACACCAGCTCGTCCCAGATGACGCTTGCTTATGAGGAGGTTCTCCGCTCCATCAAACAGCGCCGGTTCATCGATGAAACCCAAATCATCGCGAGCCGTCAAGAACCTGAATTCACATCCATGCTGCTGCCTCCCCAGCAGGAGCAGGAATTTTACTTGAACCTGCAGGCAGGCAATGAAGCCGAAACCTGGCAGCTCGTGCAGCGGTTCCTCGCTCTCCTCAACAAACGAGGGGCTTCGTCCGACCAATTCTATAGGTTCGGCGAGGAAATTATCCATAAAACCGTCAAAACCCTAATTACGATGCAGGTCGATTATCAGCATCTGGAGACACCGGTATCCTTCCTTGAACGGCTGAACCGGTGTCATACAACCGGGCAGCTGTCTTCCTTTCTGGAGGCGTTTCTCCGGGATACTATCGAATTGATCAATAAGAAGAAGGAAGTGCGCGATCCGATAACCTCATTCGTAATCGCCTATATGGAGAAGCATTACGACGGAGACATTACGCTTGACCTCATGGCCGAGAAGCTTAACATCACGAGCGGCTACTTGTCCACTTACTTCAAGGAAAAGACCGGCGTGAATTTCATCGACTACTTGAACGATCTCCGGATCGGCAAGGCCAAGGAAATGCTCCTAGAGTCCGACTGCAAGATCCAGGACGTTGCGAGAAGATCGGGCTATCAGAACATGAATTCGTTCAACCGGATGTTCAAGAAATTTTCGGGCATCACCCCGAGCGAATTCCGCAAGCAGCTTCCTATGTAACAAGACACGTACCGAGGAGAAGTACGTGTTTTATCGAACATGTATTGCGACCCAGCGAAAAGGTCATTTTGCCCCAAGATCGCCGCCCATGAAGACAAGACGAAAAATTTGCTTCGGCCGTCCCTTGGTCTGGCTCTTCCGTTCCCCGACGCTTTGCACTAGTCCGGCATCAATCCACTGCAGCAGCAGCCGATGCACCGTCCTCATCGTAACACCCAGAATCGCAGCGAGCTCCTGAGCCGTATAATCCGTCTGGCCTTTGCGGGAAACCCGGGCGGAGAGCTTGCTCAAATAAGTCAGCGTCATCCCCGACTGCTCGGCCTTCTTGATGAAATCGGCGTCCAGCAGCGCCAGGTTGTATTCGAGCGGCTCGGACATCTCCAGCGGCCCGATCACGCCGCCGTCTTCACGCACGATGTAACTGATATTGCCTCCCGCTTCACGGGCCTGCCGAAGCGCTTGTCTTGCGTGCGTGCCCGCTTCGTTCGCCGACAATCCGAACCCGACGCCTACGCTGAGGGAGAGACCGAACGATCGCTCCGCCTCCCTGGCGAGAGGGATATATTTGTAGCCTCCGGTTTCTCTCTCGAAGACCCCTCGGGTGGTGATGAACAAATACTCGTCCCCGCCCAAATCCGTGAGATGACCGTCCAGCGACTCCGCATATCCGAGCACCATCCGGTGAATGTCGAGCTTCAGCCTCTGAACCTCATGCTCCGAGCCGATCTTATCGAACAGCCGGACCGAATCGTCTACCGCGATGATCCCGAGGACAATTTGGGACTCCTTATTCTTGCGCGATTCCGTGGACAGCAAGGCCCGCTCGAGGCCTACGATAATATCCTGCTCCGTAGGAACGACCCATTCGTTAGGAATACCGAGTTTCGTTAGCTCCTGGGCAACCGACCGGAAGCCCGTGAGTGCAGCCATGCTGCTTCCTTGTTCATGAAGACGGCGGTGAAAGCTCACCAGGTCATCCCGCGAAAAAACGCCCGGTCCGTCATAGGTGAAGATCGAGCCTTGCTCTACGCCCAGTTCCTTGAAGGCACGGGTCACCATGGAATTCGTCAGCGTATCGACGGAGAGCGCCTGCAGGCCTGATTGCCGCTCCAGGCAAAATAAAGCCCGGTACAATCCAGTACCGGTCAAATGCAGATAGTGTGCGGGAACCGTGAATTTCAGCTGCTTCTCCGCTTGCATATAGGGCAGCGGGCCGGAGAAGAAGAGCACCTCCGCCTCCTCCATCAGCCGCTTGGCGATGGCGTGGGCTTCCTCTTCATTCCGGTACGCAAGAAGCACGGGCTCGAACGAGGGGAACCGCTTTAGTGCGGAACGCATGGGCTCTTCAAACCCTTCCGGGCAGATGACGCCGATCGCAATTCCCTTTTTTTCTTCTTTCATACTGGCATCAGACATTCCTATCTTGCCTCCATACATGGGATCCCGCAGGATCGTTTGCTTTAGCCTTGTCCCTGATCAAACGGCCGGAGGCTAACCCCTAATCCGACAGCCACTCGCTCAAACGGCTCCTGACAAATTCATCGTCGTTCAGATGGGGGTAATCACGGTACACCCGGTCAATTTCCTCCATTTGGCCCGGGGACAGCTCTTCCTTGGGATTCAAACACCACCGGCCTTGCAGCAAGCCCTGTCTGCGAAGCACCTCGTGAATGCCCGGAATGCAGCCTTCAAAATGGTTAGCCGGATCAAAGAATGCCGCATTGGTATCCGTAACCTCGATATTCTGTGTCAGCCAATCCAGGGTGATTTCGCTTCGTTCGCGCGCAGCTTTGATTTCCTCCAGCAGCTCCACCGCCCGTTTCGTCCATACGGCCCAATGGCCAAGCAGACCGCCGGCTATGCGCTTCTCAACCGTCCTGCCTCGAACCTCAAAGCGGTAGGTCGTGAGCAGGTCATTTACGATATTATCGTCGTTCCCGGTATACAAGGCGATCTCGTCGCGCCGCTTCGAATAGCATACCGCACGCGCAACGTCGATGGTCTGATACCGGTTGAACGGAGCCATCTTGATCGCAACCACGCCGGGTATGTCCGCAAGCTGCTCCCAGAACCGGAAGCTGAAGATCCGGCCGCCGACCGACGGCTGCAGATAGAAGCCGAATACCGGAATGATCTCCGCGACGGACCGAACCCGGTCCAGAATTTGCCGTTCATCCCAGCCCTGCAGTCCCCCCATGCTGAGCAGACCTATATCGTAGCCCAGTCTTACCGCAAGCTCCGCTTCCTCCAAAGCCTGCTCGGTCGGACCGCAGAGTCCGGCAATTTTTATGAAAGGACGATCCAGCCTCGCCCGCTGCACTTCCTCCGCAGCTAATCGCAGCACCGGCTCCAGCAAATTAACCTCTTTATCCCGGATCTCGAACTGGGTCGAGTGTACGCCGATAGCAATTCCGCCTGCCCCGGAGGCGATATAATAACGAGTCAACGCTCTCTGATGCTTCTCATCCAGCTGTCTCGATTCGGTTAACGCCAGAGGATGTGCGGGAATCACACCCCCCTCGTGGAGCGCCTTCAGCAGCTCGGGACTTAGTTCTTTACGGGAAGCCGTCAATTTAAAATTTCCCCTCTCTCTCCTGGAAATGGGTCGGTTTGTTCCACGTTATTCCGTCCGCAGCTACCCACTCCGCGATCCAATCGATCATTTGCAAGAGGGTCACCCGCGGATAACCGAACAAGCCGTTCGCTCTGGAAGCGTTGCTGAGCAGCGCCGTGTCCGCATCCTTCCCCGTAAACACCGGCTCTCTGCCTAGCCTAAGCCCGAACTGCTCAGCGGCGTAGCGCATGGATAACGTTTCCGGTCCGGTCACGTTAATGACGGCAGGCGGCGTGCTGCAGACCGAGAGTGAACGAAGGGCCATTTCGTTGGCATCCCCCTGCCAAATACAATTCGCGTGTCCCATCGTAATATCGATCGGCTGTCCTGCCTTGACCGCCCGGGCAATCTCCAGAAGAATACCGTAGCGCAAATCAATCGCATAATTCAGGCGAAAAATCGTTATCGGCGTATGATACTTATGAGAGAAGTACTCGAATACGCGTTCACGGCCCAAGCAGGATTGCCCGTATTCCCCGTTCGGGTTAGGGGTCGTTTGCTCCGTGGCTCCGCCCTGCAGCACGGGCGTAAGCGGATACACATTCCCGGTGGAAAAGACGACGATCCGGGAATTCCGATACTTCTCCGCCACCCTTCCCGGCAAATAGGAATTCATCGCCCACGTAAAATGCTCATTGCCTGTCGTTCCGAATTTGGTGCCGGCCATGTAGATCACATTCTTGACTTCCGGCAGGGCTTGAAGCTGCGAATCGTCGAGCAAATCGACCGCCAGGGTATGTACGCCGTCCCGTTCGAGCTCTTCGCGCAATCCGCCGGACGAAAACCGCGAAGCCCCGTACACCTTTTTCGATACGCCGGCTTCCTTGATCGCATTCATTGCCAAGCGGGCCAGACTCGGCCCCATCTTTCCGCCAATCCCGAGCAGCATAATGTCTCCATCCAGAGCGGCGATATCCCGGATGAGCGCTTCCGACGGCTCCGCTAATTTCGCTTCCAACGCCTCAATGGTTTTCATAACAAGCTCCTCTCGACATAGAGTTGGGTACTGATATCTCTATTGTAAAAAGCCTGCGATATAAAGACAAATCTTTAAATTGTCTTTATATAATAAAAACAATAAGCTCTTCCCCAGCTGAAACAGCTAAGAAAGAGCTTATCTATCAGACTCCAGTTCCTGCCGAAACCGGCGGTTGCATCCGATATAACCTGGGTGACAGTCCATATTTGCGCTTGAAGGAGCGTTCGAAATGGGAGAGTGTATTAAAACCGGAAGCTAAGCAAATATCCGTAACGGTCAAATCGGAAACGTGCAGCAGCGATTTAGCGAACTGCAGCCTCAACTCCTGCAGGTATACCTGAAAGGAACATCCCGTAATTTGACCGAAACGGTTACTGAAATAACTGGAGGAAAGCCCTGCCTGCTTGGCTGCGTCTTCCAAGGTAATAGATTCCCTGAAATGATGGTGAATAAATATAAGAGCGTCACGAAACGGTTGATAAACGTCCGGGACTTCCGTTTTTTTCTCCGAATGCATCCGTTTCCTTGCCACATCGATCAAAATACGGCTTAGCGTATATTCGATTGCAAGCTTGTGCCCGACTTGCGAATCGTACATTTCCTCCAACAACCTTTGGAAGTCAGCCTCCATTTGGGCATACTCGGTACCCGTAAACAGGCAGCTATCCGTATGAATATCATTGAATAACAAGGAATAGAGCTTATCGTCCAGCAGATCTTCCGAGAAAATCAAAGTATACTTCTCCAGCTTCCTCTCCGTATCCGGAATGATTTCGTGAAAATCGGACGGCGTCAACAAAAACAGGCTCCCTTTTTGAAGCGGATATGCCGTACCGTTCATCACATGGATGCCTTCGCCGTCAATGACAAAGCTCATTTCAAAAAACTCATGCCAATGAAGCTCAATCTTTTTATGAATTGTATTTTTAAATATATGGAATGAAGTCGTAGGAAGGTTGTATTTCTCGGCTGTCAGCCGTTCCGGATGTTTATTGCCTCTCATGCATCCATTCCTCTCCTTTGACCCTGCACCGGTTAGCCATCCATAAACAGACATCCCATAAATCGGATACCGGCTGTTTGGTAAACGGCAAAGTGTGCATGTAGTTTGGAGGGCCAAATTCCGGCGTAATCGTTGTCCAGGAATGTCCTGCCTTCAGTCTATGCTGAATGATACTTCTCCACCAGCGTTCATGGGCTTCCAATTCCGACGAAAAAGCAGGGTCACGCGGGTCTGGGACTTGAGGGCCCTGTGCGTAGCCAATACGCGCGTGAATATGGATCGTTCTGGAGCAAGCCAAGGCCAGACGATCGACTTGATCTTCCAAGAGCGATTCGCACACGCAGCACCAATGGCTGAAATCCGCAGTAATGGACAAGTCCGGGAGGTCCCTAAGGAGCCTCTCCGTTGTCCATGGAGTGAACATGGCCCGGCGCCTGTGAGTTTCATGCCCTATCGGAATCCTGATATTCCTTTCAATTTCCAAGGCTTTCTCGAAAAATTTCAGTTGATTGTCATATGGCATATCATCGCGCGAGCTATGGGAATTAATCAAGATCGGGTTAAAGCTTGCCGCGCGTTCCACATGGAAAGCAAACGAATCAATCGTCTCCCCGTCTCTTCCCAATTGGGCAATATAATCAAATCCATATTGCTCGAGTAGTTCCCTAAACCGGCTCTCATCTTCCGGCGCAGGCAGCCTGGCCTCGATTCCGTTATACCCCGCGTTTGAAACCTGTAGGAACATCTCCTCCAAAGTGCCTGTCATTCCCCATAGCGCTTTGATCATCTTAAGTTCCATAAATACCCCCCTTCCGACGTCGGATTGTACCTCAATCCAAATTAATTCACGTATTTGTTCCCGGCAATATCTTTTCCCCGAGCGAGCCAAAGCGGCCGGTCTTCGAGCACCTTGAGCTCCGTAGAGAAATATCTCATGGTATAGCCGCAGCGGCGGTAAGGGCTTGTGTTTGCTTTGGCCCCGTGAATAATCCGCGAATCGTGAAGCGAGCATTCTCCAGGCTCCAACTCGAAATACACGGCATTCGACTCGTCTACATTTTTGATTTGAGACCCGAAAGTATTGAACTTCCGATCCACGTCCTCGTATTCGGAAAATCCGTTTCGGTGTGTGCCGGGAAGAACGCGCATACAGCCGTTTTCCATCGTAGATCGGTCCATTGCAAGCCAGACGGTGACAATTTTTTCGTAGGATTGGATTTTACCTTTCCAATAAGCGGAATCCTCATGCCAAGGCGTCGCTCTTCCCGTAAAGGGATCTTTGCAAATAAAATGGCTCGTCCATAGCCCGATATTCGGTCCGATCAATGGCTCCACCAAATCCAATACCTGGTCGCTCAGCAGCAGCTCCAGCAGCCTCGGATCCCGCCAATGCGGTTTGTCCAGCTCATCCGACAGCTTATCTCCTTTTTGGGCCAAGTGCTCTTCAAAGATCGCATTCAGCTTAGCCATCTGGTCTTTGGAAAATACCTGTTTATTGTAGAGGCAGTACCCATTCTGATGATATAATTCAACTTCTTTTTCGGTTAGCAACATCATATGTCCTCACCTTTCCTTTGGATGCCTTCATTATATAAATGAAGGGGGATTCGCTGCTCCTCAGATCTTTCTATGGATATTGCAGATTTTTCGGTCTTTTAACTAAGGCTAGGGAGTTTTCACCCTTTCACTGCTCCTATCATAACCCCTTTCGTAAAGTACTTTTGCAAGAACGGATATACGGCTATGATTGGACCGGTCGCTATAACGATGGTGCAATATTTAATAATTTCGCTGACGGCCTCTCGATCATCCCCGCTGGAGCCTGTAATCATATTGTCGGTGCTGCTGTTTATCAATATCTCGCGCAAGAATAACTGCAGTGGATACATATCTCTATTTTGCAAGTAAATCATCGCGCTAAACCATGAATTCCAATGAGCCACGGCATAGAATAAAAGCATAACCGACATCACTGCTTTGGATAATGGCAATATGATTCTAAACAATATGGTAAAATCGTTCGCGCCGTCCATTCTCGCGGATTCTTCCAAGCTATCCGGGATGGCTGCAAAAGCGGTTCTCATAATAATCAAATTGTAAGTACTGATTGCGCCCGGAATCAGGAGTGCCCACATGGTGTTATACATGCCAAGACTTCTCACAAGCAAATAGTTGGGAATCAAGCCTCCGCTAAAAAACATGGTAAAAACAATCATCATCATCATCGTATCTCGAAGCATGATCCCTTTTCTAGACAAAACATAGGCTCCAAGGGAGGTCATGATCAGATTGATGCTTGTTCCCACCACGACGTACAGGATGGTATTGGTATATCCTGTTATCATATTCGGGTTTTTAAAGACACTAATATAACCGTCTACGTTAAACTTCAAAGGCCACAGCAGCAAACCGGAATGACTTGCTAATTCAGACGCGTTGCTTAAGGATGCAAATGCAACATATAGAAACGGATACAGCGTAATTACCGTTAGGAATAACAAAAAGCATAGATTAAAAACACCGAAAACGTTTTCAGCAATACTTCTTTTTTGATTCATGATTTTCACCCCTACCAAAGACTTGTCTCGTTGACTTTTTTACTGAGCTTGTTTGTAATCACCAAGAGCACGAAATTGATAACCGAGTTAAATAATCCTACGGCCGCACTGAAGCTGTAGTTCGATTCCAGAATACCTTTTCGATAAACGTAGGTGGAAATAACGTCCGAGGTCTCATAAGTAATGGGATTATATAAGAGAAATATTTTATCGAATCCAACGTTCATCATGCTGCCCATTCTCAAAATAAAAAGGATGACAATGGTCGGCATAATCCCAGGAAGCGTAATATGCAGCATTTGTTTAAATCGTCCGGCCCCGTCAATCTTTGCGGCTTCGTATAAGTCCTGGTCGATTCCGGCTAATGCAGCCAAATATATAATAGAACCCCAACCCAATTCTTGCCATATATTAGAGCCTACATAGATGGTTCTGAATAATTCGGGGCGAAGCAGCATGGTGGTTCTTTCCATTCCCATGAAAGCTAAGAGATCGTTAATAATCCCGTTTCTTGAGGTGAAATCTACAATTAAGCCGCACAAAACCATGACAGAGATAAAATGCGGCAAATAGGTTACCGATTGTACAAACCTTTTGAAGCCATTCTTCCGCACTTCATTTAATAAAAGGGCTAATATGATGGGTGCCGGAAATCCGAATATCAGGTTATATAAACTGATTAAAAGTGTATTGCTAAGTATTCTACCAAAATATACATCGTTAAAAAAATCGGTAAAATTCTGAAATCCGATCCATGGACTCCCCAAAATTCCTTTTATAGGGGTAAAATCTTTAAATGCAATCGTCGCTCCGTACATTGGAACATATTGAAATACGATGTAGTAAGCAATAACCGGCAGCGCCATGAAATAAATGAATCTGTTTTTATATAAATCTTTTCCAAGCCTGTGAACAAATCCTTGTTTTTTCGTCTGATAGACACTCCTGGAAAGCTGCACTTCACCAGCCTTTATATTCTCCATAGTTCATTCTCCTTTATTTAGGGTATTCATAAAGGACTATGGAGATGAGCGATCATCCCGATCGGCTCATCTCCTGTTCAAGACGAAGACTTATTATCTTGCCATGTATCTGTCGTAGGCAGCCTGCTGAATTTTTATTGCTTCTTCTATCCCCATACCCTTCAATGTCTTCAAATAATTATCAAATTCACTTATCGGCACCTGTCCCATAACCATCTTTATGAACTGCTCATCCTTATAAGTGTTAACTGTAGACATGATGGATGCCATTCTTGTCGATTCCTGAATGGTTGGCGTTACCCCTGGAGGCATGGTTCTATCGTATGAACCTGCTTTCCATAAGCCGATAATTTTCTGCTGCTCGGGCAATGACATGCGTTGCTGCCAAAGCTCAGGTGTCTGTACATAGGGACCGCCGCCGGATCCTCTGGTATATTTAGACAACGCCTCGTCTATAGACAAGCCCTGCGGGTTATTGGTGACTTCAGGGAGCAATTGAGGCGAACCGTTCACCATCTTGTAACTCTGTCCTTCGATACCAAAGGTATTGAGCAATGCTCCCTCAGGACTATAGCCGTAATCCAACCACATGGCCGCTTCCTTCGGATGCTTGCTTTTGGCGGAGATGGCTACACCTATACCATTACTTACTTTGATTTCGTCTACATTAAAATTATATGATTTCGTGCCGGCAACGTAAGGCGGAACCGTTCCTAGCAATTTTACCGTCGGATCCTTCGCTTTCATCAACTGGACAAATCTCCCGAATGTTCCCGATGTGGCTCCCACCCATGCGCCCGCACGGTTACCCATGACCTTTGTATCAAACTGTTTAGCATCGGTTAATGCAAAATCGGGATCGATCAAGCCTTCTTTATACCACTTGGCTAATGTCGTAAGAGCTTCTTTATATTCAGGCGTATAGGGTCCGAACTTTACTGTATTTCCGTCATGATACCAACCGTAATTGATGCCCCATGCCCTTATCCAGTTTTGTAAATCGCCCGCTCCTTTGGGTGCCAAAGGGATCTCGTCATTTTTACCGCTGCCGCTAGGATTTTTTGTCTTAAAAGCTTTTAATACTTCATACCAGTCATCTATCGTTTCCGGCGACTTTAGATTCAGTTTCTCCAGCCAATCCTGTCGGATCTGCCATCCGAAGGTTTGAAAAGCGGGATTAGGGTTGGGATTTACCTTTGCATACTGATCCGGCGATTGTGCTTCAGGGTATATATAGAGCGTGCCATCATCCGTACGCAGCTGCTTATTCACTCTAGGGTCGGAATTCATAAATTTTTTGAGATTCGGAGAATATTTATCGATCAAATCATTGAGCGGAATAATTACGCCATCCTTAATAGCTTTATTGGGCCCACCGTTATAGTCGTTTATCCAACTATAATATATAAGATCGGGCAAATTACCCGATGCAACCATAAGATTGAACTGTTCTTTGATATTTGCCGCATCCATCGATGCGGGATGAATGAAATCAATATGTATCCCGGTCCTTTTTTCCATTTCCTTGAATTCAGCTATTTCATTATAATTTTTCATGGTTGCCGCTACTTTGGGGTCCATGGCTACAAACATAGTTAATGTAAGAGGCTTATCAACGATTGGCAGCGGAATTGAGGTTAACTTTTCTGTAGATTTCTCCTGCGAAGCGGTTTGTTGCGAAGAATTCGAAGTACAACCTGCGAGTAGGCTTGCGAGCAGTGCACAAGAAATGACGGAAGCTGAGGTCTTGCGGAGTTTACCATTCATGATTCCTTTCCCCCTTAGCATTTTAAACCGTTATGTAACCGTTTACATAAAGCGATGGAGCTTCAGCTGAGGAACCAAGCTAGTTTGATTTGGCGGATTTTATGATCGGACCGAGTATCGGTCATTGGACAAACCTTCATTTGCAAAGCTCCGTTTAACGGTCGGCATGTTTGCTCACCTCTCCTTTGGTATGTCTTCATTATAAGAAAGAAAGGCACCCGTTACTCCGCAGATCTTTTTATAGATACTGCATATCTTTCGATACTTCCTGACTAAAACGAATATGGCTTCAAAGTGCAAAAAGCTGTCTGACTTGGATAAATACAGGCAATGCAAAAAGCAATAAAATAAAAACAGGTTACACACCACTACTTATGGAAAAGAGGAGTCGACATGATTACTGCGGAACAGGTGAATTTTTATCATGAGAACGGTTACCTGCTGGTGAAAGGAGTTTATAACGCAGAGGAGGTTGAAGTTCTCAGGGACTCGGTGGATCGCTTCCTGAAACGGGCGGCTGCCTCCAAATTTGACCGGAGCCATGCTTGGCAAGGAGATTATTTGCCGCCGGAAGTATTGAAGAAACTGGTGCTGAAGGGCTTCCACGATGTGCAATATCATGATGCCGAGTTTACCCGGATGATCACCCATCCGAATCTCGTGCAAGTATTCACCAAGCTGATTGGCGATAACGTCCAGCTCCATCATACCAAAATGATGGTCAAACCCCCGGAAAAGGGTGCCGCCTTCCCCATGCATCAAGATTATCCGTACTTTCCACACGAAAAGCATACAATGATGCTGGCAAGCATTCATTTGGATCAAACGAATGAGGAAAACGGATGTGTGTTTGTCATTCCCGGATCTCATAAATTAGGTCCTCTTCCCCACGTAGGCAGTCATTATTTGAACCATAAAGAATATCCGATCCAAAGCGGAATTCCGTGCCTGGCCGAAGCGGGAGACGTGTTATTCTTTAATTATTTAACCATTCACGGTTCGCCTATCAATAGCAGCGACCGCCCCCGAAGAAATGTGCTTGTCCAGGTGCGTGATCCGGAAGATCTGCCAACAAAAGATACTCATGTAAACTGGGGACAGGGGATGATGCTCAGCGGCATCAATCCGATATTCAGAAAATATACGTATACCGGTAAATTGACTGAAGATTGAGCTTGGTATGCCGGGATTATTTCAATGTTATTAAGAGGCTATAAGTTAAACTAAACTTGTAGCCTTTTTAAGTTGATAAGAATTTATAAGTTTTTCGCGGGCTTATAGCTTCGCATCAACCTTGATAAACGCGCTGGTCCTTGTAAGACAAGGACGGCGTAGCCGTTTATCCTGGTTTCATGACGAGGTGAGGCAAATGGATTCAAAAAACAATTCGATTAGCTTTCGTGAGTAATATTTGGAAGTTTGTGGTATACTGTACCTGTTTTATTTTTGATCGATTTCCGCGTCCGGGAGGATTTGCTACATGGTACATATTTTCCTGTTGGTCATTCTGATTGTTATTGTCGCGCTGCCACCGCTTATTTTTTTCGGTTATATGTATGCCTTATCCAAAAAACCAAAGCATTCCATCATCCGGTCACATCCGTTCCTCGGTTGGCTGCGTTATATGCTCGAAAAGCTGGGGCCCGAGTTCCGCCAGTACTGGTTCGACAGTGACACGGAAGGGAAGCCGTTCTCACGGGCCGATTTTGTAGGTATCGTCTATGCAGCGAAATACCGGACGGATCTCATTTCTTTCGGAGGCAAGCGTGATTATGAGAAGCCCGGCCTTTATTTGTCCAATGCCATGTTCCCCAAATTGACGAGCGAGCTTAAGGTGGATAACGAAGGGCTGATACCCGGAAAAAAATATGTCATTACCGATGAAGGACTGTTTACAAGAAAGGAGCAATTCATAGAAGAACAAGTAAAACCTTGGCTGCTGCATGATGACGATGTCATTGTTGTGGGTGAAAACCGTAAATATCCTTGGCGGCTCAAAGGCTTGTTCGGCGCTTCAGCCACTTCTTTCGGAGCCGTCGGCGAACATTATATTCAGTCTACAGGGAGCGGTGCATTCATGGCGGGCGGCTCTTGGATCAATACAGGCGAAGGCGGGGTTGCGGATGTGCACCTTGCTACGGGCGTCGATGTCATCTCGCAGATCGGGCCTGGCTTGTTCGGTTTCCGCGATGACACGGGCCGCTTCTCTATAGAAGAATACAAGCGCAAAGCTAGCGTTCCAAATATCAAGGCATTCGAGCTGAAGTTTCATCAGGGTGCCAAAATACGCGGCGGGCACCTCGAGGGCACCAAGGTCACTGAAAAAGTCGCTAAAGCCCGCTTAGTACCTGTAGGAAAAACCGTAAATTCGCCGAACCGGTTCGAATTCCTAACCAATCCGGAAGAAGCGCTGCGTTTCATCAGCCTCTTACAAGATGAAGGCAGCAAGCCGGTGGGCGTCAAAATCGTCGTAGGCGATCCAAAGCGGCTTGAGCCGTTTTTTCAGGCTATGGTCGAGCTGGATATCTATCCGGATTTCATTACCGTTGACGGTTCCGAGGGCGGTTCCGGAGCGACCTTCAAGGCGATGGCGGACGGCATGGGCTTGCCGCTCTTTGCCGCGCTGCTCATTCTCGACGATACGGCAAGAAAATTCGGCGTGCGCGGCCGTTTCAAAATTTTTGCTTCCGGTAAACTCATTACACCCGACAAAGTAGCGATCGCCCTGGGGCTGGGAGCAGATTGCGTCAACTCAGCGCGCGGCTTTATGATGGCCAACGGCTGCATTATGGCGCTGCAGTGTCATACCGGCAAGTGTCCGACAGGCATCACAACGACGGATTCTAAGTATCAAGAGGCATTGGCGCCTGAAGAGAAACAGTGGCGCGTGATGAACTATATTCTTCATTTGAGGGAAGGCTTGTTTTCGCTGGCAGCCGCCTGCGGCTTGGAAAGTCCCCGTGGATTGAATCGAGAACATCTGGTGTATACGAACGAAAGCGGCCAAAGCTTCCGAATCGTGGATTTGTTTCCTTATCCGGAGTCCATGTAAAACTGGAAAAGGATGTGAAACGCAATGCGTGAACCTAAACCTTACTGGCGGGATGTCCCCAAAGAACTACGCAAGCAAGTTGAAGAAAAAATGGGAAGCTCTATACGCAGGGCTTCTCGTGTATTTGGAGGCTACGGGCCCACTGCAACCTTTCGATTTTTCTTAGAAGACGGCAGAACCATATTCGCCAAGGGAGCCGGGCAAGGTTCCATTGCTGAGAATTGGAGAGTGCTTCCGTTGGAAGAAGCCGCGTATCGTCATGTCACTGCGATTACTCCCATTTCTCCTCGTTATTTTGGGTCTGTAAGTGTTGATGGATGGCATCTATTATTGCTGGAGGATTTAAGAATTGCCAAGAAGGTTCCGCCTTGGTCCGAGGCGTTGGCTTTGCAAGCCATTCGAGATCTGGCAGCATTTCACGTGCAGGGACTCTCTGAGGCTGGTAAGGTACAAGCAATGGCTGGCAAAGGTTTTACTGACAATTGGCTAAACATTAAAAATAACCATGATGAAAGAACTGATTTCCTTGGGCTATTTCAAGATAAAAGAAACGAAGCCGAGGCTTGGCTTGACGCAGTCATTGATACGCTGATTCCGATTGAAGGGGAACTTATGCGTCCGGACCAACCTTGGGGGTTAATCCATAAAGACGTCCGTTCGGATAATCTTCGTTTTAGAAACGGTTCATTGGTGTTGTTCGATTGGGCATCGGCCTGCAGAGGACCGTTAATATTTGACGCGGGCTTCTTCTTTCCGAGTATAGAGGGTGAAGGCGGACCCACCGCAGAACGCTTGCTGCCCGAATACAAAAGAGCAATGGCTGCTCGTGGCATTGATTTTCCCAGCTATGCCGAACAATCCGTTGCCGCCGCTGCAGCGGGATTTTTTGCAACGAGAGCCGGTAAACCGCCAATCCCTTTACTCCCGAGGCTTAGATCTATTCAGCGTTTACAATTGGGACCTGCACTACGATGGTCGTCCACCCTTCTTGGGCTGCCTAAGCCTCCTGCAATCAATTTCATGGATTGAAATAGGGCCTCAGCAAGGGAAGCAAATCTTGATTGAATATTTTAACGCCCGAGGAATTCAAATGATCCTCATCCTTGAAATTTTTATCCGTGAACAGTACATTCTTGCCTTTCATGTAATTATAGTCTAAATATTGCACCCCGTTCCGATCCGCGATTTCCTGATATTTGTTATGAATATCTTCATATCTTTTCAAAAATTTCATGGTGCTGGGCGGAAGCGGAGAGGTGACGAAGACGATGGGGATCCCCTTCTCCTTCGCCAGACCGGCGATCTTATCGATGTAACGCAATTTCTTCTCATCCCAATTCGGAAGACCCTGATAAACCTTTAATCGGTTCGTTTCCTGAAGCTTCTTTGGAGACGCAACTCCATCATTCACGACATATCCCCGCCCCTTATAGATTTCACCCAGGCTGGTAGCAGTCGGCATCGTGGCAGGAACCTCTTTGCGGGTCAACCAATCATGTATCGCCACAGCTTTTCTATTCAAGTTTTCTTTGATCAGCTTCATGTTTTTATAGTTGTCTTTATCGCGAACCGTGTGAAAAAAGGCCTTCAAATAATCCTTGGGCTGAAATTCGTCAAAGAAACAAGCCCATTTGTTCATGGACGGCTTCAAATAGTCATAAACATACGATGCCGACAAAAAATAAGAAGCTGAAATTTGATTTGCTTCCACCCCTTCCGATAACGGAAAAAACAATTCCAGCACGATTAACTTCGGATGATGAAATCTAAGCACTTCATTCAGAACATAGTAGCTGTCGATGGGATTCTGATCGGAATGTCCGAAATTAAAGCTGGTGACGTTTAACTCACGATCAAAGAAGGTCGGGTCAAAGCTGCGGTAGGCATGAGAAGAGCCCAAAAAGGCGACGTCAATATTTTGCTTCATGCCATAAAACTCTTCCCATCTTAGCCGCGGATGAAAGTTGCTCTTATATCTTCCGGGATCCAGAATATCGGCCAGCTGACCTTCCAGCAAGAAGAAAACGGCAATAAATAGAACCGCCTTCATCATAATAAACGCTGATGTTTTCGTTTTGGGCTTTACCCTTACCGCTTCGTCGAACGAGGCTCTAGAACTGGAAATAAATGAATGAAGTTTTGTAAGCAACGTCATACACCCCTAAGACGAAGATGGCAAACAGGATCGCGTAATAAAAGAACCATCGGAAGCCAAGCGGTATTCGGGACAGAACCGTCCATGTCCCTTTCTTCTCCTGGATTAAGTCAACTATTAGCAATACGGCCAGAAGAGCCGCGTCGATGATCAATTCCGTTTGGGGGATAACCTTGGATAGGCTTGTAACTCTGTAATGACTAAAGCTCGTCAAATGCCCAATCACATCCAGCGCACTGGACAGAGAAGACGCCCTGAAAAAAATCCACGAAAAACAGATCAGCGTAAACGTGATGAGCATTCGGATGATTTGGTGAAGGAACGGAATTTTATTAAGCCCGATCCTCTTCACCATCGCGTTCCGCATGGGTTCCGTCAGTACGGAAACAATCAAATAACATCCGTTCAAAGCTCCCCATATCACATAGGTCCAATTGGCTCCATGCCAAATTCCGCTGACCGTGAAGGTGACGAATAAGTTGAACAGCCGCCTCCATTGGGCTACACGGTTCCCGCCGAGCGGGATATATACGTAATCCTTAAACCAGGTCGACAAAGAAATATGCCACCTTCTCCAAAATTCGGATATCGACTGCGAGAAATACGGCTGCCTGAAATTTTCCATCAGCCGAAACCCCATGACTCTCGCAGCGCCAATCGCGATATCGGAATAGCCTGAGAAGTCGCAATAAATTTGGACGGCAAAAAAAATCGTAGCTGTGATTAAGGCAGGTCCGGAATACGAAGACGGCTCGCCATAAACTTTATTTACGACGTCCGCCAGCCTGTCGGCAATCACCATCTTTTTAAACAAGCCCCAAATGATCAACTTCAAGCCGCTTGCCATGCGATCCAAGTCGATTTCATGCTTTTCATAAAATTGCCGCAGCAGGTTTCCCGATCGTTCGATGGGTCCTGCCACGAGCTGAGGATAGAACATAACGAATAGAGAGAAAATTCCGAAATGGCGTTCGGCCGCTTGCCGGCCTCTACCAACATCGATGAGATAACCGATACTTTGGAACGTATGAAAGGAAAGGCCGATAGGCAGCAGCAGCGACAAGCTTCCTAAACCGTAATTCCAATGGAGCCAATGGGCTAATAGAGCTATGTTTTCGTTGAAGAAATTAAAATATTTAAATAAAAAAAGAACGGAAACATTCACAAGGATGCCAAAAGTCAGTATGCCCCGCTTTAAGCGGCCATCCGTTTTTTCCAAAGCAATTCCCACAAAGTAATTTACGACGATTTCGAATGCCAGAATCAAAATGTATTTGGGCACGAAGGCCATATAAAAATAGCAGCTCCCTGCCAGGAGCAGAATCCATCGCAGCCTGTGAGGCAGGATAAAGTAACCCAAAGTCACGGTCGGGAAAAAGACGAGGAACGATATGGAGTTAAAGAGCACAAGGGTCCTCCTCTCAGGCACAAATAAAAGCGCTTACATTTCTTGATTTAAGAAGAGATTAACATACATTTGACCCGTTTTATAATCCAATAACATGACAATGCGGATATAAATTTACGACACGGCAAATCCATATCCGCATTGCCGAATGAATCATTTGAATTGCGGCAGCAAATCCGAATGGGCCTTTAGCATTTGATCGAGCGCGGTGAACGCCGCTTTTTTATCCGTAACGGCCGGATCCAGCTCAATCGCCAGCTTCGCCGTTTCAGTACTGCCGTTGACCGCAGCTTCCACAACCAGCTCGTGCACATCGGACACGGTTCTGCATAGCGCTGCCACGACTTCGGGCAAATCGGGGACAATCGCCGCGGCAATCTCGCCGTTCCTGACAACAGCGGGCAGCTCCACGATTCGTCCGTCCGGAAGCTGCTTCATATTCCCCTTGTTCGGCAAATTAACGATATCGAAGGCGGACGACGATCCCCTATGCAGAGTGACGGCCACGTCCACCGGATGCTCCCAGCTTCCGTGTAAGAACAAGTCTTCCCATCCCGTTTGGCCATTGGCTATATGCTTCAGTTTGAGAAGACGCTGACGCCGTTCCGCTTCATTCCCGTGAAAGGGAGGCTTGGTCCAGTAGTGGACGTCCGGTTGTACCGGCAAATATTCCGCGTGATGGTCTACGCTGCCCGCGGCTACTCCGCCGTATTCCATCAGCCAGCGGCGCATGACCGATAGTTCCTTACGGGTGCCAGCAGGCTGCCCGCTCCAGTCGCCCTCCAAAATGTACCGTTCCAGAAGAGGCCGCAAGTCCTCCCCGGTCTGTGCATCCTTGATCTCCAGGAGCCACGCGAAATGATTCAAGCCGGCCGTCACGATACGAACCTCGTTCTTCTGCCTGCCGATCAAGCGCGGCAGAAAATCATATCCGTCCGGACCGCGGTACGCGATATTGCAAAAGCCTACCGTTTTAATCGAGGAGTACCGGTGTACGGCCGTTACGTCTCTGGGCATCGGATTGGTCACATCGAGCAGAACCGCTCCGGGACAAAGCTTCTCCATATCACGGCAAATGTCCATGATGAGCGTGATCGAACGGAAGGCGTTCAGCATGCCTCCCATTCCGCCGCACTCTCTCGCTTGGTCGGGCATCCCCGCTTCCCGCAAAATGTCGTAATCCATCTGCCATCTTCCAGCCCCCTGCGGAGAGGCGGAGACGATCACATAATCCGCCCCCGGAAGCGCATGCGTTCGTTCCGTATTGCATCGAATCGTCAGCGTCACGCCGAGCTCCCTAGCGACGCGCTTTCCCGCTGCGGCCATAGCTTCCACCGCTTCCTTCTGGAGATCGACCAATACCAGCTCACATCCGGCCAGCCGGTGTTTGACAATCATGTCCTCCAAAACCGTAGGAGCGAACACGTAGCTGCCTCCGCCAATCAACACAATTTTCATCATTATCCCTCCGTTACGATGTCCCGTTTGCCCGCATGGGCTGCTTTTCCTTTAAAATGCTCCAGCTCAAAATCGGCCACGTTGCGAGTCTTGAGCGCGGAACCGAAGTAGTCCGGCGAGGCATCTCCCCTCATGACGGTACCTTTTTTTATTTCTTCGTTTCCGTAGCCAGCTTATTGTTGATCTCTTCTTCAGCCGTACGCAGAGCGGTGTTGATGTCCTCCTGTCCTTTGACGACGCTTTCCATCGCGTTTTGGATACGGTCTTTCGGGATTTTGTCGTATTTCGTAACCGCCACGGGCGTAGCCTGCTTCATGCGAAGCACCGCTTCCATGTTTTTTCCTTTCACATAGTCGACGTTTTTGCCGAATTCTTTAATAAATTTATCATCCTTAAGCGTGGATACTTTTGCATCTCCCGCCATTGTCAATTGAACCTCATCCGAGACGACTACGGAAATGACATCCATTGCCGCATCCTTCACTTTGCTCGTTCTGGTGATCGCAAGGATGTGCTCGTCGACCTGCATGCCGGTGTTCGGCGTCTCCTTGAAGGTCGGATAAGTGACGAGATCCCAGTTCAAATCCTTTACGGCGGCAAACCGGCCTAACACGTTCAGCTCAGGGCGCATAGCGAGCGTCTTGTCTTTCGCGAATTGGTCGCTCGCATTGTTAAAGTTTTGCATCTGATTGTTTCCGGGAATATCGTAAATGTTCTTGAGCGTCGTAAATACTTTTTTCCATTGCTCCGAGTTGACGGTCGTTTTCATTGTCTTCGGATCGATTAAGCCTAAAGACAGCTGGGAAGCCGGGCGCGTCACATGGTCCGGCTCGAGGCCCCGGTACTGTACTCCGTTATCGAGCCGCGTCATTTTCCTCGCAAGCTCGGTCACTTCATCCCATGTCATTCCGTCTTTCGGGAACGGCACGCCGAACTTGTTAAACAGATCCTTATTGTAATAGAGTGCGGAGAAGTGCATGGCATACGGCAGTCCGACCAAATAATCATAACCGGTTGATCCTTTAATGGCGGCTAAGGTCTCCGGCTTAAATTTGTTCAGGTCGATGTTGTGCTTCTTGATGAGAGGCTCGATATTATCGTCCAGCTCCAATGAGGTGATATCGTTGATGGTAGGATTCGCCACGATGATCAGGTCGGGTACGGTCCCGGCAGCAACAAGCGTTGTCGGCGTGACGTTCTTTCCGTCCATCGTGACGAGCTTGATCGTAATGTTGGGGAATTTCTTCTTGGTCGGATCGATAATGTACTTGTCGATTTCCTCATCCGTCAGCCAGCCTTTCGATATGGCCAATTGGACGGTTGCCGGTTCGCCTGTCTGTATTTTCTCATCAGCCGAAGGCTTCGGTTTCTCCGGAGTTCCCGTGCTCGAGCAAGCGGAAAGCGCACTGACCGATAGAGCGAATGAAACGATAACGGACATTTTTTTCAACATGGAGCACCACTCCAGTCATTTTAAAATTTAACGCCTTCATGGGTATAAGCATGGATGCTGACTTCATCCGGCCGATAGACGGCTGTCACAGCTCCGCCGGCGTCTGTGGCAAACATCACGGTACGTTCCTTCTCTAAAGTGAATTCATATCCCGTTCCGGTAACCGGATCGACCGCGTCTACGGAAACGTCAGCCGAGCACTCCGATACGAAAATGAACAGTGCTCCTTCCTTGAATTGCAGCTTCCTTCCGTAAATGCCCGGCATGTCTCCGCCCTGCTTCCAATCGAGCTCGATTTCAACTCCCGCCAGAGACATAACGTATCGATAAAGCGCATGGATCGGTTCGGAGCGCAGGTTCAGCTCAAGAGGCAGAGGGCACCATATGAACCGCCCTTTACCAATCGTGTATTCCCGGACCGCTGCATCGTCGCTAGAGCCCCTTTCCGACTCCTTGGTCAATTCTGCGATTCTTCGTCCGCCGAAGGAAACCGGGTATTTCTTGCCGTTCAGCTCCATGATTTCTTCGCGCACGATGTTGCCCAGCTTCGTATCCCCTACCAAGGACGTAAGGCGCGGGTTATAACGCCAATATTCATCGATGCTTACGGGACCGGTAACCACAAGCACGCCTCCGCGGCTTTCGATATGCGAGATCAGCTGCTGCATGGCGGCGTCTGAAACATTGTGCGCGCTTGGAACAATAATCAGCCTCGGCGCATGCTGCTGCAGCGATTGCAAGTGATACTCGCCAATTCCGCGGAACGGAACGTTCATTTCGTAATGGAGCACTCTGCACAGCCGGCTTGTGGCGTCAAAGGCAAGCTTCCGGTTCGAGAAATCGTTGGAATAAGGGAATACGACGGCAATGTCTTCAAGCTTGCGGTCTACGAACAGCTCCTGGATGCGCCCTATGAACCGGCCGAAATCGTAGGTCACGTCCGCCTCCGGCTTCTCCGTCCCATCCGCGCGCAGCGCCCCGATATTCGATTCGTTCACGTTATCCATGTAGAAGTTCGTGTTCCAAATCCATTGAACCGCTCCGGCTCCCCCGGTTGAGAACGCATAGGCATATTTGCGCTCCAAAATATTGCGCAGCTCTTCTTCAGACCTCTTCGCCCTTCCATCCGGCGTCTCCACATACATGATGCCGGTTTCCTGCACGAGATTCGGCTTCATCGTATCCTTGGCGAATACGCCGTCCCATACGAGCTCATCCATCTTCCACCAGGAATGCACGGTCGTGTAATCTACGGCTTCGGCGTAGAAAAACGGCGACGGCCGCTGTCCCGCCAGCCCCTCGTCCTGGCCTACGGTTACGAGCTGGCTCGGATTGATCGATTTGATAACGGACGCAAGCTCACGCGCCCAGCGGTTGTGCATCTCCATAGTGAAAAGCGTATAGTCCAGCCACCGGACGCCTTTCTTGGCCTTGGACATATCTTGAACGTCAAAGTTGATATCCCCCGGCTCGGGCGGCCTGACGGCCGAGAAGTCGGGGAGCTGAGCCGGCGTCATATTCCACCGCTCCTGCAGCGTTCGGATGGAGCCGTGCCTTTCTTTCACCCACTCGATGAAGGCCTGGATTTCGAAAGAATCCTTTGCGGAGCGCGGCCCCTGGAAAGGACGCTTCGGATCGAACATCGACGGTTCGTTGATCAGATCCCACTGGACATTGGCCGTCCGGGCATGCCGTGCAACGACAGCCGCGATGAGCCTTTTCTGTGCTTCCACGCTTCTCGGGTCCAGATACGGATTGTCGCCTTCCCACGCTTCGGGCGTAAAAGCAAAGAAATTAAACGTGACTTCCATGTCGTGCCGCCGGGCCGTTAATACGAAAGCGTCGATCGCCCGCAGCACCTCTTCCGACGGGTGGCCGTCCACGAACATAATCTGACGCCAGGTCGACCAAATCCCCGTTCGAATCAGGTTGACGCCGGCCCGCTTCATTTGCGCCATGTCCCGGTCCCAAACCGATGGATTGGGCAGGAACAAATATTTTCGGGCTACATCCGACGTCATATAGGTCATACCGACGATTGGGAGCGGTTTCCCATCTTTCCAAAAATAATCCCGGTCGCACGAGAGAGGCATCCCTTGCTGCAGCAACTCTGCATCAAAGCCCCAAAAGGCTTGCCGCAGAATGCGTACTTCCCCCGTATCGGATAGCGCTTTACACGTCACCGAATAAAATCCGGGCTCGACCGTAAGCGGAACGCGCCACTTCGCGAACGCCAGATTCGGACCCGCTTCCAGCTCCAACCGTTCCTCCCACTGGTATGTATGCACATTCAAATGCGATTGCTTGATGACTTCGAGCATCAGCGTCCACGAGGACGAATTCGCTTGCCCGATCGCTTGCGCCTGTATGGTAAGAACAGGGCTTTCCCCCGGTTCATAGCATCCGTAATTGGGCTTCAACCACATTTCGGTTACCCCGCGGGAGCAATATTCCGCCCATTCCTTGACCGCTCCGGCGCCTCCGTTAGACCAGAACGTTTCCCCGACCGCTTGATTGATCAGCATCCAGCGCCCGCCCGCGAATGAGCCTTTCGTATGCTCCATCAACACTGCGGGAGCCGCCGACTCTCTTCCGTCAGCCATCATCCCTTTGAGCAGCGGGTAGATATGCGTGTCCATCGGACCGCTGGAGCCGATATGATGCGGATGATCGCTTGCTTTGGTTACGTGAAGAATAAGCCCGTACGTCGGCTTGATTTCAAACAAAGCTTCCTTTCCTTGCAATATCGGAATATCCGCATTGGCAGCGAACGACTCGATTCGGCCGCTGTTAACCTCCAGCGCTTCGTGAATGCCCAATTGGCCGTGGTAGGCGGTTTGTTCATGCTCCGTAAGCCAAGTTCCGTCCTCCTCGTACACCGGAAACTTGAAGGGGGCTCCTCCGAGGTGCACCAATCCGCCGCCCTTGCTCAAGAAAGCCAGTATATCCTTCCATACGTTCTTTGGAAAATAAGGGCCGTGGAGATTGACGAAGCAGCTGTACTTTTGGCCGTTCAGCTCCTTGCCTAATTGTTTGGCATCCGCAATGACCACATGTTCACTGAAGTCATGGAGCGATGCCTGGTCCGGGCGCACACCCGGGTACGGAAAAGATTCATCATAAAAAACAATCGTTTTACTCAATATAGCACTCCCCGTTCCAGTTCGTTAGTTTTGTTAGGAATATTATTCTACACAATAAAAAATTAAGCCATTTTCCACCAAACGTCAATACGGATTTTCGCTTGCAGGCAGTTGACTTTTTCAGTCCTATCCCTAATACTTGACTTTGTTGCAATCCGGAATTTTATAGACAGATGGTGAAGGCATGTCAAAAAAAATATCGATGCAGCTTATTGCCGACCGATTGGGAATTTCCAAATACTCCGTGTCTCAAGCCTTGTCCGGAAAGCAAGGCGTCAGTGAAGAAACCCGGGCCAAAGTATTGGAGATGGCAAAGGCGATGGGATATCGAATCAACAGCAAAAAACACAAACCACAAACAGAGACTAACAAAACACCTAACAAAGTTAATCCATTTATTTTCGTTTGGATCCATTCCTCGAAGCTCGACGAGCCTTATTTTTGGAACCAGGTGCTGGCTGGAATCGTCAACGGATGCGGCGCCTTGGGCTGGAACCATTTGATTATCTCCAATTCCGGCGAAGATCCGGAGTTTGCCTTTCCCTCCTATGCGGACCGCGCATCGTGTCTCGGGATGATTGTCATCGGCAGTCTGCCGGTTTCTTTTTTACTGTCGATCAAAAAAATGGAGCTCCCCGTCGTGCTGGCTGATCATGAAGAGCCGCTATCCGACTTGGATTGCGTTGTCTTTTCCAATTTTGACGCGGCTAAATCGATGTGCAGACGTTTAATCGCGGAGGGAAGCAAATCGATTATCTTCGTCGGCTCCGACGATTATGCCGTCAGCTTTAAGGAGAGATGGTGGGGCTGCCGAATTGCAGTGGATGAAGAGAATCGGACGGGGCCGCATGCGGTAGCGCTCGATAAGTGGGATTTGCCTTATGAAGGGGGATGGATCCCCATGCTGAAGAGTAAAATCTCGTCGCTCGCCCCCGGCTCGATTCCCGATAGCTACATTTGCGCGAATGATCAAATTGCGGTTGAATTGTTGAATCAGCTCAAACAAGCCGGGTTTTCGATACCGGAACAAAGCAAGGTCGTCGGATTCGACAACATCGACAGAGCCGCTTACTCGGAACCGTCGTTAACGACCGTGGAGCTGGGCAAGGAAGTGCTCGGCTACCGTGCGGTAGATGCGCTGCAGCACAGATTGTCCAAGCCTGGAATGCCGCCGGAAAAAATCGTCTTGTCGTTCCGGCTCATCTCGCGGCAATCGGGGTAGCGTTAAACGCCATCTTCACTTTCAACCGCATAAGGAAGAGTAATTGTTTACATTGGAGAATGATTCATATGGACTTAGTAACTGTCTTTTCTTTTTTGGGAGTGGCCTTACTGCTTACATTGATGCCTGGTCCAGACAATTTGTTTGTTCTTGCTCAGAGCATATCAAAAGGTAAAAAAGCAGGCATCGTAACGGCTTTTGGGCTTTGTTCGGGCCTAATCGTACATATTACAGCTGCAACACTTGGAATTTCAGCGGTCATTTATCAATCGGCATTGGCCTTTGCTATAGTAAAGTATTTAGGCGCAGCCTATTTGTTATTTTTAGCATGGAAGTCATTTCGTGAGAAAGAATCTGATCTTACTATCAATAATATGAGTTCATTAAACCTCAAATCATTGTACAAAAAAGGGATCTTAATGAACGTCCTTAATCCAAAAGTATCCTTATTTTTTCTGGCATTATTGCCTCAATTTGTTGATCATTCAACGGGCAAAGTAACCCTGCAAATGCTTATATTGGGAATTATCTTTTTGCTGCAGGCAATACTCATTTTTATTATCATTAGTGTTTTTTCAGAAAAAGTGGGTTGTTTTTTACGGAAAAATTCGTCAATATCAAATAAAATAAACATGATTCAAGGCTCGTTGTTTGGGCTAATAGGGTTAAAAATTGCCTTTAGTGAGAAGTAAAGTCGCACTGTCCGAATTTTCATCCAGGATAAACGGCTACGCCGTCCTTGTCTTATAAGGACTAGCGCGTTTACCAAGGTTGATGCGAAGCTATAAGCTACGAAAACTTATAAATTCTTATCAACTAAACAAAATGGCCCGCCAGAGGGGCACCTTGATATCAAAGTGTTCCTCTGGCGGGCCATTGTTCAATCAACTTTAGAGTGATTTTATGATATTTGTTGCTTTTTCAATTAGCTCGTCATCAAAAGGCCGGTCCAAACTAGTAATATTCGCTTTCAAATGATTCAGGTTTTTGGTCCCCACCAGAACAGAGCTGATCCCTTCGTTTCGATAGAGAAATTGCAGCGCTAAAACGGTCAATGCATCTGCATCATCATTGACCAAATGAAGCAGCTTTCCGATGGTTTCCTTCCCCTGAAATTCTCCGCTCATCAGAAATTTCACTCGGGGAGTTAATCTTCCATAGGCTAATCCTCCGCGGATAAATACACCCATCCCTCTCTCTTTAGCGAGTCGGATATTTTCACTATTTTTTTGATTGAGAAGGCTGTAGTCCATTTGCATCACATCGAAATCATCGCTAAGGATGCAGCGTTTAGCCAACTCGCCGTCGATGGAGGCACCGAGGAAGCGTATCTTGCCTTCCTTTTTTGCGTCTTTCATAGCAGCAACCGTTTCCCCGTCATCTAAAACTTTCTGCGGGTCCGGCCCAAAATGAATCTGCATCACATCAATATGATCGGTGTTCAACAACATTAAACTGCGGTCAATGGACTCTTTAATCGCTTTATAGGAAAAATCGTAGTACGTTTTGGGTTCATTGTTGTGCTCACCGCATTTCGATGCCAAGACATACTTATCGCGTGTCCGGAAATAAATTTTCCGATTCGTTCTTCGCTGCGGTGGTACGCGCTAGCCGTATCAATCAGATTTATTCCGAGATCCAGGACAGCGTTTAAAACTTGACCCGCTTCTTCCTCAGACGGCCGCCTCTTTTCCTCTTCCGTACCGATACCCCAGTCACGGCCGATTTCCAAAGCGCCGAAACCAATAAACGTCACTTCTTGATTCATTCTTTCAATTCTTCTCTTCTGCAAGCTTCTAGACATGGTTTATTCTCCTTATAAAGCAATATATTTTATTATATATTCGAAATGCTCTAGATAATAGCTTTAATCTATTTATTTTTAGCTGTATCGATCGCTTTGTTGGCCGCTTCCTCGGTTTCCCTCAAGACGGTGTTAACGTCCTTACTCGTTGTGGCCAAATCCTTCAAGGTTTGATTTAGCTTCGATGTTACGATCGGATCGTAGAGCGTCGGAATATGAGGGAGGCCCGGTTTCGATTTAAATATGGCGCCAATATTTTTATCTTTGAACGATTCGTGATTAGCCGCAAATAATTTCTGCAATTCGGGCTTGTTCAGAACGCTCATTTTTCCCTGTTTCGTCATATCCGTCTGCACTTCTTCGGATGTCGTAACCAACTGCATGACCTTGAATGCCCAGTCCTTTTGCTTGCTTACCTTGGACAGCATGACCACGTGCTCATCGAACTCTCTTCCTGTACCTACCGCTTCTTTGAAGTTCGGAAGCTGCGCCAAATCCCACTTGAAATCTTTGATCGTATTGGCCTGGCTGACCACCGTATCAAGCCAAGGTGCGAGCATGGCTACATTCCTATCCTTGAAGAAGCCGTTCACTCCGTATTGATACTTATTGTTAGTGGAATCGATGTAACCGGGAATATCAAAAAGTTGTTTATACATTCCCAGAACCTTAGCCCAGCCTTCATTGTTAATGCTGGATTTATTCGTTTTCGGGTCGACATAAGGCAGCTGCAATCCTGAACCTACTTTATCCACTGTATACGGATCCAGACCGATATATTGTACGCCGTCCATATTCCGTGTCAGTTTCTTGGAAAGCTCAATCGTTTCTTCCCAACTCATGCCATCTTTCGGATAAGGGACACCGAACTTGTCGAAAATGTCCTTATTGTAAATCAAGGTGCCAAAGTTTTGCGAGAATGGAAGGGCATTCAGTTCTCCGTTCTTGCCGTTCTGTTTTATCGTTTCGATTGCTCTGGGTACGAATTGATTAAGATCCAGATTATTTTTCTTGACCATTTCGGTTAAATCATCCGCAAGTCCCAACGTGATAAAGCTGGGTATCCCCGGATTACTGCCGTAAATGATGTCCGGAAATGAATTGCTAGCGAGAAGCTCCTCCTCCGAATTCCCTTTATCTCCGCCTCTCACGATTTCCAAGGTGACGTTGGGATATTTCTTCTTCACAGGTTCAACGAAATATCTTTGAAATTCTTGATCCGAAATGCCGGCTATTTTTTGATACACTCTAATCTTTACCGGCTCGCTGCTTCCGGCCGCTTCCGGTTTTTTCTCTTCCTGCTTTCCGCAGGCAGCAGCGGTTAAGACGATAAGGGACATGGCAACCATAGTTTTCGTTAATTTTAACACATAACTTCCCCCAATCCATAATTTGATTTCCTTCTTGCTTGAACTAACGACTAACCGCTTATTTTATGTAAGATTGCCATTGTTGAATCGAAACGAAGCTTTTTCTCTCGAAGCAAATCTAACAACGGCTTATGATAGCGCTATCATAAAACAACTTAAATGGCACTCCTGCCATGTGCGAATCGTTTCGATTTTATATTGAATGGGGCAATGAAAAATTCCTTATCGTTGGTCCCCAAAGGTCCGGCAAGATTCGCGTTCAATCAGCTCGGTCGGCAGGTTGTAATCTTGAGTTACGATGCCTCCTCCCAGAGCCTGAAACATAAGGTGAGCCGCCAATGTACCCATTTCATATTTAGGCTGGCGGATGGTCGTTAGAGGCGGATTCGTAAACTCAGCCAACTCGATATCATCGAATCCAATGATGGAAATATCATCCGGAACTTTTATCCCGCTTTCTTCGAATGCTTTCAACCCGCCAACCGCCATTTCATCGTTACCGTAAAAGACCGCCGTCGGCAAATTTCCCTGTAGAATAAGCGTCTTCGTTGCTTTATACCCGCTTGTACGCGTAAATTTACCCGGCAGAACCCATTTGGGCTGCTCCTTTAATCCATTCGCTTTCAAACTCTCTTTATACCCGATATAACGATGATTACTGGCTTGTGAATTTGCCGGCCCGCTGATGAAGGCAATCTCCTTGTGGCCCGCTTGAATTAAATAATCAGTAGCCGTCTTGGCGCCTAGAACGTCATCGATCGTAACGTTAAAGATGAAATCCCCTCTCAAATGTCTGTTTAACAAGATAATGGGGAAACCTTCCCTGGTCGATTCCAATAATAGTTCATCGCTAATATTATAGGCCATAACAATGACACCGTCAGCCCGCTTCTCCTTTAAAAACCTGATTGCCGTAGAATCGGCATCGCCATGTGAACTGCAGGCAATTAAACTGTACCGGTTGGCCGAAGTAATGTCTTGAACGCCTTTCAACAATTCGGAGAAATAAGGACCTGAAAAGCCCTCCAGAATAACAGCGATCGTCTGGGTGCTGCTCCTTTTTAAATCCATGGCAAATCCGTTCTTCTGATAGTTTAATCGTTTTGCCGCTTCCAACACTTTCAAGCGGGTGGATGACTTCACCTTGTTATCGCCATTTAATGCGCAGGAAGCGGTTGAAACGGCCACACCCGCTAATTTTGCCACATCTTTGATGGTTGCCATCGTATCCTCCCTAAAATCGAAACGTTTCGATTTTACTAAAATTTTAAGCCCGTAAAACTAATTAGTCAATATGAATTTTTGCTTGTTGCTCAAACGTTGTAGGGTTTTGAATGACCGTGCTGCTTTGCTTGCCGATCGCATTCAGGATGGCATCGCCCGGCAGCTCCACGTTAACCGCGGAGTCGCTTCCCTTCACTTCGATTCGGACAATTTATTTGTACAATTTTTATCGCTTGTCCATTTTAAATGTGTACAGGAGCATGAGCGGATCGGACGCTGTCCGCCTGGATCGGCGTCCGCCGCCTTATCGGCTTCTCCTTCATCAGAGACGGTTTTCCGCGCCTGTAAAAACCGTCTGCCGCGATGCTCCGTTTACAATCTTTACGCCTCTGATCGTGGAACCCAGCTGTATACGTAATCCTTATCCTCCATTCCCTGAGCTTGCGACACGACTTGCAGTGGACGGAATGTATCGATCATAACGGCCAATTCATTCGTTTCCTTTTTGCCGATGCTCTCTTCCGCTTTGCCGGGATGCGGGCCGTGCGGGATGCCCGAGGGGTGCAGCGTTATCGAGCCTTCTTCAATCCCTTTGCGGCTGCCGAAATTCCCTCTAACGTAGTACAACACTTCATCGCTGTCGACATTGCTGTGAAAATACGGCGCGGGGATGGACTGCGGGTGATAATCGTATAGCCTGGGGCAGAACGAACAGATGACAAAATGGTTTCCTTCAAAGGTCTGATGAATCGGCGGCGGCATATGGATGCGTCCCGTAATAGGCTCGAAATCATGAATATTCAAAATCCACGGATACAAATAACCGTCCCAACCCACCACATCCAGCGGATGATGGGCAAGGACATGGGAATGAAGATATCCGCCTTTTTTGGTGCGGACCTCAAACTCGCCTTTCTCCGTAATCGTTTCCAAGTTGTCCGGAACGCGGATATCCCGTTCGCAGTACGGGCTATGTTCCAACAACTGGCCATGCTCGTTGCGGTAACGCTTCGGTGTTGTAATCCAGCTGTTCGTTTCCACTACGAGAAACTTGGATTTGCCGGGATCCGGCAATACCCGATAAATCGTACCGATCGGCAGCAGGATATAATCGCCGGGACGATAAAATAAGGTGCCGTACATCGTTTCCACTTTGCCGGACCCATCATGAACGAACATCAGTTCGTCACCGTCTCCGTTACGATAATAGTAGTCCATCGCTTCCGTCGGATTCACGATACCGATCAACACATCGTCGTTGCCGAGAATATATTGCCTGCCGGCGACGGCATCGCCCGTTTGACTGAATCCGTTGGTGCGGAAATGCCGGTGCCGGAGCGCTCCTTGCTCTTCATACTGAGGTCTGCACGCAGACAACAATTGCACTTTCACTAACTCGGCAGGCGCATGGTGATGGTATAGAATCGATTGAATTCCCGAAAAGCCCTTCGTCCCCATCACCTGTTCACGGTACAACGAGGCGTCCGGCCGACGAAATTGCGTATGTCTCTTCGGCGGGACTGCCCCCATGCGATGATAAAATGGCATATTCGCTCCCCCTCTCGCTCACATTACCTTATTCTTCAACACGCCCAAACCGGTGATCTCCAGCTCCACCACATCACCCGGCTCGAGCCACCGGTGTACCTCCGTTCCCAACTCGAGAAGGCATCCCGTACCTACCGTTCCCGACCCGATCACATCTCCCGGAACCAATACGGCATCTTCCGAGGCACGCTCGATGATCTGCCCGAACGTATAATAAATATCCCGAAAGTTTCCACGCGATAGTAACCGCCCGTTCACCTTCGCCGTCATCTCCAGATTGTAACGATCCCCTGTACGGTATGGCGCGAGCTCATCCTTCGTAACCAGATACGGACCGAGTGAGGTGGCAAAATCTTTGCCTTTGGCGGGGCCTAATCCGACCTTCGCCTCTTGCCGCTGAATATCGCGGGCGCTCCAATCATTCATGATACAGAATCCGAGTATATAATCGTCCGCCTCGGCAGCCTGAATATTACGCCCCTGCTTGCCAATGACACAGGCGATTTCCAGTTCGAAATCCAGCCATTCACATTTCCTGGGCCGTAGGACCGGTTCATCCGGTCCCGTAATGCACCTGTGATTGGAGAAATAAAATACCGGTATTTCATACCATTCCGGTACCATCTCCAATCCTCGTCTCGCTCTTGCCGTTCTCACATGTTCCTCAAAAGCGTAAAAATCGCGTACGCTAGACGGCTTCGGAAGCGGGGCACACAAAGAAATGCCGCTTAGCGGGAACGCTTTTCGGGGCTGCTCTACAGAAAGCTCCGCAGCATTCAGCTGAAATTGCTGCTGCAATCGGCTTGCGATCGGCAAATACTTTGCTGAATCCTCCACAAAATCCGACATATCATTCGGCAGCGCTCCAGCGCCGGCGAGCTGCATGTCGATCACCATGCCGTCCTGCACCCAGCCAGCCCGCTGCTCGCTTTTTTCATTGAGGTACGTAACCAATTTCATGCGTGTCATCTCACTTTCCCTGCTGCTTCTTCCGTTCCAGCTCAAACGTATCCGAAACAGCCCGCGTATACGTTTGCCCTGCCATCCGGCCGATCGGCCGCAGCTTTTCGCTGTTGATTTTGCCGTTTTCGAAAAGTTCATCCTGAACGTGCACGCAAACGACCCGGCCAATCACCAAACTGCCTGAGCCCGGATGCTCGCCCAGCGTAACGATTTGATGCAGCGTACACTCCAGGTGTACATCGCATTCTTTAACACGAGGCGGTTTGACACAGTCGCTCGGGATTTTGGAAAGCCCAGTTTGGATGAATTCGTCCACCTCGGGCGGATATTCCATCGCGCAATCGTTCATTTGGGCGGCGATCTGCTCCCCAACAATGTTGATGACAAACTGCCCGGTCGTCTCGATATTGGCGAGCGTATCCTTCTTTTTCCCATCCGTCCCTCTGAACATCGGAGCAAAACAAACCATCATCGGATTCGCGCAGATACCGGTAAAAAAGCTGAACGGGGCCAAATTGCAGCGCCCGTATTGGTCTACAGTGGAGACAAAAGCGATGGGCCGAGGCAGAACGGAGCCGATTAGCAATTTGTAGGCCTCTTTCCAATCCAAAGTGCCGGGATCTACTTTCATCTTCCCCACTCCTTTATGCGCATTTACAAATTGCCTCTGCGGGCCTGTTCCCGCTCAATCGATTCGAACAGCGCTTTAAAGTTCCCCTCCCCGAATCCGGCCGCTCCTTTCCGCTGAATAATTTCAATGAACAAGGTCGGACGGTCCACGATAGGCTTCGTGAAAATTTGCAGCAAATAGCCTTCGTCATCCCGGTCTACCAAAATGTTCAGCTCCCGAAGCTTGGCAATCTCTTCATCAATTGCGCCTACCCGGTTAGGCAGCATTTCATAATAGCTGTCCGGCGTGGCCAAGAAATCAATGCCGTTATGCTGCAGGGCGGATACCGTAGAAATAATGTCATTCGTCAACAGCGCGATGTGCTGTACACCGGCACCATGATAATAGTCCAGGTATTCCTGAATCTGCGATTTGCGCTTTCCGTTTGCCGGTTCATTAATCGGAAATTTGATGCGCCCGCCGTTAAACATGACCTTCGACATCAGCGCCGAATACTCCGTCGAGATATCTTTATCATCAAAATGAATCATTTGTTTAAAGCCCATGACCTTCTCGTAATAACGCACCCACTCCTCCATACGTTCCACGTTGCCGACGACATGATCGAATCCGATTAAACCGGCCGGTTGATGGGGAATGGCCAGTTCACAAGGCTCATACTTCGGCAAAAACAGTCCTTTATATCCGCTGCGGTCGATTAACGTATGGACCGTATCTCCATAAGTTCCGATAACAGCCATTTTTACCGTTCCATAGGCATCGGTATATTCCCAAGGTTCCATCACAGGGATCCCGCCGCGGGACACCGCCTCCCGGTAAGCCTTCTCCACATCGTCGATCCGCATGGCGATGTCCTTCACTCCATCGCTATGCTTCTTGACGAACTCAGCGATAGGATGATCCGGCGAAAGCGAGCTAGTGACGACAAATCGGGCATTATTTTGTTCAAGCACATACGAAACCTTGCTTGTTTCCCCGGTTTCCAAACCCGCATAGGCCGCCGCGCGGAAACCGAACCCTTTGCTGAAAAAATGCGCGGCTTGTTTCGCGTTCCCGACATAAAATTCTATATAATCGATTTCTCGTACTGGAAAAAAATCAGAAGAATCCCGACCGATCCGTCTTTGTTTTTTCATGCAATCTCATCCTTTTTTACCACCATCATATTCAGTGTTCGCGGAAAATGTTGACGCTTCTGTATGGATTGCAGGAAATTTGGAGGGATTGATGCTGCTGGAGGTTGATATATACTTCGAGCCCAAAGCGGCCCGCCATGTCCTACTGGATAAGTAATGGTTTGAGGTCCGAAATCATCTTTTCAAGTTTTTTTGAGCATTGCAGATACATTTGTTTTATTGGTTCATTATTCGTTGAGAGTCCGAACATTTCCAAATCCGCTTCACATTTCTTTAATTGAGCTAATAATGATGCTCTTTGCTGGGGTTCCGGAACTGTAATCCGGTCATCAAATAAATCTGCATGGAATTCCCCATAGGAATCAACTTGTCCTAAAAAGACATTTTCAATGGTAACCCCCAATTTCTCCAATTCAGTATGAAGCCATTCCCGGTTCATCCCTGTCCTGGCAAGCGGCTCGTCCATGATTGCTCCATCCATAATCACCGTCTGCGGTTCCTGTTCCGGTTTGACTCTAATTCCTAAATGAGCAGCCGTTAAAGGCTGATGTTCATTCTTGACAAGTGCGTTGATTTCACCGTTCGGTTCGATAATGGCAAATTCAACATCGGATGTTTTAAAAATATTTTTTTTTCGTAGTTGTTCTAACAATTCGTCCGAAGTGATCCGTTCCTTTTTCAAATTATTTTCAAGAATTTTGCCATTCTTAATAACTATGGTTTCTTTGCTGTCAATCCAATTTCGTGCGGTTTTACTCTTCAATTGCAAATATTCAATTCCGAGTGACATCAATATCCAAACCGATAAAGACACGAATCCTAAATACCACTTGGCTTCTCTGTGCAAAGAAATATAAACGGCAAGACCCCCTAGCGATATTCCGTTAATGTACTCGAATAGCGATAGTTGAGAAACTTGTCTTTTTCCCAAAAGTCTTGTCAATACAAAAAGAGTAATGATGGCGAATTCCGTTCGTAATACCACTTCAAGCCAATCGGGCATGTTCCATAGCCTCCCCGTTACATATAAATAAAACCAACCTAAGAGCCGATCTAGAGTTGGTTTAATTTGATTATTTAGTTCCGGTTTACTTTTGCTTCGTCAGTTTCAATTTACCCGCTATTTGATCTTACTATTCAAAAAATAAATCCCCACCCAGAAGGTGAGGATTTATTTTTTACCTGAAAAATCTGGAAGCAACTTGTTTTAATGACGCTCTTCTGGAAACACCTACCGCGGTTGCTCCGGCTGCTATTGCAAATAATGACATCATGATTCCTCTTCTGCGAGTCATTTGTAAGATATTCGCATTCCTTCGTCTTCCTAACAAAGACATCAGCCATTGCATAGTTTCATTCACCACCTTTTTGTCGCTATGTCCAAAAGATCGACCCTTGTATTATTCGATGAAATTTATTTATACATCCTGATAAACGACTTCCAAATCGGGCAATTCCGAATGGCTTGCTTACTTTCAAAACCAATCGGCATAACCCAACTTTCTTAAGTTGTCGGCGGAGGTTTTCAAGCAATCAAACGGATCGCGTCCGTAAACATCATCTTGCTCGACTAAGAAATACTGCGACCCGCTTTCAAGACCGGCTTCTATAATGCCTTTCATATCCAGGCTGCCTTCGCCAACCTCTGCGAATTGGATCACATTGGTGAAGGCCTGCATAAATTTACTCATGTCTCGGCTCGCCAAGGCGCTCATATCCAGCTGCCCGATGCGGTAGTCCTTCAAATGCAGCAATGCAATGCGGCCTGCATACTTTTTAATAACTTCCACTGGGTTTTCCCCGCCCCGCTGAATCCAGTGAACATCCAATTCAAAACCGATATTCGAGGTATTATCTTTAATTATGTCCAATAGGTACTCGCCGTCAAATTTTTGAAACTCGATATGATGGTTATGATAATATAAGGCAATTCCGTGCCCGGCTAATTTTTCGGCTGCGGCATCTGCTTTTTGAACGAATTCCATGATTTTATCTTTGCTGCCCATGAGGTTGAACGGAAGCATTCCTATACGTAAAAAGCTGCAATCCAAGGTTTTACAGTCGTTTACAATTTTATCGAAATCGTCAGCTAACGTTTCACCTTTCATGCCGGGCATCATGGGCTCCAGAGCGGCGGAAAGCGCAGCAATTTGGATATCGAAATCCGCTGAGGCTCTTTTAAGCTCCGATACATTTTCGGCCGTCATCGGAATTTGCGACACCTCTACACTGCGGTAGCCAAGCTCATTAATCCTTCTCATCGTCTCATAGATGCCGAGCTCCTCAACCTTGCCTTTGAGCATCATCATTTGAACGCCGATTTTACCTTTTTTCATGCTTTCTTCCCTCTTTCATTTTATAATGAAATTATCCTTGCACAGGGTACTTCTTCTCTTCTTCAATCTTTTTGTTTAACTCGGTTATAAATAATTGTTCATCCAAAGGAATTTCTACCACTTTGCCTAACCAGCTTGACAGATGAATGGCATTGGCTAATGTAACGCCATGAATCCCGTCGCTTCCAGGTGCCAGCAGTGGCGTCCCTTCCACGATATTGGCAGCAAAGTTCTCCATAACAGCGATATGTTGAGAACCCCATGCGCTTCCAAATTCCAGCACTTCTTCCGTGTATATTTCGGATTGGCCTTGGCCCATGAAAATTTTCATAACATCCTGCATGCTCATGGTGGCGCTCATTTCAGACTCAGGCTGATGAAGCCGTTTAATCGTAACCCTCTTGCTGTCATCGACAACGATTTTACCCTTATCGCCCAATATTTCAAATCGGTCCGTTCCCATAACGTCATGCGTACAAGTAATAAATACACCTGTTGCGCCATTGCCATAGTCAAGCAAGACGGTTACCTCATCTTCAACGGCAATATTTCGTTGGTACCCGTATTTGACATTGGAATATACCTTCTTTGGCATTCCGCATATCCACTGAAGCAAATCGAGCTGGTGCGGCGCTTGATTAACAAGCACACCGCCGCCTTCGCCGCCCCAGGTCGCTCTCCACTCACTTTGATCATAGTACCCCTGCGGTCTCCACCAGGTTGTAATGATCCAGTTCGTACGGCGGATATTTCCGATTTCACCGTTATCGATGATCTCTTTAATTTTTTGATAGAGCGGATTCGTCCGCTGATTGAACATGATGCCAAAAGTCAACTCCGGTTTTGTCGCTGCAAATTCGTTTAATTGTTTGACTTGCTTGGTATACACGCCAGCCGGCTTTTCCACCAATGCGTGAATGTTTCTTTTTAACGCTTCAATACCCATCTCCGGGTGCAGATAGTGAGGTACACAAGTTCGCATCAACATGGCCGCTCTCCAGCATATCGATGTAGTTGTCATAGAACGGGACATCGGGATACTTTTCCGCACACACGGCTTTTTTAGCAGGATCGATATCGCATATAGCCCCGAGAACCATGTGTTTCACTTTTCCTTCGATTAAAAAACCCGCGTAGAATCCGCCTTGTGCTCCTAATCCGATAATCCCCAGTCTTACATTATTCATGTTCATTGCTCCTCATCATTAATTTTGGCTTTTTCTTTTTTCATCTAAATCAATGGCAAGTTGATTTGTACGCTGCTTGTTCAATGGGTACAGGAATACTAATATGAAGAAAATAATCAAGAAAACAACTGTGGGTACCAAAGTAGCGAGAGTATGAATACCATCTAGCGCGCCTTGAGTTTGTACCTTGTGGCTCGCATCATATCCAACGGCAGCAATCGCAAAACCGCCAATACCTCCGGCAATAGCTTGACCCACTTTGCGGGCAAAGGAGTAGATCGAATACACGGTACCATCTTCCCGCAAGCCTGTTAAATATTCATGATAATCGATAACATCGGTTACGAATGCCCAAACCACTAAATTGAAGAAAGCGTATCCGAACATAGCAACTGATAAAACAGCAATAAATGGAGTGGCAGTCAAATGGGGTAAGAAGTACAAAAGAGCGTATACTATAGTTGCAAGCAGCAATCCAGCCGATGCTAATTCTTTTTTACCAAACTTGGCTACTAGAGGCTTTACCATCGGCATGGCGATAAATACAGTGAGTGTTTGGATTAGTCCTACCATACTTAATGCTTTTGTGTTGCCAAAATAGTCCTTAAACAAATATACGTTAACTGCACCGATCAGCATAAAACACACCATAAATGTCAGAGATGCGATAAGGATCCAAATTAACGGTCTGTTTTTCAAAAGACCTTTTAATGTTTTACCTAAACCGGCTCTTGTCCCTTCCGTTTCAGACAAAGTAATACGTTCAGTTGATAATTTATAACAGGCCATGTAACAAGTGATAGCCAGAATCCCGAAAATTAAGGCTCCCAATAGAAAACGACCCGAATCTGCCTTATTGTTTACAAACAAAATCAATGGTCCAACTACATTAATGATTAAGCCCGCCAACATCCCCCCCATCGTTCTGAAGGTAGACAACGTTGTCCGTTCAACAGGATCGCTCGTAATGACGGAAGCCATAGAACCGTAAGGAATATTCACTGTACTATATAAAGTTCCCCAGATCAGGTAGGTGACAAAAGCATAGGCCAGATAAAATCCATTGGACATACCCGGAATTTTCACGAACATCAACACACCTGAAACAATGAGCGGAAAAGACATTCTGAAAATCCACGGTTTAAATTTACCATGATGGCCCGATTTTCTTGTATCAATGAAACGCCCCCACAAAACATCCGCAACAGCGTCCCATAATCTTGCAATTAAAAACATGAATCCTACAGTAGCCGCACTAATGTGGAAAATATCCGTGTAGTAAACCATTAAGAATGAACTGACCAGAATAAAGAAGAAATCATTGCCGAAATCGCCAAACAAATATCCAAGCTTATCTCTTATGCCAAAAGGACGCGTTGTTGTTACCTCCATATTTGCTTCTGCCGCTTGTAATACTGCATTTTGGTTCATTTTAACCCCTCCCTAGCGTTAGCAACCGTTTTGAAACCCTTTACAAAGTGACCTATAAAAAATGCTGAGGAGTCTCTCCAAAGATAACATTAGTTTCGATCATCCATTCAGACTCCCCGATATGACTGCCTAGCGATTATTTCTTATATCCGAATTGGGGAATCGAAAGCCATCTTTTGCGCAGTTCATGAGCCGCATATTTCGGTTTTCTGTCCCGTGTAAAAATCCCCTTTTTATTCCCTTGAACCCGCATGATGCCTTGGCTCGTGTTAAAATCTGCAAAATTCCATACCTGTTCGCCGACGAAGCTATCGAATTCATCGAAAACCTCATGATTAGCACGCAGGTATTCAACCTGAAACTCTTCGGTAAACATGACAGGATCGACATCGTGCAAGCCGCTTACCGTATCTGCGCCGTACTCGGTCATTATGATCGGTTTGCCCGGGCAGCGCTTACTCCAGCCGCTAAACTCGTCGCGAAGCTTCACTTTGGCAGCTTCCAAATCTCCGCTTTGCACGTACCAACCGTAATACCGGTTTAACGCAAGCACATCGACGAGCTCCGCCACCTTGCATGTAGCCGGGGTTGACATCAAGTGAGTGACGATGGTAACAGGTCTTTTTTGCGGATCTATTTCTTTTGCCAATTCCACAAGCGGCCTAAAATAGTCTTCTGCACCTTCTTCTTCGGAAGCCGGTTCATTGGCGATGGACCACATGACCACACAAGGATGGTTTTTATCGCGGGCAATCAGTTCCCGAATGACTTCCTGATGATGCTCCCCAGTCTTTAATTCCTCCCACGTTTTCCTCTTTGGCCCGCCCGAGAAAATAGCCATGAAATTCAAATGGAGCCCGACGGCAGGCGTTTCGTCAATGACGACGATACCTTCTCTGTCGGCTAGTCTCATTATTTCTTCGGAATAAGGGTAATGCGCCGTCCGGAACGAATTGGCCCCCATCCATTTCATTAACCGGAAATCCATAACATTGGCCGCTTCGTCAAAGCCCCTTCCGTGGATCGGAGTATCTTCGTGCTTGCCAAAGCCTTTAAAATAAAACGGTTTATTGTTAATCAGGAATTTACCGTCCTTCACCTGGGCGGTTCTGACTCCAAACGGCTGTTCATATACGTCAATCGTCTGTCCATCTTTAATAAGTTCTACCCTAAGGTTATAAAGATAAGCATTCAATGGTTCCCACAGCTTGACATCGTTGATGCCGATTGTATTTTGCCGGCCGCTGCTTTCCCCAACAATAGAGCCCGATTGATCCATGACCGTTGCCTTAACCTGCGCCTCGCCGGCTACCTCCACCTCGTAACGAACCATCCCTGTCGTTTCTTTCAGGTCCGTAACGACCGTCACATCCTTGAAGTAGGTATGCGGAGTCGTATAGATCTTGACCGGTCTATGAATACCCGCATAATTAAAGAAGTCGAAATTAGGCTTATTTCTTGCCACTTTGCCAAGGCCGGGCTCTTCCGTTTCGCTGTAAATTCCAACAGGGAGTGTGGTTTCATCCACAATATTATTCACTGCCACCGTTAATCGGTTTTTCCCGCTCTGCAGGAATCCGTTGATTTCAGCTTCAAACGGAGTAAAACCGCCTTTATGCTCCACGACCAGATTCCCGTTCACGTAAACCTTCGCCGCATGAGTCGCCGAGCCAAAACGAAGGACAATACGTTCTGAGATAAGCAAGCCTGGTATCGTAAAATCTCTTTCGTACCATACCCAACCGACATGATTGCGAATATCAGCGGTGACGCCCAAATCATTATAAGATGACGGTACAGACATATTCATGGTATCTGTAAGAGGTGTTTCATACCACTTTTCTTGAAAGCCCTTTCCAAAATCCAATTTAAAATTCCAAATCCCATTTAAATCTATAATCACTCGAGTATCCGTAACGATTGGATATAACATGGTCCCTGCTCCTTATTTAATATTGTAACTGTTTACAACAAAGATTATACTAAACATGCTCATTCATGGTCAGTACTATATTTGCACTAATGGGACAATATTGACATAATTTAAGGAGGATAAAGATGATGGTTCAGCCTTTTCAAATAACAAACATCAGTCTGACGATATTTCACTTAACTGATATCAATACCGTGATATTGAACAACAACGGTTCGATTCAATTGCTGCATGAGCGTGATCCTTTGCCTGAATTTATGCAAGAGGTGCAGCAGAAAGACTTCCTCCTGCTTGGTACGGAAGCGAAGCGATCGCCTGAGCAAATTTGCATGTTTACCAATGAATGGGGTCTTTCCTATTTAGCCAAACTACTCCAGATGAAGGGCGAAGAACCGAAAATTTTAGTTAACGGTCCTTTCTTAATTCAAGTCCCCGACATCACTAAATTCGAAGCTAAAATCAAAATCGATCAACAAAAACGTATTGAATTGGAGGCATTTTACCAGGGATTAAAACTAATCGGCAGGTCCAAAATACAAAGCATCTCTAATATCTTGGATAGAGCCGTTTCTATCCGTCAGGCTTCCCTTCAGATTTTGGAGATCAACCCGAATTCACCTGATTCGTCGCAAAAAATGGATGTTGAGCTTATGCTAAAGCAATCCGATGATTCTTATATCGAAGTCATCGCATTAAGATATAAAATCGAAAAAGAAATGATGCGAGCCATTGAGCAGGGCGATAAAGCAAAGTTAAAACAAACGATCACTAAAGTGAAAAATTTATTCGATTTCTCTGAAAGGTTTCCTAATCAACCGGTAAGGGCCATGAGAAATTCGATCATCATTTTAAATACACTATTTCGAATCGCAGCAGAGAACGGAAGAGTCCAGCCTGTCTTCCTTCATCAAATTTCCGAGAAATTCTCCAAGCAAATCGAACGATCCGAAACAATCCATTCGCTCAATAAACTAATAAGCGTCATGTGCGATGAATATTGTGATTTGGTACGTCACCGTGCTATATCCGGCTACTCGCCTATCGTTCAAAAAGCGGCGGAATATATCATGGCTCACTTCAGCAGACCTCTTCATTTGGGACAGCTGTCTGAATATTGCCACGTACATCCGGCACATTTGTCGAGACAATTCAAGAAAGAAACAGGAATAACCTTAACCGATTATCAACAAAAACGAAGAATTGAAGAAGCAAAAGTACTTCTGAAAACCGATCGTGCTTCCATAGGATGGATTGCAGGATATGTAGGCTTTGATGATGCCGGATACTTCACCCGTATTTTCAAACGGTTGGAGGGAGTATCTCCCTCCGAATACCGAAACTCCAAAGCAAACTGAAAAGCCTGCCGATTCGGCAGGCTATAGTCTGCTATTCCTTCAAGCTTCTTCCGAAACCATAGATTTTACATTTGACTTAACGTTCACAAAATAAATGGTTTTTACGACAATGCACAGAATGGACAGAACAGCAAAAAGCAAACCGCTCCAAACGACTTCCCCTGTTCCGGCACGGGAAATAAGCCAGCCTCCTGATGTCGTTCCGATTGTGACTCCTAAATTTGCAAAGGAAACATACAAACTATTCACAAATTCAGGAGCTTCGGGGGCCTCCGATGTCAGCCAAATTTGACTGACAATAAGTCCGCTCGTATGCACGGCTCCCCACACAACAATAATTCCACTTATCCAAATAAGGGATGATTCCGCATAATAAAGAAGGATATAGCACATCCCTAATGCAACAGGATATAGCAGCACGGTTCTCAACATATGATGGCTTAACAGCTTTCCCGCATACCAGTTGCCTGCCACACCACTGATGCCGAAAACCACGAGCATCATGCTGATCAGCTTCCCGCTCATGTCTAAGTGCTGTCCCAAATATTCAGCAAAATAACTATACACGGAAAACATCGCGGCGAGTATGAAACAGGCAGCACCGATGTTCAGCCACAAAGCGGGCTTTCGCAATACCGCAAGTTGTCCTCCAATAGAGCTCGTTTCCTTGTTGCCGGACAAGGATGGAACCATGACGCCTATGCCAAGACACGCAACGCCATTCACAATTGCCGAAAAGATAAACGCGGACCCGAGCGAAAATTGATTCGCAATATAGGAAGTAAGCGGAATCCCCAGCACCATGCCCAAACTGACCCCCAGAAATACTTTTGCGCTCGCCTGTGCGGCCCGTTCCTGTTCTGACAATACAGAGGCTAGTACAAAGGCAATGGAAAAATAAACCGGATGAAAGAAAGCGGGAATCATTCGAAAAGCCAGAAGAACATGAAAGTTCGGAGCAAAAGCAGAAACCAAATTGGAGACGGCAAATAGAACCAGAATGCCCGTCAGTACCGTTTTCCGATTCCACCTTGACAGCAAGAGCGTCATCCAAGGGCCGAACAGGGCAATAATAAGCGCAAATGAACTCACAAGCATTCCGGCCTGGGGCACTGTCACGTTATACTTTTCCATGATCATCGGCAAAATGCCGACTGCGCCAAGCTCTGTATTAATAATGCCAAAGATGCCTAACGCAATGAAAAACAGGGGACCGTTTCTTTTCACATTTCTCTCCTCCATAGAACTTTTCCTTTTATCTATATATCCATATTTATAGATATACTGTTGCAAATAAACAGGCTGCCTCATCATTGAGGCTGCCTGTCCTACATTTCATTTTTGATAAAATCGGCAAATTTACGAATGGTTTCTTCATTTCTCCGGTAATAGGTCCATTGCCCGAAACGTCTGGATTCGAGAAGTCCGGCTTTCTTCATCAACATCAAATAGCTGGAAATGACGGATTGGGCCAGCCCCGTTTTTTCCTGAATGCTTCCTACACATATCCCTCCTTTGAAGTCGGCATCCGGCGGCAAATACAATTGCGGCCCAAAATTTGCATCCGGCTTTTTCAACCATTCCAAAATTTGCATGCGGGTTTCATTGGACAACGTTTTAAAGATCATCATAGTATCCATAACTTTATTATATCTATTTTTATAGATATATCAATTGTTATATTTATATGGACAGCCTGCCGTCTACCGGCAAGAACAGCAGTTTGCGAGGCTGGGCTTTACCCTATCTTGGCAATCGATGGCAAACTGGATGATGTACGGAGCGGAGCTGTGGCTGCTCCCGCTGGTTGAAGCCATGAAAACGTACCTGCTGCATCAGCTTGAACCAGTGGGAGAAGCTGACCGCATTTATGAAAGACGGGAGGTTGGAGATCGACAACAATCGAGGGGTGGTGAGACACTAAATGAGGAGCAAAAATGGTGGTGGTGCTAAGTAAGGTGTCACCAGGGGCAGAGTAGCGAGCAAGGACAGCAAAAGTGGCAAAAGTTTTCTTTTACTGAATTGGGAAGTGCTCCATCAATTGTGAGATCGTTGGGGAATTTCATGGATCTGACGCGCATGATGCCCAAAATCTGTGCCGGAACTCTGAAATTCCCAAATGGACAAAAGCGTGACTTCCAAAGCTCCCTTGTTATTTCAATGCTGAAGAGATTTCCCTGGCATCCGTTTCACCTGATCCTTTTCAACTGTTGTGTTGATAGCAACGGCTGACCTTTGAAGCAGTTTCACGGTTGATAAAGCTGCCACGAAGATCATCGTAAAGATGCTGACCGTAGCTTCCGCCTCAGCAATGCTTCTGGTATGCCAGACCACCCCCATCGCGTCAGTGACCAGCTTATTGCCGCTGTCTGACAGATAGGCCACAATAAATGCCAACCCAGTCACGGCATACATGATGATAGCCTGAGCGTAGAACGACCTAGGAAAAGCCGACGCCTCCTGTTTGCCGTCAGTCCTGCGCAAACGCAGGAAGAGGGCAAACAATTGAAAGAACACATACACAGTGAAGAACCACCCCAAGAAGTTGGTAAGTGGTACCCCAAAGTAGCCACCGCCTTGCTCCCAGATCCAGATATGATTGATCGTCGAGGCTTTTGGATCAAAGCACAGATCCTCCCGTTCAATGATTATTCTTTCTTGTTCTTCGCGACTATTTCTTTCCTTTCACAGCCAGTTTACACAACAAATGTCGAGAACTTATGCAGATCTTCCTCTCTTTGCGTGGATTTCTTCAAGAACCTGCCAATTCGCGGTATAATCTCCATAAGCGGTACAATGGAAGCAGATTAAATGGGAAAGATGTGATTGGAATGGAACCGAAATTGTTGCTTGTGGAGGACGAACCGGGCATGCTTGAGGAGATGTACTCCTATCTGCAACGTGAAGGGTTTCGGGTATTGACCGCCTGTACCGGCAAGGAAGCGCTCACGATTGCCCGGTCTGAACGGCCTGATCTCGTCGTGCTTGATTGGATGCTCCCCGAGAAAAGCGGCATCGACGTATGCCGCGAAATCAGGCAAACCTCGCATTGCGGTATTATTATGGTCACGGCCCGATCGGATGAATCCGATAAAATCGTCGGTCTGGAAATCGGCGCGGACGATTATTTGACGAAGCCGTTCAGCTTGCGTGAGCTCGCTTCGCGCATCCGAGCTTTACTTCGCCGCTTGCGCGGACCTGAAGATAGGTCGATGTTTTTGGAAAGAGACAACCTGATCATTTCCGAGGCTAAATGTCAGGTATTCAAAGACGGTCAGGAAATCCAATTGACACCGACCGAATTCAAAATTTTGTTCACGCTGGCGGCCCGTCCCGGCATAGTCTTCAGCCGTTTGCAATTGTTAAAAGTGGCTTTGGAGGATGAGTACATGGGATACGAAAGAACAATGGATTCCCATATCCGGAATCTTCGCCGCAAGCTGGGAGACGATCCGTCCAATCCTCGTTATATTCAAACGGTATACGGTTTCGGTTACCGATTCGGTGAACAATCATGACGTTAACGGTACGCCAAAAAATATTTGTCTACATAGGACTGCTCGTTCTAATTATCGGCGGTTCTCATATCGTAACCAATCAGGATTACATGGAGTCTGTGTTCGATCAATTTCATAAGGAAGAAATCAATGCTTCTTTTTTGAACGCCCCGCCCGGGGAACAAATCGAGATCTTGAAAACATACGTTATGGGCAAGATGAAATTGTTTTGGCTTGGAAAATGGGGCTTTTTCTTAGCGACCGGCCTATTCTTCAGTTTATGGATTTCAGGGGTACTGACGCTCCCCCTTCGAAAGCTCATTGCCGCTATCGAACGCGTTGCACAGGGGGATCTGAAGGTGAGCGTTCCTGTACAATCAAAAGACGAATACGGGAAAGTAATCCAGACATTCAACGAAATGACGCTTCGCCTACGGGAAGCTGAGGACGCCCGCAGACGATTGGTGGCCGATGTCGCTCACGAGTTTCGTACGCCGCTGTCCATTATGCAGCTTAAACTGGAAAATTATCAGCAGGCCGGTCATCATGTCCCGCCGGAAATGCTTCGGATTCATGATGAAGTGATCCGATTGAGCCTGCTTGTAGATGATCTTCATGTCTTGTCGTTGGCAGAAGCGGGCCGGTTGTCGCTCGATCGCAAACCGCTCGATCTGACGGCACACCTTGAACGAATCGTGGACGACGTGAAATACGAAGCGGAAGAAAACGGATTGGAAATTCGCCTTTATACGATTTTAAAGCCGGTGATCGTGATGGCCGATGCGAGACGGATCACGCAGGTTTTCATTAATTTGCTGACCAATGCTATTCGTTACACGCCTCGTGGAGGGAAGATTACGGTTGGAATTGAAGACCGGGCCGCCCATCGGAATGCGTTTTTTGCATGTGTCTCGGTGATGGACACCGGCATCGGTATTCCGGCGGAAGAACTTCCCCACCTGTTCGATCGCTTTTATCGCGTGGAAGAAGCGCGCTCGCGGCATACAGGCGGTACGGGGCTCGGATTATCCATCGCCCATCATTTTGTCAGAGCCCACGGTGGTTTTATCCGCGTCGTGAGTGAGCCTGATCAAGGTACGACATTTACCGTTTATTTGCCTTTGGGTAATGATATTTAAAAATTGATAACTCCGGCGCAGCTCCAAATTTGGGTCATTCAGAATCGGGACAAAAAAAGGATAGTCGCTGCAACACTGCCGTACGACTATCCTTCTCTTTGGCTTATTCGATCTAGACCTTCAAGTTGATTCAGACGACTTAGATGAGTTGCTGTTCAAGCGTTTCTGCCAGAGCTGGTTGGTCGGCCAGTTGGCCGCGGGAGGCGTTTATAAAAATTTCGCTTGGCTTCATCATCTCAACATGTTCCTTACGGATCATATGATACGTCTCGTCTCCAGCAGTTGCGGCGAGTTATCCCTTCACAGCACCTTCCGCTATGCCTGACACAATAAACTTCTGGAAAATCGAATAAATAATAATGACCGGTATTGCCGTTAACACTAAAGCGGCCAAAATAAGCGACCAATCTTTCGTATATTCACCGAACAATTTATTCGTAGAAAGAACGAGCGTATAATCATTGGCATCTTGAAGCATCAACAGAGGAAGCAAGAAGTCGTTCCATATCCATAAGAAGTCAAGAATACCGACAGTGACGGTGATCGGCAAAAGCAGTGGCAGGATTATGGTACCGAACGTCCTAAACTGGCCGCATCCGTCCAAATAGGCCGATTCCTCCAGCTCTTTTGGAATAGACTTTACAAACCCATGATACAAAAATATAGCCATATTCACTCCAAGTCCGACATAGATAACCGCCAATCCAAAAACACTGCCTTGAAGTGACAGGCTCTTTGCCGTTTTCACCAGCGGTATCATGATCGAATGAAATGGAACCAGCATAGAGGCGATAAATAAAAAGAAGATAAACCCGCTTAGCTTTCCCGGCGTTCTTGACAGCTTGTAGCCCGCCAAAGAAGCAAACAATAAAATCCCGCCGATCCCTACTACCGAAATAATAACCGTATTCGCAAGACTGCCAAGCATTTGTGTTTTCTGAAGGGCGTTCGTGAAGTTCTCCACATGCAGCACCGTCGGCAGGGACAGGATGGAGCTGAACATTTCTCCTTCCGTCTTCAAGGAATTAATCACCGTCATGTATAAGGGGAAGAAAGAAAGAACTGCGAACAATGATAGAACCGCCGTGACCAAATGCGAGCCAAGACGCAGCAATCTCACGCTTCCACCTCCCTTTTCTTCATGACAAAGACTTGAACAAAAGTAACAAGCATAATCATAATGAACAAAATAACCGATTTGGAGCTTGCGTAGCCGTAGCGAAAATTGCTGGAAAAGGCTTCTTCGAATATATTCATCGTGATGACCTGCGTACTTCTGCCGGGACCGCCGCCGGTTAGTCCGAAAACGACTTCGTAAACTTTGAAGGCACTGTTCAGCGTGAGGAAGAAGCAGATCGTCAGTGCATGAGTGATCATCGGAAGCGTGATATGGATCAAATTCTGAAAAGGGGTAGCCCCGTCGATAATAGCCGCCTCGCGCAGCGACTGCGGAACTCCTTGCAGAGCCGCCAAATAAATGATCATCATATATCCGACGCCGTGCCATAAAGATACGATGGCGATAGAGAAGAAGGAAACCTTCGGGTTCCCGATCCATTCTTGATTAAGGAATAACATTCCGGTCTTTACGGCTAGCTGAGGAAGTACCTGTGAAAACTGCCGATTAATTGAAGCGTATTTTGCAAGAAATGCGGATTGACTTGGGCTTGCAGTGCTTTCAATTGGGCGGTTCGTTTCTCAAGATTCATACTGTATTCCGTCTTGATATACTCCTTTAACCGGGTGGACATATTATAATAACGCGTTTCGAGCAGTCCAATTTCATCTTTGTGTGTAATGACCAGCGTCTCGTCTTCTTTCGGCGGCATAAACCCTTGCATGGATCTTGCCAATTTTACAATGGGGTTTGCCGTTTTCCAGGCGACGATAACCGCGATGAGAATCGATATGGCGATTGAAATGATGCCGACAACGATCCCGTAGCTCCAAGTACGTTTGGCGCTGTCATTAATAAAACTGTTGGGTATCACTTTGAAAAGCTTCAAATTCCAAGGCTGAATCGTGCTATAAAAGATATAATGATCTTTCGTGTGATAGTAACCCGAGCCGGAATCGATGGGTTGATGAAAGTCTCCAATGGAAGTCTTTAAGGACGGGCCTCCCCCGAGCTGATACAAAATGTCCCCTTTTTCATTTGCAATAAATACGGCTTGTTCATTCCCCGGACTCAATAAATTCAACGTACTATCCATTTTGTCCCAATTAATTTCAAGGGAAATGCCGCCTAATCTAGCACGGTCTTCGAAACGGTTTATACTCCGTAATAGAAAAAAAGATTGACCGCTGCTCCCGTTGCTAATCATAAAATCATCCTTCGTGGAGAGAAAACTTTCGAATGGATCGGGAATATGCTGCGGTGAAGTGACCTCGATATTACTGCCGCTTACCAGAATGTACTTGTTGGGTTCGTTCAGATACATCTGGATATCCGATAAATAATTGACGTTGGAATAAAAAATGGAGGTGATGGTGTTCATTAACCCCTTTTGTGCATTAAATGCGATAGAAGGGTTTGAATCTTCCATTTTCTTCAAGTAATCATTATAGCTTTCATTAATGAGCAATGTGTAAACGATATTATTTATTTGATCGAATCGTTCCTCCAAATAACCGCCCGTCCATTTAATTTTGGACAAGTTAGAATCGATTACTTCCGTTTCAACGGACGTTCTTGTATTCTCCGCAGCAAACAAGGTGATCACGGCGAGAGGAATTGAAACGAGTAAAATTAAGGTAGCAATCAATTTGTTTCGTATGCTTCGCTGAAACCTATGATGATTCGGAAGCACCTTGTGAGTTTCATATCTCTGCCCCCTTGAATATGAGCATACTGGTACGCATTATTGATCCCCCTCCATTTTATCAAATTTGTTCGTTTCTATATATAAGATTAGGGCATCCCTCCGCTAACTGCTTACTGCAAAAGCCGAATCCTACAGGCAACCACACCTGAATGATCCGGCTTTTCATGAAAATCATTATAATCAAAAAATGGAAGAAAATATTTAGATTAAACTGCTTTCGTTGCACATTTTTAACCTGTCTCTAAGGCTGAACGATTCGATCGCCTTGTTCAAACGAGTTGTACCCATACTAATGAGATCCTAGAGATCTAGGTGTCTTACTGGCTATTCCCAGCAAAAAGTCCCTTCGGCAGCATCGCTTCCCACACAGCGGGCGCTTCGAGTCCAAGTGCATAAGCAACGACGGCAGCCGTATCGGCAATGGATATGCGGTCCGGTATGCCCATTTGGGGGATAACCCCAGGTCCAGCGCATGCCCAAAAGATCGTTTTGTCGAGAGGGTGATCGCTGCCATGCTGCTCAGGATGCTCGCCGCCGCCGCCATGGTCGGACACGACGATGACGAGGCTGTCTTTCAGCAAGTCCATTTCTTCCAACGCATCCAAAATATATCCCGTATTCGCGTCCGTTTCTTCGATTGCCTGAAGTTGTCCGATCGTATTATAACCAACCCGATGACCCGCCGAGTCAGGCAAGTCCAGCGCGACAAACATTAGCTTCACGTCCGGGTTCTCGCGGATGTAAGCGGCCGCCGCCTGCGCCAGTTCGCGGTCCTTCAGCGATAGCTTATGAACGTCGATTAACGATTCAATGATGCCGTGATTGATCGGATTCCAGGCGCAGAACGCCGCCAGTTTCGCATCGGGAAAGGCTTCCCGGGCCACTCGAAAAATGGAAGGGTACGGCGAATCGTCCGGATAAGTTTCCTCACCGGCCTTATCGTTGGTCAAACCGTGTTTTTCCGGGCTGACACCGTGCAGCAGCGAGCCCCAGCATTGTGCGCTGATCGTTGGCGAAGCCGTTTGGGCGTCGAGTGTGAACGCCCCGCTGTACACTAATCGGTCCAGATTCGGCGTATTCGCGTCCTTGACAAAATTACCTGCCCCGTCCCAACCTATAATAATTACACGGTTAATGGTTTCCATGAAATGTCCTCCTTGCTGTTATCTATGTTATGAGTTCCCCCTCTAATCCTATAACTTCCCTATCCCAATAGACCGATCAGGACAATTCCCATGGCGATTAGGATCGAGCAGCAAATTCGCAGCCGGCCATGCCCCTCGTTCAGCACGTAGATTCCAAGCAGTGTGGCAAAGACCGTTCCGCATTCCCGAAGCGGCGCAATCAGCGCTACAGGAGCCTCCTTCATCGCAAACAGAAACAATAAGTACGAACCGGGATTCAGCACCGTGCCGAGTAAAATGGTCTTCTTATTCAGATTCCACTCCGCCCTCAGATGCCCGGAAGTCAATACAAGAGGCGTCAAGCCCGCAACAAACCCGATATTCGTAACCTCCAGCAAGGACCAAGTTGAAATGTGCTGTAGATTCAGCTTATCCACGAAGACGTAGCAGGTGGTGCAAAGGCCTATGCAAAATGCCATAAGGAATGGCTTTAGCTCCCCGAAGACGGCCTGACTCGCTCCCCTGTGCAAGAAGATGCCGCTGAGGAGAAGGAAACCAAAGATCATGCAACAAAGGCCGAGCCATCCGAAGAGTGTCAAGGATTCGTGAAGTAGCAGCACGCCGACCAATGGAATCTGCAGGGTGCTGGTGCCCCGCATGATAGGATACACCTGAGATAAATCGCCCATGCGGTAAGCAAAGGTCAGCATCAGGGCATAAGCTGCTTGCAGCAGCGCGGACAAAGCCAGCAGACCCCAAGCAGGCAAAGATAAACGTACGCTTAGCATTTCGATGATAAACTGTGGAAAGAGTATAATCGTGGTCAGGATCATGATGGACCAGAGAAAGACGGCTTTATTCCCGCTGCGTTTGGCAAACAAGCTCCAGACGGCATGCGTGAAACCGGAGGCAAGAACAAGCAGAATGGATAAAATCATATGTATGCAGCGCTCCCTGCGATATCATATGTTTCACTGCGTTGCCGCTTGGATGACCCTGGATCCGTCGGCAAGACGCAGCCAGGTTTCAAAATCGCGGACACCCTGCCATAGACGGATAACGCGCGCGCCCCGTTGAAAGCCTTCCCGTCCGTAAGTGTTATAACCTGTGGCCCGGCCGTAGCAAAGACGGATGCCATGCAGCTCACCCCAGTAGTCGTTGACATGATCATGCCCTGCAAACGTGCCCATCACGTCCCCGGTTTCCAACAGCGCAGCGAAAAGTCCACCATTCACTTGGGCGCAGCATATTTCCTCGAATTGGTGGCCGCGGCAGTTCCCCCCCGCCCATACTTCCTTGTATTCCGGCAGCGGGATGTGAAAGAACGCCAGCGCCGGAAGCTTGGCTGCCGTCAAGGATCTGTTAACCTCTGCGGATTGGCTTATGTACCAGCCGATCTGATCCGGGTGAATCCAGTCGTAGCCTTTCACGCCAGGGACCCGTGAAAGATTGCCCGAGTCAAAGAAATAGAGCACCGCGGCAGGCGTCCCGTCAGTGGCTGCAATTTGAAGCCGATAGTTTCCCACCCCGTAACGTTCCTCAGCTTCGGCAGGGACTGTGCAATGGTCTTGGCTAAGCGCCACATCCATCAGCTCCCCTCTCGTTATCCCCAGCTCCGTGTCATGGTTGCCGAAGACAAACGACCAAGGAATTCCCCGCGCTTCTGCAGATTCAACGGCTTCCAGAAAAGCCCGCCCGGGAAATTCGCAAACCGGCTCCCCGAGGGACGTACGGCCCGTGTAGATGATATCGCCCGTATACACGACGAGATCAGGCTTCTCTGAATCCAGAACGGACGCCATTAATTGACGGGATTGCTGATCCTTCGGGCCGCCGTCTTGCCAGTGAATATCAGTAAACTGTACAATCGTAAATGTTCCATCACTGCGGAAAGCAAGAGAAGATTTCATCAGGACCATTCCCTTTCCATAAATAGATTTCGTTGTATACATGTTGTTTCATGTTGTTTTATTAAAAAATTATGTTGATTCCCGACTATTGTATAGCCGATCTGGTTACCTGTCAATCTATATTATACATACATACCTTCATTGACATGAATTTTGCGATCTTTTATACTGTTAAAAACAACAACAAACCTCAGCATACCTAATCATCGGTCACATTGGGAGGCTTTAATAAGATGTCTTTGACCTATGAGGATCGCAAGAAAACCATCCTAGATCAGTTGGAAATGGAAGGAAAAGTCAAGGTCCATCTCCTCGCGGAGCATCTGAATGTATCGACGGAAACGATACGTAGAGATCTCGACCGACTGGAGAAGGAGAGCAAGCTGCGGAAGGTGTACGGTGGAGCGGTGAAGGCAAGCTTCGATCACATCGAGCCGCCTTTTCCGAAACGGTCACAGATGAAGCGGGAAGAGAAAGCCGCCATAGGGAGACTGGCCGCCAGCCTGGTCAAAGACGGCGAGACGATTATGCTGGACAATGGCACTACCACAATTGAAATTTTGCGCCATCTCAAGGATCGCCCGGACGTGACGATCATCACCCACTCCATTCCGATCCTTACCCTTGCCTTGGAAATATTCCGGGGGAAGATCATTTTTGCGGGTGGGGAAGTGAATGCCCGGTATCAAGCGGCTACGGGAGCCATCACGCATCAATTGCTGGATCAGTTCAAGGTAAACAAAGCTTTTATTTCCGCTGGCGGCATCTCACTGGCTGATGGCATTACGGACTATCAACTTGAAGAAGTGACGGTCTCGCAAAGCATGATCCAACGGTCGGAAGAAGCGATTCTCGTATGCGATCACTCGAAGTTTGGCATTACGACGTTTGCGCGTATCGCCCGGCTTCAAGAAATCTCCATGGTCGTTACCGACTCCGGCTGTCCGAAAGAATGGATCGACGCCATCGAGTCCCTTGGGGTAAACGTACTTGTCGGCGATTCTGCGCCGGATTTTGGATAAGAGAAGCTGATCTATAGTCAGATCAACGATGAATCGTAACAGGTCATCCATATCCGATTAGGCAGATGATTATACGGAAAGGATGATAGGTATGGAGAGAACTCGTTTGATGTAGTCAACCATCTTAATCGGGCTCGGAAAGAATAGCGGACGAACAGGAGATCCTACAGCTCGTTAGGTTGAATTTGGATGCGGGAAACCGGGCCAAGGCCTCTTCCGCCTATGATATGGCGTTAGGGTATTTCAGAAAAGGCGTGGAGCGCTGTCGGCAGAAAGTTGGGACAAGGAGTTCGAGCTCCAGAGCCAGTCTGTGACGCGTGCTCCGACTAATTTACGGAATACAACATGGGCGATTGAATCACGAATCAGGCTCGTGAGCTCTCTTACCCAAGCTTCTGCCTGATCGGCAGAAGCTTTTTTTTGTGAAAAAGCTGGCAAACTGACCGAGATCTGATAAGATAAACAAGATGTTTTCAGTTTGAATACCGAAGGAGTAGATCGGAAGTGCAGCAAGAAGTCATCCAAGTGGACGAACGTCCCCCGTTAGTCAAAAGTCTTTTTTTAAGCCTGCAGCACCTGTTCGCAATGTTCGGCTCGACCGTGCTCGTACCTGTGCTGTTCAAGGTAGATCCTGCCACCATATTGCTCATGAACGGAATCGGCACGCTGCTGTACTTGCTCATTTGCAAGGGCAAAATCCCAGCTTACCTCGGCTCCAGCTTCGCCTTCTTGTCCCCTGTTTTCGCCGTCCTGGCAGGCGGCCAATCCTACGAGGCTGCGCTAGGCGGATTTATCGTTTCGGGTGTCATCTTTGCACTCGTCGGCCTCATCATCCATTTTGCGGGGACCCGCTGGTTGGATGTCGTCTTTCCGCCGGCCGCCATGGGTGCTATTGTCGCTGTGATCGGACTGGAGCTTGTGCCGGTCGCTGCCGAGATGGCGGGCTTCATCAAGCCGGCTGCCGCGGGAGCGGACTGGAAGCCGAACTTTGAAGTCATAGCGATTTCCTCTGCGACGCTGCTCATCACGGTGATCGGCTCGGTCGTATTCCGCGGCTTTCTCAAGATTATCCCTATCCTTGTAGGGATTGTCTGCGGTTATGTATTGGCCTTTGCCTTAGGCTACTTGAACTATGAGCCGGTCGCGAAGGCTCCATTCCTCTCCATGCCCGTCTTCTACCGGCCTGAGTTCAGTTTTTCGGCGATCGCCATCATCGCTCCGGCCGCTCTTGTCGTCATCGCGGAGCATATCGGTCATCTGATCGTGACGGGCAACATCGTCGGCAAAGATTTGTCCCGGGATCCGGGTCTGAACCGCTCGTTGATGGGCAACGGGATATCTACGATTTTGTCTGGCTTCCTGGGATCGACACCCAACACCACGTACGGAGAAAATATCGGCGTCATGGCCATCAGCCGCGTTTACTCCGTATGGGTCATCGGGGGAGCGGCGGTCATCGCCATCGTCTTATCCTTTTTCGGCAAGCTCGCGGCTTTGATCACAACGATTCCGACCCCGGTCATGGGAGGCGTATCGCTTCTGCTGTTCGGTGTTATTGCAGCCTCGGGAATCCGGATGCTCGTGGAGACGAAGGTCGATTATTCCAAAGCCAGCAACCTCACACTTACTACCATTGTGCTCGTCATCGGGATCAGCGGAGCGACCGTATCGATCGGCAGCTTCTCTTTGAAAGGTATGGCCCTGGCTACCGTGGTCGCCATCCTGCTCAGCTTGTTTTTCAAGCTGCTGGAGAAGCTGGGGCTTCTTAATGAGTCCATGGATCATTAGAAAAGGACGCTGCGCAGGAATTCGCTTAGTCCAATAATAAGAACAGAAGAACCTCCAAAACCGCCGGCAAGGCGGGATCGGAGGTTCTCTTATTTAATTCGTGAGTCCCCTGTTCAATCACTTTCCAAATCAGCCCGTTGCTGGAAGCGCTGGGATTGGGCTACGAACGCCGGAACTCGAACACTGAGCAACAAACGGCACCACGCCCTCACCCGCCCGCCTGATGGATTTTCTTTTCATTTTTGGGCATACTTATAGAATTATTTGGAAGTACGGGGTGAGAAATCTTGATTGAAAAAGGTAAAATATCCGGTTTTCAGATGGTGCTTATGATGCACCCGACGATTATGGCCTCTGGCCTCATCCAAATGCCTTCGATCACTGCCATGCATGCCAAACAAGATACCTGGATATCGCCTATTCTTGCCTGCATAATCGGATACTTAAATGTGTATCTCGTATATCAATTGAATAAAATGTATCCTAAGCAGACAGTAGTTGAATATAGCAGGCACATCATCGGTGTAATACCCGGTAAAATCCTCGGATTTATTTTTTTATTATTTTATTTGCATATCAATGGCACAATCATTAGGGAGTACGGGGAGTTTATAAATTCATCTTTTCTTAACAGAACCCCCATGGTATTTATTTTAGGAAGTATGGTCTTCGTTTGTTCTTTGGCGGTTCGAGGCGGTTTAGAAGTCATTGCGAGGTGTGCGCAGCTCGTTGAACAGTTTCTGTTTATAGCTTTAGTAATATCAATCATGTTGCTTATACCGGATTTGAGACTAAAATACTTGTTCCCAGTCATGGAAAATGGCATAACACCTTCCATCAAGGGGGCCATTATTTCGAGCAGCTTTTACAGTGATTTACTGCTTATTGCTTTTTTGCTTCCCTTTTTAAAAGATCAAGATCGAGGAATAAAATGGGGCTTCTCTGCTGTGCATCTTATAGTCCCTACATTTATTCTTTTTGATATCATTCCGCTTTTATTATTAGGTGATATTACGGGCAGTATAACTTATCCCATGTTAACCGCTATTCGGTATATTAGGATCGCCGATTTTTTCGAGCATCTTGAAGCGATTGTGATGGCCATTTATGTTGGAGGAGTTTTTATAAAAATATCCGTATTCTTTTATGCGGTCACACTTGGAACCGCCCAATGGTTAAATATTTCCGAGTATCGTCTTATCGTATTGCCCATAGGTATTTTACTGGTATTGATTAGTATTTGGTCCACCTCCAGTCTACAGGAATTAGCGCGTTTCTTCTCAACAACAGGTCCTTTTTACATGCTTTCCATACAAACGATCGTACCCTTATTACTGCTGATCATTGCTCTTATACGAAATAGAAATAAGCTCCCGTGTTGAAGCGTTCAAGGCGGATGCCTTATGTTTCGCTTCATAGAAAAGCGCTTTCCAACATCCAAAACGTAAAACTTCCGCTTACCAAGTTGTTAACCCGATTTCCTTTAATTAAGTTATTTTGAATTCTATTTCCATGCCACTATGGGGCAATTATAATATAACGAGAGGCCTCTATCTTGGAATTGTTATTCATTCCCATGTAATGTGGACTCAACACGAATGTTGAACATGAGTGACGATGAGGAATACTATCTAGGGGGTAATTATTATGTCATCAACGCATTCATTCAAGATTTTAGGAGGGCTCGGTGCAGTTACATCCGGAATACTTTTTTTTCTTGCCCATTTCCTCAATCTTTTCGGAAATTCAGAATTTGGTACGGTGCTGGGAGCAAGTTTGGTCTTTGCCGCTCACTTAGTCGTCGTCTTTGCATTCATTGGACTTTACGAGGCACAGGCTGAGCGAAGAGGTTTACTTGGAATGTTTGGAATGGTGCTGGGAGTAGTGGGCACGATCGTCGTCTGCGCTATCGTCTATGTGGAGATTGCCGGTGCTTCCGGCGTCGATACAAGCCTAGTATTTAACTCATATGTGCCAAATTTAATTAAAACGGGGTCACTGATTTTCGTTGCCGGGATGTTATTATTCGGTATCTCAACAATGCTAAATAATATACTGCCACGATGGGGCGGCCTACTCTTGGTTATTGGAACGATTATATTCGCATTAGGCAGTTTTGCAGGAAATGCAGGACCTGTCTTTTCCGCAATCGGTGGAGCAATTACTGGTGGCGGCTTTGTTTGGCTAGGCATTCCTCTTCTGTATTCCAATAAATTGAAGAACAGTAAATAACTTACTTGCGCAGATATTCTAAGAGTACCGCCAGACGATATTGGAAGCGCAGTAAAGTTTGAAGTGATAATTTCAAATAAATTATTAAATAAATTGGTATCTATTGTCGATACTTACAGTTGATTGTATAATTAGAGTGTCTAAAATGGAAGCGATGAATATAATTCCGTAAATTAGGGCGCTTGAATTGAATGAGCTAGTAGCGCTACTGACCATTTTCCACTTTAGGAAAGTGGTCTTTTTATCATTTCTCGCGAACTTCACTAATGAACAAACCTTGTATCCAGAAGGATGTAAAACCCACATGGAACCCCATTAAACTTCTGTTCTTTATAACTATTAATCATAAGGAGGCCGGTACTTCTTATGACCGGTAAAAAGTCACTTTGGTTTTTATTTTCTGCTATTTTTTCTTTAATCATTTATTTTTCATTGGGAAAAAATGTAGGTTTTCTATCTATAGGGATCATATTAATTATCCCTTGCCTTTGTTTGATTGCTCTCTTCCCAAATTGGGTACTGGCATTATCAATAATAGCTTTTTGGGTCATTACCAAATGTGTAATCGATTTTGTTACTCTACCTATACAATCGATCGTTCTGGAATTTATAAATTCGTTAGTTAATCTCACTGTATTATTGTTTTTCTCATATTTTAGAATTGAAACCTATAAAAAAACAACCGAATTAGAACAATTAACTCTTGTTGATCCTTTGACAAAATCTTTTAATCGAAGATATCTAGAAATTTATTTCACAAGAGCACTTCCAGTATATAACCGTATCACAAGCTCTCTGTCCATAATTGCAATAGATATTGATTATTTTAAAAATCTCAATGATAAATACGGACATGTTTTTGGTGATCAAGTTTTAACAACTCTTGTTAATCTTATCAAAAATAATTTGCGTGAAATGGATTCTATAGTACGTTTGGGTGGAGAAGAGTTCATTATTATCTTACCTCATACCAATATTCAAGATGCCGAAATAATCGCGGAAATGTTAAGATGTATTATCGAAAATGCTTCCTTCATGAATGGAAAAACTCCAGTTAAGATTACCATCTCAGCAGGTGTAACCCTATTAAAAAAATCAGAATCCTATCAAGATATTCTTGAAAGAGTAGATTTAAGACTATATGAAGCCAAAAATTTAGGACGCAATCGAGTACAAGTAGGTTGATTAGCTAATAAAGTGACAGATAAAGAAAATAAATTTCCCAATGTACAATAGGATTTGGCATGGATTTCATCCCTTCTAAATTTTGTTTAACATTCTCGTTTTCAACAGAAAATCCCCAATTGTATGTAAAAGATGCTGTATGTTCACCTCCTTTCCGTCATTATCGTGCTATACATATGTTTCATGTGCCTTCTCCATTTTACTTTAGTTATATCCTATAGTCGTCGGGTTTCCAGTTTTTGATCGCCTTCTTGATTTCCATTGGCGATACTTACATATCGAATAACACTGGCTCCTTTGAACCAAGCCCATGGTTTGCAATATGATTTTGGACAACGGACAAATAAGGTTCTTTTATTTCATTCAGATCAATGATTACGGGTAAGCAATCTAATTTTTTCTTCTCATGATAAAATGGCGGACTAAGACGTCGATATCCTTTACTTACAAAAAATGGTTCCCTGACAGGATTAGCCGCTCCATAAATATGAGTTAAGCCTGTAGATATGCCCCAATAAAAAAATAAGCTGTTTAAGGCAATAATCAAGTTGATGGATCTCCTGTATTTTCTGGAAATACATAACATACTTCCTCCACCGCAACGAGCAGGATGCTCCGGGATGTAGCGATGAAAATCAAAAAACTCGTCAGCTGGAATTCCGGATTCGGAAGGAGCTGTTAATCTTAAACCTCCTACAATGTTTCCATCTATAATCGCAGCTATATTCATTGAGATTTTGTCGAATCCATCATAAATCTGTTCATCGGGTTTTGGCTCCATGTTTCCTTCTTCCTCAACAAACACCTGGTACCTTAATCGGAAAAGCTCTTCTATGTCTTCCTCTGTTTGTAAGATTTCTACTTTACCTTTCATACTCTTACCTCCTGAATGGAAGGTAATTCCTTAGTCAAGACCCAATCAACCGGCAATCTTAAAGACCTTATTGTAACTTCATCCGCTTTAGCTATACGGAAGAGCATAACCGGCGTCATATCCGGGGGCAGGTTGAATAATCGGTAAAGATCGCTATGCAAATTCATCAGATCAGCTTTTTCTATAGCGCTAAATAATGTATTTGAACCTTGATGAAGTAAATCGAACATAAAAAGCAGGGCTGTCATCGGTTGAAATGCCAATCCTAATTTGGTTGCAGTCAGCCATAATCGTTGAATCTGTCTTCCGGCTTTTATCCAATCCTCATTTTGACGGCCAATCATCGAAATTAAACCGACAGCTGAGGAATAAGCGATTGAATCTTTTGCACCTTTTTCAAGTGCTTTGCCTCCATTCATTTGATACAAAATATTAGCAACCTCGGGACGAGCCAAAAGTCTCATTCCTGCAGCTTGTGCAGAGGTCATTTCTAAAGTTTTGAGATCAATGCCATAATACGTTTCTAAGGTCTGTTTGTCGTTCCACCGAATCTCCCCCATCATTTCCCGATGCAGCTCCGGATTCAGAAAACGAATGCGGTCGCCTTGCCCTAACAAATCAGCAATTTCACACATAACTTGTTTATCCGTCACTAAGTGTAGCTTTGAATTGTCGGACATCAATGCCTCGTTTAAACGATCAAGTTCATTTTCAGTTATCAAATCAGTTGAATCCACATGTCGATTCGTTACTCTTTTGGAAATTTCATGATATAGTGATTCCTCCGGCTCCGGGTAAATATCCTGAAATGGTGCAAACTCGATAGAAGCTGCGATGTCGCGGTTCTCATCAAAAGGAAATAGATTGACTTTGGAATCATATTGACGAAATCTGGCGGCAATCACTATATTTTCAATCGCAGCACCAAGCGCTATATAACTTCCATGATTTGTTGTGTCCAGTAAATTTTTTGATCTTTTGCGATCATGAATGATGTGGAGTTTGTCATGTTGATAACAAAATTGCCATGGTTGGCAGTTACCTCCGGATGGAGCAAGAACAGCATGATTTACAAAAAATCGAATCAGCTCCGGTATAAACTCTTCTTTTTTACTCGGTTGAGCCAATCCACGCTCAGGCATTTGAGCAGGATAAGAGGGTTCAGGGGTTTGTACGCCACCTTGGTCTAAGAAGTTATCCAGATCAACATATCTCCTCCCCGAGAGTAAACGATTTCCGAGTCCTATTCTTCTTACTGCGGCTGTTAAACTGGAGCCTCCGAGAATGACATCGGATGCCAGCTGCGGCCATGTGGAAATGGTTTGTTCAATCTCGATCATGGAAGCCGCCGAGCGAGAGGAAATCGTATCGGTTCCGATAATGGAAAGAGCAGCCTCAATTTTGGTTTCATTATCGCAAACATGAATATCTTTTGAAGTTAAATTGCCGCATAGTCCATGAAATAGCGGCCGAGAGGGTTCCAAATCAAATCTTTCAACATCCAGCATGCCCCGGTCACTGGTTTCCATTAAAACAGGCAGTTTTAGTTCCCTTGCTTTTTCTCTCAATAAAAACTTCAGACTGATGGAATCGCATTCGTCAATGAGTATATCAACCTTTGGAGTCCCGCTTAAAAATTGATCGATGTTGTCTAATGTAACCCCTTGATTATATAAAGTAATGTTCGCATAAGGATTTATCTCATAGATCTGCCTTGCAGCCAATACGGTTTTAGGTATTCCGAGATCATACACGCCGGCACGTATCCGATTCATATTAGATAAATCCAAAGTATCAAAATCCGCTAGTTTAATGTGTCCGAATACACCCTCTAAGGCCATGGTCAGAGCTGCAGCGTTACCGACCGAGAGTCCTACAATGCCTACCGTTACATTTCCAAGCTGTTTTTGTTCTTCATACGTGATTTTATTCCGGTTGCGATCTAATCGTAATTCATGAAATTCTTCCGGAGGCAATAAATGGACTAATCTTCCGGACCATGGAAAATAGACCCACCTTCCGTATTGATTTACACGTACATCCCTAACAATTTTCGCAACCTCAAGTTCCAGCTCAAGTGAAGTTAATTTTTTATGTGGCGACCGTGATTTTGCTAAATCTGTCAGTTGGGTTTCGATCTGATCATGAATTCCCCACAAACGGTTTATTTTCATCAGCTCTTCAAATGCTTCCATATCTTCCTGAACAGATAAGTCAAATATAATAGGTCTATATCTGTTTTTCTCAGCGTCTAAATCCACGAAAGAAGCCTGATTCTGTAATAGTTCAAGGCTAGTGCTCATTATTTCCCTCCATCGGAAGTGAAATTTCAATTTTTCCCGCTTTATGATTTAGATTACGATCTATAATACTTGCGGACTGAATATTCGATTTTTTCATTTGATCCCATGTCAGGAGTAATTTCACAAAACTATAGGTGCTAGAGAATAGTAACGGGTCATGGGAAAAATCCAATGTTACATCTTCATTGACCAAATCATGATGCTGCGATAGCTCCTTATACTCGTCAATGTAGAATAAAATGGGACGGTGATTCTTTAAGGCATTTTCCTCTGTTTCCACAACGATTGAAGCAACAATATCCCTATGTTTAGTCTTACAACCCGTTTTAAAATATTGAGAATAAATTTCATCGTTTCTAGGATTTGCAATTTCTGCAGCAGTTAATACCACTTGGTCTGCATCGTCAGAACATAGTAACAATTCGGACATCTCTAACATTACTGTTAATAGAGGATCCATTGATGTGATACACGAAAAAGTACCGGTCATATTAAATTGTCTGGATATAAAACCGAGAACTGCATTCGGGATGGATTGTGCAAATAATAGGGGATCCAAGGGTTGCCGTTGAACCGAATTGCAAACAGACAAATCATCGGTAATTGAATCGCCAAATATACTCCCAAGCAAAATGGCTGTCCGGCTTCCTTTATTCAATGTACAGGTTTCCATTAATTTTTTGATATTATGATAAACCAAAGGACTAAAATTAGATTTAACAAATCCGGGTACAATAGGAATTTCCACTTCGTCATTGACTTTTCCATCGCAAAAATCAATGAATTGATCTATGCCCGAGCCCCATTTTCCCATAATCGACATTCCGGTAATGGCAAATCTATTCTTCATTTTATTCCACCGTCTTTCTGAAAACCGTAACTACATTATTTCCTCCGGAAGAAGCGTTTAAATTCATCGTAACATCCAAAGAGCTCACTTTCCTCCCTTCATTCGGAACATAATCAAGATCACAATTTGGATCTTTATTGAGATAATGAATGGTAGGAAGAATAAAATTATGTTTCATGGAAACTAACAAAATAGCCGTCTCCATCGCTCCGGTTCCTTCCAAGCTATGACCTGTCATCGTCTTCGTTGACGATACTGGAATAGCAGTCGCCAAATCACCAAAAACCTTCTTATAAGCTTTCGTTTCCCTATCATCGTTTACAACCGAACCTGTACCATGCGCATTAATATACTTAATTTGATGGCATTCTATGTTTGACGCTCTCAGCGCCTTTTCCATGGCCATGGCCATACCTAATCCTTCAGGATGAGGTTGGGTGATATGAAAAGCATCAGACGTCATCCCCCACCCGCAAATTTCGAGCAGACACGAAGCACCTCTGCTTTGGGCATGCTCTTCGCTTTCCAACACAAATATGGCTCCGCCGTCACCAAGCAATAAACCGGAACGATCTGCACTAAATGATTTTATTAATCCGTCCTTAGATAAGGCTCTGCCTGAATTAAACCTGGAAACCTGTTCTTCGCAAACTAATGCATAGCCTCCACAAACGGCTACATTCGCTTTCCCTTGAGCAATCATTTCATAACCGATGCCGAGCGCATTACTGGACGCTATACAACCGTTATTAAATCCAATCGTTTTCCCATTAAATCCGAAGTTAGCGGCAATTTTCTCCGCATGATAAGAAGCCATCTTCTCAAGTAAAGGTACACCCGGTGCGTTCCCGGACAACTTTTGCTTCCAATAATCCATCAAGATATCAAAATCGCCGGACGTGCCAATGAGAACATTGGCATTCACATCACGCGGTAATCCAGCCATTTCAATGGCTTCCTGAGACAATTGTATACTCAGTTCTAATAATGAACCGTTGTAGTTCGATTCAGCGGAATAAGAAGAACGAAATCGCGAAGAATCAAATCTTGATGTTTTTTTAAATCCGTGATCACCATTAAACATATGACGGACTATCGCATCTTCGCCAAATCCAAAAGGAGTGAGTACACCGAAACCTGTAATTACGACTTTATTCATATAAACTTCACCTGCTTTTTATGTCAAACCCTTTGTCTTTAGCACTTGATAAATAGAATCAACTGATGTGAATTCGTTCCATTCTTGATCTTCCAATGACAACTGGATTCCAAACTTCTTTTCAAATCCTTCTAAAAACCATAATAACGATAAGGAATCCAAAATAAATTCCGAACCGTTGTTCAATTGTTCTTCGTCTATAGGGGCATAAAGTTTCCTCTCCAACAACAGAGATTTAATATCTTCTTTTGTAATCATCATTCTATACCTCGTTTTTATTTTTTTCCAAAATCAAATGACATATATCATTTAAATTCATTCCATGAAAGACGGCAATTTCATCATCCGTTAGCGAAATTCCATATTCTCTTTCCAAATGATTCGATAACGAAATGATTGCAATCGAGTCCAATCCCATTCCCTCTACACCTAATACGGTTTCTCCATTAATAAGGGACCTATCCATCTTGAAATTCATTTTATTTTCAATTATTGATAAAACGGTCTCCCCCATTTCTTCAAGGCGCATCATAAATATTCTCCTTTAATATAGATTCGGTTTATTGATAAGCATACATTTTAGCTCCGAAAAAATTCCCAAGAATCTCCAGACCATATTCGGTTAAGATCGATTCCGGATGAAACTGAACTCCTTCGACCGAAAATTCTTTATGACGTAACGCCATGATCTCTCCGTCCATGGTTTCTGCGCTAATTTCAAAACAATCGGGCAAGGTTTCCCTTTCGGCAACCAATGAATGATATCTGGTTACTTTATAGGGAGAAGGGATCCCTTTAAAAATAGACTTGCCGTCATGAACAATTTCGGAAATTTTACCATGCATAGGCTGCTTGGCTTTGACGATTTTAGTTCCAAAGGATTGCGCAATAATTTGATGTCCCAAGCACACTCCCATAATTGGAATGCTCCGATGAAATTTTTGAACAACGTCCAAACAAACGCCAGCATGGTCAGGATTACTTGGTCCAGGAGAAAGCAATATATGGTCAGGCTTCATTTTGCCAATTTCATCTGCCGTTATTTCATCATTTCGATATACAACTATTTCTTTTTTCCTAATTTTAATAAATATTGAACCAAATTATAGGTAAAGTATAATGCTACATAGAAACTAGACAGAAAAAAAGGAGTTTCTTAGTTGTATGACGACCAGTAGAAGGAAGTTTACGCCGGAAGAAAAGGCCCACATCGTACTGGAAATTCTGAAGGAAGAAAAGTCGGTTTCGCAGCTCGCTTCAGAGCACGGCATTCATAGCAATGTCCTGAATCGGTGGAAATCAGAAGCGGTTCAGAACCTCTCGCAATTG
>NZ_JAQAGZ010000027.1 GCF_027533625.1 Paenibacillus gyeongsangnamensis | reverse complement strand
TCACAGTCCTTGGTTCCCGACATTTCGTCGAATATATATGGCGTTGTCGGGCTGACCAGCAACCCTATCATGTTAAGTTTGGACTTTCCCGAAAGGGGAGGTCTGTTTGCACCTGCACGTAACTGTTTTGGAATCCCCCGATTCCTTATTTTGCCAAGCAACCTTGTGGGGTTCGCTCATAGAGTCTGGCCTCAACAATCTTTCACGGATTCAGGTTATTCTTCTAAATCAATTAATAACCATGTTCGAACTTTCCCGGCATAAAAAAGAGACCTGCCGACGGGGACTAGGTCTCGAGCGCTCGCTGACCCTCATACCGTTGAATTCCGGTACTCTTGAGGCGTCAGTCCGTAGTGCTTCTTGAATAATTTAATGAAATAATGCGGGTTCTGATAGCCCACTTCAATGGCTACCTCATAAATTTTATGCGTGCTGTGCTTGAGAAGCTGCTGCGACTTCTCCATCTTAAGCCGGGTGATGTAGTCGCTGAGATTGTCCCCTGTCTCCAGCTTATACAGCCGGGACAAGTAAGCGGGATGCATCTGCAGATGCTCGGAGATCGTCTGCAGCGAAAGATCGCCGGAAAGATGGGACAGGACAAATTTCTGCGCTTCCTTCACAGCCACCATACGGGCGCTCCGGGTTTCACTTACCGCTTGCTGCTTGAATTTGTGATAGACGCTCCACACCCATGAGCTTAAATGCTTTACCGTTTTGGCCGGCTGCATCTCCTTCCCTCGCGCGTAATCGTCCTCGATCCAATCCGCGAGCTTCCGGCCGTTCTTGTGCGCGATATAGGAGAATGCCGAGAAGAAGGAAAAGAAAGCCTCCATTCGATGCTCGGACGATTCCGCCCAATCGGCTTCGAGCTCCTTCAAAATCTCGCTGATCTTCTGTTCGGCGGCATCCCAATGGCCGGCTTCCATCAAGTGCATGAGCATCGGGGGCTCGTAGAGACTGAACAAGGTGCGGACCTCGGTAACCTCCGAATCGTCCATAATATATACCGGGAGATCCTTCTCGTTCCCAAGTCTCTTGCCGAAGATCAACAGCATATTGCTGTAGAGCTTGGCGACATCGTCCGGGAAAGCCCCCCATTGGCCCAGAAGTACGGATACTCTTCTTTTCAAAAAATGCTCAATGTTCCTTTGCAGCTGATGGCTGAGCCGATTGGCGTGGTACTGCAGCTCCTCGGACGATTTGGGGATTAAAGCCAGGACCAAATAGTCATGCAAATCCTTGCAGGACCAGACGTGGAAGTATTCCTCCAGCGTTTCCTGCGCCATATTGACGATGGCGAACTCCATCAAGGACATGTCATACGGATCGAGGTCGGAGAATTGGTCCTTGAACCGAACCATGAGCATCACGAGGCGGTCGTTCAGCCGGACCGGGATTTCAAGCAGCCGGATCTGCTCCGCCCATTTCTCCGATGAGAAGCGCTTCCCTTGGAGCAAATCATGTAACAGCTCTCCGCGAAGCCGGGGCAAATGATCTCGCATCGCATTCACGGCCCGCCTGTAAGCGTCATCGCTCTCCCGCTCCGCCCGGATCGTCTGAACGACGGAAGCCACCCGTTCGATCAATTCGCTGTCGCTGACCGGCTTCACCAAATAATCGCAAATGTTGTTCTTGATCGCGGCCTGCGCGTAAGCGAAATCCGCATGGGCGGTCAGCAGAAGGCATTTCATATGCTTCCAGTGCATATAGATATGTCTCGCGAGCTCCAACCCGTCCATCCCCGGCATGCGGATATCGGTAATCACAATATCGACGGGATGCATGTTGACGAGATCGAGCGCCTCCGATGCCGAATAAGCTTTATGAACCGTGCCGATCCCGATTTCCCGCCAAGGGATGGTGGCGGCCAGCGTCTCTACGATGCTCATCTCATCGTCAACCAGCAGCAGCTGCAGCATGAAGCCCCCTCCTTCTTGTACCGGCCCGGTCAGGCACCGATGTTCCATTGGATGGCCACTCGCAAGCCTCCGAGCGGAGAATGCGAGAAGGTAAGGCCGGATTGTTGATCAAATTGATAAGTAAGCCTCTGGTGAACGTTCCATAGCCCGCACCCGGCCTCCTGATCCAGAGGACTGGAAACCTTGTGCGCCAGCTCCGTCAGCTGCCGTTCCGGTAGTCCTACCCCGTTATCGTCGATAAATATACGGCAAGCATGCTCGAACATTTCCCCGGAAATTGAAATGATCCCGTACTGCTCCTTTCTCTCGATTCCATGGACAATCGCGTTCTCGACGATCGGCTGAACCATGAGCCGGGGGATTTGGAGATCGAGCATTTCCTCCGGAATGTCGATCTCGTAGTGAAACCGTTCCATCCGCAAGTTTTGGATCGTTAAATAATTTTCAATAAGCCGCAGTTCCTCCCGCAGGGTGGTCAACGTATGCTCCAGCATGGTGATATATCGAAAATATTCCGACAGACGCAGGACCATCGTGGTGGCCGCCTGCTTATCGTCGATGGCGATCATATTTTTAATAAAGAACATGCAATTGGACAAAAAATGCGGATTGATCTGGGACTGCAGGTGCTTCAGCTTCGCATCGCGAAACCGGATGTTCTCCATATATACGTTCTCGAGCAGCCGCTGGATTTCCTCCGCCATTTCATTGAATCGGGTGAACAAATAATCGAATTCGTTCCTCGGCCGATAGCTCAGTCGGTGGGAGAACGCTCCCGTGTGAAGCTTCCTGACCCCCTGCAGCAGCAGTTGAATCGGAAGCTGGACCTGCCTGTACAGGATGACGGTGGCCAGGAGGCTGACGAAGAGCATAAGAATAATCGACAAGTAAAATAAATCACGGCTCTTGGTGATGGGGGCCAGCACTTCCTTCAAGGGCAAGTAGTCGACGACATGCCAGCCGAGGCTTTTCGTACGCGCATAATTGACCAGATATTGCTCCCGTCCGATCTCTACGATGCGATGACCGGCATCGTCCAGCGGCGACTCGTTAAGGATTGCGACTATCCGGTCGGTGACGCCGGGGCCCCCCGTCTTGTCCAGAATCGGGCTCGCGTAGCGTTTATAAAAAAACGGGTTGGTCTTGCCGTCATTCTTATAATCCTTCAGCATCCGGATCAAATTGCTCTCCGTGAACCGGACCTCGACGACCGATTCGGCTTCCAGCAGGCTTTTATTCAGAAGCAGCGGACTCCAGACCGCTTTGTTGAAATAAGCGTCCCTGCCCGAAGCGTCGGGATGATAGCCCCATTGACTGGCAGGCAGCTTCTCCACGTATTCGTCGCTATAGACGCTCTGGTAGTCGTTCGACAGAGCCTGCTTCACCTTCGGCAGGTAGATGCTCAGCCGATTGTTCCAGCCGCTTGAAGCGCTCAGCAGGTTCAGCTTCTGGACGATGTCCTCCTGCGTCTTCAGCTGCTGAAAGGCGGCAGGGCCGCTTCCCGGGTCGCCCAACGCCTTGATGGAAGGGTCTCTGCTCACGATAATCGACAGGACCGATAATTGATCCACGGTGTTATCTATTTGACGAGCCAGGAACTCCAGACGGGTCAAGCTTTTTTCCTGCAACTCCTTCTCGATGACCTTGACCGAAGTATGATTCGTATAGCTGAAGATGACTCCGATCGGAAGCAGTATCAAAATAATCAGCATAATCATTTTGTGAAATGTGCTCCATTTGTGACGCATTCCCATCGCCCCTAATCCCCTGTTATGCGTATTATACTCGAACCTTGCGAGCGATGGGTACCGCTAGACGAGCTTATTTCACGCGGTAAGCTTCAAAGCACTCCGGAATCATATCGGTGGAGGCGCCCGGTCTTTCCGGCAGTAAGTAGTAGCCGTCCTTCACGGTAGCCGGTTCGATGAAGATGTGGCGGATCCACGGGATATATTCCAGCATGATCGCATTCGGCGTAGAGGCGACCAGATGCTGATGGATTTGCCCCATATCGCCGACATGCGGACAAATCGGGAGGTCATAGGAAGCGGCCAGCCCCGCCACTTGCAGCCATTCCGTGATGCCTCCCACCCGGGTGACGTCCACCTGCACATATTCCACCGCACCTTGATGGATGTAATCGCGGAACGCATACTTGGTATAAACATGCTCGCCGAGGGCAATCGGAATGTTCAGTTCGTCCGCCAGCTTCTTGTGCCCCAAGATGTCGTCCGGATTCAGCGGCTCCTCCAGCCAATACAGGTCGAATTCTTCCATCTTCTTGGCCCAGGTCATCGCCGTATTGATGTTCCACTGCTGATTGACGTCGATCATAAAAATGATGTCGTCGCCGATCGCCCGGCGCACCGCCTTGACGCGGTCGTAGTCCTCCCGGGGGTCCGGCTTGCCTACCTTGATCTTCACACCGGTAAAGCCCTGCTCCACAATCTCCGCCACGTCCCGCAGCAGCCGGTCTTTGGGCCAGTTGAGCCAGCCGCCGTTCGTATTGTAGGCTTTGATCCGCTTCGACTTGTGTCCGCCGAGATACTGCCAGAGCGGCTTCCCCGCCGCCTTGGACATGAGATCCCACAGGGCGATGTCGACGGCGGCCAGCGCCATGTGCGTCACCCCGGCGCGCCCGATCCAGTGCATCTTGCCGAACCGCATCCGGTCCCACAGCTCGCGGACCATATAAGGATCCTGCCCGATCAGCAGCGGGGCGTAATACCGGTCGATCGTTTGGGTGATCAAATCGTCTCCTTCCGCGCAGGTGCCCGTATAGCCGCAGCCTACGAAGCCCTCGTCCGTGTAAAGGCGGACGCCCGAGAGTCCCCAATGCGACGCCGCATTGATGGCATCCGTAATCGGCGGCGTAATCGGCACATGCAAGATGAAGCTTTCCACTTTCGTGATTTTCATAGTCCAGTCCTCCGTTATACTGAGTTCGGCTCTTATCCCTTAACCGCTCCGGCCGATAAGCCGCTGACGATATATTTTTGGGCGAACAGGGCCATCACAACGACCGGCAGCGTAATGATGCAGGCCGCGGCCATCAAGGCTCCCCAATGTATGGCGTTGCCGGAGATGAAGTTGAACACGGCGATCGGCAGCGGCTTTGTCTTCTCGCCGGATAGAATCAGGGAGAACATGAAGTTGTTCCACGAGAAAATGAATGCCAGCAGCGAGGCCGTTACGATGCCCGGCATGGAGACGGGCAGCACCATTTGGAAAAAGGTCCGGATTCGCGAGCATCCGTCTATCCAGCACGATTCCTCGACCTCCTTCGGAAACGATTCGAAGAAAGGAATCATTACCCACATGATGAAGGGCAGGCCAATGACCATATGGCTCAATACCAGGCCCGTGTACGTATCCACCAGCTTCAGCTGATTGAACAAAATATACCAGGGCACGAGATAGGTGATGCCCGGAATAATTTTGGCGACCAGAATCGCCATGGCAAAATATTGCATCCGGTGTCTCGCGATGGCATAGGCCGCCGGCAGGCCCAGTAGGAGAGCGCCCGCCGTAGAAACGACGGCTACGACGAGGCTGTTCGTAATGAACTTGACGTAATCGTATTCCTTGAATACGGTAATGTAGTTTTTCACCGTGGGCGTGAACGCGAACAAGTACTGCGACGATAAAACCTGCACCTGCGTTTTAAACGAAGCGGACAGCATCCACAGGAAGGGGAACAGAAAGAACGCCAGCACCAGGATATTCATGAGCGTATAGTTCATACGCATGACGGTCGATTGTTTCATTGGAGTCCACCCAGCCTTTTCCGAATCGCCATCAGGATGAAGATCATTGCCAGGATCAGAAGAAAGAACAGGATCAGCAGCGCCGAGGCGGAACCCAGCTTAAAGTTCACGAACGCAAGGTCGAAGATCATCAGGTTCAGCGTCTGGGAAGCAAAGTTGGGCCCTCCCTGCGTCGTGGCGTAAATCGTATCGAACGTCTTGAGCAGGTCAATGATGCGCAGAATGACGGCCGTCATAATGGTTGGCAGGAGCAGCGGAAGGGTTATATGCACCAGCTTTTGCAACGAAGTCGCTCCATCCACATCGGCGGACTCGTAAGGGTCCGAAGGCAGAGTCGCGAGCCCCGCGATCACGATTAGTGCGATCATCGGCGTCCACTCCCAGACGTCGATCAGAATCAGGGAAGGCATCACCTGCGTGACCGAGCCGAGCCATTCCTGCGTCGATAGGCCGAGCTTTCTCAGCAGTTGATTGGCGAGGCCGATGGACGGCTCGTAGATCAGCAGCCAGACGAGGCCAATCGAGACCGGAGTGGCGACCATGGGCAGCATCATGACCGTTTTCACAAGCCTCTTGCCGGCAAACGGCCGGGAGAATAGCAAAGCCACCGCCACGCCGAGAACCGTTTCCAGCAGGATGCTGACCGAGCTGTGATACAGCGTAAGCCCCATCGAATTCCAGAATTTAGGATCCTTCAGCAGCTGCGCATAATTGTCGAGCCCAACCCATTTGGGCGGCGTGATGGCCGACATGCTCCATTCGTATAAGCTGATCTTCCCCGTATAGACGATCGGAAAGGCAATCATCAATCCGATAAACAGCACAGCCGGCAAAGTAAATACCCATTTGAGATGCCGATCCAACCAGTTCACGATCACAATACCGACTTCCTTTCTGCAAAAAAATGGCAAGCCAAAGAGCGACTCCAAGGCTTGCCCTTGTTCCTGACGGACGGTTGTTACTTCGTCTTGTCTTTATCGATAATGGCCTGGAAATCCCGGTTCGCCTGGTCCGCCGCCGCTTTAATGTCTTCACCCAGCATCGCCTTTACCACAATGCTTCCTACGGCGTCACGCGCTTCGCCGACACTGATGACCTGCGGGACATTGTAGCCGACGCCGATCTTCATCGTTTCCTGAATGGCCGCAGCCAGGTCGGGCGGGTACGTTTCCGTGCCTTCCTTCATGGCCCAGACCGAATTCCGGGCACCGGGGACGCCGCTTCGCTGAATCTTCAGGACGTTTTCCTTGTTGCTCGCCCATTCCATGAACGCCCAGGCGGCATCTTTATTCTTAGCCTTCGGGTTCATGGCGAGCGACCACGCCGCGATGTTGTAAGGCTTGGCGCCTGCGGTACCGGCTGGGAAGACGGCGAAGCCGACATTGTCCTTCACCAGCGACTTCTCCGGGTCGGTTGTATTTTTGTAAATGGACGCCGTCTCTGCATAAAATGCCGCTTTGCCTTGAGCAAACAAGGCCGCCGCCTGAGGCCAGCTCATATTCAGCGTCCCCTGCGGGCCGTAATTTTTAAGCAGGCTGGCGTAAATCTGGAAGCCGCGGATCGCCTCGGGCGTATTGACGGCCGCCTTGTCGCCCTTCATAAAGTCGCCGCCTTCGGAGAAGACGAACGACGATACAGCGGTAACCAGCGCGTTGCGCTGTCCCCTGCCTACGAAGCCGTAGAAATCTTTGCCCGGGTCGTGCAGCTTCTTGGCCGCCGCCTCCAGGTCTGCCAGCGTCTTGGGAACAGGGATGTTGTTCTTCTGCAAAATATCTTTCCGGTAATACAGCACGAACTGGTCTGTGAACAAGGGGATGTACATCAGCTTGCCGTCAATGGTCGTGGCATCGATGGCTGCTTTGGAGAAGTCATTGAAGTCGTAGCCCGGATTTTTCTTCACGTATTCGTCCAGCTGGGCCATCCAGCCGTTCTTGTAAAATAAAATTTTGTCCATGTACGGGCGGGACATGAAGACGTCAGGCGTTTCCGAGCTGGACGTAAACTGCACGGCCAGCTTTTGCTGCAGCTGCTCCTCGGCGAAAGCCTGAACGTCCACTTTCATCCCGGTAGCTTCCTCGAATTGAGGCAGCGAGGCTTTAATCGAATCCGTCCACTGGTGGTTCAGCGTAAAGACCGTTAGCTTCTGGCCTGCAAAAGGCTTGGCGGAGGCGGACGGGGCCGCAGGCTTCTGGTCCTGGCTGCAGGCCGTCACCGCCATCGCAGCCGCAAGCGTTAATGCGAGAACGCCGCTATTTTTCCGAAGGTTCATATGTAAACCCCTTTCATGTCTTGGTTTGGAGCCTGCTGTTTACGCTTTCATTTTATAATTGGTTCGATCCGGAGGATATAGCAATTATTTAAGAATTATATATCCATTTTTTATCCGGAGCCTCCAGACAGTTACTCGCCGCCCTTAACGCATTGCCGGAAGCCGGCGTTCAAGCGGCGGACCAGCTCCTTGCGGCCTGGATCCTGGCGGATAATCCCCTCCCGGATCCAGGCTCCGGCTTGCTTCTGGAATTCGATATAGCCGTCGAACCGGGGCCTCATGGAACCCAGGTCAAGCGTACGCAGAGTCTGCGCGAAAAAACCGCCCGATAGCCGGTTCACCTCGGGATCGAGCCAGGCGCTGCGGTGCCCGGGCTGTCCCCCGTTCTGGAAAAAGGACGTACGTTGAAACTTACCTCCCACCGCCAGCTCAAGAAACCGGGCCGACCAATCGGGATGCCGCGTACGCGCCGAGACCGCCAGCCCGACGCCGCCGATCATGCTTCCCCTCGGGCCTCCCTCGTCCGAAGGAATATCGCAGTACCGGATCGCATGGGGAGCAAAGCCGTCTCTCGCATAATTGGAATACCCGTACATCAGCGGCACGTAGGCAATTTCGTTCGTCCGTGCCATCCTATCCGACATGGAAATCGGATCGCAGTCTACGGATTTCGGGTGGAGCAAGGGCATCAGCTCCTGCAGCAGGGCAAGCGTTTGCTCGCCGGTCTCCTCGTCCAAGTCCGACCCGTCGCTCCAGCATTTGCGGTTCCCGATCTGGGAGATCAGCGTGAAGAAGCTCGAAAAGGCGTGGGTCGGCACCAGCGGCATCCCGATGCGCTGGCCTTCGGGCAGCTCACTCGCCAGCCTCCGTACGTCGTCCCAAGTATGCGGAACAGGCAACTCCCTTGCCGTCAGAAGATCCTCCCGGTAGGCGCTGACCTGCGCTGCGGCGTCGGCGGCCAGCGCCCACTGCCGGCCCTCCCACGTATAACTGGCATAGCTCCGCCCGACGCTGTTTCGCTCTTGATCTTCCAGAAACTCGGCGGATAACCTCTCCTCCAGCGGATGCAGCAGCCCCTCGGCCACCGCCGTTCCGATATGGGGATGATCGATCATGATAAGGTCATAAGCGTCCGCCAGCTGCTCCAGCGGATAGTTTTCAAAGTCCAGCAGAGATCTGGCATCCCATTCGATTGTCACCTGCGGATGCCTGCGCGCGAATTCGGCGGAAGCCGCAACCAGCGGCTGAATGCCTCGCGCATGGTTCCAGGTCATTCCTTTTAATCGGATCATGTCCCGCGCTCCTTACTTTTTCTCTACCTGATCCTGCCACTTCGCCGGATCGCGGTAGGTCACCGTCTGCAAATGCTCGCAGTACAGTACAAGCTCCCCTTCGTCCTTGAAAATCTCGTAGCTGACCTTGATGAGCCCCATGTCCTTGTACTTCGGACGCTTCTCCATATTCGTCCGCACGGTATAAATGGTGTCGCCGATGAAGACCGGCTTGATAAACCGGAGCTTATCGTAGCCGTAGCTGAACGTATTGACGTTGTTGTGGGATACGAGGCCGAGACCGTAGCTGAACACCATCGCGCCGGCCACCAGCCTTTTCGAGAAACGCCCCTCCTGCCGGGCAAACCGCTCGTCGCCGACGTAAGGATGCATATCGAGCACGAGCGAATTGAACAGCATGCTTTCTCCCTCCGATATCGTCCGGCGGATCGACCTGACCTTCTGTCCTACTTCAAATTCTTCGTACATCCAATTCTCGGTATGGTATACCGGCAGCTCGTGATGGGCTTGTTGGTTCATTTCCATTATGCTGTTTCCTCCTGCTTCCTCGTTTGGATTTACCCTTGCTTCTTAACCATCAGCAAATGCTCGCAGGCCAGCACGGTTTCGCCCTTCTGGTTGAACACCTCGCAGAGCTCGCTCACCAGACCGTACTCCGGCCACTTCGGATGATCCCGCTTCCCCTTGATCGTGACCCGGGTGCGAATCGTATCCCCGATCAGGACCGGCTTGACGAACCGGAGACGGTCATACCCGTAGGAGAAGGCCTCCGGATTGACCGCTCCCGCAGTCATGCCGACCGCCACGCTGAAAATCAGCGTGCCGTGCGCGATCCGCTGCCCGAACGGCTGCGTCCTGCACCATTCCTCATCCATATGATGCGGGTAAAAATCTCCGGTTTGCCCCGCATGAAGCACGATGTCCGTTTCCGTGATCGTCCTGCCGCCCGTTTCTCTGACCGAGCCTGTCTCATACTCTTCGTAATAGACGGATTTCATCATCGTCCGCCGGTCACCTCCGCTTTTACCTTGGCATTATGCTCCCCGATTGCGGGGGCTCCTTTCCCGGACAGCAGCAACTCCCCGTCAATCCGGATCGGACACCGGATCGCTGTCCATTGCTCCCCGTTGCTTGTGCGCAGCGATTGGGTCATATGAAGGCTGCGAAACGCTTCATGCTCGAGCAGCCGGGGCCAGGTCAGCACATCGGAGCACCAATAGTCCGCCGGCTCCAGTCTCGAAAGCCATTCGGCCGTCGTGCGTCCGGCCAAGTGATCCCGGAGGATGGCCTTAATCGTATCCCTTTCCGTAAACCAGGTCTTGGGATCCGGGTAGGCCAGGATACTGTCGCAGCCAAGAAGCCGGCCCAGCTCCGTCACCGAGCCCATAGCTAGCGCGATATAACCGTCCGCGGTTGCATAAATGCCGTAGGGAGCCGCCAGATAAGCATGGGCGTTGTTGATTCCGCTTCGCTGCGGCAGCTGCCCGCCGTCATTCAGATGCGTCGTCAGCACCTCGAATTGAAAATCTAGCAACGACTCCAGCAGGCTGACCTCGACCAGGCCCCCTTCGCCGGTAACGCCTCTGCGGACAAGGCACGCCAGAATGCCTTGCACCAGATGGGCTCCGGCATACATGTCCGCGATCGCCAGGCCGAACGGGACGGGCGGCTGACCAGCATCGCCGTTCAGCCAAGGCAGCCCCGATAGTGACTGCACCAGCAGGTCCTGGCCCGGCTTGCGTCTCCAGGGTCCGGTTTTGCCGTAACCCGTGATTTCACCGTAGACTAGCCGGGGATTCCAGGCTTTCACAGCTTCATAGTGAAGCCCGAGCTTCTCCATGACGCCCGGCCGGAAATTTTGGATCATCACATCCGCCTGCTCGATGAGCGAACGCACAAAGGCGAGATCGTCAGAGTTTTTCAAATTCGCGGAAACGCTTTCTTTGTTCCGGTTGATCGAATGAAACAAGGTGCTGTCCCCATCCAGTTCCATGTTCGAAATATACAGCCTCCGGCACAAATCCCCGCCGTCCGGCCGTTCAATCTTGATCACGCGGGCTCCTAGATCGGCCAGGCGCAGGGAAGCGGACGGTCCGGATAAAAACTGGGAAAAATCGAGCACCAGAAGGCCTTCTAACGGTTTGTGGATGTTCAAGCTATATCCTCCTTTTTCTTGGTCCTCTGGTACTACCAGTTTAACGCTTGCTTAGCCGGCAACAAACCGACTGCTTCCAAATTAAACTAAGCGCCGGTTACCCTCTCGGCTCACATTGCATTGGTTTGTTTATCCGTATGTGGTATAATACATTGGTATCGTGGTAGTACCAGAGCTCTCTGACGAAAGCGTAGCATCTTTTTCCAATCATTGCAATAGCCAAATTAATATCCTTTCCCATCGAGGTGTTCATCGTGATCGAGATCAAAGCCGTGAAGAAAATTACCGTAACCGAACAAATTATGGAGCAAATCGCGGAGCTCATTCGCTCCGGCCAGCTGAAGCCGGGAGATCAGCTGCCGACCGAGCGCGACTTGGCCGAGCGGCTCGGGGTGACCCGCGGACGCGTTAGGGAGGCGCTGCGGGCCCTCTCGCTGGTCGGTCTCATAGAAATTCGGGCGGGTGAAGGCAGCTTCGTCACCCGTCGCGAGACCCCATTATCTAAAGAAACGATCGTGTGGATGTTTCACCATGAGATCGGTAATCTCGATGAGGTGTATGCCGCCAGAAAGCTGATCGAAACCGAGGTGTACGTCGCTGTCGCCAGGATGGCCTCGGCGGGCGATATAGAGAGCCTCGAGCTCTTGCTGGACGAGATCCGGCGGAAGCTGGAAACCGGCAGCGTGGAGGAGCATTTGAACCTGCTCGACCGCTTGGACCTGCGGGCCGGCGAGCTGTGCGGCAACGGCATCTACAGCAAGCTGATGCAGACGATGGTCCATCTGCGGAGAGAGACCAGTCTGAGGCTCCTCAGCGTTCCGGGGGCGAAAGAGAACGGCTTGAACTCCCGCAGCCAAGTCCTTTCGCGACTGAAGCGACAGGACCCGGTTGAGGCCGCGCAGGCCATGGCCGACTTCTTCAGCGAATCCGCTTCCTTCTACCGCCAGATCGGGGGAACAGCAGAATAAGCACGAATTGTCCGTCAGATCTAATGCGGTGTATTTACATGAAAAAAGCTCCCTCTGCAGCAGGGAAGCGATGGAATATGGCTACATAACAAAAAATAAAGGCTTTTCCCTTATAAAATGAACGGGAAGGGCGGGGAACTGTTCCCGCAGCCGCTCCGCCAGCTCCTTCATGCCAGGCTCCTCGCTTTCGGCGTGACCTAGTGCGATGAATGCTTTGTTCCTGCCTTGATGAACGGCGTCACGAACATATTCTGGCGTTTCCCACTCCGGCCCTTCTCCGGCGATAATCAGATCGAGATTGTAATCCATCAGCAATGGGAGCACCAAGGCCGCCCCCCCTCTGTAGCCTGCCAATAGTCCAATGCGACTGCAGGGCATCTCTCTTTCTCCGACAACACGAACGAACGCAATTTGAAGCTTTTCCTTCAAGTATTGCACTGTCCGTTCGAGGGTCATGCAAGGAATTTGTACAATCGTTGCGGCGGGCAGATGCTCTTCAACGTAGGGTGACCATCCCAATGCATTGATTAACCCCAACGTTATACCATCCGGCTTGGAACGGTGAATATGATCGTGATAACGATAAATGGCGATTCCCGAACGATCGATCAAATTATATTTTTCGTAGATTACCGGATCATCCTGCGCCCCTTGCATATTTTCCTGATGGCGGTAGAACGTCCCTTCATGGGTAATGATCAGATTGGCTCCCAAAGACGCAGCCCGCTCGATCACTGCCTGCGTAGCCATAAAAACAACGACAATTCCCTTAACTTCCTTTTGGGCTGATCCTGCTCTTAATGAATCAACCGTTGGCTCGATTAGGGGTGTCTGCTCCAACAACCGATCCATTACTTGTCCAATGGTAATCGTCATCCCCATCATCCTTTATTAATATATGATGCATCCGTGCTCATCAGGAATGCCTGATTTGCGGAGGAAGTAGGTATTGATCTGGTCGCGCCACTCCTTCGCATGGGCTGCTTGCTCTTGCAGTCGGCTCCTCACAGCCTCGAAGCGCTCTACATCCATTTTTGGCTCTAGCGAGCTCCAGGTCCGGACCAATTCCTTCGCCTGAATAACGCCTTCGAAGTGAGTATCGTAGATGTGCTGAATGACCGTCTTACCCGACTTCAGCTTGTGCGTATACGGCACATGATGGAAGAAGAGAAGCAGCTCATCCGGACATAACTCCCTTGATTCGTAAGCTTCCGAATGCGGCGCAAAGTATTGGGCTGTGTACCCGGTTCCCGACTTGACGGTCATCTGATTCTTCGTCGGCTGCTGGCGATTACCCTACACCAATCCTCAACATCCCATTCTGATATCCGGGTCGACAAGGTCAAGGAGTTCATCATCGACCACTACTCCGATGAGCTGGATTTGGCGACTGTCGCCAAGGTGGTCAATCTGCATCCCGTGTATCTCGGGAAGCTCTTCAAAACCAGCACGAGCTTCAGCGTCAAGCATTTCATCAACCTCATTCGGGTCAACAATGCAGAAATGATGCTATCCGGCGGCGGGTTTTCCGTCTCAGAAGCAGCAGAGCGCTGCGGATACAAGGACATCAGCTATTTCAGCAATGTATTCAGATCCATTAAAGGCTATCCGCCGTCAAAGGCGAGCATGCAAAAAAGAGCCTCGGATTGAACCGAGGCTGTGATTTCGAGATGAAAGATTGGGAGTCAGATTTCAGCTCTTCGTAATTTCTATTGCTCCAGCGCCCCATAAATAACAGCCCTAAGTCGAGGATGTATGTACGGCTCGAGACTTGGCAGCATTTGCTGCATGTAAACGACGGACAATTGCTCCTTTGGATCGATTAACACCCACGACCCGGCTAGACCAGCCCAACCAAATTCGCCTATTGAACCGTTAATTCCACCATCTGCAGGATCCATCATGACGCGGACCCCTAAACCATAGCCATAACCACTCATTTGCGGCCAATTAAAATCTTTGAGTTGCTGTGGCCCTAAATGATTAGTTCCCATCAGTTGTATCGTCTTCCGGCCAAGAATCCGCGCCCCATTCAGTTCACCACCCCTCGCCAGTGCCTGTGCAAACCGACTGTAATCACCTATCGTTGACAGCAAGCCTCCTCCACCGCTCTCATATTGACAGCCCGGCTGATAAGGGGCGTCCATTTTGATATTGGGAGTCAGTGTACCGTCTTCTGCTCGGTCATACATCTTGCAAAGTCGGTCTCGCTTTTCCTCGGGAATACGGAATGAGGTGTCGGTCATTTCTAATGGTTCGAATATTTTCTTTCTCAAAAACTCTCCGAATGTTTCACCGGACAGTACCTCGATCAAAGCAGCCAGGACATCGTGGCTCGTACCATACTTCCAGTGCGTTCCGGGATCAAAAGCAAGTGGAACGGCTGCTAACGCTTTGGATAGAGCTCGCATATCCATCGATGTTACGGCGTTTTCCATGACTGTACGGGTTTGCCGTTCGGTTTCTGTACTGTCACCGCCATATGTAAGCCCTGAGGACATTGTAAATAAATCCTTGATCCGTATCGGACCTGACGCCTGAGAAACAGACCTTGCGCCATAATCGTTATACCGGTACACCGAAGGACTTTTAAATTCCGGTAGATATTCCTCCAGTGGATCGTTTAGCAGATAAAGCCCCTTCTCATAAAGCATTAGTGCCGCTACGCAGGTAACCACTTTGGTCATCGAGTAAATCCGGTAAATCGTATCAGATTCTATCTTTTTATTCTTCTCTAAATCCGCATAACCAAAGCTTTCCTGATATAACACTTCACCACTTCTGACAACGGTACACGCACATCCAGCAGGCCCTTTTTCCATGACACTTTTAAGCAAAAGAGTCAAATGTTGTTGTAATTGGTTCATTCTTATAACCCTCCCATAAAAGTTTTCAATAATAAGTGTAACACATTCTTCTTCCAAAATCCGGCTATTATAAAATGAATCGAGCGAAAAAAATAAATGAATTTTACCTCTTTTGAAATAGAAAATCGTTTTTCCCAATCCCAAAACCTTGTTTAGTGGCCTCGCGACACTAGAGTAAAGGGCAGATAAATCTGCCCCTCCTCATCAAACCGTACGTGAGGTTTTCCCTCATACGGCTTTCCGATGTTCGTCATTCATGTGCATGCAGATCACAAGAGCGTTTTTAGTCCACATTGTCCGGCCAGGAATCTCACTTCTCGAAGCGAACTCATCCACCTTGCGCGTTGCCTCTTCTTGGCGTACCATCTTGTGAGCCTTTGCAGTATGTACCAGTCCAACTTTGCCAGCTTTAATTGGCTGTATGCCGTGTAATAGTAGTTCCTTCACCCCTGAATCTTTGGATTCAGCCACTCCACGTGTTCGAGAAATGATTTATGCCTCATGTTCGGCGTGGATAGACGTTCTTTTACGACCTCCCGGATGCGTTCTTCCGCTTTCCGAGCTATCCTGTCTCTGACAGGTACTTTCGTCGATGCGCTTCTACGCAAAGTTTCGTCGTACGTACGCATCCCAGCTACGGCGGGGGCTTGGCTCCCGCGACCGGATTTTCACCGGCTAGAAGATACGTGCCTCGGGGCACGACAAAAAAAATGACCCGCCAACGGGGCAGAAAGATGACACGATTTATAATAGACGGAATTCCCTAAACCCTTGTATATCAAGGGTTTTTTCCGTTCTTATTTGTTCCCATATGCCCTTATTTCCTATCAAAATAAAGACATTCTGTCCCCAATTCGTCCCCAAAGTAATAAAGCCCTCTCCGATGGTTGAGGGCTTTATTTATGTTTCAGTTATAATAGTCTATTTTAATATCATCGAGAGAAACGTTGATTGAATGTTCCCTCAATGCTTTATCTGCTTGTTTGGCATTTACCTCACTAGCCAATCCAATGCTTGTTTCAGTGACCCAATATTCCTCGCGTTTCAACGGTATGCGAATATAATATCGCCGGATGTCCATAGGATTTAAATCCACTTTCAATAAAACCGCGTGACTGTCCAAAGGCAATCCGTAATTGAGGGGGTCAGCAACAACAACCACTTCATCACCAGGACTGAACTTCAAATCGCCCTCACCTCCTACGCTGCGATTCTTTCAAACTGCTTACGGGACATGCGCTGCACGCTTCCCCTGTAATAGACCAGCGCCGGCCAGGTAATTCGATCAAGGTCAATCACAGGAGAGCAAAAACACCGGCAGTTAAAAATTTCACCTGCATGGTAGTGCCCAAAGGTATGTTTTTCCTTGGCAAGCCTCTCTGGACTCGGCGGATCGGTCCAGCGCACCAGAACGCCGTCCATTAGCTTGTGACTGTCTCTGACGCGTTCATCTTCACTCGACCGCCAAATATACCATTGAACACCAACGAGCTCACTACGCGCTTGTGTGATCGCTGTAGCGGTCTTGCTCGTCTCGGTACGCGCGATGAGGTTGGCCTTGGCTCTTGACTTCTCCGGGAACAGGAGTTGAATCTCCTGAGCGATACTGGAAGCCCGCCTACCTTTTAGCGCCTCGTTCAAGATGTGCTCATTGACGGCTACTGCTACGTCTAAAGGCAGCGACTTGATAATCTCGGCATTACGCCTGACTTGATGCCAGACAGCAGCGCCCATAGGGCCCGACATTTCCTTCTGTAATGCCTCGTAAACCATTCGCCCTTGGCTGTTCTTCCTAGCCGCTTGCCGCCAGGTTCGGCCCGAATCGCTGAAGAGGTGTGTCACCATCTTCAAAGCCGTGGCCTCTGCGTATACGGCGAAGTCCTTACTGCGTGAAAAGGCCCGTATCCTTTCAACGATCTCGAATGGATCGTCTAAGCCATCTAACAAACGGGTTAGGCTTAGCATCGCTTGCAGAAGAGCCTTTTTGAAGCTTTGTTCGATCCTTCGGCGTGGTTGGAACAAAGGCGCCATAGTTTAAATCACCATCTTTCGGCAAGGATTCGCCCGGATTGGTTGAGTCATCGGCATTTTAGATATCCTCGTCCGTTATATTCGTGAACATACCGGTTGTCGTGCTAAGTGCCTTGAGCTCTTTAAGCGTTATTTTTTGACTGATAACGCCGGAGTTAAATGCCTCCAATATTGCCTCGGATTTCTTGGCCGACAGTTCAGCAGTTTCCTTATCCGTCGGTGTGCGAATCGGATTAAATGTATAATCGATATCGTCTGGTATCGCGCCGAACTCTGACATACAGATAATGGGTATAATCTTATCAAGCACCGGCGCGAGAACCGTCTCCTGCGATTCTTGGATGGTCTCGTAATAATTCTGCATGTCCGCGTCGCCCGTAGCGTTAAGGCCCGCTGGAGAACGTCCGAAAAGCTTGGTGACGGGGATTTGGCAAGCCCCGGCCACGTCCATCATGAAGCTCTCATAGATGTCATTTAATCCGCTGAACGTGTATTGGTGCGTTTCAAATCCGTCCTGATTACCCATAACATAGATGCCCATATTGGACATCAGCCAGTTTTGCATTTGCAAGGTGTTATACAAGTCTTGCTGTGCCTGGGCATTTCCTATCGCCAATACTTCGCTAAGATCGCCTATTTTCATCACGCGAAGGTTAGCTAAGAAGACGAGCTGCGCGATATTCCATGATGTGTTGTCGCGTTTTTTCAATTCATCGAACACGACCTCTACCTCTGAAGCGCCCCAATGCACTTCCGCAAGCTCTTCCCAGTAAGGGAGTTTGCGTCCCGAAAAACGGATGATCCGGCTATGGTGAACGTGGATAAGTTTGCCGCCTTCCAGTGTCACTTGATAGGAAAGGGGCAAGCCAAACTCCGTACTATCGATATCTTCCACAAGCTCCAAACTCGGATATGCATCGGACCATCGATCAACCACGGTAAGCCCCGCGAAGGATCCCGGCATAATCGTGTCAAAGTCAAGCGGTTGATCCAAGATATCTTCATGGCCTTTGATCATGATGATACCTACCGCACCGCCATACAGACGGCCCCATTTTAACCCGTGCAGTATTTTGGATTTTAACCCGTTCTTCTTCCACGCCTTATCAATTTTGCGGATATCCTCCGGATCCATCTGCGAATTGACCGTGATCCAGTTCCGCGTCATGTCTTCCGGTATCGTATCAATGATGCGCCTAACGATCCAATGACTTCGGTAAAGGGTGTTCATCAAGTTGTAATTCAGTGTGGCCCGCGTCATTACATAGTTGGTGCCTTCAAGCAAGTTCGGCGTACCGAAGCCCATCCTCGCAATTGGATTCGAGAAAGAATCCGTCGTAAACATACCCTTGGGAGGCTTAGGCTTCGGCATGGTTTTCCTGGCATCTTGTACGGATCTCCGGTTTGATCTATTACGTCTGCTCAAGTTATCCCTCCTCCCTCCTTTCCGACCAAATAAAAAGCACCCTCGGGTGAAGGGTGCCTGCTCGCAAATGGCGTTATTTTCCATCTAAACTCGCGCTATAAATTAATCCCCGAATTCCCAATTGGTGTTATTAAATAGCGCCGTATTCGCAGTAATAGCGGCTTGAAGATCGGATACTTGGGCAGGATTGCCCGTTGCGATTAGTGCATTGATCCGGGATGTCAAATCAGTCCACAGGAAGTTATACATGTCATCTTTAGCATTTGTATTCGGCATTATCGTATCATCCTTTTCCTATAAAATGATATACTTTCGTGAATAAGCCGTTTGTTCCTCTTCGCTGCCATCCTTGACGTAAATGCCGGGCACTACTGTTTAAAACGCGTATTTTGTACAGATGTCTGGACGGTCCGATCTTCATTTTCGGTCAAATACGGCGATTACAGCCGATTACGCTTCCATGGAACAATCGAAAAACAGCGTGATTTTTGCTTTTTACAATCTCCGTATTTCTCACGATTGCTTTCGTTTTCAAGTACCGCTAGATACGGACTCGAATCCCTTATAAGGTACCCATACATACCGGGTTATTTTTGGTTCTCGGTAACTGTATTTAATTGATTTATACCAGTTCATTTTACCCCCCCCCTCCCCCTATGCTGCTGCCAGCCTTCTAGGCCTGATGATCGTTTTCACGAAATACCTTATGGCGTCCATGCTATGATCCATCTGCTTCAATGGCTTTTCCTCGCCGCGCTGCACGGCTTTTTTCGTCCCAGATGTAGCTGGCCCGTTCTTTTAGAAAGTTCGGGCAATTCCTACGATGGACCCGAAGCTTGCGCCTTGCCATCATCGTAGAAACATTCCGAATGCCGTCCGCAACTTCGTTATCCGCATCCTTGACGTACACGCCTCTGTTTCGCAAAGCGACTCTAAAGCTGGCTGCTGAAGGATCAAGGATCGTTGCGACTGGTCGTTCATCACCAACGAACTCCACGAGGTAAGTAGCCCGAGGGAATCGCACCCTCAGGCCCTCTCAGAACCGGACGTGAACCTCTCGGCTCATCCGGCTCCCATTATCCAGCCGCAGGCAGTATTCCTAACTGCCAATGGGCAAAGAGTCTGGGAAGGTTCTTCGCAAGTCGACCCAGCCATCTAATTGCCCGAATCTTGTGCCTCTCCAGTTTCTTGTATTTCCTTCTAGCCCACTGGACGAGCGCCTGATTCATATGGCGGAAAACCGGGTATAGCTGTGACTTGTAAAAGTGCCCGTAGTAGTTGAGCCACCCTCTAATGGACGCATTGAACATCCGAGACAGATCATGGATAGTGATGTCCGGTTTCAAATGCATCCGCCAACCTCGTATTGTCTGTCTCATCGCTTTACACGCTTTGTTGCTTACCGCTGGTGTGAAGTTAATGAAAAATTTTCCATGCCGGTTCTTTGACCTCCTTGGCTGAAAGGTATATCCTAAGAAGTCAAACTTGATCTCCGGATGATCTCCATTACGGTCATCATCTTTGCAGTAGACAATCCGAGTTTTCGCCGGATGTAATTCGAGTTTGCATTGTGCAAACCGCTCCTTGAGTTTCTTTAGCAGTTGTTCAGCATCTTCTTTCGTTCGGCAGTGAATCACTGCATCATCCGCGTATCTTGCCCACGGATTTTGAGGCTGTTCGATTCCCATCCACTTATCAAACGTGTAATGCATGAACAGATTTGCAAGTACTGGACTGATGACCCCACCTTGTGGTGTGCCGGAAGTTCGTTCTACGATGTCTCCATTCTTCATTTGGAATGGAGCCTTTAGCCATCTTTCGATGTAGAGAATGACCCACGCACAGTCCGTATGCTTCTTCACCGCTTTCATAAGAAGCTCATGATCGATGTTGTCAAATAGACCCTTGATGTCAAATTCCAACACCCAGTCGTATCGCCAACAGCGAGTTCTTGTCACTCGAACGGCATCAATAGCGGATTTTCCCGGTCTGTATCCGTAAGAGTCTGGATGGAAAATGGGTTCCACCGTCGGCTCAAAGTACAGTTTAGCTGTCATTTGCGCGATGCGATCTGACACAGTTGGCACCCCTAATATCCTGACGCCGCCATTCTTCTTCGGTATTTCTACCGCTTTGACTGGCGGGGGAAAGTAACTCCCTGAGGACATTCGGTTCCAGATTTTATAGAGGTTGTCTTTCAGGTTGGCTTCGAACTTCTGTATCGACTCTTCATCGACCCCGGCCGCTCCTTTGTTCGCCTTGACTAGCTCATAGGCTTCCCAAACCTTGTGCTTTGAGATTTCATACGACTTTGTTTTGTCCATTTGTTCCTCCCACTTTCGCGGTTGACGCATTTTCAAAACCGGATAACACAGCCCCTTGGCTCCGCCACCTTTTCAGTGGGTTCATTGCTACTACGGGCTATTCCGCCCCTATACTCCGCATCTGTACTTTTATCCTTGCGGGATTTCCGCTTGGACTTTTCCATTAACATCGGAGTCGTAGGTTCCCACGTTCCGAACAAAAGCCTGTGCTACGTTCACGCCGCCTTCATGCCGGCCACCATCTGGACAGTAAACAGGTTTCCTCCAGACTAATCCCAGGCCAACGACTCCCTCCTGGTTTTGATGACATCCCTACGCTTTCGACACTTTATCAGCCATTGACTTGTGTTCGTCTCCGTAGCACTCACCTGACAGAGTCTTGCTCTGCCTTTTCCTTAACGCTCACCACCACGGCTTTTGACCGCAGCAGCTTAAGGTGGTTTGAAGCCTCCGCCTGTACAGCGGCTCCGAAGGGCCCGCCTTCATCTTTTGTTCAGCATTGCTTTGGCTTTCTTACGCGCCGCGCATTCGTGGCGCACAATCGTCAGCGTACTGGCTGTCTTCTTTCTGGACGCCGCGGGCCCGGCCGTCGTAATAATACTCGTTCAGCACCCAGCACGTATCGCCGTCGTCCCATATGTCCAGGAACACCATAGGGTTACTCGTCCCGTAGTCGATCGCGATGTAGCGCCGGGCCAGCATCTTGAACCCAGGCACCAGATCGGCGTCCTCGAACGTGTTCTGATCTTCGTCCCACATGTCGTAGATGATGCCCTCAGCAAGCACCCAGAGCCCGAGAATGTACCGCTTGTAGAAAATCCCGGTGTACATACGCTTGTATCGCTCACGCACCTTTTCCGACAATGAAAGGTTATCCTCCATCGTGAAATGAAGGTGCAGCGCGTTTTTCCGCTCGAGCTGATCGAGCCATTCCATCTTGAACCAGTGGTACGGCCCCGCCGGGTTGCAGTTGAACCAGAACTTGGCCCCGTTAACGGAGCAACGCGCTGTTGCCTGGTTGACGAAGCTCTGCGGCATCAATGCAACTTCATCGAAGAACATGCCGGCCAATGTGATCCCTTGGATCAGGTCCTGGCTGCGCTCGTCCTTGCCGCCGAAGAGGAAGAAGTAATTCGTCTTCATTCCGCGGCTAATCGTCAGCACATTGCCCGTCAGATCATCATGCACCCGATACCCGCGGCTCCTAAGCATATTTTTGAGTGGACCCACGACATTCCGGCTGAGAGCACCGATCGTCTTGCCGGCCATGCCGAACTGATCGCCGTTAAATGTCTCTGTGGCCCAGACGATGTAGCTGAATGACATACACATCGTCTTGCCTGCCCGAACCGATCCGTCGCAGATCAGCGCGTCCTTATCGGCATGCGGGCTTTCCCCGGGCATCCACCAGGTTAAAACCTTCAGCTGCTTATTGGAGAACGGCGACCAGCGAAACGTTGGAGGCTTAAGCTTCGGTTTTGCCATCGTTCCGTACAATCTCCTCCTTTCTCGGACATAAAAAAGCACCCTCGGGTGAGAGTGCTTAATTGTCCTGATGATGTATTCTTTTTTTGGATTTCAAGGATTAAGCCGTCCGTAAAGTAGCAGTAAAAACCAGAATTTATCAATTCCAGTTCTCCCGGCTCATATGCTTTCTTTCACCAAATCCCATCAGACAAACATATTCATCGATAGCTTTTTCCCAAGTAGGGATTTGCACACAATCATTTTTTAGAACTTTTGGGAGAATCGACAATTTGGAAATGATTTGCCAATCGGAAAAGTCGTTTATCGTCAATCGAGATATGAATGTCTGAAAATCCAGTTATTTTCCCTGGAGGATAAATGGTAATACTCCCTTGATAGGCTCTAATTAAGTAACCTATTTTTTTTGCTTCTTCAAAATCTTTATCCGTTATTAATTCATACCCAGTTTTCATTATTACACCTAACCTCTTCGGTTGATGTAACCATTATAACCTTTTAAAACAAAATAAGTAATATTCTAAAAACCCTTATCCGGCACGGGTTGGCCTTCGAAGGACTCATGTATATTATTCATCCGCTTGATCCGGCTCATCACCGTTCCAAGCGGCCGCCACTTTGCCTTTAAGCGCAATCGATAAATCCGTCGTCCTCAGTATCGCTGTCATCACCCTTTATCTTCCCAATTACCAGCTTGGTCTTCTCGATCTGCGCCTGCATTTGCTCGAGTTTCAATCGGCGTTCGTAGTTTTCAGGAGCTGCGGCTTGGAATTGCTTTATTTGTCCCCGGATCTCCCTCATAACGACAGCCTGAGCCTTAATAGCATTGGCAAACTTGTCCCAAGCAAATTGGATCTCCCATTCATCTTCCTGAGCTGAACCGCCGTCTTCGCCTCCGAAAAACGTTGTTTTCGTTTTCCGGATCTCCTTTGTCATATCTTCCTTGTTCTCGACGAACATGATGCGCTGGCCCCAAATGATCTGCTGATACAACGTCACGATGTTGCTCCATATCATGTCCAATGGGTCCATCTGCTCGACCATGTCCATGATCTCGAGGAATTCAGGATCTTGAGGAAAGAACTTACGAAAGAAGCCATGCTTAACGGCTTTCGCGTTCCCTGGGGGCCCGCCGGGGCCGCCCTTGTTTCCTTTGGCGTTCCGGTTACCCTTCGGCGCTCCGCGCTTCCGTGGCTGCGGATCGGGGATATCTACCCACTTGTCAACGCTTTTCCACTTACGAACCATGGCATCACTAACGCCTAGCTTTTCTGCAATCTCCTTCGGCTTAAGCGTTCGCCCACTTTTGATCCACATCTGCAGCGCCTTCTTACGCGCCGGGCTTTCGGTTCGCGACATCTACACCTCACCCACCTCCAAAGTAGGGTAAGACGGGGAATTACTTCCCCGGACTCCCCGTCAAACCGTGCATGCGGATTTCCCGCACACGGCTTTCCTTCGTCAGTTCCCCATCTTCAGGAGTGAGTCGTCTTCACCCGTCACCGGGCTGCATATTTCATTCCTGAGTTAGAAACGTGTGGTGAGTAGATTCGTCAGAAATACCATACCTGCTTCCTCCAACGCTTTGTTTGGAATAAGCTTGTTTGAAACCGTAGACTTCTTTTTCCGCATGAAAGCTCGTACTCTCATGCGCGTCCATTCGTCCAGCCGTTGAAACTTGCTCTTTACGTTCCCGATCCCAAAATAGTTACCAAATCCGCGCGACACTTCATTTAGCTTCATGATCATTTCGTCAAGATTGTTCCCTTGCTGCCTTTGGGTGATCTTGCGGATGTTATCTTTGTATTTCTTCACTTTTGCATCCGGCAAGATGAGATATTCTTTCCAGAAGTCGAATCCCAGGAAGCGGAAGCCTTCATCGAAGTGCACCACTTTCGTTTTCTCCGGGTGCATTCTTAAATGAAGTTCCCCTTCCAGAATGGACTTTGCCGCTCGGTATGCTTCATCCGCCTTCTCCTTTGTTTTACAAAGGATCACAGCATCGTCTGCATACCTGACAACGGCAAACCCCTTCTCCTTCATCCCCCAGTCGAAATGATTCAAGTATAGATTCGCAAGTAACGGACTAATGACCCCACCCTGTGGAGACCCGACTACCGTTTCATGGAACTGATCATCTTCCATGACCCCTGCGGTAAGCCATTTCAAGTTGAGCAAATAAATGGTTATTAAGGTCACCAAGTGTATATTTCATCGTTAAACCCTCCCATGTTCCTCAATATTCATGCTATTTCGTAACTGAATTCGTCTTCAAAAAACTGACTCATGAGGAAAGCGCAGCCGGCCATTTTGTGTTCGTGATTCGGCTCCCATGAGGCCATACACGCTTGAATATGAGCGACTGCCTTTTCCCGATCAACGCCCTCTCTCGGGATAACTTCCAATTTTTTAAGCCCTTTATAGAACCAACAAGTTATCAATTCATTCCACTACATTCCACTTGGTTCTTTCTTTTTGAAACTCCTCTGGAATTTCACACATCGGTGGAAGCAGTCTCTTAACGTCACCGCCAAAAGCACGATCGATATTAGAAACATCAATAGGTAATAGTTTTTTTGTCACCTTAATTCCTCCACCTGTCTATTTTCTATCAATCCGTTATATCAGCCGTTTAATATAAACTGCCGATTTCATAGAATATATTGCTTGACAAAAATAAATCTAAGGAGGAATTGACATGGTCACTGTCGCAACAATTCAAGGTTCAATAGTAAATGATGCATTTTATTTTGACCTTGGGGTTAATGGAACAGTGGTTCCTGGCATGATCCTTGATACTGGAGCATTTGAGTTAACGTTTAATGATCAAGTTGCAAATGTTCTTGGTTTACCGAATCTTGGCAATATTCAAATTGGCGGCGTAGGTGGGACTGTGCAAGCGTATCAGTCGGTCTGCACATTACAGATAGGCAATAGTATTTTCGCTGATGTACCGTGTATTATCGACCCTGGATTTACTGACGCCGGACTGTTTGGCTTACGCTTTTTTGTTGATAACCAATTATCTTTGCAATTGGATACAACATCCCAAGTATTGAATATCCTGTCCGCTTGTTGCTAGTGAATTTATGTGATGACAAGATTCCAAGTCTTAGTTGAGTGGCCCGTACCTAAAAGTGCGGGGCACATTTATTTCAATATTCATCGAATTACTTCGAATGATGATAGCCATAATGACCGTAGCGACCAAATAGCATAGAAATGGCCGCTACTTGTTCGCACGATAAATGAGTTGACCAATAAGGACACATTCCCATGTACACCGCCTATATTCAGATGCAATGCTTCCCAATTGATTAACACAGCTTTCACGTGTTAAAATCGCGTTAACCGTTCATTGTCCATATCTACGGTTCATATGGGAAAGTCGTCCTCTTAGGGCGACTTTTTCCATTTACTCCGGAGGGTTCTTCTCCAGATACCTCATAAGCAGTAAAAATCCTCCGATAACTGATAATGCCAGGACAAGCAGGCCCCACGCCAAGATGTTGTTCACCACCTTTTCACATTGTATTTTAGACAATAATTTGCCTATATTAGGGCCCATTTGATTAAGGCAAGCATCTCGATTTATTGGAAAATCATACCTTGTATTAGCTATAAAATGAGAAAGAGGAGGATCAAACAATGGCTTATAACCTTTTCGTTTACGAATTCCCAGGTCAATATCCTTATCAATTTCCTTATCAATATCCCGGTCAGTTCCCTATGATAACCTATCCAACAACTCCTGGGTTTTTCCCTGGTTACACCGGGCAAGGAGGATATGCCCCTATGGGCGGTTCGTATTCTGGTCAAATTTTTGTGCCTCTCTCAGGTCGGTCATCGAGCAACTAAAACCTATATATACACCATCTGCATAGGTTACAAGCCAAAGGGGAGCTTCATCCCCCTTGGCAGTATCCAGATATGATACATGTTTGCTTCGTCCACTAGGTCAACTTCTGCTGGAAACACTTCGATCGCGGTCCGATCCGGTCCAAACAGTTCATTCTTTATCCGTTGCTTCTCAGCCCAAGGGATATCACTGTTGACTGCATTTCGCATACAAGCATGCTCTATCGTGCCCCACTCGGTTTCAATAGTCCGAGTCATCACGGCGTATTTACCATCGCTGAATGCTTTATTCATTTCACCGAACCATCCCATACCCACCCGCATGCTCTTAGGCGATGGTTTACCAATCCAGTTTTTCATATGTAATAAGGCTCCTTATGCTGATCTATTCCTAATGTTACTGAAAATGGCGGATTCAATGCTTCCATTCTCTCTCCCGGCATTAACTCGATGACGATCCGTCCCTCCACCACATTGATGATCGATCCGACCCGGGATCCATCTCCGTCCTCCAGATACAAAGGCTTTCCGCGGAGATTCTCAATGATAAGCTCTCGCTCCCGTTGAGAGAAATTATGCATAAGCGATTGATTTCCCATGCCGCTCATCCTCTCCGAATGACCTTAGTCTTACTTGCGTGTCGATGGACCAGCACGAGCTCCGACGAGGTATTCCGTTCCACCAGCCAGTTCTCCGGATCGAAGCCGGCTGCATTGATTTCAGCCCTTTGCCTGTGCGTTGGCTTGGTTCCTTGCTTCATAAGCCGCCCGTCTCCCCTCAATGACTTCGATTTCCGTTTCATCAACCGTTACTTCCCGAAGGCCGTCCCAGTCCTGGCAGATCTCAAGGGCTTTCTGTTCGACCTCACCGACCATCCGTTTGCTGATCCTCGGGTGGCATTCCATTGCCTCGCGCATATGCTTCTTACCGAGTTCATAGGCCCGGTTGTGGAGGACATTCATCCAGGCCCAGAACTGCTCCGCCGTACATGTCCGAAGTTGCTGCAGTGTTTTACGCTTTTGTATTGGATTCATACCGAATCACCTCAATCCTCAAACAGGCTACACATTTTCTTTAACTTTAAGGTGGGATTCTTTTCGACAGAACTAGAGTTTTTTCATCGAAGGATACGACACGTCACTTGCCGAATTGTTTTTGCATATACTGCATGATCAAATTGCTAGGAAGGTGTGCATTCTATGTTTTCCCGCGAAGAAATTATTACAATTCGTTACGGTATTTTCTTTTTAGTTGCTCCCTTAGTCACGATTGCATACATGTTTTTGATTAAGTGATTTAATTTCATGTAGCTGTCCCACACTACCTCAATCCATGCAAAAGTAACCTTTATTTATCCTTTCAATATCATCGATCGTGGCCGGCTGCACGATGAACGGCCGGCCTTTGATCCATATCACGTCTTGTTCGTACTCCTTCATCTGTAGCAAGTGCTCTTCGAAGGGGAACTTGTTGTCTTGGTCTGGCATTACTTCCTCCTTATGAATGGGAGCAGCAATACTGCTCCCGACTTCTTATAAATTAAGCGATAATTACGATCTTCCCAGATTCCACTTCTTTTTGGAGAGCTTTTTGTAAGTAGGCATTAATGTTTTCCATAGCTGCAAGCTTCCATGCGCCTCCGTCTGCTTCAAATAATGCGCAGCTAGGGCCGTCTTTCATCCGGAACACGAATTCACTCATGGGCTGGTCAACCTCTACAAATGTACGGAACGGACGAAGAACAACCGGATTCGGTACGATGACATTACCTACTGTAGCGATGCCCGACTTGGCAACGACCGTTTGAGTCACCCCGTTGTCACCAGTCGTTTTTACGTTCTCTTCTTGGATGGTACCAATCACTCGAAGGATAGCGGCCCGGTCATCCGTTGGTATGAATCCGGACTGTAGAGAGATGTTGAACTCTTCGTTCCGGTACCAGGAATCGAATTTGAAATCCGGAAGCATCGCTGCAGCCTCGATCATGAAGTTCCGGGCTTTGTCGCGGTTAAATTCAGTGAATGCCACCACTTTCGTCGGGTTCATCACATGAACCATCAACTTGTGATCACCGTCAAATTCAGATTTGATGTAACCAACCAATCCGCTCAGGCTTCGGACATTGATTGCTTGAGGCACCAATTCCCGAATGAGCTTCAATTCCTCGTAGGTGTGAAACTGCTGGTCTCCTACTTGAAGCAGTTGTCCTTCCGACCTTTTTACCAGACCTGCGATATACTCAATTGCTTCTCTAATCATGTTCATTACCTCCAATATATTTTTAGTTTTGATAACGGTTAAAGCCTACTACCTTATCGTTAGAAGTTTGCTGTGGAAGTTCGGTAAGCTCTTTGCCTACGTGATCAGCGACCTTACCTGCGTCGTTAATCATAAGCTGATTTTTCACTCCGCTTTTAAGCTCTGCCCCGATAACTTGTCCGTCGTTGTCAACATCGAGAATAAGCTTGGTTTCGATATCCCGAGCTGGTGCTAACTTAGTCTTGGCTCCTGATAACAAACGGATCAAACGATACAAGACGATCAAGGTTAAAGGAAAATTCACACCAAAAAAATTGAAGGAATATCTTGAAGAAGAGCTCCTTAAATTCAAAATCGAGGTCGAATCGGGAGAGTATATCGCGCCTGAGAAAATGTCCTTTGAGGCGTTCGTTGAGGAATGGAGAAAACGCTATGCTGAAGATGAATTAAAGGCAAAAACGCGCAAAGGTTATGAAAATGAATTAAATAGCCGTATTATTCCAGTCTTTGGACATAAGCAGCTAATTGACATCAAAACAAAGCATCTCGTTGACTTTTTTAGTGATTTGAAAAAGCCTGGTTCCCGAAAAGATGGCAAAGGCGATACTTTATCTCCCAGCACAGTGCTTTACATTTACAAGGTGATGAAATGCGTGTTTGATCGCGCTTTTGAATGGAAGATGATCCCTTCTAATCCGATGCTCGGAGTTAAACGTCCGATTGCTGAAAAGAATAAAGCTAGTTTTTACAATGATCAGGAAGCAGAATTGCTGATCCAAACGCTCTACAAGGAACCAATCAAATGGAGGCTTTACTTCTTAGGTTGCTTGATCGGCGGTTTCCGCCGCGGCGAGCTGCTAGCTCTGCAATGGTCTGACGCTAACTTTGAGGAGAACACAATCAACATAAATAAGAATATCGCAGTATCTAAGATTGTGGATACCACAAAGAACGATTCGGAAGATGAGATTGATATGCCGGAATGGTACATGCAAGAACTTAAGAATTACCGACCTATATGGGAGGAAGAAAGAGAGGATCGCGGAGATACGTGGCGCGGTGGCACGGATGAATATATATTTCATAAAGGATTTGGCGAATCCTATTATCCGGGAACACCATCGAATGTTTGGGTGAATTTCCTTAAAAAGCATGGTCTTCGGCACATTCGCCTTCACGATCTTCGGCATACTTCTGGCTCTCTGCTCTTTGAAGCCGGGGAAGATATCAAGTCCATTCAGGAGCGTCTGCGCCATTCAGATTCGCGAATTACAGCCAACATTTACGTTCATGTAACAAAGAAGAAAAAGAAGCAAACCGCTCACCAATTCGACCGATTCGCTCCTTCGTCCCCATTTTTGATTTTCTTCAGATTCACAACCTCAAAAACCCTTTATAAATCAAGCCTTTCAGGCGATCAAACAAAAAAAGAGACCCGCCAACGGGGCGGGTTCAAAGGTATATATATTAAAAAGGGGGTCTTGCCTATTATATTACAACGTGAACATGTAGATTGCGTAACAGGAATATTTCAGTTATGTAACAAATTTGAAAGCGCTAACGTATAATGTATTCACGCGATAACCATTCTCATTGAGAAAAACTATCAAAAAGGTGAAAAACCTTCTCATTCACGTGATAATCGGTATCAAATGGCTGATAAACGCTATCAATTAAAGTATTTGCCAAAATATCAGACTTGACGTATAATCCTGACCATAGAGAGTTGATCTCGGAAAGGCAGGTAACATCATGAAGGAATACGATTTTCACCATCTTCATCACGTCAAGGAGCAGTCCCGTTCCCGCAAAACCTTGTGGATCACGCTGATTCTTACCTCATTCTTCACGATTGTCGAAATCATCGGGGGCATCTTGTCCAACTCGCTGGCGCTGCTCTCCGATTCGGCCCATATGATCTCGGACGTCCTGGCACTCGGACTCAGCATGATTGCGATTTACTTGGCCACCCGGCAGCCGAACGCCCGCTTTACCTTCGGCTTTTTGCGGTTTGAAATCATCGCTTCTTTCTTAAACGGTCTTGCCTTGGCTATCATCTCCATCGGCATTTTCATTGAAGGGATCCGCCGCTTCATCACACCGGAAGTGATTAATTTCAAGCTAATGCTCGTGATCGCCTCCATCGGCCTCGTCGTCAACCTCGTGCTCACGCTGGTCCTTAGCCGCAGTATGAAGGAAGAAGAGAACTTGAACGTACAAAGCGCCCTCTGGCACTTTCTCGGTGATCTGCTCAGCTCGGTAGGCGTCATTATCTCGGCCATCGTCATTTATTTCACCGGCATTCAATGGGTCGACCCGTTGATCAGTATGGTCATCGGCGGGATTATCTTTATCGGAGGCGCGAAGATCATCAGGGAGTCATATCTCATTCTGATGGAATCGGTGCCGGAAAAGTTCAACCTCGATCAAATTCGGAAGGACATCGCTGCGGTCGAAGGTGTGGAGGACGTGCACGAAATGCATTTGTGGGCGATTTCCACGGATCACTACTCGTTAACCGCCCATGTCTTCATTGACGATAAGATCCAACCGTTCTGCATCATTCTCGCCATCAATGAAACCTTGAAGGATAAGTATGGCATCGAGCATTCCACGATCCAGATGGAGGAAGCGAACATCCATCCGCACGGCGAATACGGCAAGGAATTCCTGCGTCATAAAGAAGTGGATAAGTTCAAGCACGGGCTTCAGCATTAACGGACCGGCAATGCAACGGGTGCAAGGACAAGGACAAGCACGAGCAGAAGAATTGGCAGACACTTGCGTCAAAAGCAATAGCCGCATCCCTTCTACACGAAGGAATGCGGCTTCTTTTAGTTCCATATTATCGGTCGTACCAATAACCCCGGATCCCCTTCTCCAAGCGGAGCAGCGCTTCCAGGTAGAAGTAGTCGCCCCAGATCATATAATCATCGGGAGCCGCCCCTCCGCGCACGCTGTACGAGCCGTGCTCAAGGAAGCCTTCTGCCTCCGGCTGGCCGAGAGTGGAATAGTTGCCCACCAGCGACGTCATCGTGCGCTGCAGTCCGTCCTCGAAGAAGGCGCGGTCCGAATCACCCGCATCGAGATGGGAGAGCAGCTCGAGCAGGCCGCTGGCCGTAATGGCCGACGCCGAGCTATCGCGCTTCGTATCCGGCGTAATCGGCGCGTCGAAGTCCCAATACACCACATCGTCCTCCGGCAGGCGCTCAAGGAAATACCGGGCCAGACGCTTCGACGTCTCGAGATACAGCGGATTGTTCGTATAGCGGTAGGACAAGGCGAAACCGTAAACGCCCCAGGCTTGACCGCGGGTCCATGTGGAGCCGTCCATATAGCCTTGTGCCGTACCTCCGCGAAGCGCTTCCCCATTCTCCGGATCGAAGTAAAACGTATGATACGACGAATCGTCGCCGCGGACAAGGAAACGGCGCGATTTATCCGCATGAATAACGGCCGCATCGCGGTAAGCCTCGTTGCCAGTATGCTCGTATGCCCAGTACAGCAGCGGTAGATTCATTAAGCAATCGATGATAATACGCCCGCCGTTGTCCGGGTGGCCCTCCGGTCCCCAAGCTTGGATATATTGCCCTTTCGGTCTCCAGCGCTTCATCAGCACGTCGGCTGCCTCCAGCGTCAGCTGCTTGGCCGCTTCATCGCTTTCGATGATCCACTGAGCTTTCGAGGAGAGCGAGTACAGGAAACCGATATCATGATGGTCGAGCTCCGTGAGGTTGTCCAGCCGGTTCCGGAAGCTGGCTACCGTCTTCTCCGCCGCTTTCTTGAACGTCTCGTCCTTCGTATACTCATAGCTCAGCCACAGAATTCCCGACCAGAAGCCGACGGTCCAATCGGTGTTCGGATTCAAATGATATTTGCCGTTCTCGCTCACATGCGGGAACAAGTCTCCGAACCGTTCGATATTAACTCTTGTTTTCTGAATGGCGTCATCAATCGCTTGCTGCCATAAACTCATGAATGAACACTCCCTTATAAGTCTTCTTCAACGACCGGGATTCGCTCGATGCGAGGGTCGGTAAAGATGTCAACCTCGTCGCGGCTCGTGCTGGAAAATTCGGACACGACAGCGCCCTCGTCGCCTGCCTGGAACCAGTGCTTGACGCCCGGCATAATCGTATATTGCTCGCCGGGATTCAGCTCGATTTCATGAAAGACGGTGTAGTACGCCTCGCTCCCGGCGGGAACCGCCGCCTGAACAGTTTCCGCCGCTTCGCCATCGACGTATAAGAACACTTTTCCGGCGCGGCAGCGGAACGTTTCCATTTTGCCGGGGTCGCTGCCGACCGGCGGATGCAGGTGCTCGGGGCAAGTCTGCCGGGGAAACAGCAGCAGCTCTTTCGCGCAATACCGATCGTTGTTCACGTAAGTAATAAGCTCAAGACCTTGTACGTCTAGCTCGCCGAGACCGAAGCCGGCCACCTCGATATTGCCGACATCTTCGGCCGTAAGCCGTATGCCGCACTCCGCGAACATAGACGCCGCGCGCTCCTGCGCTTTTCGAACTTCACTTCTTTTCACAAGAAGCCGCCTCCTTATTATTAGAATTAAATAATAACCGCTTTTGCCGTAAGAATCCTACGCCTCTGTGGACCTTCGCGGAATCAGCTTCAGCGGTATGCGAATTTCGTGCGCCCCGCCCCCCATCAGCTCATCACCGCGTTCGTCCGGCAGACGGATTAGCTTCTCGTCCTCACCGAGCTGCCGCATCATCACCCGAATCGCCAGCCTGGCCTGCAGATCGTAAGGAATTTCGATCGTCGTCAATGCCGGATACGTGTGGGAAGATATTGGATCATTATTAATTCCAATGATGCGAAAATGCTCCGGCACCCGATAACCTGACCGCTGCACATGGGACATGAACGTCAGTGCCACGAAATCGTCGAATGCCAAAATTCCGATCGGCGCCTCGTCGGAAGCAACCGCCTCCAATCGCTCTAATGCCGCTTGCTGCTTGCCGTCCGAATACTCCAGAATCTCGGCCTCCACCTCGGAGGGGAGTTCCGACACGCCAAGGTTAAACCCGATCCGCCGCTGCTCGTCGATGGCATGAGAGCCGCTTCGGGCCAAGTAAAACAGCTTCTTGCAGCCTCGCTCGTACAAATACTTAACCGCTTCCCGGCTTCCCTGGGCAAAATCGAGGTTCACCGCAGCCACGGCCAAATCACTCGGCCAGCCCCAGCCGTTGAAGAGGACGAGCGGCGTGCCGTCGCCGACGAGCTGCCGCGTCGTCTCCTGGGACATCGCAAGACCGTGGCAGACGAGCCCGTCCACGCGCCGCTGCAGGAGCACTTCGAGATGACGCTTCTCGATCTCCGGGTCGAACCCGCCCGAAGAAAATACCGATAAGTGATAGCCGAACTGATGGGCGATGCGCTGCATACTCTCCGCGAACAATCCGTAGTACCCGCCGAAGCCGGGCACCAAGAGCCCCAGCTCATAAGACTTCCGGCGGCTCAGGCTCGCAGCCATCACGTTGCGGCGGTAACCGAGCCTCTCGGCGGCTTCCTCCACCTTACGGATCGTCTCTTCGGCCATCGGTACGTTCCGGCGGTTGAGCACATTGGATACGGTGGCAATTGAAACACCGGCAGCCTGAGCGATGTCCACAATAGTCACTTGCCGGTTCCTGCTCATTAAAGTGCTGCCCCTTTCCGATAATGACCATAATTTAAACGTTTAAATTGATTGTAATTGCAAAACGTCCCCCCGTCAATACGGAAGTTACGCATAGTCTCATCCCCCTTTTGAAAATTAACGTTTCCAGGTTATCGCCTTACTTACGTTATACCCTGGGTTTGTTGTCGAAATACAAATATCCGATCAATTGCAAAAAAACTCCCCCGCCTCAAAGGGCGGGAGAGCCTGCTGCCGGCATCCTGATTACATGCCGAGCCATTTCTTGAATAAGTGCTTCGTCGTATCGGCGTTCATGGCCGCGATCGACGTGGTGAGCGGAATGCCTTTCGGACAAGAGCGCACGCAGTTCTGCGAGTTGCCGCAGCCCTCGATACCGCCGTCTTCCATCAGCGCCTCCAGACGTTCGTGCTTGTTCATTTCACCCGTCGGGTGCGTATTGAACAGACGCACTTGAGAGATCGCCGCCGGTCCGATGAAGGTCGTTTTCTCGTTCACGTTCGGGCACGATTCGAGGCAGACGCCGCAAGTCATGCACTTCGAGAGCTCGTACGCCCATTGGCGCTTGGACTCGGCAAGGCGAGGTCCGGGACCGAGGTCATACGTACCATCGATCGGAATCCATGCTTTGACGCGTTTCAGAGCCGAGAACATGCGCTCGCGGTTGATCACCAGGTCGCGCACGACCGGGAACGTAGTCATCGGAGCGATGCGGATCGGCTGCTCCAGCTTGTCTACGAGAGCGGAGCAAGCTTGGCGCGGTTTACCGTTGATGACCATTGAACAGGCGCCGCACACTTCCTCCAGACAGTTCGACTCCCAGCATACCGGGGTCGTCTTGCTGCCGCCGGCGTTAACGGGATTACGCTGAATTTCCATCAGGGCGCTGATCACGTTCATGTTCGGGCGGTAAGGTACCTCGAACTCTTCCGTATAAGGCTTCGACTCCGGAGTATCCTGACGGGTCACGATAAACTTCACTTTCTTGCCTGCTGCTACTGCTGCTTCAGCCATGATTAATGACCTCCCTTCTTGCTGGTCGTATAGTCACGTTTCCGCGGTGCGATCAGCGATGTGTCGACGTCTTCCCAAGAAATTTGCGGGCCGTCCGGCGTCCATTTCGCCTTCGTCGTCTTCAGGAATTCCTCGTCGTTACGCTCTGGGAAATCCGGCTTGTAGTGCGCCCCACGGCTTTCGTTGCGCAGCAGCGCGCCGAGCGTCATCGCATGAGCCAGCTCGAGCATGTTCCACAATTGGCGCGTATAGGCAACGCCCGGATTGTTGAAGCGAGCGGAATCGTTGACGTTGATGTTGTGCCAGCGCTGCTTCAGTTCGTTGATCTTTTCGATCGTTTGCTCCAGGTTCTTATTGTAACGAACCACGGTCATGTTGTTGTTCATCCATTCGCCCAGCTCTTTACCCAGAACATAAGCGTTCTCGGTGCCGTTCAACTTGATGATGCTCTCATAACGGTCCGTATGCTGCTTCTTGTAGCGGTCGAACACCGAGGACGGCACATCGTCGGTATGCTTGCTGAGGCCTTTGATGTACTCGATCGCTTTCGGTCCGGCCACCATCCCGCCGTAGATCGCGGACAGGAGCGAGTTCGCGCCCAGACGGTTCGCGCCGTGGTATTGGTACTCGCACTCGCCGGCAGCGAAGAGGCCCGGGATGTTCGTCATTTGGTTGTAATCCACCCACATGCCGCCCATGGAATAGTGAACCGCCGGGAAAATCTTCATCGGAATTTTCCGCGGATCGTCGCCCATGAACTTCTCGTAAATCTCGATGATGCCGCCGAGCTTCACGTCCAGCTCCTTCGGATCCTTGTGAGACAAGTCGAGGTAAACCATGTTCTCGCCGTTGATGCCGAGCTTCTGGTCTACGCACACGCTGAAGATCTCGCGAGTCGCGATATCCCGAGGCACGAGGTTGCCGTACGCCGGGTATTTTTCTTCAAGGAAGTACCAAGGCTTGCCGTCTTTATAAGTCCAGATCCGTCCGCCTTCGCCGCGCGCCGACTCGGACATCAAGCGGAGCTTGTCGTCGCCCGGAATCGCCGTCGGGTGAATCTGAATGAATTCACCGTTCGCGTAGTATACGCCCTGCTGGTAAACCGCGCTCGCCGCCGTACCCGTGTTGATGACGGAGTTCGTCGTTTTACCGAACACGATGCCGGGACCGCCGGTCGCCAGAATGACCGCATCCGCGGAGAACGTGTTCACTTCCATGCTGCGCAGGTCTTGCCCTGCAATCCCGCGGCATACGCCGTCGTCGTCGAGGATCGCACCGAGGAATTCCCAATGCTCGTATTTCTTGACCAGACCCGCAGTTTCCCAGCGGCGCACCTGCTCATCCAGCGCGTACAGCAGCTGTTGGCCGGTCGTTGCGCCCGCGAACGCGGTACGGTGGTATTGCGTGCCCCCGAAGCGGCGGAAGTCGAGCAGACCTTCCGGCGTACGGCTGAACATAACGCCCATCCGGTCCATCAAGTGGATAATGCCCGGTGCGGCTTCACACATCGCTTTTACAAGCGGTTGGTTCGCAAGGAAGTCGCCCCCGTATACCGTATCGTCAAAATGCTCCCAAGGGGAGTCGCCTTCACCCTTCGTGTTCACCGCACCGTTGATGCCGCCTTGGGCGCATACGGAGTGGGAACGTTTCACGGGCACGAGCGAGAACAAGTCGACGTGAACGCCAGCTTCGGCCGCTTTCACAGTGGCCATCAGACCGGCCAGGCCGCCGCCGACTACGATGATTTTTGAATTCGCCATGACTTCAGTCCCCCTTAACCTTTAGCTACTTGCGGCAGCTGCTGGAACTCTGGGTTCACAAACGCCGTCAAGGACAAAATGAACATGATGGACATCACTACGAACACGCCCATCCAGATAAAAGTAGAAACGCGCTGCGCACGCGGTCCGACCGTGATTCCCCAGCTAACGAGGAAAGACCACATGCCGTTGGAGAAGTGGAATACCGCGGACACGATCCCGATACAGTACAGCACGAAGTAAACCGGATTCGTCGCAATGTCGTGCATGCGGATTCCGACTTCGCCTACCTCCAGACCGAGCGCCACTTGAAGGCGCGTTTGGAAGAAATGCCACGCTACGAACAGGAACGTCAGAACCCCCGTCACACGCTGCAGGAAAAACATCTGGTTACGGAAGTAACCGTAGTTGCTCACGTTGTTGCGCGCCGTATATGCCACGTATAAACCATAGATGGCATGATAAGCGAGCGGCAGCCAGATGCCGAAGATCTCCAGGAACAGCACCAGCGGAAGCTCATGCAGCCAGTAGACCTGATCCAGGAAAGCTCCGTGTCCGCCGCTGAACGCTTTGTAGTTCGTCAGCAGGTGCTCGATCAGAAAAAAGCCGACCGGAATGACACCCAGCAATGAATGCAGCTTTCGTGAGTAATACGAATTTTTAAACATTGGACTTTCGTTCCCCCCTCAAAAAGTAAGGCTTGTCACCGTTTCGTCAAAACCATTTACCATTGTACTCCTGCCCTGTGAGAGCGTCAACACAATCGCTACGCCTATTTTCCATGAATCGACAACCTTTTATGCAGCACAAGGCAAAAATTGTGAACGCAAAGTGACATATACATACTACTCTTCTATCGCTTATAATGGAAATGCTGTTTTTTTATAATCGCTTATAACAGGAAGACATATAAGATCAATCATTGGCAAAGGAGTCCTCCCTATGGAATTAATGGAAGTATTCGCCGTCGTCGTCGAGCAGCAGAGCCTGAACAAAGCCTCGCAGCTGCTTAATCTGTCCCAGCCCGCGCTGTCGCGCAAAATCATGCGCCTCGAGGAGGACCTCGGCGTCGAATTATTCAAGCGCAAGGGCAAGCGGCTCGAGCTGACGCGGGCCGGCGAGGTATGCTATGAGTTCGCTCTGGAGCAGAAGAGGCTCGAGCATAAGCTGCAGCGCGCGCTGCAGGCGTTTAAGACCGACACGCAGCAGGCCAGCCTCATCGTCGGAGCCAGCCTAACGACGCTCCAGTCCACCCTGCCGGATCTGCTGACGCTGTTCACAAAGGAATTTCCTACGATCGACATCAAGGCCGTCACCGGCAAGACCCATGAGATCGTCTCGCTGGTCAAGGAACGGAAGGTCGACATCGGCCTTGTCGCTTCCAAGATAGACGACGCCCACCTGAACTGCCTGCCGCTGTTCGACGATCACCTGTGTCTCGTGCTGCCTCGTATCCACCCGCTCTCGGGGCAGCATGCACTCGACATTGCGGACCTTCAGGATCTGCCCATGATCCTGTTTTCCCGCGGCACCTGGTACCGCATACTGATGGACGAGCTGTTCCAGCGCAATGCCGTCCATCCCGACGTCAAGATGGAGATCGACTCGTTCGAGGCGATCATCCGGCTCGTATCCACCTGCCAGACGGCGACCCTGCTGCCGCAATCCTATCTTCGCCGCAATTTAATAGAAGATAACGAGCTGACGGTCCGCCACATTCCCGCCCTGCAGCAAACAAAAAGAACGACCTCTCTGCTCTACACAGAGGAAGCCGTTCTGCAGCCTGCCACGAAGCGATTCGTCGAGCAGGCGGTGCTGCATTACCGTGCCGATCCCGCCGGTCCGTTCGTTCAGCTCTGATCCGATGCCGCGGGCTGCTCCTTCAGCCCCAGCTTGCGGGCGGCCCAAGCCGTGGAGCCCGCCTGCACGACGATCGTCAGCAGCACCGCCATGAACGTAACGGAAGCGATAATATCCGCGTGGGCGACGCTCATGCCGGCAACCATGCCGGATAACGCCGCAGGAATGACGCCCGTCTCCCGTACCCAGAACATGAACAGCAGCTCGTTGCGCTTCCACCTAGCGCTCCGGTCGGGCAGCGCGCAGGCGAGAACCGTAAGCGGCCGCGCGATCAGCATGAACACGGCGATGACGGCCAGGCTTGGCCATAAGTAGGCCCAGATGACCCCGAAATTGACTTGGCTGCCCAGCAGAATGAAGATCAGCATCCGCATCAGCACCGTCATGTTTTCCGTGAAATGGCCCATTTCATGAAGCTTGTCATCGAGATCGAGCTTGAAGAGGTCGACATTGCCCCAAATGAGCCCTGCTCTCGGAAAGCGAGAAGGCTTGACCGCCTGTGATCACGACCAGCACCGAGAACGTCAGAATCGAGCCCGTCGCGTCGTTGAAGGCGGATTCGCTCTCCACCGTCTCCCGGACTTTGTTCCGGATCCGCACCTGTTTAAAGACGGGAATCAATGTCGCGGGGTCCGTTGAAGAGATGATCGCGCCTAGAAGCACCGCATAGATCCACGGCAGCCCCAGCAGCAGGTGCGCAGCCAAAGCCACGGCCGCACAGGTGATCAGAACGCCCGGTACGCTGAGCAGCGTGACGGTGAGCCAAACCTTGCGCAGCCCCGATAACCGGATATTCCTTCCCCCGTCGAACAGAATCAGCGCGGAGCCGAGCGTCAGAATGAATTGGTTCGTGAAGGAGCTGCTCGTCTCGGTAACCCAATGGAGCCCCTGCCCCACCAGCATGCCTGCTATAAGAAACAAAGCTACGTCCGGCAGCTTCAATGCGCTTGCGAGTCTTCCGAAGATCATGCCGGCAGCCAGAATAAAGATGATGAGAAAGATAACGTGCTGAATCATTGCGCTTTCCATAAGCAGCCTCCCGCTCAGGGCTATCTGTATTTTATCCCTTCGTCGGTTTAACGAATAAGAGCGTGCTCGAAATGATCAATCTGCTGCTTCGTCCCGATCAGCACCATGACATCCCGCTCTTCCACGGTATCTTCCGCCGTCGGCGCGATGACGACGTTATTCTTCTTGTTGATGGCGACGACGCTGCAGCCGAAACGGTGCCTCGGATCCAGCTCCCTAAGCGTTTTCCCGGCAAGGCAGCGGGGGACAGACAGCTCTGCGATCGTATATTCTTTCGACAGCTCGATATAATCGAGCAGATTAGGCGATACAAGCTGGTGGGCCACCCGGATGCCCATATCCCGTTCGGGGAATATCACCCGGTCTACGCCGATTTTCTCCAGCACCTTCCCGTGGAGCTCGGACAATGCTTTCGTAACGACGTTGTTCACGCCGATGTCCTTCAGCAGAATCGTCGTCAGGATGCTCGCCTGAATATCGTCGCCGATGGCTACGACGACGCAATCGAAATTGCGGATCCCAAGGGAGCGCAGCACTTCTTCATCGGTTGAGTCGGCAACAACGACATGCGTCAGCTTATCGCTAAGCTCATCCACCGCTTCTTCGTCCTTATCAATCCCTAATACCTCATAGCCCAGCTGAATGAGCTCCTTTGCCAGACTGGCGCCGAACCGGCCCAGGCCGATCACTGCATATTGATTCGTTTCATGTTTGCTCTCGTTTCCCCTATCCGATTGTAATTTTCCCTTCCGGGTATCGATACAATTCCTTCTCCGCTTTCGGCCCCAAGGCATAAGCCAGCGTCAGCGGTCCAAGCCTGCCTGCGAACATCATTAATGCGATCATGATCTTGCCGAATCCGGTCAAATCCTGGGTCAATCCCATGGTGAGACCTACGGTGCCGAAGGCCGAGGTGACCTCGAACAAAATCATGAGAAAGGAATGCGCTTCCGTCGTCGACAGCACCATGGACACGAACACTACCAGCATTAACGCAAGAATGACCATGGTCGTCGCCTTAAGAATACGGTCCTTGCCGAGCCGGTAATGGAAGAGCACGATATCCTCCTTACCGCGGATCATGGCGATGACCGCGCCCATAAGCACCGTGAAGGTCGTCGTCTTTACACCGCCGCCGGTCGAACCCGGCGAAGCCCCGATAAACATCAGGATGATCATAAAAAACTGCGACGCCTGTCTCATGCTTCCGAGATCGATGGTATTCGCCCCGGCCGTCCTTGTCGTTACCGATTGGAAGAACGCGGCCAGCACTTTGCCCAATTCGTTCAGGGAGCCCAGCGTCTTGGGGTTCGTATACTCGAATATGTACATAACCGCCGCACCTATAACGATCAAAGCGGCGGTCGCCGTGAGGACGACTTTGGAATGAAGGGAGAGGCGCTTATTCTTCTTATACTCGATCACGTCCGACATGACGAGGAAGCCGATCCCGCCGAGGATGATTAGCCCTATAGCCACGACATTCACCAGTATATCGTCGGCATAGGCCGTTAAGCTGCTGAACGGACCGGTAACCGAACCGAACAGATCGAAGCCGGCATTATTGAAGAACGAGATGGCATGCCATATTCCGTAATACATCGCCCGGCCCGGCCCCAGATCGAAGGACCAGCGGGTGGCGAAAAGCACGGCCGCCACGAATTCGATCGTCAAGGAGTACAGAATTACCTTGCGGATGAGCCGGACGATGCCTTCCATGCTGCCTTGGTTCATCGCTTCTTGAAGAATGAGCCGCTCTTTCAAAGAAATGCGTTTCTTCAGCGCGAACGCTACAAGCGTCGCCATCGTCATGAATCCGAGGCCCCCGATCTGAATCAGCAGCACGATCACGATTTGCCCGAAAAGCGAGAACGTCGTTCCCGTATCTACGACCACTAGCCCCGTTACGCAAGTGGCGGAGGTCGCCGTAAAGAGCGCATCCAGAAAAGGCAGCAACGCCCCCTTGGCCGACGCGATCGGCAGCGTCAGCAGCGTAGCGCCGGTCAGAATGATTAAAGCGAAGCCGATGACCAAAATTTGCGGGGGCGTCAGCTCGATTTTCTTAGGCGAATGCTTCATCGTACACCTCAATTCCGTTTTTCGGACAAACAAAAAAGACACTGGGATCCCAATGCCTCGAGTTGTATTGGTCCCTGTAAATTAGCCTACGAGGTTAGCTGTCGGATTCGGGTATATAGGCACCCTATCAGCGGACCGGCCGGACCGGCTGAATTCACCCCTAAACTCATGGTTCCCCCGTTTTCTTAAAAGAAATTCGGCTGTTTCGATTCAATTGATATGAATTATAATGTTCTTTCTTCAGAAGTACAAAGTCGTTATGGAGTGAAAAAGCAGTGAAAACGGGAATGCTACCCGTTTTGATAACACTTACATTACCATTTCGCTTTGCTTTTCTTCCATTATCCTGCGCATGCTTCCGTTTTCATTGGATTTTGAATATGCATGTATGCTAATTTTAAAGAATAGATTGAAACATGCCTTCCGTGATCTCATTTGCCGTTAAAGGAGCTTCCTTCCATGCCAACACGCCGAAGCGAACCGTCCCTTCTTTTGTTAGCCGTTATCGGGCTGACGCTCTACTTGGGTGTTACCTTCTTGTCTCCCTTTCTTACAAAGTCAGCAAGTCTTGAGGAAGACAAGTCGGGCACTCCCGCAATTTCCAAGGCGCAAGCGTCGCAGGCTGCAGAGCAGTTCGCCCTGAAGCAGCTGTCCTTAACCGCGAACCGCCAAACGAACGTGATCTTCCAGTCCTACTCCGCAAGAAGCGGCTATGTGCAGAAGATCAAGCTGTACGACGATTATTTGAAGCGGTACGGCGACCGGTTCCCGCTCGATTATTATCAGGTGGAAATCAACGATCTGAATTCGAAGGCGACCTATTACATCGATGTCAATTTTACGACCAAAGAAATTATGGGCTGGGAGCTGGGAAGCGCAGGCCGCACAGGGACCGCGCCGGCAAGCTCCGGTGAGGGCGGCAGCGAGAGCCTGGCCCGGAAGACGCTCAAGGATATGGGCTATTTGCCCGAGGAATTCGTGCTGAAGGATTCCTCGGAGCCAAAGAGCGGCCGGTATCTCTTCGAGAGCAAGACGGAAGCTATAGGCGAAGCCCATCTGCAGGTTCTTGTCTCCGTCACCAAAGGGAAGGTCACCTCATTCCATCCCCGCTTCTCCGTACCGGACTCGTTCCTGACCTGGCAGCAGGCTCAGAACGACCGGGCTGCCCTGATGACGCGAGTCAGCATGGGCATCTCGCTTCTTATGTCGCTGTCCGCCGTTTATGTCATGGTACGTTACAGGCGGGAGATTACGTTTGTCAAAGGAACCGTGCTCAGCCTGCTGTTCCTGGCGGTCTATGTCATGAATAATTTCAATATGCTGCCCGCTTTCCGAACGTCGCACGGGGAAGGCCCGAGCGGGCCGGAGACCTTATTTTATCTTTGGTTCATGAATATTTTCGTCGGCTTGCTCGCCCTGTCCACCTATTTCGCCTTATCCGCCGGCAGGCGACTGTGGCAGAACCGCGGCGTAACGGCTTGGCCCTCCTGGCGACAAGCCGGCTTCGGAGCCTCTGTAAAATCCGCGATGGTTCGCGGCTATCTCATCTGCCTGTTCGTGCTCGGCGTGCAGCAGCTGCTCTTCTTTATTGCCGGCGAAGCGTTCGATGTGTGGGCCGTCAGCGATCCGTCCGACTCTGTGTTCAATATGCTGTACCCCGCCGCTTTCCCGCTGATGGCGTGGGCGGCCGCGATTTCGGAGGAAGCGGTTTACCGGTTGTTCGGCATCGCCTTCTTCCTGAAAATAACGAAGAACCGCTTCCTCGCGGTTCTTCTTCCCAGTATCATCTGGGCCATGAGCCACACGCAGTACCCGATTTACCCGGTGTATACCCGGCTGATCGAAGTAACGGTGCTCGGATTAATCTTCGGTTATGCGTTCCTTCGGTACGGCTTCCTGACGGCGCTGTTCGCCCATGCCGCCATGGACAGCATCCTGATGGGGCTATCGCTCATGTACATGGGCGGGCCGATGCAGGTTATAACCGGCGGAGCTTATCTCCTGCTGCCGGCACTGATCGGCTGGCTGATCTATTGGATTCACGGCAAGCTCAAACGTCGGCCTCCGTCGCCTCCGGCTCCGGCCCGTCCGCTGTTTCCTCGTCCGGACCATTGAGCGCGGCAAGAATTTGCGAAGCGAGCTTTTCCCCGATACCGAGAGGCTTGAAGTCGGCGACTTCGGCCTCTTTGATTTTCTTCAGCGAGCCGAAATGCTTCAGCATCGCCTTCCGCCGCTTCTCCCCGATGCCCGGGATCGCGTCAAGCTGCGAAGCGATCATCGACTTGGCCCGCGTCTCGCGGTGGAACGTGATCGCGAAGCGGTGAACTTCTTCCTGAATGCGCTGCAGCAGGTAAAATTCCTGGCTGTCGCGCGGAATCGGCACGACCTCCGCCGGGTCTCCCAACAGCAGCTGCGCCGTCTTGTGCTTATTGTCCTTCGCCAGTCCGCAGACCGGGATGAACAGCCCGAGCTCGTTCTCCAGCACGTCGACCGCCGCGGCAATATGTCCCCGCCCGCCGTCAATGACGACGAGATCGGGCAGCGGCAGCCCTTCCTTCAGCACGCGCTCGTAGCGCCTCCGCACCACTTCCCGCATCGTCTCGTAATCATCCGGCCCTTGCACCGTCTTGACCTTGTACTTGCGGTATTCCTTCCGGTCCGGCTTGCCGTCCGTGAAGACGACCATCGCGGATACCGGGCTCGCGCCTTGAATGTTCGAGTTGTCGAATGCCTCGATGCGTCGGACCGTGCCCGTACCGAGCCACTCGCCGAGATTCTCGACGGCCTTGACCGTTCGCTCCTCGTCCCGCGCGATGAGCCGGAATTTCTCATCCAGCGCCACCCTGGAGTTGTCGCAGGCCATATCGACCATATTCTTCTTCAGCCCGCGGCGGGGCAAATGCACCTTCACCTTCAGCCAGCTTTCCAGCGCTTCCTTCACGTCGGATTTGGCTTCGGCAGCCGCTGCCGGCTCGAGCTCGAGCTCATGTTCGGATTCGTGCTCGGACTTGAGTTCGGACTCGGACTCGAGCTTGTGCTGGGACTCGGACCTGTGTTCGGACTCGAGCTCGGACTCGGACTTATGCTCGGACTGCTCGTGTTCGTGTTCGTGCACCGTCTCGTGCAGCGCATCCTCCGCCGAGACCCGCTCCAGATAGGCTGCCGCCTCCCTGGACACGCCGGTTATGGGAAGAGCGCCGGAAGCTTCCGTCTTGCGGGTGCCGGGTAACGCTTCTCCCGTAGCCTGCTCCGCAGAAGGCAGGAATACTTCCTTCGGCAGCGCCGGGTTATCGCTATAGTACTGCGTCACGAACGTCAGGAAATCGTCGTACGCTTCCCCGTAATAGGGGAACATCGACGCGTGCCGCTCGATCAGTTTGCCCTGGCGCATGTAGAGAATCTGCACGCACATCCAGCCTTTGTCTACGGCGAAGCCGAACACGTCCCGATCGACGGCGTCCATCGTCGTAATCTTTTGCTTTTCCATGACGGCATCGATGTGCACGATCTGGTCGCGCAGCTCTTTGGCCCGCTCGAAGTTGAGCTCCTCCGCGGCTTCGTGCATTTTGCGCGTCAAGTCGTTCTTGATCTCGTCATGGCCCCCGTTCAGGAAACGGGCGATCTCGCCAACCATCTTATCGTAGGTCTCCTGCTCCACCGTATATTCGCACGGCGCCACGCATTGACCGAGATGGTAGTACAAACACACCTTGTCGGGCAGCGTCTTGCATTTGCGCAGCGGGTACAGGCGGTCGAGCAGCTTCTTCGTTTCCTGGGCCGCGTAGGCGTTCGGATACGGACCGAAGTACTTGCCTCTATCCTTCACCACCCGCCGGGTGACCTCCAGCCGCGGATGGGCTTCATTCGTAATTTTAATGTATGGAAACGACTTGTCGTCCTTCAGCAGAACGTTATAGCGCGGATGATACTTTTTGATCAGGTTGCACTCGAGAATGAGCGCTTCTATATTGCTGCCGGTCACGATGTACTCGAAATCGACGATTTCCCCGACCAGGACCTGCGTCTTCGCCGTATGGCTCCCCGTAAAATAAGAGCGCAGCCGATTGCGAAGCACCTTCGCCTTGCCGACATAAATGATCGTGCCGTCCCGGTTCTTCATCAGGTAGCAGCCAGGCTGCTCCGGTACGAGCGACAGCTTCGTCTTGATGGCTTCCATAATCTTGCGGCGATCCGGTTCCCCCGTTACGTTGGTCATGCCTCTTCTCCCCTCTTCCCAAACCCCTGTTCCCCTTGGGGCAACAAAAAAGCTCTTTTTCCAGAATAGCAGAAAAAGAGCTTTTTCTCACGCGGCCTGAGGCCTGCCAAATTATTGATGGCGGCTCAGCACGTTTTTCAGCGCGTCCTTGGATTGGAAGCCGACGACTTTATCGACAGGCTGTCCGTCCTTGAACACGATCAAGGTCGGGATGCTCATCACGCCGAAACGGGAAGCGGATTCCGGGTTGTCATCCACGTTCACTTTCGCGATCTTTACGCTGTCTGCGAGCTCTTTATCCAGCTCTTCGAGAACCGGAGCGATCATTTTGCAAGGTCCGCACCAAGGCGCCCAGAAATCCACAAGAACCGTACCGGATCCTTCTACTTCGTTGGAAAAGGATTGGTCAGATACATTTACAATTGCCATAAGAAAAGGTCTCCCTTCGCCGAGTAATAATGTCAACATGTAAAGTATACCACACTAAGCGTCTTTTTCAACCGAGCCAAAGTTTGCACAATTGTCACTTTTAACATCCTTTACAATTATCCGAAGAGTTGGGTATACTAAGCATAACTACGAAGATGGATAACCTGTTGCCGTCTCCAGACAGCAGCTTGAAGGAGGAACTTTTTCATGAGCGAGCATAAGCACCCGGAACTGCACGTATACGAAGAGCAGCGTGACGATTTACATGACGTTTCCATGGGCTTTGGTGTATTTTTCGCTATCTTGCTTGTCATCGCCATCGTGGCGACGGTAGCTTCCATCGCGGTAAAATAATACGCTTACGGACACAAAGCCTCTTCCACATTACGGAGGAGGCTTTTTTGTTGTGCTTTTGTGTGTGGGCGGTTGGGAGGTAAGCTGGCCGGGTCAGGCAGCGCTGTTAGGGGAAGTTCATGAACGCCGCTACTAGCGAGGCCAGCGAGACTATAGTTGAGAACAAGGGTTCACTAGTTGTACCCTGTGGTTTACCACTGCATGTTGGTGGGTGGTGGTGGCCGAGGGAACGTCCGCGTTTTGGTGAACCTGGATTCGTTAGTTGTACCCTGTGGTTCACTATCGCCCGTTGGCCGAGGGAACGTCCGCGTTTTGGTGAACTTGGGTTCGATACTAACGAACCTGGGTTCACTATAATCCGGGCTAACGCGGATTTCGGAGCGTTACTGAACCAGACGCCGCTACTAGTGAACCCAGGTTCGTTAGTTGTACCCTGTGGTTCACTATCGCCCGTTGGCCGAGGGAAAGTCCGCGTTTTGGTGAACTTGGGTTCGATACTAACGAACCTGGGTTCACTATAATTCGGGCTAACGCGGATTTCGGAGCGTTACTGAACCAGACGCCGCTATTAGTGAACCCAGGTTCGCTAGTAAATGTACCCGGAGGTTCATTACCGCCTTTGGCCGAGGGAACGTCCGCGTTTTGGTGAACCTGGGGTCGTTACTATCGAACCTGGGTTCATTACAAGCCGGGCTATCGCGGATTTCGGGGCGTTACTGAACCAGACGCCGCTACTAGCGACCCCAGGTTCATTAGTTGTACCCTGTGGTTCACTACCGCCTTTGGCCGAGGGAACGTCCGCGTTTTGGTGAACCTGGGGTCGTTACTATCGAACCTGGGTTCATTACAAGCCGGGCTAACGCGGATTTCGGGGCGTTACTGAACCAGACGCCGCTACTAGCGACCCCAGGTTCATTAGTTGTACCCTGTGGTTAACTACCGCCTTTGGCCGAGGGAACGTCCGCGTTTTGGTGAACTGGGGTCGTTACTATCGAACCTGGGTTTACTAAGTGAGGTGAGGGTTACAATCCCCCTCATCTTTCTTCTTTAATGTTCCCAATTATATACTTAAAGAGATAAGTTGGCCCAACTACTTCTTAATCTACGTCTTAATCTACGTCCGATCTTCCTTCTTTGCTATTACTTCTGAGTTGCTTCTGGTTTACATCTAATTTACTTCTAAGTTACTTTCGATTTGCCTTCTGACCGCCCTACTTTCTGAGTTCTTCGCCGCGAACATAATAATCAGGCATTTCCTTGCCTTCGTTATTATTGGTGTTTTTACTTATCTTCCTTGCATTTTGTGCCGTGGGATTTACTGTGTACAAAGTACTTAATTACGGAAACAAGCCTAAGTCCCGACAAACAATGATAGGACTTAGACTAGCAATTTACTTTATTGAAATTTAGGGGTTATATCTCAATACCCACAAGATTGAATATTTCGGTGCCATAGAGCCATTGAGTTAACGAGTGAGAACCACCTTGTTACTGAAATAGAGCCACGATGTTAATCGTGAGGAGAAAAGTTAAGTCAAGAGAAAAAGAAAGAGAGTACCTCAACGCGGTACTCTCTCGGGAATACTTGAAGCCTTAGCTCAAGTATTCCTTTTTTATCGTCCAAAGGAATCGTGGAAAGATCCATGTTCACGTCTCAATGATTTAAAATATTGTCCTCCAATACGGTGAATTTATCGCCGTATTCTTTAATAATATGGCCCTCTCCCCAGGAGCAAAGCGCATCCAGAATCGGCTTGAGGCTCCACCCGTATTCGCTCAGCTCGTATTCGACCTTGGGCGGCACTTGATGATACGTAATCCGGTTGACGATCCCGTCCGCCTCCAGTTCCCGCAGTTGCTGGGTTAGCATCTTTTGCGTAATGCTGGGCATGATTCGCTTGAGATCACTTGTCCGCTTCTTTCCACGCGTCAAGTGACAGAGAATCACGCACTTCCATTTTCCTCCGATGACTTCCAAGGTCGCTTCCACCGAAATATTATACTTCTTATTGGTTCCTGTGCTCATGCGAAGCCCTCCAATTGCTATAGGCACTTATTAGTACCTATCGTACTTTAAAGTACGTACTAGCCAAAAATGCTTGCTCCTCTCATAATAGCATGTATCGGCCGATGATTACCACGATTAGAGGTGAGAAAACATGCAATTGGATCAAAAACGGAGTATGCTCGCGCTTCTGGCTCTGGCCATCAGCGCCTATGCGATCGGAACTACCGAGTTTATCAGCGTGGGGCTGCTGCCCCTGATCGCCGAAAACCTTCATATATCGGTCACAACGGCAGGACTGACCGTGACGCTGTATGCGCTCGGTGTCACCTTCGGGGCTCCCGTGCTGACCTCACTCACCACGGGAATGTCCCGCAAGTCGCTGCTGATCGCCATCATGGTCGTTTTTATCGCAGGCAACAGTCTGGCGGCGGCTTCCGGAAGCATTGGCGTCCTGTTGACGGCCCGCGTGCTATCCGCTTTGTCGCACGGCGTATTTATGTCGATCGCATCGACCATCGCCGCCGACCTCGTGCCGGAGAACAAACGGGCGAGTGCGATCTCCATGATGTTCTCAGGCCTGACGGTCGCCATCGTGACCGGCGTGCCGCTCGGTACCTGGATCGGCCAGCAGATGGGCTGGCGGGCGGCCTTCGTCACCATCGCCGTCATCGGCCTGGTCGCGCTGATCGCCAACCTGATCTTGATCCCCGCCTCGCTACGTAAGGGCGTTCCGACCCCGGTGCGTGAGCAGGTAAAGCTGGTGACGAATGGCAGGCTGCTGCTTGCGTTCGCCATCACGGCTCTCGGATATGGAGGCACTTTTGTCGTATTTACTTATTTATCCCCATTGCTGCATGAGATAACCGGATTTGCCGAAAGCACGGTAGCGGTCATCCTGCTGATTTACGGCATTGCGATTGCGATCGGCAATGTCATCGGGGGAAAGGTGGCCAACCGCCGGCCGCTCAAGGCTCTGTTCCTTATGTTCATCCTGCAGGCGATCGTGCTGCTGGTGTTGATGGTGACCGCGCCATTCAAGGTAGCCGGGTTAATCACGATCTTCTTCATGGGCCTGCTGGCCTTCATGAACGTTCCCGGGCTGCAGATTTATGTCGTCATGCTGGCCGAGCGCTTCGCGCCGGGAGCTAAGGATGTCGCTTCCGCCGTTAACATCGCCGCGTTCAATGCGGGCATCGCCATTGGGGCCTATCTGGGTGGTGTGGTCACCGATTCGATGGGATTGATTCATACCACCTGGATCGGCGCTGGCATGGTCTTGGCCGCGGTTTTGCTGACTGGCTGGAGCATGGCACTAGAACGCAAGACCGGGCCGGTTCGCGCCGTGCAGGCGAAGCCGGCCCGGTCTTGACTGTCGAGCTCTTGTCTCCGCTATCTTGGCATCATCCAAGCAGCCACGTGCAAAATGGCTAGGGCCGCTACCAGCTCCAACAAGACATCATGTATTCAAATCTACCATTTCCCCTACTGGAGGTTTTATCTATGACAACGCATCTGCAAGCAACTACGACTCTAAATAACGGAAAGGCTATGCCTTGGTTCGGCATCGGCGTATTCAAAGTCACGGACGGTCCCGAGCTCGTGGACGCGGTCAAAGCGGCTGTCGCCCATGGCTACCGCAGCATCGACACGGCGGCCATCTATGACAACGAGCGCAGCGTAGGCCAGTCTATCCGCGAAGCCCTCCAAGAAACGGGACTCTCCCGCGAAGACTTGTTCGTCACTTCCAAGGTATGGAACGCCGATCTCGGCTATGAAGCGACGCTCGCCGCCTATGAGACCAGCTTGGAGAAGCTGGGGCTGGATTATCTCGATCTGTACCTGATTCACTGGCCGGTGGCCGGCAAGTACAAGGACGCTTGGCGTGCGCTCGAAGCGCTGTACAAGGCCGGACGCGTCAAAGCGATCGGCGTCAGCAACTTCCAGATTCATCACCTGGAGGACCTGATGAAAGATGCCGAGATCAAGCCGATGGTGAACCAGGTCGAGCTCCATCCGCGGCTCAGCCAGCAAGTGCTGCGCGACTTCTGCGCCCGGCATGACATTCAGATCGAGGCATGGTCGCCTCTGATGCAGGGCCAGCTGCTGGACAACCCGGTGCTGCAGGAAATCGGCGCCCGTCACGGCAAGTCGGTCGCCCAAGTCATTTTGCGCTGGGATCTGCAGCACGGCATCGTAACGATTCCCAAGTCGACGAAGGCTCCCCGGATTATCGAGAACGCCTCAGTGTTCGACTTCGAGCTGACGAGTGAAGAGATGACCCGCATCGATGCGCTGAACCAGAACCTGCGGGTTGGACCGGACCCTGACAATTTTGACTTCTAAGCCTGGCCCAGCCATAATGAAGAACGCCAGTTCCCCTAGCAGGGGGCTGGTCAGCCTGTTGAGAAACCCTCAACAGGCTATTTCTTATTTTCATTATTTATCCATTCACCGCGTTAATATAGTAGTCTTAAACAAGGCGGTGGTTGCATGCTTCGCTCCAATCTGAGCCTGAAAATCAGTTTATTCTAAACATGGATTTTTTCGGAAGTTCTCTTCATGCCGAAAAAGAATGCAAATGGATGGACAATGAGGATAGACCTTCAATCCGCCCAGATTTCTTTGTTGTGGGAAGCGATGGTATGGCTGATATTCTTGAATTTAAACTCCCGAACATAAAAACTGATACAGTGGTTATAGGGAAAATAAATCGTTAGACATTCTCGTCGGAAATTCATTCCCACATAGCTCAGACAAGAGTTTACCGTGAATACTTTGAAGATCCACGCAATCGAGATTTTGTCAAAAGTCACTATGGGTTAGAAGCTTATTATCCGAAAAGATATCTGGTTGTCGGACGAAGATGGATGTTTGATCCCCCAAAATGGAGAGCTATTATAAACGAATACAAGGATTTAACTATACGTACGTATTTTGATATTGTAGATACTGTAATGGGTCACTTAATTACTCCTGATTTGCCTTCTGATTTGCTTTTGACCTCCCGCATCCTTCTTCCTCCTCGCTACTCTTCCCTCCCAGTTGCCATCTTCCTCCCGACAGCCTTCTGCTCTACAATTTCTTCTGCCCTCCTCTAAAATCTTCTTGTATCTTGAACCTATAACAATTCCCTAGGACCAAGTACTAGCTTTAACCCGTCTAAGGTCCAGTTTCATTCACACCCCAGGTCGGTTTTGACGCTGCCCTCGCCAAGCTACAATGATTTCATAAAGACATGAAATGAGGGGGATTTTTTTGTACCGATACGAGCTTTTAATCGAGTTGGCCGCCTTATTGCTGCTGCTCCTTTATTCTTGGAACGCCGCGGGCAAGGCTTCCAAGCTGGTATACGCATCCTCGGTCGAGGCGCTGCGGCGTCAAGCCGGCAAGCAGTTATTTCGGTCGGGCATCATTCTACTCTTCGCCGCCATCCTGCTGACGGACCTGACGTATATGGCCATCAACCTGCCCCTGCAGCTGTGGCTGGACCGTACGCTGCTGCACGCCCCGCTGGTTGCGGTTCCCGCCTTTGCGGTACTCGTATCCGCCGTGCCGGCGCTGCTGAAGCTTCGGACCGCAGCTGTTCCTGCGTCCGGCATCGAGACGGACGGCCCGCCGGAGCCCCAAGCTCGCGGCATGGCTTCTTCTCCGGCCCTGGTCGTGCCGTTCCAAGCCGTGCCTCCGGGCGCTCTCACCGCGCTGTACTATGCGCTTACGGCACCGGTTCCATTTCACGCACAGGATACGATCCCGCTTCTCCTGTACCTTCTGGCCGTCACCGGTCTATGGATCCGTCACAGCCACCGGATGCAAATCATGAGCCATCCTGCGGCAACGGTAAAGTACCGCCGGTGGAAGTCCTGGCTGACGCAAGGCATGGTGCTTGCCGCCGCGCTGCTGGCCGCCGCCGTGCCCGTACTGTTTGCGATGCAGGCCAGCATCCTGCCTTCCCGCATGAGCATGATGGCCGGTTCCATGGATTACGGTACGGGAACGACGCTTCCGCTTCCGCTTGGCCACGCCGAGCATGGCGGCAGTATAGCCTCAACTGCAACCGCAGCCGCAGCGCCGGCAGAATCCGTTTCCGTTACGAAGCTGACGGGGCCGCTTACGGGAATGCCGGACCGCACCTTCACGCTGACGGCGGAGAAGAAAACCATTCGCCTAAGCTCCGGCAAAATGGTCGAAGCTTGGACCTATAACGGGCAATCCCCCGGACCCGAGCTGAGAATGAAAGAAGGGGAGCTCGTTCAGGTGACCCTCATCAACAAAAATATCGACGGCGGCGTCACCCTTCATTGGCACGGCCTCGACGTGCCCAATGCCGAAGACGGTGTTGCGGGCGCAACCCAGAATGCCGTCCTGCCCGGAGAATCGTACACATACCGGTTCATTGCCAAGCAGGCGGGCACCTTCTGGTATCATTCGCATCAGGACTCCAAGGAATCGGTCACAATGGGCTTGTTCGGCCCACTGATCGTAGAGCCCGCCGCAGGCGTGAATCCGCAGCAGCAGGAATTTACGGTCATGAGCCACAACTGGAACGGGACGCTGGCCTCCGGGGCATCCGACACCGTCGAGAACAAGCTCATTGCGCCCGGCACGCCGGTTCGTATGCGGCTGCTCAATACGGATGACTGGGTGCGCCAGCAGTTTCTGCTCACCGGAGCTCCCTTCCAGGTAGCCGCGATCGACGGAACCGAGCTTCATCAGCCGGAGACGTTAGACAACACTCGGCTGGAGCTCACTACCGGCGGACGGTACGACGTCACCTTCGTCATGCCGGATCAGCCCGTGTTCTTAAGCATCGCGGGGAAATCGTCCCTCGGCCTTCTCATGAGTCCCGACGGGAAAGGCAACCTGCCGTCCTTCGATCTGTCCAAGACCGCAGTCTTCGAGCCTTCGCAGTACGGCGGAACCGCTCCAACCCCATTCGATGCAAGCAGCCGGTTCGACAAGCAGTTTACGATGATTCTGGATAATAAGCTCGGCTTCTATAACGGACGCTTCGGCGGTCTGTTCACGATCAACGGCAAGGTATTCCCGAACACGCCGATGTACATGGTCCGAGAGGGCGATCTGGTCAAAATCACCATGATCAACCGAAGCGTCGTCGATCATCCGATGCACCTTCACGGCCACCGTATGCTTGTGCTTTCCCGGAACGGCAAGCCGGTCACCGGCACCTGGTGGTCGGATACGCTCGATGTCAGACCCGGCGAAGTCTATGAAGTGGCCTTCCGCGCCGACAATCCCGGCTTGTGGATGGATCACTGCCATAATCTCTCCCATGCCTCAGGCGGAATGACCATGCATCTGATGTACGAAGGCGTCACCTCCCCCTACAGCATCGGAAGCCAGACAGTGAACCGTCCCGAATAAAAACGAAAAACCGTCGGCCTCACGGCTTGACGGTTTTTTCCAATGATCTATAAAATAATAAGTCCGATCTAAGTGCCCCGCTTGTTGTAACCCTCCACCATGACCACCTCGACGAACGGCCGGATGCGGTCCATGATGCGCCGGCCCTTGTACTCCTCGTCCCCGTCCTTGCTGGTAAAGCCGAAATGCTTCTCCAGTGCATCCAGATCGTGATTCGACGTGAAGAACGTCGGCTTCCGGTTCATCCGGTAGTTCAGGATCGCTCCCATCACGTGATCGCGCAGCCAAGGATTCAGATTCTCCGCCCCGATGTCGTCGAAGACGAGCAGATCCGTTTCCTTCAGCACGTCGATCGTTTCCTTCAGCTTCAGCGGATCGTGGAACATCGACTTCAAATCTTCGGCAAAATCAGGCATATACACAATCGCGCCGGTAAAGCCGTCCTTGGCCAGCTCATAGAGGAGGTAGCACATAAGGAACGTCTTCCCCGTCCCGAAGCTTCCGGCCAAGTACAGGCCGTTCTTCTGCAAGCCGTCCTGCTTCGTCCGAAGCACGTAATCGATAATTTGGTTCACCGCTACCTCGCGCTTCGGGTCCTTGTCCAGGATATCAATGGAGGAATAGCCCTGGGACAATGCCCGCTCATCCACATAAAAGCTCCGAATCCGGCTGCGTACGGCGTCCTGCGCTTCCCGGGCGATAAACTTCTTGCACGCGACCTTCTGGTCGTACACGCGCGTCTCGTCCCCGTCGGACTCCACGGAGAGGATCGAATAATGTCCTTCAAAATCGTTCGGACACCGGTCCAGCCCCGGACAATGCGTGCAATTGTGGTGCTCCGTCGCATATTGATGCAGCCGGTTCAAATTCAGCTTCATCGTCCGCTCGTCGAGCTCCGGATACTTCGCCCGCAGCTTCACGATCAACGGATTCGCGGCCACCTCGCGCAGCTTCTCATCCGCCTGTTTCAGCAGCTGCCTGCCTTGTCCTCGCTTCAGCAGCTCTCCTAAAGATTCCATCCGCGATTCCCCCTCCTTTCGATCCGCACAAACTGCGCAACGTCTTCAAATCTACAGCTTCCCATCCAGCTGCTGCGCCTTCCGCCGTAGTGCCTCGCGCTCCGCTTGACTGAGCTGCTTAGCCGGCCCTGCCGTGCTCTGCACGATCGGGATCGCCGGCTTCTGACGCGGAGCCCGGCCCGAGCGGCTTCCCGCCGCCCCCGTTCCGCCGCTTGATCCGCGGCTCCCGGACGTTTTGCGTTCCATATATTTCGCCTGCTCCCGGATGTACTGAACCGCCTGCTCGAATGTGGATACCTGCTTACCCAGCATGTCCGTCACGCTGAATTCGATCGACGTCCTGGACCAGGAGCGCTTGTTGACATAAATGTAATGAATCAGGACATTAATGACTTCCTCGCGCAACCCGTAGGTCAAATCGACCTTCGACAGCGTATCGAGCAGCCCGTCCGGCACCGAGCCCTTGGAGAAAATTTTCTCCAGGAGGTACGTATAAGGCTCATTGCGCAAAATGAAGTTATACTGGTGCTGGTTGCACTCGCCTTGGAACAAGTCCGGCACCTCGAGGTAATATTCCATCTCGACGGTCCGTTCGGGCATGTCCTCCTTCGCGGCGTTTCCATCCGCTCTGGAAGCCGGTTCTCCCTTGGCCGCGGCGATCTTCGCCATCGTCCGGTTGCGGTCGTCCGTCCGCTTCTTGTCGGAGCGGAACACTTGATTTGCTTTGTGCTGCAGCAGCTCCAGCACGATCCGGCCTTCCTCGTCGAAGACGCCCTCTTCATCAAGCAGCTTGCAGACGTCCGTCAGGTACAGGCTGTATTTTTTGGCTACAAAATTAATCGTCGCCATTTGCTCCGGCTCATACTTCAGCCGCTCCACATATTCTCGGTTCTCGGAATAACGCGGAAAATGCATAATAATTTCCGAGTACTGAAACCCCTTGGGCATGACCTCCGCCTTCGATGCGGAAGGCTGGGCCGCTGGCGTGTCGAACAAGGCCTGCTCCAGCTCGTAGTCCACAACCTGCGTGTTAAGTTGGAACAAATCATAGAACGGCACCGACAAATTCTCCGAATTGGCCGCCTTCAGCTCCTCATGCTCCGGGAGAATCAGCTCATCCCGCAGCGCCAGAACCGCGTACTTGCCGATCTTGTCCCGCAGAAGTAGCGTCAGATGCTGGTTCCGGAAAAATTCCGCCGGATTGAGCGGCGCGTACAGCGTATATTCGTAAACGTAGTCCTCGGAAGCCGCCGCGAACCGGCGCGAGGTCTTCAAGAGACCGACCGCCTCGAGCCTCGACGTCATCTCGATGAAGAGCTGCCGCCCCCGCTCGCCGGATTCCAGCTCCAGGGACAGGAACAGCTTGCGCTGCTGGTCTACCGCCGAGCAGCCGATCCGTTCGCCGGGCAGCTGCTGGTACAGCGTCTGATACATACTGATGGCATAAGCGCCGACCATCGGCTGGTACACCGCGGACAGCATTTTATAATCAAGGCTGCTGAGTGCGAAATCCCGCTGGACATAGAAACGGTGGTATTCGGAAAAGTGAAGCATATTCGTGATTCGCATCGCTCAAAACCCCAATCGTTCTTGCAAGATTTACTCTCCATTTTACCACAGGAATCGACACCGGAGATAGATGAAAATAGCGGCGGTTCCTCTTCTAATTCTAAACAAAAAATCACCCGCCCGCCGGCAGATGATTTGAGGTTTAGAACATCTTGAAGCCCTTGTCTCGCAGCATCTTGATCGCCGAGCCGCTCAGCACCGCTCCGACCAATCCGCCGATGGCGGCGATCATATCGACGAGCGAATACCCCGCAACGGCCGACCAGACCGAATCCGAGCCCCAGCCGTAGTAAATAACGAGACCGATGATCAGGACGATGTATCCGTAAATTGGAAACCAAGTCGTCTTCATCAGCATGTTTAGTATAAAACCGAGCCCGAAAAACAGCACGAACAGCAGCACGGTCGCAATGATCAGCTGAAGCATAAAGCAAGCCCCTTTCACGTTCAAACAAGCCTTTCTTCCACCCTCTATTGTAACCAAATTTCGCCGGGCGGTAAAGTGAACGGTTGTTGAACGAGTTCACACAAAGTTCGGCGGGAAGAGGCGCCCTTCATTTGCCCTTTCCTGCCGATTTCGCTACAATGAAACAAGCGATTACTAGGGGACTCATCCCCTTACATACAAAGGAGTGTGTCATTCATGAGTGAAGCTGTAGCGACGCTGGATGGCTGGTATTGCCTGCACGATTTCCGCGCCATCGACTGGAACGCCTGGAAGAGCTTGAGCGCCGGAGAACGGGCCCGCGCCGAGGACGAGCTGTACGGCCTGCTGCGCAAATACCAGAATGTCGAGAACGCCAAGCAAGGTAGCACCGCCTTCTTCAGCATCGTCGGACAAAAGGCAGACTTCGTCTTCATGCACCTGCGCGAAACGCTCGACGAGCTGAACGAGCTCGAGACCGAGTTCAACAAAACGATGTTTGCCGGCGTCACGGTGCCGACCTACTCTTTCGTGTCCGTCGTCGAGCTCGGGGGCTACATGGCCAAGCCGGGCACCGATCCGATGGAGGATCCGGAGATCCTGGCCCGCTTGAAGCCTGCTCTGCCGAAATCGAAGCACATCTGCTTCTACCCGATGAACAAAAAACGCGAAGGCAGCGACAACTGGTACACCCTGCCGGCGGAAGAGCGCCGCAACTACCTGCGCGCCCACGGCATGATCGGCCGCAGCTACGCGGGCAAGATCAAGCAGATCATCACCGGCTCGATCGGCCTCGACGATTGGGAATGGGGCGTCACCTTGTTCGCGGACGACGCTCTGCAGTTCAAGAAGATCGTTCACGAAATGCGCTTCGACGAAGGCAGCGCCCGCTTCGGCGAGTTCGGCGACTTCTACGTCGGCAACCTGCTGGATGAATCCAAGATGGCCGCCATGCTGCAGCCTTAAGAGCCGCTGAGCCGGTCATTGACAGCTGGCCGGGTTTGCTCGCCCGCACAAGTATCGCCCGGCTACAAACAACCTGTTAACGGTCATGAAACACATGCCGTCCTAAAACCAAGACTTCAGGTCTTTGGTTTTTGGGGCGGCTTATTTATTTGGGAATAGGCAGGAGGTTCGCAACATTGCATAGGAAATTTGAACTGGCCTTTGATCGCTTTATGAAGGAACAGATTGGAATGGAAAGGAATGCACGACGGAGAGAAAGGCTGGAGAAGGGACTCGGACACGCTGAGATGGAATTTCTTCGCTCCATCTGGTATCCTACTGCGGGTAACTTTGACCACTTGTACCCGGAGTGGGAAGTTAACGATTTCTCCGGAGGATATCGTTATTTGGATTTTGCTTACCTCCCCGGCTCCGCCAAAGTGGCGACCCAAGATTCAAGGCTACGGCTCTCACGCGCGGGATTTGGAGCTCTGGAGATTCAAAGACCTTTGCATGCGCCATTGCCATCTCGTTTTGGACGGCTGGGCGGTACTACCAATTGCCTATCCATCCATTAAAGAAGCTCCCCGACCTTGCCAGCAGCTGATCCTTTCGTTTATTGGAAAGTTTATTTCCCTATCCGTTCCAGAAGATCTGTACTGGCTGGAAAGCGAGGCGCTGCGATTCGCACGCCGCTGCCTGCGGTCGTTTACTCCTTCGGAGCTTTCGGCTCATTTAAAGGTAAGTCCCAAATATGCCCGAACGATTCTGCACAATCTGACCGACAAGAAGCTGATTCTCGTAACCAGTGGTGGCGTGCGGGCTCGGACTTACCGGTTAAATGAATGAAGTTGGATGGATGGCCTAATGGAGGCACAGGGTGCTCAAATTACGCTTCCTAGAGAAACACAGAGACGTTATTTATCGAATTTAGCTCATTATGAATAGACTAGAGGAACAAGAGGGCCTTATACGAGGAAAATGCACCAAAAAACGACCGCAACAATGATATAAGGAATCCTTGTTCCTTTCTTCTTTGTAGTAGACGCATACAACAAACAATAAGGTACTGACGTTCCGCCAGGACTATTGCAAAAAAAGGCTCTTAGGGCCGCAGCGGCAGCCTAAGAGCCTTTCATTTATTCGTCTTCGTCATCGAGCTCCGCGAGCAGCTCTTCCTTGCTGCGCAGATACGCTTCCGTATCGCGGTCGCGCTGCCGCGACTTCTCCTTCAGCCGCTCGATGGCGGGCAGGATAAGAATGTCGATCTCCTTCTGCACCGGGTAGACCAGATCATAGCGGTTCTGGCTTTCCAGGTAATGGCCGACCTCGATCAGCGCATTGTAGCGGTCCAGCTCCTCCCGCGTCAACAGACCGCGAACTTGAACGCTGCAGTGCCGCATCGATTAAAACTTACCCTTCTTCAGCACGAGCGGAATGCCGCCGATGATGAACAGGTACCGAAGATCGATGATTTTCTTCATCGCGGCAGCGGCGCCGCCTTTGATCTTGCGGGTTCCTACGATGCCGATCGCTTCGCCGCGGCCCAGGGAAGCCACGGTGCCCTTCGGCTTGTACTCGAAGCTCTTCAGCTCGGTGCCGCGAATTTGCGCTACGAGATTCGCTGCACAAACGTCGGCCTGCTGCATCGAGATTTGAGCGGTCGGCGGGTACGGACGGCCTTCCGGGCTCATCACGATGGAGCAGTCGCCGAGGACGTACACATTGTCGTGGCCCGGCGCGCGCAGCGTCTCGTCGACCTTGATCCGGCCGCGCATCGTTTCAAAGCCGGCTTCCTCCAGCATATGGTTGCCGCGGATCCCGCCGGTCCAGATGACCGTAGCGGCTTTGATTTCTTCGCCGGTAGCCAGCGATACGCCTTCCGGCGTGCATTCTTTGATCGCGGTAGCGATCTTGAACGTGACGCCTTTGTTCTTCAGCACGTTCATCGCGTACTCGACCAGCTCCGGGTCGAAGCCCGGAAGCGCGGTCGGCGCCGCTTCGATATTGTATATTTTCACGAGGGAAGGATCCACGTCGAATTCTTTGCACAGCTCAGGGATGCGGTCCGCCAGCTCGCCGACAAATTCGATGCCGGTGAAGCCTGCGCCGCCGACCACGAACGTCAGGTAATCGAGACGGTTCGGCTCACGCTTGAACTTCGCGAATTGATACTCGATATGCTCACGGATGAAGCGAACGCTGTTGATGCTGCGGATGCCCAGCGCGTATTCCTTAAGGCCGGGGATGCCGAACGTCTCCGGCTCGCCGCCGAGGCCGATCACGAGGTAATCGTAAGAAAGCGTGCCCTCTTCAAGGATCACCTTCTTCTCCTGCTGACGAATTTGAACGACCGTCGACTTGACGAAGTCGATCTTGAACTCGTCGATCAGCTTCAAGATATTCACCCGAGCATTCTCCGGATTATCCGTGCCGGCTGCAGGCATGTGCAAGTGGGTTGTGATGTAGTGGTAATCATGCTTGTTCACCAGCGTCACATCCGCCTCGTTATAATTCAGCTCTTTCTGCAAGCGAATAGCCGTAACGATGCCGCCATACCCTGCTCCCAAAATGACTATTCTCGGAATTCGACTCATGGTTCTATCCCTTCCATCCCGTATTTTTTCTTTATTTTTGGTTAAGGTTACAAAAAAGTTTGTGAAAAATTACACAAGGGAAGCCGAAAAAACATTTTCTTTCCCTATTCTTACCCTCGCTGCCTTAAGTTAAGCGTTTCAAGTGCACAATCGGGTACAACCATTTTAACCAATTCACATGAAATGATATAATGACCCGGCGTAAATAGCAAGCTTTATTTTGGCTAAGATATGATGAATTTCGTCACACTAACGTCAAATGTTCCGCTCGATCTTCCTTAATCAAACCGTTACCAAAAACTTTATCGGTCTCATCAATTAAATTATCGCATGAAAATATACTTGCTTATTTTCGTTTCGTACAGCGTACTATTTATAATAGGATGAATTGATTAGAGCCGGAGGTGCATGACTTAATCATGACTAGCGAAGTGTTGGATATTATCATTATCGGGGGCGGTCCGGCAGGGATGTTCGCGGCTTTCTACGGCGGGATGCGGCAAGCTTCCGTGAAGCTGATCGAGAACATGCCCCAGCTGGGCGGGCAGCTCGCAGCGCTGTATCCGGAGAAGTACATCTATGATGTAGCGGGCTTCCCGAAGGTTACCGCGCAGGAGCTTGTAAACAATCTGGAGCTTCAGATGAAGCATTTTCCGGACATTCAAGTAAGCCTGGAAGAGAAGGTGCTCGGCGTAGAAAAAAAGGACGAGCGTCTGTTCGAGGTCACGACCAATAAGGGCGTGCATCACAGCAAAGCGGTTATTATTACCGGGGGCGTAGGCGCATTCGAGCCTAGACGTCTGGAGCTGCCCGAAGCGGAGAAGTACGAGAAGAAGAACCTCCATTACTTCGTCAGCGATCTTCACAAGTTCAAAGGCCAGAAGGTGCTCATCAGCGGCGGCGGTGACTCCGCAGTAGACTGGGCGCTCATGCTCGAGCCGATCGCAGCGAAGGTGACGCTGATTCACCGCCGCGATAAATTCCGGGCGCACGAGCACAGCGTAGAGAACCTGATGAAATCCAAGGTCGAAGTGCTCACGCCAAAAGAAATTACCGTTCTCCACGGCGAAGCGTTCATTGAGCGGGTTACCTTGGCCGACGTCAAAACCGGCGAAGAGCAAATCATCGACGTCGATGCCGTCATCGTCAACTTCGGCTTCGTCTCCTCCCTCGGTCCGATCGCCGAATGGGGCTTCGAGATCGACAATGGCTCCATCGTCGTCGATTCCCGGATGGAAACGAGCATTCCGGGCATTTTTGCAGCGGGCGACATCACGACCTATCCCGGCAAGCTGAAGCTGATCGCGGTAGGCTTCGGAGAGGCGCCGACGGCGATCAACAACGCCAAGGTGTATCTCGATCCTACGGCCAAATTGTCCCCGGGACACAGCAGCAGCATGAAGTTGTAATTCTCCTATGTAAAATCACAGAGCATCCTTCCTCCCTTGCGGACGGAACGGATGCTCTTTTTGGTTCGTTGCCCATAACACAAAAAAACCAGGTCAGCTGACCTGGTAATCGCCTTCCTTATAGTAATCCAAGTTGATTTGGCGGCGTTCAATCTCTTCGAGCAGCAGTTCGACAAAATCCTCTTCGAGCTTCAAATCGACGGCTTTGAAATAGGAATCCACCAGAATCTCATTGCTTATTTTCATTCTAATCACCTTGTTCCTTAATGTAAAATTATATTAACATCGCTGGAAATTTAGAACAAGCGTTCCGTTATCCACACGAAGCTGTGTATAAGCTGTGTGCAACATGTTGATAAGTGTTGAATTATGGGTATTTATGCGGTGGGTTATGTGGACAAGGTTATGCACACCTTCATCGCTCTCCCGGCTGATAAAAAAAAATGATCGGTTGGATGCCCCTATCCACTCTTCCGCATAAAATTTACTCCATCACGGTGCGGGACAGGAACCCATTCGCCGAATCCTAATACCTTGTTGTTAGGAAGACGAATCGAGGTGAGAAGATGGCTGTTGTAAAAGCGAGAGATCAAGACATTGCAATGCTCGCCAGATTGCTCCGCGCCGAAGCGGAAGGCGAGGGCGAACGGGGGATGCTGCTTGTCGGCAACGTCGGCATCAACCGGATCCGCGCGAACTGCTCCGATTTCAAAGGAATCCGTACGATTCCGCAAATGATCAACCAGCCGCACGCGTTTGAGGCTTTGCTGCACGGCTTCTACTATCAGAGGGCGCGGGATCGCGAGAAGCGGCTTGCCAGACGCTCCGTGAACGGCGAGCGCTATTGGCCGGGAAAATTCTCCCTATGGTATTTCCGTCCGCCGGCCGACTGTCCCCCTACCTGGTATAACCAGCCGCATGTAGGCCGTTACAAGAAGCACTGCTTCTACGAGCCGACGGCGCAAACGTGCGAGAACATTTATAACACGTACTGACGGGCGACAGGAGACGTTAACCTTAAGGGTTGGCGTCTTTTTGTACGGAGCCGGGGTGATAAGGAATTTTTTGCAGGCTTGCCACGAACGTATAATCGCGCTACAATGACATATAATAAGAACATACGTTCGTTATAAGGTGGTGCAAATGCGAACATGAATGTTCCGAACCATGAAGAGATCCGATTTCTCAAAGAATATGTCCTTCTTCCGCTGGTGCTGACCGCCTTCGACCGGGACGCCAAACGGATTACCGCCGCGGTCAAGACGCCGGGTCCCTACGCGGATACGATCCAGCGCGCCATTGACGCGATTACGTTCGATCTGGCTCAGCTTCGCAAATACTTTCGAGCCAACGGCATTCGCGTCTTCGATACGGAAAAAACGACGGACGGCATTCGTACCAAGTATGTGTATAAGCGCCGCCAGTCCGAGTTTATCCTGCTTACCAATTTGATCCGGGTGGAGGCGGAGTTGCTTATGCGGCGGTATCTCGGAGAGAATGTGACGAAGTATATGCGTGCGGACCTGCCGGGGCACCTGGCCGACTTTGACGCGGAAGGGACGCTGCATTAACGATGAGAACGATGGCGGACGACGATGAGCTCCTCCGGATCCGGGAGAGCGTCATCCTGCCGCTGGTGCTTACGGCGTTCGACCGGGATTGCCGCCTTATCGCGGCTGCCGTGAAAACCCCTGGCCCCTATGTGGATACCATCCAGCGGGCGATGGACCGCATCACGGCGGATTTGACCAGGCACCGGCGTTATTTTCGCACACACGGGATTAAGCTCTTCGATCCGGAGTGGACGGCTCAAGGGATTGAAACGGGCTACCTCTATAAAAAGTACGAACGGAAATTCGTTATGCTGACGGAGACGCTGCGGGTGGATGCGGAGCTCTATATGCGGAAGTATCTCGGAGAAAATATCGTGCGGTTCTTGCGGATGGATCTGCCCGATCATCTTCAAGTGCTCCATCTGGATCGGGCATGGGAGGATTAGTCCTGCCGGCTGCGGCGTGTCACTCGATCATATAATCTTCAAGAATCCGTTCCACGGAGGAAACAAAATTGTCCGCCACACCCCAATCGATATTAAAGAACAGGCCCTCGGAACTTCCGGTCGCTATCGCTCTTACATTGGTTACGCCTTTTAAATTGTCAATGATTACGATAAGAGCCGCACGATTCTTCGTTCTGAAATAATATTTTTCGAATATCAGCGTACCGATCGCTCTTCCTTCTCCGAGTTCGTTGTACTCCTCGTGAACAAGGTCTGCATCCTGCCTGTCTCTAACAAGATCAAAAGCCTGCAAGGGTTCAATATCGACACCAGGATAACGCCGTCCTTGTCTTACAAGGACAGCGTTATCCTGGCAAGCTGCGTCACAGACTTAACATTCCTCCCCGGAAACGGCCATATTCACTCCTGCAAAAGCCAAACCGCAATGAACTGCACTGACATATTCATGTTCATGTGACCGCGAACCGGCTGCATTTATCGGCCGTGTAAGACCAGTAAAAAAATAAATGTTGCATTGGAGCCTTAAAGTGGTTATTATTTATCTTTGTCTGTTAGTATCGGGAGGGAAATTATGTCTACTACATCAATGGAAAAGACAGAAGAAATACTGAACGTGTGGAATTGTAAAAATAACGATTGCAACGCCTGGATTCGTGATGAATTCGTAACCGAAGCGGCCCCGGAATGCCCCATGTGCAGCGAACCTATGGTTCAAGGGACTAGAGCGATTCCGATTAAAACGAATAAGTCCAACCGGAAGTTTATAATCGGAAAGAGACGCTTCTAACATAGCGAGTAGATCAAGCCGCCTTAAGGGCGGCTATTTTCTTTGTAACGGACCGAGTTTCACGGTCGCTCCCATAACCTATTCTTATCATCCGATGCGGTGTAGAGTTTGTATTAGACCCTTAACGGTGTATAATAACGAATAATATGGACGACGAATAGTGGAGGCGAAGTCTTAATGACTCATTTAATTCACATTGTGATTGGCGTGATCGCCGCGGTATTCATTTGGAAACTGATTAAGGTCACATTTAAATCCATATTTTGGATTATCCTTTTTGGAATAATAGCGATGCTTGTATTTCCTAAAGCTTTAGTTTTTATTGGCGGGCTAGGATTTCTCTTCGTAGGCTTTCTAGTAACATTAATCGTGCTCGGTATCGCCGGATTATTCTTTTTTGAACGGGATGAGTTCTAAAGCCGAAAGGAAGCGGGAGCACCGAATGATCCCCCTTCCCTCGGCTTTTTTCGTTAAAGAATGAAGTTCATTTATATTCCACGAAACTCAACTAATGAATAATTCACTTTCAATAGGATATTATATTTATCGAAATACCACTTTAAAGGAGCGAAGTAACTTGAACGCAAGCATGAGTGTTGTTGATGTTATTGCTCAAATTCAGCATTTAAGGACAGCCGGGGAAACGTTGAACAAGAAAAAAATAAAGCAGACGCATCCAGATCTTATGAAAAACGCTTTGTTTTATTTCCCTAGTTGGGAACATGCAATTCAAAATGCAGATTCGATATAAGAACCAATTGACCGATGCCTTTGGTGTCGGTCTTTATTTTGCTATCCGTTTCAAAGTAAACGCCTCAAAAAGCTCAGCTTCTTAAAGGTGATCCGAAAGCTACATGCCAATGTAAATGTTTTGAATCTTGGTATTTCCCCAAATTTGTGATAATACGACATGCGCCATGCTCCGACACTACATCTGACGCCACTTTTTTTACTGCTGAAAGAAGCTCAATAAGCAAATCCGTTTCGTTTTCTTCCAATGTAATAAATGACGATATATGCTTTTTAGGAATCACTACAATAGGTACCGGATAATATGGGCGAGTATGATGATAGGCAAGCACGTTTTCTGTTTCATAAACCTTATTTACAGGCGTCTTACCACTTAATACTTCTTCACAGTAAAAATCTTCTGACATTTAAATACCTCCCAATTTATCCATCATTAGAATGGACGAACCGATGCCGCCAATTAATAGACCTGCTTTATTTTTCCGAGGCAAATAAGAGGATATTCCATTGAATATCAGTGAAAACATAAACCAACCATCATCTATGATGAAATAATCGATTTTCTTGGTAAATCGCTCACAACTTAATACTTCTTCAAATAAATAATCTTTTTATGGCACAAAAGCATCAAGAATATCACCAATCTCTTTCCAATCCCTTACTCTCGTTATCCTTTCATGTTGACACTCTTGATTATATGGCTTATCAATCAACAGCACGTTGATACCACCATCAGCTAAGGAGAGAGCATGTGCTGGATGGTCTTCGATAAAAAGTGATACCCCATTTAATTTTGCACATTCTAGCTTCCCATTCTCAAATTGTGATGCACATAGTGAAGATTCAACCATAATGTCATTTTCTTTAATCCACTTTTTTGCGGATTCCATCCATTCAATTGGTCTTCCAGTCATAATTGTAAATTTTATTTTATCGACAAACCTAGATAGTGTTTCTTGTAAAAAAGGGTATGGTTCCATATGATGTAATTCATCTTGGTTAATGGTAAAAAACTCTTGAAAATCTTCAAAACTCTGCCCGTAAAGTTCGGATATTTCATAAATCATAACTTCGTCAAACATAATATTACGTTTAAGTTGTTTATTAAGAACACTTACAATAGATTTCCTTGTATCCATTAAAGTATCATCAAAGTCCAATCCAATATGTATCACTAATTTTCACTCTCCTACTCAGATTCATAGTCTACTGTTTCTGCAACAATTTCAAGTGAAGCTTCTTTCATCCCAATTTCCAAAGATGAACTTACGTAATGGTTGATTTTCCTTCATTTCACTTATTGCATAAAGCATCATCCCAATTGGTCTGTTGGAATGGATTGATTTCACTCCGTTAAATCTAACGACTATCCCTTCTCCGTTATAGCAACGGGAGGTGGCGGCTAGTATCGGTTATTAATTCCGTTTCATTCCTTTCTAATCTTTTTCTGAAACGTTGCTTATACTCGATAAATACCCAATCAGTTATACTTGTCCCCTCATACCTTAACGGTGAATGATTTTATCGCAGAAGGGCGGATGGATAACAGTATGGAAATCAGAAAGGAATTGAATGTGGGAAGGCGTATTCCGGTTAAAGGTTATATCATTGATTCCGGCGATGATATAACCTCTCACTCCCACAAATTATACATTACTTCGTGGGACGGTAGGCCAGTTCATGTACATCCTTTCGCAGGAACGACTTCATTCGATGTGGGACACGACCATCGATATGCCGGATATACCGAACCGGCTCCTAGTGGCATTCAACACGTCCACGGTTACCATGTAAATACCTCATTTGATGACGGTCATAGCCATGTGATAACCGGCACGACCGGTCCTGCTATCGAACTGCCGGGTGGGGGACATATCCATCACTTTGAGGGTTTCACTACGGTCAACGGTAAAACGCCTCACACTCACAAGTATCATGGCACTACCGGGAGTGAAGACAGCCTCATTTAAAAACGTTGTGTTTGGTTTCAAAATACAAATTTTAGGTCCAACAAGGTTCATGTGGCTGCCATCATCTTTGGGCTCACCGCTAATCACTACCGGCTACCGATTTTCCCCACGGTAGCCTGTTCAGCTAAGGGGCAGTATTTTTTTAAGAAATATGAACGATAGAAAAAAGCCACGAAATAAAAATGATATGGCTTCTACCTGGGTATGTAGATATTACGCTTAGTTCCCCTCAAACAGCCCCTCCGCCTTCTTCGCGCTGATAACGAATCTAACGCTTGCTCAAACGTCAACCGCGGATACTCTCGTTGATTAACGAGGGTACCGACTGAAACCCTTCTTTCTCGCTTCTTCAACATTGACAAAATAAAAACCTCCCGGACGAATATTCACATAGAATAAACGTCAGGAGGTTCGTTATCCGCAACCCAGAACGACCCCTTTTAGGGTTGTTATCGTTCATCAAACGGGGTTGTTAATCCTCTGTTTTACCGTAACAATCCGCAATCAACCGTGTCGGCTAACGCTTAGGCTGCCGTTCAGGTTACCGGAGATCAAAACGCCCCGAAACTCTTATTAAGCCTCGACCTTATCGTCGCACTTCTCTACATTGCCCTCTTCTTCCTTATGCTTGAAGGAAGAGCCGCAGCCGCATGTAGCTACCGCATTCGGGTTGTTGATGGTGAAGCCGCCGCCCATGCCGGAGTCTTGGAAGTCGATCTCGACGCCGTACAAATACTTCGCGCTGTCGGCATCCACGACCACCTTCAGACCTTGGATTTCGAATTCCTTATCGTCCGCTTGCTGGTTATCGTCAAAGCCCATCCCGTAGGAAAACCCGCTGCAGCCTCCGGCCTTCACGCCAAGACGCAGGAACAGGTTCGGCAGCTCCTCTGCCGCAAGCATTTCTTTAATTTTATCGCTAGCACTTTCGCTAATCGTAATCATCGGTGTAACCCTCCTCTCAGTATGGCTCCACCCGCTCGTTTGAAACTCCGGATGAAAAAGAGCACACTTCTAGTATACTCCTTCCCGTCCGGCTCCTCAAGAGGCGGTTAGCGCCGCCGCTTCACCTTCAGATCCACTTCGTAAAAGCGCAGCAGCAGCTCGTCCAGCTGACGGCTGCATTTCTGCACCTCGGGATGCATAAGGCCAAGCTGGTCTCCCAGCCGGACCATGCGCTCCCGCACCTTCTCGATTTCGTTTGATATGACTGACCGCAGCTCGGCATTCATGGAGAAAAGCACTTTCGCACCGTCCTAATGGTTCCTTATACAATCCAAAAGTATACTCTAGTTCCTGTTTAAAAGAAAGCCTTCTTTTCAATATTTTTACAAATGAATCAAGCGGATGAATGAAAACGGTTTTGTCGAATAAGTGTTGCTCCGTCCCGCCGAACAGTTTATAATAGGATGGATTGTTTTCTCCATCAGGCCGGATAACCATGTGCAAGGTTTCACAAGGATCCCTACATTTTTTCCAAAACGATTAGAAGGCCCCGCCCCATCGGGGTCTCATCCACATGTGGAGGTAGCATATTTATGAGTATCATAATCCAAAGTCCAGATCATCGTATGGCGGAAATCGCCGAGAAAGTCAAGCATGGAGAGCGTCTTAGCTTGGAGGACGGCGTCTATCTGTACGAATCGGACGACTTGCTGACGATCGGTCAATTGGGCAACGAGGTGAACCTGCGCAAGAACGGCAAGCATGTTTATTTTGTGGACAACATGAGCCTTTATTTCACCAACGTATGCGAGGAGCACTGTGCGTTCTGTCATTTCCGCCGCGACGAAGGCGAGGAAGGCGCTTATACGCTGTCGCCGGAGCAAATGTTCGAGTACATCGATCAGCACATTCACCCAGACCTGAGAGAATTTCATATTTCCCAGGGCCATAATCCGAACGTCCCGTTCCAGTATTACGTGGATAGCATTCGCGGGCTCAAGCAGCGTTACCCGAATGTGACCATTAAAGCGCACACGGCGGCGGAAATTGAGTTTTTTTCTAGACTCAGCGGGTTAAGCTATAAAGAGGTGCTCCAAACGCTGATGGATGCCGGACTCAGCACGCTGCCGGGCGGCGGAGCCGAAATTTTGTCGGACCGCTACCGCAAGAAAATGCTGCTGAAGGACAAGGCTTCCACGGAGCAATGGCTGGAAGTGCACCGGACGGCTCACAAGCTCGGCATGAAAACCCATGCAACGATGCTGTTCGGCGCCGTAGAGACGCTGCAGGAGCGTATCGAGCACATGCTTCATCTGCGCGATCTGCAGGACGAGACCGGAGGCTTCATGGTCTTCATCCCGAATTCCCTCCAGCCTTCGAGCGTGAATGCGGGCATCAAGCGCCGCGTGTCGGCCTACGACAATCTGAAGACGATCGCCATCGGCCGCCTGATGCTGGATAACATTCAGCACGTGAAGGCGTACTTCATCAACCTGGGCACACAGCTGACCCAGCTTGCCTTTACCTTCGGCGCATCCGACGCCCACGGCACGATCATCAAGGAACGGATCAGCCATGCGGCGGGCGCGCTGTCTCCGGAAGGCATGACACGCGATGAGCTGGTATGGCTTATTAAAGGAGCCGGCCGGGTACCGGTGGAACGGGATACATTTTATAACGAGATCAAGGTTTATTAATCATTCATTAAATACAGCTTGAATAGAAAGGGTTTGCCTTCTTATGAAGAAACTTGTTATTTTGGGCGGGGGCTACGGCGGGCTGACGGTAGCCAAGGAGCTGCTGGACAGAAATTTACCTGCGGACACCGTGATGATTATGGTTGACCGGATGCCCTACCAAGGCTTGAAAACCGAATACTACGCGCTGGCTGCCGGAACGGTGTCGGACATCGAAATTCGTGTGAAATTCCCTGTGGATCCGAGGCTGATCCTGAAATACGGAGAGGTCACCTCGGTGGACCTGGAGCAGCGAATCATCCGCTTCGAGAACGAGGAGCCGCTGTCCTACGACTGGCTCGTCATTGCACTGGGCTGTGTCGATCGCTATCACGGCATTCCGGGTGCGCAGGAATTCTCCCACAGCATCCAGACGCTGTCCTCGACGCGCAAGACGTACCAAGCCGTCAACGACGTGAAGCCTTACGGCCAAGTGTCCATTGTCGGCGGAGGACTGAGCGGCGTGGAGATAGCCGCCGAGCTCAGGGAAAGCCGGCCGGACCTGAATGTCCGGATTATCGACCGCAGCGCCAGCGTGCTGTCGCCTTTTCCCGAGAAGCTGCAGTGCTATGTCCGCGAATGGATGCTTGAGCATGATATCGAACAGCGGACGCATGTATCGCTCTCCCGCGTTGAGACGGGCCTGCTCTACAACCAGCAGGAGATCATCCATACCGATATGACGATCTGGACCGCCGGCATTCAGCCGAGCCCGATCGTTCAGCAGCTGACCCTGCCCAAGGATAACCAAGGACGGCTGACCGTCAACGAGTATCACCAGCTTCCGGATTACAATGAGGTGTACGTCATCGGAGACTGCGCATCGCAGCCTCATGCGGCTAGCGGGCAGCTGGCCGAAGCGACCGGCAAACAGGTGGCGGAGGTGCTCCAAGCCCTATGGAAAAACGAAGTTCCCCGGCTTGGCAGAATCAAGCTCAAGGGAACTCTGGGATCGCTCGGCAAGAAGGCCGGCTTCGGTATGATGGGCAAACGCACGGTGATGCTAGGCATGGTGCCGCGCGCGCTCAAGAGCGGCGTGCTCTGGATGTCCAAGAAGCACCTGGGTTAATTTATTCTCCTAAGAGATCGAGCATCGCTTCGATCTCTTTTATTTTCGCTGTGATGGCTTCTTCGAGTTCTTCCGCCGTTGAGCCGGCTACAATCTCCCCGTTCACGAGGGCGAACGGCAGCGTGTAGCATTCGCCGCAGTTGCCGAGACAGCCGTATTCGATGACGTCGTAATCGGGATTTTGCTCCAGCTTCTTCATCAGCGAAGCCGTCCCGTGGTGCAAATTGTTGGTACAAAATTCAATAATCGGTCTCATGGTCAATGCGCCACCTTGTAAACCATTTTATTTTTACGTTGATTGTACTATAATAAGACTTAGAAAGGAGATGAAGCAAATGAGCGAAAGTACAGGACAAAGCACCATGTATGACGAGGTGCTTGAGGTTTTAGATAAGCTGCGCCCGTTCCTGCAGCGCGACGGCGGCGACGTGGAGCTGGTGGACGTGGAGGACGGCATCGTAAAGCTGAAGCTCATGGGCGCCTGCGGCAGCTGCCCAAGCTCGACGATCACCCTGAAGGCCGGGATTGAACGCGCGCTTCTCGAAGAAGTGGAAGGCGTACAAGAGGTAATGCAAGTATTCTAAGGTCTTATCCTTACAATGCTCGGCATCGGCACGGCAGACCCTGGGCCGCGCTTGACGATAAGTCAAGCGCCGGTGCCGGGGTCTTTGTGCATGGTCCTGGACCCGCCGATGACGGCGCGAATCGGGTCAAGCCCCCCGGACACATCCATCAAGTTCCCCGTAATGAAATCGGACCGTTCCTCGCATAGAAACGCGATGACCCGCGCGATATCCTCGCCCGTCCCGGGGCGCCCCCGCGGCGACTCCTCATCGATCTGGCCCTCTACATCGGCTATCGTTTTTTCTTTATTGGCACCGCGAATATCCCCGGGACAGATCATATTGACCGTGATGCCCGCGGACGCTTCCTCGACCGCCAGCGTCTTGGTGAAGGAGACGAGTCCTACCTTCGCCGCCGCGTATACAGCCCGGTGCGGCCACCCCCGCGCCTCCGCCGCGTGGCCGAAGCCGAAATGGATAATGCGGCCCCAGCGGCGCTCGCGCATCAGCGGAAGCACGAGATGGTCCAAATGCATGACACCGAGCAGATTGCCCTGCATCAAATAGTTGATTTCGTCCACCGTATATTCGTTAAACAGCCGCCGTTCCCGGATGAACGGGCCTGCATTGTTGATGAGGATGTCGATGGAGCCGAAGGCGCAGGCGGCTTCATGCACCAGCCGCTCTCTGTCCGCTTGTACGGCGATGTTTCCCTGAACGGCAATACTGCGGACGCCCTTGCTCCGTATGCCCTCGCAAAGCTCATAAGCCTCCCGCTCGCTGTGCATGTAGTTCACCACGATATCGCAGCCCTGATCCGCCAGCCGCAGTGCCGTCATTTTCCCGAGCCCCTTGGCGCTTCCGGTAATGAGGGCCGTCTTGCGCGGTTGCATCATGCTCCTACCTCCCGCTGTCCCAAATTCTAACCTTCCCCTAAAGTATAGAGGAAACACGCCCTCGGCTTCAACCGCGGCCGGCGCTCTCGCCGCTATGGGGCTTGTGCGGCAGTCGGACCAAATAACCGAACACGATGGCGACCGCCCTTCATCGTATACCCGATCTTCAAATCCTTGAGATTGGCAGGAACTTCTTCGGTTTGCTGACGGGGGCGCTTCCCGTATTTGGCCTCCGCCGCCTCCATCAGATCGTCGAGCAGATCGGTATGATCGTATGAATCTCCATGTTGCGCTGGTTCCGCAGCCGGTTTACCGGCTCCTGCGTCTCCTGCTTCAGCTCGAACAGCCGCCGCTCCAGCTCAGCATGAACCTGGTTCTGATGCATCGTCCGCAGCACGGTAAAATAAGAAAAGCGCGCCTTCGCCCGCTCCGTATGCAGCGCAAAGCGCTCGTTCAGGAAATAGCCCAATTTATCGAGAATGGAGAACATGCGGATAATGGCATTTTTATAAAAATAAAGATGGCGATGATAATCGTCCCGCTCCGCTTCCTTCATTTCGTCTACATACAGCTTGTGCACCTTGGTGCCAAAGCGCCCGGCTGCATACTGACTTTGCTCCAGCTCGTCCAGGGCGCGCAGGAAATTCTCGCACCATATGACAAACCGTCGCTCCTGCACCGATTGCGCATCGACCGGAATGCGGGCGAGAGCGTTCATATAACGGTGGATCGCGGCATTCGCTTCCCGCAGCGTTCCTTCGTCGCTGCGCCGCGGCTCGCCGAACAAGGCTCTGAGCATGCTGCAGTTCACCCTCTATTTATCTTGTAAGTTAAGTATACCCGACCCCTGCCTGCAAAAACAAACCGAACCCCGGAGCCAAGGGAGAATTTGGAGGTTAGCCGGGCCGTGCAGAAATGGTGCCCGTGCCTTTAGTTCGGGCATCCGCCGCCTTGCGAAGCGGCTGCATCCGGTCCTTCTGCACCAAATACATGGCCGCGAGTACGCCGGCGCCGCCCAAGTATTGGTTCAATGACAGCTTCTCGCCGAGCAGCCAGAAGCCCGCAACGGCCGCCGTCACCGGCAGCAGGTAGCCGTATACGGACGATTTGAACGGACCGAGCCGGGCCAAGTTCCAGTTATGCAGCGAGAATCCGATGATCGTCGCAAAGACGGGTAACCCAAGCTGAGCCATGCGGTTTCCGTCCTTGCCGCGAGATAAGCCGCATCGGCCTTCCATAGCAAGAACGGAAGCAGCGAGGCCGCCCCGGCCGTCATCTCGAGCGAGAACAGAAGCGTTAGCGGATACTTGCCCACTAGCCGGTTCATGCCGATCAGGTAAAAGGCGCCCAGAAAGCTCCGCATCAGGAGCAGCACGTCCCCCTTCAGCGTCTCGGAGCTGATATGGAAGCCGTGTGGGCCCCCGGCTACGATCAGGATGACGCTCGCGAAGGCGATCGGAATGCCTGCGGCCACGCGCCGCGTGAGCCGGATGTCCTTAAGCAGCAGCGCGATCACTGCCGTGATGATCGGCATAAAGCCGCGCCCGAGCACGGCGCCGTTGGCGGAATTCGAGAACTGCAGCACATACTGCAGGACCGACTCCATGCCGAGAGCCGATACCGCCGAGCACGTAAACGATGACGAAGCCGATGTGCGGGAGCAGCTTCTGGATACCGGATGAGCTCATGAGATGCGGGACTCCTTAAGCAAAATATTCGTTCCAGCGCCGGTCCACAAGTTCCACGATGTCTTCCCGCGGGAACAGCTCGTCCGGATAGCCCGGCTTCATCCGCGCATCGATAATGATCGGCAGCTCATAGCTGAGCTTGTGGCCTTGAACGGTGGAGCGGGCATACATGTCCGCCGCCGGATTAAACCGTGTGAAGACCGTCCACAGGAATGCCGTTTGGTCCCCGGCGATGGCGGAGTCGTCCGCGAGAATGACGAGCGGCCATTCGCGGAGCCGGTCGGCGCTGCTCTCCAGCAGCCGCTGCGGCAGCGTCGGGTCGCTGACGTAGTCGGCACCCGAGACGACGAGGCAGCCTCGGCAGTACACCGCCGCCTCGCGGATATCCGGCAGCGCGCCGCCCATATAGACCGCAGGCAGCTCCCGCTTCGGCTCGCCTACGCCGAGCATGACGGCCTTGCTGCCGTGATTGAGCCGGTCACCGGTATAATCCAGCGTATCGTGCGAAGTGTGGTTGAAAATAAACAGGTCCGTCGCCGGCTCGAACCGGGAAAGCACCGCTTCGAGAAGCTCCGGAAACCGTTCCAGATCGATCGGCTGGTCGGTCAGCAACAGGAATTTGGTCAGCGTCAGCTGGCCTTCGCCCAGAATCCGGAATGCCGTTGTGAGCGCCTCCCGGCTGTAGCTCTCGCGTACGACCGCGGAAGCGAGCGCGTGGAAGCCGGTTTCGGCGTAAGTCCAGAGCGACTTCACCCCGGGCATGACCATCGGGAACGCCGGAGACAGCAGCCGCTGCAGGAACTCGCCCATATAGTAGTCCTCCTGACGCGGCTTGCCGACGATCGTCGCCGGATAGATGGCATCCTTGCGGTGCCATACATGGCTCACGTCGAATACCGGAAAATCGTGCGTCAGCGAATAATAGCCGTAATGGTCGCCGAACGGGCCTTCCGGGCGGCGAAGATACGGCTTCACGGAGCCGCAGATGGCGAATTCGGCCTCGGCTACGAGACGGTGTCCGCCGAGCGGGCTGTCCACAAGCGGCAGCTTCTGACCGAGAATGAGCGAGGTCAGAAGCAGCTCGGGCAGATGCTCCGGCGCCGGCGCGATCGCCGAGGCGATCAGTGCGGGCGGGCCGCCGAGGAACACGGTGACGGGAAGCGGCTCGCTGCGCTTCTCGGCCTCGTGGTAGTGGAAGCCGCCGCCCTTATGGATTTGCCAGTGCATCCCTGTGGTCCGGTCATCGAACACCTGCATGCGGTACATGCCGAGGTTGTGGTGCTTCGTCTCAGGATGCTCGGTGTAGACGAGCGGCAGCGTCACGAACGGGCCGCCGTCCTCCTGCCAGCTGGTCAGCACGGGAAGTCCCGCCAGCGGGGCTTCCTTGCGGCACTGCTGAAGCACGGGTGCGGCTTCCGGCCCTACCGTCTTCGTGCCGACCTTGAACAGATCGATCAGCAGGTCCCGCTGCTGCCAGAGTGCCTTGGGCGTCGGCGGCACAAGCGTGTCCACCGCGCCGATGAGCTGCTTCATGAGCTGCTCGGGACGGGGACCGAAGGCGAGGTCCACGCGGCGGGACGTGCCGAACAAATTCGTGACGACCGGGAACGAGGCCCCTTTTACATTCGTGAACAGGAGGGCCGGTCCTTCCTCGTCAATGACGCGGCGATGGATTTCGGCCAGCTCCAGATTCGGATCGACGGGGGCGGATATGACTTTCAGCTGCTTTTCTTTGCGCAGCGCTTCCATAAAAGTGCGTAAGTTTTCAAACCTCATGCAGGGCGACAGCTCCTTAAAAAGATGATCTGATAATAGAACAGAAGGCTTACGGCAGCTTGGGAGCCGCGTAAGCCTGAATGTTTTCTTGCTCCGACGAGCGGAGGGTAAGCACCCCGAGGTAGCACATGACCCCGAACAGGCACGAAATCAACAGCGTATGCAGCATGCTGGCGAACAGGTAATAATCGTACCCGATGGACAGGGTGACGAACCCGCCGCTCAAGATCTGCAGTACAACCAGGATCAACGACCATTTGGACGCTTGAGTCACGCTGCTCTGCGTACCGGCCTGCGACCGGATGGCGATGTAGAGCAGCAGCAGGTAGATGCCGAATACGGCCGCTGCGACCCGGTGTGTGAATACGATCGCCGTGGCGCCTTGCAGCTCCGGAACGACGGCGCCGTTGCAGAGCGGCCAGCCGATGCAGCCGCCGAGCGAATCCGTATGCCTTACGTAAGCACCCAGATAGACGACGATATAGGCGGCGGCAAGGCTGCACCAGACGGCAACCCGGACGCCCCGGGACAATCTGCTTCCGTCTCCGAGCCGCATCGCTTCGCCCTTCCCGGAGTATATCAGCGCCAGCAGAAGCGTAAAGGCAAACGATAAGAGCGAGAAGCCGAAATGAAGCGCCAGCACCGGTGCCGAGGTGGGCCAAATGACGGCCATCGCGCCGAGCACCGCCTGCAGCAGCGTAAAGAACATCGCGCCGCTGACATACCACTTGGCGTCCTTGCGCCCGCTGTAGAGGAATACGAGAATGAGCGTAGCCAGAAGGATTAAACTGACCACTCCGGTGACGAAGCGGTGGCTGTATTCAATTAAGGAAGTGATCGTATAGGCCGGAACAAATTTCCCGTTGCACAAAGGCCAGTCCGTCCCGCATCCCGCGCCGGAATTAGTTTTCGTTACCAGCGTCCCCATCAGCAGAATCAGGAACATACCGACCGTACTGGCGTACGAGAAACGTTTGAGCCATCGATTGGTATTCATAAAGGTGTCACCCGTTTCTTCGTAAAAATCGGCAGAATAAGACAGTTTTCAACTTGTTTCATGGTTTCATTATACCGATTATAATCCCCTAAATCCATGCGGAAATGTTACAAAGCCTTGAAAGAAGAATAGACCATTTTGTGAACGGGGGAGCACAAAAAAAGAGAAGTCTCGGTAAGAGACTCCCCTCCTCGAATCCGCTTAAATTTGATTCACTTACGCTTTGCTGCCGTTCATCGCATTCGCCACTTCGATGCCGCGGTCGAGGAATTCCTCGATCTCCTGCCGGGTTTTGCGCAGCTTGCTGACGAAGCGAACGAGCTCCTGGCCCTCGCGGAATACGATGAAGCTTGGAATGCCGAGAATGTTCAGCTCGGAGCAGAGATCCGGAAGCTCGTCCCGGTCAATCTGGATGAAGTCGAGCCGGTCCGCATAGGCGGCTTCGATCTCGGGCATGAAAGGCTCAATAAAATGGCAGTCCTTGCACCAGGTCGCCTTGAATACGGCAACAGTAGGCTTGGAGCCGCCCGTTTTTTCTCTAAACAGCGCATCGGTTTTTACTTGTTCCATAAAGCAACCCTTCCCTTCCCAATCGCTTTTCTTAACTTATAGCACTTAGGGTCGGCGGTGTCAACCGAACCCGATCCATTGATTTGTATTTACATAAATTTGAAAAAGTGATATCATATAAATATCAAAACGATACCTTTTTGATGTAATTCTTTTTGTAAACCAAATTCATATTTTGCCAAAGGAGTGCTGCTTCATGAAAGAAAGAAAAGCTTGGCTGGTGAATGGATTCCTCGGACTGCTGTTCAATCTTGCGCTGATTGCGCTTGCGATTGTTCTTCTGGTCAATGAAACGGCGCCGGTGCTGGCCATCGTGCTGCTGGTGATCGGATCCTTGCTCTTCTCGGCCATTACGGTCGTGCAGCCGAATCAGGCGCAGGTCGTCACCTTCTTCGGGAGCTATGCCGGTACGATCCGCGAGAGCGGGTTCTGGATGACGCTGCCCCTGTCGACGCGCAAGAAAGTATCCCTTCGCGTACGCAACTTCAACAGCGTGAAGCTGAAGGTCAACGATGTCGAAGGGAATCCGATCGAAATCGCCGCCGTCGTCGTCTTCCGCGTCGTCGACTCGGCCAAGGCGCTGTTCGATGTGGACAATTATATGCAATTCGTTGAGATTCAGAGCGAGACTGCGCTCCGCCATGTAGCCAACAAGTACCCGTATGACGCCTATGAGGACAACGGCTATTCGCTGCGCGGCAACTCCGAGGAAGTGGCGCTTGAACTCAGCCGCGAGTTGCAGGAGCGGCTCTCGGTAGCGGGTGTGGAAGTGCTGGAAGCCCGTCTGACGCACCTCGCCTACTCCACCGAAATTGCCAGCGCCATGCTGCAGCGTCAGCAGGCATCGGCGATCCTCGCGGCCCGCAGCCGAATTGTCGAAGGCGCCGTGGGCATGGTGCAGATGGCGATAATACAGCTGCAGCGCGAGGGCGTGATCGAGCTGGATGAGGAGCGCAAAGCCGCCATGATCAACAATCTGCTTGTTGCCATCGTCTCCGACCGCTCCGCCAATCCGGTCATCAACACAGGAAGCTTGTACTAGCAGGCAGGACATTATGGCCGCGAAAAAAAGCTTTGCCCTGCGGCTGGACCCGAAGCTGTATGAGATCCTGGAGCGCTGGGCGGCCGATGAATTCCGCAGCGTCAACGGGCATATCGAGTATTTGCTGCGGGAAGCCGCGGCTCGTGCCGGAAGGGTGGCGTCTCCCCGTCCCCCCTCCTCCGGTATGGGCCTTTCCCTTGATCCGGGCAATTCGGATCCAGACCCTTCCTGATCCGTTCAACAAGTAAACAGCCCTTTGTTCCGGTCCGAGGCGGAGTCCGGTTCAGAGGGCTGTTTATTATTTACTGCGATGGCGGGTCATACTAATCCCGAGATATCGTAACCGTTTGCTGCTCCTGGTCCCACTGTACCTTGGCGCCGAACGATTCGGTAACGAAGCGCACCGGTACGTAAGTCGTTCCGTCCACCAGGGCCGCCGGCTTCTCGAGGGAGACGGTCTTGCCGTTCACGCTGGCGTCGCTGCTGCCGATCTTGAGAAGCAGCTTGCTGCCGGAGAGCGGGTCGACGATGGTCACTTGACGCGAAGCCGCATCCCAGGACACATCGGAGTCGAGCTGCTCCGTAACGAACCGGACAGGTACCATAACCGTGCCGTTATCATTGTAAGGCTTCGTGCTTACGCCGTACATGATGTCGTCGATACTCGGTCCGTCCATGTGCATCACGATTTGTTTCTTGGTAATGTGCAGATCGTTCTTCAGCAGCTTGTAAAGCTGGGAATTCGGATCCAGCCCCGCCAGGAAACGTCCTGCCGAAGGGCGGCCGTTTTCGCCGTTCAAATCATATACGCCCGCCGAGGTATCGATCGCAGCGATCGCCACCGGCTTGTTCACGTTCCACGCTTCTTTGGTGCTCGTTACTTTCACGCCTTGCAGTCCGTTGCCTTTGCCGGATGGCAGAGTGAGGCTAAATTCGGTCACGCTCTTGCGGATGAACTGGTCCTTGTCTACGAAGAAATCCAACTTCAGCGCCAGACGGTCGCTAAGGAGCTCCTTCAAATCGGCTCCTTGCTCCGAAGCCAGGAAAGCGGCGGCATCGGTATCGAAATTCGTTAAGAGCTTCTGCAGGCTCGTTTTCAGATACGCGAAGGCGAACTCCACTGCCAGCGTCTTGTTCTGCAGGTAAGGCGCCATGCTGTCGGCCATCGGATTATCGCCCGCAGCTGCGCCGGAGTCCTTCATCGCTTGCTGCATCATCGGCACGTAAAGGTCGTACACCACGCCGATGAAATCCTTCAGGCCTTGCTCATCCGCCAGCACGCTAGTCAGGAAGCCCTTCACCAGCGCCAGCAGGTCGCTTCCGTAGATCTCGGCATGAATCTTTTGCAGCGACAGGCTCTCGCCGTATACGGATTCCGTGACCGGGCTTACCGTCAGCACATTGGGGTTGGGCAGGTTCTTGGAGAAGAAGGTCCCGAGCTTCGGAGCGGCTTCCACCGCCTTCTTGCCGAGCTGCTCCATCTGCGCTTGCAGCGCTTCGGACACCTGCGGCATGCCGGCCGGATTCATTGCCGCTGGCGTGCTGCGGATAACGATCGGCTTCTTCGCCCCTTCAATCTTGATGGTAAAAACCCGATCGGCAGACACCAGCTCAAAAGGGATACTGCCTTTGGAGTATTCCAGCGTTCCTTTCATCGACACGTGCAGCGGGTCCTGAGCCTTCGCTTCGGTCACATTCAGCTTGACTTTGCCGAACAGCTCGAACATCGCCTGCTCTTCCTGCGTAAGCTGAACGGAAGGGTCCTTCGTCAGCTCCAGCATAACCGTTTGCCGGCTTTCACCGGATTTCACGGTAAAGCTCTTCGAAATGATTTGGGTGAGATCCACCCCGCTCACCGGCTGACAGCCTGCCAGGATGACGAGAATCCCGACAAGAAGCATAGCCAGAACAGCGTTCCAACGTTTTCTGTTCATGAGTACAACCTCCGGTATCATATGAGTGTAAAAAGGCAGCGGCTTTTTCCATATGTTACTACGCACCGTATGGAAAAATGTTCCGGCAAAGCTGCAATATTACTAATACGACACCGGACGAAATAATCCTTTTTCTTACAGGAGGGCGTGAGGCAATGTACCGGAGCAAGCAGCGCTACGGCGCGATGGATTTGCTGCATAAGCTGGCGGATTTGCCGCAGGAAGCGCTCCAGTGGGTCAAAGGAAAAGCGCAGACGGTCGCCCATGAGAAAAAGCTGCTGGAATCTGCCCATCGCATCGAGCTGAGTCCCTCTTCCGTCGAAGCGCTGAAGCATCGGCTCAGTTGGATCCTACGCAAGTCCGGCGCCGCCGGACGGGCCGAGCCGCTCCGGCACCAGGCCGAGGACCAGGCCGTCGTAGCGGCCATCACGCGGGAAAGAGATGCGCATAACCAAAACAACGTCAGCCGCACCGCCGCTTATTTGCACATGTACCGTGAGCATCCCGAGCTGCATTGGGCCTTCCTCTCCCACATGGTATCCCGTAACGGCGGCTGGAACATGACCGACCTGCAGGGGGATTTGCTGCCTTACCTGCTGCGCGAACGGGACCGCGAGTGGGTATTCGGCTTCCTGGAACGGGCGAATGCGCTCATCTTCCGGGATGCTTACCCGCAGCTATTGCTGTACCGCGCCAGTCTCCAGGCGGGGAAGCCGCTGTTTCATCTGCTTCCGGCGTTCGGCGTCTCCCGCTTCATGAGACCGGTATGGGAGCTGTTCTGGCTGCACCGGGAGCCGCCGTTATTAACCATAGGTCTAATCGTCAATGAGCAGCACTTTATCGAGCACCGCGTCGTCCGCCATCCGTTATACCGGAAACGGGTGCTGGACCGTATGTTTTTTCAGGCGCAATCGCTGCTGCAGCTCAATCAGGTGGTATTCCCTTACCGCGATGGAGACGGTACCCGGCTTGCCGGCTTAATTCTGGAAAATTTCAGCAGCCTGCAGGAACGCATCGAGCTCGGCAAGAAGCTGTATGCCGTGCTGTTCGGCATTCCCATCGTCTTAGACGGAGCCCAAGCCTTCGCTTACGAGAAGCGGCATTCGGGCTCGCGGGCCGACTATTGGCCGCAGCTGTTCTCGGCGGTCCGATACGGCGCCCCCGTGCCCCGAGGCCAGCTGAAGGAGCGTCTGGACGGCGGCAGGCTGCGTCCAGGCGCGTCTCCCTTATACAGCCCGCGGCTCACAGACGCTTGGCCGGACAAGGAGCTCGAGGCAATCGAGCCCGGCGACTGGTTTCACGAGCCCTCGGTGATCAGCTACTTTCACGATATCCGGGCGCCGTTCTCGTTCGAGATGACGCACGAGTTCTCATTCGGGCTGAGCAAGGTTGAGATGGCGGTACTCGCCGGGGATTTGTGGAAATGACCGCATCCAGGATAAACGGCTACGCTGTCCTTGTCTTACAAGGACCAGCGCGTTTACCAAGGTTGATGCGAAGCTATAAGCTACGAAAACTTATAAATTCTTACTAGAGTAAAGGGCAGAGAAATCTGCCCCTCCTCATCAAACCGTACGTGAGGTTTTCCCTCATACGGCTTTCCGATGTTCGTCATTCATGTGCATGCAGATCACAAGAGCGTTTTAAGTCCACATTGACTGGCCAGAAATCTTACTTCTTGAAGCGAGCCCATCCATCTTGCACGCTGTCTTTTCTTGGCATA
>NZ_JAQAGZ010000026.1 GCF_027533625.1 Paenibacillus gyeongsangnamensis | reverse complement strand
TGGAACGAATACATCGCTTGCCTCAAAGGATATCCGAGGGTAGACGAAAAAAGCAATAAGTACCGTTGTTAGATGGATGAGTAAATTACCATATAATTACCAAATGGACAGAGCTACCTTTCAGAGGTGATCGACCTTTTGGCGATGCGGCTTGAATCATTGTTCAGAATAATTCGACAACTTATCCAAACGATTTTAATGCAACGCTAGTGAAAATATTGGTAAAATTTATAATTTTGATTTAGGTTCCGTTATTGATTCTGAGTTAAAGGGATAATGGAATAAAGATGTTCGAAAGTGAATTAGGTTTTGAAATTATTAGCTCAAGTCGAGATGAAACTTAGGGGAATAGTAAAATTTCGATGATTAAATTAGGTTCCGCTTTTTGTTCCGAGCTAATGGGATAATGGTTTAAAGAAGGTCGTACCTGGCTAATGGGATAATGGTGCATAGAAGGTCGAACCAAGTAAATGGGGATTATGAAACTAATATTCATTTCGGATGAAACTTATGGGATTAGACCGAATTATGTGTTAATAAAGAATTATAACGAATAAAAAATGATCTTTACTAAGCTAAATAATAACTTTATCGAAAAAAGTTAATTCCAAAATGAAACAAAGTAAAGTATAATAACAATAACTACATCATAGCGGACAAAGAAATGGGGGGCATGTACGTGCTCTGGAGTTTATTTTTTACTTTCTTCAAAATTGGGTTTATATCGTTCGGGGGCGGGTATGCGATGATTCCGGTCATCCAGCATGAGGTGGAGACGCATCACTGGATGACGCCGGACCAATTTGTTCAAGCGGTGGGGGTTGCCGGGATGGGGCCGGGACCGATTGCGGCGAACAGCGCTACGCTTGTCGGATTCGAGGTTATGGGTCTCCCGGGTGCGGTGGCGGCTACGCTTGGGATAGTGATGCCTTCACTTCTGCTCGTTGTGGTGCTCGCCGCATTCTTTTATAAGATTCATGATCATGCCATGGTGAGAGCCGTATTCTATGGATTACGGCCCGTTGTAACGGCTCTAATCGTCTATGCCGCTATCCGGCTCTGGAGCTCGGGCACCGGGATCGGGGGCTTAAACTGGCATACGGTGGCGACGCTTCTAATCACCGGAGGGGCGCTCATCGGCATTATCAAATACCGTCTTCATCCGTTAGCGGTTATCGTTGTTTCCGGTGTGCTTGGGATCGTCTTCTTCCAGTAATCATTTTAAAACTTAATTTTGACGTCGAAGTCCTTCATTCTTTTTTGAAGGGCTTCCATTTCTTTCTGAAGCTTCTTCATGTCGTTGAACATTTTTTTCATTTCTTTATTTTCGGTGAGCAGGTTCATGGCATGCTCCCATCGTTTGGTTCCGGGCATATTCGATTCCCCCCTCCCGCACTTAGTTGCTATACTTTACGGCGAGGGGGTCTTTTTCGTGTATGCGGGAGTCTAGTCTTCCTTGGAAGGGCGAAGCTTCCGGAGTGCGAAGGCGCCGATTTCGGAGACGATTACCATACAGGATAAGCAGCCTAACGCATAGGGGACAATCAACGGAATGGCCCGCATATCCCAAATGTGCACGGCCTTAAGAAATACGGGATACAAGAGGAGCAGCACGAAGAATAAGATCATTTTTTTCATAATTTAGAGGAACTCCTATCCATGCGAATATTTATGTTGACGACTTCCCAGATGCGGAATAAGATAGGCGTGACAGACAATCCATTTTAAGGCAGCTGAGCCGCGTGCAGGTTAACTCACAAATCAAGAAACTTTTGTTCATGAACGCATCATCCATGATTATCTTCAATTATATCGGGATCTTTGTCAATTTGTACATTTGGGAAAAAGACAAGAGCATTTTTGACGTGACTTGGTTTAATCTCGTGATGTTCTTGGCTTGGAGCTTCGCTTTCGCCATAGGCTCTCGGCTATTGTCCCGATTCTCGACGCGGCTTCTCATTCGAACGACGGCTATCTGCGGCGGGTTAACGTTTCTGCTGCTATCTTTTCTCCATCTGGACAACCGTTTGCTCTGGATTGCCATCATTGCCATTCCCATCGGGATTATGTGGGGATTTTACGCTTCTACTCAGAACATTACACTGTGCGTCTACGGGAAAGGAAAAGATTTCGAGGGTTATTTTTCCGTAGCGTCGATTATCGGCCAGCTGGTCTCCATCATTAATCCGATCGTGTTTGCTTTCATCATCAAGTGGATCGGATATTCGGGATCCTTCCTTTTGATGATTCTGTTCGTAGGCATTCTGCTGACCGTATCGTTCTATATTCCGCCGATTTCGCTGGCTGAAGCGAAGGAGCCTTTATTCCGGCGCATGCGGTTTTCTCAGGTATTCTCTTCGCGAGCGCTGCGATGGATGGTGCCATCATGCTTATTCGCCGGTTTCTTCCTACAATTTCAAGGGCTGTTCGCTCTTATCTTCACATTCTCGGTCTCCGGAGACAAGCTCATTATAGCGCTGCTTAACGTGCTTTACGCTTCTTCGACCATTGCGGCGATGACGTTATATCGGCGAATGAAAACAAAGGAAGGCATATGGCTGACGGTAGGCATGCTCTTTATCTCGGCCGGCTTCCTGCTCCCGCTGTTCCCGAAAGCGCCGGTACTGATCGCATCGAACATCTTGACGACGGTAGGGTTGTTTTATTTCGGTACGGTATGGAACACGCGGCAATTCCGGGTCATCAGCCAGCATACGGCGATCGAGCAGGCGAGAATATTGCTTTGGCGCGAATGGTTCTTGAATGTTTCACGGATTACGATGCTCATTCTTATCTTATTCGTCAAGGAATTGAAGGGCCCGGTTTTTATCGGTCTGATTGCGCTTGCGCTGGTAAGTGCCCTTATGATACCGTGGTTTTCTAGGAAGGGATCGGATGCGTTCGAGCAACAGGCTCAAGCAGCCGTTCTCGATCGATAGAATTGGAAAGCGGGGAGCAACAGGTATGCAGGAATTGTTATCGGCTGCCAAGGAGGCAGCTGTGGAGGCGGCGCTCGCAGCGGGACGGCTGGCGAAACGTTATTTTGGCCAAGAGGTAGAGATTCGGTTGAAAAGCGCCGATGGGGACCTTGTGACTACTGTCGATCATATGGCAGAGGAAGAGATTCTGGCGCGGATAAAGAGCCGGTTCCCAGAACATCAGATCCGAAGCGAAGAAAGCGGCTGGTCCGGAGTGGAAGGCGACTGGCTCTGGCTGATCGACCCGCTCGACGGAACGAACAATTATGCGATCGGCCTGCCGGTGTACGGCGTATCGCTAACGCTGCTGTACCGGAAGGAGCCTGTTCTCGGCGTCATTTACGATTCCCATCTGGAGCAGCTGTATGTCGCGGAAAAAGGAGCAGGAGCCTGTCGCGATGCTCTGCCGATCCGTGTGAAAGACGACGCTTCTTCCGGAAACGGGAAGCTCACGATCGGTTGGATTCAAGGGCATCAAGTGCAAAGAGATGCGAGAGCCAGAGCGCTGAAGAGCCATCTGGAGCAGCAATGCAAGCGCGTGCTGCGCCTCTGGGCCCCGACGATCCAATGGAGCATGCTGTCCCGCGGCGATTTGGACGGCATCGTTTTGTATAACTCCGAGGGCGACGATTTATACGCGGGCGTTCTGCTCGCCAAAGAAGCCGGCGCCGCCGTTGTCGATTTCGACGGTAATCCGTTCGACCGGATGAATCCGGAGCCTTACCTGATCGCTTGTCCTCCGGGACGGGTAGAGCTCTTCATGCGTATGGTCCAGGAAGGGTTGAAGCTTCACGTTTAATAGAATCTGCTGTAAAAAAGCGCTGCTCCTCCGGGATGGGCCGGGGAAGCAGCTTTTTGGCCTCACCAGAGGCTCGGCATGACTTTGATCTCGCGGTCCAGCTTGGGCAAGAAGCCATAGCTTGGATTGAAGGTAAAGATTCGTTTGATTTGATAGGTCAGCATCACTACGGCGGTAAGCGCTTCGCTGAGTGAGAACTGGTAATTCGGAAAATCAAGAATGAGCCGTTTCGATTCCTGCTCCAGCTCCGGACGGCCCGATATAATGGTGAGCACCCCTTGCTGGACGGCCTTATCCATCGTATTCAGAAAAATTTGCGCATCCGCGTAGTCGTAATGGTTCCGCAGCCATTGATGCGTATCGAAGACTACGTAGTTGGTGGTGACGAGCTTGCGGTCCAGGTCGTCCAAATCGTAAAAAAGCGCACGGGACTTCAAGTAATAAGGATCTTCCGGATTCATAAAAGCGGCCAGCGCCGTCTGCTCGAGAAAGACGGTCTGAGTGTAATTGGTTTCATCCTGCAATGGCATTAAACCATTTCCTCCTCCCGGTTCTTCTCGCCGTGTTTGGTCAGACCGTCCAGCTGGAGCAGCGGATTTCTATCCCTCTGTTCCAGCGTAGCTTGGAACATGCTGTCCTGCGGGCGAGAGCTTGCATATTGCTCGATCATATAATGGACCACCGCATTCACTGTCGTGCCCTGCGCTTCGGCCAATCTTTTGCAGATGGCGTAACTGGAAGGCTCCAGTTCTATCCGGTTGTCGTCTGCTTCGATTTCCTCGGAAGTGATCAGCTGCGATGCGGCGGATTTCCATTTTCTCAGCTGGTTTTGGAGTAATGTCTTGGAGCTGCTCACGGTTCCACACCTTCCCACCTTGATTTGGCGTACTCAAACCGAGGTCGCCCACCTAAAAGGTTCGACTCGTGCGAATATTTTAGGTGGGGCAATTTGTCGTTTTTTGAAAAGATTCATACAAAAAGCTTGATCTTTCGATATATTGGGTAATAAACTTTGTTTCCTCCACTGGAAAGGAGCGGACACCATGAGCATGAAGGCTCTATTTACCGCACCGCAAAAATGGAGTCGGCCGTTCGTCGGCGGACTATTGATTATAGGGATTCTTGCCGGCTGCAGCAAGGAAACGGCCGGGGTACCGGCGGATGCCGGCATCAGCAGCAATCAAGAGGCACCGAAAACTTCCAAAGAGACCGATAGCGTGAAACCGCCAAGCGCCGATGTCAGCCCTCCCGCGCCTCAGCTTCCGGCGAGCGGTTTTGCGGAGGTTGAGTCCTCGCGGCCGAGTCCTCCGCCTGTGAAGTCCAAGCCCGCGGCTTCGCCCAAGCCTGAAGCCACAGGCAAGCCTGCCACTCCGGCCGCGTCAAGCAGCGGCACCGGGCAAGGGGCTGCGGCGCCCAAGCCGCCTGCCTCTGCGCCTCAGAACAGCGGCACGAAGCCGCAGACCGTGCCAAGCTCCGGCAATGGCAGCGGCAACGGATCAGGATCAGCGGACTTCTCGATCGTCCCGGACGCCGGCGAGCTGATCAAGCCTCCGAGCGCCAGCACGGAACCGGATACGCCGGCTTCGGCGGACACGAAGCCTAAAATTACCAATGGCGGCTTGATGAGCCCGCCGCAGGTGAAATAATCCCAAGCGCCACAAGCGTTTAAGAAGCCTTCTCTTTCTCCGGCAGGAAAGGGAAGGCTTCTTTTTTTGCGAATTGCCCCCCGTAAAACCCTTTTGTCAGAAGAACTGTATAGAGTAACAAGGAAATTGCGGGAAGGGAAGCGGCATAGGATGGCGTCTTGGAAAATACTCGTAGCTGACGACGATCCGAATGTCCGTGAGGTTGTCGGGCTTTATTGCGCGAAGCAGCAAATACAAATGATTGAGGCTCCGGACGGGGAAGCGGCGCTGGAGCTCATAGAGAAGGAAAGGCCGGATATGATCATTCTCGATGTGAGGATGCCGAAGGCGGACGGGTTTATAATAAGCCGTCAAATGTTCCGGAGGTTCGACATTCCGTTCCTCTTCCTTACGTCCAACAGAAGCCCGTGTGACCGGGATATGGGCATCGGGCTTGGAGCCAAGGATTACATAACGAAACCATTCAGTCCCCGCGAGCTTGTGGCTCGGATTAAGGCCATTCTCTCCAGTACGGAGTCAGGACCAATCTAACAAGAAAGAGGGAATATCGATGTTTCAAAGCTGGGATCAATTGTTCGGAATCGATCTGGGCACTTCCAATACGGTAATTTATCAGCAAGGCAAGGGCATTGTGCTAAGAGAGCCCTCGGTCGTCGCGATTCGCCAGGATACGGGAGAAATCGAAGCCTTCGGCGCGGAAGCACAGGCCATGATCGGCAGAACGCCGGGCAATCTGGAAATCGTTTATCCGCTTCAGGACGGGGTGATCGCCAATTTCGACGTCACCTCGGCGATGCTGCAATATTTTATTAAGAAAACGCAAGGCCGTCTGCCGTGGTTCCGCAGCTCCCAAGTTTATATTTCCGTGCCGTGCGGTATTACGAATGTGCAGAAGCGGGCTGTCGAAGAGACGGTCGTACATAAGGGGGCCAAAAAAGCGGTGGCCGTTGAAGAGCCGTTGGCCGCGGCCCTGGGGGCAGGACTTCCGGTGGACGAGCCTGTCGGGAGCATGGTGCTTGATATCGGAGGGGGCACGACACAGGTCGCTGTGCTCTCGCTCGGCGGAATCGTGGTCAGCCAGACAGTGAAGCGCGCCGGCATGTCTATTGACCGGGATATCATCGATTACGTGAAGAGGACGTACAATCTGGCGATCGGAGAACGCACCGCCGAGGAGGTCAAGATGCGCATCGGTACGGCCGATCCTTCACCAGAGCCGATGGTCATGGACATCAAGGGCCGCGATCTGCTTGACGGTCTCCCCCGGTCAATCCAGATCTCCTCATCGGAAATCCATACGCTGCTGGACGACTTTCTCCAGGGGATTGTCGATGCGATCCGGCTTACGCTGGAGAGCTGTCCTCCGGAGCTTGCAGGTGACGTGATGGAGCGTGGCATTCTGCTGTGCGGAGGCGGATCTCTGCTTCAGGGACTGGACCGGCGGCTGCAGGAGGAAACGGGTGTACCAGTCTATATGTCGGAGCAGCCGCTGGATTGTACCGCGCTGGGTGCTGGACTGATGGTGGAATACAGCCGTTCCTCGGCGCGTGCCGGTTCACGAATGGTAAGGAATGCATCGGGCGGGGGAGGCAAGTCCTGGAAAGCGGCGCAGGAACCGGAAGAGCCTGTGCGTAAAGAAGCTTAGCTTCAAGTTTCACAGCGTGTCATTTTATGATAAACTGTGTAGAAAGAAGCCGACCGGCTCTGTTACGGAGGTGCCGAAGTGAACCAAGATTCCACAATCCAGCCCGAATCCAGTAAAACCTACGGTTCAAGCATCAGCGATCTGCTGCGCCGTTTAACGAAGCTCTACGAATCCGTCATCGCCAAGGCATTGAAGGAAATCGGATTGACGAACCCTCAAATGATGGTGCTGAAGCAAATCATTCGTGAGCCTAAAACGCTTGGACATATTTCACAGGCGGTGCAGCTGTCGAACAGTACGGTATCCGGCATCCTGGACCGGCTGGAACGGGACGACTGGATCGAAAGGATCAGGGATGAGGAGGACCGGAGAATCATATGGATTCGCAAAACGGAGAAAATATCGGGGCTAAGGGATAAATTTGAATTGTTTCGGGAAAGTTTCTACGATCATTTGTTCGATGACATCAGCGATGCGGAGATTGAGCATATCGTCCGGTCGCTAGATATACTCATTACCCATTTGGAATGCAAATTGGAAGACGAAGCGTCCAGGTCTTAATGAAGACCCGGGCGCTTCTTTTTTTTGTTCAAGAATCGTTCAAAATTTCGCGTTTACACATCGGCTGACGAGCTAGAGAAAGCGAAGAGCCAGGCAGCATCCAAATCCGAAGCCTGATTACCATTGGCGGTTATACGCCTTCGAGCAGCTCCGAGGCCGCGGACTTGAAAGCCGTTGTGGCCAAGCGGATGGCCCGAATTATCGATGACGCTGCAACGGTTGCGGACGTGGAGACGAGCGATATTCTCAGCAGCCTGGAATCGGGCCGCAACCTGATATCGGCCACCGGGCTCAGCGCTAAGGAACTGACAGAGCAGCTTGTTAATATGGCGGATCAGGACATCGAGTTGGTCGCATTGCAAGGTTCGACGGAGAAAGCCGTTGCTGAAGGGAAGCAGGATGCCAGAAGCCAGATCAATCAGCTGATCAACGAGAACGGCCTTACCCGTAAATCGAATGATCAAGCTTTGAATCCTCAAGCGGTCATTGACCAACGTCTTGCCATCCTTGCCGACGATGTGGCGTTTATTTCAGGTATCGACAAAGATTCCGTTGTCGACGCCGTGGCCAGAAAAACACTGGTGCAAGCTTCCGGTATGACGCCTTCCGATCTTGTGGAAAGATTGGCTGATTTTGCGTCTCAGGATCTGGACTCGTTCGCTTCCGGCAAAAACGTACCGGCCGATAAGCTGCTTCAGTGGAAAGCCGATGCGAAGCGCCAAATCTTCCAGAAGCTGAACTCCTAAGATAACGCATGGCAGGAAGAGAGGACGATCCTTTCATAAGGATGCGTCCTTTTCCTGGTGTGTTGTCCGGTTAATCCAGATGCGTCGTTTGTCCTTTTTGTGGTAGAATAAAGGACGAAAGTAGAAGCAGAAAGAACAATTGCAGAAAAGATTCGCATACAACGAAAAAGTAATCGGGCCTTAAGGCTTTAGATAAGGAAGGATCCGCATGGTTCGTAACGTTCTAAGAGGCGGCATCGTGTTTTACCGCAAATTCATCTCGCCCCTGAAGCCTCCAACCTGCCGGTTTTATCCGACCTGCTCGGCCTATGCCCTGGAGGCGCTCGAGCGTCACGGCGCGGCCCGCGGCTCCTGGCTGGCGGTGAAACGGATCTGCAAATGCCATCCGTTCCATCCCGGAGGACTGGATCCGGTACCGCCCGCTAAGCGCTGAGGGAGGGGCCGGGCGCAGGCCCGCTTGACATGCAGAGCCATATTCCGATATATTGAGCATAACAGGCCTGTGAACGGATAAGTACTTGAGGGCGAAGCTTTACAGAGAACCGGGGGAGCTGAGAACCGGCGGGCATTCGCGCAAGGAAGATGGTCCCGGAGGCCATGAGGGTAAGCCGCCGTCATCGGGGTGAGCCTTCATCGTGATTCCAGCGTTAATGGAAGGTCGCAAGTCGACCGCTGAGCCTTGCGCTCCGTCAGAGGATGGATCCCGTGCGGAACCGATCCAACGAACGGCGGTGCAGTCAAGGGAAGTTGGGTGGTACCGCGTGAGCCAGAGCTCTCGTCCCAAAGGGGATGGGGGCTTTTTTGCATTCTACGGACTGCAATTCTCGTATCAAAATAACCAAGGAGGCGTATGATCATGCCACAGGAGAACAAAACGTTTTTTATTACGACCCCGATCTATTATCCGAGCGATAAGCTTCACATCGGGCATGCTTACTCGACGGTAGCCGGAGATGTAATGTCGCGCTACAAGCGGCTTCGCGGGTATGACGTCATGTATTTGACCGGCACCGACGAGCACGGGCAGAAGATCGAACGCAAGGCCCAGGAGGCGGGCAAGACGCCGCAGCAATTCGTGGACGATATCGTCTCGGGCATAAAGGAGCTGTGGAAGAAGCTCGACATCTCTTACGACGATTTCATCCGCACGACCGAGCCTCGGCATAAGGCGGCGGTGGAGAAGATTTTCAACCAGCTGAAGGAGCAGGACGACATTTACTTGAGCCATTACGAGGGCTGGTACTGTACGCCTTGCGAATCGTTCTTCCTGGAAAGCAAGCTTGTGGACGGGAAATGTCCGGATTGCGGACGTCCCGTGGAGTGGGTGAAGGAGGAGAGCTACTTCTTCCGTCTCAGCAAGTATGCGGACCGGCTCGTCCAATATTACGAGGAGAATCCGGATTTCATCACTCCGGAATCTCGCCGCAACGAGATGATTAACAATTTCATCAAGCCGGGACTCGAAGATATGGCGGTTTCCCGCTCAACCTATGAATGGGGCATTAAGGTGCCCGGCGATCCGAAGCACGTCATCTACGTCTGGATCGATGCATTGTCCAATTACATCACGGCTCTCGGCTACGGCAGCGAGGATGACAGCAAGTACCGGAAATACTGGCCGGCGGACGTGCACCTGATGAGCAAGGAGATCGTGCGCTTCCATACGATCATCTGGCCGATCATGCTGATGGCGCTCGGGCTCCCCTTGCCGAAGAAGGTCATTGGCCACGGCTGGCTGCTCATGAAGGACGGCAAGATGTCCAAATCGAAAGGCAACGTCGTGGATCCGGTTACGCTGATCGACCGTTACGGACTGGATGCGCTCCGTTATTACCTGATGAGGGAAGTGCCTTTCGGCTCGGACGGCACGTTCACGCCGGAGAGCTTCGTCGAGCGGATCAACTTCGACCTGGCGAACGATCTGGGCAATTTGCTGAGCCGTACGGTCGTCATGATCGACAAATATTTCAACGGCGAAGTGCAGCCGTACCTGCAAGGCGCTACCGAATTTGACGCCGCCCTGCTGGAAACTGTCGAAACGACGGTTGCCAAAGTCGAGGAAGCGATGGAGAAGCTGGAGTTCTCCGTGGCGCTGACGTCCATCTGGCAGCTTGTAAGCCGTACGAACAAATACATTGACGAGACGCAGCCATGGATGCTGGTCAAGGACGAAGCGAAGCGCCCGGCGCTTGGATCGGTGCTGTACTGCCTGGCTGAATCGCTCCGGATTACGTCCATCATGCTGCAGCCGTTCATGACGCAAACGCCTCGCACGATGTGGCAGCAGCTGGGCCTAAGCGATCCGGCGCTGCTCGCCTGGGATACGATCCATGCCTTCGGTACGATGCCGGCTGGCACGCGGGTACAGAAGGGCGAGGTCATGTTCCCGCGGCTTGACCTGGAGAAAGAAACGGACTTCATCGCGCAATCGATGAACGGCGGGTCTGCGCCTGAAGCTGCCGAAGCGGTAGAGGCTCCGGTTAATACGGAGGGGACACCGGCAGCTGCTGCGAGTTCAAAGCCTCAACAGGACTCGGAGGAGGAGGCGCCGCTTCCGGAAATCTCGATCGACGATTTCTTCAAGGTCGAGCTCCGCGTCGCGCAAGTCATTGCCGCCGAGCCGGTGAAGAAAGCCGACAAGCTGCTCAAGCTGCAGCTGGATCTAGGCACCGAGCAGCGACAGGTAGTATCGGGCATCGCAAAATACTACATGCCGGAGCAAATGATCGGCCGCAAGGTGATCTGCGTGACGAACCTGAAGCCGGTGAAATTACGCGGCGAGCTGTCCCAGGGCATGATTCTGGCCGCTTCGCAGGGAGATCAATTAACTTTAGCGACAGTTTCTGATGAAATTCCTAACGGATCTGTGGTAAAATAAACATTGTTCACGTTAACAATGTCATAATACCTAGTTCGGGAGGTTATGGATTCATGATGCAAACAAGCGATGGAATGAACTACGCTCCACAAGGTAAACCGAATCCGGTCGTGAAGTCCGGCGAATTCGCGTTCGCCGCGATTGCGCTCGACCATGGGCACATCAACGGGATGTGCAACGGTCTCATCGAGGCCGGCGCAGACCTGGTCGCCGTCTATGACCGCGACCCGGCCAAAGTCGAAGCGTTCGTCAAGCGGTTTCCGCAAGCCAGAGCTGCCGCTTCCGAAGCGGAAATTTTGAACGACCCAAGCATCAAGCTGGTTGCTGCGGCGGCCGTCCCGTCGGAGCGCTGCGCCTTGGGTCTGCGCGTGATGGACGCCGGTAAAGACTACTTTACCGACAAGACGCCGTTCACCACGCTGGAGCAGCTGGAGTCGGCACGCGCCAAAGTGAAAGAAACCGGCAAGAAGTACATGGTGTACTACAGCGAACGTCTTCATGTCGAGAGCGCGATCTTCGCCGGCCAGCTCATCGAGCAGGGTGCCATCGGACGCGTTGTTCAGGTCATGGGCTGGGGTCCTCACCGTTTGAATGCCCCGACTCGCCCGGAGTGGTTCTTCCAGCATGAGAAATACGGCGGCATCCTGTGCGACATCGGCAGCCATCAGATCGAGCAGTTCCTGTACTATACCGGCGCGAAGGATGCAACGGTTGTCAGCAGCCGGATCGCGAACTACAACAACAAGGATTATCCGGAGCTTGAGGATTTCGGAGACGCAACGTTGACAGGCGACAACGGCGCGACGTTCTACTTCCGTGTGGACTGGCTGACGCCGGACGGACTCAGCACGTGGGGCGATGGTCGGACGATCATTCTCGGCACCGAGGGCTACATCGAGCTTCGGAAATATGTCGACATTGCGCGCGATAAAGCCGGCGACCACCTCTATTTGGTGAACAAGGACGGCGAGCAGCATTTCGAGTTGCGAGGCAAGGTAGGCTTTCCGTTCTTCGGTCAGCTGATTCTGGACTGCATCAACCGTACCGAGAAGGCGATGACTCAGGAGCATGCGTTCAAAGCGGCGGAGTTGTGCCTCAAAGCGCAAAACCAGGCCGTTCGCGTCCAGTAAACGATTCCCGAGCCGGTCTTCCGGCTCATCAACCCTCTGCAGAACAATCTGCAGGGGGTATTTTTTTGAGGGACGGGGTTCAAAAAGGCTGTTGACAGTGGAGGAGGACGGACTTATAATCATGTTTGTTAATAAAAATAATTACGATTAGCATTCGGGGAGAGAGACAATGTTAAAAAAATATGGTTTGCTGATGACTTCGCTGCTGCTTGCGGTTGCGCTGTTCGTCAGCGCTTGCGGAAAGCCGCAGGCCTCGCTTGTCAAAGGAAAAATCAATATCGTAGCCAGCTTCTATCCGCTTTATGATTTCGCCTCCAAGATCGGGGGAAGCCACGTCAACGTCATCAATCTGGTGCCTGCCGGCGTGGAGCCGCATGACTGGGAGCCGAAAAGCCGGGATATTCAGAATATTACCAAATCCGATCTGCTGCTCTATCTGGGAGCCGGGTTCGAGGGCTGGGTCGATCATACGGTAGGAAGCTTGCCAAAGGACGCGAAGGTAACGCCGGTCGAGACCAGCAAAGGCATCAGCTTCATGAAGGCGACTGAGGAGGAAAATGCGCCTAAGGGCGATAAATCGGCCAAAGAAGGGGCTTACGATCCCCATGTATGGCTCAGCCCGGTGAATGCCAAGCTGATGGCGCAGAACATCAAGGACGCGCTGGTTAAAGTCGACGCCGCCCATCAGGCGGACTATGAAGTGAACTTCAAGAAGCTGTCCGATCAATTGGATCAGCTGAATACGAAATATAAGACGAAGCTGGCGCCGCTGCCGAATAAGGACATCGTAGTAAGCCATCAAGCCTTCGCTTACCTGGCGAAGGAATACGGTCTCGTGCAGAAGCCGATCATGGGCTTGTCCCCGGACGCCGAGCCTACGTCCAAGGATATGAAAGATATTATTCAATTCGTAAAAGACAACCATGTCAAATATATTTTCTTTGAGGAGCTCGTATCCGATAAGCTGGCCAAGACGCTCGCCAAGGATGCCGGCGTCCAGACTATGGTGCTCAACCCGCTAGAGGGTCTTACGGAGGAACAGAGCAAGCAAGGCGCCGATTATGTGTCGATTATGGAAAACAATTTGAATAATTTAATAAAAGCATTACAATAGAAGGTAGACTTTCCGATTAAGGAGCATACCTGTGATGGACAATAAACCTTCCGGATGTCATCAACAGATCGTCACGATCGATGACGTCTTTTTTTCTTATGAGAACAAGCATGTCATTGAAGGGCTTCAATTCACCGTACTGGAGCGCGATTTCGTCGGGCTCATGGGAGCGAACGGGGCGGGCAAGACGACGCTGCTCAAAATGATCGTCGGCCTCCTCCGGCCGACCCGCGGCGAGATCCGGCTGTTCGGTCAGCCGGTGCGGCAATTCAACGACTGGGAGCGCATCGGCTATGTGCCCCAGAAGAACGCGCTGAACCCGCTCTTCCCGGCAACGGTACGCGAGGTCGTCACTTCCGGGCTGTTCGGCCGGAAGAAGCTGTTCCGCCGCGTCTCGAAGGCCGACAGGCAGAAGGCGGACGATGCGCTCTACGCGATGCGCATCGAGGATCTGGCTGACCGCCGTATCGGACAGCTGTCCGGCGGTCAGCAGCAGCGAGTGTTCCTCGCCCGCGCGATGATCAACAACCCGGAGCTGCTTATCCTGGACGAGCCTACGGTCGGGATCGACGCGGAGACGCAGGAGGGCTTCTTCCGGATGATCCGGCATATGCACCAGCATCATCACATCACTTTTATTATGGTATCTCACGATATGGAGATGATGAAGTCGTATTTGGGCAATCAGCCGGCGCTGAAGGACGGCGGATTATCCTTTTATGTGAAGCATACCCATGAACCCGAGAATTGCGGGGAAACGAATTTAACCCATTCCATCCAGCAGCTGAGGGACTCGATGGAAGTGCTGAGTTCACGATAGGAGAGAAGCAGGTTGGATATTTTTACAGAGTATTTTTTTCAAAGAGCGCTCATCGGAGGAATTTTGATCGGGTTGACGGCACCTCTGATGGGAGTATTCCTCGTGCTGCGGCGGCTGTCCATGATCGGGGACACGCTGGCCCACGTTTCGATCGCTGGAGTCGCACTAGGCTTCTTGATCAATGTATACCCTATCGGCGTAGGGCTGTTATTCGCGCTGCTCGCTTCCTTCGCGATCGAACGGCTGCGAAAGGCCTATAAGACCTATGCGGAGCTGTCAATCGCCATTATTATGTCCGGCGGCGTAGCGCTGGCCACTCTGCTGTTTACGATCGGCAAAGGCTTTAATATCAACGTGATGAGCTATTTCTTCGGCAGCATCTATACGCTGGATAATACGGACTTGTGGGTAGTCGCTGGAGTTACGGTGCTCGTCGTGGCCGTAATTGCCATCAACTACAAGGAAATGTTCCTCATGTTCTTCGACGAGGATGCAGCGGGCGTCAGCGGTCTGCCCATTCGCTTCTACAACATTCTGATCACGATGCTGACCGCGCTCGTCATCAGCGTATCGATCAAAATCGTCGGAGCGCTGCTCGTTTCGTCGCTGTTAACGATCCCGGTCGCCTGCAGCCTGCTCGTGGCACGGAGCTTCAAGAATTCCGTCTTCTGGGCCGTTCTGTTCTCGGAGATTGCCGTGACGCTGGGTCTGATTGCTGCGGGCTGGTGGGATTTGGCGCCTGGTGCCAGCATTGTGCTCGCGCTGATCGCTATGCTCATTTGTATTTTGTTCGTGAAGCGGGGACTTCGCCTTTAAAATCTACCTCATGGTGATAGGGATGAAGTCCTCAGCAATAGAAGAAGGTGATCGAAAGCCATGCATTTGAATTTCTGGATTGCGCTATGGGCAGGGTTCGCATCCTTTATCTCGCCTTGCTGCTTGCCGCTCTATCCGTCTTATTTATCCTACATAACAGGCGTTTCCGTCAGCCGGCTGCGGGAAGAACAAAGCACCCGGGACATTCGTTTCAAAACGATTACTCATACGTTATGTTTTATTCTCGGCTTTTCCATCATCTTCTACAGCTTGGCTTGGGGAACGAGCTTTATAGCGAATGCCTTCTCCGACTACCGCGGGCTGCTGCGTCAAATCGCGGCGATTCTGATCTTCGCGATGGGTCTGTTCCTGCTGGGCATATTCCAGCCGCAATGGCTGCTGAAGGAACGCAAGGTCCAGTGGAAATTCCGGCCTGCCGGTTATATCGGCTCCGTGCTGATCGGCATGGGCTTCGCCGCAGGATGGTCTCCCTGCATCGGGCCGATTCTATCCGCGATGCTGGCTTTAGCCGCTACCGAGCCGGGTTCCTGGCTCCCGCTCATTACCGCTTATTCGCTCGGGTTCGCCATCCCGTTCTTTATCCTGGCCTTCTTCATCGGTTCTACGAAGTGGATTCTAAAATACACGTCCACCTTGATGAAAGTTGGAGGGGGGCTCATGCTCATCATCGGCGTCCTGCTCTACACGGACCAAATGACGCGTATCACTGTATGGCTGCAGAGCATCACTCCGGATTGGCTTAAATTTTAGGTGAAATAATCGATATTCGATTCCGGAAAATGATGAAAGATTATCCATCTCCAGCTTCGATTTCGGATACCGCTGGCGGATGTTGTTTTCGGCGGTCTTCTTGAATCGATGCTGGATCAGCTCAAGGTTAGGTCAGAGGCCGCTTCCGCCGGAAGGGCCTCTTTCAATTTGACCGGAAGCCCGGCATAGACCTTCTGCCACCTTCGTGTCAGATCATGGGGACAATGATAAACCCGATGGGCCAGCCTCCTTTGGCCACCATTTCGGCGACTCCTCATCTTCCGTTTCATTGACCGTTCAACTTGCTTCACAGTCGTCTGGTATGCTATATTATACAACGCTTGTCTTTACCATAGCTTGCGACAAGGTGTCCTTCCCCGGCATGGGAATTGCATGCGGTCCGGGAGGGGTTTAGGCTTGCGCTTGGCAAAAGATTAAGTGTATCATTAACTATACAAAGTATCGAAGAGCTTCTTCTTTGGACGCACAGGAGGATTCGCGATGGCTACGCCAAGCATGGAAGATTATTTGGAACGCATCTATAAATTAATCGACGAGAAGGGCTATGCGCGCGTGTCCGACATTGCCGAAGGGTTGGAAGTCCATCCTTCTTCGGTAACGAAGATGATCCAGAAGCTGGACAAGGATAACTATCTCGTGTATGAGAAATACCGGGGACTTGTGCTGACCTCGAAGGGCCAGAAGGTAGGGAAACGGCTCGTTGACCGCCATCAGCTGCTGGAGGAATTTCTGACCCTCATCGGCGTTTCCGAGGAACAGATCTATAAGGACGTTGAAGGCATCGAGCATCATCTCAGCTGGGACTCGATTACATGCATCGAGACGCTGCTTGAATATTTCCGGCGCGATCCGTCGCGGATGAGTGATCTTGTCAGCTTGAAGAAGGAATTGGAAGAGAATTAACCGAATAAGTGTACAACGACATTCAGTCCGTGCGGCTGGATGTTTTTTTGAATGAACGGGCATAAGTACAAACTTTCTCCTCATACATAGGTGGTGGGACATTACTAACGCTCTCGTGGGACCGAAAGCGTTCGCCGGGACGATAGGAGAGGGGATGGACGGGTGAAGATCAATGCGGTATTTGAGGGCGGAGGGGTGAAGGGCATTGCGTTGGCCGGGGCGGTATCTGCCGTGGAGCAGCTGGGATACGGCTTTCATCAGGTAGCAGGCACCTCCTCGGGGGCGATCGTAGCGGCACTGGTGGCGGCGGGCTATAAGGCGGAGGAGCTCAAGATGATTATCGAGGCCACACCGTTCGGGGCCTTTCTGAAAAGAGCGCCGATCTTCGAAACGAAGGTGATCGGGCCGCTAACCCGTCTGTTTCTGAAGAAAGGGCTATATTCCGGCGAAGCGCTGGAGCAGTGGATGTACCAACTCCTGCTGGCTAAAGGAATTAAGACCTTCGGCGATTTGAACGATCAGCAGCTTCGCATTATCGCTTCCGACATTTCGGGTCGTAAGCTGCTTGTCCTTCCCGGCGATATCTCCCAATACGGCATCGACCCGAAACGGCTTCTCGTGGCCAAAGCGGTCCGGATGAGCACCAGCATCCCTTATTTCTTCGATCCGGTCGTGATCCGCAAATCCCCGGATAAAAGATCCCCCGGCGAGAAATTCGCCGATCAATTCGTTTATATCGTGGACGGGGGGCTGTTAAGTAACTTTCCCCTCTGGATCTTCGATCAGAACGAGGTGCCTCCGCTGGATCAAATGATTCCGACCATCGGCTTCCAGCTCTTCGGCCGCGGCACCGGGATGCCGAACGCCATCCACGGTCCATTGTCGATGCTCAAAGCGCTATTCTCCACGATGATGGACGCCCACGACGGCCGGTATATTGAGGACCATAACCAATTTCGAACGGTGATCATCCCGACGTACGGCGTATCCATCACGCAATTCAGCATTACAGCGGAAGAGAGCCTGAAGCTGTACGAATCCGGCTTGCAAGCGTCGCTCGCTTTCTTCAATAAATGGAAGCTAACCGATTATAAGCAGAAATATGTATCTTACTTAAGGCAGAAGGCTTCATCTCTAAAGAGCGGATGATCAAATAAAAAAAGCCCGGGCGAAATGAATCCGTCCGGGCTGCTGCAGTTAATGATATTTCGGAGGTTCGTCCGAGCTGTCCTTGCTCCCGTTGATGACACGGAAGGAAGCATTTCGCCGCTTGGCCTTGGCAAAGCGGGAGGAAGCCGGCCGGCCTCCGCGCCGCCACCGGTTCGGCGGAAATTTATACAGCCAGAATATGATTCCGAAGACAAGGATCGGAATGATGTAGGCTCCCGGATTTCGGAAGATGCTTGCCAAAATACCGAGCGCGATCAATCCTAATACGATGTAGGTGGACCATGGATAACGGCCTCTCATGACGATTCCTCCTTGGGCGTACCAGCTTGATCCGCTTTACTTGGGGGCGGATTACCCCTTGAATTGCCGGTCCAGCTCGCGCATCCGGTTAAAGGAGGCGATGGACACTTCCACTTGCTCGTCATTCGGCTCCTTGGTCGTAAGCAGCTGCAGCCATAGCCCCGGATAGCCGAGATATCTCAGCACCGGCACCTCGCGAAGCGAGTTCGTGAATCTCAGCGCTTCATAAGATACTCCGATCACGAGCGGCAGAAGCACGATGCGCTGCACGATCCGCTGCAGGAACGTTTCATAAGGGAACAGGGAATAAATAATTACTCCGATGATAACGGTAAATACGATAAAGCTGCTGCCGCACCGGTAATGCAGGGTATTGAACTGCTGGACGTTCGCTACAGTCAATTCTTTGCCCGCTTCGTACGCGCTGATGACCTTATGTTCCGCTCCATGGTATTGGAACAGCCGTTTGATCATCGGCGTCAGCGAGATGAAGTAAATGTAGGCGACCAGAAAAATGATCTTGATCAAGCCTTCCAACAGGTTATGGCCGATCTGGTTCACGAACAGCTTGCCGAACAAAAATTGCTCAATCGTCGGCGGAATGAGTGTAAACACGAACTTGCCGAACAAGAAGGAAAGGATACCTACGAACGCCACCCCGAGAATCATGGAGATTCGCCCTGTAACCGTTTCGTTCTTCTCTTCCTTCACTTCTCCTTCTTCCTCCGCGAATACCTCGGCGGAGAAATTGAGATGCTGGGCGCCCTTGGCGCTGGCCTCGATAATGCCGACGATGCCGCGGATCAAAGGAATCTTCTTCAGCGTCTGCACCCAATCGATTTCCTTCTTCGGCACCTCCAGGAATTGGATGGAATTATCTTTTCGGCGAACCGCCGTCACATGCACATGCTGACCGGCAAACATAACGCCTTCAATCACGGCCTGTCCGCCGTATACCGCATTTGGACAATTTTCCGACAAAACCATACACCTTCTTCTAATCTAAGTGTGAATTAAATTGCGAGCAAGTATGTATTTATTGTAACGAATCCGCGGACATAATGCCACCGTTTATAGAACAAACTTTTGCATATACTACTTCTATCTGCTTTTGGAGGAGGTCCCTGGCTTATGGTACAATCGAAAAGGGAAACCGTCCATGATACGACGAAGTGGCGGTTCGCGGTAAATGTCGGATTTTTCGCCGGGCTGCTGTGGGGCGGAGTCAAAATTGTCGAGCATTATTTTCATTTTACGACGCTTTCACCCGGTTTTCTGATCGAGCCTTTCTATCTTCATTCTTTCTTGTCGACTTGGCAGGGTATGCTCGCCGGATGGCTTGCTTTCATTGTGTTTTCCATCGTCTCGGCTCTGATCTATTCCGTGCTTCTAGCCAAAGCGAGAGGGCCTTGGTGCGGTATTTGGTACGGCCTTGCCTGGTGGGCGGTGATCTTTCTGATTCTCGGACCGGTTACCGGCACTACGAAATGGATCGCCTACATGGATCTGAACACGGTGCTTACAGACCTCTGCTTGTTCCTGCTATGGGGACTCTTCATCGGTTATTCCATCACATTCGAATTTACGGACGAACGGGTACGCGAGCCTTATCCGGGCAACAAAATTCCCGAGCCGGACTAAGCTGCAAAAAAAAGTTCTCAAACCGGGGAAACTTATGGTAAAATGGCTAAGTATGTGCGGTTTTCAGCCGTAAGGAGGTTCCCTGTTTGAAACAGATATTGCTACTGAATGGACCCAATCTTAACATGCTCGGCGTTCGTGAGCCGGGAATTTACGGTACAGTAACCCTGGAGACGATCGTACGGCGTATGGAACGGCTCGCAGAGGAGCTGCAGGTCGGACTCGAATGCTTTCAGTCCAATCACGAGGGTGCGCTCATTGATCGGATTCACGCGGCGTACGGTACGAAGGACGGCATCGTGATGAATCCGGGGGCCTTTACGCATTATTCTTATGCGATTCGCGATGCGATCAGTACGGTAGGGCTTCCCATGATTGAGGTCCATATATCGAATATTCACAAAAGAGAGGCGTTCCGCCACACTTCGGTGATTGCCCCTGTAGCGCTCGGGCAAATCGCCGGTTTTGGCGCGGACAGCTATGAGCTGGGCCTGCGGGCTCTGGTCCAGCATCTTCAACCAACGGAGGGATGAGCATGCAACAGGAACGCATCAATCGCTTGCGCGGACTTCTCCAAGAAAAGGGTCTGCCTGCCCTACTCGTTACGAATGCTACGAACCGTCTTTATATGACAGGCTTCACCGGATCTTCCGGATATGTGCTGATCACCGAAACGCGGGCTATTCTTCTGACGGATTTCCGTTATGCCACACAGGCGCCTCAGCAAGCGAAGGGCTATGAGGTCATCGAGCATGCGCCGAAACCGATGGAGACGGTGAGGGAACTGCTCGGCACAATGGGGATTAAGAAGGTAGGCTTCGAGCAAAACGATCTGACCTACGGCGCATACCGTGCCACGTCCCAGACCTTGTCCGGAATCGAACTTGTTCCGACCGAGGATCTGGTCGAGACGCTTCGTATGGTGAAGGATGAGGGCGAGCTCGCTGTGATGCAGGAAGCCGCTGATCTCGCGGACCGCACGTTCGAGCACATACTGACCTTCTTGAAGCCGGGTATCACGGAAAACGAAGTGTCGCTCGAAATCGAAATGTTCGTCCGCCGGAACGGCGGCGCCGGTTCGTCCTTCGAGACGATCGTCGCTTCCGGAGAGCGTTCGGCGCTGCCTCATGGGAAAGCCAGCTCCCGGGTGCTTGGAACGAATGAATTCGTCAAGCTGGATTTCGGCGCGCTGTTCAAGCATTACTGCTCCGACATTACACGAACCGTCGTCTTAGGGAAACCGAGCGACAAGCATCGCGAGATTTACAATATCGTGCTGGAATCGCAGCTTAAGGCGCTGGAGATGATCAAACCCGGCATGACGGGACGCGAAGCGGATGCCGTCGCGCGCGATGTGATCAAGAGCTACGGCTATGGCGACAACTTCGGTCACGGACTCGGTCACGGGCTCGGCATGGAAGTGCACGAAGCGCCGCGTCTTTCGATGCAGGGCGATATCGTGCTGAAGCCGGGCATGGTCGTTACGGTCGAGCCGGGCATTTATTTGCCGGGATTCGGCGGCGTACGGATCGAAGACGATATTGTCATTACCGAAACAGGCAACCGCCGGTTAACACAATCAGGCAAAGACCTGATCGTGCTGCCATAAATTTGTTTATCCATTGCGGCGCGGCAGAAGGGACTGAGAGGCTCAGCCTTTACAGGAACTCTGCCGGTGCCCGCTCACATTTTAGGGAGGTTTTTTGAAGTGATCTCAGTAAACGATTTTAAGACAGGCCTTACCATTGATGTTGACGGCGACTTGTTCACCGTTATTGATTTCCAACACGTAAAACCAGGAAAAGGCGCGGCATTCGTTCGCTCCAAACTCAAGAACCTCCGCAACGGCAATACCGTAGAGCGCACCTTCCGTGCCGGCGAGAACGTGTCCCGCGCGCATATCGAGAACCGTCAAATGCAATACCTGTATGCCAGCGGTAAAGAACATACGTTCATGGATACGGAAACGTTCGATCAGATCAACCTCGACGAGAAGCAAATCGAGTGGGAGCTGAAGTTCCTGCAAGAGAACATGAACATGAACATCATGAGCTACCAAGGCGAAATCCTCGGTATCAACCTGCCGAACAGCGTCGATCTGAAGGTTGTTGAAACCGAGCCGGGCATCAAAGGCAACACGGCAACGGGTGCAACGAAGAACGCCAAGCTCGAAACCGGCCTGAACGTGCAAGTTCCGCTCTTCATCAACGAAGGCGACGTTCTGACCATCGACACGCGTGAAGGCAGATACGTTTCCCGCGCTTAAGTTATGCTGGACAAGCTGCGATCTTAAAGCATAAGATCCTTATCCGTTATGTGGATAAGGGTCTTTTTTGCATTTAAGGACGGACTACAGTCGTGATGAAGTGCCGAGCTTGCGCCGGGAAAAAAGCTTATTGGAAAGTGATTTTGTAATGAGAGGATTGGTGTAAATGATCGTCATTCAAAAGAGCGGCGAAGACAAGCTATCCGTCCGGTTCGGCTACGATGTGGAGCTGGTGGAGCGAATCAAAACCATTACAGGCAGAAAATACGACGCTAACGCGAAAGTGTGGCTGGTGTCTTATTCCATAAGCATGGTACGTATGTTGAAGGCGCTGTTCTCGGACCGGTTGATCGTGTGGGAAACGGGGCTTGATCCGGATGGGACGGATGGGAGTACTATAGCGGCCGGTATTGGCGAGGTCGAGTGTAAGAAGAAAGAGCTTACCAAACTTGCAAAACATGCGCTGGATTCGTTCGATGATACATTAAAGCTCAAGGGTTACAGCACACAAACCCGCAAAGCGTATGTTGGTCATACTCGTAGATTTTTATTAGGCTTGTCGGTTCCTCTATCTTCAGTCCATCGGACCGAGTTCGAAAATTATTTGTTGGCCGTCCTGGATGAGGATCGCTCTTATGCTTATTTGAATCAAACCGTAAGTGCGCTCAAGCTCTTCTGCAAAGAGACGCTTCAACGTGCAGACCTCTCCTTCAGCCTACCTAGGGCTCAGAAGGAGAAAAGACTCCCCGATGTACTGAGTGCAGATGAAGTTATGAGTATACTGTGTTCCGTAGATAATTTGAAACATCGTGCCATTCTCTATGTAGCTTATTCCGCGGGCTTGCGTGTCAGCGAGGTTGTGAATTTGAAGGTGCAGGATTTGGACGGGGAACGAGGATTGATACATATCCGGCAGAGCAAGGGACGGAAGGATCGGTACACCCTCCTGTCAAAAGCCGCCATGGAGCTGGTGCAAGCTTATATCCGGAAGGAACGGCCGGAGACATGGCTATTTCCGGGAGCGGAAGACGGGAGACACCTCACCATCCGGTCCGTGCAAAAGATGTTCGATCGCGCCGCGGCGAGATGTGGCATTCGAAAGCATATTACGATGCATACGCTTCGCCATTCGTTTGCCACGCATTTGCTGGAGGCAGGCACCGATCTGCGATATATCCAGGAGCTCCTGGGGCATCAGAGCTCGAAGACGACGGAGATTTATACGCATGTAACGACGAAGGATGTACGGCGTATTCAGAGTCCTTTGGATCGGATTATGCAGGATGGGGCGGGGAGGGGGACGGATGTGGGATTATGACGGAACAAGAAGAACGCAAATAATGTGAGCGCAATAATGAAGCCACTAAAATGAGGCTTAAACGAACCATGGGCGCTAAACAAACGGAATGAGGGGATAGAGAGAAACACCGTTTCGTTTAATATACATAATTTACTATTTATGGCGAAGCAGGTGCGTTATAATGGTGTTATAGAAAATTGCCGCGAATACATAAAAAATCCAAAAACCAATTCGGGAGAATGTCAATGAAGCTTATATTAAGATCCGGAAGACCTGAAGACCTTCAAAATATTGAAAATTGGGATTGGTTAGATGAAAACATTTATGAATGGAAATTAAAAAATGATGAAATATTTTTAGTAGAAATTGATTGCGAAATAGTTGGATATTTAAGGTTAGAGTATTTATGGTCCAAATATCCATATATTGGGTTAATCAAAGTACATGAAGATTATAGAAGACAAGGAATCGGCAGATCGTTGCTAGCTTTTTTAGAAGATCATCTAAGACTCAATGAACATGATACAATATTTAGTTCGTCACAAGTTAATGAAGCAGAACCTCAACAATGGCACCGACGAATGGGATTTGTGGAATGTGGAGTAATCAATGGAATTAATGAAGGAAATATAGGAGAGATCTTTTTTAAGAAATATATCAAGAATATAAAAGACTAATATTGAAGGGAATTTATTCAGCATCTTCAAGGAAGGCAGCAACATCCTATAACACCGTATTCACGCTACGGCTCCTGACGGAGCCTTGGTCTGCCAGATGTTATTCAGGGAAGCGAGTTCAGGCAGACAACCCTGCACCGACTAAGCGCATCGCGCCCCGCCTAACGGCCTTAAGTCGGTGAGGGTTCGTGAATACAAGAACGTTAGGTGAAATGCTAAGTGAATTTTAATTAAAAGAAACATAACTACATCATTCTGGAGGTCGTGTATGCTATTCAAATCAGAAGAGCAAATCAAACATTACTTTTATATTGATGGAAGTTTACGAGATATATATGTTTTAGATACCTGTTTGACCGACTGGAATGATTTTTTAAATTATATTGTTAAGTCTGAATACATATATGACATTGGTTTATATAGAGACAATGAAATAATAGATTTTAAAGGACTAAATATTACTGATTTATTCAATTTAAAGAAAGAGCATTTTTTAACACTATCTTTTAGAATTGATGATGTCTTGATATGCTGTCACTTTTTTACTATTGATGAGATTGAATTAGACGTTGACCCAAGTAATATAAACTTAAATAGATTAAATTCAATAGTAAACTTTATGAAGAAATTATCAATAGAAATAAACAAAGAAGTTATTTTAACCCCAGAGAACACAAAGGAAATTGAATTAATTAAGGTAGACCTAAAAGGGAGTATACATAACTTATAAGATGTCTTGAATGTAATAACTGTCCGCACATCACCTAACACCGTATTCACGCTGCGGGCGGGTCTGTCAAGATCTTTGTGTAGACTCATTTAAAAAGATTTCTCCCCGATGGGAGAAAAAATTTTCAGCGTAAAAATTGGCCGATGCGTTCGGGAAAGAAAACCGAAAGTTGGAGCAGTATCTGGCCCCAATTCTGTACACGGCCCGTCCATTTACGGACGACATCCATTGTGGCCAGATAAAACATTTTTAGCAGAGCCTCGTCTGTCGGGAAGATGCTTTTCCCTTTCGTGACCTTTCGAAGCTGGCGATGGTAGCTCTCAATCATATTGGTGGTGTAGATGAGCTTTCGAAGCTCTGGCGGGTACTTGAAGAAGGTAGCTAGTTCATCCCAGTTAGAACGCCAAGAGCGGATGATCAAGGGATACTTACTACCCCAAGCCTCTTCAAATTGGTCAAGTTCCTGCAAAGCTGCTTCTTCCGTTGCCGCTTTGTAAATGGGCTTTAAAGCAGCTGTTACCTTTTTGAGGTCCTTGTAGGACACATAGCGAGTCGAGTTCCGAATCTGGTGAATGATGCATTTCTGGATTTCTGTCTTGGGATAAGAGGCTGCAATGGCTTGGGAAAAGCCGGTCAGGTTGTCGACACAGGTGATCAAGATGTCTTGTACTCCGCGGTTCTTCAGGTCATTCAGCACGCCGAGCCAGAATTTAGAGGACTCATTCTCGCCGATCCACATGCCGAGGACATCCTTGTTTCCATCCAGGTCAATACCGATAACCATGTAAGCAGCCTTATTTACGATGTGCCCATCCTGCTTCACTTTGAAATGAATGGCGTCCAAGAAGACCACCGCATACACGCTCTGCAAGGGGCGGCTTTGCCATTCTTTAATGACGGGAACGAGTTTGTTTGTTACATTGGAAATCATCGTGGGCGACACTTCAACACCGTACAATTGCTCGAGGTGATCCTGAATATCTCTTGTGCTGACTCCCTTGGCATACATGGCAACAATCTGATCCTCAATGCCCGTACAGTCGATTGGTGCTTCTTCACAACAATCGGCTCGAACTCACCTTGACGATCCCGTGGAACTTCGATTTCATGTTCCCCGTATTCGCTGATGATGGTCTTCTTACTTTTACCGTTTCTGCTATTGGTGGTTTGTTTGTTCTGGACGTCGTGCTTCTCGTACCCTAAGTGCGTATCGAGCTCCGCCTCCAGTTCCCTCAAGATGAATTGGAGTTGTTTTTTATTTACCCAAGATGGGATTATCCGGCGACTCCAAGCATGATGGCGGAAGTAGCAAATCAGAGGTATAACGCTACCGTAATAACATTCAATAATGAAGTAGTGGGCTACAGCAATCTATACGATGTTGTAGATGGAGCGCACTGTTGGCTGGGGAATGTCATTATTTCGCCCCGGCATAGAGGTAAGTGCGCAGGAGCCTATTTGATTAAAACCATGATGAACAAGGCCCGGGAAGAACGAGGTGTAAAGCAGCTTAAATTAATGTGCCACAACATCAATACGAAGGCATTATTATTTTATAATCGATTAGGTTTTAAACCCTTTGGTTTACAAGAAATGGTGGATAAACATTAACCTGAATCCGTGAAAGATTGTTGAGGCCAGACTCTATGAGCGAACCCCACAAGGTTGCTTGGAAAAATAAGGAACCGGGGGATTCCAAAACAATTACGTGCAGGTGCAAACAGACCTCCCCTTTCGGGAAAGTCCAAACTTAACATGATAGGGTTACTGGTCAGCCCGACAACGCCATATATATTCGACGAAATGTCGGGAACCAAGGACTGTGATGACCAAAGCGCAACTTGGTTTCCCTGGCATGCTTAACCAACCTGGAGGCCAGCCAGATCAGATTCTCAATGACTGTTCTGACCCGCCGCCTTATAACCTTCGTCTTCACTGGAGCGTCAGGCGCTTGCAGAGAGATTTGGCCTATGGCTCGTAGCAGATTGTAAGCGAACAGCCCGGCGCACAGCACCAGATCGTTGGTGGCAAACTTTCCTGAAGGTAGACGCTCCAAGTTCAAATCGGTTTTAAGTTCACTATGGAACTGTTCGCTTGTCGCATGGTCACGATATAGGTTAACAATTTGTGAAGGAGCACAAGAGAGTGTTGTCCAATACACTTCTGCCTCCACAATTGGCGTAAGCAGAATCTGCCCATCAGCTTCGATGGTTCGCTCCGTTACGCGGTAAACTGCTTGAATGGGACGTATCAATTTTTTGTCATTCCAAGTCAATGCACCTAAATAGACGCGTTTGCCTTCTCGCTCTTCACAGCACATACCATCCTGACTGGCAATAGCTAGCCATTCTTCTGGCGACTCGCGACGCAAATTGCGCTTAATGATGAAGTCAACTTGCTCATTCAGGCAGACGTTCAGATTCTCAATTGCATCATTCCCAGCATCCATCCGGACTAGTAATCGTTTGTCTGTCAGCCGACGACTATACTCAATGCTATGCAGAAGAAATGCCGCAGCCTCTTTTTGAACATGCGTGCTGCCCTCGCGCAGATTCACGTTGACACCGTAGCCTTCCTGTCCGAGATAGGCAAAGAAAGGAGAATAGCCATCCGTTCCCTTGTAAGTTCGGGAGACGCCTTCCTTCTTTGTGAAACCATTGTCGAACGGGGAAACGTCCAGATCAAGCGGAAGCCAAGACGAAACTTGTCCCCCGTCTGTTGTAACGGTTACTGGCGTTAAGGGTACTTCTAACGAACGGAGTAAGTCGGCCGACTCTTCCAACAAAATCGTCTGCCAGTCATAGCTGGCGGCTGCAGCCAGATCGAGCCGTTGACGGAGGGTTGGCGATGAAGGTACGTGCTTAATACCAAGAGCTTTGCCGAAGAATTTATCTTCACGAAAAGGCTCAATGTGATCAAAATCGCTCTTACCCTGACATAACAAACCCAGATAAGAGCACAGAACATCGGGGTGTGTGACCGTTGGATTATGAACACCGGGCAACTTGTATTTAATAAGACGCTTAGCTATTCGCGTATGTGAAAGAAGCAAGCCGATGAGCGCTAGACCAGAATGCGCGGTCAGCGTTTCCATCGACTGGTCCAGATTGAATCGTACGGGTTTCATCATTGCACCTCCGGGGTGAAGTTGAGAAAAACGAAGAGTTTCCCTCTTTTCTCCATTTTAAGCCACCGGACGTTCATATTCTATTGTTTTCATATATTCGCTTTCACGGATTCAGGATCATTTTAAAATGGAAGAAGAAATCATTTCTTCGCTTGCAGATCGATCGAATGCAATCGGTTTTTAAGGGAGGTGAAAAGATGGGATTGGCCGGTGCGACGGTAATTGTGCCCGTGCGTACGCCGGACAAAGCCCGTGCTTCGCTTGCCGGTATCCCGCGAGTGGAGCTGGAGGAGTTGGATCTTATGGACCCTGCTTCAATCGATGCATTTGCACAGCGGTTTCTGGACTCTGAACGGCCGCTGGATATTCTCGTCAATAACGCCAGCATTATGGCTGCCCCATTGATGCGTGACACACGTGGCTACGAATCCCAATTCGCCACCAACCATTTGGGTCACTTCCAGTTGACTGCACGGCTCTGGCCGGCCTTGAAACAGACAGGAAACGCGCGGGTCGTATCGGTCTCCTCAACTGGAATCCGCTTCGGGGGTGTAGATTTTAACGATCCAAACTTCGAGCGGCGGGGTACGACAAGTGGAAAGCTTACGGCACATGGCGTCCGTGCCTTCTCCGTCCATCCTGGCAGGATCTTGACCGATTTGGCGTTTTATGTCCGATGACGAATTACGCGCAATGGGCGCGTTTGACGAGCAGAGACGCCGCGTCACCGTTGCGCCCAGCGGCAGCGGATACAAGACAGTTGAGCAGGGGGCGGCAACGAGCGTATGGTGCGCGGCGAGTACTCAGCTAGATGGGAAAGGCGGCGTTTATTGCTTGGATGTCGATATCGCCGAGGTCGTTCCGGCATTTACTTTGCAGGGGGTGACCCAAGTGGTGGAGGACGTACTTCCCTGGGCGATCGACCCCGACTTGGCGGAGCGGCTGTGGCAACTCAGCGAGGAGATGACCGGCGTAAAGTTCACGACTTGAGCGTGACACAACATTAACAATTGTCGGGAAGGACTTATTAGTTCAAATTAGGGTCGAACCACAACATATTAGGTAGAGGGTTGAGCTGTAAATCAAATTCTCCAAATCATTAAACGGATTTTACTATAGCTGAATAAAAGTAGCGGCAGTCTAAGACTTTATTTTTTTAGAGTCTTAGTCCGCCGCTGTTTTATTTTGGAGTCAGTCTAATACTTATTTTTGAAAGTTGACGATTTTTCGTTTCATAAAGCCCCATTATTTCAAAGAGTCCAGTCTATTACTTTATTTTCATCTAAGAAAAATACCTTTATAACTGATAACTGACTGATGTTATTTTACAGTGATATATCCCATCATATAATTATCGTTCATCATGGCCCAGCCTTGGTTTGCGCCGTCGCAAGGTGCACCGCACATCCATTCAAATTTACCTGTTTTGTCGGCTGTAAAAGTGGTTTGAAATACTCCGGGATCCCCGATATCTTTGCGGCTAGTGACTTGAAGATTTATGCCCAAGTCGCCGCTTATGATCGGATGCGGGTTTTTTCCGAAATGGTATACGGTTAATTGCACGGGTGTACCGGCATTAACGGTCACATCGCCAGGTGTATAGGCATCATGCATCTTTCCATCCGGACCGAGCTTATAATCGGCGTTCGCGACCATAGTGATATGCTGGACATGATCCTTCACCGGAGTCACCGTGATTTTGCCCTTCATATATCCGTCCTGACTCATAGCCCATTGCGAATTATCTCCATCGCATGGAACGGCGCACAACCAATCAAATGTCCCTTCCTTGGAAGGAGTAAATGTAAATGTTGTAACTGCCGGCTCGCCTTTCTTTTTGCTGCCTTCGATTTGTACATTCAGTCCGAGATCGGCCGACGTATAAGTATGGGCTCCTTCGTCATAATTGTAAAAGTTCAATGTGACCGGCTTACCGACAGCCAAGGATAAATCGCCTCCGATAAACGAATCGTGGAGCTTGCCGTCCGCGCCTTTTTTAACGCCCGGTTCGATAACGATATATTCATTTTCCGGTTTAGCTGTTTCAGCGGATGTTGTTGGGCTCGACACAGTTTGCACGCTCGAGGCCGCATTGGACTTTGGAGACGAGGCATTAGGAGTAGCTTCTTTTGATATTTGGCCACATCCTGCTAACAGAGTGAAAGAAGCCGCTAGAGTGACGATGATGAGAAATTGTTTTTTCATGTTGATTATCTCCTTTATCTATATTGTTTGTTATCAATGCCTCTGTATCATTGGAGTGAGAGAGAAGGAAGCAGTCTGCCAAAGCAACCACTCCCTTAATATTCCCTCATACTGTGCAATCCGGTTGCATAGTTCTTTCGCTCATTGGATGGCGTTTTCGGGTTAGGCATGTGCTGGCGTATGCTTTGTACCGGTTCCCGTTTTATGATTGGCATCGTCTTTCTTATGCATTAATTTGTTCAGGTACGGCATCAGGTAGTAGTCTACGCCAAATCTTCCGGCATTTGCCCCGGCCATAAACAAGATCCCGCCAATCAGAATGAACCATGGATTCGTGCTTACGGTGCCGGCGAACATGAACATAAAGTTCATCAAAAGTCCGAAAAACAGTGCGGCGGTAGTCAAAGCTCCCAGAATTAATCCAAGTCCGACTAAGAATTCGCCTAGAGGAATCATAAAGTTAATAATCTTAACGTTCGGCAGCGCAATATTGTTTATGAAAGCTGTAAAAGTCGGATAAACCAGCTCATTGGTTGCTTTATCGATCACCGGTTTAGTGACTGCGTTATTTAAGAATCCGGCCGCATCGAATCCGCCCGTGATTTTTTGCCATCCGTGTGTGAGCCATTCATATCCAAAGTACAATCGAACAAAAAGCAGGACCCCTGCCGCATATTTATTCTCTCTAATCCATTTTCCCAACATGACAATCAGCTCCTCAATTTTAATTTGTGAAAATTTTCATTACTTTTGGTAAGATACTTTGTCATTTCTGACAAGATCGGGATCGGTTAAGTGGTTTCATGGGAATTCTCCTTCGCCCTCGATATTGCTTGCGGTTACTTCCTCCCTGCGCCTTTAATTTACCATGCTGGAAAGCCAGAGCATGTGATCAAAATCACATGTTTATCATTTTTTTCTCTGGACCATCTATTGCGGGATGGCAGGATTAAAACGTACAAGGCATGCTACAGAATACATGCAATATCGCCATTAGCTACACCGGCAGCATTCGCTTCATCCGTATCGATGTGCATTTCCAGCAGAAAATCATCGGAAACCCGGGCAATGACGTTTTCAAATACAACGCCTCGGGCGGTTCGCATTTTCACCTGAAGCAGCTGCTTGTCCCTAATCCTACAGCGTACTGCATCGGACGTATGGAAATGAATATGTCTGGCGGCCAGAATAACTCCATATCGCACTTGCTGAAAGAGGAATAATCGGAAACCGGATGAATATTTGAAACGATCCATTTTTTCTCTTGCCCGGTTATTGTCCATCGTTCGATTTGGCTGTCCTAATTCGTTTCAAAAAGCTTTAAAGATTGCTCCAGTTTGCTTGTAGAAATGTCGGATAAAAATACCTCCAAACCTTTTATGGCAAGCAATTCCGCAATTCCGCATCCCATTGTTCCCGCGCCAACGACTCCGATTCTTTTAAAATCCATATGATTGGTATACTCCTTCCCGCAGATGTTTCTGCGTTACTTTCTGATTTCGGTACTTACTATATCTGAAGCTTGCATGGGTAGGTGTGATTTAAATCATATTACTTCGAACTGAAGACCGATCGTGTCCTATTTGTTGCATGACAATGGTTCCGGGATGATTACTAAGAGCTGCTTCATTGCATACATTGCCTCACTGTCGGTCGAAATCCGTACGTTTAAAAGTCGGACAAAGTCAAACTATGAGCAAAGTCACAACGATCGGTTTACCCGTCTTCTATAATCCAGACATAAACATAACAGGCGCATATGAAGGAGGTATTGTCATGAGAAACGGACAACATTGGATGAACAAGCAAATGATTTCGCACAGTAAGGAACCGCAGTTGAATGATTTACGCAGAGCCTATTCCTTGCGTATACTAGTAACAGTTCTTGTGTTGGTATTTATGCTGCTGATCGTGATGGTGGACATGGCGGCCGTATATACAGTGGATTTTTTAGTTGATAGAAAGGATTTATTGAAGCAAATGATATTATTTGAAATTCCAGTATTTATTCTGGCACCATTTTTGACGTCTACTCTTGTTAATAAAGTGGCACTCCCCCTGAGAGGATTGTCCTGTTATATTAAGCAACTTTCCGGGGGAGACATTCAATCACCGGTTCCTGTATTCGTTACGCCTAATCATGAAGTTAACGAGTTGGATCAGTGCGTCATTCATGCCGTTGAATATGTAAAAACGCGTTTTGGCGATTTAAAGGTCGAAGCGGAAACAGACCCTTTAACGGGTCTGGTTAACCGAAGAACATTGGACCGAATCATCGAGCATTGGGGGAGCAATCATTCTGCATTTTCCCTTATTATGTTGGACATTGATTACTTTAAACGAATAAACGATACATATGGCCATGGTGTGGGCGATGAGGTTCTCAGGTATTTGTCGACAATCATGCTCGGTTTATCGCGTACAGGCGATTATTGCTGCAGATATGGGGGAGAAGAGTTTGTTATTTTGCTTCCGTGGACAAGCATGGATAAAGCAATTTCTGTTGCAGAGCGGCTCCGCATAAAAATGTCGGAAACAGTTAGCCCGGTAGGTGAAATCATAACGATTTCATTGGGAGTAGCAACATGGGAAACTTCCGACCAGGATGTCTCCGATATTCTATTACGGGCGGATCAGGCCTTATATGCAGCCAAGCAAACAGGACGTAATCGTGTGGTGGCAGGATAAATGGGGAGAAGGTTTAGATGTTTTTTACAAATTGCAGCTTTTCATACTCCGGCACGGAGAAGATTCGTTGATTCAGAATACAGGGGGAGGCGGACTGCATGACAGGCTTTCATTTCAAGAAAATACTCGTTGCATACGATGGTTCCGAATTGGCGGAGAAAGCGCTAAAAGCGGCCATTAAGCTTGCTGTGCACGATAAGAAAATCGAACTGCATATCTTGCATGTTTTAAAGCCGTTGCCAATCTTCGATTACATAGAAACCGGGGTTGAAAATGTGAAGATGCTGCGCAGGGAAAAAGCGGATGTGATGATGAAAGAAATCAAGGAATCTTTGTACGGAATGGGAAACCCGATCATTGTTGAAATTGTTGAAGGGCATCCGGAGAAGAAAATAGTAGAGTATGCCGAGAAACATAACTGTGACTTAATCGTTATGGGCAGCCGAGGGCTAGGGGGATTGAAAGAAGCTTTTCTTGGAAGCGTTAGCCATTATGTGGTACAGCATACCCGCATACCGACTTTTATTATCAAGTAGCCTATATTGAATGTAACAATTAGAGCGCCGGTAGTTACCGACGCTCTTCGCATTTCGTTGTAGTGAAATCGAATGCCTTTCCCCGCTCAATGTATAAACCGATATTGAAATCGGGTCCGGTCAAATTGCTCCACAGAGGAGCTCGGAACGTCATGACCAATACGTGCCATTAGGCAATTGGCCGGGTATGAGCAAATTTCAGGATCGTCCGTAGCGTACCATTCCATGTCTACGCTATTCATCAACCGTTCCATCATCGTACGGTAATTCCAAACCGACAATTTGCTGCTTTGTAAATCCCAATTTCAATAATATTCCGTAGTAAACACGATGACGTTCTCCATTTGTTGTTCGGCAAAGGCGAGTTGAATCATTTTCCGGCCTAATCCGAGTGAGCGATATTCGTTCGCTACTTCAATCGCCCCCAGTTCGATCAGATCGGGCATATTTAACTTCGACCAACGTTCCATTTTATCCGGATAATGAAAGGTAACGTAACCAATGATCGTTTCCCCATTCCTCGCAACAATAATCCTTCCTTCCGGGAGTGAGGCAATTTCCATAAGCGCCGCTTGCTGATCCTTCGGGCTTCGAAATGCATCCAAATCTTTTTGCAGATTCCATTGGGCCAACAAATCAGGTGACACCGGACCTTCGATGATAAGATGGGCATTATTATGGTCAACCGTTTGCCAATGATAAATTTTGAGATGGTCCATGGAGAACAACTCCTTTTTAGAATTCATTCCCAATTTTCTTTATCTTCACTATACATTTGTCTTCCTCCATTCACTGTGAAAAGAATCACAACGAACCCTAGGCATATCTTGTTACATTGTGATTGTCCTCACAACACAAATCTCCGATTCGATTTACAATGAAGCCAATAAGGAGGGGATAAAAGTATTCAGCTTGAAGGAATTTTATATTGAAAAGGGAGGAATTACGAATATGAGACCTTATGCGTATCGTGCTTATGTCCGTTTATGGTCAATTTCACGACCGCTTCTTCAACTGCCATCACCGTTTCCACGCGTCCTACTTTTCGTTCAACATATTGCTTTAGCGCATCCGTAACTTCCATTTTATTTCCATGAAATATAAATAAATCATTACGGACTTCGTGCAAAATCGCGGTCCACTGGACGGCATGTATGCGGGACTCAGTTTAGCCCGCAATCGCGATGTGTGGATTGTCGGAAGCCATATGCCGTTCATATCTGCAAAAGCTGCCGAGCTGCGGGAAAAGAAGATTGAAGGGGGGGACGCCGTACTCCACTCAGTGCAGGCGGGCGTTTATCCGCTTCATGGCGTCTATGACCGATCCTGCGCGAATAATATTTGGCGTCTCCTTGAAAGCGGGGAGCATCCGCTGATGCGGCTGTTGAAAGTCATTGACTGGCTAGTGCTGGAAGAAACGGTATTCCTAAACGAAGGTATCGGACCGGAGTTCGTCAGCTGCTTCGGCACGCCGGAGGAATACGAGCAGCTGCTTAAGCAGCTGTCGTCTTTGACCCGAATCCTTTAACAAAAGGTGACAAAAATTGTAGCGGAGGTACATTTCCGTTTGGGCGCTTCCTTGCTTTTCCTTGTTCCTTATTCAAAGTTTAACAACCGTTTCTTCATTGCATATTTGACGAGATCCGGGCGGCTTTTGAGACCGAGCTTTTCCATGAGATTCGCTTTATGGGATTCCACAGTCTTCACGCTAATCAACAAATGCTCCGCGATTTCCTTATTGGAATAGCCTTTGGCTGTCCAGCTCAAAATTTCTTTCTCGCGGTCTGACAGCGTATCGAAGGTGCTGCCGCTTTCCCCTTTTTTCATCCGGTCCAAATATTCGCTCATCAGCCGCTTTGTAGCTGTCGGGTATAAATAAGCGTTGCCGTTCGCGACCGATTGAATGGCGGAGACGAGCTCGTCATGCGGGGCGCTTTTAAGAATGTAGCCTGCGGCGCCGGCATGGATCGCGCGGAACAAGTATTCATCGTCGTCATGCATCGTAAGAATGAGAACTTGTATTTCCGAAGCGAGTTTTTTCAACTCGGACGTTGCCGTCAAGCCATCTTTTCCGTGCGGCATGCTGAGATCCATCAGCACGACGTCGGGTTTCAACTCCATTGCCTTCGCGATGCCTTCGTCCCCGTCTGCCGCTTCCCCTACTACCACGATGCCATGCTTACCATTCAGCAGCATCGCCATCCCGGAACGAACCACTGAGTGGTCGTCTACAATCAACAATTTCATAGTCTGACCTCCGCTTTTTATTTCTTAGTTTCATCATAACACAACAAAATGAACCTCATCGAGAGATTCATTTTGTTTAGGAAACGGATGGGTTATCGGCAGCTTGCGAAAATACGGAGGAAAGCCTCTTCGCAGATTCATATAGCTTCTCGATCGAAGCGGAATCGTAATCCATCGGCGATCTCGCGCCGAGAAGCAGCACACCTTGGGGGCCGTTTGGCAGCAGCACCGGCACTGCGGCAACGGCTTCTAGCCGTTCCGCCATGAGCAGCGGCGAATCCTCCTTTCGCAGATCAAGGGCGTGGCGGTGGCGGTCGAGCACGATCACTCGCTCCGTCCGCAGCGCCGCGCCAACGATGCCGCGGCCGGGCTTCACGGCAAGCAGTGCATATCGTCCGTTCAAACTTCCGGAGGCGTAAGTCCAGCGCCAAGAGGATTCATCGCGGCGAGGAGCAGCGAAGGCGGTAAAATCGCTATCCGTCTCTTTGCGTATCCGTTCCAGTTCCGCAGCAATCATCAGATTAAGGCCATCCATCGTATTCCCTCCTTCTTCTCTTTGCCGACAGAAGTTTCATCTTTCATTGTAGCTTTTTCGAAGCGTATCCGCATTCGGGGAATTCCATGAAAATCCGGGAGGGAATTCCCCAATGCCGAATGTGTGATTTTTCTCTCTCGCAGCGCATTTCCCTGAGGGATCGGTGTGAGAAACCTCACAATAAATAGGGGAATCCTGCTAGAAAAATCCGGTGTTCTCCTGATGTGAGAAATTGGACCCAAGGAGTATGATGAAGACATCAAATGGACCGAGAGGGGAACGAAAATAATGGCGGCACAAGTGATGGAAATGAAGCAAGGTTGCAAGGCTGGAAGCTGTGGAGAAACGACGGCATGTGGCGTTGCCGCATTTTTTACCGAAGCGCATATGCGGATGCTGGAAGACATTATGTACGGGAAGAAGTCGGTAAAGGGATCTCATGTATTCAGGGAAGGCGACGAAGCGGACAAGCTGTATTTTATCCGATCGGGCAGAGTGAAATTGACGAAGACGACGGAGGAAGGACGTATCCTTAACCTGTCTCTTTTAAGGGAGGGGGATATGATCGGCGAGCTTGGTATGACCGGGGGCGGAATTTACGACTATAGCGCGGAAGTGATCGAGAATGCAGAGTTTGGCGTTATTCAAGAAAAGGATTTGGAAATTCTATTGTACCGATTCGGAGAATTTGCCGTTGCCTTCACAAAGTGGATGGCTCAACAGCACCGTGTAACACAGTTGAAATTCCGTGATTTGCTGCTTTTCGGCAAACCGGGTGCGCTAGCTTCGACATTGATCCGTTTGTGCAATTCGTACGGTGTTGTAACGAAGAAAGGTATCCGGATTTCGGTGAAGCTCACAAACACGGAGTTGGCCGATTTTATCGGGGCCACACGGGAGAGCGTCAATCGAATGCTGAGCGACTTAAAAAAGGACGGAATCGTCGATATGGATGCCGGCCATCTGTTAATTACATCGTTGAACGAACTGAAATCAATCTGTCAATGCCCTTCGTATCCGGCTTGTCCACGCGAAATTTGCCGCATTTGATTTTCATTGTGATATTCCTCACTTCCTGCATGATTGCCCGATTCTATAATGGGGATGAGGTTAATAAAAAAACAGAGGTGATTAACATGCTTTATTCGAAAATCATTGTTGCGTATGACGGTTCCGAACATTCGGAAAAAGCGCTTGAATCGGCGATCAAACTTGCTGAAATGAATCATTCCGCCAAACTGGAAGTGATCTATGTTTATGTGGATCCGTTCCAAAAAATGGTTTTGGGCGGTGAAGGATTACTTTTAATCCCATCGGATTTGCAAAATGAAATGGCTTCCGCAATCGTGGAAAAAGCCAAAAAAGCGGTGGAAGGACTGCCATATGCTAACGTTATTTTTAAAGAAGGCCATCCTGCCAAAATCATTTTAGAATATACCGAAAGCGAGGGCGGTGATCTGATCGTGGTGGGCAGCAGGGGGTTAGGAGCCATTGGCGAGTTCGTGTTAGGCAGTGTCAGCCATAACATCGTGCAGCATACCAAGGTGCCTGTATTGGTTGTTAAATGAGGTTGTGGTGCAAAGCTCTTAAATCCATGATAACATGATTGAAATGAAGTCATGAGATGGGGATATTACATTGGAAACGGAATTAGATTTGTTTAAGTGGAAGCAGTATGAATCAGAGATGATCTTGTTGACAATAAGATGGTATTTAAAATATAGCCTTAGTTATCGTAATCTAGTGGAGATGATGGAAGAACGAGGACTACACATGGCTCATACAACCATCATGCGATGGGCACCAGTTTGGGCCGGAATTAGACAAGCGAATTCGTCCCTTTCTAAAACCGACCAACGATTCCTACCGAACGGATGAAACCTACATCAAAGTCAAAGGACAATGGAAATATCTTTACAGGGCAGTGGATTCAAACGGAAATACGATTGATTTCATGCTTTCTGAAAATCGAGATACTTCCGCGGCCAGACGATTCTTCAAGAAAGCGTTGACCACACCACACAATCAATCGCCGCGTATGATCACCGTCGATAAAAATCCAGCTTACCCTATCGCAGTCCAACAATTGAAAGACGAGAAAGCCTTGAATCAAGAAACATTACTACGACAACAGAAATATCTAAACAACATAATTGAACAAGACCATCGATTCATAAAGAAAGTTATTAAACCAATGATGGGATTTAAGTCTTTTAATACTGCAGAGAAAACAATTGCCGGAATCGAAGTCATGCATATGATAAAGAAAGGGCAGGTCGAATGCATTCATTCGTCTGTCCTTTCTGCAGTACAATTAATCAATAAAATGTTTGGTTTAACAGCATAATCAAACAACAATAAGGCGACTATCTTTGATCCATTTTAATAGTTGCACCAAAACCTCCCTCTTCTGGTGCTGTACGGTTCAAATCTTGGCACAGCGGAAGGCTTGGCTCGTGAACTGGCGCACCTTGCTCAGGAAAGAGGGTTTAACAGCAAGGTTGCCCCTTTAAAAGATTATGTTGGCAAATTGCCAAAAGAGGGCGCAGTCCTTATTCTCACCTCTTCTTACAACGGCAAGCCGCCTGCAAACGCCAAAGCATTCGTCCAATGGATTGAAACAGCAAAACCAGAAGAAATTGAAGGTGTGCATTATGCCATTCTCGGCTATGGCGATCATAACTGGGCAGAGACTTACCAGCATATTCCACGTTTCATCGACCAGCAGCTTTCAGCAAAAGGTGCACTCCGTCTAACTCCCTTGGGTGAACGGGATGCGAGCGGCAATTTCGAGCATCAGGAAAAACAATGGATCGAGCAACTATGGCTGGACCTCTTGAAAGGGTTAGGGATAGATCGGCGAACGGGTTTGAAGCACATGTCTATTGGTAATCAACAGAAGGAACAATTGCAGAGACAAGGGAACCAACAAGTACAGGAACATGTGCAGGAACATGTGCAGGAACATTTGAAGATTGACATCTTCTAGCAAGACGAGGATTTACCTTATAACCCTCCGACCCTGGTGGAACGAGCCCTGCAGAGATATGGATTGCGTAGACATGATCGCATCGTCATTCACGCTCCTGTAAATAGCGTGCCCCACTTGCCACAGGACCAGTTGCTTTCTGCTTTTGATTTGCTAAGCTATCATGTCAATCTGCAAGCTATAGTAACTCCAGAACAGTTACGTGAGTTGGCCTCTGTAACTATTTGTCCGCCGCATCAGGTTGAACTGCAGACACTATCACAGGAAAACAATTACATTTCCGAAGTTGTCTGGAAGCAGATGACGATACTCGATTTGCTGGAAAAATACGAAGCCTGCCAATTGCCATTCGAGCGTTTCATCCAAATACTACCTGAACTACCTCGGGTGTAGGTGTTCAGGTTCTGGTGGCAACATATAAAAAGATCAAAAGGACTACAATGTATCAGGCTTACTTATGCTGCAAAACCAAATAATTTATTAATCAGTCCGACCGTTGGAAGGACAGACGAATGATGGTATTCGTCTGTCCTTTTCTAATCCTATGCATGCACTCGACCTTCAATGTCTTATCAGCAGTCAGAAACGATTTAAAACCATGCATAGGATTTGTAATTTTCTTTATGAATCGGTGATCTTGCTCCATAGACTGAACTTGAAAATGGGATGTGGCAAATATGCGTTTGGTTCATCAGTTTAGTTCTGAAAAAGACAAGCGAATTCGACCTTTTTGAAATCGACAAATGAAATCGTTTATTGAAGCGAAATCGAGAATGTCAGGCTCTTGCTATCCTGGAAAGAGGGTAATCAATTAGTTGAACTGTGGATAAGAAGAATGGAATCAAAAGCTGTTTTACATACTTCATTGTTAGTACATTAAGTATAGTGTCACTACATCGCAGGGCGGCTTTCTATAACTAAATACTAACCACTGGTTACATCGGTTCGTGTTCATATCGTCAAAAAATTCGACAATACAGGGGAAGATCTTGAGGATCTTATCTCTATAGGAACGATTGGATTAATCAAAGCAATTGAATCGTTTTCGCCTGATAAAGGGACAAAATTAGCAACGTTCGCGGCGCGATGTATTGAGAACGAGATTCTGATGCATCTGAGGTCGCTTAAAAAAACGCGCAAAGACGTCTCGCTTCATGACCCTATCGGTACGGACAAGGAGGGAAATGAGATTACATTAATCGATATCCTTGGTACGGAAGCCGACGATGTCGTAGAAAAAGTGCAGTTGAAAATTGAAAAGAGCAAAATATACAAAAATCTGGATATTCTTGACGAGCGTGAGAAGGAAGTGGTCGTCGGCCGTTTCGGATTAGAGCATGGCGGGGAAGAGCGAACACAAAGGGAAATTGCGAAGGAGTTAGGTATCTCGCGGTCCTACGTATCACGGATCGAGAAACGGGCGCTCATGAAGCTGTATCATGAGTTTTATAAGGCGAAGCGGTAAATCATTTCAAGTTAATGAGGCAGCTTGCCGGTGTAGGCAAGCTGCTTCACTATAAACGAAGGCAGGTATATAAAATGGACAAGCTTATAAAATTGGTAGAGGATAAAATAAATTCCCTAAGATCCTCAGTAGAGTATAACAAAAAATATTTTGATTTCCCTTTTACGAACAATTGTGATCATTACTATAAATTGATGCTGTTGCACAACAGGCTGGAGGTCTGGGAACAATTCGAGAGAATTTTATTATCTTTTAGAAATTCTCGGTGCAAAGAAATAAGTAAGAAAAGTTCCCACTTTGAAAAGGTCATGAAAATGGAAAACGATGGTGTGTCAGGTTTTATCACCAAAAAGACACAGACACGAATGTTAGAATACATAAAGCAATTAGAATGGAAGGTTGATGAGTTAGAAGGGATGAGGTCAAGCGACGAAAGGACTTATTAAAAATCGTGGGAAGATTGAAGATTTAATTTCCATTGGGAAGAACGGATTAAAACAAGCGGTTGTGGTGCAAAGCTTTAATTCATGATAACATAACTGAAATTAATGGGATGGAGCAACTTACTTTGGAAACGCAATTGGATTTATTTAAATGGAAGCACTATGAATCAACGATTATTTTACAAACCGTAAGATGGTATTTGAAAGGTTGTGGTGCAAGAACTTCAACCATGCTAATATTGGGTCTAAACGAACACATGGGATGGAGTAAATTAGGTTGAAAACATCATTGAATCTGTTTAAATGGAAACATTACGAAGCGGAAATCATCTTATTAACGGTTAGATGGTATTTGAAATATAGCTTAAGCTACCGAGATGTAGCAGAAATGATGAGTGAACGAGGATTAAAGGCTTTCTCATACGACGATCATGAGGTGGGTCCATGAGTTCGGGCCAGAAATAGACAAGCGAATTCGCCCCTTTTTGAAGCCGACCAACGATTCTTATCGTGTTGACGAAACTTACATAAAAGTCAAAGGACAATGGAAATATCTTTACAGAGCAGTAGATTCGATGGGGAATACCATTGATTTCATGTTATCTGCTCATCGTGATGTTCACGCGGCGAAACGATTTTTTAGTAAGGCAATGTCGTCCCCTCACAATCAGTCACCGCGCGTAATTACAGTGGATAAAAACCCAGCATATCCTCCAGCAATTGAACAATTAATGGATGAAAAAGTCCTTTCGAAAGAAACCTTGATGAGACAAACCAAGTATCTGAATAACATTGTAGAGCAGGATCACCGATTTATAAAGAAAATTACAAATCCAATGCATGGGTTCAAATCGTTTCTGACCGCTGAACGGACGTTAAAGGGAATCGAGGCCATGAATATGATCAGGAAAGGGCAGGCCGAAGATAATTCGTCTGTCCTTTCAGCAGTTGAACTGATTAATAGATTATTTGGATTAGTAGCATAAGTAAACCTAATAACTTTTAGTACTTTTTGATCTTTTTAAATGTTTGCACCATAACCGTTATTATTTTGTAGATGAGGCAGTCAGGAAAGGACGTCGTACTTTTTAACTTAAGCAACGATCCATGTAGTAAAGGATTTGCTTCCTCCACCAGTACCAGTCATGATTGACATCGTACCCCCAAAATTCCACGCTTGCCGGGACGTGTTTCTCCTGCAGCACTTCCAAGAGCTTCTGCGTCTCCGATCGCATTAAATCTTCATAAGCGCCTTGGCCTGTGCAAATGATGATTTTGCTGTTCCTGTATTGATTCAGATAGGAAGCGTCCTCCAAGTTTTTCAAATAGTGAAGCGGGGAATGGTAATAAGCTGAAGGAGGGACCTCTTCTCCAAAAAATCGATTGGTCGAATACAAACCGCTTAAAGCAATTAAACTGTCAAAATATTGCGGGTGCCGGAAGAACATATTGGAACTGTGATAAGCCCCCAGCGAACATCCCGTCGCCAAGATCTTCTGAGTGCGTCCCCCGTTGCTCTCCTTGCTTTGCTGCAGAATGGAAGGAATGAGTTCGTCTTTCACATAGGCATCATATTGGTCATGGCGTTTCATTTTCTCATCGGTCGTCGAGTTCTTGGCATAAAAAGTCTCTTCGTCAATGCTGTCGCATGTCCAGACTTGAATTTGCCCTTGTTCAATATAACTTTCCAACGCGCCGATCATGCCGGAATCTTCATACTGATAAAACCGTCCGCAGGAGGTCGGAAAAACAAGAACGGGCTTCCCTTGATGTCCATAGGTTTTGTATTCCATGTCCCGATGCAAGTTGTCGCTATATACTTTGTGATAGGTTACTTTCATGAAAACACCTCGACTCTGTTTTCCACTGCATGAATATAAGCTGCAATTCGTTTCACTTCATCAAAGTCCTTTGAGCGAAATTGATACGCATAATTTCCCCTTGACTGGCTTTGCACATCCGTAATGCTGTCGTGATAGACAATTTCATGCCGATATCGCTGCATGATCTCTTCGTGCCCATGAGCGTAGTGGAGGTGGTTTTTGTGGCTGGCAAATCCGGTATAATACTTCCCGACAAAAGGTCCTTCCACCTGATTATTAACAAGCATATTCGCCCATAGCTTGTAGATATCGATATCGTAAGTGTAATTGATCGCATCCGTCATCCACGTACCGGGCGGCCTCATATTGACTTCTAGCGCAATAATTTTTCCATCCGCATTGGATTTGAAAAACTCGAGATGAAAAAAGCGTTCTTTGATCCCATAGGTTCGGATGATCCTTCTTCCGGCCTCCTCGATTTCCCTACTTACTTCTTTTAAACAATAATAGCTGAAATGATTTCCAGAATTTACGGCTTCCATGATGCTATGCGGAAATTCGTGGCTTGCTGCAAATACGATTTCTCCATCCCTGTTGACAAGACCGTCGTAGGTTTGCAGGACGCCGTCTATAAACTCTTGCATGATAAATTCTACTTCCGACGGTTTAGTATGCAAGAAATGCTCCAGCTCCGACTCGCTCGCGATTTTGTAAGTCATGTTCGCTCCCGCGCCTTTATTCGGTTTCACGACGACGGGATAGCCGATTTTCTCAATAAATTTCTTTGCCTTCGCCCGATCGAATTTCGTTATGGAACGTATGGACTCGACACCGCTTTTTTTGAAAAACTTTTCCATCTTCGATTTTTGTTTCAAATTGGAAATGAAATCGAGCTTCGTCCCGAAAATGTTGAAATCCGTTCGAATGTGCGCATCAAGCTCCAGCCAATGCTCGTTAAGCGATTCAAAACGATCAATCTTTCCATATTTATGGGTATAGTAACCGACCGCGCGCAGAACCTCGTCGTAATTTTCCAGACGATCTACTTTGATATAGTCCGTAAGGGAATGTTTCAGCTTTTCGTTCAGTGAGTAATAATCCACATCGCTGATGCCAAGCACATTCACTCCGCAGTTTTTCAAGTGAAAGCAAAATTCCGTGCAGTACTTTGGAAAATTCGGCGAGAAAAAAATAATGTTCATATTTTTGCCCCCCTGACTCCTATTATCTAAAATCTTATCCTGACATTTCCATGATTTCAAGAAAATCAATTGTAAAGATCAGCATGATGAGCTACTACGTTCAGGTTACCAAACCTTTATATTTGAATAACAGAGGATTAATAATTTATCAATAAAATGGATGATGAGCCTCATCATATTTTTCAGAAAAGTGCACATATAGATCTCATAAAACAGCTTGCGTCCTTCAGTCAATTCATCTGTCGTCGGTTGTCCGTCCATAACCCGAAATAATGAAGGTCACCGATCAATGCGATTCGCAGCATGTTTCACTCTCCCTTAGACCATGAAAATAAAGTTGTTGACTGGCTGCTGGCGTTAAACTAACGGGCAGATTAGTTGAAATGTGATATGCAGAATCGTATCCTAAATAAGGACAAGTTTTTTTAGTGTTGAGGCTTGTTTATTAAGGCTGATTGGAGAGATAATAATGGGAAATACTGATAAGTTTGAAATGATAGCTAATATATATGACACTCCTGAAAGAATCCAAACGGCAAAGGTATCATCCGATGTCATCCGTAATTATTTAGTTGACGCTAAAAGTAAGAATGCTATTGATTTTGGGTGTGGAACTGGTCTTGTCGGAATGAACTTGTTAAACGAGTTTGATTCTATGCTTTTTCTGGATACGTCACAAAACATGATTAATCAAATAAAGCAAAAAATAACTGATTTTAATATTCAGAATGTAGATACATTATGCTTTGATTTTGAAAAGGAAAGTCTATCCGATTTACATGCTGACTATATTTTTATGGCTCAGGTTCTACTCCATATTCATGATGTTGAATTAGTTTTATCAAGATTATTTGATGTTCTTAATGATGGAGGACATCTACTGATCGTAGATTTTAATAAAAATGAAAAAATAGTTTCAGATATTGTTCATAACGGATTTAATCCAGGAGAGCTAACCGACATTATGACTAAAATAGGGTATAGGGATATTCAATTCAAAACTTTTTATACTGGAAGTAAAATATTCATGGGATACGATGCGTCTATGTTTATTCTTGATTCAAAAAAGGGCCACCGGTAAAGGATGACCTTAATACTTGCAGTTACAAACAGCTCGGAGAACCGTACCACAAGTAAATTCGTTATACATTCACCGATTCGGACACGTGCGCTGTTCAACGACACAAACTTGTGTGTATTGAGATCCCCAAGCCTTGACGCACAATCCTAGGGCTCGATTGACACAAAACTCCCTTTTGATTAATGGTTAACAAATATTCGATAAAAAAAGTTCATTTTCGCCAAAGGAATCCAGAAGTTGTGTGGAGAAGCCATAATAACGTGACATAATCACGAAAAATGATACAGGAGCTAAGTATTTGTATTTTCCAATTTAAAATTTATAACGAGGTGGCGAGAAATATGGTTCATTTGGCATTACTTGGCGCATGGCATGTTCATGCCAAAAATTTTGTAAAGGAAGCATTAAAGACCGGAATAGCGGAGTTAAAAGTGGTCTGGGATGATGATGAAGAAAGAGGCAAAGCTTTTGCCGAACAGTTCGGGGTCGCTTATGAAGGCGACTTGGATAGCGTACTTAGCAGAAAAGATATAGATGCGGTAATGGTGGAGTGTGCCACCGCAATGCACAAGGAAGTCATCATAAAGGCCGCCAACGCCAAAAAGCATATTTTCACCGATAAAGCGCTAGCTCTAACGGTACAAGACTGTCTCGCGATCAAAAAGGCCATCCTCGACAATGGTGTGAAATTTGCTGTATCACTGGAATCCAAGATCATTGGCCCATACCGCTACGCCAAAACGCTGGTGGATGAAGGCAAGCTCGGCCGCGTGACGTCAGCCTATTTCAGACGCGCTCATCAAGCGGCATTGGATAAAACCATGCTTCCAACATACTGGTTTGATCCTGCTCAAACCGGCGGGGGAGTGACATTGGATTTGGGCTGCCACGGATTATATCTTCTGCCGCATTTTTGCGGAATGCCCAAAAAGGTTACCTGCCTGATGAATGAACTGTATGGCACCGGAAGCGATGAAAATTCGACCACCATAATTGAATTTGACAGCGGAGCCATTGGTACTTCCCACACCTCATTTGTCTCTTACCGCATCGATAATTTGCTGGAGATCATCGGCACAGAGGGAATTTTGGTCATTTCCGGCACGAATAAGTCCAACTTCCGGGTATTGCTGCAATCCAAACATGTGCCTGGCCACGAAAACTTGATGCCGGTTCCGAGCGAGAACGTTCCGGAAGACGACGAACTTCCAAGCGCCCAGTTTGTAAGGCTGGTGTCGTCCGATACGGAGCTAAGCTTACCCTACTTTGACATTGATGTGGCAATTGGGATTACCCGTCTGATCGAATGCGCATATGAATCCGCAAAAGAACAAAGGCATGTGATGTATTAAGCTGTACTATATAAACGGCAATACATAACCTGTCTACGGTCTTCAACGGTGTCTTGTTGATGTTTGCAATAAAATCTTGAACAGCCTTGCGAATGTCGTCTACAGAGTGATAGAAGACATTGTAAATCACCGCTTTTTTAAGCCAGCCCCATAGTCCTTCAATGACATTCAGTTGTGGACTGTATGGAGGCAAAAACATGAGTTGTAGTTGTTCAGCATGTTCCTGCAAAAATGGCTGAATGAATTTGGCATGATGAATGCGGGCGTTGTCTAAGACCATCACAATTTTCTCACCCGAATAACGAGCAATAACTTTTTCAAGAAAAGCCAGAAACACCACAGCATCGTATTGTTCTTCTTCCATGCAGAATACTTCGCCGCTTTCGTAATCCAGCGTACCGATCAACTTAACGCCGCGGTGCTTGCCGAATGTAGGAACAATTTTTTGTTGTCCTTTCGGAAACCAGGTATGGGCGAGGGCTTGATAGTCACGAATCATCGATTCATCTTGAAACAGGATTCGATCAATTTCGCACCGAATCAATTTTTTTTACTACGTCAAAGTCCTTTTTAAACTGCTCTTGCTTCTGAGGATCCGCAAGAGCTAGTGTATAGGTCGGTTTGGTAAAGCTGAAGCCAAGAAGGTGTAGCAGTTTGCGAGTTCCTCGTTCAGAGTAGGTGACGCTAAATTCACGCAGGATCCACTGTCGCAGCAAAGGAGCGTTCCAGTTCATCTCTGAGGGAAACCCGACATCCGCAGGCCGCTTTTCTATTAGAAGCTTTCGCACTTGGCCCTCTTGCTCTTTCGTGAGAAAGGAAGGACGACCCGGGGATTCGCCAAGCACTAAGCCATCCAAACCATAAGCTCGGTAGGCTTTCACATAACTGCCTATAGTGACGTTGGACCGACCAACAATGAGAGCGATTTGATCGTACTTCATCCCATGCAAGTGCAACAAGATGGTTTGATATCTTTCGAACATCCGTTTATTTTTTGTTGATTTCATCGCGGATTTTACGGCTTGGATTTCCGGATTTTGGTCGTCTTGCAGGATGGGAGTATTCATCGTACCGCCTCCTAAAGGCTACTTAATGTTCTTCCTTTAAGAGTTATACATATTTTTCCAAAACCCTTTAGTACCGTCTATATAGTTTAACCCACGAATTTTTCCTTCTAAGCAACGATTTTGATTTGAATGACAGATATGAGATTATACGGGTGTAAAAAAACGCCGGTGACCTTAAGCAGGTGACCGGCGTTTCCATATTAGCGTTTCGGCATTTTGTTCTCATCCATGTACAGCAGGTTCCAGCGGTGACCGTCCAGGTCGGCAAATCCTGCGCCGTACATCCAGCCGTCAATTTCACTCGGCTTGCCAAAGATGCTTCCTCCGGCAAACTCTACTTTTTGAATAAAGGCATCTACTTCTTCTCTGCTTTCAGCGCCAATGGAAAATATTACTTCTGCGCTATGGGAAGTATCTGCGGTTTTTGAACCTGTAAATTTCTCAAACGCCGCATCCGGGAACAGCAGAATCGTTGTTTGGCCTATGGCAAGCTTGGCTCTCTCGTTACCAACGCTCACCGCATGGAATCCAATCTCATTGAAAAAGGCAGTTGACCTCTCAACATCTTTGACCGGCAGGTTAATCCAAATCTCCTGTGACATGGCTGTAGCCTCCTGGAATATATTTTCAACTACTCCTACTATACTCTACTTCTGGCAGCAGAAGCGAATCTTATAAAAGAAACCACAAGGTATGACATTCCTGTCATGCATCCTGCGGTTTCCTTAGTAAACTTATTTACTTGTCTGCTCCAGCATCGTCTCCGTCAAGGTATCGATCTGGCCAAGAATGGATTTCGCATCAAAGTAGAAGTACGTTTTGTAATCCAGCGGAATGACATTGCCGTTCTTAACGGCCGGAGGAGAAACAGTTTGGAAAGAAGAGAATGAAGATGGCTACTGGGAACAGATGAGAATTTGGTTGAAGCGAGAAACAATGCATAGTGAATTAAAAGTTTTAATTGACTTAGCTGTTAAAGCTTCAGAGAACAACCGATTGATTATTCATTTCGGAATTTGAGTACAGCCGATGAATGTGGAAACTATAAGCTCATTGGCTGGTTAGCAACCAGCAGTGATTGATGTGATAGTCGAAATTGATGGTTACTTTGAGAATGTACTGCTTTCAGGAAAACCGTGTTCTATCATGGAATTAAGAACGAAATACAAGATTGCTAAAAGACAATGTAACAACATGAGGGATTTTCCATTAATCTTTTGTAGGTTATTTGAATTCGAACAATTACCTGGTGCGAATCTAAAAGGTATTCAAACAGATTTTGTAATATCGGGATAGTATCGTGCTAATTATAAATCAAAAAACAAATCCGCCTTGTAGAAGGCGGATAAACTATAACAGGACGGATGAACTTGGTTCATGGGAGGATTTCGGATCGGGAATCTCCTTGTGTCTGTCATACAAGCGGAGTATGCGCCTTTTCTCGCTTTAACAAAGCCGTTTCTCTTGCCCTGGGTTTTCTTTTTTTATTCGGTCCAGCATTATAAGACTTTCATGCATTTGAAAGGTTGATTTCTTGCACTCACGGTTTGATCCCCGAGCTGTCCGTGGTCGTTGCTTCCCCACAGCCAAACGCTGCCATCTTTCGTCATCGCCATAGAGTGCTTTGTTCCGGCCGCAATCTGAATGACGTCGGCAAGTCCCGGAATTTCTGCGGCTTCACTTCTTCTGTCATTGGTACCGTCACCAAGCTGGCCAAAAGCATTAGAACCCCATGTCCATACGGTCCCGTCCTTCTTCAAAGCCATCGTAAACGCTCCGCCTGCCGCTATGGCTTTAACATCGGATAGTCCTGCCACCATTCTCGGTTCGCACGAACAGCCGTGCTCAAATTTTCCATCTCCCAATTGACCTTCCGTATTATAGCCCCACGTCCAAACGGTGCTGTCCTCTCTTAATGCCGCTGAGTGCATGCCGCCTGCAGCGATTGCAGTTACTTGATCCAACTGACTCACCTGGACCGGGACCCAGCTCTCATCCCGTATTGGAAACATGTCCGTGCAATCTCCAAACCCACCCCATCTCCAAACCGTGCCGTCTTCTAATCGTGCCATCGAATGAAAAAAGCCGGCAGACACTTCTTTAACGTCGGTCATCCCTGGAACCATTTCCGAAGTTTTTCTACCTTTATCTGTCCCATCTCCCAACTGGCCGTACCAGTTTGGCCCCCATGTCCAAACCGTCTTATCCTCTTTTAGTGCCAAAGTATGAAATACGCCTGCCGAAACGGACATGATCTGATTCAAGCCTTCCACCTGAATGGGGAGTTCCTCATAGCTATTGTCGGAACCGTTTCCAAGCTGCCCGTGACTGTTGTTTCCCCATCCCCAGACAGTACCGTCCGCTTTGACGGCGAACGAATGATAGTGTCCCGAAGCTGCGGCTACGTTTTTTACATTTGTAAGAAGTTTAATCAGAGTAGGCTCTTTTTCTACGGACTGATCGGTACGGCCGAAATTTCCCCATCCCCAGACGGTACCGTCTGCTTTGATGGCTATCGAGTGTTCGTATCCTCCGGCGGTAAATTTCTTCTTATGCTTTTCGATGGAAGTCATGTCAAATCCCTCGAACATGTCCTTAGTACTCAATCTTATTCCTCCTGTCGTAGATTGAATCGTTTTATTTATGGTCTCAATGATGTCTTCCAGACGCTTTTTCTGCAGCAGCAGTACATCTCTATGCAATTCCAATGCCCGGTTCCGATCAAAATTGGGGCTGTCCAAAATAGGACCGATCTCTTTTAGTGAGAACCCGATTTCGCGAAAAAACAAAATTTGCTGCAGCCGTTCCAGCTCATTATCTGTGTAAAGCCTATGTCCCGCCTGATTGATGGATTTGGGTACAAGCAGTCCGATTTCGTCGTAATAATGAAGAGTACGTATGCTAACACCCACCAGATTAGCTACTTCCTTCACTTTGTACGGCACTGATCATCACCTCGAATCAATCATACTTCATCACGTTACGTGAGGAGCAATAGGTATGTTCAAAAAAATTGTAAGTGGCAAAGGATGTTCAATTTCCCTGATGTCCATATCGACGAGACAAACGTCTGAACGGAGAGAGCAATCTTTACACGGGTGATCGAGAGAAGCCACATGAAGCGTTCGGAAATACATACAGCGTCACAGATCCCAGCGATGAACTCGATGATTCCGCTAACGGGTAACGATAGTGCGGCGATGGAACCGATCCATCGCTTGTTTTAGTTTATCTGCACTTCGCTCAACAAACGGACAGCATAGTGAAAAGGTATAGATTACTTAATATGGAACACTATTATAAATTAAAAGTGTACTTTCTTGAGTTTGCAGTTTTTAAATTTTGGCTCTGTTATTGTTCAATGTTGATTTTCAATTGGAATTAATTCGTGCTAAATGATGCTCGACAAGCACTGTAGAAAAAAGGATTAAAAGACCTAGTAGCCATAATAAGTGCGTCACAACGATAAGTGAGCTTACTACATTAAATTTTTTTTTCAAACACCAATACAAAGTAATGCTAGTTATTATCCATAACGCTAGAGCAATGATAGGTCCTGCTCCCAAGGCTACAATCATTGTTGCTGGACCACCCACCAATTTATTATGAGTATCATATAAGCTTGCAATAAACAATGAAAGAAAGTAATAATTTACTCCGGAAAATAGGAATACAATCGTAAGACAGTTTTCTTCAAAAATAATAGAAAACCTGGACTCAAATAAATCGCCATCCAAGTCGCAATATGTTTTTACATAGTATACTTAAAATAACACAAATGATAACATAGCCTAAATTTTAAAAAGGTTTGAACGGACTAAGCTAACGAAGACGATAGCGTAATTATCTAACATCGAGCAGGTCGCCACGCACCTAGTACAAGAGCTGAATTACACATATACAATAAAGCTGCCAAATATATATATATGTTGAACCAAAAAGACTTTAAACAATTCGGGTTCGACGGCTATATTTCCATCGAATTTGAACAATTGAAGTGCTACGCGTATCAGCTTTGAAAATGGTCGCCGTCTGTGGAACGAAGCTTGAACGAAATCAATAAACTAAATGGGAGTGGATTAATTATATGACGCAAGGAAACTGTTCACAGGTCATCGCTCCAGCCACCAAGCCCATCACGGCCGAAGCTTTTTCCAGATCGGACAAGACCTCGGTTTGGTGGTTGTCAGGTGCCGGGTTTCTGATTAATTCCCGCGGTACGTTAATTATGATTGATCCCGTCCTTACGATGAAACCAGGCTCCCCGGATATTTGCGAGCTTGGCCATCGCATGCTGGTGCCTTTACCTATAGTCGCTACCGAGGTGCCAAGGCTAGACGCCATTCTCTATTCGCATCTGGATGACGATCATTTGGCTCCAGTCACGGCACCGGCACTTATTCGCACCGGCGGGTTATACGCCGGTCCCGCTGTTGTCGTGCAGGAGCTTGCGAATTTAGGAATACCTGAGAATAAATGCCGATCTTTCCGAATTGATGAAACAATGAGAATAGGCGATGTTGAAATTACGTTTACCCGTGTTGATCACTCCTGGCAAAATCTCAATCCGGAAAAATATGGTCCGCCTTATGGGCCGGAAGACTGCTGCGGCTTTCTGATCAGGACTCCTGACGGCACGATCTGGTATACGGGAGACTCTCGTCTTTTACCTGAACATCTAGAAATGAGCGGAGTCGATCTCCTGCTGCTCGACGTATCGAACGATCCATATCATTTTGGGATCGAGAATGCGGTTAAACTGGCCAATACGCTCGCTTCCGCCGAAATTATTGCACATCATTACGGTACATACGATGGCCCGGATGTGCTGGCTTTTAACGGGGATCCGGGGAAGCTGTCCCCTGCGATTGACGGTTCGGAGAGCAGATTCCATGTCCTCGCTCCAGGGGAGCCTTATGTGTTGAATGGGCTATCGATCCATAAAATGTAAATCATTTAGGTCATTGGAATTTAAGGGATGAATGCATCTTGAAAACTTACTGAGCTAACGGGAACGTTAGCATAACGATACCAGACTGACGACAACAACGGCAGCCCGTTCTAATGGAGAACGATTACAGCAACATCGTCGTGAAGAAATCTGTAATAAAAATGCAACCTGATTTTTAAACTGTGTTAATGAACTAAGATTATAATAAAACTTGCCCCCCTTTTTAATATATAAACCTTTTAGACCCGCAGCATGAGCTGTAGGTCTCTTTCTGTAGTTGAAAGGGCAGGATAGTGGAGTAATGAACGCCCATATCAAATTTACCGTACCCGCGAGAATCGAGCGTTCTGCAAGTCACACGGCATAACGGCTTAGCGGGCCTGCCCTGGGCCGTCCCTTCAAGAGAGAGACGCCGCCTAGTAAAACAGGACGCTGGTGATCGAAATGCCGTCGAAGGCATATTTGGCGAAGGCAAGCGCAAGTATGGACTTGGGCGTATTCAAGCACGCCTTGCAGCGACGAGCGAGACGGTCATTGCGAAACAATTCCTGGTTATGAACTTGCGAAAGCTGAGAGTTCTTTTTGCCTTCTGCTGGAGTTGGCTTTATTCCGCTGTCAGAGTGCCGCCAGCTATACTTTGGCGTTTAGGAGTCGTTCAGGAAGCCCTAATTATTTAGTCTACAACATTAGTTGCGGTTCCCTCTAGTTCCCGACCATATTACCACGGAATTAGAAGTCAGATTGTGATAAAATAATTCACATACTAATGCTTGGAGGAAATCATGAATGGAAGAGAACTTTGGAATCGAGAATCCCTTAGAAAAAGTAGAAGAGGAAGTTAAAGAATTAGAGGAGAAGGAAGAACAGCATCGTAAAGAAGAAGCAGAGCGTAGTAAATTCAACAATTGGATTGCGATTACCATTAGCATATATGCCGTATTTACCGCACTTGGAGGAATGAAGGAAAGCCAAGTTACTACCGATACACTATTGCAGATGGATCAGGCAGTTTTACTACAGGCACAAGCGTCAGATCAGTGGGCCTTTTATCAAGCGAAAAGCATTAAAGGTGAACTTTATAAAACCCAGTCCCAAATCTCCAGCTTAAATTCGACTCCTGCAGCTTCTGCACTATCCAAAGAGTTTGATACGAATACAAAGAGATACGATGCGGAGAAAAATGACATTCAGACCAAAGCGAATGAGTTAGAAAAGCAGCGTGATGAAAAAATGAAAGAAACAAGTGATTTGGTACACAAACATCATAACTCAGGAATGGCAATCATTTTTTTACAAATTGCTATCGTGCTAGCATCGGTTTCAAGCCTTCTCAAGAAGAAGGTACTTTGGTTTGGAAGTATAGGAATTGCTGCTATAGGGCTAATCTACCTTGTCCCGCTGCTAATCAAATAACAAAAATCCATCGTTTATTATCGTTTATAAAAGTTCAGGAGTGATATTATGCTCATTTATAATAAATCCAATCATCGATTCTTTACGGAAAAAATAAGGAAGCCCTCAGAGGATGAGGTGGTCTGGATTCGTTTAAGGTCACCCAATGAACAGGAGATCCGACATGTTTTGGAAGACTTGTTCCAATGTCATAGTTTGATGATCGAAGACTGTATTAAGTTAAACCAACGGCCAAAAATGGATAAATACAAAGACAATATCTTTATTTCGTTTTTCGCTGTAAACGAAGTATATCAAGCCCAAGAAATTGCATTAGTCATTGGCTCAAATTATGTGATTTCAATTTATCAGGAAGATATCCCTGTTTTGGATAAGCTTTATGACGAGTTGCAGAAGTATGAAGGGAAGATGAACTATTCAGGCCAAATATTATATCATATTTTGGATCGATGTGTGGATGAATATGCCCAATTGGCCGACCATATCGAAGATAAAGTCGAAGAATGGGAAGTCGCCATCCATGAGAATCCATATGCAAAAATTGCGCAGGATGTTTTCCACCTAAAGCGGGTGATTCACAGTTTGAGAAGAATATTTGTTGAGGAACGCACTGTAATCGGCAGTATCACCCACCAACAGTTTCCTTACATGAGTGCGGAGGGAGATATATATTTTGTCGATATTTTCGATCATATTTCAAGAGTGTTAGATTCGATTGATATTTTCCGAGACTCTTTGACTGGACTGCTGGATATGCAAATTTCGATGAAGTCGGACCGCATGAATGAAATAATGAAGACCCTTACGATTTTCAGTACCATTTTTCTGCCATTGTCTTTTATTGTTGGGTTGTATGGAATGAACCTAAAAAATATACCCGAATATTCTTGGAATTATGGATACGAATATGTCTGGGGATTAATGATTATTCTGATTGTATCCATGTGGTATTTCTTTAAGAGAAAAAAATGGTGGTAATTTCTTTTATATTCACACACTTACAAAAGTAACAGGACAATGTAACCGCCCATACATTACCATGTAGAAGGTAATGATGGTGGGGGGGTCCATTCATGCCAGTTTTGCCAATCATTCAATTAGGGTCCACTGGTCATTATGTAAAATTGCTTCAAATGAATTTAAACGGACTAGCACTTAATTTTAATGGATTTGTGCTTAATGGTGTTTTTGATATTAAGACAAGTGAGGCAACAAAAAATTTTCAGGACCGGTTTGAAATAAACCCTGATGGAATTGTCGGCCCCGTCACATGGAAAGTATTGCTGGAACAAGTCAAGGTAGTACAAAAGCTATTGAATGCCAGAGGTCATCATGCCGGATACCTAGACGGATGGTTTGGAGCGGCGACTACAAATGCGGTGCACAGGTTCCAAACGGTCAACGGACTTTATTCGTCAGGCATCGTCGAGCCTAGGTCACGACGAAGATTGTTTGATCCATACCCAAGGGACAATTATGAATACCGTCCGAGTTCAAGTGATCTACGCTCGCTACATCCGCACGTTGCTGTCCTTGCTAGAAGATTTCTGGAGTTAACGCGGGCACATAACTTGGATGTGCGAATATACACGGCATTTAGAAGTTGGGACGAACAAGATCGATTGTTTGCTCAGGGCAGATGGATGCCAGGGTATGTAGTTACGAATGCCAGAGGTGGAGACTCTTATCACAACTGGGGATTGGCCTTTGACGCTGCGCCTTATGAAAACGGCATCCAATCCAATGATCCTCAGAAGTTTGTAAGAATGGGACATTTTGGACAACAAGTAGGATTGCAATGGGGCGGAACTTTTAGGACCCTTGTTGATTACCCGCATTTTCAATACACATTCGGACTAAATACATGGGATCTTCTTCATGGTGTGAGGCCTTCTGTATAAATCATAACCATTCGGGAGAGCTATTACGAAGGGAGTAGCTGTATTCCAAAGCACCAGTATAGTACTTGCCAAATACTGATGTCACATGGTCGCATTACGAAAACTCTAAGGATATCATAACTTCTTTGAATACTTTTAAACAACATCTTGAATTAGGAGAGTATAAAGCAATATCGGAACTTGAAATCTATATGGGTCGACGAACTATTTCTGTTTGATACTCGAAAACGAGCCGTTGGAAATCATTCTGACTAAAAAAAAACATGTAATCCAACTGGCTCTACGCTAACGGGTAACGATAGCGCAATACTCGACAAGGCTGCCGCGAATGATCGGCAGCCTTTGTTAACTTAACCGTCAGGATAATGTAGTTGTGGTCCCTTATTTTATAACGATTAGAACCAAGTACGCGAATTTTATAGACTTTTCGGTTTAGACTTTTCCAAAGCCTCTGACAATAAATCGATATAAACTAAAATTTCTTCTGGCAAAAATATATCATTTCGTTTCACATAGCCCACTTGAATCTGATATCCTACATCCAAGGGGATAGAAATAATATTTGGGTTCATATAATTTCTGACGATACAGCCTGTTCCAAGATTGTATCCATCTGTATTGGAGAGGAGATCATTCATTGTGCCTCTATCCTTTAGATAGACCAATTTCCCGATTTTATCCATATTGATGGCTTCTTCCGCAAAATGGAGCAGTACGTCGTCCTTTTGGTAGGTCAGATAAGGATATTCCTTCAACTGCTCTAAGGTATGAGCTCGAGAAGGGCTAGAGGATGCTCTTTTCGTAGAAAGACGTGCTGCCTCATTGAAGCGAGGGGAGTAAACGTTAATGATTTCGAGATAAAATAACGCTCAAAAAAATTCTTGTTTAGATCGGTTAGAAATAAAATCCCAAGGATACTTCTGCTTGCGTAAACGTCTTCAATCACATCGCTTGTTTTTCCTTCCCGAATTGTCAACTCATAATTCCGTTCAGCAAAAAAATTCATCAGACTTGCAAAAGCCTCTATTGCAAAACTGTAATGTTGAGAGGAAATGGACAGCTTTGTTGCTGGAATCGATGCAGCAAATGAGATAAGTATAAAGCTCCACGAAAGATTGGGATTTGAATATTGCGGAGTAATAAAAAAAGCAGGATACAAATTTGATAAATGGCTGGATCTTGCTTTTTATCAATTGGATTTAAGGGGTCCTAATATGCCCATAGAAGGATAATACTCCGCGGTTGTGCTAACGGAGAAAACCGTTTAAATAATGCCGTTGAATTAACGGGTAACGAGAGGTAATCATCCATGACATCGAGGCTGCCGCGGAGATAATCGGCAGCCTTGTTGCGATAATGGGCAGATTAGTTTTAATGGGGAATCTCTATATGGAAATAAAAAATGCATATTATCCCGCAGAAAGATTTACAAACCCGTTGTAGATAGCGTATTTCAAAACTAATTTTGAACCACAAATCCAGAAATATGTGTCAAAAGTATTACAAAATGCCCCGAAAAAAATAAATATATTAAACTATAGAACTACCCTCAAAAATCGATCTAGTTCTTCCGAATCAAATAGTGTAAGAAAAAACAATCAAAGGATGGGATGAATAATTATGAAAAAGTTATTGGCTACCGTATCTGTATTCTCCATTTTGTCACTCTCCGCTGTACCGGCTTTCGCAGCCGACAATAACGGCACAGGCAATATTCACATCAAGGGTAACCATAATCAAATCAAAATTGATAACAACACGAAGGTGGAAAACAATTTCAACATTAATCTAGTGGACATTGGAGGCCACTGGGCAGAAAAATACATAAAAGATCTCGTGAGCAAAGGCGTCCTCCAAGGGGATGAGAATCACAACTTCAATCCTGATCAGCACGTGACCCGCGAGCAATTCGCAGCGATGGTGGCGAGAATGTTCAATTTGAAAAACACGTCCACCGTGCAAGATTTTAACGACGTACCGCAAAAACGTTGGTCATTTAGTGTTGTAGAAGCAACCAAGGATTATTTCGATGCCTTTAAAGATCTCAACGGCGGCTATGACTTCCACCCTGCGGAGGGGGCACAAAGACAAGATGTGACGGTTACCCTAGTCAAAGTACTTCTGAAATTGAACCCTACCATACAATTGATGGACGCTGGTTCTGCTGATCAACTGCTACACAGTAAATTTAAGGATGCAGACAATATTGCAAGTGTACTTCGTCCTTATGTAGCTACCGCTGTACAAAACAATTTGATCCAAGGAGATGACCAAGGACGATTCAATCCGGACCGCACATTAACCCGTGCTGAGTCCGCGGCTCTTCTGGATCGTATATCCGATATGAATATCGTTGTTAGCGTTCCGTCGGGTTCTACTACGGTTAGCGGAAGCACCTATGGTGATAGCTCGGTTACAGGCAGCACTTATGGAAAGTAATACCCGGTTAGATATAGCTGAAGGGATTGACCATTATGCATCATTTGATACATATTATCATTGGAATAGTTATTGCAGTTTTCATTTGGAAACTAATTAGGATTACTTTTAAATCTATACTTTTTTTCATCGTGCTTGGGGTACTGGCATTACTTATATTTCCTAAGGCGTTGGTTCTCGTTGGAAGCGTGGGATTCTTATTAATAGGTTTCCTTGTTACATTAACTGTATTGGGAATCGGTGGACTAGTATTTTTAGGGAATGATAATTAAAAATAAATCCAATTCATTGAGGGAGCTGTTGCGGCAGCTCCTTCTAGCCTATAAGTAGGATTATTCGTTCGGCTAATGGGTACGATAACAGAATGACACAGGCTGCCGGCATGATCGGCAGCCCTGTTCATTTCCCTTATTTAATAGAAGCTTCATAAATCTCCTGAATGGATTGTGACAACATCACGTTGAATTCGTCGTGCGTTTGCCCTGCGGTAAGGCCCTCCGACAATGCACGGGAGAAACTGGCGATCAAACCATGATTACGTGCTAGCTTTTCATTGGCTTCCTCTTGCGTGTACCCGCCTGACAAAGCCACGACCCGTACAACATGCGGATCCTCCATCAAATCACTGTAGAAATTGTCTTCCGTCGGTATGGAGAGTTTAAGCATGACTTTTACGTCTTTGCCAAGGGTAGATAAATGCTCGAAAATCTCATCTTTTAATCGTTTTTCCGATGTTGCCTTATCCGCGCTGTGAATATCAACTTCCGGTTCGATAATCGGAACCAGCCCCATCTCAATGATTTGATTACCGATGGCAAACTGTTGCTCAACCACTTTTCTTATTCCGACCGGATTGGCTTCCTTAATAACCGAGCGCATTTTTGTCCCAAAAATGTTTCGTTCAACCGCCCGCTTCAAAAGGTCGTTTAGACCGAAAATGGGCTTCATGAGCTGAACTCCGTCTTCAAGATCGGCAAGCCCTTTATCGACTTTTAGAAAAGGAACGATGCCTTTCTTTTCCCAAAGATAATCAGCGGTAAATTGCCCGTCAATGGATCGATCCATTGTGTTCTCAAATAAGATCGCACCCAAAATGAACTGGGAATCAAACGCGGGGCTCTTGATAATACGAGTTCTCATCTCATGTATCAATGCATACATTTCTTCATCATTGGAATAGCTGTTTTCCTTAATGCCATACTGCAAGAGAGCCTTAGGTGTACTCCCCCCGCTTTGGTCTAAGGCCGCTATAAACCCCTTTCCAGTATGGATTCGGTCCAATTGCTTTGTATTCATCGGATTTGCTCTCTCCTTTTCGTTATTGAATGGTATCTTGAATCTTTTTCATTATAACACTTCTACATCAGGAATGAGGATTTTGAATGTCGAGAGTTTAATGGCAGGAATGTGTAGGAATGGGATTGAAATATATGGTAAGTTGTACTTAGTTTTGTGATCCTGAACAGAAGAGGTGAAATATTGATTCAAGGAATAATTGTTGAAGGATTATCCACGGCAGGCAAAACATCTGTTTTGTCTGCGTTAAAGAAAGTACATAGTCAGACCTCAAATGTCGAAAGAACTATGATCGCAGTAAGCGAACACTATTCGCAAATTTTGCATCAAGATCACGGTACCCTCAGGTCTTTGAAACAGGACGAACATATCAATCTCTTAAAACTTAGAGATTCAGGAACAATTACGTAACTATGCGCAACAATCTCAAATTCCTACATTGGAAATTAACACAGACGATGCTGATTGGGATTGGTATGCAAAACAAATTCTGGCGAAACTAAACGGCCAGGAATGCTGAATAAAACTTTCATTCGTAGAAAAATTGTCATTTTGATAATCTGAAGGAGGGAATGGAATGCTGAAGGAAAGTGTGTTACAAACAGCAACAAATGCATTTGGGCTTAATTCGAATCTTCTTACACATGTTGGTGGCAATGTTAATGATGTGTATCAATACCCAGCACAAAACGGGTACCCTGAACGGATATTACGTTTGTCAAATCAGAAGTGGCGTAGTGAACAAGAGGCATTAGCAGAACTACACTTTATGAAATATCTGTTTGATAACGGCGTTTCTGTTCCTAAGAAATAAGCCGGGGGCCGGGAGACGGAAGAAACCGGCCTCGGCCCTTGTAATTGCAAGGCGGATTTGAAGGCTGCCGTGGCTTACGACAGCCGGAGCCGATGCCCGGCTTCGCGGTTCCAGAGGATCTTCTTCGCCTCGTCTTCCAGTTCGTTATTCAGACTTGGCAGCGGCGCTTCGCCGTATTTCCTTCGGAGAGCGGCCATAATCATCCAATCCGCAAGGACGGGATTTTTGGATAGAACGGGCCCATGCAAATAAGTGCCGATCACATGCTTATAAACCAATCCTTCTTTCTTCTTGCTTAGGTTATTTCCATAGCCGAACACTACGTCCCCCAAAGCTTCGTAAGCGTGGAAGGTTTCACCGCCGTGATTCTCAAAGCCGACCAGCGGTCCGAATCTGGGAGAGATAACGCCCAAATTCCCGACGAGCCGGCGCCGCGGATCGCCGCATCGCGAATAATAATCGAGGATGCCAAGCCCTTGAATCCGGGTCCCATCGGCCAATTCATAGTACTCACCCAGCAATTGGTATCCGCCGCAGATGGCGAGTCCGCAGAGTCCGTCCTCGATCGCTTCCTTCCACGGTTCCTTCATCTGCACCAATTCCTCCATTACCAGTCCCTGCTCGCGGTCGCTCCCGCCGCCGATCATGAACAGATCCGCCTCCGGGAAACAGGCCTCCCGGGCATGGCGGATTTCTTGAATCTTCAGGAGGATATTTCGCCACCCGCACCGCTTCTGGAGTACGGTAACATTGCCCCGGTCCCCGTATAAATTCAAATGCTCGGGAAAAAAATGCAACATCGTCAAGACCGGCTGCATTCCAGCTCCTCCAATCGCCGTTGTACGAAGTGAAGAGAGGAGTAATTCGATACGACGTAAGTGGGCCGTTTCCATATGCAGCTATCTTGTAAGGCGCTTGCGGCCGACGGCGTCACATGGATGCGGTCTCTGGCGATTCCTGTATAATACAGGCGTAAGGCCATATCGTGAGCCCTTCTCCCCGCGCAATAAATCCGTTCGATGTCGCTCCGCTGCAGAAGCTCATAATCCGCATCCCAAATCCATGAAACATCGTGCCCGTCAGCGTCCCGGTCATCCAGCACAAGAATAAACTGCTTGGGCTCCTTGGTTTGCAGGTAGGCGGCCAGGGTGCTGTTGACCCCTTGGGGATTTTTGGCCAGGTTGAGCTTGTAAGGAATCCCGCCGATGCTAAACCGCTGCATGCGTCCGTTATCGCTTCGATAGCTCGAGATTCCGCCCGAAATCATGGCGTCGTCCAGGCCGAATTGTTTGGCGCAGGCGACCGCCGCGGCCACATTGTAAGCGTTATAGGCGCCCTGCAGCGGCGTATCGAACGGTTTTCCATGCAGGACGATCCGGAGCGCATCCTCGTTCTCGATCTTTTCCACTTCATAATCGACGGGAGGGCGCGAAAATCCGCAATCGCATTGAAAATGGCCCAGCTGTCCGTAATGCTCCCACTCGTAAGTTAACGGATTGCCGCATACGGGGCAAAATCGGGATTCGCGCATTCCTTGCCGGGGAAACGAGTAGGCGCCGTTCTTCAAGCCGTAAAATACGGAAGGCTTCCGCAGCCTGGATAAACGGACGGCTAAAGGATCGTCGCCATTGATGAATAACGTCGTATCCATCGGTTCGATGGCTTCTGCGACCTGCTCCACCAACCGGTCGATTTCGCCGTAACGGTCCAGCTGATCCCGGAAAAAATTTGTAATCAATATGGCTTGGGGGCGGATATGCTGAAGCACGTTATAGAGGCTACCTTCATCCACTTCAAGAATGGCCATGCTTTCTTGGTTCAAAGCGCCGAATGCGTTCGTTTGCTGCATGAGACAGGTGGTGATGCCGGACATTAAATTGGCCCCTTCGCGATTGTGAATGACAGTTCTGCCCGCCTGGATAAAAATGGATGCGAGTATGCTTGAGGTTGTTGTTTTGCCGTTGGTGCCCGTAACCAAGACGGTATCCTTGATTTTGCCGGATAAGGCGGATAGCAGATGGGGGCAAAGTCTGAGCGCCAAATGTCCGGGTAAGCTCGTACCTTGTTTCCCCAGCATCCGGCTCATATGACCGGCCATTTTTCCTAATCCGATAGCTAGAGGCAGCATCCTGTTTCTCCAATAGCGGTAATTTGATATACGGTTTAGTATGGATCAAAAAGGGCAGGATCATGTCTTCCAGAACATATTTTTTTCCTAAAATTCTCCGATGAAGCTGCAGACGCCAAAGAGCTCCATGGGCTTCGGGTCCCGCGGCAGAAAAATTGCAGCAGCAAGCGTTGATGACTGCCATATGCCAAAATATAAAGAAGATCGCCAATAACCTAGCCAAGAAGGCCGGATAACAGGCGATCTTTTTTACATAGCTCCTAGAAAACGGGGCTTGTCAACAACTGGCCTTCATCGAAGAAGGCGTTTCCTTATTCAGGTAAGGCTAAGAAGCTGAAAAATTGCACTACCCAAGCCAGCTTGGCTAGCGGATCTTTGTTAACTTTCTCAATAGCTGCTATTCTGTTACTTTTTTAAGGAAGCGGGTCCCAAGTGCCATCGGGCTTCACGCAAACTTTAACCTGCCCGAGATCGGCAACGCAAACGCAGCTGGATAGTCCCGTTTCAAAACAGATTTTCTCATGCTCAATAACAGCAGGCTTGGAGTATGTTTTTTTTAACATGTCCGTTCCTCCCTGATTTTATGGTTTCGTGCACGAACAACCTGTAAAAATAAGGACCGTATTGTCCGCGGGCCTTACTTGTTTGGTATTGTCTTCCGTTAAGGTTGCCTTATTCATTAATGGAATAATCTGCAGAATAGGAGCCGTATTGTTGGTTACAGTCAGTGTATATGTGATCGTTTCGCTATTATTCAAATTCCAGGGTGCCGGGTGGCTTGAAGTACAAGTAAAGCCGGCCGGACATAAAGCGGTATCGCTTACCGTTGCGGTTGCATCCTCGGAAACCGGCTCAGCGGCCGTTGGAAACGAGAGGCCTGCATCCGGCGTAGGCCCGAAAGGAACGCCCAGATGTCCGGAATGGTTGGTAATGGTGACAGCGGCACTCAATTTATATTGGGCTCCGTTGACCGGTGTAAAGAAGATTTCATACGGATAGGTTTTCGTTTCCCCCGGCTGGAGCGGGTCAGGCGTAATTGCGGTAGAGGCACCCGAAAGAGTCTGGAAGGGTCCACCACCCGCCTTATACAGTACTTGCGGTACAAGCTTCAAGCCTTCGGTCGGTTTATCTCCTCCATTCTTAACGGTGATAATTCCGCGTACGGAGGTCAGTTCCTTTTCCGATACAAGGTTTCTCTTAGTTTGTAATGTATAAACCAACGGAAACGATACATGAGGATTAATTACCGGACGAAGTACATTGGAGGTTTTGGTGATTGTCCAGTCGTATGTCGTTTTTTTCACCCAAGCTCCTTCCGCTGTCACAGTCGCCGTTAAAGTGGTGCCGGATTGGCCGGCCCCTAATGCCGTATTGGAAAACATGGTGAACAGCAGGATGACGCCGAGCCAAACATAAATTATTCTTTTGCTCATACAAACACTCCTCTGTCAATAATGAAAAGCTCATACTTCCTTGAACCTATGCAAGATCGAGTTCTTAGGTCTATAAGCATCGCCTCCAGAGAAAATGATACATTACGTGTCTAAATATAGATCAAAAGATACAGTTTGTCACTACTTATTTGGATATCGTTTCCACACGGGGAAGAAATCGGTTGACACCTTTTATTCAATCATATAACATTATTTGTATTAACGTTAATCTAAGGAAAAGCGTTCGAAAATTCGATGCCTTAAGGCTAAACACCCGATACAATCTGTACATAACAGTGTGAACTAGAGATTCCACCTCTGATCTTTCAAAAAAACTGCACACATGCATTTTTGTTATCGTTAATATTTCTGATGCTAATCGGATATCACCCGACTTGGTCTTATATAGAAATGTAAGCGCTAACGAAGGTTGCTGCTTTCAATTCAAATACAGATTATAAGAGAGGAGCATGGCTATGAACACTTCGCAATCGAATGAGCATTCGTCCGCCAATATTTATGAGCAAATTCCGACAAGCCATTACCTGCAAAACAGCCGCAGAGGTCCGTATTATACAGGGGACTACAAGATCGGGCTGAACTTCTACAGCTTCAGCCACAATTTGAACTCGTGGATGAAAGGGAGCACGGAAGGAGCGCCTCCGATCGATACGATGGAGGTGATCCGCTTCGCCAAAGAAGCCGGATTCGATGCGGTTGATATTACTTCGTACTATATCCCCGGCTATGACAACGTTACGATGCCGACGAAATCCGACGAAGAAATCTATGCGTATGCCCGCAGCATCAAACAGCTGTGCAGCGAGCTTGGCATCGCCATCAGCGGGACGGGGGTCAAGAACGATTTTGCCGATCCGAGTGCAGAGAGACGTGCGCTGGATGTGAAGCGAACGAAGTACTGGATCGACGTAGCCGCCGAGATGGGGGCGCCCGTCATGCGGGTGTTCAACGGCGCCGTTCCGAAGGACATTGAAAGCTCCGATTGGGAAACCATCGCAAGGGAGCGGATCGTCCCGGCCTTAAGAGAGTGTGCCGAGTATGGCGCAAGCAAAGGGGTCGTAGTCGGAATGCAGAATCATGGCGACATGGTGTGTACGGCCGATCAGGTCATCCGTATCCTGCAGTGGGTGGATCACCCCAATATCGGACTGATCAACGATACGGGCTTCTTCAAGACTTTCCGCTCCCAGAGCGGGCTCGGTTACTCCTGGTATGACGATATTGAAGCGGTTCTTCCATATACGGTAAATTTCCAGGTGAAGCGCAAGCCTGCCGGCGCCGATACGGACGTTTTGATCGATCTGGAGGAGCTCTTCACGCGCCTTCGATACAGCAATTACCGCGGGTATATTCCGCTTGAGACGCTGTGGGTAAACGGGGACGCGAATCATCCCAAGGATCTGAGCGAACCTCCGTTCGAGCAAGTCCGCGATTTTCTGAACAAGATCAAAGCCGCTTCGGAAAGCACGAAAACCAAAGTTCAAGCCTCTACCGATTCTTCCGCTTCTTAGATCATTCCAATTCCAGAATCCCCGGGTGAGCGGCCATTGCTACGGCTGCTCACAGGCGGATCATTTCCGCACCGAACGAACCCCACCCCACAAGAATTCTAGCCTGATAAAATAATAACCGAAAGAATGGAAGCGTTAACATATAGGGAGCGATCGCAGCCTTATCTAGTCTGGGAACCGGTACCAGAATCGACGACCTGATTACCGCCGGCAACATACCGGATATCGCGACGGCCGCCATTCCCGACGTATTCGGGTTCACCCGGCAGGATTTGCTCTATGACATCACCCCGCGCGTGGAAAATAACAGCAGCTGGGTCAAACTGATATTTACAGAACAGGAACGTTTTTCGACGGCCACGATACGCCAGAACAACGTAAGCATGGAACTAAGGAATTGCTGGACCTTCTTGGGAAATACTGGGAAAAGTAACGCAGACACCTTCGAACTCGTGTCTCGTCGAAAGTTCGATGCCCTTTGAAATTTGGTGTACCGGGCTTGGACGGAGCCGGAACTCCTCGCCCAGTGGTGGGGACCTAACGGTTTCACGAATACTTTCCACACTTTCGATTTAAGACCCGGAGGACTTTGGGAATATACAATGCATGGCCCTAATGGAGCCGACTATCCGTACCGAAGCGTTTTTCATGAAATCGGGCCCGAATGTATTGTGCTGAGGCACGAAACCAGACCTCACTTTATTCTGACTGCTACATTCGAGGACGTTGACGGTGGAACAGAGATCACTTTCCGGCAGACTTTCGAAACAGAGGAAGAATACACCCAGCTAAAACCAATTTGCGAAGGGGCGAATGAACAAAATTTAGACAGGCTCGGATTGCTCATGAAGAGGCTTTCCGAATAAGTTTGATAAACTCCCATACATCCGATGCGCTCTTACCTGTAGATCGTAGAGGCGTTTAACGCGATGCTCAAAGGATGATGGAACGAGGGGCTTCACAAGCTGATGTTGATTCTTGGGTTTCAAGTGGGAAGGTGTTTTACCAAAATAATGGTAGTACGTATCTATTTTTTCTAATCAAGGAGCCGCCATTGTTGCAGCTGATGTCTTCATAAAATCTTTATGATACCTTCATTAAGCATTCATGTTGTCTTCACGGTTACTTCATGAAGGATTAAACAGCGAATGATATGATGACAGTATAACTTATTTATAATTATTCTAAAGAGGAGAGGTGATCTTTATTGTATAAAACAGTGATTATCGGTACAGGACCCGGCGGATTGACAGCGGCTATCTACTTGGCCAGGGCAGGATTAGCACCTCTCGTTATTGAAGGGTCGGAACCGGGCGGACAACTCACAACAACCACCGAAGTGGAAAACTTCCCCGGCTTTCCGGACGGCATTCTAGGACCGGAACTTATGGAGAATATGCGAAAGCAAGGAGAACGTTTCGGAGCCATATTCAAAAACGGTTGGGTCAACTTCGTCGATTTCTCCGAAAGACCGTTCAGATTGAACGTCGAGGGAACGGGTGACATACTTGCTGAGTCGGTGATTGTTTCAACAGGGGCATCGGCAAAGTACCTCGGAATCCCCGGGGAAAAAGAAAATGTAGGCCGCGGAGTGAGCACATGCGCGACTTGCGATGGATTTTTCTTCAGAAATAAAAAAATTATAGTGATTGGCGGCGGCGACTCAGCGATGGAGGAAGCGAATTATTTGACTCGTTTCGCTTCTGAAGTCGTTTTAGTCAATCGGCGTACAGAACTTCGTGGATCCAAAATTATGCAAGAGCGCACTCGGGTAAATGGTAAAATTCGCTGGATGTTGAACCGCACTCCACTTGAGGTTATAGCCGGGGAAAACGGAGTGACCGGACTGAAATTGAGAAATAACGATTCAGCTGCTGAAGAGATTATTGATGCCGACGGCGTGTTCATTGCCATTGGACATACGCCGAATACGAAGTTTCTCGGTGGACAGTTAACAACAGATGATCACGGTTATCTTCTTGTGAAACCGGGTACTACACAAACGAACATTCCGGGCGTATTCGCATGTGGAGACGTTCAAGACAGTAGATATCGGCAGGCAATCAGTGCTGCAGGTACCGGGTGTATGGCCGCGCTAGATTGTGAAAAATACCTGGAATTGGTTGAAACCGAAATTGCCGTTTGAATATAGAGAGGAGGACATATAACCATGACAGACAAGCCTAACGTTATTGTTTATTCCAGCACGAACTGTCATTATTGCGGTCAGCTAAAAAAATATCTCAACGAACAGCACGTTGTATACGAAGAAAGAAATATCGATCTCAATGAAACATTCGCTGAGGAATTATGGAATACAGGCATGCGGTCTGTGCCGGTCACTGTCGTTGGAGATAAGAAAATTCTAGGAATGAATCTTACTCAACTAAATAAAGCTCTTGGATTATCATCATAAAACAATATTAGAAGGAGAAATGATAACATGACACAAGCTGCTGCATCGAACCAATATCCCTTTGCTAAAGTCGGGCTGCCGGCGCCGTCCTTCAAGATGGTATCAACAAAAAACATGGATACTTTGGAGGAATATGTATCGCTAGAGCATTACCGCGGCAAATGGCTTGTCTTTTTCTTCTGGCCATTTGATTTCACGTTCGTATGTCCGACGGAAATCATCGCTTTCAGCGACAGCTACGAGCAATTTAAAGAACTGGATTGTGAAATCGTAGGTGCGTCCGTCGATAGTGTTTATACCCATCGGGCTTGGACGCAAACTCCACGCGACCAGAACGGAATCGGTGAAATTAAGTTTCCGATGGCCTCTGACTTTAGCAAAGAAGTGGCACAAGCTTATGGGGTTTTGGACGATGAAACCAAAGCCGCCCATCGCGGATTGTTTATTATCGACCCGGAAGGCATTCTGCGCTATCAGGTCGTAACCGATATGAACGTTGGCCGCAGTGTTGACGAAACCCTTCGCATTTTGCAGGCCCTTCAATCGGGTGGTCTGTGCCCTGTCAACTGGAAGCCGGGCGACAAGCTTCTTAAATAAGTAAATAAATATGTCATACCAAACTTTATCATTAGGAGGAAATAACCATGGCACATCAACTTCCGCAACTGCCTTACGCAAACAATGCACTTGAGCCTTATATCGATGAAATAACAATGATGATCCATCACGATCGGCACCATAACACATACGTTACTAATTTAAATGCGGCACTTGACAAGCATCCGGAGCTGCACGAAAAAACTATTGAAGCACTGATTGGCGATTTGGCATCCGTTCCGGAAGAAATCCGCACGGCGGTTCGGAACAACGGAGGCGGTCATGCCAACCACTCTCTTTTCTGGCAAACGATTGCCCCTAACGCAGGCGGGGCACCGACCGGTGAGCTTGTGGCTGCAATTGAAAATGATTTGGGCGGATTTGCCAAGTTTAAGGAAGCTTTCACAGCTGCTGCTACCACCCGTTTTGGCTCTGGTTGGGCGTTCCTTGTTGTCAGCAAAGATGGCAAACTGAAAGTGTACTCCCTCCCGAATCAGGACAGTCCGATTATGGAGGGTGATACGCCTCTTCTCGGAATTGACGTGTGGGAACATGCTTACTACTTGAAATATCAAAACAAACGTCCGGATTATATTCAAGCTTTCTTCAATGTGATCAACTGGGCAGAAGTGTCTAGACGGTATCATGCTGTAAAAAAATAAATTCGATCGATTTATGAATCAACACTTCCCCTGTATCAGATTATTTTGGTACAGGGGATTTTTAATTGCGACACGAAATCGAAAGAATACTGGGAATGTTAAAAATCACAACATACATATTTTGGAGGAATAGGACATGAAAACGTTAGTCACAGGCGCAACAGGGAGATTGGGAACGAAAGTGGTAGACACGTTATTGAAAACTGTACCGGCGAGTCAACTGGCTATCAGTGTACGGAATCCGGAAAAAGCGGAAGGATTACGAGCTCGCGGGGTAGAGATTCGCCAAGGCGATTTTGACCGTCCGGAAACATTGGATACTGCTTTTGCAGGGATCGATCGCTTATTACTGATTTCTGCAGATGGAGACAACGAAACAAGAATTCGACAATATACAAATGCTGTAACTGCTGCAGAGCGTGCTGAAGTAAAATTTATACCAGCTTGTCGAACGCAAAGGAAAGCACGCCTTGCTCCAACGCATCAGGCATCAGAGGACGCTATTATGAAAACAGGCATTCCTTACTCCTTCTTACACAACAACTGGTACTTGGAGAATGAAATTGCAAGCATTCAAGGCGTGATGGCGGGAGCTCATTGGGTGACGTCCGCAGGAAACGGCAAGGTGGGCTGGGCGCTGCAGCAAGATTACGCGGAGGCAGTAGCAACCGTTTTGGTGGGGCCCGGACACGAGAATACGATCTATGAGCTTTCGGGTAAACTGCTGACTCAAGAAGAACTGGCGTCTGAGCTTGGTACGGTATTAAGCAAGGAAGTACATGTACAACAGGTCGATGACGCCACGTATGCCGACATCATGAAAGGCACGGCTGTACCCGACTTCGTCATCTCCATGCTTGTAGCTATCCAGCAAGGCATTCGGCAAGGCGCACTGGAGATGGAAAGCCATGATTTTCGAAATCTGCTCGGTCGTCCGGCTACGCCAATCAGGCAGGCACTGACTCAACTCGTTAACGGAATCTCTCAGACAAAATATTTGAACTTATTAAAAACCTATCGTTCGTAATGCGAGGTCGGTTTTTAATTTAAAGGTTTCCAAGCTTGTCATGCCTCGCAATATATCCTGTACTTATAGGGCTGTTCCGGTAATTTCCTTACATTTTGTTTTTTTCTATAGGAGTAACTTTCGATAAAGTACTATAATTATAATTCCACCTCCCAAGAATCCCCTAATCTATACATCATCCTATCTTCATGAATTGTTGTAGTCGAAGTTGTTCAAAATGATAGTAGTCAGTTGGTTAAAGGTAACGAGATGATGAATTCTGCTCCTTTTCCTGATGTACTTCGTACAGATAATACAGCACCGTTCATCGAACGGATTAATTGATAAGAAAACGTAAGTCCCAATCCTGTACCTTTGTTTTTTGTTGAAAAATAAATGGTTCCCAGCCGCGCAAGTTGCTCTTGGCTCATTCCAATTCCATTATCATTTATAGTTATCTTTGCATATAAGGATTCGCGGTCAATACGGAACTTCACTTTTCCTGTTGAGACAGCGTCCGCTTAATCTCTTCAACTCAAATATCAATATATTGCTGGGTCTTTTCTTTTGAGATAGAATCATCACGGATTAATTTCAGAAATTCCATAACTGCTGTAAGTGGATTGCGGACTTCATGGGCAAGGGAGGCTGCAACATGAGCCATAGTTTCGACTATATGTCAAAATGGGCTTGAGCTGCTGTTCCGCAACCAAGAAATGCCTGGGCGAACCCGCGGTCACAAGTAAGCCGACAATTTTATCGCGCAATGCCTGTGGAGGAAGCAAATCAAAGATGTTCTTCAAAGTACCCGGTATGGAGGCTTGAAAAATGGGAGTACCGATGATGATCGCATCGGCTTCCATCACGGTTTTCGCCACGTGTCCGGTATCGCCCTCGTATTCCAAGTAATTGCGCCCGTCGCTAAACTGAATGTCGTACTCGGACAAATCGATCAATGTCGCGTCGGCATCGGGATATTTTTCAGCGATTTTTTTCATAGCGTAGTCGATTGCCGTTCTGGTCTTCGAACCGACGATGGATCCGGATAATCCGACGATCTTCATACCTTCGCCTCCTCATGCTTCCTTTGCAGTATATTTTTTGACGGCTGGCATGATTTTCTTTGCGATCAGTTCGATGTTTCTCTTTACCCTGTCGGAAGGTACGCCTCCAAAATCAATTTGGCGATATACCGCTGATGGCCGAATAGTTCATGCTGATAAAGAATTTTCTCAATGATCTGCTCAGGAGTGCCGATGTTCAAGACGTCGTGCGGATCCGCACCTTGTGCAAAAAGCTGCTTCGGATAGCCCCTTCCGTTGGTGAGCTCCATGCCCTGATTCATGTGGGGATACATTTCTTTCAACGCCTGCTGGGTTGTATCGGCGGCGTGGAACAATCCGGCCAACGTAATCGGGAGTTTTGCCGGATCGTATCCATTTCGCTGCGCAGCCTCACGGAATGCATTGATCGACGGCTTAAAGCTGGTTACCGGGCCGCCTAAAGCTGCCAAAAACATCGGAACGCCCGCATAACCGGCCTTGATGGCGGATTCAAGCCTATGAGAAAAAAGAGCCGAAACGGAAAAGCGAGCTAACCGGAAATGCCAACTGGGGCGCGAAGTTCGATTCCTTTGGCAATAAGGTTAAGTGGTTTGGTTATAAGCTGCATCTTGCCGTTGACACAACAAGTGAGCTGCCCATGGCGCTGTCTATTACACCGGCTCATGTCAATGACGGCGATATGGCTCCTGTTCTTATGGCACAGGTAGCTGCTGGAACGAAAGTGAGCTTCTTTGTGCTTGACGCCGGCTATGACCAACTCAAAAACTATGAAGTCGCACGGAACGTAAAAGCTCAGGCGATTATTCCAATGAACCTTCGCATTGAGAGGGAACCGCCTGCAGGGATGATCTCCAGCGGTACACCCTGCTACAGATGGGCTTTGCTATGACCTATTGGGGAGCCGATGGCGATCACCTGAAATTCCGTTGTCCCCATGCCACAGGCAAGGTGGACTGCCCACTCGGTATGGCCGCTTGTTCGTCCTCCAACTATGGGATGGTCGTCAAGTTGGATAGGAGATTACGCTAACGGAAAACGATAGCACGGCGATGGAACCGATCCATCGCTTGTTTTAGTTATTCTGCAATTCGCTCAACAAACGGGAGGTTAGTGCAACAAGAGCTTTTGGAATTCACCACAAACAGGGAAATAACATGCGCCACCCACTTTCGGATGGCGCATCAATACAGCTGTGCTCTACTCATATACTTGTCCACGATACTGTCTAACAAACCATAATGCCATCTAACCACAGATTAGCCCATTGCTGAACTTGATCAATTACAGGTTTAAAATTCCGCCCCTTCTCTGAAAGTTCATATTCCACACGCACTGGCGTTTCGGGGTAGACATGCTGCTCCATAATCCCTGCCGTCTTCAATTCTTTGAGTACCCACTATGTTACTAGATTAATTACCAAAGAGTCTACCCGACCTATCAAATGATTGGTTGCGTTATGATTAAAAACCGTATTCTGCTTCTTTCTCTTCGCGAAGCTTCGAATAAGTTTTTGCTAACAAAACGGTATCCTCAACGAGACGTTAAATTCGAAAGAGGGCATCATCATTGATAATTTCTTTGTGATGGAAATCCTTTTCTTCGATTATACGTAGGTCTGAACGATCTGTGCTTTCATACTAAGCCAAAATCGGCTTCAACTGATGTTCTACTACCCTCTAAACATCTTCGGTTTCTTTTTTGATACTAAGCTACATTGAAGTGATTACTTCCTTTATTATAGTTACTGGTTTATAATAAGGACATCAAGGTCTTTGCTGGGAATGGCAGCTTCTTGACCTAAAAGAAGGTACCCGGTAATCAGAGCATGTTCAACAAGCTTGGGTATTGGATCTAGGTCGATGGAAAGATTGGGATCCGTTCATCTTGATGGCGGAGGACCGGTTTAAACGCGGCACGTTCTCTGATCACCCGCACCGCGGTTTCCAAACGGTCACCTACGTGGTGGATGGAAGATTGGAGCACATCGATCCAAGCCGGAGGGCACTCCATTATGGAAGCCGGCGACGTGCAATATATGAATGTTGGCTGGGCGGCCAGACATGCCGAAGAATCGGTAGATGAGGAGATTATCCATACTCTTCAGGTATGGCTTAACCTGCCATGTACTTATTATTGTAAAGTTAATTATAATAAATTAATAGGGAGGTGCGTATATGGAGCCCAACTATAAAATATGTCCCAGGTTTGAAGCAGCTTTTGAATTATTGGGTAAACGTTGGATTGGACTTATCATATGGACGCTTATGAGTGGACCGAAGCGATTTAAAGACATTTCTAATATTATTGAAAACATGAGTGATCGAATGCTGTCAGTGCGTTTTAAAGAGCTGGAGACCGAGGCATCGTCATCCGTCGCGTGTACGATGAAACGCCTGTTAGAATTGAATATGAGCTTACAGATAAAGGCAAGGCATTGGAACCAATGATGACGGAATGCGAAAAATGGGCAGAAAAATGGATGACTTAAGCTGCCCTAAATTGGAAAGCAAATTATGGGGAATAATAAGGGGTGATTCGCGTGAATAAACATACCTCAATGAAATCATCAAAACAGGAAAATATAGATTTTTATGCGAGTGTTTTAAGTTTACGGCTTGTTAAAAAAAACATTAATATTGATGCGTCCGAAGATACCCTAATTCCATGACAGACCAAGATGATGCTTTTTGGCAACGAAGGAAATATAGTTGGGCAATAAATAAGGGTAAAAATGGGAAAAAGCTTGCCATTTAAACCCTTTTAGAAATTTATTGCGGCTTTAATATATCGTGGTCTACGTATCTTTTACCATTGATTTCACTAATAACATTAATTGCTGTTTTTGTCCCATCGCCAGCTGTTATAATGGCCTGTACGCTTACACCCGCGCAAGTGCCGGCAGCCCAAATGCCATTGATATTCGTTTTACCACTGGCATCCACATCTAAAACCGTTTTTATTCTTGGTTCTGTTCCAGGTTTGGTGATTGCAACGGAAAACGATAATTATGAAGCCAGATATATCATACTCGCCACGGGAGTAATTACAGAATTAGCAAAAAAAGTCGGAATAATCTGGAATGCATCGCCGTTTTTTTTGAATATCAACAGCTTCTTGCTCTCCCCCGAATTTTTGAACTTGCTTTTCTCCTAATTCCACCATCTCTGGACCACCAATTTCCATGATCCCGTAATAATTTTCAAACCATGCCCTTCTGGTCATTCCTTTATCGTTGTTGTTATTAATAAAGTCTTTTTGCTTGCCTTTGCGGCAAATAAAGCGGCACTTGCCCCGGCAGGACCAGCGCCAATAATGGCGATTTCATACATTATTAAACATCTCCTAATCTATTTTTATTGTTCTTGAATTTATTTTTTGGAATTTCTCCTTCAGGTCCTTTTTTTATTGGTTGATGTGGGTTTAGCTTCATTAATTGTTATTTTAGAAGTGTTTGTTTCTTATCGTTTTTTGCTTATATCCTTACTGCTTTTATTATTAAGCAGAATTGGAGTGAAGTCGCATACGCAACTTTGTGAGCATTTACAACAAGCACTTCAATCTCCACAAGCTCAAACAGATTGTAAATTGGTTTCCAGTAAGGTCCTGACCTTGATCCAATCCACGAGCAAGATTAAATCGTCAGTCATGGTGCCAAACGTTCGGATTTCTTATTGACATATCCGAACAAATCGGATAAATTCATATTAATAAACGAAACGTTCCGTATTGTATTAAAAACAAAGACCAAGAAGAGGAGTCAGTAGAAGATCATGAAACATTTAGCAATAGGCACAGGTATTTTTTCCTTGCAGTGGTTTGTATTTTTAGTAGCCAATTCGTTAATGCTTCCCATTGTCGTAGGAAAAATATTTCACATGCCAACGGAAGAAATTGTTGGGCTCATTCAGCGCATGTTCTTTGTCGTAGGATTGTCATCTCTTATATCCGCCCGTTTCGGTCACCGGGTGCCTATTGCCGACGGTCCTGCCGGGATATGGCTCGGCATCTTCATTTTGCTAGGACAGTTAGCCGCTTCGCAAGGGACCGATCAATACGCAACCTTGCAACTATTAGAAGGCGGTATGCTGATCACCGGCGTAACGGTTGTATTGATCGGATTTTCGGGATGGATACATCAGCTGCTCAAAGTATTTACTCCACTTGTTACCGGTGTTTATTTGATTAGCTTAACCATTCAGCTGTGCGGCACATTATTGAACGGCATGATTGGTGCCAGCGATGCCTCGGTGCCGAACCATACGGCTAATGCAATCGTTTCCTTCGGCGTATTTTTCGTAGTATTCGCCCTTTCTGTGTGGGGCAAAGGATGGATGAAGAGCTACGCTGTATTGATCGGCGTCATTGTCGGCTGGATTGTTTATGCCACGGTTAACGGTTTTGGGAATGTGCCCACTTCGGGCTCCATCGTGAACCTGCCGGACGTGTTTGCCTGGGGCATGCCGAAATTGGATGGCGGCATGACGGTTACAGCCGTAATGGTTGCTTTTATCCTCATTTCCAGCGTCATTGCCAGCATGGCGGCTATGCACCAAGTTCTCGGCGAACAGGAACAAACCGACCGCAAGTTCACTCCCCTCGATAGGGGCGGCGTCGTTGCGGGCATCTCCAACATCCTGTGTTCTTTATTCTCGACAATCGGGGTCGTCCCTCTGTCAATATCGGCCGGATTCGTCAGGCTCACTGGCCAACGCCGACTCGTACCCTTTTATATCGCTTGCATCGCGTTGATCGTGGTTTCTTTCGTGCCTGGAATTTATTCGCTGCTATCACTATTGCCCGCTCAGGTTGCCTATGCAGCCATGTTCGCCACCTTTGCTCAAATGATCGGCATCGGATTGATATCCATTCTCAAAATGCCGCTCGATGAACGCCGTTTGACCATTCATAGTCTATCACTGTCGTTAGGAACGGGCGTCATGTTTCTCCCGCAAAGTCTCTTTAGCTCTTTGCCGACTATTTTTCAGTACCTGCTAAGCAACGGCGTCATTGTCGGCATGCTGGTTGCCTTGCTGCTGGAACAATCTTGGAAACCGAAACCACAAACTGTCGCAAGCGTTCCAAATAATGTAAAATCGGCTTAGGCTACTGAAAGCGAGTGAACTGGATGACAGACGATAGCATGAATCTGCGACCCTCTGCAGGACGGCCACGGAGCGAAGAGTCTAAGAACGCTATACTGAACGCGACGATCGAACTGCTTAATAAATCCGGATATCCGGCGCTGACGATTGAAGGGATCGCCTCCCACGCCGGAGTAAGCAAAGCAACCATCTACCGTTGGTGGAACCACAAGACGCTATTGGTGATGGATGCATTCATTATGCTGATCGCGCCTCCAGTTGAATTGCGGGATGAGGAGACCCTTCGCGAAAATTTTTTGATGCAGCTTACCGCTTTATCAAACGTGTTCAACAGTACGATTGGCCGCACCATGCTGTCCATCATTTCCGAAAGCGCCCCGGATTCGGAGGTTTTCAAAGCCTTCTATTCGCAATACATTTCACCGAGAAGGGCTACTGCGAGGAGAATTCTTCAAGCCAGCATATTACGCGGGGAAGTCCGCTCCGACATCGACATAGACGTTGTGCTGGATATGATTTACGGTCCCATCTATTTCCGCTTCCTTATTCATAAGCGCCCCTTGGAAACGTCATATTTGGAAACGTCGTATTTGGTAACGTTGATCGATTATACCCTGCAGGCAATACGATAAGGGCGATCGACTTCATATAAAAAGAGCCTACAGTCTGTAAAAAACTGTAGGCTCTTGCTCATCCGTAGGAGTCGTCCCAACAGATCAAATCAACTGGTTAAGAGAGAACTCCCGGATTATGTATCGAAAAAATAAAAAACAGGTGTTAAAACATTCTGTTTTTGCGATCAACGATACTGGAAAAGTAAAAGGCCTAGAAATAATCATAGCTTACGAACTCATTTACCGGCTTCCGGTAGCCACGTAGGCGGCGTTTGCTGGTATCTTCCTTGCCTAGTGTTATGAGCAGAGCCGGTACGTAGCGGTCAGGTACCTGGAGCACCTCCGTGATCGCCTGCGGATTGAAGCCAATCATCGGGCATGTATCCCAACCCTTATGCTTGGCTGCCAGCATGAACAGCATTGCTGAAAGATTCGCATTACGGATTGCTTCCTCACGCTTAAAGATTTCTCCTCTCTGATTGTAGAATGATTGTACCGAGGTGACCTCATATTCGAACTCCTGCTTGCTGATTACGCCGAGATTCAAAAGGCCTTCGTTAATTCGCGGGGCATCCAGATGTGCGTCCATGTAGCCGAGCACAAGAATGGCTGCGGATGCCGTTCGTACTTTAAACTGCTTATATGCGGCTTCGTATATTCGTTGTTTGATATCTGGATCGCGGACGACGATATACTTGGTATGCTGCAAATTGAATGCCGATGGTCCGAATTTTACCAGTTCAAAAATCTCGTTCAACTCTCTGTCTCCAATCTCGATGCCCTCTACAAACTTGATCGCGGACCTTCTTTCTTTTACTAAACTCTCAAAGTCATGCATTCTAGATTCCTTCCTTCGTTTAAATATGTAGATTTCCATCATAAATAATTCTTAAATTCCCTTTAATTTAAGATTTGCAGGAAAAAAATGCTGCATTTCTGTTCGTAAAATTTGTTAACAGTTCTACTTCTGATAAATTTTAAGGAGATTACTGCATGGATAACAAAGAACAAATTTTAATGATGAGAGAAGACATTCGTATCCAGGGGGCTGTCACAATAGACATTGAAGAACTATACCCAACAAGTACGAAGTTTTCTCGAGTATAGCAACTGTCTATTTAGAACAGCTGAATGTAGAAGATATCCGCAATTTCTTGTGGTATTTAATCAATGAGAGAAGACCTTCACTTGCAACGATAAATATAATGCATCCCATTATCAAGACATAACTTTAGGAGAAATAAGTTTTGTCCTCCTTCCAGTGGCTAGGATGCGATTTTCTTGATTTCCTAGGTGTAAACTGAGTTGGCCTAGCTTCTCCAAGAGAAGCCCTTGTCTCAAAGTCATGCCTCCAGATTCCTTCCTTAAGGTCCTTCGCTCCCAAATTTCCAATGTTCACTGCACATCATTGTTTGGAAGGAGTTGCGAAAGGATTTCGCATACTTCTTCTCCGCATCAGCTCAAGGCACCAACTGGGTCAACTTGACCTAACTATTATTTTCATTCAGCTTTCCGCTAAACGGCAGGAATAAATCATCGGGCAAAGTAATTGCTAGTTTATATGAGATTCCTGTTGTACACATTACCAAGTTTTTTGTATTCCGCTCATGATTTCCCTGTATATGAATTCGATGAAACTTGGCTAAACCATTGTCATTACTAGATTTATTGATGATTCAACAGACAGTAAATAAGGGAGGGAGTTGTCTCATGAACAGTTGGTGTGATCTGCTGGGGCGACTGAATGAGCAAGAGCCTACAGTTTTTTTTAAAAGACTGTAGGCTCATTTTATATGATGTCGATCGCCTTTATCTACGTATTGCCTGAAGCGTATAATCGATTAACGTTTCCAAAAACGACGTTTCCAAAGGGCGCTTATGAATAAGGAAACGGAAATAGATGGGACCGTAAATCATATCCAGCACAACGTCTATGTCGATGTCGGAGCGGATTTCCCCGCGTAATATGCTGGCTTGAAGAATTCTCCTCGCAGCAGCCCTTCTCGGTAAAATGTATTGCGAATAGAAGGCTTTGAAAACCTCCGAATCCGGGGCGCTTTCGGAAATGATGGACAGCATGGTGCGGCCAATCGTACTGTTGAACACGTTTGATAAAGCGGTAAGCTGCATCAAAAAATTTTCGCGAAGGGTCTCCTCATCCCGCAATTCAACTGGAGGCGCGATCAGCATAATGAATGCATCCATCACCAATAGCGTCTTGTGGTTCCACCAACGGTAGATGGTTGCTTTGCTTACTCCAGCGTGGGAGGCGATCCCTTCAATCGTCAGCGCCGGATATCCGGATTTATTAAGCAGTTCGATTGTCGCGTTCAGTATGGCGTTCTTAGACTCTTCGCTCCGCGGCCGTCCTGCAGAGGGTCGCAGATTCATGCTGTCGTCTGTCATCCAGTTCACTCGCTTTCAGTAGTCTAAGCCGATTTTACTTTTATTTGGAACGCTTGTCCAGATTGAGGTTTAGGTTTCCAGGATTGTTCCAGCAGCAAGGCAACCAGCATGCCGACCATGACGCCGTTGCTTAGCAGGTACTGAAAAATAGTCGGCAAAGAGCTAAGATATTGAGAGTGGGACGACGCCGATTGTCGAGAACAAGGAACCCGAGGATGTTGGAAATGCTCGCAACTACGCCGCCTCTAGGATGATTGGCGCCGGCGGTGCCTCGGTACCGAACCATTCCGCGAACGCAATCGTGTCCTTCGGTGTATTTCTCGTAGTGTTCGCCCTTTCTGCTTGGGGCAAAGGATGGATGAAGAGGGTCATTGCCAGCATTCCATCCCGAAAATCCGATCAATACAACCGTTACGCCGGTGATCAGTATGGAGCCCCGTCTGCGGACTGTACGGATTGCCGATCACGCTCCGAGCCGCGTTATCACGATTCGCTCCGACCGCTATCTTAGTCATGCAGCCAGATCGTTGATTCAAAAATTGCAGAAACAGGTGTCCCGTCACTGAAATGAATCTTCATCTTTTGCCGAGGAGTGTTAGGACTTATGCAGCTTGAGCGTTGATATGGATCGTTTATTCAGACGTGAAAGACTCTCCACTTAAGTTCATATAAAAAGCATATTGACAATTTACGAATAAATCAGATATATTGAACTTATAAAAACGGTACGTACCGTTTCAAAAATGTTCTAACTTAAGTCTTTAAGGCACATGAAAGCGGTACTTGCGAACTCCAAATTCTCAAAGCTTGTTCCTCCAATCTCATACCAAGCAGACGAGAAACCAAACCTTGCAAATGGAACTTATTCATATTACTCGGATTGGAGTCGACATGCGAATGCCCTCATTTAGCTGGCGGCTGAGTAGCCGATACCTTTAATGCGAAAGTAGCGATTTGGGTAAGCGCGGCGCTGCTGGCCTTCACTGCAATTAATTACATGATGGAAGGGGAGAAAGAAAGGGCTTTATAAGACTCTCTTTCATTTGAAGGAGCCATGGGGATGAATCTGCTGTTAGGTTACATTATCGGAGCTTTGAGCGTTTATTCAATCATTCCGACCATGTTGATTCGTTTATTCGGTATAGGCGCATATAAAAAGGGAGAAACCGGACGCTTCATTGCCTTGACGTTTGATGACGGTCCGGATCCTTTTTATACTCCGCGATTACTTGATTTACTCAAGCATTTCGGCGTCAAATCGACATTTTTTGTATTAGGCTCAAAAGCGGAGCGGTATCCGGAGCTGATTAAACGGATGAACGCCGAAGGGCATCTTATAGGGCTTCATAATTATGTACACAAGGCTAACATATTTATGACCCCTAGGGGGATCAGGAGGCAGCTGCTCCAATCCATTGAAGCCGTAGAGCGCATTATCGGGGTGAGGCCTGAATTTTACCGTCCTCCCTGGGGTGTAATCAACGTGTTCGATTTCTTGCTGTTAACGCGATTTCGTTTGATCCTTTGGTCCATTATTGTAGGCGATTGGAAGAGCCGAGGAGGTAAACAAAAGGTCAAGAATCGCCTAATCTCGAAGCTCAAAGACGGTGCGGTTATTGTTCTACATGATAGCGGGCAGACACTGGGAGCCGATTGGGACGCTCCTTCGCATATGCTTGAGGCTTTGGAGGAGTTCGTCAGCGAAGCATTATCGAAAGGATATTCCTTTATGAGAGTGGATGAGAAAATGATGCTGGACGGTCAGGTTAAGAAGCAGAAACACCGTCATTTCAGGCAGTTGTTGGCTTACTTATGGCACAGCTGGGACCGGCTCTTTCATCTTTGCTTTGGCGTAAAGCCTATCGGATATGCCGATCCTCCATTTTTTCTCTTTCGTGTGCGCCGATACCTTGGAAACGAGGTTGTGCTGTCGGACAATGAAATCCTGAGGTGCGGAGATCGCGTGATGGAGCTACACCTGAACAACGAAATATTGGCACGCCTTGTTTCCGAATCGCGATCGTTGGTTCATTGTGCAGTGCGGATAATCCAAATGGTCAAGGAGGCGCTGCCGTACATGCACGAGATATTAAAAAGAGATCCGCGTTATCATAACGTAAAGGCCATTTACGGAATTACTATGATTCATCAGGGTGCGGAGCGGATTGGTTTTACCGTAATGAATTTGCCGGACGGCTGGTTTTCAAGGCTTACCCGAATCTACCTGCGGTCTCTACTTTCGGTTATCCACCCGGATGGCAGCGCAAGGCTGAAGGGAAATAAGGCTGCTTTGAAGCCCAAGCTGTTAGCTATGTCAGTACACTCACTTAAGAAAAAATATCCGATACCTGCTGGGGACTTAAAAAGCTACACTGCGAACGAACAGCAGGAAAGCCTTGTGCATTATTTTCATTCCTGAAATACTCGAAACCCAGAGCCCTGTTGGTGGAGTAACATATTACCCCCAATAGGCGAGATTCTTTTTTAAAACTTGTATAAACAGAAAAGTAATTAACTGTTTATTTGTATTTTTGCTAATTTGCTATAGTGCTATTGCAAACTTTCTAAAAGATTGACTTTATTTCCGTCTTTATCAAACCATCCGGATATGATGCTTGCTTCAACTTGCTCCTTAGAAGCAAAAAGCCAAATAAAATCGGTATCATCAACGACCTTAATGCAATCCTTTAGCTTAGGTGCTCTTTCTAGAGTCGGGGCAATTGTCATTATGACCGGGAAGAGAAATTGAATGGGATATCCCACAGTGCTTCAATGGCGCACTCGGTTCATGCCAAGCCGAACTATCATGCTGACGGGAGCGTGGACGCGGAGTAACGGCATAAAGCTCGAGAAGAGTGAAGTCGTCCGATACTGGAAGTGTACCAGACGTGGCTGCGTCAGCAGAAGTCCCGTACGATGCCCAAGAGTTTGATCGGCCAGGCGATTGCGTACAGCCTGAACCAGTGGGACAAGCTGACGGCATTCCTGAAGGACGGACGCCTTGAGATCGACAACAACCGTAGCGAGCGTCGATCAATCCGGCACCTTTTCCAATTCCCAGTCCTCCTCTGAAGGTATCATTAGGTATACTATAGCACATTAATGTGCCTACTTACGAATATGGAATCTGTATGTTACAGTATATTTGTAAGTAACTTTAATAAAGTATTGGAAGCCGGGATACAATTTGAAGATCAAGTGAAAGGTAGGGATATGCAGATGTATCACATTGATCTGAGCAAAGGAATGGAATTCGGTATTTATACGTTAGGCGACAACCTCCCGGACCCGAATACGGGGAAGCGCATTTCCGCACAGGAAAGAATCCATGAGATGCTAGGTGCTAACTACTTTGCTACAAGGCAGCAGGACATTTTGGTTAAGCAGTCCGCCCGAAGGCTTGAGAATTTAGGTTTTACCGTCACTCTTTCTAGCCCTACGGCTTCCTAACTTGCCTCATTCACCTGACAGTGCAAGACGTAGTTTCGTTTAAAAAAACGATTAGGCTGCGCCTACTCTCGTATTGCCATTTTTAATTCTACGCTCCGTTTCAATTTTCAGGGTAGATAATTTCGACAGAAAGAGGAAAATTATGGTGTTCAGCAAGCCCTATATAGGGAGTCAATCATAAGGACGAAAGGACCGATGATGATGTCTTCAAATGAAACGATGAGAGCAGTAGGTCTTTATCAATATTTGCCGGCCGATCACCCGGAAAGCTTGCTCGACGTGGAGGTGCCGAAACCGGCTCCTACAGGTCGAGACCTGCTGGTCCGCATCAAAGCGATCTCGGTGAACCCGGTCGATACGAGGGTACGTGCATCGAATTCCAAACGCGAAGAAGTTCCGCGCGTCCTCGGCTGGGATGCGTCCGGAATTGTCGAAGAGACGGGACCGGACTGCACGCTATTTCATCCCGGCGACGAGGTGTATTATGCCGGCAGTATTGTAAGACCAGGCACTAACAGCGAATTTCATTTGGTGGACGAGATGATCGTCGGACGAAAGCCGCGAACTCTCGACTTCGCCGCGGCCGCCGCTCTGCCGCTAACTTCCATTACGGCTTGGGAAGCGCTATACAACCGTCTAGGCGTCTCTTCCCAACATGCGGAAAACAGCGGCCGAACGATCCTGATAATCGGTGCCGCAGGCGGCGTCGGCTCCATCGCCATCCAACTTGCGAAGCTGGCTGGACTCACCGTCATCGGCACCGCGTCCCGGCCGGAATCGTCAGCATGGGCCAAAAGCATGGGCGCCGATCATATCATCAACCATCACGAAGCGTTTATGCCCCAGGTTCGGGCAATAGGCATCGAATATGTGGATTATATTTTCTGCATGTACGATACGGCCGTGCATTGGAGCTCGATGGTGGAAGCGATTAAGCCGCAGGGAAAAATTTGCTCCATTGTCGGGACGGCCGAGCCTCTTCATTTGACTCAGCTGCAGAGTAAGAGCGTCACCTTCGTTTGGGAGTCGATGTTCACGCGCCCAATGTTTCAAACGGAAGATATGGAGGAGCAGCACAAGCTGTTGAACCGGATCGCGGACGAAATTGACATGGGACGGCTGCGTACGACGGAAACCAGGCGCCTGTCTCCCATCAATGCGGCGAATCTGCGGAAAGCACATGCCCTTCTGGAATCGAAAGTTATGATCGGAAAACTGGTTATTGAAAGTTTCGACAGATCCCCCGTTGAGTAGATGTAGTTTAGAAAATGATCGATGTTCCAGCCGGTACGATAAACGCATCCGTATGACAGTGAAGATAACGTGAGACCATCCATCGATTCACAGGTTTTCTTCAAAATGATCTTCCTGGGTCACCTGTACGGTATTCGTTCCGAACGCAGAATTGAGTAAAAAGGATTCTTCAAAATCCAATTAACGGCTGAAGGTAAGCGACTTGAACATTTAGTAGTACCAGTTCTCAAAAAAACGCATGAAACCGTTATAACTGGGGCGACGAATGAGGAAGTCAAAGAACTTTACTATAACGAAAATGATTAATAAAACCTTGGGAGGTAATATGGTATGACGAAAGTTGGTATTTTAGTTGGAAGCCTGCGGAAAGAATCTTTTTCCAAAAAACTTGCAGCGAATGTTGAAACTTTATTCCCTGAAGGATATGTAACAGAATTTATAGAGATTGACCTGTCTTTATATAATCAGGATTATGATGATGAAAACCGGGTGCCGGCAGAATATACTGCATTCCGAAACAAAATGAAGGAAATCGACGCTGTATTGTTTGTAACTCCTGAATATAACCGTTCAGTACCGGCTGTATTGAAGAACGCACTAGATGTAGGTTCCCGTCCTTATGGAGCAAGTATATGGAATGGCAAACCGGCTGCAATTATCAGCCAGTCTCCAAGTAGGCTGAGTGGATTGGGTGCAAACCATCATTTACGTCAATCACTGGTATTCTTGAATTTGCCCGTACTCCAACAACCGGAGGCTTATATTGGTTTTGTTGCCGACCTGTTGGATGAAAACGGCAAGGTTAAAGATGAAGGAACTGTTAAATTCCTACAATCGTTCGTTAATGCGTTTGTTGATTTCATTAAAAAAAATCATGCATAAGAGACCAAAATACACCAAAGAGACATCGGGAACACTCGAATGCCATTGTATTTTTAAGGCTTATATCCTCCATAGATAAAAGCGTATAAAAAGAACAGAAGGATGAAAATAATGAGAGCCGTGTGCGCCGCCGGGTGCAAGAAGAGTACACGGTTCCTGATGCGGTCTTACCCGCCACTGACAGCTTGTTGCCGCCTTCCTCGATGCGTTTAAGAAGTTCCGGGCCGATCAGGTACTGTTCGGCGGGTGCCTGCGGGAAGCAATAATACAATGAAGAGAAAGGCGGGAATTACAATGGAGAAATATCGCATCGATCCGAGCAAAGGGCTGGAATTCGGCATCTATACGTTAGGCGACCATCTCTCAAACGCTCATACAGGAAAACGGATTTCAGCACAGCAGCGCATTCATGAAATCATTGAATTCGCTAAGCTGGCTGAGCAAGCGGGTATTGATTTCTTTAGCGTAGGCGAAAGCCATCAGGAATTCTTCGCGACTCAGGCGCATTCTGTCGTGCTGGCGGCCATTGCACAAGCGACGGAAAAAATAAAAATCGCAAGCTCTTCCACGATCCTCAGCACACTGGATCCTGTTAGGGTGTACGAGGATTTTGCGACGATCGATTTGATCTCGAACGGTCGTACGGAGATCGTTGCCGGCCGCGCATCGCGGGTAGGTAACTTTGCATTGTTAGGGTATGACCTCCATGATTATGAAGAACTGTTCGAAGAAAAGTTTGAACTGCTGCTGAAGATTAATGAAGAGGAAATCGTCAATTGGAGCGGACAATTCCGCGCTCCGCTGCGGAATGCGAAGGTACTGCCGCGTCCGCTGAATGGTTGGATTCCGATCTGGCGCGCGGTTGGCGGACATCCTTCCAGTGCGATCAAGGCGGGGTATGCGGGCGTTCCGATATATCTGGCAATGTTAGGAGGACCGGCTGCGAACTTCAAAATCGCCATCGACGCTTTCCGCGAAGCTGCCGAACAAAGCGGACATAACCCGTCGGAGCTCCCAGTTGCAACGGCCGGCCTCTTCTATGCGGCGGAAACGACGCAACAGGCGCTGCGCGAGTACTATCCTCACGTGAATGAGGGCATACAGCTCACTAACGGGGGGGGCTATCCAAAGCAGCACTTCGCACAAGGCGCGGATACACGCGATGTTTTGAATACCGGCAGCCCGCAGCAAATTATTGAAAAGATTCTTTATCAGCATGAACTGTTCGGCCATCAGCGTTATATTGCGCAGATGGATTTCGGGGGAGTACCTTTTGAGAAGTTAATGATGAACATTGAGCTGATCGGGAAAGAAATTTTGCCGGCCGTCAAAAAATATACCGCCAAGAAGCATAAGGAGGCGAAGGTATGAAGATCGTCGGATTATCCGGATCCATCGTCGGTTCGAAGACCAGAACGGCAATCGACTACGCTATGAAAGAAATCGCTGAAAAATATCCCGATGCCGACGCGACATTGATCGATTTGTCCGAGTACGACATTCAGTTTAGCGACGGGCGCAATTACTTGGAATACGAGGGCGATACCGGACACGTGGCGAAAACCGTGATGGAGGCCGATGCGATCATCATCGGTACTCCCATTTTTCAAGCCTCCATACCGGGTACTTTGAAGAACATCTTTGATTTGCTGCCTCCTCAGGCATTGCGCGATAAAATTGTCGGCTTACTTGTGACCGCGGGTTCGTCCAGGCATTTCTTGGTTGCGGAACAGCAGCTCAAGCCCATTTTGACATATGTGAAAGCGCAAATTGTTCAAACTTATGTATTTATCGAGGAAAAGGATTTTTACCGCAAAGAAATCACCAACGATGACGTCCTGTTTCGTATCCGCCGTTTGGTGGAGGATACGGTCGTTTTGACAGAGACCTACACCAAAATTCGCGAAGCCAAAGAGGCGGAATACGGCTTTTAATTAAGAAGGGAGTTTTTAAGTTTTGAATCGAGAGGTCCATGCTATTGCGCATGTGCTCCGGGTAGAGAGGCCACCCAACTGGTGAACCCCATAGACCCCGGCGTGCGGATTTCTTGGGCAAACCGGACATCCATTCAATCGCTGGTTAAGATAACTTATAGAACTATTAAAAAAAGGAGCGATAACATGTACGATATTACCATTATCGGAGCGGGTCCTGCCGGTGCCAGTGCAGCTATATTCGCAGCAAAAGCCGGAAAAAAGACTCTGCTGATTGACAATGATAAGGGAATGACAAGAAGGGCTTGGCTTCAAAATTTTTATAGTATCATGGAGATTAACGGCCCCGACATGGTCGATCTGGGAGAAAAGCAAGCTGTCAAATTTGGGGCAGAACTTGTCAGAGATAAAGCCGTTGATGTCCAAATTAACGAAGGTGCTTTTGAAATCCAAACGGAAAACGGTAAATATGAGACCAGATATGTCATTCTCGCAACAGGAGCTTTGGTCGATTTGGCTGAAACCATCGGGATTCGAACCAAACCGGGTACAGAGCCTAGAATAAAAAAGGTATTGGATGTTGATGTTAATGGGAAAACAAATATAGATAGGATTTGGGCTGCCGGAACTTGTGCAGGAGTAAGCGTACATGCCATTATAACCGCAGGCGATGGAGCAAAAGTGGCTATCAACATAATTAGTGAAATCAATGGAGAGAGGTACGTTGATCATGATGTGTTAAAACCAACAACTTAAATCCAGAAGGCATGAGTAGAATGCCGAAGAGCCTTCGACAAGCGGCAGGACACAACTACCGAAATAACGTCATGATTACCCAGGATACCGATACGACGAATGAGTTGGACGAAGGTCAAAAAGTGCGTCAATGATGGATTTATCCATTCTCCACTCATATAGTATGTTTAAACTCAAGAGAAGAGAGGAACAATTCAATGGAATACAGGCAGCTTGGCGGTTCTGGTCTGAAAGTTTCTGCCCTGAGCTTTGGAGCAGCTACCTTCGGTGGCGGTGATGCCTTCTATCGCGCCTGGGGCAATGCCGGCGTGGAGGAAGCACGTCGTCTGGTTGATATCTGCCTGGAGGCAGGCGTCAATCATTTCGATACGGCTGACGTTTACTCTAACGGACTCTCAGAAGAGGTTCTTGGTAAGGCAATCGCAGGAAAGCGAGACCAACTGTTAATCTCCACGAAGGCGGCTTTCCAGATGGGCGATGGGCCAAACGCGATTGGTTCCTCACGCTATCACCTGATCCGGGCCTGTGAGGACAGTCTGCGCAGATTAAATACGGATCATATCGATATTTATACCGTGCATGGTTTTGACGCGCTTACTCCTGTCGAAGAGACACTACAAACGCTCGACACCCTGGTACAAAGCGGCAAGGTACGTTATATCGCCTGTTCCAATTTCTCTGGCTGGCACCTGATGAAGTCTCTTGCCATCGCGCAGCCTTATGGCTGGGCGCGCTACGTGGCCTATCAGGGCTCTTACTCCCTGGTCGGGCGCGAGTACGAGTGGGAACTTATGCCGCTCGCTCTTGACCAGAAGGTTGGCACAATTGTCTGGAGTCCTCTGGCCGGGGGGCTTCTCTCAGGAAAGATTCGCCGCAACCAGCCTGCCCCTCAGGGTAGCCGATTGCAGCAGATAGGCTCTGTGGGATATCAGATTCCTGACGAGAAGGTGTATGAAATCATAGATGTCCTTGACGCTATCGCCGAAGAGACTGGCAAGTCGGTAGCGCAGATTGCCTTGAACTGGTTATTGCAGCGCCCTACGATATCAAGCGTGATTATAGGCGCTCGCAACGAGGAGCAACTCAAAAGTAACCTTGGCGCGGTCGGCTGGAATCTCACTGCTGAGCAGGTCACGAGACTCGATAAAGTCAGCCAGATGCCCGTCATCTATCCATACTGGCATCAGCACTACTTCACTGAGCGCAATCCTCTCGTTGTTCCTTATTATCAAGAGGGATAATAAGCAGGTTGTGTTGCAAAAAAGCTGATCTTTTAGAGAGCGTCAGAAAGGGAAAAGCTTCTCTCTAATAAACAAAACAGGTGATGACAGGTGTCTCACCTGTTTTGTGTTGTATGGGTGCGCTTCTGCCCGGAGGATGCAACTTACCGTATGAGCACAGCTATAGTTTTGATCGCGTAAGCGTCAAACAGAGCCCACCTGTTCAAAATAAGCAAAGCCTGCCACAATGAATCCATCACACGAACTAGAGGATGGATTTCGATGGAAGAGACGTTACAGGAAGTATGGGCCAACCATATTGCAGCCTATCAGGCAAGTGGGCAAACGATGAAGGCCTAGTGTGCGGAACAGAATCTGACGGTGCATCAGTTCAAATATTGGCTGTACAAAGCCCCAAAACGGCAAAGCCAAGCGCGGTCCACATCCACAACATTCCGCGCCGTAGCCTCACAGCCCCAGAGCCAACTTACGAATCGGTGTGGGTACAGGTCGGCTCCGCCCGGATCGGGGTTGACCTGGCTTCGAGCCGCAACTGCTTCGTGACGTGGTTGCGGCACTGGGGTCCGAATGTTAAATTTTGCCGGTACTTCACAGGTCTATTTGGCCTGCGGTTTCCACCGACAAGCGCAAATCCATTGACGGCCTGGCCGCCATCGTACAGGAACAGTTTGCACTGAACCCGTTCTCCTTGACACTGTTTGTGTTTTGTAACCGCAAGCGGGACAAACTCAAAATTCTGCAGTGGGATCATGGAACTGAACCTGTTTAATGAAGCGGAAGTGCTGGCAACGCCCAAAGGGCATGAGCCCGAGACCGAGAAAATCACCTACGAACGTCGCAAACCTGCCGGCAAGCGCGAGGCGGACCTGTCGGAGCTGCCTGTGGAAACGGTGACCTACGAGCTTGCAGAAGGAGAGCAGGTTTGCGCCTGCTGCGGCGGGTCATTGCATGAGATGAACACCGAGACGCGCAGCGAAATCGCGGTGGTCCCACCGCAGGTCAAGGTGGTTCGGCGATTGCTGAAGAACAATAATTAGGGCTTGCTGAACAAGATTCGTTCCAGTCTACGCCCAACGTAAGTCTCTAAACCCAAGCAGTCTGAAAAAAATCAAAAAGAGAACCCGCAGTCACCGCTCCAGATTCATGACCAGAAACTGAAGTGCGATGACGGTCAGACTTGTTTCGGCGCCACGCGCCCGAATGCGACCCAGTCCCAATTTGCGTTTGCCTTCTCCAAACTTTCCTTCGATCGCATTGCGCTTTGCTGCGTCTTGACGCTCTTGCACACGATCAGAGACTTCACTTTGATCTTTCGAGGGCCTGCCGAGCTTCGGGCCGCTGAGGCGAATCCCAAGCTCCTTGCAATAGTTCAGGTTATCTCGATTGCGGTAGATTTTGTCGGCTAGAATGACGGCGGGATAATACCCAGATCGCTGTTTGTATGCTTCGACCGATGCTTGAAGCGTTGTTGCCTCGTTGAAGCTATCCCATTGTGCCGTTTCGATCCAAGCGTATCCGTCTACCAGACTGGCGGCGATTTTGGCGTCGAACTCCACGTTAGCTCCAGCTTTGCCTCGAACCATCGGACGTACATGTGGCTGTTCGATACTCACGATGCGATCGGCGATGATATGGGTTTTCTTCTCCATCATTTCACGCTGCTGACGGTAGAGCTCCGAGATAATCAAGAGCAAGCGATAATGTCTTTTACTCAGCTCCGTGAGGGGCGTATGTGTTACGAGTACTTCAATGATCCGCAAATCCCGTCCCACAAAGCCAAGTTGCTTTTTGATCGCTTTGCGGATCACCTTGCCCGATGCCTTGCGTTGTTTGGATACGCCTAGATACGATTTTCTTGCTTTCTCGCGGTAAGTGCGCGGCTTCTCCATCGATCCGATATGGGGATGGTGCAGTACATCAATGATGTCTTCGAGAATCTCACGGGCGTGATTGAGCAGTCCCAGGTCCGTCGGGTATTTAATGTCCGCAGGCGCACATGTCGCGTCCAGCATGAGGGTTCCCTTATTCGTGACATTTGCAGCTGGTGCAGATGCTGGTGACAATACGCGGAACCTCTTCGCCATGTTACGCGGTGTCTTAGCTGTCGCGGGAGTTTCCTCCGGAATGGTGAGAGCTTCCCCTACCTCCATGGTCAACTGGGAACCGCCGGCATCGTTGTTGTCGTCGTCATTGTCCCGGCTTGACGATTTCTTGGACTTTGCTGCTTCTTCTTGCTCTGCTTTGAGCGCTGCTTGGGCAATCCAATCGTTGACCTCTGCAAGGATCTCAATGCCCAATCTTTCCCGAAAATGCGTCATGAGTGAATGGTGGAACGGTTCTTCATCCACATACTCCGAGTAACCAATGAAGAACTACTGATAGGGATTCTCCCGAATCTGCTGCGTGGTTTCGCGATCGCTTATCACCAGGCGCTCCTTGATGATGAGTGATCCGAGTGCGACTCGAACGGAATATGCCTTTTATCCAATGGCTGGAGACTGAAAGGAATCCATATATTTTTCTTCTACTTTGTCCCAAGGAATAAACGAAGCAAGCTGAACCCAGCGATTCGCGGGGTTTAATTTTCCTCCAAAGGGCAAATAGAACTTTTTGAGCAGATCCGCCATATTCCGATTCAGCACGAACAATTTCATTCACTCCATCTGCAAGGTTTTTTATCGATTTTCCATGGTTTCCTTGCAGATAAATTCGACAAAATTGGTCGAAAACCCTTGTAGAATAAGGATTTTTTTATTTTTCAGCAAGCCCTAATTAAAGAGATACGTATACCTTCATAATCTGCGTATGCTTGAATTCTATTGAGCTTATGACCGAAGCTCGGCTTGATGAAGTGAAACGAGCGATGCGTGAAACAAATGATAAAAGGTTGTACGAACGATATCTTTGCATTTCCTTACTCCTCTCGGGCTATAGTCGGAAGAACATCACCGAGATTCTGGGCCGTGGTCTCGACACAATCGGAATCTACATCCAAGACTACTGTACTTCCGGACTGGAAGAGTTGAACATGGAGCACTCTCCAGGGCGTCCTGCCCTACATACGCCGGAACAGGAGCAGGTGCTGTATCGTACCTTGGTTGAAAAAACGCCGGTTGACGTTGGGTTCCCTGCAAAAATGAACTGGACATCGGGAATTGTCCGAAAGTGGATCAAGAACGAATTCCAAGTCGAATATTCCGAACGAGGAACCAGAGAACTTCTATACCGATTGGGCTTCGCGCTACTAGACCTACCTACACGATGGCCAAAGCTGATCCTGAGCAGCAGGAAGTATTCAAACAAGAATTCGAAGTGGTAAAAAAAAATTGCTAAACTGCGAAATGGATCGGATCTTGTTTGAGGATGAAAGCATGATTCGGGATTATCAATGCGTTAATGAGCACCTGGTTTCCCAAAGGCCAGCAAAAGATCATCCCTACCTACGGGAAGCACCGTGGCGCCAAGTTACTGGCCACACTTGATTATGAGACAGTTGATATTTACTGGGAAGAACATGAGCAATACGATGCGCAGGTGTTCCTATCGTTTTTACAGAATGCTGCCAGTAAATACCCTGAGGGTAAGACCTTCATGGTTTTGGATAATGCTAGAATCCATCACGCCAAATTACTCCAGCCCTTTCTTGATCAAAACGCCGGGAAATCAGAATTAATGTTCCTTCCCCCGTATAGCCCTGAACTCAACATTGTGGAAGGTCTGTGGGAATGGCTTAAACAATCTGTCAAATGCCGTCTATATAGCACGAATAAAAGTGTTTCAACACAATCGCAGTAGCCACCATGAATTGGACGTTAATTCTCACGATTTACTCAAAATCACACATATTTGGACTTAGACAATCTCTCTTATTTGCAATAGCGTTTACCGGTTTTTCTACCTTCCCATTTAATAGCGGATCACCAGTTTCCTTCATCCACCGGTCCAGCTTCTCAGCAAGTTCTTGATAAATTGGATGATAATTGTCCTTATGGACTAAATTAATACGTTCCACTGGATCCAGATATAAATCAAACAACATTTCCTTGTTCTGTTTTGTTGTGAGGTATCCTTGCTCAATTAAAAAATCTTTGCTTAAGCTGTCGTCTATATTGGCGGGAACCGGTTGATTCCAGTCATCGAAATACCTGATGAGTTTGTAACGTTCAGTCCGGATACAACGCATTGGTTCATAGGCCGCATGATACGTAACTTCAGTAAAAATCTCCGTTCGAATACTATCGGTTTCTCGTTTTAGAATAGGCATGAGGGATATCCCTTGCAGCCAATCAGGTTTAGCAAGATTTAGGAAATCGCAAATCGTTGGGAATAAGTCAATTTGAGAAACTAAAGCATCTATCGCTTCTCCTTTTTTACTGTTCCCTGGATACTTAAGAATTAGGGAAACACCGATTCCAGTATCATACAGATTGCACTTCATAAAGGGGAAGGCAGGTCCATGATCAGTAGTAAAGATGACCAAAGTGTCATTTTCTAACCCAGACTCATTTAGTGCCTCCATGACAATCTCCACACACTGATCCACCACTTTGGCTGACGAAATATACCGAGCCATCTCTTCCCGATTTTTTTCATTATCGTAAAGTGGAAAGGGTGGCACCACATAATTCGGATTAATTCCTTCGGAAATTTGCGGATATTCGCGATGGGTATTAAACATCCCGTAAGAAAGAAAAAACGGATTTTGGTGATTTTCCTTGAGGAACGAAGCGACGATTTTGGCGCGGTTCAAGTCCCATTCGGTCCAGTCGGTATCGTATTGACCCATATTATAATCCTGTTCGTCTAGAATTCGGCTGTAGCCGATCATATCAACAGACGACGCCTCGTGTTGAATGCCACACAAAACTGTCTCGAACCCATGATGGCCTAAAAATTGCACCAGATGTTGATTATAATCGTTCAACTGAAAACCTCGATGGGCAAGTCCGATCATTCCTGCCGAATGAGGTGACATACCGGTCAATAAGGCACTTCGACTAGGTGAACAGGTTGGTCCCGCGCAATATGCTTGTCGGAACAGAATTCCCTCTTCGGCCAACTTTTGGATATTCGGTGTTGGAACGTTGTATCCGTACGGTTCAATCCACATTCCTGAAGGGCGCCTTGAGATCGACGACAACCGTAGCGAGCGGTCGATCAAGCCCTTTGTGATCGGGCGAAAAAACTGGCTATTTGCGAATACGCCTCGGGGTGCTAAGGCCAGCGCGGCGATCTACAGCGTGATCGAGATGGCGAAGGAAAACGGGCTGCATCCGTTCCGGTACCTCATGTACTTGTTCGAGCAGTTGCCGCAGCTTTCCGATCTCCAAGCTCCGAAGGCACTGGAGCCCTTCATGCCGTGGTCACCCACACTGCCGGATATCTGCCGCACGTCTTAATCTTCATTCATCATACTTTGGCTTCCATCTGACTACTAGGTGGGGCCTATAAGACGTTCACTTTGCTTCCTCGCTGTTTACTGTGGGCTGGAAGTTTAGGAGGCTTTACATGGAGGGGCGGGCATGATAGTCTGGCAAGCCATACGAACCCTTGTACTTCGTCGCTGTTCGCAAGAAATCATGCCCGCAGAGGATGAATCCTGAATTCGAAGATCGTTCTGCCTCTCCCATGACCATTCCTCCATTTAAGCCCTTCTTAGATTAGACAAGCAAAAGAATACGATTCCCAGACGGATCGGTAGTAGCAAATGTGCTATTTTCTTCTGTAATGGGTGCACCAATATTTTCTAAATGAGCTACGACATGATCTCGTGCCGTAATATTTGGATAAATTAATGTAAATGATTTGAGACCGACGCTGTTTTCAGATGGTCTGGGTGCGCCCAAGCCGTTCCATGTATTTAATCCAATATGGTGATGGTACTTACCAGTGGAGATGAAAAGCGCTTGTGTCCCATATCGGATTACGACCTCGAATCCAAGTCCCTTGACATAAAATTCTTCGGTCATACGTAATTCGGATACATGCAAATGGATATGCCCCATCACCGTACCAGCCGGCAATCCTCTCCATGTTTTCTGATTCACACACGAGAGGAGATCTCTAAAATTCAAAGGATCAACTGAAACTTCCACTTCACCGTTATTCCATACCCATTCCGAAGGATCACGGTCTCTAAAAACTTCAATCCCGTTTCCGTCCGGATCGGATAAGTAAAGGGATTCACTGACAAGATGGTCGGAAGAGCCAAATTGCAACCCTATCTTGGCAAAATGCTGAACAATTTGTGCCAAATCAGTGCGAGTAGGCAAGAGTAACGCAAAATGGTACAAGCCTGTTGTCCTTTCTTGCATGGGCACGACGTTATCCGGTTGTTCAATGGATAACAAAACCGTCTTCCCATCTGCGGTCAGGTTAGCTGTTTTTTCTGTTTGGTCCAGTACCTTAAAACCGATTACTTCCTGATAAAATTGTAAAGCACGTTGTAGATTTTGGACCTTAAGATTCAATTGCCCAACATAAGTATTGGGATTGCGGTGAAAATTCAAGATACTCACCTCTTTTTAAACATTTTTTGCGTGAAAAATCACATTTTCTAATCCCCAGATAGATTGATCTTCAAGGCAAGATATACAGAAATTACGAATAAAGCCAACTCAAGTGCATAACCAATCATCTGTCCATTTCCAAGGAACTGTAGGCCACAAAGCCGGGTTATCTCTTACTGGTTACTCTTCGATTGAAAGATTGACGAGAGAAGCCATTGCGTCATCGCTCAGTAAAGAGCCATCCCAAATTGAGGTCAGTCGTGTGATTTTGCCATCTGCGTCGAGTTCGAGTGCAATGTTTCCTCTCGGTACTGGTCGACTATCGGAACGCCATTCGTAGCCGCCTCCTAGATCACTGCCGAGAACATGGCGCACCGAGGCTCCTGAACCATAAGGCAGATCCTTCAAAGCCCGCTTAAGGTAGCGACTGATGGCTAATTGTCCTTGGATATTGGCGCGCAGCATGTCCTCGAAGACGGCATCATACGAAAACAAGTCGGCTGCGGCCGCAGCGTCATTATTCGCAAAGGATTCGTTCAGTTTATTCGCGACTTTACGCATTACTGTGGACGCGGTTTCCTCGACCGTGTCTTCACCGAGAGTCTCAGGGAACTTGTCTGCAGGGGTCTGATTTTTGGCGAGGTCTCCCATAGGCCAAGTGCGACCGTCCCAATAGTCGACCCAGCGGACTATTTTGCCTTCCTTGAAGTTGACGGACCCCATTATACGGATCTCATTACCGAATAGCTCCGGGGTATCAGTAAAGAACACTATGGCGCTGTTGCTGTCGCCAAGAATCCGTGTGGGATAGGATTTACCATTTGCCCATGTTGGCATGTACTGCTCTAACGTCGATTTCAGCGCGTTGAAAGAAAGGAATGGCCACCCCAATGTAGCATCGTAGTATACCATGTTATCAGGATCAAAATGAGACATGGTCGCATTAACGTCGCGCATGGTCTTGGCGGTGAAAAAGGAGTGGAAGATTGACGCTACCTCCTTGGTGGCGTGTGTCGTATCCGCAATCTCAGGAAATACACTCTTTTCCTGCCCCTTGGATTCCTGCGACGAGGTTTTGATTAATGCTTGGTCAGCATTGCTGGTCGCAACCGAGTTTTTGGGTGATGCCTTTGTAACGTTGTTGGTCGTGAAACCGGCGAAAAGCAGGGCGGACAATCCTAAGCAAGCCATAACATGTAATTTTTTTTGCATTTGAAAAAATCCTCCTTTGATTATTGTTAATTTGAAATTCAAAACCTGCTAAAATTTGTAACTTGTCCTACATCAATTACTATAATTCAGAATCTTATTTTTTGTAAGTAGGAACATGAATGTGCCCTAGTATAATTAAATGAACTATAAGATACAGGTTCGATACTTTATAGGATTGTGACTTTGCTGCATTTAATATATTATGTACATACATCAGCGAGTGTAGTATTAATAAAGTTCTTGAATGGAGTGGGAAGATGGAAGAAAACGCGGAGATGTGCAAAGTGGTGGTGGCGCTGGACATGATCGTTGGCAAGTGGAAACCCATTATTATTCAACATATGCTTTTTAATGAAACACTGCGATTTAATGAGTTGAGGAGATTAATCCCCGCTATTACGCAAAGAATGCTCACGCTTCACCTGCGTGATTTAGAGGAACAAGACATTGTTCAACGTGTCGTTTTTCCGCAAATACCGCCAAAAGTAGAATATTCGCTCACCAAGTACGGACGAACTTTGGAACCATTATTAGCAGCCATGCATCAATGGGGGTTAGCTCATTTAGAACATATGGAGATGAAAAAAAAGCGGCATTCTTGAGTGTACCTTTGATTTCCATCATTTGTTAGCGATACGAGACATTGTTTCTCTCCTTTACTTTTTTATTTTTTTTCGAAACAGGTCCGAACGTTATACGGATAGCCTAGTTCGATCGCGTTGACAGTGTCACTGGCATAATAAAAATACCCATTTTGGGGGGTGACGTCGTCCGCATCGTCGCTAAGCAGACCGCAGGCATCACGTTCGTGCCGTGACCGCATAAAAAGGCCTCCTTGGCCCTTAGGGCCAGGGAGGCTCTTTGGCTACTCTTGCGTGTCTTCATCGAACTCGAGCTCGGATAAATTGACCTCCCGATCCTCCAACTGCCGCTTCCCGTCGCTGGTGCCGGAGAAATAGGCGTCGCTCAGCTGCTCGTGCGTTACGGCCGTGCCTTGAGAAGTCTCGTCTCCGCTGCGATAATCCGCGGCGTCATAAGCATGTACGGTTACTTTGCGGTAATTGCCCAGCAATGCGTCGTCTGCTTGTTTGTCGGTCATCGGTACTCCTCGTTTCTTCATTTATTATTGAAATGGAAATCGTTCCCTCTTGTTATTCCTCGGTGAGCATTCTTTTATGCATGGGTTATTGATATAATAGAACGTGGCAAAGGGCGAACCGCCTCATTGAACGACTATATCTCAAACTGATTCGGTAAATGAGGTGGAGATGGCGCTTCATTCATAAATGAATTGTCAGGTACATAAAAGGGCGCCATCTATGTGTGGCAACAGTATAATAAATTGGCAGAAGCAGACACTAAAAGGAGCCGCCTTGTGTGGATTTAGAAAGAAAAAAGGAGATACGATGACAGAGAAAAATGCCATTATAGAACCAGGATGGAACTTCGACAACAGTTATGCTCGGCTGCCGAATTTATTTTTTACCAGGCAGGACCCAGCCCCTGTACGTTCACCGAAGTTGATCATTCTTAATGAACCGCTCACAACATCCCTGGGGTTAAACGTCCAAGCGCTGCAAAAAGATGACGGCGTAGCGGCACTTGCCGGCAACCGGATTCCCGAAGGCGCATCGCCTCTTGCTCAAGCTTATGCGGGGCATCAATTCGGGCATTTCACCATGCTAGGGGACGGCCGGGCTCTGCTGCTTGGCGAACAGATCACCCCTCTAGGCGAACGGTTTGACATTCAGCTCAAGGGTTCAGGCAGAACGCCCTATTCCCGCCGAGGCGATGGCCGGGCGGCACTTGGACCGATGCTGCGCGAATATATCATCAGCGAAGCGATGCATGCGCTTGGCATTTCTACAACCCGCAGCCTTGCGGTGGTGACGACCGGTGAACCAATAATCCGCGAAACCGAGCTGCCTGGTGCAATTCTGACCCGCGTGGCTGCCAGTCATCTGCGCGTCGGCACCTTCCAATACGTTTCAAAATGGGGTGCTGCCCAGGATCTCCAAGCCCTGGCTGACTACACATTGCAAAGACATTTTCCGGAAGTTGATGCTGGTGAGAACCGCTATCTTATCCTGCTTCAGGAAGTGATCAAGCGTCAGGCCGTGCTGATAGCCAAATGGCAGCTCGTTGGCTTTATTCACGGGGTGATGAACACCGACAACATGGCCCTTAGCGGAGAAACCATCGATTATGGTCCTTGCGCCTTCATGGATGCTTATGACCCGGCAACGGTTTTCAGCTCCATTGACATGCACGGCCGCTATGCCTACGGCAATCAGCCCTATATTGCCGCGTGGAATCTCACGAGATTTGCCGAAACCCTATTGCCGCTGCTGCATGAAAGCGAAGAACAAGCCGTTAAACTGGCCGAGGATGCGCTTTCGGATTTTACCGAATTATATCACCGTCATTGGCTCGCGGGAATGAGGGCAAAACTCGGAATCTTTAACGAAGAGCCGGAGGATGAATCCCTTATTGAAGGCCTGCTCAATATGATGCAGAAGTATGGTGCGGACTACACCAATACCTTCCGCGCATTAACTCTTGATAAGCCGGAGGATACGGTCCTTTTCGGTACAACGGAATTTGCTCAGTGGCAAGAGCAGTGGCAGGCGAGACTCGGCAGGCAGCAGGAACCAAAAGCCTTCTCGCATCAGTTGATGCGCAGTAGCAATCCCGCGCTGATCCCTCGCAACCACCGGGTAGAAGAAGCGCTGGAAGCCGCAGTTAATCAAGAAGACTACAGTGTGATGGAGCGGCTGCTTGATGTTCTTTCGAACCCCTACGCGCACTCCCCCGAACAAGCTGAATACTCCACACTGCCGGCGCAATCAACCTGCCCTTACCGAACCTTTTGCGGTACCTGATACAGACGTATTAGATCAATTCCATAGCCTGGCCACGGAGTCAAAAGCAGCCGATCCTCGAATGAGGATAAGCTGCTTTTTTATTTATGTAACGACTATTTCCAATTCAAAAGCTGCCATTGCATTCCGAAATCATCGAACCGGTTTCATAAAAACCAAGTTATTTTACCCCCAACTGTTCGACAGAAACATCCTTTTACGACCAAATTAACGTCAAAAATCATTCATTTCCTACTAAACTAGCCCTAAACTCCTATAATTCGACATCAAATTTACAAAATCAAAGTATAGAGAAGACATTAAGTTAATAAAACCGGTTTAACATTACTCATTGAACGAACAAAGGGAGTTGATCATTTGGCAACAATCGATGATGTCGCAAAATCTGCAGGCGTATCCAAAAGTACCGTTTCCAATGTGTTTTCACAAAAACGGCCGATCAGCAAAGAAATATCCGAACGAGTGCTGGAGGCGGCCCGTGAATTGAACTATAAACCGAATTATTGGGCACGCAGTCTAGCCAATAAGGAAACACGAATCATCGGACTCAACATGGAGGGCGACAAGGTCAAGTTTGGCCAATTTCGCATGACACTGCTAAATGGAGTGTTGAAGGAATGCTACAACCAGGGCTACCGGCTTCTCGTGAATACGCTGCCGAAGCATTTCACGAACCGATTGGAAAATTGGTCCTCCGATCCGGTGGACGGTGAAATATTGCTGGATCCGATGGTTCGGGATCCGCGCATCGAGGAGAGGGTGGCCGGCGGTATCCCGATCGTCGTCATTGGAAGGCCGCCTGAGTCTCATGAATCCACCGTCTCGTACGTCAGCAGCGACAATGTTGGAGCGGGCCGTCTGGTAACCGAATATCTTATCGGTCTCGGACACCGGAATATTTTATTCCTGAATGCACCCGAATACCGCACCGTATCCCATGAACGGTTTGACGGATATCGGAAAGCGCTCGAAATGGCGGAGCTTCCAGTAGAATCCAGTTTGGTAGTTTATAGAGACAAAGTCTTCGGAAGCTCTGAGGAATACGGGTACATCATGGCCAAACGATTGCTTTCCGAGAACCCGTCCATTACAGCAATTATTACGGATACGGACAAAGTGGCATGCGGCGTCTACCAGGCGGCCGAAGAGCTTAAGTTGGTTATTCCAAGAGATTTGTCGGTATTTGCTTTCAGTTTGGAGACCTCCTATGGAACCCAGCTCCAGCCGCCGGTAAGCAGCATGCGGTTGAACGGGGAGCTGCTAGGAAGTGAAGCAGCCAAGATGCTTCTGAATCTGTGTGCATCCAAAACACCAATCATCAAGCGGGTCATTATCCCGTGGGAGCTCATTCACCGCGAATCGTGCGGTCCGGTTAAGGTTGTTCAATAAGACAACATAGATGTATCAAAAAAATGCGGTCAAAAGGAGACTAGACATGAGGAAGAAAGGTATGAAAGTTATTTTGGCGGTCGCGATGTCGTCCACGATGTTGATTGTTGCTGCTTGCGGAAATTCGGATAAGTCGGCCAGCGGCAATGGTGACAGTCAGAAGCCTTCGGAGCAGAAAAAAAAGGAGCTTCGTATGATGGTAGGCACCATCGGCGGTAAAACCCCTGACGAACACGTGCTGTTTGAGAAGGAAGCGGAGCGTCTTTCCGGTATCAAGGTCAAAATGGAGAAGCCTGCCGGATTCAACGATAAATTGCTGACCGCTATTTCCTCCGGCGAGAAATACGACTTAATCCAATTGGATAGGCCGCTTATGGAAGTGCTATACGCTCAAGGCGTTTTGACTCCGCTCGATGATTTTATCAAGAAATCCAAAATCATTTCCGACCCGGCTATTTTCCCTGAGAAAGAATGGGATCAGGTGAAGATGGGCGACGGCAAAATATATGGCGTATTCACCAAGCTTCAGGGCGGTACGATGCCGATCGTTCGCAAAGATTGGCTGGACAAGCTCGGGCTCAAGGAGCCCAAGACGCTCGACGAATATTACGAAGTACTGAAAGCATTCAAAGAGAAAGATCCCGACGGGAACGGCAAAGCCGACACCTATGGCTTGTCCACAGCCGGCTTGTACGATATCCAGGGGTTTATGAGCGCTGCCGGTGTTAAAGCCGGTTACGTTATAAAGGACGGCAAACGCACGATCCCGTACGCGACTGAGGCCGCTATCCCGGTCTATGAATGGTTTGCCAAGTTGTACAAGGAGGGTATTCTTGACCCTAACTTCGCAACGAACGATGCAGGTAAAATGCGGGACTTGTTCCTAACCGACCGCGTTGGTATGGTCACCTATTGGGATACGTGGGTAGGGACGTTCAATAACATGCGCATGCAAAAGGATCCCAATACCACATTCAAGGCAGAAGGTCTGCTGCCTGTTGCGGGGCCTGACGGCAAAATCTTGATGCGCCGTGGAGAACCGAATGCATGGATTATTCCGGCTAATGCCCCGGATCCGAAGACGGCCATGGAATTTATCGAATTCTGGAGTACGGAGAAGGGCAATGTTCTCGCAACGCTTGGCATCGAAGGCCATGATTATAACGTAAAAGACGGCAAATACGAGCTGACACAAGAGGGAAAAGACCATAATCTCGACCACGGCGCCCCTTATGTCTACAACTCAAAATGGACGAACCCGTTCGGTTCCTTGCCAGGCGTGAAGGAAGCGAAGGAGATGGTCATGAAGTACGGTACTGTGGAATCGACGGGTAAGGACTGGAAGGATATTGAGAAAATAATTAACAACTATGCGCTTCAAGCCATGCAGGGTAAAATACCGGCAGCCGAAGCCGTCAGCAAAATGAATCAAGAGCTGAAAGCGGGAAAATTCATTGACTGACCGCTCCGCATGAAGTACATACGGAACAAGGGAGAGGGTGTTTGCGCCCTCTCTCTGCCGTTCAAATCAGCTAACAAGTAAGAAGGTGGTGTTCGCAACATGAAGGTGCTGCGGAAAAATTCGATCTTTTATCTTATGATGCTTCCGGTAATCGTATATTTTCTTTTGTTTTCTTATTACCCGCTGCTCCGCGGTTTCATTACTTCATTTCAGAAGTTTCGCGTGATTGGAGACCGTCCTTTTGTCGGCTTCGATAATTACAAGACTGTTCTGGCCGATCCGAATTTTTGGCGGATGCTGGAGAATACGCTGTTCATCGGCGGAGGAATTTTGGTGGTCGGGTTTATGGCTCCGCTGATCGTGGCGCTCTCCTTGAGCGAAGTCATGAAAAGCTGGTTCCGTAAAATCACGCAAATGATCATATATTTGCCTCATCTGTTCTCTTGGGTCGTCGTGGCTGGTCTGTGGATATTTATGCTGAGCCCTGACGGCGGACTGGTGAACGCAATTCTCGGCTGGTTCGGCGTGGTACCGATTCATTTTCTTGGGGAGGAAGCTTACGGACGTTGGGTCATGATCGCTTCATCGATATGGAAGGAGGCCGGCTTCACCTGCATCATCTATCTCGCCTCGATCGTCAGCATCAACCCGTCCTTGTTCGAATCGGCCCGGATCGACGGGGCGAATCGTTGGCAAATGGTCCGCTACATTACGATCCCTCAGCTGGCGTCCGCCATGAAGGTCGTGCTTCTGCTCAACACCATGAGTGTGCTGCGAATTTTCGATCAAGTATTTATTTTGAAAAATCCTGCCATCGCGCATTCGGTGGACGTCCTTATGATTTATACATATGAAAAAGGGATCGTTAAGTTCGACATGGGCGTTGCCAACGCTGCCGGGTTTATAATCATTGCCGCTACATTACTGCTGACGCTAGTTGTCCGTCGGGCAATCCGTTACGACGAGGGGTGAACCATTACGATGAATAGAAGAATTGGAGACACCGACTTTACAGGGAAAGCTTTTGATGCAGTGAATACGCTATTTCTCCTGCTATTGATATCGACTATGATTATTCCTTTAATGAATACGGTGGCACTATCGTTCTCCACAGGCATCGATTCAATGGAACCGAGGGTTATTTTGTGGCCTAAGGAATTCAGTCTGGAAGGTTATGTCACGGTATGGAACAAAATCAAGTTGTGGCAGCCGTTCTGGAACAATACCATCGTGACGGTAGTCGGAACGGTCGGGCACGTTTTGCTGTCGTCCATAGCCGGGTATGTGCTAATCCAGCGTTCCCTGCCGGGACGGAATCTCATGGTATCGTTCATCCTTCTCACAATGATGGTACCGGGTGAAATGGTTATGATCCCCCTTTACATGGTGAACAAAGAACTGGGGCTATTGAACAGCTTGTCGGCATTAATCATCTCCGGCCTCGTATCCGGCTTCAGCGTGTTGTTAATGCGCAACTTTTTCCTGGCGGTGCCTCACGAGATGGCTGAATCAGCAAGGATCGACGGAGCGGGGGAACTGAGGATTTTTCTAACGCTGTTCATGCCTCTGGCAGCCGCAGGTCTTGCCACCGTTACGCTGTTCGAATTCGTCAGCAAATGGAATCATTTCAATTCGGCGCTTATGTACATAAACAACAGTTCCAAATATACACTGCAAATTGCGCTCAAATCGCTTATTATCGATACTTCTTCAACATCCAGCAACTTTATAATAACCAAAAACGTGCGGATGGCCGGTATTGTCATTTCCTTGCTGCCGCTCGTCGTCATTTATCCGTTCGTGCAAAAATATTTCGTTCAAGGCGTCATGGTTGGCTCGGTAAAAGAGTGAGGCTTCAGTGATGAACGGTCAACACTATACGAGGAGTGCATATAATGGAGCTTGTCATCAGACGCGAGATTAGTCCGCAGGAGGAAGATTCGTATATCGAGGTCCCGTTTGAAATGCCTGCGGGTGTGGAGCGTATGCATGTGGTATTAGTAACGCAGCTGTACGGAGCCGACAAAAGCGTCGTCAACCTTGGGATTAAAGACGCGCAGCGGATGCGCGGCTGGAGCGGGGGAGCGCGCACCGAATTTTTTATTGGAACGGAAAAGGCGACGCCGGGTTACATACCGGGCCTGTTAGCGCCGGGTCCTTGGGCCGTTCTATTGAACCCTCGAAGAATAGGGGAGACCGGCTGTAGCGTCATCTTGACCGTACGTTTCGAGATGGAAAGTCCAAGATGGCTGAAAGGAGATCTGCATGCGCACACCGTGCATAGCGACGGGGCACATACGATGCTTGAGGTGGAACAGATGGCACTGGAGGCGGGGCTCGACTTTTTGGCCTTGACCGATCATAACACGGTTAGCCAGAACTTCGTTTATCCGAAGGATTCGGAGCTCGTCTTCATCCCGGGCGTGGAGTTGACTACCCGTTTCGGCCACTGTAATTTCTACGGCGTGGAGCAGCCGGGCGAAAATTTCCTGACGGCCTCATTCGACCAAGCGAAGGAGTATATCCGGATTGCAAGGGAGCGCGGGGCTAAAATTTCGTTGAATCATCCTCATTGCCGAAACTGCGGCTGGTTATGGGACTTCGATGTCGACCACGATTGGGTGGAAATATGGAACGGTCCATGGCGGGAAGATAACGAGCTGACGTTAAACTGGTGGCACGAGCAGCTGGCGGCAGGGCGGAAGCTGGTCGCTGTTGGCGGAAGTGACTTCCACCGGGTACAGCCCCATGCTAAGCACGGCATGCCGACCAACTGGGTGTATGCGGAATCGAGGACAGTACGGGGAATTCTGGAAGCCGTAGACCGGGGCCGGTTGTACTTGTCCTATGCGCCGGAAGGACCGCGGCTTACGATGAACGCTGACAGGTGGATGATGGGTGACACGATTTCGGCCGATGAGGTGGCGAATGGGCTGCAGCTTGTTATGTCCTGTCACGGACTGGAAGCAGGAGACTCCATAAGGCTGCTTACGGAGCGTGGAGTGGAGCGGGAATGGATCGTAGAGCCGGGCTGCGAAACAAAGAAGCTTGAAGTGCGGATGGAGGAACGTTTATTTTACCGGGCTGAAATTCGCCGTCATTTTGCTGAAGCCGGTCAAACCTTGCTCGCTTTGGCGTGCAATCCGATCTATATTCGGTAGCTGGGCAACCGATCAACCGGGCTTATTCATTTATCAACGAGGAGATTCGACTTTGTGAGTCAGCATGAGCAACAGATTACCGGCAAATTGATGAAGGCCAGTCGGATGCTTCTTACTGTAAAAGCACTCAATGCAGGTGCCAGCGCTTTGTCCGGCATATTCGTTAATGTATATCTATTTAAAGTGTCTGAGAGTCTGCTGCAGGTTCTCAGCTTTCATCTTGCCTCCTTTAGCGCTTGGGTTCCCGCTTTTGTCGGGGCCGCCTGGCTGGGAAAAAAGGCAGGACGAACGATAGGACTGCTGCTTGGCAACGGCGGTTTCCTCTGTTTTTATTTGTGCATTCTGGTACTGGGACAAGGATCTGCAGCGTATTCCATACCGCTCGGAATTTTATTCGGCGTTTCATCCGGCCTGTATTGGATGTCGATCAATATCCTTGTCGTAGATTTCACCTCGAAGACGAATCGGGACTGGTTCAACGGCGTCAACGGCATGATCGGCTCCCTCACCCAATTGGTCGGGCCGCTTATCGCGGGTTGGCTAATCATCGGGCTGCCGTCCGGACTTGGTTACGGCATTATTTTCACCTTATCCGTTGTCCTGTACGGCTTCTCTATCCTATTCGGGCTGAAGCTCCCTATAAAGAAAGTTTCGTCTCCCTTTTCCTGGCCCGCCCTGCTCTCCATTCATAACCATCGAAGCTGGAGAGTGATGTCTTATTGCTTCGCAGCGCTGCATTTTCGCGAAGATGTGCTCGCATTCACCCTATGGCTGTGGATGTACACGGTAACCCGGAGCGAAGGGGTTATGGGCAATTTCGCTTTTCTGTTGACCTTGTGCTCAGTTATCTTCTACTACAGGATGGGCAGGAGCATGGCGAGTCAAGCGAAGTACCGGATGATGGTTACCGGAACGATAGGCTTTAGCGCTTCATTAATGCTGCTCTGGTGCAACATCAGTCCGTATACCCTGACAATATACACGATACTCGCTGGCGTTTGCGTACCGTTATTCCAGGTGCCCTTCAATACGACATTGATGAATTCCATAGAGTCGTTTGACAATGGAGGCAAATACCGGACTGAGCTTATCGTAGCTAGGGAAATCGCGATCAGTATCGGGCGTATTGTCAGCGCTGCGGGGAGAAGAATAATAAACAATAGAGGAAGGCCGCCGTCAGCAATGATCGGTGGGCATCGCTGCGCTTATGGGCAGCATAGCTTAAAAAAATTACGCAACAAAGAGCAGTGCTTAAGGCAACTGCTCTTTTCTTTTTGATCCATTTGTCTGATACCGCTATAGACTCCTCTCCAACAATGTCCCCACTTGTTTTGCCACGACATCAGGTGGATAGGGCATTCCGTTGGTTATCCACCATTCAACTACCCCTACGTAAGCTGTTCCAGTAAATTGAACAATAATATCATCACTTAGACCGTTATTTTTTCCACTCGTTTTGTCCACCTCATCTTTAAATTCCTCGATAAAAAACGCAAGGAACCGAGTGCGAAAAGAAGGGGCCCCTTTACTCGCTAACATCGTAGAAAAGAATGCGTAATTTCGCTCAAAGTATTCGAAAAAGGGGATCGTTGCATTGATAAAATCCAATTCACATGCCCATTCGCACATTTCCCTAAGTTCGTTTATGTGCGCTTCGATAAGTTTATCCAGTAAATCATATTTATCCTGGTAATGAAGATAAATGGTTCCTCTGTTTACATTTGCCCTGTCGGAAATATCCTGTATGGTAATGTCGTCAAAATTTTTTTCAGACATCAGTTCGATAACAGCTTTTTTTATCGCTTCTTGGGATTTAAGTATTCTTCTATCTACTTTAGCCATCGTGTGGGTCACCAAGCTTTCTTGAATAATCAACGATTTAGTTTGTTTTGTTCATAAATCAACAAAACGCGCTCATTTAACCATTGCTAGTGTCATATTACTTTATATAATAATAGACATACGTTGATTATTCAATCAACATCGATTTAGTTAAGGTCATTAAACAATGAAGCGACCATCTTTGACTTGAGGAGGCAGGAAACGTGGAACGCCTGTGGACGAAGTCGTTTATCCTTATGACCGTTGGGACGCTTTTCCTATTCATCGCATTTTACATGCTGTATCCGACGCTGCCGTTGTTTATCAAACAGATTGGCGGCAACGAAACGCAGATCGGCCTGTCGATGGGCGCATTTATGTTGACTTCCGTTATGGTTCGCCCGATCGTTGGCGGGCTGCTGGATCGTTACGGCAGGAGACCGTTTATCGTCTGGGGGCTTGCGCTCTTCATTGTGGCGATGTATTTGTATGACTGGATCGGCGGAATCGTCGTTTTAATGGGGCTCAGAATCTTGCACGGAATGAGCTGGGCCGTTTCTTCCACCGCCATTAACACGGCCGTTACGGATATGATCCCGTCCGCCCGCCGCGGAGAAGGCATGGGGTGGTTCAGCACGTCGATGACCTTGGCTATGGCATTCGGCCCGATGGTCGGGATCTGGGTGATCCAGGACTTATCGTACCATGCTCTGTTTCGATTCGCTGTCGTTTTTTCGGCCGTAGCGCTGATCCTAACGTTTGGAGCCAAAATGCCTTTCCGGCCGCAATCGGGCGCAAGGAGAATCGAGTTGTTTGAAAAATCGGTCCTGCCCATCTCAACGTCGGTCTTTTTCATGTTCATCGCATATGGCGGCATTACCACCTTTGTTCCGCTGTTCGCTGACTCGATCAAGGTCAATTCCGGTGTATTCTTTCTAGCCTTTGCCGCAACGCTTGCCCTGAGCCGTCCCCTTTCGGGGAAGCTCTCGGACCGGTATGGGGAGACGTTTATCATCGTACCGGCCCTTGTAATTACGATTTTGGCTTTAATTTCGTTGAGTTTCTCGACCGGATTGCTCGGCGTGCTCGCTTCGGCGGTTTTGTACGGGATCGGTTTCGGTTCCGCGCATCCGGCTCTCCAATCGGCAACGTTACGTCTTGCCCGCCCTGATCGTAAAGGGGTTGCCAATGCTTCTTTAGCGACTGCCACCGACCTCGGCATCGGGTTGGGCGCGATCATGCTGGGCTGGGTCTCTCAGTACACAAGCTACTCGTTCTTATTCGCGGTAAGCGCAGTGACGGTCGCATTTTCCATGTTGGTGTTCACTTTCTTTGTGAAACGTTCGTTGAAAACAAATCTGCGACTCACTTCAATTGACGTGTGAAAGAACAAGATCGTGCAAATGTAAATGCAAATTCCATATGTATTCAAGCAGATAGGGAGAGTGGAGAAAACGATGTGTAAATCTTGATGTCGATGCTTACTTATCGTTGCTTCGCGTAGATGGAACGCTTGTCAATGTCGGTGCTCCAGGCAAGCTGGATCAATATAACGTGTTTTCCTTAATCATGGGCCGTCGCAGCATTGCCGGTTCACTTGGCGGCATTCGGGAAACGCAAGAGATGCTCGATTTTTCCGCTCAACACGGTATTGCCCCTAAAATCGAAGTAATCCATGCCTATCAAGTCGACGAAGCGTATGAGCGTGTCCTTCGAAGCGATGTGCGTTATCGATTCGTGATCGACATCTCGACCTTGTAATTCACACGTTTAGGCTGGGCCGTTATTCCGGGAAGCGTATAGCGACGAGGCGACGGGGAAGTCGATTGGGGGTCAGCTCCAAATTAAACAAGGAAGGTGATTCGGTATGGAATATGTGAAACTTGGAAATACCGGCTTGGATGTATCCCGGCTTTGTCTTGGCTGCATGAGTTTTGGTGTAGCAGAGCGTTGGATTCATCAATGGGTCCTTGATGAGGAGCACAGTCGTCCGATCATAAAGAAAGCCCTTGAGCTTGGAATCAATTTTTTTGATACGGCAAATGTGTATTCAGGTGGAACAAGCGAGGAAATTTTGGGACGAGCGCTAAAGGATTATGCCAATCGTGATGAAATTGTCCTCGCTACGAAGGTTCATTTCCGTATGCATGAAGGGCCCAATGGTGCAGGACTTTCCCGAAAGGCCATCATGAGTGAAATCGATAAGAGCCTTAAGAGACTGGGAACAGATTATGTGGATCTGTACCAAATTCACCGCTGGGATTACCATACGCCCATTGAAGAAACGATGGAGGCCTTGCATGATGTGGTGAAGGCTGGCAAAGCAAGATACATTGGCGCTTCTGCCATGTATGCATGGCAGTTCCAAAAGGCATTATATGTATCAGAGAAAAATGGGTGGACCCGGTTTGTATCGATGCAGAATCATTTAAACCTCATCTACCGTGAAGAGGAGAGGGAGATGCTGCCTCTTTGCAAGGAAGAAAAAATCGGCGTGATTCCGTATAGTCCGCTTGCATCGGGAAGATTGACTCGTGATTGGGCGGAAACCACCCATCGCTCCGAAACCGATCAGGTTCAAAAATCTAAATATGATGCGACTGCAAATACGGATCGATTGGTCGTGGAACGGGTTGCAGCAATCGCGGAAAAACGCGGCATTCCCCGTATTCATATCGCACTTGCCTGGTTGCTGCAGAAAGAACCGGTAAACGCTCCAATTATAGGTGCCACGAAAATGTCTCATCTCGAAGATGCCGTAGGTGCTCTATCGATTACGTTAACGTCTGAAGAAATTGCGTTCCTAGAAGAACCATATGTTCCTCACTCTATAGTTGGTTATCAGTAATTGTGATGCGATGAAAGGCCTGAGATAAATGAAAAGAGTGGTTGGTTTGAATATGGAAGCCTAGAAGAATTAATTGAAATTGAAGCATATTTAACCAACTTATATTGCTGCGTCATTGAATTAACGGAGAACGATAGTGAAATGATTCGCCGATCGGAATCCGATCGACTGTTGAATTTCGCCCGCAACCTGTATATCAAATATTGGTTGTTTGCGACCAGACCCTTAAGAGGAAGGTGTTGGAACATCTTGAGGTAATAGCCTCGCTGGAGCAAGATGTATGGAGCCGGTACTTGCGGGGATGATATGAAAAAGCCTAGGGGGATCATCCCTAGGCTTGCTTCTTTCTCGGTTGCCGACCGATGAATAAGAGCGTAATCACCCCTCCGCCGGCAAGCACGAAGGCCGAGACAAGAAGCGCTGTATTCACCCCGGCTGTGGCAGCAGCGGTTTCTGCGTGAGCGCCGGCGCCGTTCATGCATAAGCTGAGAACGGAAACGCCTAGAGCGGCTCCGAGCTGGCGGATCGAATTCAGTGCGCCGGAGGCGACGCCGGCTTGACCAGGGGGAGCAGCGGTAACGACAGCCGTCACCAGCGGTGGAATCGTTAAAGAAAGACCATAGCCGATCAAGAATAAACCGACGAACAGCAGCCAGTAGAAGGCGACGCTTACGAATGTCAGCATGGCCGTGCCGATAGCGGTGACGAAGAAGCCGCATATCATCGGCAGGGTAAGCGGAAGGAAAGCGAGTCCGGTCAACAGCGCGGAATATCCGCGGCCTTGCTGAAAGAAGAAGGTAAGCACGAATAGGCAGCCGGACAACCCGAAGTTAACAGCGAGTCCGGCGGCGAGTCATGCCGAAATGCTGCGCTGCCGAAGCAGCTGAACAGGCAGCATCGGCGATTTGCCGCGGGCCTCGACGACGGCAAACAGGAGCAGGCTGACTGCGGCTACGACAATAACCGACGTCACGATGGGGGAGCTCCAGCCTAACGAGCCTCCTTCAACGAGTGCGAAGGTCAGCGCAAGGAAGAATAGGGTTGCTGTAAGCTGCCCTGCAAGGTCAAGGCTATGCTCCGTGTTACGCTTTGTCTCTCCGGCGTTAGGGACTATAACGAATAAGCTCAATACGGCGATCGGGATGTTCACCATAAAGATGCTTCGCCATCCGATCCAATCGGCAAGCAGTCCCCCTATGACAGGTCCTGCAGCCAAAGCTACGCCGGAAACGGTGGCAAAGACGCCAAGCGCTTTCGTCCGTTCCTTCGGATCCTGGTAGATGGAAGCAATAAGCGCCAGCGAAGAGGATGTCATTGCCGCGCCGCCGATACCGAGCATCCCCCGCAGCGTGATCAATAATCCTAGCGAAGGGGCCGCGGACGATAAAGCGGAAGCGGCTGCGAAGAGGATGAGTCCGCCACTGAAGATGCGTTTGGCCCCGTACCGGTCGGACAGCGAGCCCATACTGAGCAGCAGACTGGCAAACAAGACAGTGTAAGCGTTGACCACCCATTCGAGAGACGTAAACTTGCCGCCCATATCGGTATGGATGGCAGGCAGCGCAACCGTTACTATCGTCGTATCGAGCAGCACCATGAAGTAGCCAAGAGAAAGACCGAACAAAGCGAGAGCTCTCCTTTTGGCCGCTGCTTTTAACGATGCTGCAGCCGAAGATGAGGCTGATGCTGAAGTGGATTGAGCGGGTGTAGCCATAACGTACCTCCAATTTCTTTATTCTTGCAGATTGAGTGTATAATGAAGGAAACAGGTTGACGAGATGACGGTTTGTCATAGGATTCATACTCCTACCATGGCGGACTTCCCGATAAAGGGAGGGGGATAAGAGATGGAGCAAACGATGGATGCGGCCAGGTTCGAGCAGCTGGGGCAGTTTCTGCGAGCGAGGCGGGAGCGGCTCACGCCAGAGGCGTTGGGATTTCCCAATGACGGCAGAAGGCGGACGCCCGGCCTTAGGCGCAGCGAGGTAGCGATGCTAGCCGGGGTTAGCGTCGATTGGTATACATGGTTGGAGCAGGGAAGGAATATCCAGGTTTCCGCGCAGGTGCTTGACAGCATCGCAAGAGCGCTGCAGCTGGACGGCAGCGAAAGGAAGCATCTATATTTGCTGGCGATGAGGCAACTTCCCGCGGATGTTCTGCAAACGGAACGAACCGAGGTAAGCGAGACGCTGCAGCACGTGCTGGATCGGCTCGAATACAGCCCGGCCATCGTGACCGATGCGCGCTGGAACGTGGTAGGATGGAATTTGGCGGCGTGCGTTGTTGTAGGCGATTATCGCGTCATGCCGGAGCAGGAGCGAAACATGGTATGGAGAGCATTCACCTCACCTTATTTGCGGCAGTTACTGCGGGGCAAATGGGAAGAACACGCCAAAATGAGACTCGCCCAGTTCCGGGCAAGCTACGGAACGTATGCCGGGGACCCTTGGTGGGAGGAGTTCATCGCCCAGCTTTCCGTGGAAAGTACCCATTTTCGGGAGTGGTGGGCAAGACATGAGGTGCTTCCGGTATCGGAAGGGAACAAACAATATTTCCATCCTGAAGCTGGGGAATTGACGTTGGAGCATATCACTTTCCAGGTTAGCGATGCTCCCGGCTTGCAGGTGATGGTCAATACGCCGATCGGCCAGACAGAAGAGAAGATCAAGTGGCTGGTGGAGAACCTGAAGGGCGCCGTGCATTCGCTTTAATCAGAAGTTCCTTGGAGTGCCGAGCGTTCTCGATACCGCATTTAAAGCAAGAACACCTTGGAGAGCTAAAGCGATCGAATTGATGGCTGCGAATGAAAAGATTGCGGTATTATCTCATCAAATGCCGTGTAAATCGCGGCTTTTTTGTTTTATGGGATAAATTTATCAGCAATGGGATAACCGTTCTTGTCATTTATGGCATCAAGTACTTGTCAACTGACAAGAAGATTGTGTAGCGATAAGAACATGCTCGAATTGAAAAGCCAATAAATAACGTCCTTCATGATTTATTGAGGTATGTTCTTGTCGCATGTTTTGGACTTGAATATACATCAAATATTTATATAGCGACAGAATTTACTTGAATAATAATCAGAAGAGGCGTCGAATAAGCTCCCTCAGAGAATAAGGTTTTTCTCACGTATGCTCGCTCATTCGCAGGATTTCACGTACCTTGTTAAGTAGGAGTTTAAACGAGTGGATAATGTGGCTAGTCAGATCCGTTAGAGCGCATGCGGGAATAGAAGGTGTTGATCATATTACAACATCTTCCAAAAAAAGTTTTTGCTGCACGTCTCTCTCCACAAGGTCCTTGGGATTCACTCTCC
>NZ_JAQAGZ010000025.1 GCF_027533625.1 Paenibacillus gyeongsangnamensis | reverse complement strand
TCCTTCACTTTTTCCGTGAACGATTTCGTACAAATGGGTGCTAACCATTTACCAAATGAAGAAAATAGAGTATCCTTGTCCATGGGCTTAATCCTTTTCAGTGGATTATGGACAGGAACTACCTGCCATTTCATTGTAAAGGATTTTTTTATGCCCTGATGATAAAAAGACAGAAGATTATGAACATTCAGAGAAAATTAATGCAACGCTAGTGTTGAAAAATACAAAAATGATTTATACCAAGCAAGGATGAACGGGGGGAGATCGTTGGATTTTAAAGACTTTACGGTTCTGCAGGTGCTCAACGAAGAAAAAAATATTAAAAAAACGGCGGATCGCTTATTTCTTTCCCAACCGGCAATCAGTTACCGGATTCAGCAATTGGAGAAAGAATTGAATATCCCTATCCTGAGTTACAGTTACAGGGCTTCTTTTTAACTTCCTATATTAAGGGTTAGTTTTTGATACTTTCTAAATGTTTTATTACCTCGCCAATATCACGCCCACTTTGGAGAGTCATAGTAGCGTGCTTCCATATCTTCAATAAAGGAATACAGGAAGTTAATGTACTTTAAGTGCTTATTACTCTCTACAAACCTCTCAACTTCTGATTTTACATGATTATAATTATCTGATGACTGAAGAGCGATATTTACTAAGGCGTTACGAACCTCGGTATCAATTCGTTCAAATTGGTCCTGCTTAAAACCCTCCCGCCATGAACGTGCCTGCACAGCCTACGATTAACGAAAGGAATGAAAGGTATAATACCCTCGGCGTTGAGCGGGAACGTCGCGTTTTCACAAGTATTCCCCCCTTAATAATTTCGACATAACACATAACTATATCGCGATAGGATATAAATACGCTAAGGAGCTCGATAACATGTCAAAACAAGCGTTGCCTAAATCCGTATACGAACAGTTGGCCGAGTTTCGGTACACGTTACGCAAATTTATTCACTTCAGTGAAACCGCTGCCCGAGATGTGGGTCTTACCCCCCAGCAGCATCAACTGATACTCGCCATTCAAGGCTAACCGAGACGCGACTATGCTACCATCTCCGAGCTGGCCGAACGGCTGCAAGTCACCCACCACGCTGCGTCGGTTTGGTGACCCGCTGCGAGCAAGGCGGTCTTGTTAAACGGCGATCGAATCCGGATGATGCCCGAAGCGTTCACATTTCTCTGACGGACGAGGGGAAGGAACTTCTGGAACGATTGTCTACAGTACATCTGCAACAGATTCGAAATCTCCGTCTTGTTATACCATCCGTTGAAGAAATCCCTTGACGATGAATCACGTCAGGGTAATTCATATGAATTTGAATTTGATCTTGATTATTCACACGTTCTGAGGATACCAAAAGGGCAAAAGAAGAACCCGATACCGCGCGAGTATCGGGTTCTTCTTTACAGGCAAGATTAGTTAATGAAGCCTGCTTTGCTCAAGAAACGCTTCAGCATCGTAGCGGATTCAGCGCGAGTAGCTGTCAAATTGGAACCAATCGACGTATCGGTTTCACCATTGAGGATACCGGCATTAATCGCAGCAGCGATTTCAGCTTGGGCCCACTCGATATTATTAGCGTCAGTGTACTTAGCAAGCAAGTTTGCTTGTTGAGCAGCGGATACGTCAGCTTTTACTCCGGCGTATTTCAGCGCACGCACGACAAGAGCGGATAGTTCTTCGCGAGTGATCTCTTTATTCGGGTGGAAAGAACCGTCTTCATAACCGTTGATCAAGCCCGCTTTAGCAGCAGTTGCAACAACGCCGGCATACCAGTCTGACGAATGAACGTCATTGAAAGCAATATTCGTAGAAGATGTAATAGTCAAACCCAGAGCTCGAACTACCAGCGCAGCGAATTGTGCACGAGTGATGTTATTTTGTGGAGCGAAAGTCGTATCCGTCATGCCATCGATAACCAGCTTGTTAGCCAGCAGTTGAATGTCGACTTTAGCCCAATGGTTCGCGATATCCGTAAAGCTCTTGTTGAAGGAAGCAACCGTATAAATACTGTTGCCGTTGCGCTTCAGTGTCGCCGTTGTTTTTCCGTCTTTGGTTTCGAAAGTGGATGGAACGAAACTGAAGGTCTTCGTACTTGGATCGTACAGGACACCTGTAGTATTAGCTGCGTCCAGCGTTCCATTTACATTCAACGTACGGGAAACGTATGTGTTGCCAAAGTCAACATTAGGGGATTTACCGTCTTTGCTAACTGCTTGTACATTAAAGTCTACTCCGTCAGAAAGCAGCTTCACGCCAGTGGAGCTAGCTGCTGAAGTCATAGCAGCAGCGGTAACGCCAGTAACTTTGCTAACCGTAACTTTAATTGAAAGCTCCGCAACGTTAACACCGAGAGCTTTCGCCAAATCATCCAGCTTCAGTACGGACAAAGGCAGTATATACGTACCGAGATCGGATTTAACGATAACAGTTGCACCATCTTTCTGCGCCACGCCAATAAGCGCGGAGGCAGGTAAGGATGCGACATCACCTGTAATTGAAATTGTTACTGTCGAACTGGTCGAGAATGCATCGGTCAATGCTTTTGCATCCACATTTCCGTTAGCATCTGTAGCTACAGTTACGCTGTTTGTACTCGGTGCGTTGTTACCAGTAACACCAGGGCTACCACTATTGGAACTGCCACTGGAACTGCTGCTGGAACTGTCACTGGAATCGCTACTTTGAATGAGCGGAACAAACAACAGGCCCTTCGGACTTCCCATTCCCGACAAGAAAGGCTGGATGTTTCCGGTCGCCGTATCCAGGATGCCTACATAGCCAGGTACCCCTGCATCGGTCTTAGGAACCGCCACAAACATGGTGCCAGCTGTAAAGTTGCCTGTAACAGCGTAAACCGTATTATAAACTGAGTCGTTGACATACAACGTCCCTTGCGCGCTGGTTGCCCATGCCATATCGTCAATCTGCACATTGTTGGTCAGCTTCAGCACTTGCTGCGACTGATCGCTCGCTCCCGGATGGTGCACAAAAACGATTTGCGAGTCCGCTTGGCTGTCCAACGCAATGTCGCCGGCAAACTTTGGAGCGTTGTCCGGAACCACCTTGCTGGAATCCGGATCCGTTAAGCCCAGCGTGACGGAAACTCCGTATACTGCATCCGTCGCGGTTGCATTCCCTGCCATAACCGGGATCAGGTTCGCCGTATTTCCTTGTATAACGGCCTGTACCAAGGCAGAGTGCGTAGGATCGGAGGGGGCGGAAGCACTCAAGTAGATGTTGCCGTTTTGGACTGCGATGCTGTCCGTTCCGCCGCCCCACTGCAAGTTGCCTTTCGCATCCACCAGAGAGCCGGTGTACGTAATATGCTGGACTTGCTGGCTTTGCGACGCATTTGGATAAATGATGTACATGCTGGAATTGCCGTCTTCGTTGACGGTGGCCAGCACGCGGTTGTTGGCAGGATCTGCCGTTAACCCGTCGCATTTTCCGGTCAGCTGCCATTGGTTTACGATTTGACCGTTTCTGTCATACTCAACAATGGTGCTCGCCGTAACGCCGGTTTTGCTGGCGGCGCCATCGGACCCTACGCCGTTCTGGAAGGTAACGAATGTGTTGTCGCCCAGTTTCGTAATGTCGTCAAGCGAACTAGTCGATGCAGGGCCTTGTGCAAAAATGCTTGTTTGAAAACCGCTAACGTTTGAAATTTGAGGACCATTACTATCAGCGAATACAAAGACTCCTTGTAATCCATTAAGTCCGGCTAACAGTACGGAAAATAAAACAGCTTTTTTTAACTTTTTGTAATGCCACATCCTCTTTCCTCCATCGTCGTTTTGTATGGACATGTTCATCAAACATGGTGTTTTATGTACATGATTAAAAAGACCCAAAAATCCATTTTCTTTTCTTGCACGAAGTTAACTTCGTGCAAGAAGGAAAATTAGGGTGTTTTTTATTTTCAAGCCTTTGTATCAAGATTTACTCCTACGCCTGTGCTCTGTGCAACAGCTTTCTTCTGCAACTCGGTAGCTTTTTCAGAAGCACTTTCATTTGCTTCTTCCGATGCAGATCCTTGAACTTTAGCAGTTTGTTGCAGTTGTTGTAATTGTTGCCCGCCTTGTACACTTGATATTTGCATTCTTTCACCTCTCTCCTCTAAGGTTCGTTAGTGGTATCTAGTTGTTATTTGTACACTAGCATTTGTACATGAGGATTTGATGAGAATTTGATGTGAATTTTGTGAAAATATCATGAAGCAATGAGCCGCTTAAATCTGAGTTTATAACGCCGATCAAACGTTGTTGCCCGTCCATTCTATCATTCACGGCTTAGCGGAAGGAGCCGGTTTTTCTCCTGTCGGTCTGCCTGGTTGTCCTCCTGTACCTTGCTGTACACCTGGCGGCTTAACCGGTCTTTCCTTGTCAACCATTTTTCCCCCCAGATGTCCGGTATAGCTTACTAGCAGCACCCCATGAAACATATGTATAAAACCCATGATTTTGTGAGCATGTAAAAAGGAGCTGCGCGGCTGGACAGCTCCATCTCTTCTCTGGGATAAATCCAGTGGCCAAAGTGAATCATCATAATTGAACTGGCGCCTTATCAGATCTTCTTTTGTCGTTTATATAAATATTTGATTCTCCATTTAGCTCAGGAATTTCTTTATACACGAACATTTGTTTGATATCACTAGCGTTGCATTAAAATCGTTTGGATAAGTTGTCGAATTATTCTGAACAACGATTCAAGCCGCATCGCCAAAAGGTCGATCACCTCTGAAAGGTAGCTCTGTCCATTTGGTAATTATATGGTAATTTACTCATCCATCCAACAACGGTACTTATTGCTTTTTCCGTCTGCCCTCGGATATCCTTTGAGGCAAGCGATGTATTCGTTCCATCCAGTCTTGAACGGAATCCCATAACAAGATTTTCAACCATCGGTAGAGCTGAAGCAGGCTGTGACGAGTTCCTGTTTCCAGTTTCACCAATACCAGTAAGCAAAAAGCAATCAGTGCTGTCCATATTTGGTTCATAACGGCTTGTTCGCTTGTTCCGTAAAACGACTTAATCCGGATGTGCTGCTTCATCCATTTGAAAAAGGTTTCAATCACCCACCGTTCCCGGTAGATCTGTCCAATTTCATCGGCATTCAGATCAAATCGATTGGTTAAAATGGCGACAGGGTTACCCTCGGAATCTACCGTGTGAATCAGACGCAGCACGTTTTCCATTCTCTTTTGCGGGGTACCGACATAGACCATTTCATCGGTAAGAACGGCGCTCTCTGGCGGCAAGCTAAAGGATTCTATCGGACGAATCATCGCATTCTTCTTCGTTCGGGTCACGAAGAAAATGCCGCGGTCACAGTAATCATCGAACTTCCCGTAGTCGATGTAGCCGCGATCATACACATAGGTGACTCCGAGTTCGTTGATTAAAGCATCCATCTGAGTTCGATCATTCTTTTTTGCCGAGGTGATCGTCACTTTCTCGGGAACGACCGTCTCATCATCGATGTATTCCAGCCGGAAATGCAGTTTAATACCTGCTTTTGTTTTTCGGAATTCTGCCCATTTGTACTTTTGCAAGCACAGTCCGATGGTTGTGGAGTCAATGATTTTAAAATCCTTCCGTAACATGGAGGGCGCTGTATGTTGGCGAATACGTAAAACCAACTGCATAAAAACATGCTCCAGCAAAGCGGAATCGACTTGGTTATGTTTCCGACTCAATTGAGCGGCAGAGATCGATTTCAACCCAAGTTCTTTCTGGAAGTCTTTCGAAAGCACATCATCGGCGATTTCACGCAGTCCGTCCCGCTGCTGAATCTGAGCATGAAGGAATAGCTTCAGATAGGACAGCGTAGTGAATTTCTTGACGTACTTATCTTGGTTCGTTTCCTTCACTTTTTCCGTGAACGATTTCGTACAAATGGGTGCTAACCATTTACCAAATGAAGAAAATAGAGTATCCTTGTCCATGGGCTTAATCCTTTTCAGTGGATTATGGACAGGAACTACCTGCCATTTCATTGTAAAGGATTTTTTTATGCCCTGATGATAAAAAGACAGAAGATTATGAACATTCAGAGAAAATTAATGCAACGCTAGTGAAAGCACATATGTTTGTGTCGCAGTGTCACGACACAAACATATGTGCATAATCGTTTTGCGACACAAACATATGCGCATAATCGCGGTAGGCTTTTCATACATCGAAAGCGGCAGCTTATTAAGTTAACGGGTGACGATAGCTCAACACAAACATCATGAGGCCGCCTCGGGATGATCGGCCTAATTAAGCTAAAGGGCAGGTCAGTTGGAAGGATTTATTTGTTCTTTCGCGAATAATCTGTATATACGTTCTGAGGGGGTTTTCCCATTTACATATCGAATTTACATTCAAATGGGCTATAATTTTTTAACCCTGATAGAAATAAGTATATAGCATGGACATGGAAAGATGATTGATGTTAGGTTAACAGCTAGAAATATGAATTTCATCTCATGGAGAAATTGGAGATTTTAAAATGTAGAAGGAGGATCGTGCGACATGAAAATCGGTTTGAGCACGTACAGCTTGCTTCCTGCCATTAAAGCTGGAGAAATGTCCGTACTTGACGTGATTCAGTGGATTGCAGACAACGGTGGGGAGCATATGGAAATCGTCCCCTACGGGTTTACACTGGTGGACAATCCGGAACTGGCGGACTCCGTCCGCGAGAAAGCGAAATCGGTGGGAATCGAACTGTCCAACTATTCGATGCCGGCCAATTTCGTTCAAGGTACAGAGGAGGCTTTTGAGGCGGAAGTTGCGCGAGTCAAGCAGCATGTCGATCTGGTGGCCCGTTTGGGCATGAAGCATATGCGGCATGATGTGACGGCCTTTACGATTAGGCCGGAACAGATGACAATCGGTTGGTTTGAAAATAGCCTTCCGCATATCGTGCAGGGCAGCAGGCTTATCGCCGATTATGCGGCTCGATACGGGATTACAACTACCATTGAAAATCACGGTTTCAGCGTCCAAGCGAGCGACCGTGTACAGCGCGTGCTGCTGGCTGTAGACCGGCCCAACTTCAAGACTACGTTAGATGTCGGCAATTTCATGTGCGCGGATGAATCGTCCATTATTGGGGTTAAGAAAAACTTGCCTTATGCCTCGTTAATTCATTTTAAAGATTTCTATTTTCGTCCGTACGATCAGCCTCCGGGAGGCGGTGATTGGTTCAGAACGGCTCATGGCAATTATTTGAGAGGCGCCATTATCGGTCACGGGGATATCGACATTCGCAGAGTCGTTAAACTAATCAAAGAGTCAGGCTACAACGGGTATGCCACCATCGAGTTTGAAGGAATGGAAGAGTGCAGGCTCGGCTCAAAGATTGGCATGGACAATTTGCGCCGACTTTGGGAAGAAGACAAAGTAAGAGTAACAGTTCTTTGAGCTACATAACAAAATGTTTTTAAAAATCATCATATAAAGGATAGAGGACTTCAAAATCATTTGAAATTAGAATGTAGTACGCTATCGGAAAAGAAAGATTAATAAACAGATTACAAAGTAATATTAAATAATAAGTTTCGTTGACGAGCCTATGATTCTACTGTATTTTCATATAGAATTACATATCTTATGTGGTCATCCGTTTTAGCGAACGGAAATGTCCACTTTTTTGTGAAGATGAGGTCAAGGAGTTACATTTGAATGTACGTTGAAACCAGGATCGCATCCCAAACTTCCTGGAAAATCCAGACCCTCACCAGATTGGTGTCAAATGGATCCCTATTTCGATATCCAGAGATTAATAAGGATATTGTTGATTACTATAGTGGTGAACATTACCGCAATTATGTTGAGGAACATGATATTCAACTGAGCAAGTCGTTGCACTAACGGGTACGTTAGTTGAATAACAGAAAAAAGCAGACCAAGACTGTATTGTTCAGTTTTGGGCTGTTTTTTGTTGATGCTCCCACCAAGAATACATTGAATACATGTAAACAATGTGCAGACCTTTATATTTCAAGGGGTTTTCACACGCTCGTTTAGATAACGTTAATTTACTGTCTCTACCCCATGCCCATCAAGCTAAGAGCAAAGAAAAGAATTCACTGGCTTCTTTCTTTTTCTTCATCAGCAAAAGCCTTCGCATCTGAAACATGAGAGAAGAACTAAGCAAAATGGCGATCAACCATAACCATCAAGCTAAGAAATTAAATAGATCCCCAAAACGAAAAAAGCTATTCTTTTTGTAAATAAAGAATAGCTTTTTTTTCGTTTTGGGGGCATTCAAAAATTTTAGCTTGATGGCTATGTGGTGGTACCCCAATAAGATGAGGCAACCTTTATTGGGATACGACCGGTTTGGTGCTAAGATTTCTTTTCCTCACAACCAAAGGTCGACGATAATGCATCCATTCATATAGGAGCGGAATAATCAGCAAACTGATCATCGTCGAACTGATCATGCCACACACGACTACGATTCCCAGTGTTTGTGAGACGATGGTATCTCCGCTGCCGGAGATGCACAACGGGAACAGAGTCAAAATGGTTACCGCCGCTGTCATTAAGACCGGACGTACCCTGGAAACGGTCCCCTGCAGTATCGCTTCCTTCGGATTCATTCCGCTGGCCAAGTTGCGCTCAATTTTATCTACGAGAACGATTCCGTTGGTAGCCACGATGCCCGATAGCATCAACAATCCGACAAGCGCGGCAAGATTCCATTCTCCTCCCCAAACCAGCATGCCGATTATGGAGCCGATAAAAGCGAAAGGAATGCAGACCAGTACGGTCAGCGGCGCTCTCCACCCCCGGAAGACCATGCTTACAATGAGCAGAACCAGTACAATGGAAACGGACAAAGCAATGCCCATTTGAAGGATCATTTGATTCACTTGGGCGGAAATCCCATTAATCGAGTACTTGACTCCGGAAGGTAGAGCCAAATGATCGATAGTATCCTGCACCTGTCCGGTCACCTTTCCAATATCTCTTGAAGTGATATTTGCCGTCACTACTGAGAAGGGGCGTCCTTCCCGTTCTCGTATGACGGATTGTCCGTTTCCGGTACTGACGGATGCGAGTTGATCCAACCGGACGTCTTGACCGTCTTTTCCCTTGAATGTTTCTTTGCCAAGTAAGGTCAGAGTATCTGCATTCGGGCTCCCAGCAGATGAATTTGCGATATTTGAGATGAGATCGGTATGGATGACTAACGGAATCGTTTCCTTATTTCCTGCCCTGACATCGATTCTCATCCCTTCGGACAAATAATTCCGAATCCGCCGGAAGATCGCCTCCGTATCAACTCCTGTTTGCTCTATCGAAGCTTGATTCAGCGATATTTGAACCCTGGGAAGAACTTCTTTGTTGTCGGCCGCCCCCACCACGCTGAGCCCGGGCACAAGCTGGAGCTTACTCCTGATGGTCGTCGCGGCATTGTCCAGCGTTACAGCGTCCGCTCCGGAGAGATCGATTTTGAGCTGTGAATCATTCCCGGAAATGTTTTGGTTCGTTACGGTACAGATCGCACTGCCCGCCAGGGTAGAGAGCCGCTTCTGCAGTTCGGCCGTCATCACATCGACATTCGCCTTTTCTTTAATCGATACCATAATATTGGCGATATTAGCGCCTTGAATCCATCCGCCGCCAGCGTCGAACACATCGTCAAATTGAGGTGTAAACGTGGATCCCAGAACGGAAGAAAATGTCGTAATGTTTGGATCCGACTTCAAGGTTTGTTCCATTCGCCTTACGGTCGCGTCCATTTCCGGCAAGGAAGTTCCTTCGGAGAATTCCAATTGAACGTTAATTTGTCCGATTTTATTGGCGGGCAGAAAATTTACCGGCAGAAAAAACGCGCCTGAACCCGCAATCAAAAGAATCGTAACAAAAGCCGCGATAATCCTCCCTTTTCTTAGAAAAGCCCAGCTTAACACTCGGCGCGAAACGGGTTCAATGGAAACCGCCGAATCGTTCTTCCGTCCTCCTTGCCATAGATGATAAAGAGCCGGGACAACAAACACAGCAACCAAGAGTGACGTTAGGAGTGCAATGACAACAGACCACGCGAATCCGGAAAAAGCGGAACTAATCATGCCTCCGACCAGCGCGATAGGAATGTATACGGCAACGGTTGTTGCCGTGGAGGATACGATCGCGGGTATCATTTCCCTAACCGCTTCAGCCAAAAGCACTGAATTCACTTTCTCCCGCGATTCATGAGCTTTCCGGTACATGTTGTCAAGAATAACGATCGAATCATCAACAACCCGGCCCATAGCCACAATCAGACCGGATACGGTGAGAATGTTCAGACTGATTCCCATCATCTTCAGCAGTCCCGTGGTAGCCAACAGACAAATAGGAAGGGATAGGGCAATGAGCATTGAGGACCGTGCATTCCGGAAAAAGAGAAAAATGCAGACCATCGAAAGCAGACATCCTAACAGCCCTTCTTTGAACAGAGAGTTCAACGAAGACTTCACCTGTTCACCTTGGTCGAAAAGCACAGCCAGGTGGATATCTCCAGGGCTGAGGCCCGGAATGTTTTGGATCCGGTCATGGATCCTCTGTGATACATCAGTGATATTGGATGACGGGGTTTTCAATACATCAAACACGACGCTGGCCGATCCATCGGTCCGGGATATCGTTTTCAGATCAACCACCGATTTCGCAACATCCCCAATGGCGGAGAGAGGAACGACATGTCCATCCGAACCGTGTATGGGCAGCTGCTTCAAATCCTGCTCACTTTGCATCCATACGGAAGCTTGGAGGGGAATGGTCACTTGGGTGCTCGTTATATTCCCCTGCGCCCACGTCCAATGAACCTGGGAAAGCGATTGTTTCACATCGTCTATAGTCAATCCGGCTTTTCTCAAGTCCGCCATCCGAAGGGATAATACATAGCCGTTGCTTCCTGCCCCGATGACGCGTATGTCGCTTACCCCCGGCATGGCCTTCAGTTCATTGATTATTTTAGTTTGAACCGTTGTGCGCAACGTATTTTCATCCACTTTTCCGGGCGGACTGGTAAGACTCAGTCTCATAATCGGAAAGGAACTGGAACTTACCCGGGTTACAACCGGCTTGTCCACATCCGCAGGTAAAGCCACATGATCCAAAGCAGAGGATACATCGCTTTCCGCACGGTCCATACTGTAATCCAAAGGAAAATACAAGCTTATCAAGAGTCCGCCGTCAAAACTGTTGGTCTCTAAGGTTTCAAGACCGTTGACCGTTCGGAATGACTGCTCGATTGGCCCCGAAATGAAAGTTTTTACTTGAGCCGCTTGATAATCCTGAGCGTGAATCGATACCATCAGGGTAGGATTATTGATCGGCGGCAGGTAATCCCGCTGCATCTGGTAAGCGGACACTCCTCCCCAAACCAGAATGAGAACGAGAGAGGTGATGATTAGAACGGTTCGTTTCATTGTCGCTTCAATAAGTTTGTTCATCTTTTGGATTCCCAATCCTTTCTCTAAAATGAATAAAATGTAGGGAAACCCATGTCCTTGAGGCGCATTTGCTCATCAAATTTAATTATTCAGAAACCAAACAAAGAAAGGATTGCGTTCTGCATAATAATAAGAATCGAGTAAGAGAGGACGGCAAGTCCCTCTTCTCACACTACCGTAACTTGCGGGTCGCACACGGTGATAGATGACGCCCATGCTGATGGTACAAAGACTGAAGGCAGCGAATATCGCTGCCTTCTATCCTTTTTAAAACGCTGAATACTTTCTCATACGGTGAGATATCCAAGAGGTTCGAGTGCGAATGCTATACGAGCCTACAGAAATGATTTTCAGAAGATCAGTCGTTTGCTTTTCCGTTATTATTACTTACGACGGGTTCCTGAACCTCATTCGGAAGAAGAACTTTATTGTCTCCCGGATAAGGGGTAGTGAAACCTTTTGTAGCGTACCAGGTTGCATGGTTCAACAGATTCGGATGTTTATCAAGATCATCTTGACTCTTGATACTTTGCGTCGATGCTGCGGCCCATGCTTGTTGTACGGTATTATTCATTGCCGTTGGTTGTGGATTGACCTCATCCAGCGGTATATTATTCTGCAAAACGTTATATGGAGTAAGATCAGCGGAATTCGTAAAGACATCATTCATCGGTCTAGCCGCCCAGTCCATTTGGTTCATAGGTGACAGTCCCAGGATTTGCTCAATGGTACGAACGATGTCAATTTGCGTATAGTATGTGCTATCTACAATGTTTCGTTTCGCGTACGGGCTAATAACGAATCCCGTAGTCCGGTGTCCGTCAACATGGTCAGTGCCGCTCTGAGCATCATCCTCAACAACAAAGATCGCGGAGTCCTTCCAATATGGGCTATGGCTGATGGTATCAACGATTCGGCCGAGGGCTAGATCATTATCGGCTACCTGAGCTCGCGGTGTTGGGAATCCCGGGCTTGTTCCTCCGGTGTGATCTTGAGGCAACGACATCATCACCAGATTGGGCAGATTTCCATTCTTCACGTATCCGGCAAACTCTTGCTGGAAAATATCGGCGCGGTATTGGTCGGGAATGGAAACGCTAGTAAATGCAGGATAATCATGGTTTAATAACCAATTGTTAGAAGGGACATCCGAGGTTGCTTGGTACGTACCGATTGGTGCGTTAAGTGAACCGGATTTTTTTCCTTCCAGGATCTGAGAGTCATTATACCAGTTGAACCATGTTTTAGAATTCGCCCAGTTTATATTTTGGGGTCCGTTAAATTGGTTTGCATATTCTCCATAATTCCGTACCGTACGCCCATGTTTAGTAGCGTTCTCCCATATGAAACCTGCAGGAGAATAAGCTAGACTATCACCACCATAGTAAGGGTAGCCACGCTCTGGACCGCTGTACTCCATCTTCTCGAGATAGCTCGACACGTACGCCTCATCGAGCCACTGATGCCCTTCATCCGAGGCAATCCCGCTCGCGTAGAAGTTGTCTAACAATGGGAATTGTGCAACAAGAGCATGCTCGTTTGGTGTAACCTGCTTGCCAAATTGAACAAGATCAGGAGCACCATTACCCCTTGTGTCATCTCCTAACACTTGGTCATAGGTACGATTTTCTTTGATAATAAAGAACACGTGTTTGATTAGTGATGGATCGCCGATATGCTGGGGTATTGCTATCGTTTGATGATCCTGACCATTGTTGTCTTTATTTTGTGCATTGTCTTGATTTTGGCCATTATCTTCTTTATTGGCATGGTTCCAGTTATTGTTCTTGAATACTTGTTTCGTGTAGTTTTGAATTTCTTCTGATTTCGGAACAGGGATAATGGAAACTGTGCCCACTTGGGAGTAAGCCATTTTAGCCCGGGCGTTTCCGTCACCCAGTGAGCCAATCCCCTTAAGATTCGCAACAATTAAGCGCTGCTGATTGTCCACTGTAACATCGGCTGGGTACCAGCCCGTCGGAATAAGTCCTTCAAAGCTCACCGGTTGGGTAGGTCCTTGCCACTTGTAGACTCCTAAAGCGTTGTTTGTACCCAGACTCACAACCAGCTTTCCATCTCCCGTCATCGTCAGCCCAGTAGGTGTGCTGCCGAAGGGGGCATCTGGAAACGGTTGAATGTTGATTGTTTTGACCAGGTTGTTACTTGTGGTGTCGATAACAGAAATACTGTCACTGTTGGTGTTGGCCACAAATAGGTAATGATCATGTAAGTTCATGTTCGTTGGATGCAATCCCACCGTAATACTTTGCAATGTTTTATGGGTATTCAAGTCAACTACGGAGACCGTCCCGGTCGATGCGGAACCTGACTGTTTATCGGCTACAATGTTTGTCCCGTCCGACTTATTGGTGAAATCACCAGCCGTTGCCGGACGCCCGCCTTCGTTACTCACATACGCCTTGTTGCCTACTACGACCACGCCATAAGGAGCGTTACCCACCGGTATCTCGTCCACAAGATTCTGAGTAGCGATATCGAATACACCAAGTGTGTTATTGCCACTAAGCGCAATATAAAGTGTTTTTCCATCATCGGAGAGAGCAAGACCGACTGGCCAAGGACCGGCCCAGGAAGGACTCGTGCTGCTTTTCGGCAGTTTTACTAATGAATTAAGAGTCAGTGTACCGTCAGCTTTGACATCCGCAATCATGATCTTGCCGCTGGTATCAGAGGCGAACAGTTTGCTGCCGTCCTTCGAGTAGGTGATACCGGAGGGTGGTCCGCCGCTTCTTCCATCCGATATTTTTAATGTCTGTTTCTTCGTGCCTGTCGCGAGATCCACCACAGTGACGAAGTCCGCGCCGGAGGTAAGAAAGGCAGCTGTTTTCCCATCGGGACTTAGTGCGACCGCGTTTGGCCTGACTCCTCCGATCTGAACCTGCTGTCCCGCAGGGGTTAGAACCTGATCAGTTGTTGTAACTACTGAACCATCTGTTTGCTGTCCAACAGTATACGTTGGATATGCGTACTTTGCGAAGGCTACGCTTGAACTGAAAGTTAGTGCTGCTAGCGTAATTACAGTGACTAGCTTTTTCTTGCTCTTAATTTTCATCATTTTCTCTCCTTTTGTTTATCTACAGGCTCAATTAGTCATTTTCTATGACTAATTGAGCCTGTTTTGGTATTATCATGAGTGTTGTTAAAGTTAGCTGGCCCATAGCCATGATCAAGCCGGATACGGTGAGAAGGTTCAGACTAGGTGCTGTAGTTTATGATTTTTATCTCACATTTTTAGGGTAAGGCTGGTTTCCTTTAGTAGCCGCCCATAAAACACGATTAAGCGTATCAGGGTCTGCAGCATCCGGCTTGGAGAAGTCTAAATTCATCGATACTTGCGCCATCGGTGCGTTTTGACCGTTCTTCAGGTCAATTGGATACTGCGGCTGCTCTATCTTGTAAGGAGCAAAGTTCGGATGATTGGTGAACGAATTCAGCATAGGAATGGCGGATGCGTCAAACTGGGTCATCGGCTTCAAACCGAAAAACAATTCCATTGTACGAAGCATGGATGACGTACTATAGAAGGTGCTGTCCACTTTTCCGGTTTGCGTATACGGGCTGATGACAAGCGCTTCAGTACGATGAGCGTCTACGTGGTCCGCTCCTGCTTGTGCATCATCTTCGATTACGAAAATCGCCGTATCTTTCCAGTAAGGGGAATGGCTTACTGCATCCACCATTTTCCCGATGGCAAGGTCATTCTGTGCTACAAATGCTTGCGGTGTATAGGTGCCAGGCTTTGTACCGTTCGTATGATCCCCAGGCATTTGAACGGTTTCTAAGGCCGGGAGATTGCCGTTTTTAACGAATTGTTGGAATTCATTATTCCATTCATCAAAACGTTGAAGGTCCGTATAAGCTAATGTCCAGCCCGGGTAATTCACGTCATTATTGCTGCCAACCGATTTATCGTTCGGTACCCATTGATTCGTAGTTGCATCATTTCTAGTCATTTCGCCGTAGTTGCGGAACGTTAGGCCATGATTCATAAAGTTGTTCCAAATGTGACCGGATTGGGAATATTCAGCCGAATCCTTTCCTTCGTAATCATAGAGATGATCCGATTGACGATAAGATTTTTCTTTAAAGTCATTTGCTATCCCAGACACCGTCCAGTCATGTCCGTCCGGGCTGGCTTCAGCATCAACATAGAAATTGTCTAAAGTGACATACTGTTCAGCGAGTTTGTGAATGTTTGGTGTAATCGACCTACCGAACTCGGTTAAGCTCGGGTCCCCGTTTCCTTTTCCCAAATCGCCTAATACTTGGTCATACGTACGATTTTCCCTGATCACATAAATGACATGTTTAATAGGAGATTTTTGACCTTCAAATTGCGGGATCGGGTTGTTGTCTTCTCCTGTGAACCCTTTCAACCAGCCGTCGCCCTCAACCTTGTAAACCGTGTTATTGTCTTCAACCTGTTTGGTATATTGTTTTAATTGTTTATCATCCGGTATATTAATGAAAGACAGGGATCCTTTAATTAAGCTACCAATATATTGATGCTGTGTATTGGGGCCCGATCCCAATCCCTTTGTGTTGATAACCATCAGTTGCTTGGTTTCTTCATTGATAAACACCCCGGACGGATACCATGCGGTTGGAATCAACCCTTTTACTTCAGGTCCCTTTCCGCTGTCGAGATCAACTACCGCAATATCGTTATTTCCGGCATTGGATACATACATCGTTTTCCCGTCTTGACTTATAGTTAAAGCATTCGGAATAGAACCGACTTGTGCTCCTTTAAAAGGAGCCAATGAAATCTTTTGGATCTCTTGTTGTTTTGCAGGATCAATGATCGAGATTTCGTCACTGTCGGAATTGGCTACATAAATCATACCATTAACCGGATTCTCCGCAATCGCATTGGGGTGCAGGCCTACCGCAATCGTATGTACAACCGACAAATCATTCGGATTTAAAACACTGACACTGCTCTCTCCCCAATTGGTAACATACAGCATACCGCCATTATGGGTAAGAAACGCCGTATAAGGATGGTTTCCTACATTCGTTGTTGCTTTGACTTGTCCCGTAGAAAGGTCGATCATGGAAACGGAATTGTTCATGTTATTGGCTGTGTACAGGAATTTTCCGTCCGAAGAAATGGAGATCCCGGCTGGTGAAAAGGAAGTCATATTCAAGAAAGGATTGAGCGACTGGGCCCCCTGCATCACAATAGGGGCTTTCTCCGTAAGTATTCCGTTATCAAATTGGAACACGGTAATTTTGTCTTTTACGCCTGAGGCATAAACGGTTTTTCCGTCAGGGCTGAATACTACGCCAAGGAATAACCCTTCTGGCGGTTTCACCTCAAATACGACTTTCTGTTGCAGCACGTCTACAACCTGCAGCGATTTCGGTGAACCGTCATTTGAAACAATCAGATATTTGTGGTCCGGGCTAATGGCGGCCCCGAAAGGTTTATTCCCCAAATTTACTTGTGTCCCAGCTGGTGTAAGCGACCAACCGTGACTGTTCACCCCAGTGCCATCTGCTTTGGGACCTGCCACGAGCGTAGAAGCAGCAAAAACACTTCCCGAGCCGAACAGTACCGCAGACAAAGCAACACTTGCAATGATCTTTTTACTTTTGATAGGCTTTTTCATGTTTCGTCTCCTTTTCGTGTTAGATTGTAGAATACAGTTCTAAATAATAGCAGAAAATAATAGAACAGAAATGAGAGAATTGTTAAGGAAAATGAGTATATTTAACTATTTACAGAGATCCTACCAACTTTCAAGTAAAATGATAGTCCATTGGTAGTGGATATTTTTCCTAAATAATCCTATAAAATGGGATATAGTGGTATTGGAAATCGATTTCTGTTGAGTTGTTAAGATTATTCAAATAAAAATGGTATATTTTAACTAGATTTAGGGTTATCTCCAATTTCCAAGAAAATTGGAATTATGCGCCCGTAAGGAACATTCGGATTATCGAACGGGCTCGTCAACAATGGACGGTGCCCTGGTTAGAGTTTGTGAATACCCTGGTTCTTGTCGGTACTAAAGAAAAAATCATCGGGATCATCGTCGTGGCTGATGCGGTGCGTAAAACAAGCGAAGGAACGCTCCAAGCACTTAAATCGGTTGGTATCTCAGAGACCGTGATGTTGACCGGAGACAATGAAGGAACTGCACGAAAAATCGCTTCTCAGACGGGAATTGACCGCTATTTCTCGGACCTTTTACCGGAAGACAAGGTGGAAGCTATCAAACGTATACAAGCGGAAGGAAAAACAGTCGCGATGGTGGGTGATGGTATTAACGATACGCCAGCTCTAGCGACGGCTGATCTCGGAATCGCAATGGGCGGCGCGGGTACGGATACTGCGATGGAAACTGCGGACATTGTGCTCATGGCGATAATCTTGAAAAATTGCCCCATACAATCAAGCTAAGCAGAAAAGCAATAAACGTCATTAAGCAAAACATCTGGTTTTCAATTATTGTGAAGTTAGTTGCAATCCTATTCATTTTCCCCGGCTGGCTTACATTGTGGATAGCAGTGTTAAGTGATACTGGTGCTGCGCTTCTGGTCATCTTGAACAGTATGAGATTACTACGCATGAAAAATTAAGTTGAAGTCGATTGAATGATTTCGGCGCTACCAAACTTCATAGTTTAATTAATTCTTCGGGATGGCTTTGAAAAATCTATTGATGAAATAGGATTTTAGATTCCAAATGGAGAATTATATTTAAGAAAATTTCATATATAGCAATTAGGGGTTTTGGTGCAACTATTAAAATGGATCAAAGATAGTCGCCTTATTGTTATTTGACTATGCTGATAAACCAAACATTTTATGATTAATTGTACTGCAGAAAGGACAGACGAATGAATGCATTCGACCTGCCCTTTCTTTATCATATGCATGACTTCGATTTTTATCGACGGTGATCACGCGCGGCGATTGATTGTGTGGTGAGGTCAACGCTTTCTTGAAGAATCGTCTGGCCGCGAGAGCATCTCGATTTTCAGAAAGCATGAAATCAATCGTATTTCCGTTTGAATCCACTGCCCTGTAAAGATATTTCCATTGTCCTTTGACTTTGATGTAGATTTCATCCGTTCGGTAGGAATCGTTGGTCAGTTTTAGAAAGAGACGAATTCGCTTGTCTAATTCCGGCCCAAATTGGTGAACCCATCGCATGATGGTTGTATGAGCCATGTGTAGTCCTCGTTCTTCCATCATCTCTACTAGATTACGATAACTAAGGCTATATTTTAAATACCATCTTATTGTCAGCAAGATAATCTCTGATTCATACTGCTTCCACTTAAACAAATCTAATTCCGTTTTCAATGTAATATCCCCATCTCATGACTTCATTTCAATCATGTTATCATGGATTTAAGAGCTTTGCACCACAACCTTCCACCTTGAATACGCCCTCTCTACGGCTAATTAGGCAAGAGGCTGGTGCAGCAATCAGAGCAGGATTAATCTCCCATGAGTGCTTCCCGTAAGGGAGCGACATCTGAGATGCACCGTGATCGTTGGAGTCAGACTAACGGTTGGGCTCTAAGGCACCATAGCTCATCGACCTTCCTCTCCCAGCCGTAGTAGCAGTATTGACTGATTCCGCGCCCCATTTTCATCATCTGTGGTGCGGCGCTTGCGCTGCATGTATGGCTAACGGGAACAATAGCTTAACAAAGGACTCTATCCAAAAAGATGAAGGAGCTGCCAGCGCGCAGCTCCTTTTACTTCTTCGCGTCTTTGTATAATATATCCTGATGCAGATCCTTATTTCGTCTTGTTCTTGTTCATCTCCTCCAGTACTTTACCGAAGTATGTTTCGCTAGCTAAATTATACACGGGCAATATATCAATGATATTCGTTATTAAGAACATTATTACCAATGAGATATCGTACACATTAGGATTTTCACAGAATTTTAAAGAATTTGTTACGATACAACCTTAAAAGTCTTTTATTTGTTCGTTATAATGAATATTAGTAAATGCCAGCATAGATTTTCTGACAACAGTATAATAAAAAAAGTAAAGGAGAAACCATGAAGATAATCACTAAATTGTTACCTTCTTTATCTTTGAAATTAGCCGTTGTAAGTATGATTTCCGTACAGGCGATCGGATTTCTGCCTTCCGTTCCAACCACATCTAGAGCCTATGCTGCAGAACCGGCAGCTTTAGTTCCTTCTGCACCAACAGCAGCTCCTGCAACAAAAGCCACTTGGGTCTGGTATACAGCAGAAGCCTTCAAGAATTTGGATGTCACCTTCAACCAAATGCAGGCCAATGGGATTAACTTAGTTTACCTACAGCAGGACGTAGATATTCCTAATGACAAGTACGCCGCTTTCATCAAAAGAGCCAATTCGCTCGGAATCGAAGTTCACGCCTTAGCCGGTGAGCCGAATTGGGTTCTTCCGGAAAAGCAGATAAAAATGTACAAGTTCATTGATTGGGTGAAAAACTATAATCTCAGTGTAAAACCCGACGAACGGTACAAAGGAATTCATTTGGATGTAGAGCCCTTTACGACCAAAGAATGGCGTGATGATCAAGATAAGATGCTTGGGTACTGGAGAGACACTGTGACCGGTTTTGTTCAGGAAACGAAGTTGGAAACCGGACTGCCGACCGGGGCGGATATTCCTTTTTGGCTTCACAAGTTCACCGTTCCTGATGGCCATGGAGGTAGATATACGCTTTCCAAATTTATGATCAGCCAATTCGATATCACAACTCTGATGGCTTATCGGGATAATACGAGGGAAATCATCGATGTCGCCTCCAACGAGCTGAATGAAGCGGAAGCTTTGGGTAAACCTCTCCTTCTGTCTGTAGAAACGCTGCAGAATCCCGACAGCTTCATCACTTTTTATGGTAAGGGGAAAAAGAAGCTTAACATGGAAATGGGAGACTTAAACCAGAATCTGAAGAACCGGAAAGCATACAAGGGATACGCAGTGCATGAATTTAGCGCTTGGACCAAAATGGAGGATTAAAAGTAAGAGTTTTTCCTAGTGCTGGTTTCTGAACTAACGGGAGTTAAAACAACAAAAGAGGTGTCTTGCGGTCGCTGCACTAACTAGCAGTTAATCATTGTAAAATAGTATAATTATATAAGAAGAACTAAGTATCGGCCCGGCAAGCCCAGGGGTCTGGCCTATTCCGCAGCCGCCAACAGGGATCGCAGGTCGAGCGAGGCGTTGAACTCACCAATCGCCAGTCGGCCGTCAGGGGTCCGTGTCCATTCAGACGGGTCACGGTCACAGGTCAGCTCAATGCCTATCCAATCAGGATTATGCAGGTAGAGGGCAAAGCTCACACCGTGATCCACCGCGCTGTCAAGCTGGACGCCATGAGCCGGCAGCCGCTTCAGCGCCCGGCCGAGTTCGCGCTGGCTTGGGTAGAGGATAGCGAAGTGGAGCAGGCCCGTCGTTCCCGGGCCTGGCGGCCTACCACCCGCACTCTCCAAGGTATTCAGTACCAGGTGATGATGGTAGCCTCCGAAGCTCAGGAATGCAATACTGTTTCCCAGCCGGTTCACCAGATCAAAGCTGAGGACCCCTGTGTAAAATCGAATGGAACGCTCGAGATCAGACACCTTCAGGTGGACATGGCCAATCTGGGTGGCCGGATGAACACCACTCATACATCTGCTCCTTTCAAGTCTTGTTTGGTTCGGTTCAATACATGAAACTGTGGGTCATATGTGCGACAAGAAAGCTGGGATCGTTTCAGGAGAAACGGTCGTCGGTTGTGTCCCTGTTGCGAAAAGGACTTCTAGATTCGCTGGGGGCAGGCCAATCTGCTTACTGAAGACTTCCAATTCCGTATCTGAATAACGCGCTTGTCATCGTTCAAGACAACTACATTCGGGTATGAAACTGGTTTTTGTAGGGAGAATATAAAAGTTGATAAAAGTAGATGAGTTGGCGACTGATTTGTATGGATTTCATTCCATAAAACATATGCGCTATAATATAAAAGGAAATATTTCAAAGTAAAATGAGATTAAAAAAAGAAAGGTGGAATTAATCATGAAGAAAAGACAATTAGGAATTTCATTAGAAGTCTCGGCTCTTGGTTTAGGTTGTATGGGAATGTCTGACTTTTATAGTGGGCGAGATGAAGCGGAGTCAATTTTAACTATACATCGAGCTTTGGATTTAGGAGTAACTTTTTTAGATACCGCAGATATGTATGGTGTTGGTAAAAATGAGGAGCTTATCGGTCGTTCTATAAAAGGTCGACGTCATGAGGTTGTTCTTGCCACAAAATTCGGAAACGTTAGAGGAGAAGACGGATCTTTCCTCGGTGTAAATGGCCGTCCTGAATATGTGAAGGCTGCATGTGACGAGAGTCTTCGTCGCTTGGGCGTAGATCATATCGATTTATATTATCAGCATCGTGTTGACCCGAACACCCCAATTGAAGAAACTGTCGGCGCCATGGCAGATCTTGTTCATGAAGGTAAAGTCCGATATTTGGGCTTATCAGAAGCTGCACCAAATACAATTCGCCGTGCTCATTCCGTTCATCCAATTACTGCACTCCAGACGGAATACTCCTTATGGAGTCGGGATGTAGAAGACGAGATCCTTCCTACATGTCGGGAATTAGGAATCGGGTTTGTTGCATACAGTCCGCTGGGAAGAGGGTTCCTGACGGGCGAAATTCAACGTTTTGAAGATTTGGCACAAGATGACTATCGTCGTTTTTCTCCACGCTTTCAGGGTGAGAACTTTCAAAAAAATTTGGACCTGGTTAAACGAATCAAGGAAATAGCTGAGGAAAAAGAATGCAAACCTTCCCAATTAGCATTGGCGTGGTTACTGGCGCAAGGAGACGATATTGTTCCGATTCCGGGTACAAAGAGGAGAACTTACCTAGAGGAAAATATTGAGGCAATGCGAGTCGAACTGACAACTGACGAATTAACGCATATAAACGATGTAGCGCCTAAGGGTATAGCTTCAGGAACTCGTTATCCTGAAGCCTCGATGAAGTCGGTTAATTTATAAAAATGAATCTTTCTCATAATTAGGTTTCTATATCAGGATAGACTCTTATAGGACCTTGGAATACAAATTTTGTATTTCCGGGTCCTTTTTCCTATGGTGAAATTGTCTAGAATCTGAGTAATTTAACGACTGTTTTTTTAACTTGCCAAAACAGATAGCTAGGAGAACCGTATCATATAGAAAAACTGAATCATTGCGCTAACGGATGACGAGAGATCAATACACATCATGATTAAGGCTGCCGGCATGTTCGGCAGTCTTGCTGACGGGCAGTAATGTAAAATGAACAAAGTTTTGATTTGTAGCGACATTTGCGTTCCATCATGAAAAAACCGTTCCCGCTAAGGAATGTCAAAGATATGGGACTTCCTGAACAGCTATTCGATAATCACCGAAGCGTTCTTCTCTTTATTCGCGCCCTGTTTGCTTCTACGCAGCAGCAATGAGATGGCTGCACCTACGGCAGCGAGTATGCTCGTGACAATGAAAATATCGTCCATCGCTTGCACAACGGCACGCGTCTGCAGTTGACCATTCAAATACAAAAGTGTCAATAGATAAGCTTGATCGGTGGATTGGCCTGACGCCGCGAATGCGGTTTGCAGATTATTGACGCCATTCGCGACGGTAGGGGAGAATATGTTCATTTCATCAGATAAGGTGGCGGCATGGTATGTCGTCCGCTGCGACAGAAGAAGCGCCATCCACGCGATGCCGAACGACGCGGCAACCTGCCGCACCGTATTCGTAATCGCCGTACCTTGACCGATCTTGTTCATCGGTACGGTGTTCATCCCGGCAGTCTGGACCGGCATCATCATAAAGCCGATGCCTACTGCGCGCAGGACGAACCAGCCGATGAGCGTCGTATTTGATGTGTTTACGTCGATGAAGTGATTCAAATAAAGCGAGTACGCGGCGATCGCAAGCCCGGTGAAAGCGAGCGGGCGCGCTCCGATTTTGTCGAACAGGTAGCCGGCAATCGGCATCATGATGCCTGATATAACCGCCTGTGGAAGCAGCACCAAGCCTGTCTGAAGTGGCGTCAAACCTGAAATATTTTGCAGGAAGATCGGGATAATGAACAGTCCGCCCATCAGCACAACGGTGGCAATGATCGACAATAACTGGGCAATCGTGAACGTGTAATTGGCCAGCAGGCGGAGATCCATCATTGGCGCGTCGGTGGTCAATTCCCTAATGACAAACAGCGTCAGGCTGAACACAGCAATGATGAGGAAAGAGACGACCTCCGGATTGCTCCAGCCTTTACTCGCCACTTCTCCCAACCCGTATAGCAACGTAGAAAATCCGATCGTCGAGAAAAGGAAGCCCGGCAAGTCGAATTTCTGCGTGGACAACGTTTGCGTCTCCTTTAAGGCGGCAGTGGCGAGGAAGAAGTTAATGACGCCGATCGGTAAGTTAATGTAAAAAATAAGGCGCCAGTTCGAGTATTCCACGATATAGCCGCTGAGGGTGGGGCCTAACGCCGGCGCGAACATGATGGCGATGCCGAACATGCCCATCGCAAAGCCGCGTCGCTCCGGCGGAAACATGCGGAACATCATCGCCATCGATACAGGCATGAGCGCGCCGCCGCCAATGGCTTGAATGATGCGGAAAACAATCATCGAGCCGTTGCTCCAAGCCGCTCCGCATAATCCGGAGCCGATAGTAAAGATGACAAGGGCGTACAAAAATACTTTCTTATACCCCAGCCGATCGCCCAAGTAGCCTGTAACCGGTACAAGCGCTCCCACGACGAGTGTATATGCTGTAAGCACCCATTGAATGTCGGTCTGCGTTACGCCGAATACGGCCATCATTTTAGGGATGGCGACGTTTACGATGCTCGTATCCAGAATCGCCATGAATACCGCAATGATGATTGCCAGGATCGATAAAATTGGCACTTTGCCAGCGCTCGGCTGCGGTACCGAATACTTAGCCTGTACAGCCGAGGCGGATACTTCCGGCGAAGGTTCTTCACTCGGCGTCGGCTTAAAGTCGGCTGATCTTGCAGATATTACAACAGGCACAGGGCTTTCAACCGAAGTTGTCGTCGCGCGCGATGGATTCGTACTCTCCCAATCTTCTCTTTTGTCCGTCATTCATCAGCATCTCCTTATTGCCCTAAGGTTGCCCCACATAACAAGCGTCAAGCCTTTCTTTCGCGGATTCCGTAACAGTGGGGGAAACTGCAATAGCGATGGCCCATCCAGATGATTTGAATTATCCGGTTTCTGAGGGAATTGTAAGTAATGTTGCTCGGCAATTGGATAGCCGCTATACAAAACTGATTCAATTCAATACCGCTATTAGTCCCTATAACCAAATGTGGTCCGCTAAATGATATCAACGGTAAGTTACTTAGAATTGTCGATGCTTAGCGCTGTCACTCTGTTTTATTACATGCTTAAATGCTACCGTGTCGGTAATTTTAGCCAACCTCATACGTTAATCTACCCATAAGTATAATCTCTATTCAATTCAAAGCATTGAATTTGAGCAAGCAGGAATAAGAAAGAATTTCAAAATGATTTTTATCTAAGACTATGTTAAATCTTATTGTTGATTCCGGCTTAAAAGTTAATCGCCTTCTAAGAAAAGCGGTTAATGGAGCTAACGGATTACGAAAGTGGAGGAGCTTGTGTCAGACAGCTCTTCTTTTGGTTCATTGGAAGTAACGGGCAGGACAGCATGATAATAGGTTTTGGAATACAATTATGATCAATTGTACTCTGGAGGAAAAATGAGTGATATAAGCCAAGATCAGCTTGAAAAAATATTGAAGCAGTTTGAAACTTCAGAATTACGAAAAGCCCTAAATTTAATACCTCCCTACAGTATTGCCAGAGCCATTGCTTTCGCCATTAATGAGCCTGATGATACCTTAGTCAGTGAAATTTTGGTTAGACCGACCGCTTTACATTGAACATTGCGGCTGCAGCAAGCGCAATAACGAGTCCCATCGTTTGCCACAATATCAGTCTTCGTCGATCAAAGCATCACCCAACGGAACAAGAAGAACCAGCCCCAACGCATAGCCGAGTTGCGTTGCAACTGGTATGAAGTTAACGCTGCTGCTCCACGATGTTCTGAGAGCCGGTAAGGCACGCTATATAGGGGCATCCTCGATGTATGCTTGCAGTTCCTTAAAGCGCAGCATGTCGCCGAACGCAACGGCTGGACTCGATTCGTCTCGATGCAAAATTATTTGGACTTGCTGTACCGGGAAGTAGAAAGGGAGATGCTGCCGCTTTGCCGGGTAGAGCGGATCGGCGTCATTCCTTGGAGCCCACTTGCGCGCGGCCGTATAACTCGAGATTGGGATGAACAAAGTGCCCGGTCGTAGACGGATGAATTCGGAAAATCGCTCTATGCGAAAACCGCCGATGCTGACCGTAAAGTAGTGGACCGTGTCGCCGAGATCACCTCGATTCGGGGCATTCCGCACGCGCAGGTCGCACTTGCGTGGGTGCTGCAGAAGGAGCCGGTGACGGCGTCGATCGTCGGAGCGACCAAGCCGCATCATTTGGAGGATGCCGTCGCCGCTTTGTCGGTGAAACTGACGTCCGATGAAGTCGCGAGCCTGGAAGAGCCGTATGTGCCTCACTTAATCATGGGCGGGTTAAACTAACGTTGACGAATTCTATATACAACATCACGAGGCTGTCGCGGGATCGATTGGGCAGCCTCGTAAGCTATTGGGCAGTTTTGTTCAGTGATTTTCAATGAAAATACTTCTTTACAATCGTACGTATATTAATGCTAAGTTAATTATTTCTTGAATTTTTTTAACGGATAATGTAAATTAGTTGCATGACTATTAAACTAAAAGAAGAAGATGAAATCAGAGTTCGTATATTCAAGGCATTGGCCGACCCGACAAGAATCGAAATCATCAGAATGCTTTATCAAACCAAGCAAGAAAAAAGCTTTGGCGCTGTAGGAGAAAAATGCGAAACGCCAAAAGCAAATATTTCTTATCATTTTCGTACGCTTAGAGAGGCCGGTTTAGTTAAAATCCGGCAAGAGGCTCAAACGAAGTTCGTTACTCTAAATATGGAGGTGTTTGAAAGGTACATGCCTGGGTTCCTGAATACCCTGTAATTTCAGGTTCTTTTTTTGTTCTTTAGTCAAATTGTTGTTTGACAAATATACATACGAGAGGTGCTTGTCATGTCAGCTGTAAAAGGAAAAGAACTTCGGTTAAAAAACCGCCCTAACGATCGCGTTCGCATGGAGGATTTTGGGATAGCAACAGTAGAGATACCGGAAGTGCAGGACGGCCAAGTGCTTGTCAAAAACAAGTTTCTTTCTCTGGACGCGGGAATGCGCTTGCGAATGTTGGATTTGAACATGCCGATTCCCTTATATGCGGTTGGTGAACCTATGTACGGAGATGCCGGTCGGCGAGGTTATCGTTTCCAAGGATGCTTCCTTGCAGCCGGGCGATATGGTGAGACATCAAATGGGATGGCGGGAATACGCGCTTGCTGATGCCAGTCAGTTCCGTAAAATAGACGCAAGCCTATTTCCGACACACCTCTTATGTTGGGATGCTTGATGTTGCAAATTTGCAATCGGGCGACACCGTCTTTGTATCCAACGCTGCGAGCTCTGTGGGCATTTTAGCAGGCCAAATCGCCCGCTTGAAAGGAGCAAAAAAAGTGATAGGTTCTGCCGGTTCCGCCAGTAAAATCGATTATCTCGTCAAGGAACTGGGGTTTGACGCCGCTTTGGATTATCACGATAGCTCCTTCAAAGATAATCTTCGTGATCTCGCACCTGATGGAATTGACGTTTATTTTGATAATGTCGGAGGCAAGCAGCTTGAGGCCGTAATCGACGTCATGAACCCGTTTGGCCGTATTGCGCTATGCGGTGCGGTGGTGTCGCCGGATGGGGCATTTGAAGGTGTTACCAATCTTGTGCTTGCTATAGGCAAGCGGCTTACACTCAAAGGGTTTAATGTGATGGATCACTTGAGTCGCGGGCCCTCATTTCAAGCAGAGTTCAGCAAATGGCTAGCAGAAGGGGCAATCAAATATTCGGAAACTGTTATCGAAGGTATCGAGCTTGCGCCGCAATCGTTTGTCGATCTTCTTGCGGGAAAATTCTTAGGTAAAGTTGTCGTCAAACTCTGAGGGCCGAGTTCAACTTTCAGGGTCCCTCATTAGGATAGGACCAACATTTCCCCATATATTTGCGATTATATTCCCTCGGCAAATAAAGAGCACGGCGATTCTGAGCCGACTATTCATTCAACTAACGGGTACGATAGCGTGGTGATGGGTTTGAATATTCAAGTATAATGGTTTTAAGAAGGGAAGCCCTTCGAACCCGCTGAAGCAGCGGACGAGGGACTATCGCAGTTATCTAATTCGGGCGTCAAGGAGAACACAATTTCATGCCAGATCGTACAGTACTGCTTAAATTATGGGGCGTCTCCCTGCTCTGGGGAGGCAACTACGTGGCGAGCGCGTACATGTTGCGCGATTTCTCTCCGATTTTTCTTTCTTTTGCGCGCTTGGTTGTCATGTCGTTCTTCTTCATTTCGGTGGCAATCATCAATAAATCGATGCGGTGGCCGAAGATTCGCGAGTGGGGCTTGCTGCTGATGGCCGGCATCACTGGCACGCTGATCAACCAGTTGTTTTATTTTACCGGTCTGCAGGAGTCAACGGCGGGCAACGCTGCGCTAATCATCGCGCTGGCCCCAATCGCGACGACGCTGATGTCGCGTATGTTCCTCAAGGAGGTCATCACTGGGCAGAAGTTGGTCGGAGCCATCGTGGCGCTCATCGGCGTCGTCTGCATCGTCCTGTATGGAGACAAGCAGCTAGGCATCTCCCACGGCGATGTGTATTTGCTTGTTGCGATGCTTGGCATGTCAGTCAGCCTGCTGTTCATCAACAAGCTGACGAAGGCGATGACTTCGTACGAGGTGACGATCTACTCCACGGTGATCGGCACGATCCTCATGTCGCCGGCCGTCGCGGTAGAAGCGCTGAACGGCGACATGCACGCCAGCCATCGGGTGTTCACATGGGCGCTGCTCGTCTGCGTTGCCGTCATCGGCCAAGGGCTTGCAGGCTTCTGGTGGAACCAGGGCATCGCGGTCGCTGGTGCATCCATGAGCGCCATGTTCATGAACATCCCGCCTTTTATCGCCATTATCGTCAGCCATTTTGTGCTGGGTGACCCGATCCTGCTCGCGCAGCTCAGCGGCGGAGTGCTGATCCTGGCCGGCGTCGCTATCACGAACATGAAGCATCGGCTGCCGCGCGAGCCAAAAGCTGGATTGGGCGAAAAATTTTTACCAAATCATAATGCGATTGTAAAATGGGGGAAAAAGAAGGATAGAGATTCAGATGTAATCTGAAAACTCTATCCTTTTTACATTTCATCAATATAATGTCTAACATTGTATTCAATTGCTTGTTGTTATTGGTTAGAGTTGGCTTTTTCTAATTTTTACATTAAGCTGTTCAAAACATCGAGACTGGACGATGATGCCGATAACTATTACTTGGAGCGTGAGTAGCGCATCATCGGCAATTTGCACTTCGCATTTGAGAACGTCGTAAGAATCTTTATTCCAAAGGCGTACGTGCAAAGGTTTCGGAGTGATTTTCTGAAATACATCGGTCAATTGACGTTCTGAGCTTGATTCATAAACGGTACTCTGAAAACATCGCTAATTAATTATGATCAATAATATCATTATCATGATGTATCTCCCGTTCTTAGTGCATATTGTTCAATATCCTCAATTGTATACGAACTAGTTTGAAAAATGATGAATCAGTCGTAATCTTTTCTAAGAATGCAAGCTTAACAATTTCTCTGGAAAATGTTTACACGGGCTTAATCTTCTTAGATTCGCGAGTGATATAATTAGTCGAAGAGTATAAATCTACCAGATGAGGTGTTTTATGAAAAAAAATTTGAGAGTATTCGTTCCGCTCACCATGGCTTGCTCGCTTTTTGCTTCATCCGCCACTTGCTTCGCTGCGGATGCGGCTCCCGTATCGAAAAGCAAAATACAGCATGTATTGCTCATCAGCGTCGACGGCCTGCACCAGCTCGATTTGGACAACTTTGTGAAGAACAATCCGAATTCAACTTTAGCGTCTCTCAGCCAGCACGGCATTACCTATAACCATGCTGTCGGCACCAAGCCTTCGGACTCGTTTCCAGGACTGCTGGCGCTTGTCACAGGCGGGACTCCTAATTCTACCGGTGTATTTTATGACGACAGCTATGATCGCAGATTGCTCCCCCCGGTAGCCAGCAAGTCCGGCGACAAACCAGGAACTGAGATCGTCTATGATGAGTCGATCGATAAAGACTCCAATGCGATTGACGGCGGTGGCAAAATCGATCCTGATGTACTTCCGCGTGATCCGGTGACGAAGCAACCGGTGTACCCGCATCAATTTTTGCGCGTGAATACGGTGTTCGAAGCCCTTAAGGCTGCCGGAAAATATACTGCATGGAGCGACAAGCATCTGGCTTACGACTTGGTTAACGGTCCTTCAGGCAAAGGCGTGGACGATTTGTATACACCGGAAATCGCCGCAAACGGCGATGCAACGAAAAGCATTCAAACGACGAAGGATTATGACGATTTGAAGGTTACCGCGATCCTGAACGAAATTGACGGCAAGAATCATGCGGGTACTGCAGCGGCATCGGTTCCGGCACTGTTTGGAATGAATTTTCAAGCTGTCAGCGTGGCGCAAAAGCTTCCGGGTAACGGTTATAAGGATGCCAGCGGAACGGTTAGCGCCGGCCTCGCCGACGCTCTGGATCATACCGACAAGTCCCTCGGCAAGATGATCAGCGAGTTGAAAAAGATGAACCTGTTCGACTCAACCGAGATCATCATTACCGCTAAGCATGGACAATCTCCGATCGATCCTGCAAAAACGAAAATCGTCGACAAGAAGCTCATCATTGACGGTGTCTCGGACGATCTGATTGCGCAAATGACGACAGACGACGTCGCTCTGATTTGGCTGACGGATTCGTCCAAGACGGATTCGGTTGTAGCAGCCATTGCGAAAAATAAAGATAAAGCGAGCATCAAAGATATTTATAGTTATAACATCAGCGGTCCAAAGTGGCCGTTTAACAACCCGGCTACAGATTCCAGAGTTCCGGATATCGTCATCCAGCCGAACGACGGCGTCATCTATACGAAGCCGGGCAAGAAGATCGCAGAGCACGGTGGCTTCAGCGACGACGACAATCAAGTCGCTTTGCTCGTCTCATATGCCGGTATCGGCCAAGCGCGCCACATTGACGACCCGGTGACCACGACACAGGTTGCCCCGACAATTATGAAGCTGCTCGGTGTAGAACCGGGTAATCTCCAAGCAATAAAACAGGAGCATACCCAACCTCTTCCGGAAGCTATGGCCGCTTCGTCCGGGTTTAAGTTCAAAAAGGACGGTAACGAAGTTGACAGTTCCAACCTGGTTTCAGTATCCATGATCAGCGGTCATACGGTACTGTCTGCCGATGAATTGGCGAAGCTGCTTGGCGCCTCTATCGATTGGGCCGATGCCAATACCTTGACACTTACGATGAACGGTACGAAAGTTCAATTCACGGCTGACTCGAACGAGGCTTTTGTTAATGGTATCGCTAAAACGTTGGACGTCGGAGCATCGAATAAGGACGGGGTCACCTTGCTGCCGCTACGGTTCGTTGCCGAATTGTTCGGAAAGAAAGTCGGCTGGAGCTGGGCAGACGGTATCAGAGTGATTACAATCGACTAATCTGGGAGAAAAACCAGTACTTCGCTCATAGGCGGAGTACTGGTTTTTTCTACCCTGACATTAATCGAACTATTGTGCTTGGGCTGCCATTGACTGTGAAAATTTATATCAGCTTATTTCAGGGTAATTTATGTAGATATGCATCTGCTGTAGGGGACGCATTAGCCATTGAGATTCTCCATGAAACAAGAACAATTCTCTGGTTAGTTCTATCTCGGGCGGTATGATTGGGGCAGCAGCGTATGCAAACAGTAAGATATTCTGACTAAACTGAGGGACGGGTACGATAGTGTAGTTAAGCAGACTGCCGCTGTAGTCTACTTTGTCGTCGAAGTAACAAACAGATTACTGGTATAAAGGAACCATGACAGAGAAAAGAAACATGGACCTGCATTACCGTTTACTAAAAAAAATTGTTTCAATCTTTGCTAACCTTTCGACATGAAGCGACTTATGTCTCCCGTAGCCTCGGTTAGAATAGATTTACCGATGATGAAAAGGAGGATTTTGACATTGAATACCTACGATGTCATTATGATCGGAAGCGGCCACAATGCCTTGATTGCCGCTGCTTACTTGACTCGATCGGGACGAAGTTTGTTAGTGTTGGAAAAAAACGATCGTCCGGGCGGCTTCCTACGCACGGAGGAGCTCACCCTCCCGGGCTTTAAACACGATGTGTATGCAGCGGCCCACCCACTTTTGTTGACGGGACCCGCCTATGCAGACTTTCGGGAAGCTCTTGAAGCACGCGGACTGCGTTACATAAATACGGAGCTTCCGACCGGTGTTTCAATGGAGGACGGGCAGACGGGCGTATTCTCCCGTTCGTTTGAGGACCTAGTAGTAGAAGCTGAGCGACTGGCACCCGGTGACGGCACCGTGTTGGCTCAATGTTTGAAGAATTCAATCCCCATGCTGGCGATGTGTTTTCACTATTTAATTTGGACCTCTCCGGCCCCCAAGCTTCCGAAATACTTAATAAACTGCTTCACGACAAAGGACGGCCGGGCTTCTCGGCTTTCGCTGTATCTATCTTTTCAACCGCCCGTAATGTGGTAAGCTCCTTTCAATCATCTGCATTGCGATCGATGTTGGCATCGTGGGTCACGCATCTTGGGCGTACGCCTGACGAAATCGGAAGTGGCATCTGGGTTCCGCTCACAGCAATGGCGTTGATGTGCGGCGGGATGCCCATACCTGAAGGCGGCAGCGAGAAGCTTGCACAGGCCTTAGCGCGGTTGATACAGGATCAGGGCGGAACCATTCGCACCCATACGAAAGCTCAACGAATTGTCGTGAAGAACGGACGTGCCGTTAGCGTGCGGACATCAGAAGGTGAGGAATTTTATGCCAATAAGACGGTCGTCGCCTCGACCGGTCCTGACCAGCTCTACCTCTCGCTGCTGGCGAATGCTGAAGTCAGTCCTCACCTGCTCTCGCAAGCCAAGCAGTTCCGCTATGGTCGAGGCTGCGTACAAATCCACCTCGCTCTTAGTGAGCCTCCGCGCTGGCCGGATACGCGCTTTACCAACGTCGGTCAGCCGCATTTGACGGATGGGCTAGATGGTTTCACGCAGGCGATTGCGCAAGGGATGTCGGATTTGCTTCCAGCCAAGCCGACCTTTACGGTAGACTGCTCCTCAAATCTCGATCCTACTCGCGCGCCGGCAGGCAAGGCCGTGATGCGTGTTCAAGTGCTTGAAGTACCGTGCCGTCCACGCGGCGATGCTGCCAATCAAATCGATGTTGGCGACGGTACTTGGACCCCGGATCTCACCGAGCGTTTCGTAGAGCGTGTGCTGAAAATCGTAAGCAAACATATCCCTAACATCCCAAGTGCGGTAATCGGACACGCGGTTGTAACTCCCGACACGATTGCACGCTACAACCCCAATTCAGGCCCAGGCGATCCGTACGGCGGCGCGCATGATTTGGCGCAGAGCTATCTGTTCCGGCCGCTTCCGGCGCAACCTAGCCATCAGACGGAAGTGCCGAACCTGTTTATGCTGGGAGCGGCAACCTGGCCGGGTCATGGAATAAACGGAGGATCAGGCTACATCGTCGCTCAAAAGCTACTGTCGCACGAGTAGTGACAAGATCGGCAATTGAACTTATCGAGAAACAAGAGTTAGATAACCATTATTGAGCAAGTAGCCATGGCAGCCTGCTAAACTAACGGGTAACGATAGTTACTATAAAAACCGGCCATCTCACCACAGCCGGCTTTTAAATGCGCATATGTTTGTGTCGCCGAACAAGGAAGAAGACCGACTACTTTAAGGGTAGTCGGTCTCTATTATTTTAATTACGTAAAACTGTAGTTTGACGAATCTATATTTCAGGCAGATTCTGATCCACTAAGATAACCTAAAATAGCGAGTATTTCGTTACTCTTTGGCCCTTCCCATTTCTCAATGGGAATGAAATAATAGGAAGAAGCAAAGACAACTCGCCGGAAACAAGGAGATACGATGACCAAGAAGACGATCGGCCTGTTCGCGCATGTGGATGCGGGCAAAACCACATTCGCCGAGCAGCTGCTGTACCATACACAGAGCATTCGGGAGCGGGGCCGGGTCGACCATAAGGAAGCGTTCCTCGACAGCCACGACATCGAACGGCAGCGGGGCATTACGGTGTTCGCCGACCAGGCTGTCCTGTCGTATAAAGGGACGACCTATTATTTGATCGATACGCCCGGACACGTCGATTTCTCGCCGGAGATGGAGCGGGCCGTGCGGGTGATGGATTACGCCATTCTCATCATCAGCGCGGTGGAGGGCGTCCAAGGCCATACCGAGACGGTCTGGCAGCTGCTTCACAAGCACCGCATCCCGACGTTCTTTTTTATCAACAAGACGGACCGGGTCGGGGCGGATACGGCTGAGGTACTTCTTGACATCCGCAAGCAGCTGACGGGCGATGTGTGCGAGATAACCGGCCATCTGACGGACGTAGCCGTCGGGGAGACATTGCTGGAAAGCATGGCGGAGCGGGACGAGCGGCTGCTGGAGGCGTTCCTGGCGAGTACGGAGGATCAGGCGTTCTGGCTTCAGGAGCTGCAGGCGATGATTCGCGGCCGGCGGCTGTTTCCGTGCGCTTGGGGCTCCGCTCTGCAGGATAAAGGCGTGATTGAGTTCTTCGATCAGCTGCACCGGCAGACGGCGACGGACTACGATGCGCGGGCGGAAGCTCCTTTCGGCGGACGCGTGTACAAAATCCGTCACGACGGCGGCGGGGCTAGGCTGACCTTCATTAAGGCGCTGAGCGGCATGCTGAAGGTACGGGACGAACTCCGCTACAACTCCGAGGGCGAGCCGATCTGCGAGAAGGTCACGCGGCTGCTCCTCGTGAGCGGGACGAAAATGCAGCCGGTCGATCAGGTTGCGGCGGGCGATCTGTTTGCGGCAACCGGTCTATCCGCCGCCGAGGCCGGCCAGGGGCTGGGCGGCTGCACCGGCAAGCTGGTTTACGACATGGTGCCGACGCTGAAGTCCAAGGTGGTATTCGCCGAATCACTCAACGTGAAGGACGTGCTGAAGGCGTTCCGGATCCTGAACGCAGAGGACCCGTCCTTGAACGTTGTTTGGGAGGAAAGCTTGCAGCAAATCCACATTCATGTCATGGGCCTCATTCAGCTGGAGGTGCTGGAGCAGCTGGTGAAGGAGCGCTTCAGTCTCGACGTCGCCTTCGGCAGCCCGGAGATTTTATATAAAGAAACGATTCGGTCCGCCGTAACCGGCTACGGGCACTTCGAACCGCTCCGGCACTACGCGGAGGTGCATTTGCGTTTGGAGTCAGGGGAGAGGGGGAGCGGCCTTGCGTTCGAGAGCGCCTGCCATCTCGACGATTTAAGCGCAGGTAACCAGAATCTGGTCAGGACGCATCTCTTTGAACGAGACCACCACGGCCTCTTGACGGGGATGCCGATTACCGACATCAAAATTACGCTCCTGACGGGCCGCGCGCACAACGAGCATACGCACGGCGGCGATTTCCGCGAAGCGACGTTCCGCGCGCTCAGGCAGGGGCTGGAGAAGGGCGACAATGTGCTCCTGGAGCCTTATTACGACGTGAAGATCAAAGTCGAGCTGGACGATCTGGGCAGGGTGCTGTCCGATATGCAGAAGGCTCACGGCCGCTTCGAGCCACCGCAAACGACGGGCACGCATGCCGTCATTACAGGCCGGGTGCCGGTCGCGACGTTTATGAGCTACAGTACGGAGCTCGCTTCTTTTACGCATGGGCGGGGCAGCCTTCATATGACGTTCGGCGGCTACGACCTGTGCCATAATGCGGAAGAAGTGATCGAGCGAATCGGCTACCGGAAGGACGCGGACCCGCTCTACACCTCGTCTTCGATCTTTTGCGCCAAAGGGAGCGGGTATACGGTGCCGTGGGACGAGGCCGAAGCGAAGATGCATTTGTTATAAGCGATTGATGATCGTTGAAATCAGGGAGGCGGGACGTCTATGAAAACAATACGGTTCGGTATTATCGGCTGCGGCGATGTTACGGAGGTGAAGAGCGGTCCCGGTTTTCAAAAGGCCGCGCATTCCAGCCTGGTCGCCGTCATGCGGCGAAACGGCAAGCTGGCTGAGGATTATGCCCGCAGGCACGGCGTGCCCCGCTGGTACGCCGATGCGCAGGCGCTGATCGACGACCCGGAGGTCGACGCGGTGTACGTGGCAACGCCGCCGGGCTCGCATCTCGAATATACGCTGGCTGCGGCCAAAGCCGGAAAGCCGGTGTACGTGGAGAAGCCTATGGCGCTGAACGGGGACGAGTGCGACCGAATGGTTGCCGCCTGCCGCGAGGCTAAGGTGCCGTTGTTTGTGGCCTATTACCGGCGGGCGCTGCCGCGGTTTCTGAAGGTGAAGGAGCTGCTGGAGGCCGGGGCGATCGGCGACGTTCGTTTCGTGCAGACGGTGCAGTACCAGCCGGCGCCCTTGATCGAAGGCGGTAGCGTTCCGTGGCGGCTGCAGCCGGAGCTGTCGGGCGGCGGACTGTTCTTTGATTTGGCGAGCCATACGCTGGACATCCTCGATTTCCTGCTGGGGCCTGTCGCCGAGGCGAAAGGACTTGCCTCCAATCAGATGGGGCAGGTTGCGGGAGTCGAAGATATCGTGACGGGAACCTACAAGTTCGCAAGCGGTGTCTACGGCACGGGAACGTGGTGCTTCTCCGCTTTTGGCCGCGAGGACCGCAACGAAATGATCGGCTCCAAAGGGAAGCTCGTCTTCTCCACATTCGGCCATGAGCCTGTCGTACTCGAAACCGCGGACGGGGCGACAACGTTTCCGTTCGAGAGGCCGGATCACATTCAGCAGCCGCTGATTCAGACGATCGTAAACGATTTGCTCGGCATCGGCAAATGCGCCAGCACAGGGGAGACGGCCGCCCGCACCAGCCGCGTGATGGATGCGCTCGTGAAGGGCTGGCAGGACCGTAGCTAAAGCGAAGAAAGGGATGTCCTCCCCTGGCGGGTGGAGGCATCCCATTTTTTTCTTGCGGCGGTGGGAAGCCGCTCCCAGTTTTTGCTAATGAAAGCCGGGGAGCACAGTCTGTAAGATAGATATTAAGCGAAGAGGAGCTGCTGAAAAGCTGTCGCATTATTAGGAGGATGAACCGTGGTCTGCAATCCTGAAGGCGAGCCAAGAAGACATGCCCCCGCCTTTCCCGTATATGCTCAAAATAACATGGTGTCGGAGCGACATTTATACAAGGCTGGCCGACTTTTGTAAAGCGTATTGTTTGTGTCGCGAGAGCGCATATGTGTCCAATGACACAAATGTGCCAACATAATCTTTTCAGCAAGAGCTTGAGAAATCAGACTTTTTTATTTTTATGTAGGGAGATTTGTGTCAACAAAAAATGCACAAATGTCCCTACATTGTAGTATTGTGACACAAATTAACCTACTTTGTAGCGGAGCAAAAGGTACACTAAAACTCCCGTATCCACGGAGCAACATTAGTGAGCAATCCCATAATATATGGTTATTATTTGTTTGAACAGCGGCACAAGCATCGACGAATAATCTCGTCTGAAGATAGCGGGATTAAGCTAAACCGCAAGATGTTGCACTTCCGCGAGTCTTGGCTTAGAAAAGAATGTGACAAGATCCGAATTTGTTATATCTCCTGATAAGTACATTGCCATGAGTTCCTCGAGTCGAGAGGATAGTCATCCCTCGTTCTTCAGCATCATCGATCAAATCTAAGCTCCTGCCGGGGTAATCGTGATGATAGATCCCCACATTTTCCTCCATCTTATCGAGCATGTTAAAGTGGCTTCGAGTTCTGGTCACAAATTGATCGGTTGGTCTGTCGATACTTTGGAATGGGATGGGAAAAGAGTTTCGCAAATTCTTAGCAACGTCAGAAAAGAGGTGCCCTGGCTCTATAATCCTGCAGCACTTTGCAGGTGGGAAAAAAGGGAATTTGAAAAACACGGTGGAGGCACTTCCGCAGATTATCGCCTTTTTGAAGCAAAAAGGATATGGGTGCCAGAGCTTATTTCTGCAAAGAAACCTTAAGAGAGGCTTGTTCACTCAGTTTCCCCTAGTAGGGTTTATGCTAGTATGGTATCAGTACATCGAGGGATGCTTCTCGCATCATGCAGCCGGGTGATATTTTAACTGAAGAAAACTAAATGGGCGAATCATCAAAGTGAAATCGCCCTATATGTCTACGTTCACCGTATCATTCTAACGGTGAATTCTATCTTGGAAATGCCTTTCTATTCACTTAGAACAATTTACAAAACCTTTACAGATAGTTAATTTTCTTCAAACAATTCATCACTACAATAACATTATAAGTAATTTGAACCAAACCAATCGGTCATGTGGGAACCTTCCCACAAATAGAAAGAGGTGATTAATTTAATTGAAATACACGATCATAGACATTGCAACTATTTCAGGGGTATCGAAGTCGACCGTTTCACGTGTGATTTCCAATAAAGGCTATGTAGGTTCGGATGCACGTGAAAAAGTGCTCCTTGCCATTGAGAAATTGCAGTATAAACCCAATGCTGTAGCCCGTGCCATGGTTTCCCGCCACACCAAAAATATCGGCGTTATTATTTACCGCCAGCATCATCCAATTGCCTCTCATCCATTTTATGGGAAAATATTGGATGCTATTCTGGAAAAGGCATACGAACTAGGGTACTCGATATTTGTCATGACGGATAAGGAAATATCCAGCAGGTCAGCAGATTTTTTGCTAGAGAAACGAGTGGACGGACTTATACTGATAAGCCGACTCAATCAGGAATTGGTTGATTATTTTAAGAGTTCACAAACTCCGTTTGTCATGGTTAATGGGACAACCGATGACAGTGACGTGATTCACCTCGTCAATGACGATGAACGGGGTGGAGAGCTTGCAGCTGAACATATGCTGTCTCTGGGATTGACAAGAATTGCCATCATAGCCGGGCCTCAGGAGCACCGCAGTCACTTTTTAAGGTCAAAAGGCTTTCAGAAGACATATAACCAAAACGGTATTGAATTAGATGAAAATCAAATTTACTACGCTGATACCTCACAATTTGAAGAAGGTTACAAAGCTTTTCAAGCTTTATGGGAACGTTCCCATGATTTTCAAGCCATTTTTGCTACAAATGACATGATTGCACTGGGAGCAATAAAGGCCATTTACGAAAAAGGGCTGCAAGTCCCCAAAGACATTGAAGTCGTCGGGTTTGACGATATTGATTACGCGGCTATGTCCAATCCAACTTTAACTACCATCCACAGTGCAAAAACAAGAATGGGCCATGAGGCGGTATTGATGCTAGACGAATGGATACATGGAAATACAAGCCAAAAGAAAATGCAGATGTTTTCTCCTGTACTTAAAATCAGAAATTCTACAAAAGCAAAATAATTGGAGAATTAATCATAAAAAAATCATTTCATCTGAAAGAAGTGAATTCCGTTTGCGTTGGTATTTAAAAGGGCTAGGTCCTCGTAAAATCATTGAATTTATCGTTCTTGTTGTATTTATTATCTTCTTCTTAGGACCTCTGCTGAATTTGGCCATTTTGGCCTTCACCGGCACATGGAACTATCCAGATGTACTTCCGCACCAATGGTCTTTGAAATGGTGGACGTTTGTATTCCAGCAGGAGGATATCGCTAAATCGATTGGCTTATCCTTTCTTATCGCTTCGATTGTGACTGGTTTATCCATCGTGCTCTGTATCCCGGCAGCCTATGCGTTTGCTCGGATTCGTTTTCCGCTAAGCCGTTTCTTCTTATTCTCTTTTCTGCTCACGCACGCATTTCCGAAAATGGGGCTTTACGTGTCGATTGCGGTGCTATTCTACAAGCTGGGTTTAATGAACACTTTGATAGGAGTTGTGTTGATACATATTATTAACGTACTCATGTTCATGACCTGGATACCAACGGCCGCATTCCGCAACGTCCATACCGCTCAAGAAGAGTCGGCCAGGGATGTAGGAGCAAGTCCCTTTCGTGTATTTCGCAGCATCACGCTCCCGATGGCGATGCCGGGTATCCTTGTCGCATCTATATTTACGTTTTTGAATTCGCTTGATGAAGCGCAGGGCACATTCCTGGTCGGTATTCCCAATTATAAAACGATGCCGATCGTCATGTACTCGATCATCGCCGATTATCCTGCGTATGCAGGCGCTGTTTTTTCAATCATATTGACGGCGCCGACGATTATCCTACTGCTTGCTGCACAGCGATTTGTAAGCGCAGATGTCCTGTCGAGCGGATTCCAAATCAAATGATCAAGAACTATGAATCAGTTAAAAAAGGAGGTTTAGTATGGACATTCAACTTAAGATAAAGCAGCTGACAAAACGCTATAAAACAGGGGAAGGCGTATCCGATATCTCTCTTGATGTCCGCAAGGGCGAAATGATTACTTTGCTGGGTCCGTCCGGCTGCGGTAAAACAACGGTACTGCGCAGTGTTGGGGGATTTCTCGAACCGGATTCGGGAGATATTCTCATTGAGGGCAAAAGCGTTCTTAAGGCTCCTCCAGAGAAGCGCCCGACATCTATGGTATTTCAAGGCTACAATTTATGGCCGCACATGACGGTTTACGATAACTTGGCGTTCGGCTTAAAAATACGCAAAACAAAGAAGGCTGAGATTGATCAAGCCGTTTCCGATGTCCTGCAGCTTGTCCGTTTGCCTGGAGCTGAGCGTAAATATCCGGGCCAGCTCTCCGGCGGACAGCAACAGCGGATCGCAGTTGCGAGATCGCTATTATTAAAACCAGCCGTTCTGCTGCTGGACGAGCCTTTTTCTGCGCTGGATGCAAAACTACGTCACGAGATGAGGGAAGAATTGCGGGAGATTCAGGCAAATACCGGTCTTACTATGGTATTTGTTACGCATGATCAGGAAGAGGCGCTATCGATTTCCGATCGCATTGTCGTCATGAACCATGGGCATATTGAGCAAATCGCGTCACCGCAGGAAATCTACGATGTTCCCCAAACGCTCTTCGTTGCTCAATTTATCGGCAAAATGAATTTTTTAAAGGGGGTGGTGGCAGACGATCGTGTAAGGGTAGGACAACTGGCTTTCCCGAATTCAAAAAAGCTTTCCGGGAACGTGATCCTCGCGATCAGGCCTGAAGATGTGTTTGTGAATGGGGAAGAGGGAGAAGGTCTTTCGGGAACGATTAAGCAAATTATGGTATTGGGGCATTACGCTGAGGTATCCGTCGAATTGCAGGAGTATGGAACGATTCGAACATTTCAGCCACGAGATTTCGTCAAAGATCTTCACTCGGGTCAAATCGTTAATGTGAGCTTCGCAAAAGCATTGGCATATCCGGAAACCAAAATTATTCAAGGAGGAATTTAATCATGTTTATCAAGAAAACCGCCATTATACTTACGACCCTATTTGCCGTCACAGGCACTGTTTTATCCGGCTGTGGCAGCAGCAATGCGCCTGCAGGTTCAGCAAGTTCAAGTCCCGCCAACGCAGCCGCGCCTGCACAGCCGACAGAGATTTCTCTTTATGTTACAAGCTCGCAAAACGTGAAGGATTTCTGGAATGCGGTCATTCCGAAGTTCGAGCAGCAAGTCCCGGATGTGAAAGTTAATTTGGTATTCACTACTTCCGGCACAGGTTCTCAACCCACTTATGATCGCATTATGGCGGCCAAACAAGCGAATAAAAGCTCCGGAGATATCGATATCTATGAAGATGGCCTGAGTTTAGTGACGCGCGGCCAAAAAGACAGCTTGTGGGATACGTTAAGTACCGATAAAATTCCGAATTTGAGCAAAGTAGATCCTGCGACGATGAAAGATATTGCTAATTTGGCTGTTCCGTACCGCGCTTCTGCCGTAGTACTGGCTTATAACAGCGATAAAGTGCAAACTCCTCCGACCAATATGGATGAACTGTACGCATGGATCAAGGCGCATCCGCAGAGATTCGCTTATAACGACCCGTCCACCGGCGGTTCCGGAGACTCGTTTGTAACGACGGCTCTCTATAAAAATTTGCCAGCCGATGCGATTCACAATTCCGATCCAAGCATTGAGAAGCAGTGGGATCAAGGCTTCGTGCAATTGAAGGATCTCGGAAAATATGTGTACGGCAACGGCATTTACCCGAAGAAAAATCAAGGAACGCTCGATTTGCTGGCTAGTGGAGAAGTCGACATGATTCCGGCATGGTCCGATATGGTGCTCGATCAAACCTCTAAAGGTCAATTACCGAAATCGACGAAAATGGTACAGCTAACCCCAGGGTTTAATGGTGGTCCTGCCTATTTGATGGTGAATCAGCTGTCTACGAAGAAAGAAGCCATCTATAAATTCCTGAACTACGTGTTGACTCCGGAAGCACAATCCGTTGTTGTTAACAGTTTGCATGGCTTCCCGGGCATTCAGGTTTCGAATATGCCGCAGGATGTGCAAGACGCATTCAAAAGCTCAGCATCAGGATTCCGTGCTTTCAATATCGGCGATCTGAGCAAAGATATATACAAACGCTGGCAGACCGAAGTCGCCGCCCAATGAGTAAACAAATGAAAATGGGGATACTGGGATTGCTTATGGTAATCCCCTCTTTTTTATTGCTGCTCGTCATCGTCGTCATTCCGATTGTCATTTCTTTTAAAGAAAGCTTAACTAACAAGACCGGCGGCTACGATTTATCCAATTATCAGTATTTATTTACCGATAAGCTGATGCGATCCAACATCATTTTCACCCTGCAAGTCACTATCATTTCTGTCATTCTCGTGCTGATTATCAGCTACGCGCTGGCCGCTTACATGAGATTTAATAACGGAACGACTGTCATCTGGATCCGCAAATTGTACATGATCCCGATCTTTATTCCATCCGTTATCGCTACGTATGGCCTGATCCAACTGTTGGGCAATCATGGATGGGTAGCTCGAATTTTGATGACGACTCATATGGGGACTTTACCTCGCTTTATTTTCGACATGAAAGGGATAATAATCGCCAATTTATGGTTTAATATTCCGTTTACGACGATGCTGCTCGGTTCAGCCTTATCCGGAGTTCCGAACTCGGTTATCGAGAGCGCGAAAGACGTTGGAGCCAGCGGCTTGCGAATCTTTTTCAGGTTTATATTGCCCCTCACCTACAAAACCATGCTCGTAGCGGTCACGTTTGTTTTTATGGGGGTAATCGGTTCGTTTACGGCCCCGTTTCTGATCGGCCCCAATGCGCCGCAAATGCTCGGCGTGTCGATGGATCAAATTTTCAGCGTCTTTCAGGACAGACAGCTCGCGGCCGCGACCGCCTTCTTTACGTTCATGCTTTGCTCAGTAATGGGATACTTTTACATCCGTAGCATGATTAAAGAAGAGAGTGCGAGGTCATGAGTAGGATCATTCTTGATGTACAGGGGCAAGTGACCCCGATTTGTTCGAAAAGCCACATATCATATAAGTTTCACCTTGGTCAACCGGGAGGCAAGTTGTGCATCAGCTTTGCTTACGGGCCGAAGAATTTAGAGGATCGGGAACAGGCGCATACGATGATTTTTGAAAGCATAGATAAGTACACCGAACCGAATCAGCGCGAACGGCTTCAAGCAAAATGGGAATCCTTCCTGTCTCTAAAAACTTAGTAACTGTTTCGGTCGATGATCCCGAGCGTCACCGCGGTGCAGGGCATCGGCACGATCCCGAGCAGCTTTTATTCCTTTCCGAAGAGGAAGCCTCTCCGGGACTTGTTAGCGGCAAATTCCTTACAGGAATGTAGGAAGTGACGCTCAATGTGCATGCTATAGTTACTGACAACTGTCGGTATACGCTGCATATACGCCAAGAGGAGGAATAAGCGTATGCCATGGATTGCTTGTGAGTTACATTGTCATACCTTTCACAGCGACGGAAGACAGACACTGCTCGAGTTAGCTGAAGGAGCTAAAGCTCTTGGTTTCGATTGCATCGCTTTGACCGATCATAATACTATGACCGGCCTATTGGGAATTTAAAATCGAAGATTGGAACGATCTAGATGATATCGAGGTCTGGTCGGGAACATTTCCCTCGATCAAAACCGATAACGCACAAACCTTCCGCTTATGGACGGAGAAGTTGAATGAAGGCTTCCGCATTGCAGCAACGTCAGGACGTGACTGGCATACGCAAGATTCGACAAATGAACCGGTATCGGTGACTTATCTCAACATCGAGGATACGGAAGAGTCAATAACAATCAAAGCTGTGCGCGCTTTCGCTGCAGGCAAGGCATCCGTAACGATCGGCCCGCTGGTTACCATGGAGATACACTTCAATGCGATTTCTTATGGGATCGGTACTGCCTTGCCACGCACGGAACAAAGTCATTATTATAAGGTCAATGTAGAAATAGATTTTTGTGCGCGACAAGGGATTTGGGAATTTTCCGAGTCTAACTATTGGCTAACAATTATGAGCAATACCGGCGTTCTTGGTGAACATTCCGTCTCTCAGGATCAGGCGGGATGCTTGTTCGATATTGCTAGTGACGAGATCTTGTGGGTTCGTGCCGAGCTATGGGGGAATGTGCATGGAGTCCGGACGTTGATCGCCTTTACGAATGCTATTTATTTTGATCGTTGAAAGGAGCTGCACTTGTGGTACATTCATTTCCACTCATTACCGCTCACAGCGGAAGTATGAATACTCTGGATCACACACTTTTTTCCGTGGAAACCGGGCTTAGGCTCGGGGCGGACATAGTTGAAGAGGATATACGGGTAACCAAGGATGGTATCCCAGTATTGTCCCATGATGATATTTGGTATACGTCGGACGGCCGGGAGCGGCATATCTCACAATTGACCTACGAGGAGATAAGCGAACTGCAGTTCGATGTCACACACGGGGAACAACGTGAAAAGATGCGCATATGCAAATTGGAAGAGATGCTGCCGCTAATTCAAGCGACAGGAAAAATTGCAAATTTGGACTTAAAAGTGGATGATAGCATCGAACCTGTGGCTGCTTTGGTGAAAAAGCATAATCTCCTGGATCAAGTTTTTTTATCAGGCTGCGAGAAAGATCGAGCGATGAAGGCGCAGCAATCGAATCCGGAAATACGAAAACTGCTTAATGTCGATGCACGTCTTTTTTTATCCATGGAATACGAGAATTTGGTAGAGCAAATTTGTCAGGACGCGTTGACCGCTGCTTGCTTTGGCATCAATATTGCTCACTTGGTTGTTCGCCCGGAACTGCTGGATTATGCCACATCCAAAGGACTGCCTGTTTACGTTTGGACTGTGAATGAAGAACACTTGATGAAGCAGTTTGCCGATATGGGAGTTGCTTCGATTACGACTAGGAATGTTGAGGCACTGGTTCAATTAAAACAAAGTATGCTAGGTGAGCTGCTGTGATCGATATTTATGCCGGACCATCCTTTGAAAAAGTACTGGCCTAAAGGTTTTGAGGGTACGTTTGAAGACTATACTAACTTTTCCGTACCAGTGGACCCACAGCACTATCTGTTGCGTAAACCACTAATGTTTAAATCACAGTGGGTGAACGCGGTTCTTTTTACTCATGGACTGCTGTACAACTTCGGGATCCGAAAATGGAGTGGCCTGAGCGGATTCGGCGTTTGTTGGGCTCTAAGTAACCATCGTCATAGACGTTTATTATGAGAGGTTGAATAAGGACTAATTTGTGAAATCCTACCGATAAGTCCTTACCTTACTCAATGAAGCAATTGTACAGGGATTCGCCCCTATGATCTTAAATTGGGTGATAGTGGGAATCTCGTGTTTAACGGAATGATCAGCTTGGTGGAACTTGTAAGTGTGAAGATCGAGGATGCCCTGGTCCGACTTTTTGCGGAACCTAATTATACAGCCGAATGGGGCACGCCCATTATATGTTCTGCCGACATAGAATCCATTGCCGTATTTGATAAAACCTCCGGACAAAGCATGAACCGAGATGTATGTGTAAAGGATGAGTGAATGATGAATCAAGCAAGTGAAGCAGCTTTACTTCAGTCAGCAATAGAGTATGCCAAGCAAGCAGGGGATCTCATTCGCGGGCGAGTAGGCAATTTAGGAAACATTCAAGAGAAAAAGAATGGCTCCGATTTAGTAACCCAAGTAGATATGCTCAGCGAATCATTTTTGCGGGGTCATATTTTAAAAGATTACAGCGACCATTGGATTTTGTCGGAAGAAGATAACGGTACGTTGAATTCCTATGAAGCCTTGCAGAAAAAGGGACCCGGCCTCGGTTGGATTATTGATCCGATCGACGGAACGACCAATTTCATCCATGAAATTCCCCATTTTGCCGTATCGATCGGCATTGTTCGTGATCAGGAGCCTTTCATCGGTGTCGTTTATAACCCATTGACAAACGAATTGTTCCACGCCAGAAAACATTTTGGAGCTTTCCGTAATGGTGAACCTATCCAGGCGGGAAAACAAAAGCAATTGAGCGAAGCTTTGCTTGCCGCAGGCTTTCAGGCGGAAGAGTGGGGACCTAATTCCAATGTTTTGCATCAGATGGACAAGCTGGCGGGAACCTGCCGCAATCTACGCATGAACGGAGCAGCCAGTCTCGATCTATGCTGGGTCGCCATGGGGAGGCTGACCGGATTTTGGCATAATGGGCTGCATCCATGGGATACGGCAGCGGGTGTGTTGATTGTTCGTGAAGCAGGAGGTCAAGTAACCGATAATCACGGTAATAGTTATCAGCTGCACCATGACACACTTGTAGCTTCAAACGGAAAGATTCATTCTGAATTTCTATCCGGGATAGAAATTTAATGGGTTTCCTTGTACAGTTTGAGAGAATTGAAAAAGCTGAAATTCTATATAAACACGTTAGTAAACTGTAAGGGTTAATTTTTTTGAAATATCGAGAAATAATAGCACAAATCAATAAACCCCAGTCGAACTATGGAAGGACAAGCACATATGGATAACCAGAAACTCATCGATCAGTTCCGAAATCTTACACGCAACACGAAATGGGAGCAAATAGATAAGTTTGATCTACAATTTAACAACTACCACTCACAAGGAATGGTTCGAATCGGGGACCTCTTTTATTTGTCCTCGGTTGAACTTATCGAAAAGCCAGTTAAATATGACCAACCCCAGCACGGTTATGATCGTACTCCTGGAAAAGGAATCGGTCACTTGTTTGTCTTTGATACACAGGGGAAGCTTTTGAATGATATACTCTTGGGTGAAGGGGACATCTATCATCCAGGCGGCATTGATTTCGATGGTAATAATATTTGGGTACCTGTCGCCGAATACCGACCCAACAGCCAATCTATTGTTTACAAAGTCGATCCGAAGACTATGAAAGCAGAAGAATCGTTGCGAGTCCATGATCATATCGGAGGATTGGTCCGTGACAGTCAAAATGGTAAGCTGATTGGTAACAGCTGGGGTTCACGTAAGTTCTATGAATGGAACCAAAAGGGGCAACTGCTGCTTGTGAAAGAAAACTCGAGTCACTTTGTGGATTATCAAGACGGTCATTATGTAGGCGAGGGGAAAATGATTTTGAGCGGTATCTCTGAGCTGCCCAATCCTGCAGGCCGCAATTCCAAGCCGTACGAGTTGGGTGGATTAGCCCTGATAGACATGAAAACGTTGGATACGATTCATGAAGCACCAATCACTGAGTTTTCTCCGCAAGGACACGTGATTACTCGTAATCCGGTGTTCGTGGAGAACGCCGGGCAAGAGATGCGGCTTTATGCTGTACCGGATGACGATCACGGGTCTGTGCTGATATATGAAACAAGCAATTTGAATAATAAAATTTGATTCTCCAGTTAGCTTAGGACCCTCTTTAAACGCGAACGTTCGTTTGGTATAATGAAATCAAACGTACGTTCGGGAGTGGGTATCATGGCTAAGCAAGAATCGATCAACCTTATTCAATTTCAAAAGAAGTTTCAATCCGAAGAAGATTGCCACCAGCTGGGAAAGTTAGATACAGCAGAGTACTCGATTGAATTTAGTATTACTGATGTAACAGATGTTTTATCATTTGCACTTCATATTCGAGGTAACGATAAAGCAATCGATATTATAAAGACTATTTGTCACAGAACAGGATGGAAAGCATTAGATGGCGCTACAGGTATAATTGATTTTTCATCCAATCCGAGTAATGGCTTCAGCAAATGGAGGAAATTTAGAAATCAAATTCTCAAAGGGAAATAGAAGTCCCTGAACTCCATCGCTTGTTTTAGTTTATCTGCACCTCGCTCAACAAACGGGCAGGATACGCAACATTTGGCTTAGTTTTTTTAGTGATGACGTTAGATTTTATGGTAAAATTTGTGTATCCTGTTGCCGAAGGGGAAGAAAAAGATGGAGGATCAATGGAGGATAGCTACACATGATCCAGAATGGAAAAGTCTATTCGTGAATGTAGCATCGAACTTAAGAAGTTCATTGGGGAATTTAGCAATTCGTATTGATCATGTTGGCTCAACTTCGGTGTTCGGTTTGGATGCAAAGCCAATCATTGATATCCAGATATCGGTTTTACATTACGATGATATATTAAGCTATAAGGATAAGATTGAACACGTGGGGTTTGTATTAAGGGAAGAAAATCCCGACAAAACCAAAAGATATTTCCGTGAAATTCCAGGGACTCGAACCCACATTCATGTGAGGCAAGCAGGAAGTTTTTCAGAGCAGGTGACATTAGTTTTCAGAGATTATTTACGAGTTCATCCTGCAGATTGTTTGAGATACGCACAAGAAAAACACCGACTAATGGCACTTTTTAAGAATGAGCGCCCCAAATATGTAGAGAGAAAAGGGCCGATTGTATGGGACATTATACAGAAAGCTCATCTATGGTCGCAAGAAGTAGGATGGAAACCAGGCATATCCGATATGTAATGAACTGGAGACGATAGCAGGGCGATGGAACCGATCCATCGCTTGTTTTGGTTCCGGTACATGTTACTAAGCTACGAGCAGAATACTGAAGTTATAATGCGTTAGGGGGAAATGATAATAATGGGAGCCCTTATAAGAAGGATGACTCTTAATGATATTCCTACATTACAAAAGGTCGCAAGAACCACGTGGAATAACACTTATAACGGAATAATCCCAACTCATATTCAAGAAGCATTTCTTCAAAGAAATTACTCGGAAACAGCAATGAGAAATAGAATGGATAGGTCTCTTGTTTTTGTTGCAGAAATTGATGGGGAAGTCAGAGGATTCGCCAATTTCTTTCGTTCGAAACAGGATTACGATGAAGCTGAACTTGGAGCTATCTATATCCTGCCAGAAATGCAATCACAAGGGATTGGCGGTCAATTATTAACTACAGGAATTGAAGCATTAAGCGGAATAAAAAGATTGTTTGTTGTCGTGGAAAAAGAAAACTCCACCGGTAAAAGATTCTATAATTCTAAAGGTTTTTTAATTCTTAATGAGTTTACAGAACGATTAGATGAACATACATTAACCCTGGTAAAAATGGTATTGACGATTTAACTAACGGAGAACGATAGCGCGGCGATGGAATCGATCCATCGCCTGTTTTTATTGTTTCGGTACTACTCACCTAAACATTCCTGTTACAAATTTTCGAGGAATCATACTTACCAAGAGGCATCTTTCTTTCTCAAATACAATTGAAGGTTTTATGAAATTAGAACGATGGATCCATGAAATTCAACAGAAGCACCATTTAAAGAACGTCATAATCGGTATGGAACCAACAGGACACTACGGATACAACCTTGCTAATTGGCTTGCTGACAAGGGTAAAGAGGTTGTAATGGTGAATCCAGCTACCACCAAACGAAACAAGGAAAACCGCGATAATTCCCCCTCCAAGAGTGATCCGAAGGATGCACTTGTCATTGCTGATGTGGTTAGCCGAGGGGTTGATGAGTGACCGGGAATTTTGGGTAACGAATAGTGTACGATTTCAAAACCGGATTATTCGCTGGTTAGACATACGATTCCCAGAGTATTTCTCTGTATTTAATGACTGGACAAGCAAGCGTTCGTTAGCCACCCTTAAAGAATTTCCCCTACCGCAAGATATAGAGTCCATGTCTGTACCAGAAGTGATTACAAGCTGGCGGAAGCATATGAAGCGAGCTGGTGGCTCTACCGGCATGCAAAAAGCTGCACAGCTTATTGCCGCAGCTAAGCAAAGTATAGGGGACACAACAGCTCTACTCGAAGCAAAACAGGATCTCAAGCGGTTATTAGAAGAGTTTGAACGGATTATAGAAATACTAGGTACAATTGAAAAGGATATCGAAGTATTGCTTAGCGGAATTTCAATGGCCAACCAATTACATTCGATCGGCCTGGGATCTATCTGTATCGCAGCAATTCTGTCAGGTACTGGTGATCTCAGACAGTATGCCCACGGACCCAGCTATTACGTAAAGCAGGATTAAACCTAGCTGAAAGCACCTCAGGAAAGAGGAAAGGCCAGATCGTACTCTCCAAGAGGGGGGACGCTACGTTGCGTAAATATCTATATCTAGCTACGCTGCAGCTCATTGGAAATAATCCTGTGTTCCAGAAACTTCACGAGTACAACGTTCAAATTAAGAAAATGATGAAGCAACAATCTGTATTTAAAGTGATTGGAAAATTGGCCCGAATCATCGTTGGTATAGCAAAACGAGGAGAGGTCTTCTCTTCAAATAGAGTTGTTCCTCCTTATAATCAAGCTGCTTAAGACAGATAAAGAACCATGTGTATTGACTCATTCGCAGGATTGAAAAAAGAAAGCACGGAGGACCGAGTTACTGCCCGATAAGGGCTCAGACCCGTTAGCTAAACGTTATCGGTCTCCACGCCTTGGTCAGGTATAACGAAGGAATGTAAGGGCATAGACCCGTAGAGTCATGGGATGGTGAACCCTAAGGTAAGTGTGGAGTATGCGTGCAGAAGAATAACCCTTGGAGAAATGTTCCAACACTTCTTCTGTTCCCGTATGCCCAAAATTGGGTAGCTACGTCTGATGAGCGTTTTCCTGAATAATATCTACAAACCAAGGTGACGAAATCCTGCGAATGAGTGAGTATATGTGAGATAAACCCTTAAAACCGAGGGACGGGCAGTTTACGCTAATAAGATTGGGCAGAGTCTTTAATCACTGGGGTCTAATTCCCCGAAGCTTGCTGTGGGGAACTTTATAATTAAACTCAAACTGAAATTGCTGTTGTCCATACTTTCTACATGGTGTAATCTGGGAACATCTTTCTAATAAGAAGGGCGGTTTTAAAAAAAATGAAGTTCATACTGATATTCGGTCCCCAGGCTGTAGGAAAGATGACAGTGGGGCACGAACTTGAAAAAATCACGCCATTGAAGTTGTTCCACAACCATCAGACGATTGAACTGTTATATCCTTACTTTGGCTTTGGACCTGAGATGTGGAGGTTGAACGATCTATTTCGCAAAGAAATCTTTGAGCAGATGTCTAAAAGCAATAGTACAGGATTTATGTTTACATATGTATGGGGTTTCGATTTACCAACTGACTGGGAGTTTGTCGATCAAATCTGTAACATCTTCGAAACCAAGGGTCACGAAGTATGTTTTGTAGAACTCGAGGCAGACATTGAGGAAAGACTTATCCGTAATAAATCCCCTCATCGTTTACATCATAAACCAACGAAACGGGATGTCGAACGATCAGAAAAAGATTTAATTCGTACTATAGAGAAACACCGTTTGAACTCATTACCTGGTGAGATCACAAGGGATAACTACATTCGTATTCAAACGACAAATCGAACACCCGAAGAGACGGCATTATTAATTAAAGAGCGATTTCAGCTTTAGATCTTTCCACTAACGGGTACGATAGTTCAGAAATAATCGCCTAATGAAAGGGCGGTTTTTCTTTTGGTCAGAAATCAATAATCAAGAATAACAGAGCCATTTTTTAAAAAATTTTCAGAATTTTCGAAAGTTTGGAAGAGATACAAACTGATTTAGGGATCTCCAGTTAAAGGAAATCTGGCGAATTACTGTTCGGAGAAAATAAAGTATTATTTTATTTGTGGATTTTCGCGGTTTAAATTTTCATGGGAGTTCAACAAAACGAGCCGACCACAGTTGCAGTCGGCTCATCTATGTTATTGCATAATTAATTTCCGATTGTTAAATTATGGCGCGGGAGTGCTTGTCGCGGGCGCCGTGGTGGTCGGAGCCGACATCAGCAAGTTAGAGTAATGTTCATCGGTTTTGGCTTTGGCTATCCAAGCCGGGGCCAATGTTTGAACTTGGCTGTCAATATAATTGGTTTTGACTTTGTCCTTAACCGATTCGAAAGTTGGCACGACAGCTGGTTTTATATCGGTCACCAGGATGATATGGAAGCCATTCGGGGATTGCACAACCCCACTCATTTCGCCTTTCTTCAAAGCAAATGCCGCCGTCTCGAATTGTTGATTCATGACCCCTTTTCCGAAGAAACCGAGATCACCGCCCTTAGCTTTGGAACCTGGATCCGTTGATTTTTGACTGGCAAGTGTCGCAAAATCCGCACCTTTTTTTAGTTCAGCCAGCACGGCATCCGCCTCCACTTGCGTACCCAATAGGATGTGGGAAGCTTTGACCTGTTCCGGAGTTCCGTAACTGGCTTTGTTAGCTTCAAAATATTTCTGCAATACTGCGTCCGTCACCGGAATTTGCGGCTCGAGAATTTTCCGAAGCTCCAGATTCGTTTTGATATTTTCTTTTAAGCTGTCAATCGTCATGTTGCTTTGAGCCAATGCTTGATTCAGTTGGTCATCGGTAGTAAGGTTGTTTTTGATTTTAAGATTTTGTAATTCATTATTGATGTCGGCATCGGTGACATTCACTTTTGCTTTATTCGCTTCCAAGGTGATCAGTTTGAGCGTCATTAAGTTGTCTAAAATTTGCCCCGGCTGTGTTCCTAATTTTTTCACCATTTCATCATATAAATTGGCTTTGGTAATTTTTTCTCCGTTTAGAGTACCGACAGTTTCGGACATGCTATTGCTTTTTTGACCGGTGACGAGCACGATAATCAGAGCAACAATAGCAATCGCGGCGACCGCCATCCAAGGCCAGCTTTTATTCAAGGTTCGCGCTGGCTGCACGGCTTCATCTTCAACAACAGCCGGTGCTACCGCTATCGACTCGCCGACAGCAGGATCTACTGGTGTAGAATCGTCCACAACAGTAGTGGCTGTATTCTCTTCTATAGGATTATTCACTTTCAATCCGTCTTTATCTTGCGGATTCTTTTCGAATTCACTCATATGCTATAATCCTCCTAGTGTTTTGGTAACGCATTTCTCCACTATACCAAATTTAACGGGAATTAAACCTTAATATAACCTAAAAAACTTAATCATGCGAGATAAGCGAGCATGCGGTTATTGGAATTAAAATTTAAGGAATCCTTCCAGCCGGGCCTAGTGACGTGTGCTAATTTCATGATTTAAGAAGATGAGCCGCTAGCCAAATGTACCCGCAAGACCAATCCACTGATGGGTTTATATCAGATTTCAGCAGGACGAAAGCAACGCTGAAGGCAACGGACGGATCATAACCTCCATCGTCTACCGATGAATCCAATACGATTTTATTTTGGCAGAGACATGTATATATGGTGTAATTTTTGAAAATAATTTTCGCCATATTGCTCGTTGACACATTTTATTCCGTTATAAGGCAACAATTAACATCCAAACAAAGGAATTAATTTTGGACTATGGTGTATTCGTTAAGGTTAGTGACAAACAGGAATTTATTATGTAAATTAGCTTTAAAGTTTGCGGAAAGGCAATGTTAAAATAACAGAACGTTATAGTTCAATACCGAAGGGGCTGCCGTGTAGCGATCTGGGAGAATCCCCACCGAGCAGAAGGAATAAGCAGATTCTGGATATTAATCTATGATTAATTTGCGATCTTTCGATGGTGAGTTTAAAACAATTTGTCTCCGATTCTGATTTTGATAATACCTTCCCCCCAATAAATCATTATTATCGAGATATTCATGCATAACAACCACAACAATTGAAATATGGAAGGATGAGTAAAAGGTTACAGCATATCAGAACACCACCTTTGAGCTTTTCAATATATTGAAACATACATACAACACATATGGTTAGAACTGGTAAGTGGCAAAACAAAACCTTTCCTTAGTACAAACATTACATTATGTGCTCTTATCCATAGTGTACGGGAGGATGTCGTTGTCCGTGCTAAGGGGAGCGTAAATTATTTTGTGTAAATGGGATTTGCCAACAAAGTTTCTCATGAAGGCTTTATATGGAGGGGAGGGCATGCCTATTTGTAATTGAAGAATTAAAGATTTGGCTCGGAGAATCGTTCCTCCCATAGTTTCTCCTCCTAATATAGGATACATATGGGGGGTATTTATATAATATGTACAAGTTATTTTGGTGCAACTAAGGAACATATTAATCCGTCTTTATAAAAAAAGGGGGACTTACAATTTAATCGTTTGGTTATTAGGACATCGCCTTTAAAAAGGCGATGTTTTTTTAAAGGCGATGTTTTTTTTCTTATAAAAACGCGGGAATGGGATAAAGTTCTTGTCATTTATGACATCAAGTTCTTGTCAACCGACAATAATATACCACTAAAATATGTTCCTTTTTTTATAATTCCATTACATATGTACAAAACACCTAGTTTTGTACATATGTCCCCATAACGGACAAGCAGAAGATATGACCTTAAGGATATTAAGGTTTATTTCAGCTAGATATGATATTTTAAGTTTCAGTAAAGAAATTGAACGTTTAGATTCGAAGGAAGCTTTTAGTCTGAATGGCATTTTTACATACCAATCATAATAAAAGGGGGAAAGAACATGTTAAAAAAATTCAAGATTCCATATCGGATGCTGATTCTGCTTATCACCGCTGGTGTTCTAGCGGCATCCCTTCAAATATGTTCTCTAAAACCATATCAAATCAGTGTTTTTTATTGGATAACGCACCATAAGGATCTCTATTTTCTGTCGGTAGGCATTTTGTTTTTTATCCTGCTTGGATTATGGGCACTATTTAATAATATATACTGTGCCCTCATCGTTGCGGTTGCGGGCATCGGAGCGCTGGACATCAGTCAGTACGATAAATTAAAGCTGCTACATGAGCCAGTCTATCCATGGGATCTTAAACAGGTTGAGAACCTCTCGGAGATGCTGAACATCGTGCGGAATAAGGTCTCTCCGGTTCTTGTCATCTCTCTGTTGATCCTGATATTGGTGGGAATTGTCGCTACCTACTGGATTCCGAGAAAGAAGATAAAACTATCTCAACGTGTTATGTATATCTTAGCCTCTGGTGCAGTTATCCTTGGCTGTACACACTTACAAAGTTCTGTGCTGGCAGCTCCTTTGGCCAAGATGGGAGCGGTGGATTATCATTGGGACCAGAAACAAAATTATTTAGATAATGGATTTATGCTGGCTTTTCTGGATAATATAGGAGCCAAGATTGAAACCCAACCTGCCGATTACAATCAAGCGACGATGAAGAATATCATGAAGAAATACGAGAACACCACAGCTAGTGCAGCCATCCAAAGCACACAAGAGCAGCCTAATATTGTTTTTGTAATGGATGAATCTTTGTTCGATCCTACCCGGCTGACGAACATGACTTTTAGCGAGGATCCGATGCAGAATTTTCATGGATTCAAGGATACTTATGGCACGGGGTATAGTCTATCTCCTGTGTTTGGAGGAGGAACCTCCAATGTTGAATTCGAGGCTCTGACTGGATTGAATATGTCGTTTATTAACGAAGGCGGTGTTCCTTACCAGCAGGTGTTGGCTAAGAAGAATAATTTTCCTTCCCTGGTCAGCTTGCTGAAATCCAGGGGATATGATGCAACGGCTGTCCATCCCTTCGACAAAACCTTTTATAATCGTGATCGGGTGTACCCTGTTCTGGGATTTGATAAATTTATCAGTCAGGATGACATCAAATATAAGGACAAATTGAGCAGCGAGGGTTATATCTCGGATATGTCCGCGATCAAGCAGGTCGTTGACGTGTTAAATGCAGGCGCCGACAAGCCTCAATTTATCCATTTAGTCACTATGCAGAATCATCTTCCTGTAATGGATGGAATGAACGGCACCAATACCATTCAGGTATCAGGAATACAAGACAGTGCTGCCAAAGTAGAAATGGAAAGCTACGCCGAGGGTGTGAAAGAAACCAATAAAGCGGACCAATTCTTAGTAGATTCCATCCAGCAGCTGACTCGCCCGACGATCGTCGTAGTTTTTGGAGATCATCTCCCTGCACTGCAGTCTTATGACGGGCATGTTGCCGAAATGACGGCGGATCAGAAAGAGGAATTCATGCACCAGACTCCTCTCTTGGTAGCGGCGAATTTCCCTCTTCAGGAGAAGAATCTGGGAACGATAGCGCCTTCGTTCTTCGGTCCGATGGTGATGAGCCTGACCGGTCAGAAGCAGCCGGCATACTATCAGCTCTTGGAGCAGATAAAGCAGCAGCTGCCGGGTGTTAGTCCAGCGGTATATGTGGATGGTAATGGAACTGCCACTACGGAGTTAAACGATGATCAGAAGAAGCTTCTCCATGATTATGAACTTGTTCAATATGATTTGCTGTATGGAAAGGGATATGCCGCTTCCATGCTTAAGTAGAAACCTTTAGGCGTATTATCTTTAGTTATTTCACTTTTTAAAAGAAATAAAGGACGGAATTATTTGGTTAGCCATGGATACCGGATACAAAGTGACTCGATGGAATCCGGCCACTGGTACATTAATCGATGAGATTGAACTGCCTGTCGCTCGAGTCACTTGTTGTGTCTTTGGCGGTGATGATTTAGATGAACTATATGTCACTACCGGCCGGTTTGGATTGTCTGCGAGTGAAATAGCAGAACAAAAATCCGCGGGCGGATTGTTCCGGGTGAAGACCAACGTACGAGGTGTTGCTCAGGCACAGAGATGGGCAAACTACGGTAGGATACGTGCATCCAAACTATGGGATTGGGGTCAGTAACAATAAAAAACTTATGAGAAATTATCTGCAAATTTCACTTTTTCGTATGTTGGGATTCCAAGAGTGGCTCTCAAAAAGACAATATACAGACATTCCATCCATTAATGCTCATGGCTACTAACCAAAGTCGAGGCAAAGTAAAGTTAGACAAAACACCGCCGAATCAATCAGCGGTGTTTCATACTTTTTCGCAACTCTGTATGCAATAGAAATGGTATGATAATCAGTCCGCTTCCTCGCTATAGTTCATGGCTATTGTCTGCTTCATAGAAATGTAGTCAATACTGCTCAGTAAGACAATTCGTAGGGGTGGGATGACTCATGTGGACTTCAATGAGCAGCAATGACAATATGATTTCGGATATGTTCAAAGTAGCATTACAACTGGAAGAACCATGGAAATTGACGCATATCGAATTTGACGATCAAGATCAAGCTTGGCACCTATTCATCGACTTCGAGCGGGGAGCCACCTTCGCCTGGCCGTTGTGCGGTACGGCTTGTAAAGCCTATGACTCCGAGAAAAAGAATTGGCGGCATTTGGACTTCTGGAATTGGATAACGTATATGCATGCCAGGTTGCCGCGGGTCAAATGTACGGTATGCAATAAAATAACGCAAGTACCAGTGAAGTGGGCCAGATCGCTATCGCATTTCACCTTGCTCTTTGAAGCATGGGCGATGAGGCTGATGGCGGAAATGCCCGTCAATGCGGCAGCCCGTGAGTTAAGGGAACATGATACGCGGATGTGGCGCATCTTCCACCACTACGTCGACATGGCGATGGCAGAGCTCGATCTATCCAAAGTAAAACGGATTGCAATCGATGAGACGTCATCGAGGCGCGGACACCGCTACATTACCCTGTTCGTGGATGTCGACCGTAAAACGGTGCTGTTTGCCACCGAAGGCAAAGGCATGGATACGCTGGAGCGTTTCAAGTCACACCTAACCGCAAAAGGCGCTGCCGCGCAGCAGATCGAAGAAGTGTGTTGCGACATGTCACCAGCCTTATCCGAGGGATCGAAGAATATTTCCCTGATGCGGAGATCACCTTTGACAAATTCCATGTGATGAAGCTGGTGGGCGAAGCCGTGGATGAGGTGCGCATTCAAGAGCAGAAACAGAAGCCGGAACTGAAGCGCACGAAATACATCTGGCTGAAGAACGAAGCTAACCTCAAAGCGGAGCAGAAGGAAACCTTACTACGCTTAAAAGATAGCAACCTGCAGACAGGGCGGGCTTACCGTCTGAAGCTGGCCTTACAGGATCTCTGGACGACCCCGCATATTTGGATGGATGTGTATCTGCGAGATTGGATCGGCTGGGCCACGCGTTCCCAACTTGTGCCTATGATCAGCTTGGCCAAGACGATCAAGCAGCATGAGGGAGGTATTCTGCGTTGGTTCCACAGCAGGATGACGAACGGTTTGCTCGAAGGCATCAATGGCCTGGTGCAAGCAGCCAAACGGCGGGCTAGAGGTTGCCGCAATGTAGAAAACCTGATCGCCATGGTCTACATGACCGCGAATAAGCTCCGCCTTCCAACGCTCGAGGCACGCCGAGCACAATAACCCTTACCGCCTTGATACCACGCTTCAGAGATGGAAACAGCGGTCAAGCGCTCTTCTTGAGGGCTGTTTCCATCTCTGAAATTCTCTTAAAGGCGGAAGGGTTATGAAACTAACAATTACGCTCTTACCCATCCAGTAGAGCGAAGAGCCATCAGTCCTAAATGAGTCAAGTTAAATAGCTCCCCTAATTACTGGAAGTGTTCATTTTCCACCTCATTTGGTAGCCGCGGTGAACGAAGAAGATTTTTTAACAGCTGAGTGGATAGACAATTTCCCACCACTCTAATGAAAATTAGACTTAAAAAGTTTCATTTTCTTTTAATACGCAAATCTGAACCTAAAGCTAAATATAACGAGCAAGCTGCCGCGGCGAAACTGCGTTTATTATTTTATGAATTAAGGCATAAACGACTGCGGTTTCAGAGAAATATATTCCTGTATTCTTTTATCCGGAAGGTTAAAGAGTACTAACTTCTTTTAATATGAAAACATGGAGGAGATTTATGAATGTTGTATGCAAACTCATCAAATAATGATGGCGCTAATTCCAAGTTTCAGGATCAACAGGATACACATCAATATCAGCAGGATTCCCAACGGCAACAGCAACTTGAGCAGGCTTTGCAACAGGCTGCTCAACAAGCACAACAGATTGCCCAACAAACAGAAAATTTAGCTCAAGAGGTACAATTACAACAAGCTCAACAACTAGTGGAGCAATCATCGCAACAACTGCAACAAGCAGAGCAAAATTTACAACAAATACAGGAATCGAATAATCAACAATAGAAATAATGGCCGCTACCTATTCCACATAACCTTCCCAATGACGGCTGCCCCGCGGCAGCCGTTTTGGTATTGAACAATCGTTATCAGTCCCTCAGTTTAATCACTCAAGCAATACTTTGTACCGATCGATCCCGCGGTAGCCTCGGTGTAGGTTATTGTGCTCTCGTACCCGTCCCTCAACGCCCAGCAGGACATTTTATATTACATGCAGAAATATACACAAATCGACATAATTTAGATAAAAAAATATATCATTAGACATTTTTCGCGGAAATGACAGAGAAAGACCTCCCGCTGCGAAGAAAGGGCTCCACTTCATCACTTGGCATCGGCCGTCCTGTAAAGTACCCTTGCACCGCGTCACAGTCATGTACCTTACAAAATTCAAGTTGTTCTAGATACTCAACACCCTCTGCCACCACCTCTAGGTGCAAGCGGTGAGCAAGCTCAATCAGTGATTTCATGAGAACGGCGTAGCCAGACGAATCGTGCAAGGCTTGAGCGAATCCCTTGTCAAGTTTGATGACGTCAATTGGATAGTGAACCAAGTAGTCCAACGATGAGTAGCCTTTGCCGAAATCGTCCATCGCAATGCGGATGCCCATCGCTTTCAATTGCAGCAGTTTTTGTATACACATGTCACTGTGAATGATTTCAATATTTTCAGTTATTTCTAATTCCAATGATTCGGCAGACAGATTTATGGTATGCAAGACCTCGCAAACGGAAAGAAACATAAGAAGGGTCCTGAAGTTGAATGGGGGAAACATTCACTGCAATACGCAATTCAGGAAAAGCGACCTGCTGCCAATATCTGCACATTCGAGAAGCCTCTAGAAGCACCCACTGACCCAGACCTGTACGTTCTAGAATAGGAATGAAGGTATCCGGTGGGACGAATCCGCGCTCTGTATGATGCCAACGAAGCAGCGCCTCCACTGCGATAATCTTTCCGGAGATAACGGAGACTTGCGGTTGATAGACCAGGTGGAATTCATTTTTATCCCACGCTTTTCGTAAATCATGTTCTATCTGTAAAACGTCCAAAAATTCTGATTTGATTTCAGAAGAAAAGGCTCGAATTCGATTTTTTCCATCCCGTTTTGCACGATACATGGCAATATCCGAATGTTGAAGGATTTCAGCAATCGTCCGGGAATCCTCGGGGAAACTGGAAATCCCTATACTAAAAGTGATATTCAGCTTTGATAAATAAATCGAAGAGGATAGTTTGTACTGCAAGTCTTGGGCAAATAACTCCGCTAGCTCTTTGGTGACGCCCAATAGTACGACAACAAATTCATCACCTCCGAGTCTGGCGGTGAGTATTGCCTCCGAACACGATGCCAGCAAGTGTGATGCAATCTCCTTCAGACACACGTCCCCCCGCATCATGTCCATATGTATCATTTATGAATTTGAAGTCGTCTACATCAATGAATACGCAGGATATTACCGGATTACTTGAATCATTCGTCGCTACAAAATCTTCCAGCTTTTGTTGGATAGCCAAACGATTGTGAAGTCCGGTCAATGGGTCGTGATAAGCCATCTCTTCTAGCTGTTTTCGTCTCATTTTTTCCGACTCCAGTAAGTCTTCTCGCATTTGTATACTATTTCTAATCGTCTCAATGATATACACGGCAATTCCCATAACAATACCTTCAACGGCGTAAAAAATGATGTAGTTAACTGGGGTAAAATGGATATTATAGATTTCCATATATATAGTACACAAAAGAGATGATCCTAATATTTTTTTCGATAAATCTTGGAAAAGTTTGTGGATTGAATTTTATTATGGATTGGAGTACTATTTTCTTGAAAGTTTACTGTTAACAGTAAACAAAAGAAATAACGGAAATGGTAATCGCTCGGCTCGATTTTCAGAAGTAAGTTGTGAATTTCAAGATGTGGTTTACTTTTGTTTTATAGGAATTTATGAAATCGCTTTCCGTAAGGCTTGCATACAAAAATATTTGCTGCGAATGAGGAGGTGTTCTTTTTGCAAATTGTAAAATCGGAGAGCTTGCATATTCAAGCCTATAACATTATTAAGCAATCAATTTTGGAGGGGAATTTTGAACCGGGAGAACATGTGAAGGAAAATAAACTGGCGGAAAAGTTAGGTATAAGCCGAGGGCCTATTCGGGAAGCTAATCGTATGCTTATGCAGGAAGGCTTACTCATCCAAGACGGGAATCAGCTACGCGTTTTTAAGCCGAGTTTTCAAAATGTAGTTGAACTTTACCTGATTAGAGAATATTTAGAGTCTCTTGCGGCGAGGCTTGCAGCCAGGAACATGTCCAATTCGGAAATCAAAGAGCTTTCCTCGATATTGGCTAAAACAAAATCTGCGATATCGGATAACGATCGAAAAGAAATCATTCAGCAAAATACCAACTTTCACGATAAAATCATCCTCGCTTCGAAGAATGAAGAATTAATCAAAACATTGGCGACGATTCGTTCCAAAGTTTTCTTTATACGCAACACCGGTCATCTTTCTTATTTTCGGGAAAACAATTTTATTAAGGAGCATGAGAAAATTTTTGAAATCATCATGGCTAAAGATGAAGCGGGCGCCGAAATCGAAATGAAGCTTCACATTCAAAAGGATGTAGAAAAATTCCGCGAATTGTTCAACAATAATAATTGTTCTCTCTGACCATTCGCAGGAATACTACCGTCGTTGTTTCAAACGGGACTGCTGTGCTTGGTCAGGGGATACCGAAAGGGGTGATTGCTTATAGCGTCCTTTCATATTTAAAAGAAATATAAATAGGCTATTTGTAAGCGTTTACTAAAATTTAAGGAGGATCATACTATGAAAGCGGACCGCAGACGCTTATGGATTTACATCTTGCTGTTTTTGCTGACCATGATCAATTATATGGACCGCATCAATCTTTCTATTGCTGCGGCTCCAATTCAGAAAGCATTCCACCTTTCTCCAATCGTGATGGGGTATGTGTTCTCGTCTTTTCTGTGGACGTATATTATTTGCTTGGTTCCAGTGGGACTTGCCGTTGACAAATGGGGGACGCGAATAATGGCTTCAGTTAGTATCAGCTTATGGTCTATTGCCGGGATTTTGACGGGAGCTTCGGTCAACTTCATGACACTTCTCCTTAGCCGGCTCGGATTAGGGGCTGGCGAATCCGCCTCGTATCTGGTGGGAGCACGCGCTCTTCGCGAATGGGCACCGCGCTCTGAGCGGGGGCTGGCAACGGCTATCCTTAACGGCGGTGCTTATGCAGGGCCTGCCTTTGGAGCCATTTTCGTCGCTTGGCTAGTCACTGTAGTAGGTTGGCGCTACTCGTTTGTGGTAACCGGAGCGATTGGTTTGGTTTGGATGATCGTTTGGTTGATTTGGTTTCGGCTACCTGAGAAAGTCACGTGGTTATCGGAATCCGAACGCAACAAGATTCTTCAAGAGCGGGATGCCGGAGCCCCAACTGTAGCCAAGGTTAATATCGCGCAAGCCTTAAAAGTACTTTTGCGGAGCAAAACATTGTGGGCGCTTGCCATTACTCAAGGATGCGCAAACTATACGTCATATCTATTTTTAACGTGGTTGCCGGGATATCTGCAAACATCTCGTGGTCTTAACATGCTCAAATCTGGATTTTATACGGCGGCTCCTTATGCAATCGCTGTTGTTCTCGGGCTTATACTCGGTTGGATCAGCGACCGCCTTTTGAAGGGAAAAGATTTAACAAAAGGCGGTCGCCGCAATGTTGTTGCCGTATCGCTTCTGTTTTCGTCTGTTGTATTGTTCACCCCATTCGTATCATCCATCTGGGTTGTCCTTGCTTTAATTACCGTCTCGTTGGCTTCGATTTCGACAGCCTTGTCCATGAACACTGCCCTAACGAGCGATCTCTTGCACGATGCCAAGTTAACCGGTGTAACTATTAGTATTTTGTTTCTTGGCGGGAATATCTTTGGTGCTCTAGCGCCGATTATAACTGGTTACGTTGTTGCCGGAAGCTCCGGATTTACAGGCGCTTTTATTATTGCCGGGGTTCTTTTGTTGATTGGCGCAACCGTCTGCATGACCCTTACACGCAAGTCCATCGATGCACCGTTGTCCAACGAATAATGGTGACCATCAATGTGTACTCTAGGGAAATAAGAGGAAAACCGTTTGGCTGGAACGAGGAAGCCTTTGTTCAACTGCCTCGGCGAATGCCGGGAGACGCTATTAAAGAAAAGAGGATAAAACCATGAAAAATCTCAAAATTGGCGCAGTTTCCCGCAATTATTTTAATATGCCGTTATGGGTGACACAACACGCAGGATTTTTCGAAAGCGAAGGTCTCAACGTATCCATTGAGCTTTACGAACCAATCGATGAAGTTTCCCAGCGTTTAATAGATGGTCGACTCGATTTTGCTATGGGAGTTACGGAACATGTAATTTTGAACAATGAATCGGGGGGGCGGCTACAGATTATCGGAGGGAATGTCAACCGTCTGCCATTTTCCTTCATAGCAAGACCGCACATCAAGAATTACGTGGACCTTCGTGGTGCCACCATCGGAGTTTCCTCCTTAGATGCAGGAAGTTCCTCGCTTGTTATGCAAATTCTGAAAAGTCATGGACTGGATTATCCGCAAGACTATACGATTAAAGCGGTCGGTCCTATCCTTACCCGATGGAAGATGCTACAAAGCGGAGAAATTGATGCTGGACTGCAGGGAGTTCCGCTAAATTTCATCGCTATCGACGCGGGGTATACCGATTTGGGAAATCCACGTAAGATATTCCCGGATTTTCAATTTACTTCTCTAAATGTCGACTCTGATTGGGCGGAGCGGAATTCAGATACAGTTATAACATTCTTGAAAGCGATTATACGCGCTCATGAATGGTTCTACACTCATAAAGAAGAGTCGATTGATATTGCTCAGAAGGAAACGGGCATTGACCGGATATATGCGGAACGGGCTTGGGACGAATACGTCAATGAACAAATTTTCCCACGGGATGCAACTGCCAGTCCAAAAGCCGTTCAAACCCTAATCGACATAAGTGCATTGATTCGGGCCATCCCAGTCCGTTCCAAAACAAATGCGGAGGAATACATCGAATCCAGATATATAGAAACCGCACGTCATGAACTTGGTTGATTCGGGTTCATTCTTGTATTTATTTGCTTGTTTGGGGTGAATTCGACTTATTGGTCCAATTCGAGCGAAAAATCCGGATTAGATGAACCCATTTTCTTACAGGAGCAAAATTGCTATGGAGCAAATATTAGCAGAGTACAAGAAACTTTCGATTGGTGTTATTTCGGATGCAATGGATCGTTTGGGCATTCACGGCGCTTGTTTCGGAATATCTCCACTTGCACAAGGATATCGGATGATCGGTCGGGCTTTTACTGTAAAATACTTGCCTGCTGCCTCTAACAGAGGTACGGTCGGAGATTATATCGATGATGTTCCTGCCGGAAGCGTTATCGTATTGGATAACGAGGGTAGGCTGGATTGTACGGTATGGGGAGAGTTGATTACTACTGCAGTGAAACGAATGGGAATAGCCGGCACGGTCATCTATGGCGTTTGCCGCGATGTAAGCAGCTGTATCGACTTGAAATATCCGATCTTCAGCCGCGGGAAATTTATGAGGACAGGCAAAGACCGCGTTCAAGCGACGGATGTCAACGTTCCCGTTTCGATCGGCGATGTACTGGTAAAACCAGGCGATATCTTGTTTGGTACAGATGACGGTTTGATTGTGATCCCATGGGAAAAAGGAGAAGCTATATTATCCATAGCGCAATCGATCGCAGAAACGGAAGAAGCGATCCGGCAAGAGGTGTTAAAAGGAACACCACTCAAGCAGGCTCGCGAAAAATACGATTATCATCGTCTTCAAAGCAAGCAATAATCGTCCCACCTCACTGCCGCGGTATATCCTATAGTATGCAATATAAAATTAAATACTACATCATATGTGGGCACAACAGGGAGATGTGAAGATGAAGGTAACTGGACAGTTTGCAGGGAATTTACACGAGAATTTGTCTGTGGCGCAATTGACGAAAATAGCTTTAGAACGCGAGGAAGGAGTTCTGACCTCGACAGGAGCACTGCGGGTGTTGACTGGATCTTATACCGGGCGTTCACCTAAAGATAAATATGTTGTCAATGAACCGTCGATAGAGAAGAATATCGATTGGGGTCCCGTGAATCAGACAATTTCCCCAAAGCAGTTCGAGCGGCTGTACAATAAGGCGATGGACTACATGGCAAGGAGGGAGCTGTTTGTTTTCGTTGGGTACGCGGGAGCGGATCAAGACTACAGACTTCCCATTCGCGTTATTACGGAAAAAGCTTGGCATAATCTATTTGTTCAGCAGTTGTTTATTCGTCCTTCTAAGGATGAGCTGTTCACGCATAAGGCGGATTTCACTGTAATTTCCTTGCCCGGGTTAAAGGGGGATCCAGCTGTAGATGGTACACGTTCCGAAACCTTCATCTGCCCTTTGAAAAGAAGATTGTTCTTATCGGAGGGACCGAATATGCCGGGGAAATGAAAAAATCTATCTTCACGGTGCTCAATTACATGCTCCCCTTTCAACGCGTCCTACCCATGCATTGCTCCGCCAACAGGGGTGAGAGAGGGGATGTAGCGCTATTCTTTGGATTGTCTGGAACAGGAAAGACAACGCTGTCCACGGATCCGGAGCGGCGCTTGATCGGTGATGATGAACACGGTTGGTCGGAAAAGGGGGTGTTTAATTTTGAAGGGGGCTGCTATGCGAAGTGCATTGGACTTTCAGAGAGGAAGGAACCGCAAATTTGGAAGGCCATTCGAGAAGGAACGGTTTTGGAAAATGTCGTTCTCGATTCTGAAACGGGCGTCGTCGATTATGAAGATGCAGCGATTACAGAGAATACGCGAGCGGCATACCCGGTTGATTATATTCCGGGAGCAGTCATCCCTGGGGTTGCTGGGCACCCGAACGTTATCATTTTCTTAACGGCCGACGCATTCGGCGTTTTGCCACCGATATCGAAATTAACGAAGGAACAAGCCATTTATCATTTTTTGTCCGGCTATACCTCCAAACTCGCCGGTACGGAGAGAGGCATTACCGAACCGGAAGCGACCTTCTCGACCTGCTTTGGATCCCCCTTTCTGCCGTTGCCTCCAATCGAATACGCTTACATGCTGGGGGATAAAATCGACAACTATCAACCGAGAATCTATCTGATTAATACAGGTTGGTCTGGCGGACCTTACGGGGTCGGAGAACGCATCAAGCTTTCCTATACAAGAAAAATGACTGCGCTTGATGGAACGATCGAAAAAGCAAAGTTTACACCGGATCCGATTTTCGGCGTTCTTTGCCCAGATTCAGTAGATGGTGTTCCAAGTGAGGTTCTGCTTCCCGACCAAACCTGGCCGGACAAGCAGCAGTATGAAGAATCCGCTCGTAATCTGGCGGATCGTTTCATTCGAAACTTTGCCAAATTTTCAGGTGTCGGGGAAGAAATTATCCAAGCTGGGCCGCACAAATAGCAAGCCGTGACGATGCGCAGAAGCCGGTCCAGTAAATAAATCGATAGAAGGTCTAAAAGGGTCCTTGGATTCTCTGGAAATATTGCCTACAGTTTCTAATATTTCCTTCCTACTGGTGCCATCTGAGTGTTCTGTGATGGTGGCGACAAAGATTTAGGTTGTGTTAATTGTATACAATGAGCTTAACTTATTTGATCAAAATGTAAAGGAAGATAGCAGCTATGAATACGTCTGGCGATAAACTGAGAGTTGGTTTGATTCTTCCTGCTCTACAGGTGGTTACTGAGCCACTTTATTACCAAGTAGCAGGAGAAGACTTTGATTATTTCACTACGAGGATTTACCTCGGTGGTACTGACGTCGATGATTACAAAGAAATGGACAAATCACTTCCTCGTGCAGTTCGAGAACTCGAAACTGCCGAAGTGGATATTATCGCTTATTGTTGTACAGCTTCAGGAGCCATCAGTGGTTATGAAGAGGAAAAGGATCAATGTCGGGCGTTTGAGATCGAGACAAAAATCCCTATGACTACCACGATGACTTCCTTACGTCTTGTGGACGCAAAGCGTATTGTGTTGGTATCCCCCTATCATGAGGAGATCAACCAGACTGAAAATGACTACTTCATGCGCAACGGTATTGAAGTAATTAAAGATGCTGGTCAAGGAATCACTGTCGGATCTCAAATGTCGAAGGTTACTCCTGAGCAAATCGTTGATTTTGCCTTGGAACATTGGGACGATAGCGCGGATGCTCTCTTTATGAGTTGCATGAATTGGCAAGCGATGCGCGCTGTTGCAGTGGTGGAGTCTCGTATAAATAAGCCAGTTATCACCTCTCACAGCGCTACTCTGTGGAAAATCACTAGCTTAGCTAATAGATACCTTAGAATGCCCGAATATGGTAAGCGGTTGTTTTCTGAGACTAGAATCTAATCTTTACTACATCTACGATTGGAGGCATAAACTTTGGAAACAACAATAACAACAACAACAACAAAATCAGCACCTCGTTTTGGATCTCGATGGATCGGTACTATTCTGTTGTTTTTTATCTGTATGATCTCTTATATGGACAGGAGTAATCTATCAGTTTCGACCCCAACAATCTTGAAGGACTTAAAGATTACTCCAGTCCAAATGGGATTAATCACGTCTTTGTTCTCAATTGGCTACGGCGCACTTCAAATTCCTGCTGCCCTTATGGCTCGAAAGTTTGGGACACGCCTTACCTTGAGTCTTGCAATTCTATTATGGTCGATCTTTACTGTCTTAACTGGTGCAGTTGGCGGTTTCCTGAGCCTCTTGTTGGTCCGATTTCTTTTCGGGGTAGTGGAGAGCCCTTTGTTTATCAGCGTGAATAGCTTCAACGTAAGATGGTTCCCGCCCCATGAGCGGGCCTCTGCAAATGCTTTTCCTACAGCTGGAGCCTATCTGGCTCCGGTTATCACTCCTCCGTTGACTGTTCTTGTTTTAACTAAGCTGGGGTGGCACTGGGTCTTTATCTTGTCCGGTATTATCGGCTTAGTAATTATGGTGGTCTGGTATTTGTGGGCCCGAGATAACCCAGAACAGCATTCGCAGGTGAGTGCGGAAGAACTGAGTTATATCCAATCAAACCAGGATTTTGATACTAAACCAACTAAAATCCCGTGGAAACAGTTTTTTAAATCGCGTTCCTTCTGTGGTATCGGGATCACTTATTTCTGTTCCTTGTACTTTATTCAATTCTTCTTATACTGGCTGCCTTATTTCCTCCAGCACCAATTGGGAATGAGTCTTACCAGCATGGGTTTTGCCTCTTCACTACCTTGGCTCTTTATCGGCATTGCGGCGTTCGGGATCGGGAGGTTGAGTGACCGACTAGTTAAGGCAAATTACTCCAAATTTATATCCCGAAATGTTTTAATCATCTTAGGTTTCTCAGTCTCGGCTGTCTTGATCTACTCTACCATGTACGTCCACAATGCTTGGGGCGTAGTGTGGCTGATGAGCGTTGCCTTGGGTTTTGCCGGGTTTACCTCCATAATACCTTTGGCAATCTCCTCTGATATCGGCGGAGAGCTTACTGGTGTTATTTATGGGTGGATTAATATGTATGGGTTCGCTGGTGGCGCTGTAATGCCCATAGTAGCCGCCTATGTTGGAACCCACTTTGGCTGGAACTATTCACTGTTCCTCCTTGTATTTATCTGTTTAATTGGTGTGATTGCGACCCTTTTTGTTAAGTCTGATCAAAAGATTCGTGTTTAACCATATAATCTTAATTATACAATGTCTAAGAATAGCTTCATACCATAAGGCTGCCGGACGATCGATCGGTAGCCTCGTTTTGTTAAACCGAGGGACGGGTTATGGTGCAAAGCTCTAGTACATGATAACATGATTGAAAATGAATTCATGGGATGGAGCAATTACGTTGGAAACGGAATTAGATTTGTTTAAATGGAAGCAGTACGAATCAGAGGTTATCTTGCTAACAGTAAGATGGTATTTGAAATATAGCCTAAGTTATCGTGATCTAATGGAGATGATGGAAGAACAAGGACTACATATGGCTCATACAACCATCATGCGATGGGCTCATGAATTTGGGCCGGAATTAGACAAGCGAATTCGTCCCTATTTGAAACCGACCAATGATTCCTATAGGACGGATGAGACCTATATTAAAATCAAAGGACAATGGAAATATCTTTATAGAGCAGTGGATTTAAAGGGAAATACGATTGATTTCATGTTGTCTGAAAACCGAGACGCCCCTGCAGCCAAACGATTTTTCAAGAAAGCGTTGAATTCACCACACAATCAATCGCCGCGCGTGATCACCGTCGATAAAAACCCAGCTTACCCTACCGCAGTCCAGCAATTGAAGGACGAGAAAGCTATGAATCAAGAAACAGTACTGCGACAAAAGAAATATCTCAACAATATTATTGAACAAGATCACCGATTCCTAAAGAAAGTCATTAAACCAATGCTGGGATAGAAGTCTTTCGGTACTGCAGAGAAAACAATTGCTGGGATAGAAGTCATGCCTATGATAAAGAAAGGGCAGGTCGAATGCAATCATTCGTCTGTCCTTTCTGCAGTTGAATTAATCAATAAAATGTTTGGTTTGATAGCATAGTCAAGCAACAATATGGTGACTATCTTTGATCTGTTTTAATCGTTGCACCAAAACCGGGGAGTATCAGACCGGCTTCATTCCGGGGGCGAAAAATATTCCCTTGTCCCAGTTGAGTCGCCGGATTGATGAAATCCCGAAGGATCGTGATCTCCTTCTATATTGCAGAAGCGGTATGCGAAGCAAAAGTGTGGCACGTATTCTTCGAAAAAGGGGTTTCGTCCGGTTGATCCTTTTACAAGGCGGCATTAATGCCTGGAGTGGTCAACTGATTCGTCCTAAATAACTTTTCATTTTATAATATTTAGGTCGACTGGGAATTCTAAACTCGCTGAATATTCTAGAACGATTGCTGCGAGGTGTAATAAATCATGGTAATCCTTCTTCGCTAACGGTTACTGCAGGAACAGCAACGGTACGCATTATGCGTAGTGAGACACATAAAACTGGGTTTGACAAAGCAGATTGCTTTTAGTATACTGTTTTATACAGTATACTAATTATAACAGTATATTAATAGGTGGCAGCGCGCAGCCTTCGAGGCAGCCGGTGACCCGCCGAGACCTATCCTAGGGAGGAGAATCACGATTATGCAGGATATTGCCCAAGCCAAGAGCAACATCATGAAAGCAGCCGAGAGCTTATTTAAAGCGAATGTCATGTTCCGCAGCGAGCATGCCAATTTATCGGCGAAGGTCGCTGACGATCACATTGTACTAACAAAGGGCGGCAGCATCGCCCAGCTAACCACAGATAGCTTCGCTGTTGTAAGGCTGGACGGCACCGTAGTCGATGGCGAGATTGACCCGGTCACCGCCGAAATTGTGGAGATGCATACCGCGATATATCGGGCCCGCCCATCCGTAGGGGCGGTCTTTCATAACCATGCGCCTCATGTAACGGCTTTTGCTGTCGCGCAACAGCCGATTCCGCTCGTCTATGAGCCGCTTCTGCGCTTCGGCATAACCGAGCCTGTGCCTGTGGTGCCTTGGGCGCCGCGCGGCTCCGAGGCTTCGGTACAGGGTATTGTCGACATTGTCCGTGAGCATCCGGGCTTGCCGGCCGTCATGCTGGCGAACCATGGGCTTATCGCTTTCTCGGCGAATCCTCAACAAACAGCGCAAGTCATTATTACGTTGAACGAAGCAGCGGAGCTTACTCTCCTCGCAAGCCAGCTTGGCGGTGCTCAGCCGCTGGCCGAGCAAGCGGTTGAGCAGGTTCGCAGCCGGATGAAGCAATTCGCGTCAGCAGATTCTCTCCGTTAATGACGGTAGAAGCCATATGAACAAGAAGGGCCGCTCTTCGCGGCCCTTTTACATGCGAGGAGTGAACTGCATGGAGTCTAAAAGCGCTGGCAAGCAAAATCGCCATCTCCCGGCTTTTTTACTGTTATTTTTGCTGGATGGAGATGCTCACGGCGGGGCTTTATGGAATCGGATGGAAGAAATTACGCCGCCGGAATGGAAGATCGACAGCGGAGCCATCTACCGGGCGCTTCGCGATCTGGAAGAGAACGAAGCGGTCACCTCTTATTGGGACACGACCGAAGCCGGACCCGCTAAGCGCATATATCAGCTTACCGAGAAGGGGAAGATAGAGCTGGACGGATGGTTTCGGGATATCGTGATTCGCAAGCGGAATTTGGATTATTTCATCACTCAATACGAGCAGAAACGGGGCGGAGACACATGAAGCATTGGGGTAAAAACGTCAGAGGCCGCTTGTCGTCTTACTCCTGGTATCCGTGGCTTGTCTTCTTCTCGGTAACGACCGGGACGTTCATGGTGAACGTGGACAGTAGTATCCTCAACGTGGCTTTGCCGGTGCTGGGCAAGACATTTGAGGCGCCGCCGCATATGGTGCAGTGGGTCATAACCGGGTACTTGCTCGTTATTACATCTATTCTTCCAGTCATTGGACGGCTATCCGACTTAAAGGGCCGCAAATATTTCTTTGTCTCCGGGGTCGGCTTATTCACCATAGGCTCCGTCCTGACCGCCTTCTCGCCGACCCTGCTATGGATGGTTCTGTTTCGGATCGTGCAGGGGGTTGGCGGGGGCATGATCATGGGTAATGTGATGTCCATTGTGGCCGATACATTCCCGCGCGGCAAGCGAGGACGGCCATTAGGGATTATCGGCAGCATTGTAGCGGCGGGAACGATTGCCGGACCGGCACTTGGCGGAATGCTCATCGCCGCATGGGGCTGGCGCTCGATCTTCTGGATCAATGTTCCCATTGGCTTGATATCGGTTGCAGCAAGCTCCATCCTTCTCGCTCCGCCGATCAGGAAAGGCGAGGCTGCGGAAGAAGGTGATGCTGCCCAATTCGACTTTATCGGAGGAGTAGTCTTCTTTGCTGCGGTGACCTCGCTGCTGCTCCTCATTTCTAACGGGTATCAATGGGGCTGGATGAGCGGTCCCGGATTGCTAATGCTTGGAATCGCGGCAGGCGGATGGGGTGGATTTATTTGGAGAGAGTGGTCTACGGACAATCCTTTGATCGATTTATCGCTATTCGGTAATCTTCGATTTACAATTGGCAACATCACCGGCTTCCTATCCTTCATTCTCATGATGCTCCCATCGATTCTGCTTCCGCTCTTTCTGGATCATGTTCGGCATATTTCGATTTCCAACATCGGCTTAATCATGAGCGTTCAGGCGATAGCGATAATTATCTCATCCCCCCTCAGCGGTTGGGTGGCGGATCGTTATGGAAATGCCTGGCCCTCGATTGCCGGATTGTCGGCTGCCGCTGCAGCTTTGGGGTTGATGTCGCGGTTTGGCGGCGGAACTTCGGTTATGGAGGTGGTGCTGACCCTCGGACTGTTCGGAACTGGGATGGGCTTCTTTCAATCCCCGAACAACGTCGCTGTGCTGGAGAGCGTACCATCGAGCAAAACAGGACTGACAGGCTCCCTTATGGCGACAATTCGAAATTTTGGCAGAGTCACAGGCGTTTCGCTCACCGTATTGCTGTTTCAAGTGGGGAGCGCAGGTCAGTCAAGCGCCGCGGGCTATCGGGAAGGAATAACCTTCGTATTTCTCATCGGATTGGCAATTGCGGTCGCCGCGATCCTGCTTGTGACAGTCGGGGTCGGGAGTGCGGCCGGAGGCCGTTATCAACGGGAAGTTCCAGACGCATAGCACTAAAAGATGAGCTCAGCAAAGAGCGGAACGGAGGCCGAAGCCTCCTTCCGCTCTTTTTTCTATTGAATTCGTGGTAAATAATGTCATAGCGTGGTACCCCACCTACACCTTTTGCTGTTATCTGCATATCCGGGTTTCTCGTCAATCTGAGCCACCCCCCGATAGGGTTGGCTTCAATTCGTAAGCTCCCGTCCGCTAACTCTGCGCTGCTGTCCGGTAGTCCGTCGGACTGCAGCTCATTACCATTCTGAATTTCCTTGCAAAGTAGTTCGCGTCTTGAATACCGACATGGGCGGCAATCTCTTGTACGGATAGCTCCGTTTTCTCCAAAAAATAAGCCGCCTTCTCGATCCGTACTTTATTTAAGAAATCGACAAAGCTTAAGCCCGTTTCTTTTTTGAATAAATGGGCAAAGTAATGGGTGCTCAAGTAACAATGCTGCGCAATTTCCGTTAACAGCATTTTTTCCTGATGATGCTCCTTAATATGGACGATGGCCGACCGGATGACGGGAGAGACCTCCAAGGCATGATCGTCTGCAACCTGCTTCACGAGCTTCCTCCAATACGTGCTCAGCTTTTTGACAAATTTATCATAGCGAATGGTGCTGTATAAGTCTTGAAGCATTCTCGCATTGTCCGACAGGATTTCCGAGGCGTTCCCGCCTAAATCGACAACCATCCTCGATAACGATAAGATCAGATCGTAAGCTTCCGATTTGAATCTGTCCACATTATGCTTATATGACCCAGCGAGCCGTTCCAATAATACGTTCAAATAGGCGACCGATCCGTCTTCATCGCCGATCCGGACACGGGACAGCAGCTCGACCTTTTCCTTAGGAGATACCGGCTCGATCCGTTCCTCTTGAATGCTTCTTTGCTGCTCATATTGAAAAATCATCCGGTTTCCTTGAAAAAAACGGTCGATCAATGATTCTTTGGCTTCTCCGTAGGAGAGGTGCAGCCGATAAGGATCGTCGTAATAAGTGCCGATTCCGGCCGAAACGGAAAACCCTTTCTTATCCACCAGCTGCTGCAATTTTTTAACCATGCCGACCAGGACTTGCTTATAGGCAGGATCCGGCTTCCCGTCTGCGCTTACATCCAGGAGCACGGCCAATACCCCTTCCCCCACCCATACCCATAAAAAAGGCAGAGCGAAGCTCTCATAGATCGCTTCCACCAGCTGCTGCCCGATCTCGATGCTCCATGGCAAAGGCTTATTCATGGCCAAATCGGTGTAACGGTCGATCGAGAGAACAATGACCAGCTGAGGGCGCGATTCGATGCCGAGCCGCTCACGCATGTCTTCGAAGTCCGCTTCATGGATTAACGTTCCGGAAATCAGAAGCTGGGAAAAAGCCGCCTGGGCCGTATCCAATTTCATGGTTCGAATCACCTGCCCGTCGATTTAAAAAAGGAAGCCGCTTTGCTCCAACACTTGGGAGAAAACCGCTTCCGTGATTATTTTTATTTTATCTCACCGATCATGTCTTTTACAACGTTTACATTTCCTTTTTCATTGCCGGATCCCGACACTTTCTTCTCCGTTATTTGCGCCGGACGGTCAACCTTCTGATCGTACTTCGAACGGTAAAACAGGTAGTAGACGCCATAGCAAGCAATGGTAAAAGGAATGCCGTAGTAAAGAGCGATTTTTTGTTCTTCATCAAACGCCAAACCGATTATAGCAACCAGACACAAGATGATGGCCAGAATGGGCACAAGCGGGAATAGCTTTACTTTATATTTCAAATCGTCCAAGCTATTCCCTTCGGCCATATAACGACGGCGGAACAAATATTGGGATAGAGCAACCCCCATCCAAACCAGAATTCCAGCGAATCCGGAAATACCGCTCAGCCACAGAAATACGGTGTCCGGAGCTACGATGCTTGTAATCAAGGCCACGGAAGCGACGATGGCGCTTACGATCAGAGCGCGAAACGGTACGCCGCCGGAAGACAGCTTGCTCAGGAATGGGCTTGCCATATTGCTCTTTGACAGTGCCCATAGCATTCGGGAGGAAGCGTATAAACCGGAGTTGCTCGCCGAGAGAAGCGCTGTCAAAACAACAAAATTCATGATATCCGCCGCAAAAGGAATGCCCATTTTATCAAAAACAAGCACAAACGGGCTATCCGTAAGACCGGCTTCTTTCCAAGGGATTAAAGAGCTTAAGATAAATACCGAAGCTACGAATAAAAACAGGATTCTCCATATCGCATTTCGCGTCGCCTTCGGAACCTCTTTCTCGGGATTTTCACTCTCGCCTGCGGCGACACCGATCAGCTCCGTTCCCTGATAGCTGAAATTCACGGCTACCATGGTCATGAATACCGGAATGAAGCCGTTCGGAAATAATCCTCCGTCTTGGGTGAAGCCTGAAAGAATCGGAGCCGAACTGAGGCCTTCGAAAGGGATGATTCCCGTGATCGCGGCACCCCCTAACAGTACGAACAAACCGATCGTAATGACCTTAACGCTTGAAAACCAGAACTCGGATTCGGCAAAGAGGCTCGCCGAAAAGGCGTTTAACAGGAACATGAATACAATGACAATTGCGATCCAGATCCAGGAGGGAATATGGGGAAACCATCGGTTCATCAGCATCCCGGCGCCGACCCATTCCGTGCCGACGGCGACAATCCAGTTGATCCAATACAACCAGCCGATAGTAAAACCGGTTGCCGGGCCGATAAACTTTGTCGCATAGACCTGAAAGGAGCCCGTCACCGGCATAATAACAGCCAGCTCAGCCAAACAGAGCATGACCAGATACATGAGAAGTCCGCCGGACAAATAAGACAGGAGCACGCCGCCGGGTCCGGCTTGATTAATCAAATACCCCGTACTGACAAACAAGCCGGTTCCGATCGCGCCACCCAACGAAATCATATACATATGCCTGCTTTTCATGGAACGCTTCAGCTGGTTATTGTTTTCTTTTATTCCGCTTGCCATAGGAAGAATACCCCATTTCGGATGAATTTATGTGGAAAGCGCTTTCAGTTACTTCGCAAAAAAGGGTTTCACCTTCCATATTCTTCACGACATTAAATATGATTATACCCGAACCCTAACACATCGTGCTCGAAGCCTTTTTTAGGAGCTCCAATCGTTCCGTAGATGCAGACGCTTAACCATTCTCCGGAATATCCCGAGATATCAACCGTTCCTCTTGTGATGCAAAAGGTTAGTCCGACGGTCCGCAGAATATCCCCGAATTGGACCGTTCCTCTCCCGATCCCCTGAATCGCTTCGATAATGGCATGGTATAACGAATGGACTTCCCTGTAAGAATTCGGATCGATCACCTTGTTCGATTTGGCGCTGGTTTCAATAGCCGTCACTACTTTTACCAAATCCATTGCGCCAACCTTTCCTATGGTATACCGGTATCCTCTTCTCTTCATTTCATTCTCAATGTCCGTACCCGCATCTTCATTGTGCAGCATGACCAAGAGCGAGGTTAGCTTTCCCATCGTATAATTGCTGCAATCGAATCGATTTCTTTCATTCGGGTTACTCATGGAAATCATCCTTTCTGGTATATAAGCTCCCCAAAAAAACAAAAAACTTCGCATTGAAGGATAAAAATCCCTTCATGCCAAGCTCGTTCTATTGACTATAGGCTAAATGGAGCACTAGGTTATTTGTTTTTATTATACCAGAGTACATCTTTATGTCAATATCAATAACATTCCATATGATGTACGGACCGTTTAAAGCCAAAGACAGGGCAGAAAACGGTCCTGTACACGTTTGAAAGACATCAAGCTATTGAATCTTGACTACCTCCGACAAGCTCAAAGCAATATCGGTTTGCCTCATCCAATCCGCTATCTTTTGAAAATCATCGGAAAGCACTCGATCCGCCTCAACGGCCGGGACAAGCTTGCGGCATTGGTCATAGAGCCATTTGGTCCCGAGCCCAAGCAGCTTAGGATCGCGGAAATCAGCCGCTTGAGCCCCGCACAGCAGCTCAATGGCGAGAACGGCGTAAGCATTCTCCACGATCTGCTTCGCTTTTCTTGCCGCAATGGTTCCCATGCTCACATGATCCTCCTGATTGCCCGAAGACGGAATGGAATCCACGCTTGCGGGATGAGCGAGCGACTTGTTCTCGGAAACGACGGCTGCGGCTGCATATTGAGCGATCATAAAACCGGATTGAAGGCCTCCATTGTTCGTTAGGAAAGGAGGAAGCTGCTCATTAAGGTGTGGATTGACGAGTCTTTCGATCCGCCGTTCGGAAATATTGGCCAGCTCTGAAGTGCTTACGGACAGATGATCCATCGGCAGGGCAATCGGCTGCCCGTGGAAATTCCCGCCCGAGATCACCCGCTCCTCATCTACAAAGATCAAAGGGTTATCCGTAGCCGAATTGATTTCAATCTCAAGCTTCTCGGCAATGTACGCCAGCGCATCGCGGCTTGCCCCATGGACCTGCGGCGCGCAGCGCAAGGAATACGCATCCTGCACTCTCCGTTCCCCCTGGTTCGTCATTAGCTTGCTTCCGGAGGTTAACCGTTTTATATTTTCCGCAGATTGGCGTTGTCCCTTATGCGGGCGGATGATATGGGTTAACGCATCGAACGCGTCCCGGACACCGAACAGCGCTTCGCAAGTCAATGCTACCGTGCAGTCCGCCCAGTTCGCCAAATTCATCGCGTCCCGGCAAGCCAGCGTACCTACCGCCGTCATTACCTGCGTCCCGTTGATCAGGGCCAGTCCTTCCTTGGCCTCCAGTGCTACGGGAGCAAGTCCGGCAAGCTTCATGGCCTGGCCTCCCGGCAGACGGTTGCCCTGATAGTAAGCTTCTCCTTCACCGACGAGCACGAGCGCCAGATGGGACAGCGGAGCCAAGTCGCCGCTTGCGCCGAGCGAGCCTTTTTCCGGTATGACAGGCGTCACACCTTGATTCAGCATGCCGACCATCAATTGCACGACCTCCGGGCGTATGCCGGAGTAGCCGAGCGACAGCGCATTGACGCGCAGCAGCATAATCGCTCTTGCGACTTCAATCGGGAACGGCACGCCGATCCCACAGGCATGGCTTCGAATGAGATTCAATTGAAGCGTTTTCGCATCTTCGCCGGAAATATAGGTATCGCTGAATTTTCCGAAGCCTGTGGTCAAGCCGTACACCACTTTTTTCTCGCTGAGCAATTTTTCCACATAGGCTCTGCTCTTCGCCATTTTGCGGATGCTTTCTTCATGCAGCTCCACCTTAGCGTTGAAGCGGGCAACCTGAACGACCTGCTCGATCGTTAATGCTCCTCCGCCTACTAACACTACGTTTTGTTCTTTCATCATTTGTTCAGTTATTAGCATATCCGCACCTGCTTTACAAGTAGTATAGGTAGCGGCTTCTAATGACTATTCGCTAAAGGCCATCAAACCGGGTTCTTTCCTAAAAAAACAAAAAAGAATGCACTTGGATAAGGAAACGGTTCTTCCCTCAATCAAAGCTACATTCTATTCGCTAATAACTATATAGAGCTTACTATTTACTTTACACCTTTGAAGGAGCACAGTCAACAACAATTTATCGATGGGGAGTCTATCTTTTCATATAGACGGCTAGTGTCCAAGATACGCCTTCTTGACGGTATCCTGCGTACGCAAATGGTGTACGGTATCGTGGAACCGGATTTCCCCGTGCTCCATTTCATATACGGCGAATAGGCGGATCAAAAGCAGCAGATGATTTAGCCGCCATTTATGGTAAAGTTCTCCACGATATCTAAGACGACAAGTTTAAAGGCCATCCTTTGCGGGATGGCCCTTACTTTGTGGAACAATGGTAAAAAGGAGCCCTTAGGCCCCTTTGTCTTATACTCATATCATAAAACATTTTTCAGAAAATAAACAGACTACCAATATTTATATAAAGATGTATAATAAGGATTCAAACTTTTCCGTAGAGGTAATTCCCTCGTCGAATATGAAGGAGGAAAATCCATGAGAGTTGGAACTGCTCGAGCTGCAGCGGCAGAGTGGGTTTTGCAGAACGCTAGTACGGAAGAATGGTTCATGGGGGCGTATTTCAGCGGCTCGACGATAGGGCTGCCTGATGACTTGGAAATGTCTGAGGCTTCCGATATCGATGTTGTGGTCGTTACCGAACAAGCGGAACCTCCGCTCAAGCTTGGGAAGTTCGTCTACCGTGATACGTTGATTGAGATCACGTATCTGTCATGGAACCAGCTTGCTTCTATCGAGGAGGTATTGACGTCCTATCACCTTGCAGGCAGCTTCCGCGTGGATACAATCATTGCGGACCCCACAGGACAGTTGCGTAGAATGCAAACAGAGGTCTCGCGCCACTTTGCCGAAAGGGTATGGGTTCGTCGCCGCTGCGAGAACGCCCGGCAGAAGATTGAGAACGGGCTGCGGTCAATCGATATTTCTGCGCCACGGCACGACCAGATCATGGCATGGCTGTTTTCGACCGGCGTAACCACACATGTCCTTCTCGTGGCGGCGCTTCGCAACCCCACTGTGCGGCTCCGCTACCTCGCCGCCCGCAACGTACTTAAGGAGTACGGCCGCATCGACTTCTATCCGGATTTACTAAGGCTGCTCGATTGTAATCATTTGACTCCCCGCGACGTCGAATATCATCTCGACCAACTTGCACGAACATTCGACGTTGCAACGGCAAAGGCCAGGACTCCATTCTTCTTTAGCACCGACATCACAACCACAGCGCGGCCGATTGCAATCGACGGAAGTCGAGAACTCATCCGGACCGGCTATCACCGCGAAGCACTTTTCTGGATCGTTGCGACCTTTGCCCGTTGCCACAAGATTCTGGCTGCAGACGCCCCCGATCAGCAGCTTGAACTCGCTCCGGCCTTTGACGCCATCGTCGCCGACCTCGGAATCACCTCATCCGACTCACTTATTCGTCGCGCCGAAGACGTCATTCACTTCTTACCGAATGTCTGGGAAACCGCCGAAGCCATCCTGTTAGCCAATCCAGGTATTGTATAGTCGTACATCCGTTTTTATAACCATGAGCGTTTTAAGAAAAGATAAACAACCTTAGTCCGGTAAAATTTCGAACTAAGGTTGCACAATAGCGGTTTTAAATTAGTGTCTACTTGAAAGGGATAACTTCAATATTGACGGCAAGCTCCTTTTCGCGATCTATCATTGAGTTTGAATCGTAACCGCTTTGGCTGCTTTATCCCAAGTCACCTTCGCGCCAAGCGCCTCACATACGAATCTGAGCGGAACCATCGTACTGTTGATGCCGGACGGATTTCTTACGATTTGGACCGGAACCTCAAGCGGTCGTTCCGCCCCGTTGACGATTGCCTTTGCAGCCCCTAGCGTGAATTGAAGCTTCGTACTCCCGTTTATTGCAGTAACGGATCTTTTGCCGCTATCCCATGTAACCGTGGCTCCCAGCTTTTCAAAGATGTCCCCTAACGGCACCAGCGTATTGCCGTCTTTAATGACTGGAGCCTGAACAAAGCTTTGTTCCTTATTATTCATAACGACTTTCACTTCCGGTACACCGGTCAGTATGGCGAGGCTATCGCTTGCCTGCTCGGCACGCAGCGGCATATAAATGGCGTGCTTTAACACCTGCTGCTGTCCTTCTTTACTAAGGATGAATTTCAGGAACTCCTCAAGCACGGGGTTCAGAGGCTTGCCCGGCTCCTTATTGGCGTTAAAGTAAATCAGGCGGCTTAAAGGATACTTGGCGCTGGCCACATTCTCGTAAGTGGGCGAATAATACGGGCCGTTCTTATTGTCCGCCAGAGCCAGCATTTTCACGCCCTTGTCGATATAAGCCAGGCCTGAGAAGCCAAGACCGTAAGGATCATCCGCTACCCTGCCGGCCGCCGGGAAAACCAGCTTGTCATAGGTGATGCCGCCGTCATTCCATTCGCCGCGCTGGCCGTCCCGGTTCAATACTCTTTGCCGGATAAATTCCTCGAACCCGTTCCATGGCTGGATTCCGTAGAGATGAATCTGTCTTCGAAAACTCCCCTCTTATCCTGATTCTGATTTCCGGATATTTTGAAGGAAGCGTTTTCATTTAAGACAAGCAGTTCACCGGACTTCGATACTTGCGACTGCAAATGCTGCTGCAGCGTGCGATCCGTAAATACAAATACAATCATATCGATCCCCTCATATAACGGATTGCCCGCTGGAGAAATCGCAGCCGTAATGGTCGAGCTGCCCGTACCCGCCATGATCCCGTCGTCTTGACCGCTGAATAATTGCACCTCATTTTTAGCGTCGAGCGTCTGCCTGTACCAAGGCGATTCTCGAATTACTTTTTCCTTTACATCTAGCGTACTCCGGTAATAATAAACGCCTTCGTTTTTATAAAAAAAGGCTACCGAAACCAAATCGGAGGCGTAGTTGTGGAAATAACCCGATAATTGCCGATCCAATTGCTGCGTATAGGAATTGTCTGATGGGGTGATTCCGCTGATGCGAATTTGAGACATACTGGCGCTGACTTCTCGATCATCAAGGATCGAGGTGATCGTCTTCTTGATGCGGCCTATATCATTGTCCACGGAAGCGGACACAAGCTCGAGCGTCGTCGTGGCGCGTGATGTAATGGTTTCCATTAGAATGGAATGGTAGGAGGTTGCCGATAGGTATGTAATTAGAAAGATAGACAGCAAAATCATGAGAACAACGGAAGCATACATCATTCTGGCTATGCCTCATCGTTGAAATCGAGGCATGGATAAATGCTCGTCCCACTGATATAACAAATTCAATCCCCCTAAGAGAAATCGTCCGGATGTCCGGACGGCTCTTTGTGCGGTACCCCCTATCGACGGTCCCCGGTTATTTGAGCACTCTTGCTGTAAACATGGACCTGGCCATGCGTGTACCTCTGCATGTAACTTCAATATCGATCTTGCAGAACCTGCGGCTTAATTCGATAATGGTGGGAATAATCTCGATCTCGTCATCGATTTGCAGCGGAACAAGGAAATAATTGGACGCGCTGTCCAGAATCAAATCTCCCTTTTGATATTCTTTAACCGTATAGTAAGCCGCTCGAGTCATTATCGTGCATAGCACGCCTTCGGATACCAGACCCTCAAAATTCGTCATCTGAGGGGTAATCGTACCTTTGAACAACAGACTTCCGTCTTTATTGCGGATTTCTTCCATGCCCGACCAGATCTGAACCTCGAAGGTTTCTCCGTTCTGAGGCTGCTTTTGCATGTACTGCATTGCCACCATAACGTCCTTGCGGCTGATGACTCCTACCATTCTACGTTCATGATCAACGACAGGCAGCAGTTCAATCCCTTCCCAAATCATCGTATGTCCGGCAGAAGCGATGGTCGCTTTCAAGCTGATCAATATCGGATTCTTCGTCATAAAAGACTCGATAAGCTGATGCTGTGCGGCTCCCATGACGTCTTTAGCGGTAACAATGCCGACTGGAATATTGTCTGCGTCAACGACAGGGAAGCGGGTATGCTTCGTTTCCTCCACCAGCTTCTGCATGTCCTTTACCGTGCTGCTTTCAGTAAGCGAGTAAACCGTTGCGTCTTGACGGACAACATCCTCGACTAACATGATTTGCTTCTTAATCAGCCGATCTTCTATCGCCCGATTAATCATGGAGGCTACCGAGAATGTATCATAGCTGCAGCTGATGATCGGCAGCTCCAGCTCGTCAGCCAGTTCCTTAACATCCGAAGTCGTATCAAATCCCCCGGTAATAAGGATGCCCGCACCTTGCCCGAGAGCGCACATATGGGCCTGAACCCGATTTCCGACTATCAGCAGATTTCCCGGTTCGATATACTTCAGCATCGCTTCGAACTGCATAGCGCCAATGACAAACTTGTTTAACGTTTTATTCAACCCGCCGGATCCGCCCAAAACCGTTCCTTCAACGATATTGACAATCTCGGCGAATGTTAATTTATCAAATTGCTGCTCTTCCTTTTTCTCGACTCGAATGGTTCCGATCCTTCTTTTGGTGCTGACAATGCCGAGACTTTCAGCTTCTTTAATCGCACGGTAAGCCGTCCCTTCGCTGACTTCCAAATCTTGCGAAATTTGCCTTACGGACAACCTGTCCCCAATATTTAATGCTTGAATATATTGAATGATTTGTTCATGCTTCGTATGCAGTGCGTCTTTTCCATGATTCATAGCAGCACCTCGACTAAACTGTTATATACTGTTTTCATTAATTATATAACAACAGTATAAAAAACTACAGGCTGTCGAGGAATCGGAATGCAAACAAAAAAGCGCAAGCTGGTCAGCCGGCGCCTTCATATTTGGACTCGTTATTCGATTTCGATTCCCGGGGTAAAAGCGAAATATAATGACATGTAAATCGGGGACAGCTCATAGAAAACCGTAGCACCGCATTCACTCAGTTCCGACGCCGTGAAATCATTTACTTTATTGTAAATTCGCGTTGACTGTTGACAATAAGTGTAGCCCGTTGGGATAACATTCCTTTCTACAGGTAATGCATTGCTTCTCATTCGCCGTTGCCTCCTATCGATTGTTTACTTTTTTAAAATCAGCGATCGGATAAAATGTTGTTTCTGTGCATTGATCGCATACACTGCGATAACAATCGGCCAGCTCTTCCAGTTTCTCGCCGCAGGCGGTACAGCATTTCGGCTCCAATGTCTCCCAAAATTGCGTTGATTTCAAAAGCATTTTTATCCCTCCTCCCCAATAAATTGTTCCATATATATTCCTCATCGTTTTTCATTATTATATAACAGTTATATTTTTAAAACAACATTATTTTATTATTATATATAATTTAAATTATTTTATAATTATTATCCATGCGATATTCTTTTGTTATATATAATAAATAATATTTCTTGTATTACACTTTTTCAAAAAAATGGCGGCCCTTTGGACCATCACGATTAGCTCACTTTTCCGATATCTATAATGGCCTACTCGATCCTGTTATGGTATCAGCCCAATCCGAAGCATTCATAGCCACATATATTGCATTAGCCTATTTTAGAACAGGAGTGAAATCCGATGGCATTTATATCTCCACCTGGACCGCCACTTGGAGCGGCCGGATATCAGGCCCCTCCTTTTCCCCCTCCATTTTTTGAACCTCCAATTCCTGCTTATATAGTTAGTCCTTTCACTATTTCTCGCTGCTTGTATAGATACACTTTTATATGGCTGATTAATAGAAATCGCTTCTGGTTTTATCCAACTTCAGTCGGACGTGCTACGGTCACAGGTTTTTGGTGGACTGGTAGAATATGGTTGCCCCTTGTGCTGGGTTTTAGAGAAATCGCATCATTTTCATGCTTTTAAAAAGGTCCTTTTCTCCCGCGATGCATTCTTTGCTGTAATGCATGAAACGAATCAAGGAGGGGCAGCCTGCCCCTCCTTGATTCGTTTCATAATAAGCTATTCACCAATTTCCCTCTTTCAGCTTCCGTTACGCAAATCTCATTGGATGATTTCCCCCTCCGCCTTCCCTTCAAGCAGGTATACCTTATGGGTAAACTCATTAAGCACGCTCTCACACAGACCAAGCTGATCCAAGGCTTGTGAATGAAGGGCGCAATTGAAAAAATCCCTTTTTAAAATTTTCCTGTGCCATCGTTTCAATTTGACCAGATCGGCTTCATTCTCCTCAACCTCATTAAATGTAAAGTTGCCTTTCTCCGATTCCGTCTCGATTTCTCTTAAAAATAAGCTGCATCCGCCAAGAAATTCGTTATATTCAACCGATCGCTGCTTATTAAACATTTCGACCAACTCTTCCGTTGAGGTTTCCGAGAATTGGCTCACCTCCAACAATAAAGACTCCCCGTCGCTCTCTTCGATCACTTGTTGTATTTGCTGCAGTTTCTTTTTAACCTCCGGGGTTAGGGGAGCTAAACAAACAGATTGCTGGATATACAAAACTCCCATTGATTTCAGAGTGCGCCAAATCCGCACCCGCAGCGTCGAAGGATCGGACGGGACCCGATATGAAAACAAGAGCCAGGACGAATCGTGGTTCATACATCGTTCTCCATTCGCATTGTTTTGCTTATTAGTTTAATTCTTCTTAAAAAAATACGCAACAACTGTTGCACATTCCCTTATCTCGTGATATTTTTGAATCAGGTGTTTCATTTTTGACTATAGGAGCGGTGACGAATGGCAGCAGCCATGAAGATGATTGTTTTAATTCTAACGTTAGGGATGGATACGCTTCTTATCTCCATGTCCCTAGGCTTCGTAAAAACAAAAGGGAAGCTAAAAATTGCACTTGTGTTTGCTTGTGCAGAGGCCCTAATGCCTCTGATCGGGCTGCTCATCGGGAACAGCTCAGGACAGTTGATGGGCCATTGGTCTTCTATCGTCGGTGGAATTTTACTCTTGGCGGTTGCCGTATGGTTGATCTTCTTCGAGGATGAAGAGGAGGAAGAAGAAAAATTGGAACGGAATCTGGTCGGATGGACGTTATTAGTAACGGCGCTCAGCATTTCCCTGGACGAACTGGCGGTCGGTTTCTCCATTGGACTCATCGGTGTTCCGATTGCATTGACCATCGTATTGATCGCTGTTCAAGCTTTTGTGTTTACTTCGATCGGTCTTGCCTTTGGGGCGAAGCTGAAGCCGCTTCTGGGGGAATGGTCCGAGAAGCTGGCGGGTACGGTACTGGGCCTTCTCGGTCTATGGATATTGGGGGAAGCCGTGCTAGGAATGATATCTGGCGGCTAGCTCTGCAGTTCACGCCCCGGTCACGGGGGAGAATGCGGGTTCCACTCTCGTATGCGTTCCGCCCCCGTCCATTCCGTGCTCCGATCCATTTTTTGGAGCCTCTTTCCGAATGATCTATTCGTTCATGTAAGCCATCACTTCGTCAAAGTAACGATCCAAAGATTGTGCCGTATCCACGATCAAATAAGGAGCGGACGGTCTTTTGCTCTTGCTGTTATCAATCGAAAGTTTGAACGTATGTAACACTTCAGAAGGCACTTCGGAAACTTGGCTTCTCATTCGCTCTCGTGTCTTCAGCCTCCTATCTACTTCATATAAATCATTGAGAAAGCATTCGACATATTTATATTTCGCATGATATTTCTCCGACAGCCTCGTTCCTTTCTCCAGCATCTCCGTGTACATGCACGGGCTATCAAAAATAACACTATGACCTTGTGAAAGATGAAAGTCGGCTAAGGCCCAGTCGATCGTGTAGGATATTTTGCCCGCGACTTTGGGGTCAATAACGGATTCCGAAGATTCTAATAATGCGGATTTGACAATATCATGGTCAATTACAACCGCACCTGTGTTTTTGGAAATCGCCCGGGCCAAAGTAGATTTTCCCGAACCGGGATACCCCGACATTTGAAGAAAAAACATAGAAACTCCCCCTATCGTTTAACTAGCTTACGAGAGAATTTAATAACGTGATAAAGGATGTAAGCTTATAAAATCAAGTATTGAATCATTGACCTACACCGGATGCTCTCTAAGCATATGAGGTCTGTGACTGCCGCCTTGAACGACAAGGTAACGTGAACCTTCAACCAGAGAACTCAAATATTTTATTCTCTCTTCTCCGACAAACGGATCATGCTCTCCGGTAATAAATAAGGAGGGACAACGAATGCTGCTAAGCTGCACTTCCTTAAGTTGAGGATACAGACGCCAATCCTTTGCTACCAACCGCATATGCTCTTGCCAATTACCTCTGTGTGCCTCCTCGTGTCTTTCAACCATTTGATTAATGATATCTTGCTTCCCGTGTTCTAATAACCATTCCGGCTCAAATTTCTCCACACCCGTTGGGTCAGCAAATCCGGCGGTTCCTATTGTAGTCAGGGTAGCAATTCGTTCTGGATGATCTACTGCACAATACAATCCAACATTCGCCCCCAAACTATAGCCAATAATATGTGCCTTTGAAATGTTGAGCGCATCCATAAATCCTAATGTATCCTCTACAAGCTGAGGCGTGCTCCATTCCAGGCTATCGCATCTGGTTCTCCCATGGCCTCTGAAATCCGGTTAATAACAAGTATAGTTCTTTTGAAAATCAAGCATTTGACACGCAAAGGCCAATATCCCTCTTGAGTAACCGCTATGTAGAAATAGGATGGGCTCACCGATACCCATTTTTTCATAAAACATGTCTAAATCTTTTATTTGGATGTATGGCATAGTATCCTCCCCCACTGCCGCGCGTCAGCTTTGATGGAATTTAACTTAACCTTTTAATAACGCAATGAATTCGGACGGTTTTGTCAGTTTGAAGTAGCCGGTAATTTTTTCACTAATGAATGGCGGAATAAACCATGTAGCGTGGTAGACGGACATTCCTACTGTTGCCGCCCCTTCCAGCTCATTGGAGCCCCCATCGCCTATAAATACGGATTCGAATGGGGAAACGCCCATTCTTTCGCAAGCCAAGTGATATATTAAAGGATTGGGTTTTGCCGCTTTAACCTCATAAGAAAAAATTGCATCATCGAAGTAGGGGGCTAATGCGGAAGTATGCCACGCTGTCACTTCTTCGGGCGTACAATTGCTGATCAGACAAGTTTTCATTCCAACCCCTTTAATTTGCTCCAGCATCTTCAAAATATCGTAATCAATAGGATTAAAAGGTATAGATTTGGACAGTATACGTTCTCTATGTAATGTGTCAACGATTTCATCGTTAACTTCAAAACCAAGGTGACTGAATATTTCCCGTACTACAGAAGGAAAATCAGGATAGGTCCCGTCCATTCTTTTTTCTTGTCTTTTACTCCATTCGCTATCAAATAATTTCGAATCCATTCCAAGCTGCTCGATTACGTAGGTTGAACGCGGAGCCTTCCTGTACCCATTCTCATATTCCGAAATCAATGTCTCGTACAAATCAAAAAAAACGGCCTTATGATCCAATGTGTTCACCCCCTACCATGATTAGTATAACTATTCTGGGTGATAATGGTTTTCCCTCCATATAACACAATAAAACGAGCAGGGTACGGCACCCTGCCCATAACATTCATATTTACGCTTGAGTCCAGCGACGATAAGCAGTCAAGCCACAGTTTTATAGCTTCACACCTAATACCCGGTAGCTAACGAGCGCAGGCTAGAGTCAGAAATCCTTCCAAGTAAAGTCCTTGCTTAATATACCGGCATAAACTTCTTTCATATTCCAATTTGCCGCTGCGGCTGCTTCCGGTTTGCGAAAACAAACCAAATTCTTATACAACACGAACGCTCGGCATATCGATGGTCTTGCCGAATGAATTCCGCACTTGTCATTCACTTGATCGTAAAATATGCAGGTACCATAATACCTGATCTGATTTTCCAACTCTAATCGATTTTTAGGAGACATCATTTTAATTTTCTTCTTTATATTCTTAAGCTCCTGCTCTGAAACAGGAACAGGACCGCAGCACATTCCCTTGCAGCCTTGACATGGAAGACTTTCCAAGTACACCCCTCCTTAAGATTCGGAGGATTATTGTTTAAATACTCATAATACCTATATACCATCCGTCTCAAGGGTTTTCAATAATAAAAAATTGAATTTTATCGCAAAAATATTCTATGTCAATATACCATTTGTGTCAATTGGATGAATTACAAGGTAACTTTCAAAGACTATGCCGCGTACTTCTCCAACCATTGCTCTTGAGGAAAATCAATGGAATGCGGTATGGATCTTGGTCCGGCAGCCATTCAAGTTATTATTTTCAGTTTTTATTCAGGATATACTAATAAATTTCTAACAAATTCAGGTTAAAGTTTTAATTATTGAATGCCTAATTATACGAATTCTCATATTCGATATACTCCACTCCTCCCTTAGGGCTAGCCGATACTCCAACTCTTTTGTGGGGCAATACAAACGAGTGGCTGCCTTGTATCTAGAATCGCGATCCCAGCGATTAAGGACATGGATCGGGACGGAGTGCCGACGTGCCGAAATAACAGTCGGTGAATAGGTCTGATCGTTTTTATTTTTATTCGATGGGGAGAGGAGGGGTATAAGAAAAACTCCTTATCGGAGTCGTTCAAAGAAGCCAGACCGTTTATGGCGGAAGTTTTTCTTGGTACAGAAAGTCGCAGTCCGCATTAATGCTTTAGCGAACTTAAACTTTCTATATCGTTAAAAAAAGAGCCGTCCAAGGGCGTCTCACGATTTTGCCGGTTAACTAAAATGAAAAGAGCAGGCTATCATGCCGCCCGCTCGTTAAAGTCTGCTGCTCCACATTACAACAAATCAATCCTTCACTAATCCTGTTCTCAATTGATTAACGCCAAATTCCAAATACCCTTTCAAACAGGTCAACATAAAAACCCAACCTTCTTTATTGTCTATCAATTTATGTATTAACTCCTCGTCGGCTTCTTGAAAACCTGTTTCGTTCACTTCAATGATTGTACTTGAAGGATCCAACTCTTTAAGCGTAATAGTAACAATATTTCCTGCATCGCCCCACTGGAATACGATTTTTTTATTTACTTCGATTTCCATTACTCTTATATTCACTTGTGCGTTGTATTCATCATATCTCAATGTTACCGTTTTATCCGGTTCCCATTTTTCAGAACTCGATGAGAACCAAAAATTTCCGATCTTTGAAGGGTCGACGAAGGCTTCAAATACTTGATTCGCTGGTTTTAATATTTTAACTTTCGTAAGGTTATTCATAACCTAACTCATCCCTCTTCCGATTGGATTCATACAGATTCCATGATGTCCCATTAAGCTTACCTTATACTTGATGTGATCTTAACTTTTTAGGTAGTTTGTTTGGTTTCTGACGGTGTGTCCTTATTAACTTGTACTTGGGCTTCCTCGGGATTTCGCTGATCGAGAGCAGCGGCCACTTGCTGCGAGGCTTGCGTCGAAGCTTCTTCAGCCAACATACGGCGTCTGGCAAAACGTCCCTTTAGCCAGCGCCAACCGCCGCCGAGAACGACTACAATCACAATCCAAAATTTCTTTAGCAACACCAACAGCGCAGCCAACAATCCAACCTTTTTGGCAACCGCCAGTCCTGCCCCGCCGAGAATTAGAGCCGTTAATCCATACTGCGACACCTTATCTTTGCTTCCATCGAAATCTTCATAACGTTGGCCTGCTTTTATTTTTAAAGCACTCAGTACTTGCGAAGAAACAATCTTCTCATCCTCTGCACGGTGCTCTGGGTCGGAAACCAGAATGGCCGATATGTACCCGGTTCGAGTTAAAATCCGTACGTCGTAGTTAACAAGCGGACGGTTTTTGGCGTCGGTAGCGGCAATTGACCAAGTGAGATAATGCGTGTTTTCATTATAGAACGGCTTCACATCCCAACCCGTTATTCGCAAATGCTCTTCAGGAGGGAGATCTTTGTTTCGTTGCTCTGTGCCGTCTTGATAGCTTTTCAAGAGAGCATTAGCATCAATGCTTTTCTTCTCATCGTCTTTGATATGCCCGGAATCCCGATATTCGAGAAACAAAGACCAGTTTTGCTTCGGATCGGCTGGATAAACACTGCCGATTTCAGTGCCGCTTGGCTTATCGTGGTTGTCCGTTAGCAATTGCTTCGTATCCGTCGCATTCAAGAATACAAAATCCTTCTCCAGATCGAGGGTTGAAGTGGGGCCAAGATCGACCGTTGTACCGCCCTTGATCCAGTGATATTTTGAGTTATTGGCGTTATTGGCGCTGTCCCCTTCCGCCCAGATTTGGCCTTCCATGATACCGAATAAGACAACAGCTGTAAGAAGCATTTTCCCCAAATTCATACATAGTCCCCTTCTCTAATTTCGAGTAAATTCGACATAATAGTATTATTTTACCATTTATTTTACTAAAATGGAATTTAAATATTGTAAAAATCATTCTGATGCGGCTCTGTAACGTTAAAAAAAGATCAGAACCCGCTTTATTCAATGCGGGATCTGACCTTTTATCTCACTTTTTCAATATACCTAAATATTCTTTCCAAGGCCCAACGTCCATCCTGTATCTCTCGGCCATTACCCGTACGATTTGAGCCATGTGCGTTAAATCATGAACAACCCAAGTTGAAAGCAATTCTCTTTACTTTACTACACCGAATGCAGGGTGTGAACCCGTCAATTCAAGATGCAATTCAGGTTCGATAAGAGTCTTAAGCTTGGTCGTATTTAGTAATCTAATCGTTTTGAATTCAAGCAACTTCTGTTCAATCGATCGTTCAGACCTTTCATTTAAGTGAGAATAACGATCAAATGGGGGAAACGGTTTACTTTCACCTTCCTGAAGAATAAATTCTAACCTTGGTATCCAATTCACTTTCTCTCCCTCAATCAGGTGCTCAATCACTTCAGAGACATTCCAGGTCCCTTCGCCTTCATTGCACTGCAACCAACTATCGGATAAACCGGATAAAAAATATTCCAAAGCTTGCGGCGTACGCTCCAGAACTTCAATAGCCTCTTTCATATTGAAATTCATATGACTGCTCCTTTCTATGATTAATCCCGAGGTACTCTTCCAACAATATAACATGTATATGCTTGCTGTTGTAAATAAAAACAGGTTTCTCAATGGAAACCTCAGATTGACGAGAAACCCATAAGATAGAGAAATCTGCCCGGGTACCCGGTAGGGTATCCCCTTTCGACCGCTGTTGTTATCGGAAAATTTTCAATTACAGGGGATACCCCACTAACCTTTAGCATTTTTTCTGCATATCCGGGTTTCTCTATATCCTGAGGTTCCTCATGGGAACCTGCTTAAAGTTGGTTTATTGCTGTTTGCGAACCAGCAACGCTTCCATCCGACGACGCATCGGTCGCGTCAACGCCATCACAGCCGTACGAACGATCAGGTTTGCAAGTATAATCAAAACCGACAATGCCGCTGCCGGAGCTATATCGCCTGAATCCTCCAAGTTGACAATGGCTACGGAAGCCGGCTTCAAGTCCGGTGCATATAAGAAGATGATCGCCGAGACCGTAACCATGCTATTGATGAAAAAATACATCGCGATCTCTAAAGTCGCCGGTAACGACATCGGTACCGTAACCCGAAGCAACGTCCGATACCACGGTACGTTCATCGATTCTGATGCAGCCTCGAACTCGCTATCAAGCTTCTTGAGAGCGGAGGTCATGGTTAAAAACGAAACCGAGTAAAAATGCACAATGTTGCATATGACGATGATCCATATGGTACCGTACAACCCGTGGAGCGGTTGGTTCGGATTATTGAAGAAAAATACGTAAATGAGCCCCAGTACCAATCCTGGCAGCGCCAGCGGGAGCATGGAAAGAAAATATGCGGCAGTGCGCAAGAAACGGTATCCGCGGGATTTTTCAATGAGATATGCGAACAAAAAGGTTACTACGGTACCAATCACCGCGGTACAAAGCGAAATGACCAGGCTGTTGACAAATGGGTCTGAACCTTGGCCGGCGATATTTGAAAAATCATAATTAGAGAGTGAAATCTCCAAATTGTAAGGCCACACTTTTACTAATGACCCGTAGATAGCTACAAGAATAATACTCAAAATCGCGACGGACAGAACCAGGCAAAATATAAATAATATTCCGTCGCGCAGCTTATTCGCTTCAATTCGATAGGGGCTCGATTTTGCGCTTAGCTGGCCGTTTTGTTTTCGCTGGGAAATTCGGTCTATGACAAACGATATGACAGCAGGAATTAATAGCAGTATACCGACTGCGGCGCCCATTTGCATATTTTGTTGGCCAATGACTTGTTTAAACAAATCAGTCGCAAGTACATTGTACTGCCCTCCAACAACTTTGGGCGCCCCAAAATCCGTAAACGTCATGACAAAACAAACAAAAATCGAGCTAAGGAGCGCAAATTTAGTTCCGGGAACGGTAATGGTCCAAAATTTACGCCATTTCCCGGCCCCCAGAGTTTCCGCCGCTTCATATATCCGATAATCCGAACTCGCAAGCGCAACCGATAGCATAAGAAATGCTTGTGGAAATGTATACAAGATTTCCGATATGATGATCCCGATCGGTCCATACAGTTCAATTCGGAATTCCGGGATTCGCCCGAAAAAACCGGTGGAAATCAATCCCTGATTGCCGAATAAATAGATCAACGCTAATCCTTGGAGCATCGAAGGCGCGAAGAGCGGCAGTAACGCTACCGCCCGGAAAAACCATTTTCCTCGAATCGCGCTTCTCTCAAGCGCAAACGCAAACCCGAATCCAAGCGTCACTGCAATAACGGTCGTGATCGATGAAACCTTAAGGGAATTCCATAACGAAGCAGAAAGCGCCGGCGTTGAGAAATATTTTGCAAAATTGGTCAATCCTATAAATTGTCCGTCTTGATTACTTACGGCTTTCATCGCGAGTTCCACGAGCGGCAGCAGGATCGTAATCGTTAACGCCAGCGTCATGACCAGGATGATCAGCTTCTGACTCCAAGCGTTAGAATGAGGACGAATTCGTTTTAACAACTCCATAACAGAAGTCCCCCTTATCCCACCGCGATGCCTGCTGTCGAATCAAACCGAATAACGTGTTCGGGCGGCAAGTCGAACATTAGCTTCTGATTTTTCTTAACATTGAAATTAGACATCGCCTGAGAAGGCAAATCAATGGTAACGAATTGCTGCACCGGATGATCCTGCTGATCGAGCAGTTCCGCGAATACCCGATAATAGGCCCCGCGATATTCGAAATCCCTCACTATCGCATATCTGTTCTTTCCTCGATCTTCCCGAACCAATTGAACATGTTCCGGCCGAATAGCCAGTACACTTCCCTGCTTTTCCTTCCCCGTTTCAACAAAACTTATCGCTCCGATAAAATCGGCGACAAACGGGCTGTTGGGCTTTTCATACACTTCTTGTGGTGTACCGATCTGGATAATCCGTGCTTGATTCATGACAACGATGCGACTCGCCATCGTCAGAGCTTCTTCCTGATCGTGCGTGACCATAATCGTGGTCATACCGAATTGCTCGTGAAGGCGAAGAATTTCACGGCGCAGCTTGACTCGAACCTTAGCATCAAGTGCAGATAACGGCTCGTCCAACAACAGGCAATCCGGTGAAAACGCAAGCGCACGTGCGAGAGCAACCCGCTGCTGCTGGCCTCCCGACAATTGAGACGGCACTTTGTTCCGCTGCTCACCTAGTTCCACTAGTTCGAGCAGTTCGTCTACACGATCGGCAATTTGGGATTTGGTTAAACGATTGCGAAGTCCATAAGCAATGTTCTCGGTTACAGTTAAATTAGGGAATAAAGCATAGGATTGGAACATCATTCCGAAGTTCCGTTTCCCGGCCGGCTCTGCGGTGATGTCTCTCCCTGCAATCGTTATTTGTCCCTGGTCGACTTTTTCCAGCCCCGCAAGGATCCGAAGCAACGTTGTCTTGCCGCAACCGCTTGGTCCGAGCAGACAGATGAACTCATGCTTATCGATATCTAATTCGATCCCTTGCAGTGCAGCTTGCTTCCCAAATCGCTTGGAAAGGTTTCGCACGGATAAGTAACCTTGATTCATACAGATACTCCTTCTTTTAGCTAATTTACCTAAAAGGATCTTACGAAATAGGAAGGATGCCAAAAATCGGCATCCCTCGTATATTACACAGCGTAATCATTGGATTTATTTTTTCGGCTCCGCCTTCGATCCATACTTCTTATCCCAGTCTGCAAGCACTGCATCGCGATCTCTGGCAGCTTGGTACAAGTCCACCTTGATTAATTGGGATACCGGGTCTTTGCTGTAGCCTTCCGGAATTTTCGCACCTTCTTGCTTGACGCTCAAAATAGCATAATTCTTATTGTATTCTTTCATCGGCTCATCGCTAATCGCCCAGTCTAGGAACAGTTTCGCTTCCGGCTTAATCTCTTTCTTTTTGACGAGCGCGTTCGCTTCCATGTCCCAGCCCGATCCTTCTTTCGGGAATATCACTTCAACCGGAGCACCCTTTTTCTTTTCTTGGATGCCGCTGTATCCATAAGAGATGCCGATCGGAACTTCTCCTGAAGCTGCCATTTTCGCAGGTTTGGAACCGGAGTGCGTATACACCATCATATTTTCATGCAGCTTATCCATGTACGACCATGCTTTATCCTTGCCATACAGCTGGTTGAACGCGTTAACGGTCAAGTATCCGGTACCTGAGGATGCCGGATGCGGCATGGCGATCAATCCTTTATATTCCGGCTTAATCAAATCTTCGTACGATTGCGGAATCGGCAATTTCCTTTTTTCCATTTCTACCTTATTTACAATAAATGCAGTCTCCCAAATGTCAATACCGACCCATTTCGGCGGATTCGCCTTATCTTTAAATTCCGGCAGAACCCTCTCAACACCTTTAGGTGCGTATGGTTCCAGCATTTTCTGATCATCCATAACGAGAAGGCTGGTTGCCGCCAGACCAAAGATCACGTCAGCTTGAGGATTTTCTTTCTCTGCAAGCAGCTTAGCTGTGATAATCCCTGTCGAATCACGAACAAAGTTAAGCTTAATGTTCGGGTGCTGGGCCTTGAAGGACGCGACATACGTTTTGATCTGTTCATCTTCCATTGCCGTATAGATATTTAACTCCGCCGGTTTATCGGTTGCAGGCGTCGTCGAAGAATTCTGCGTTGCGTTTTTCGTTCCATTTCCGCATCCCGCCAATAAACCTGTAACGACTAATAGAGCTGCGATCGATTTCCATTTAAATTTCATAGTTATCCTCCATTTTCACGCATGATGCGTAGTTATTAGTTATAACAGCTTACTACTTAGATTCAATCCTATGGTACCAATTACAATAAGCGTAATCCAAAAGATCTTCGCAGCATTAAACTGTTCTTGGAAAAAGAAGTACCCTGCCAGCGCAATCAAAACCATGCCGATTCCCGGACCATGTGGCATAAGCGACGCTGACTTCAATATGCTTCAAAGCCAAATTAAGCAAAGTGAAGCTGCTACCGTAAAACACAAACATCAGGATGGACGGCCACAATTTTGCGAACCCTCCGGATATTTTCATCGATAGCGTACCCGATAATTCGAATACGATGGCAAGAAACAAAAAAATAGTACCCACTTCTTACTCACCCTTCATACATTGTTGATCTTTCGATTCCTACTTGAGCATAGTCAGTAATGAGGGCATCCGCATCGAGTAGATAGCTATCTTTCGAATCCGTCGGCTTTCGATTACAAAATCCAATGGTCAGGGCAGCTCCCGCCGCTCTCCCCATTTTCATATCACCGTTCGTATCCCCGATAACGCCCACTTCATTAGGAGAACATCGCAGCTGCCGGCAAGCCTTCTCCACCATCTCGGGATCGGGTTTTCCCGTGCCTACCAGATCATTGCCGATGACAACTTGGAAATATTGCCTGATCCCCATCCAATCCAAATGCTTTTCCGCTTCGACCGTATCATCTGCCGTCACTACGCCCAAAGGAATTTGAAGCGCATGACAGCGCTCGAGAAATTCCTTTAAGCCGGGGAGGGCGCGAACGGGCCTGGTTTTCTGCATTTCCTCGTCCGCTGCCAGCTTACACCTTCGAACGATTGTCATCGCTTCGCTCCACGGCAGACCTAACCGGTAACCATGCCAGGCCAAGACCGAAAGCAAATCGGTTGTAGACGCCATCGCCAGCGGACCGTTACGATCGTAATCGACAATGCGGCCTTTTGAATCAACATGGGCTCCCAGTAAAGCAGGAAACTGATCGGCAATAAGTTGTCGTGTGTCAGCCGGAAAGCACTCGGTAAAATGACGGATCAATGCTTCGCTCCATCCCCCCCACAGTCCGACAAATTCAAGCAGCGTTCCATCCTTGTCAAACAGAAGACCTCGGACTGCGAAGCATTTTCCATGTACCCATAAATTATAAATTGTAATCACTCCCATACCATGCCGCACGTTTATCTAAGCTGATTTTAATTGTTAGTTGGTTAACGCAATGGCTGCTAGGAACACCCATGTCTCTGACTGCGAGAGCGGACCAAATATTTCATATCGTTCAAATTATATTTAACATTATATGTTTTCACCCCTAAACACCCTATTCATTTCATTATGTACAATATTTATTGTACACTAAACCGAATTATCCTTGTGTCAACAGACTATTAATCCAAAGTAAATTTTACGTAAATCCCCTTCTCCTCGCATCCGTTAAAAATATTTTGTATACTACAAGAGAGGATTAACGATACGAACGGGGATGTGAACAATCTAGTGTCTCAAAATGCAGAGAATCAGAAAAGGGATCAAAGGCTGCGCATCAGGCAGCAAGTGATTGAAGCCATTGCTGAAACGATGGATTTGTACGGCGCGACTCATTCGTCCGGACAATTATACGGGATTATGTTTTTTGAAGATCGGCCCATGACGCTCGAAGATATGAAGACGCGCATGAACATGAGCAAAAGCAATATGAGCTATGCGGTTCGATCGCTGATGGAATCCCAAATGGTCATGAAATTGGAGGAAAAGCAGGAGCGAAAGGATTTGTATATGGCAGAGACAAACTTTTTTCTTGCGTTTCAAAACTTTTTCACTCTGAAGCTCCAGCGTGAAATCGATGTAATGACATCAGCCATTAACCATGTTCTTCCCGAGCTGAAAGAGCTCATCCTTGATGAACAGACACCGGACAATGAACGGCAGGCAGCCCTTCAAGACTTACATAAGCTTCGTCATGCAAATAGATATTACGAATGGCTGCAGCAATTTGTCGACGGTCTGAAGCGAGGCGAATATTTTAAACAGCCCCCTGGGTCGTAACTGAGCATAACATACATGCCTCCAAATAATTTGTATAAAAAAAAGAGATGGTGTCGAAAGAACACCATCTCTTTGCTTGTCTAATCTTACTTCTTCAGCAGTCAATTTATATTGGAACTAATTAATGAATTGCGAATATTGCAGCATTCTCTTCAACATAGAAGCGCCTTGAGCACGTGTAGCGTTCTCTTTTGCAGCAAATGTCGTATCCGTTATGCCTTGGACAATATTAGCTGCAAGGGACCCGGCCACCGCATCTTTTGCCCAATCGGCAATACCGTTACGATCAGTAAACTTATCAAGTGCTTGAGTATCGGCCTGAACTTCTTTTCCGCCGACTTTCAGAGCTCGTACGATCATCGAAACCATCTGTTCGCGGGTAATGTTCGCATTCGGTTTAAAGGTGCCATCCTCAAAGCCGGCAATAAGCATGGCCTTTTGCGCTGCTCCTACGGATCCGGCAAACCAGTCCTCTGAATTCACATCCGCAAACGGCTTCTCCGAATTTACTTCGACCAGACCAAGCGAACGTACCAGCAGAGCTGCAAATTCAGCACGTGTAATCCGGTTATCAGGTGCAAAGGTACGATCCGTTTCTCCGTTCACAATCAGCTTGTTCGCTAACATTTCCACATCCGCTCTAGCCCAATGACCCTGCATGTCGGCAAAAGATTTGTCGGACTGAATCACCGTATAAATACTGTTATGCGGAGAATGAATCGTCACTTCAGCCGATCCGTTGACATTTGAAATGACGGACGGGATACAGCTTATGCGGTTGTTCCCATCAAACCAAACCGCTGTAACCTTGCCTGGGTCTACTTCAGATGGTAAGGTCAAGGTACGTTCTACATAAGCCCCATTGAAATCCGTTATATCCTTACCGTTTACACTTACGTTAAAGTCAACCGGGTTAGCCAGCTTCTGTGCCCCTTCCTTACGGATTGCGGCATTCAGAGCATCATCAGAATTTCCGGATACTTTCGTAATAGTGACTGTGACTACCTGATCCTTTGGCAAATTCTTAGACACATGTACCGGGAGACTATAGCTTGCCCCATCTACTTTAATTTGTACAATGGCTCCCGGCTTCTTAGCAGCGGCATCCAAGAGAGCATTTACAGGGAGTTCTACCTTGTTCACCGGATCGGAACCTTTGATTTCGATGATAACCAGCCGGGTTTGATCAGAAGTAGAGAAGGCTTTCGTCAGCTTGTCCGCATCTACGGTTACTTTCGTTACGGACCTGCCATCGCTAGTCTTTTCATTCGTTACTTTGGCGTCAGTAGTAAGATTTAAAGTCACCTTATCTTTTTCCTTACCCGTTTTTATTGGTTCAGGTGTAGATGGCGCTCCCCCGGCATTGCCAGATGCAGGAGGATGATTGTTCGAATCATCGCTGGAATTACGGAGAGTTTGAATGGTAACGCTAGGTCCGTAATTACTCCAATTCCCCGCTGCATCCCCGGCTTTAACGGTAAATGTATAGCTCGAACCAGGATTCAAATCTTTTACATTATAGGTTAATACGTTGCCTAACGTGATTACCTCGGAGTACGTGCTTCCCGTAACTGTGTATAACTTATATGCAGTTACTCCTACATTATCTATGGCCGCAGTCCAATTGAGCGTCGCCCCATGTTTACCGATATTGGAAGCGGTCAGGGTACTGGTAACTGGCCAGATTGGAGCTTGCGTATCCGGCACCGTTACGTTCATGTCCTTCACATAAACACTTCGAGTTACGGTTGCTGCCTTACTGCCCTTACTGTTAGTCACATCGTATAGCAGCGTATACGTCCCTGCTAGGCTCGTATTCACGCTGCCTGTAACCTTAATGAGAGAAGTAATGTCTCCGTCCTGTTCGTCCATGGCTGTTGCGCCCGGATCGGTAAATGCGCTGCCGAGTCCAACGATCATCGGATTGTCGCCTTTCAATGTTATGACAGGTGCAGCCGGGTTGTCCGGATTGGATGGTACAGAGAATTGCTGAGCGACCTCACTTGCTTTTAACGTTCTATTGTACAATTGCAGTTCGTCGATTTGTACCTTCGCATTACCCCAAAGATGTCCTGTTCCGTCTGCGCCTAATTTCGTGGAAAAGCCGGAATCAATCGTTCCAACATTGTTTGAAAGATCAACGCTGGCTATCAATACTCCATCTTTGTAGAAATCGGCGTATTTGTCATAAGCCCGGTCATGGGATATGGCAATATGATGCCAGTTACCATCCGCTACGTTAGCAACGATGTAATCTAACGGTGCGCTGCCTGAAGTCTTATAGTTCCAATGGATGCCGCCATTCTCAAGCCCGACAGACCAACCTGTGCCCACAGGATTGGATACATCTTTGTTGGAAACCAGCACTCGATTATCGGTCGTTGCCGCGGAGTTGATCCAGAACGACAAAGCAAAATCCGAAGCGTCGCCGAGTTGGGGCTTGATCAGATCCAGATAAGTACCCGTTGCATCAAGGAGCAGTGCATTGCCGATTCTGCCGGGAACAAATGCCGGGGTACCGTAAACGGCTGCATTCACATTCCTTGCGATATCAAGCATATTATTCTCAAAGCTCATTTTTATCATGTTCGGTTTATTGCCTGCGCTGTCATCTACCGTGACGATGCATGTGTCTGTAAAGTTTCCGTCTTCGGTTCGAACCGTAACGATAGTAACCCCTGGGTTCAGTCCTTCAACAACGGCATCCGTTCCTTCCGGAACCCCTGTTACACCTACGATCGTCGGGTCGCTGGAAGACCAGATCAAGTTTTGATTCGTTGCCATCGCCGGAGATAGAACCGCATGAAGATTGGCCTTCTGGCTTTGCCGCATTTCAAGAGTTGGGGAGTCCAATTTGACCCCTGCGACCGGGTTCGACGGACCGTTGACCGTAACGTTCGCAACCGCCTGGAACCCTCCATCGGCCGTGGTTACAGTGATTTTCGTTGTACCCCCGGAAACCGCCGTCACGAGTCCACCTGCAACGGACGCAACGAACGGATTGCTGCTTTTCCATGTCACATTCGGATTATCCGGATTAGCCGGTGTGAGGGTGGCGTTAAGCTGTGTCGACTCGCCCTTGTTCAAGGCAACAACCGATTTATCGACGGTAACACCTGAGACAAATACTTGCCCTTCCTTGTATAAGGTCATCGCTTCATCAGCCGTTACTGCTTTTCTGAACATTCTCATCTCATCGAGGATAACATTGGATTTGCCTAAGAACTGACCTTTCCCATCGACTCCGATTTTTGGCGTAAAGGGAGTGTCAACGTCCCCCATGATCGAGCTGATATCGTAAGATGAGACTGGAACGCCGTCCCGATAAAATGTGGCCATTCCATCCCGCTTGTACGAAACAATTACATGATGCCAGCTGTTATCGACAACACCATCCATATTCATGACCAAACCCGGATAACCGGAAGGGGCGTATTGGGCTCTGATTACGTTTCCTGCTACGGAAATATTCCAGCCGTTGTTCGCCGCCAGGCTCGAATCCATGTTGGAGATAATGGATGTTGCCACATTATCCGTTGTTGGAATTTTCGTCCAGAAGGCAAAGGTAAAATCCGTGTATCTTCCAAATTTAAAAAATTGATCCGAGTTGCCGAGATCCAGATATGTAGCACCGGTTACGCTGGAAGCGCTAAGCTGAAGCGCCTTGCCAAATTTGCCGGGCACGTAAACAGGAGCAGGCCCATTAACTAGAACCTTCGTGTTGTAGAGAGAACTATCGGTTAAATTGTCATCGAACTTCAAATGCAGCAATTCTTGATTTGAAATCGATTGTGTTACTTTGACCGTGCAATCTGCCGTGAAATTCCCATCAATGGTACGTACGGTGACTTTGGCCGTCCCGACCTTCAAGCCAACAACATTGGCGTCGGTCGTACCGCTGATGCCCGTGACCTGCACAATATTCGGATCGCTGGATGACCATGTCACATTTTTATTCAACGCATCTGCAGGAGACAAGATGGCATGAAGCTGTGCAGATTGATTCGCAAGCAATTGCATACTTGTCTGATCCAGTGATACTCCGGTTACAGGCACATTGACCGTGATCGTCGAGGTAACAAAATATCCCGGGTCGTCCGCTGATGTCGCTGTAATGGTAACAGTTCCCCCGCTTATCGCTTGGACAGTCGCACCGTACACGCCTGCCGTAACCGTACCAGCGTATACACCTGCGGTAACCGTACCAGCGTATACACTTGCGGTTACCGTAGCCACGCTTGGATTACTGCTTGTCCACACGACATTCGGGTTACTCGCATTCGTCGGCTTGATCGTTGCATTTAATTGCGTCGTTTGCCCTTTCCCTAGTGTTACTGCCGGTTTGTCTACCGCTATTCCCGCCACTCGGATATAACCTATGGGGTCCACTGTAACATTCGCAACAGACGTAAAACTTCCATCATAAGTTGTGGCCGTCACTGTCGCCTTCCCAGGAAGATTTCCGGTCAGCGATGCGCTGCCGCCTATTGAGTTTACAGATACAACAGTGGGGTCGCTGCTTGTCCACGAAACACGGGTATCGTTCGCATTAGCGGGCATAACAGCAGCCGTTAATGTTGTGGTTTCGCCTGGATACATTCTTACCTTCGGTTGATCAAGAGTCACTCCGGTCACAGGGACGCGTGGAACGACTTGGAATGACGTGCGAGCCACTGACGTATAACCGTCATTTACAAAATAGACCGCATCATAATTATCTGGGGCCAGCCCAGTGAAACTAACTTTCCCGTCGCCAGGCTGTATATATTTCCATGTAAAGTATGAGCCAGATCCACCCTTGTAGAGACCGACCCAATCCTTCCCGTTTGCACCGGCCCCTGTGTACGATAGGGTAATGGTTTCCCCTTGAATGAAAACGGGTTTGTCCGGTGTTATAGTCTGGCCGGCAGCAGCGTCAGCGACATGAATGAAAGATGAGACGAACACATTGAAAATCAACATCATGACTGATGCAAGACAACCGATTAAACGCAACGTTTTTCGGGATCGTTTTTTGTTCAGCAATATGCTTTGTGAGAAAACCATATTGGCAAAACCCCATTTCTACCATATTTTAAGCTTAAAATTATATAACCCTGCCATCCATTATGGCGATGCTTGAATCCGAAGAAGTAACAACGGATTTTTTATGCATCCACTTATAAATGATAGGTATCAGAATTAAACTGATGAATGTTGAACTGAGCATCCCGCCCACAACCACAATGCCCAGAGTTTGGGAAATTACCGTGTCCGATCGGGAAGAAAGCGCCAGCGGAAGTAATGTCAATATCGTCGCGAATGCCGTCATAAGGACAGGCCGTATACGGGATAATGTTCCCTGTATAATGGCCTCTTCCGGAATCATCCCGCTTGACATGTTCCGCTCTATTTTATCGACCAGTACAATTCCGTTGGTTACCACGATGCCAATGAGCATTAAAACCCCAATAAATGCGGCAAGATTCCACTGCTTTCCGAATAGAACCATTCCCCATACCGAGCCAATGAGGGATAGCGGGATGCATACAAGTACGGACAGAGGAGCTGTCCATCCTCGGAAGACTGAACTCACAATCAAGAGAACGAGCACCACAGAAATAGACAAGGAAATCGCCATTTCCATGATCATCTGCTGAACTTGTCCGGAAATCCCTCCGAAAGAATAGCTCACTCCTTTTGGAAGGTTTAATCCATTCATAACCGTTCGGACTTGGTTAGTCACCTTTTCTACATCCTGAGTAACGATATTGGCGGTAACAACGGAGAAAGGGTGACCGTCACGATCCCGGTATACGGATAATCCATGGTTTGGAGCGATAGAAGTGAGCTGTTGTAAGCTGAAACTTTGTCCATCCTTGGACTCAAAGGTTTCATTCGCCAATAAGGATAGGACGTCCTTCCCGGATTGTTTGGCCGTAGAATCGAGATCCGTGTTCAGGATGAGCGGGATAGGTTGACCGCCTACGGATGCATCCAGCCTTGTTCCTTGTGATAAATACGGCTGAATTCGATTTACAATATCCTCTACTTTGATTCCGCTGCGTTTGATTTGATCCTGATTTAGAACTAAATGGTACGAAGTGCCGCTTCCCTCATCATTTTCAATTCCTTCAACACTAAGTCCAGATACGAGTTTCAGTATATTTCGGGCTTTCCGGGCGATACTATCGAGCGCCTCGGCATCCGCTCCTGTAAAGATGACCTTTAACTGCGAATCATCACCCGAAATATTACGATTGGTCACCGTATACTTGGCGGCACTTTGTAAAGCCCACAGTTGATTTCGAAGTTCCGTTACAACCGTATCCACATTTACATTCGCTTTTACTTTAACCGTTAGATTGGCTTCCGTTGTGGATTGAATCCATCCCCCGCCATCGTCAAACACATCGTCAAACTGTGGCATAAAGGAGGAGCCTATGGTTGAAGTAAAGGTTTCGATTTGTGAATTCGATTTTAACAGATCCTCCACCCTTTTTACTTCGCTATCGACGGCCTTAAGAGAACTCCCTTCGGGTAACGCTGCCTTAATGGAAATTTCCCCCGGACCGCTTGTAGGAAGAAAATTCACAGGAAGAACGAATGCCTCCGCAGTTGTGCCGGCAAAAATAACAAGGGTCAGAGCCATGACCCATTTTCTTCGAGAAAATGCCCATCGCAGCATTCGATTCGCAAAGGGCTGGGTGGTATGAGAATTCACTCGAAATTCTCTCCAGCAGAGATGGGCGAACGCCGGAACGACGAAAAGCGAAACGAACAGCGATACGATTAAAGCAATGACGACCGTCCAGGCAAAAGCCGAGAAACTAGCTTGAACGATCCCTCCCACCAGGATGATCGGGATAAACACTACGATCGTCGTTGCCGTCGACGAAACAATGGCGGGCATCAATTCACGAACCGCACCGGACAAGAGCTGAAGATGGACTTTACGATCGGAGCCCTGGATTTTTCGAACCATATTGTCAAGAATGACGATCGAATCATCTACGACTCTCCCCATCGCGACTACCAATCCGGATACGGTAAGAATATTCAAGCTGATTCCCATCCATTTCAGCAAAGCCGTCGTTGTGAGCAGGCAAATCGGCAAGGACAAGGCAATCAATAGAGTAGCTCGGATATTTCGAAGAAATAACAAGACACTCAGCATGGAAAATAGACAGCCTAGCAGCCCTTCACGAATCAGCCCTTTAAGTGATGCCCTGACATCTTCAGCACGATCGAATGAGACCGAAAGCTGAATGTCTTTGGGTAAAACTCTCTGAAGTTCTTGGATACGCTCATGCACTCGATTCGATACATCGATAATATTCGATGAAGGATTCTTAATCACATCCAAGATGACACTAGGCTTACCATTCGTACGCGAAACGGTCTGAAGATCGACCATGGATGCGGATACGTCTGCTACGGCAGATAGCGGGATGGTTTTCCCGTTCGTACCATGAATCAGAGTCTCGTTTACATCCTGAGCGCTTGCACCCGGGCCCGTGACCCTGATAGGAATCGATAAATGGTCGGTGATGATCTTCCCTTGCGGCCAGACCGTACCGGGCGAAACAAGGGAGCGTTTGACGTCATCCAATGTGAATCCCGTCTTCTCCAGATCCTTCATCCGAAGCGTCACTACAAATCCGTTATCCCCCCCGCCGGTGATACGTATGTCACCTACTCCGGGCACACTTTTGAGTGGACTCGCCACTTCGTTCTGAAGCGAGGTGCGAAGGGCATTTTCATCCGCTTGATCGGACTGGCTCGCCACACTAAGCCTCATAATCGGAAAAGAGCTGGTACTCACCCGAGTGACAAGAGGCTTTTGAACTCCGGAAGGGAGGGTCAGACCGGTCAATGCTTGTGCAACTTCTCCTTCGGCCTTTTCCATATCATAACGAAAGGGAAAGTAAAGACTGCACAGCAATCCGCCGTTAAAGGAATTGATCTCCAGTGATTCTAATCCGTTAATATTTCGTATCGCCTGCTCCATCACTCCTGCTAGGCTTGCTTTCACTTGATCGGCTTGGTAGTTGTCCGCCCGCACACTGATCATGAGCGTAGAGTTATTGATAGGTGGGAGATAATCGCGTTCCATCTTATAGGCGGATATTCCACCCCAACCCAAAATGAGCAAAATCGATACGACAACTATCATCGAACGTTTCATCGCTGCTTCAATCACTCGCTGCATAACGGATCGGCCTCCTATTCAGAGCCCGATATTCACGCCCCCTTCTTCCTGTTTCCTTCTTGCCGCCAGGCGCTTTGGTCCATATACCCGGATAGCCTGTCTGCCTCCGGGTATATGGTTCATAGTAACCGGATTTTATTAATTATTTACAGTTCCTTGATTCCAAGATTCAATCGTGCGTGCAAGTTGTTTTCGAGCCGCGGATCCCGCTCCTGATAGGTCGTCGCTGTCCTTGCCAGCGGCGTTCCCGGAAGTGTAGAAATTATGCTTGGGCGCAGGCATCGGGACGTTCGGTCCCTTGATGGCCCTCCAGATCTCCTCATTAAGCTTCTGAGGATCGACCTGGTCAGGCTGTCCGACCATGTTCTCGGGCTTCATGACAGACTGTACGCTCACTGCCAACTGCGTACTCGATGGCTCCGTCGGCTGTGCCAGCCCTGCCGTTTGGGACCCTGCTTCTGCAACATTTGCCAGTTCAAACCAGTTTAAATTCCAGCCTGATTGAGCTACTTGAAGCCTTACCGTATGAATGCCTTCAGTCAAGTCAACCTGGTCTGATACTGTCGCCCAATTCTGCCACCCGCCTGTTGACGGCAACGAAGTTATTTTTTTCGAGACACCATCTAGAAGGAAATTAACGCTGCCTGGTGTCGAGGAGTTTACGGCCACTCTGTAATTAACCTTATAAGTTCCCGAGCTTGGAACTTTTATAGTGTAATCCATCCAGTCTCCCGGATCTAAATAGCCTACATCCTGTCCGCCTTCGCTACAGTTCTCTGTTTGAATCCCGGACATATCCAAATAATCTTCTGCTTCCACTTTTCCAGGTATTTGAACAGGAGCACCATTAACAGTTACACTGATGCTTCCGGTGTTGCTTCCGGTGAAGTTCCCAATGAGCGGGTAGTTAGCCTGGACCGTAAACTGCTGACGACCGCTTGACACCGACATCGGTACAGTAACTGTCCAGCTCGCACTAGCGCTGCCCCCAGAGGGAATCTCCTTCATAGGAATGTCTCCTGGTGTGACCGTCCATCCGTTCGGGGCTACCAAATGCAGCGTTGTACCCGACAACGGAGAACCTGCGCTGTTATTAACTGTCCCCGTGACGGTAACGGTTTGACCCGAATTAACGATCGGCGAAGAGACGGTCGCGCTTACCGTAGGTGCCATTACCGCATCATAGCCGGCGAAATTCGGTTTATCTCCGAAAGAGTAGATCATAGGTAAAGCCGCAGCGTCGAATTGGGTGAGCGGTCCCAGACCAACTAGCAGTTCCATCGTTCTCAGCATCGACACTTGGCTGTAGAAGTGCGAGTCGATGATGCCCCGCTGCGTGTAGGGGCTGATCACTTGGGCGATCGTACGGTGGGCGTCGACATGATCCACGCCTCCCTGCGCGTCGTCCTCGACGACGAAGATCGCAGTATCCTTCCAGTACTTCGAGTGCGATACCGTCTCCACGATCTTGCCCAGTGCCTGATCGTTATCCGTGGCCAGCGCCAACGCCGTACCCCCGCCAGCAGAGTGGTCGCGCGGCAGGTCGATGAATTGGAAGGTCGGCAGGTTGTCATTAGCGACGTACTGCTGGAATTCCTTGTTCCACTCTTGATACCGCGCCATATCGGTGATGCCCATGTCAAACCACGGGTAGTCATGGTCGGTATTATCGTTGAGCAGCTTCTCGAAGGTGCAGTACTTGCCTGCTGGACACTTCACCTCGTTGTTCGGACCGAACCAGTCCGAAGGCAACGAATGCATGCCATAGTGCCGGAAGGTCATACCGGCCGCAGCGGCCGCGTCCCACAGGAATGCACGGCTCGGGTCCGCATTGCCTGCCGTTACCTGCGAATCCAAATAACCGGAGGAGTCGTACCCTCCGCCAGTGCCGCCATAATACTGATGCGTGAGATACTGGTTAAACGGGTTGGAGTTGGCCTCTGTCGCCCAGTCCCAGCCATCCTGGCTCACCTCGCCATCGGCGTAGAAGTTGTCCAGCGTCACGAACTGCTGGGCGAGTTTGTGCTGGTTCGGAGTGACATTCCAGCCGAACAGAGTCAGTGAAGGATCCCCGTTGCCCTTGCCGAGGTCGCCAAGCACCTGATCGTAGGTGCGGTTCTCCTTGACGATGTAAATGATATGTTTAATCGGTGAACCTTCGCCGGGGTGACGCGGTACGATGGTGCCTGGTGCGTTAAAGTGCTTGTCGAAGCCCTTCGCCTTTCCCTTATCGTCGAAGCCGTTGTTCTCCCGCACCATCCGGGTGTACGTCGCAAGTTGAGACTCGCTCGGTGCCGGAACGACCGACAAGTAACCCTGCAGCATGAGCGTGATGTAAGGGCCGTTTTGCGGATTAGCGGGGTCTTTGCCCACGTTCGGCCCGGTGCCGAGTCCCTTGGCGCTGGTGATGAGGAGCTGGCCGCCCGGAGCGACCTGCACGCCGGTCGGGTACCAGCCGGTCGGGATGAGCCCCTTAGTGCGGCCGAACTCGCCTTTGTCAGAGACGTCTACTACGGCGACGTCGTTGTTGCCGGAATTGGCGACATACAGCGTACCACCGTCGGGCGACAGCGTCATGTTAGTCGGCGAGCTACCATTAGGCGCGTCCGGATACGGAGCCAGCGAGATCGTGTTCACGACAGTGTTGCTCACGGTGTTAACGATCGATATCGTGTCACTGTCACCGTTGGCGACGTAGAGCCAGTTCCGCTTCGCGTCGAGCAGCATGCTGTTTGGGTGGGTCCCGACGGTGAGCTTATTCTGCGGCGTTAGCGTGAGTCCGTCCACGGAGAGGATCGAGATCGTGCTCTCGGCCTGGTTCGTGACGTACGCCGTATGTCCGTCCGCCGATAGCCCCACACCGTACGGATAGGAGCCTACCGATGCCTGCGCGGTGTTCCCGGAGGCTATGTCGACGGCGAGGAGCTTGTTTTTGAACCCGGCGGCCACATACAGAGTCTTGTCGTCCGGTGAAATCGCGACGGTCTGTGCGAACGAGCCCGACGGCAGATCGATTTGTCGGTTCAGCTTGAGTTTGCTCACGGAGGCGTCCCAGTCAAAGACGAGGACCGAGTTCTTGTTAGCCGTGGCGAGGTAGATATTCCTGCCGTCGTGGCTGAAGATCAATCCAGGCCCCCCGCCTTGACGGATACTATGGTCACCACTTCTGAGGTCAAAATCCTGAATAAGACTGCCGTCCTTCGCATCCATTACTTTGATCGATTGCACGCCGTTGTTGTTGGGATCCCCAATGACGGTTGGAACAAGGACTGCTTTGCCGTCCGGCGATAGTACGGCGTTGGCTGGGTAGAAGCCGGCAGGCTTCTGCACACCAACGGGCGTTACCTTCCAGCCAGAGGGCGTGTAGGCGGTGCCGTTCACCTGAGGTCCCGCTACCATACTATAGCTGGCATAGGCGGATCCTGCACCCAAAACGAATAAGGCTAAAGCGGCCGCCGATAATTTCTTACTTAATTTCTTAATTTTCATCTTGATGTCCTCCAGATAAAAAATTTACTAGCCCGTGCTCACTCTTTCACCAGGAGTTTACTCCAAACAAAGTTATTTGCTCAACTAGATAATACTGAGTACTCCCAATCTGACGTTCGCGGCGATACCTGCGGATACGCTTTTTGCATATCGCGATTCGTGTCCCGATAAAATCCTTTACCCAGAGCCAATTCGTACAATGACGAACGGGACATGCAAAGTCTGATGTGGTAATTAAAGGCCACTTCAACCCGTAAGCATCACCTCCCCAAAAATTCTCACATCCATGCAGAAAAAAACTTTCATATCGAAAGCGAACGATTCGTTTAACGCTTGGGAAGTCGAGCCTTGGCTCCAACAGCGATTTTCGCGTTTTGAATGATCCTGTTTGTGTGTTCAATATTTTTTTAACACTACCAATATTTCTAGTAAAATAGTCCTTTATTTCATTATGTACAAAATAAATTGTACAATAGTTCCAGCTTCAATAGGTAAAATTGATGTAAAACTCAAATGAAGATTTTGTTAATACGAACGTCTCTGCAAGTGATTTGGAAAAAATTAGAGGTACCCTTTTCGGATACCCCTTATATAACGCAGCAAAGGGCTGCCACCGGCAACCCTTTTGATATTAAACTAAATACCGTTAGTGAAATAAGCTGGAATGTCGAATTATTTTGCGTGCTCGACTTCCCATTCTACCGGAGTTACCCTTATATATTTCTTAAATGCTTTTTTACTTCCGTAGTATCTACTTGACCAAATTAGGATTATAGAAACTTAATGAATAATTTTTACCGTTGATGAGGTTCTCCGCTATTTGTTTAATAACGGATGCACTACGAAATTCATGCAGGTCTGGAATCAATAAATCGGATGCCGCGATCCACTTGGAATCTATGATCTCATCTTCTTCTAATTGAAGGGAACCGCCAATAATTTCACCGGTAAAATGAAACATAATGACTTGATTGTTGGTGCTGCTAATAAAATTATAAACGCCCGTTGTCCCCGTAAGTTTGACATCATATCCGGTTTCTTCTTTTACTTCTCTACGTGCAGCATCTAAGATATCTTCACCCGGTTCTATCCTTCCAGACGGAAAGTTCCATTTATTCCTGGCAATCGGTTTGTTTTCTTTTATTATCAAAACAAAACCTTGTCTTCTTGAATGATAGATACACTAACAACTAAAACAATTCCAGTTTGCGCCATTTTTTTCTGCTCTCCTTCTCATCATTTCTATTGATATCAATCATTTCCCAAAATTTGTTTGGAGTGATTATACAGGTCAATGTATGGATAAACAAGACGATTTCTAATGATTACTGCCCAATAAATGTAATTAGGCTGCCGGTTGTTCATTCCGCGGCAGCCTCGTCGAGTTGATTATAAGTGCACTTGTTACTTCGTCTATATCCAATAGGACTAGCTACCCGATCGACGCTAAAAGGCTGGTCTGGTTCCGATGACGACGGTGGCGTCCAATTCTTCGGAACTGGCCACTTGCGGGATCAGTCCGTTGTGAGCGAAGAACTCGACGGTCTGCGGCGCTTGCCGCTCGCTAGTCTCGATTAGCAGGTGGCCGCCCGGTGCCAACCAGAGCGGCGCTTCGGCCGCCACCCGTCGCTGGACGTCAAGCCCGTCCGTGCCCCCGTCGAGCGCCACCCGCGCCTCATGTAGGCGGGCCTCCGGAGGCAGCAGCCTGATTGCCTCAGTAGGTACGTAGGGGACGTTAGCGACCAGGACGTCGATGCGGCCCCGCAGTGTGGCGGGCAGCGGCTCGTAGAGGTCACCTCCGTACACGTGACCATCGGCGGCAGTGACGTTGCGACGGGCACACCGTACCGCGGCGGGGTCGATATCGACCGAGTGCAGCTCGATCCGTTCTAGGGAAGCGGCCAACGCGGCGCCCAACGCACCCGAGCCGCAGCAAAGGTCCACCACTACGGCACTTGATCGGGCGAGGGCAGCAGCCTGACGTACAAGAAACTCAGTACGGAGTCGGGGGACGAAAACTCCCGGCTCCACCGCGAACCGCAAACCGCAGAACTCCGCCCAGCCGATGACGTGCTCGAGGGGCAAACCAGCAACTCGCTTATCCACCATGGCGGCAAGGTCGTCCGGCGTCCGAGCCGCGGAAACGAGCAGCCGGGCCTCATCTTCGGCAAACACACAACCGGCGGCCCGAAGCCTGTTGACAATGTTTGAAAAAAGGGCATCTCCTTGAAAATCACCGTAAAATTCCACTAATTTTCCTCATTTCGGATCTATAATATTTTATCGCTTTGCACCATGAGGCTACCGGATGAAAGTCAATGCGGCCTTGTCGCCTATCCACTCCAAACTCCATGTCTCATCTATCTTCGCCTTGCTGAGGCTAATTAGCAGCTCCCCCCCCTCTCCAGATTTTACTTGCAGCTTCAGACCGTCGGCCGCTTCCGATTCACCGGTCGTACCGCTTACGCTGAACGTTCCGCCATCACCCTCGTAGATAAAAGCATGGATAAACAGCACCTCCCGCTCCGCTGCGGCTGTACCCTGTACCCGGTGAATCAGCGTCTGACGGGATCCGCTCGGCGGATTATCCGGCGTGCGTGCCGTAATCAGCTCCGAAGGCTCGGAGCACCAGCTCGCCTGCAGCAGCCGGCCTTCCTTCATTCTCCAGCCCAGCGATTCCACGTTCTCATGCCGCTTGCTTTGCTTCCCGTGCAGCCATTCCTGCGACAAAGCGCTTACCGGGGCATCATAAGGCTGCCATGGTCCGTCGTCCTCCAAGCTGCCGCTCATATGGTACAGCAGGTCGATCTCCCGTTCCGCCGGGACGGTGACTTTGACGATATCCAGCAGTACCCGATCGGTTAGTGCATTCACTCTTCGCACACTCGCGCCACGGTATACCTCATCATCCCACGGACACATCTCCTTTGGCAAAATAATCGAGCCCTTCATCCGGTAGCCGTCGCCGTACCAGTTCACAGTAGTTTCGACCCAGTCGCCCCATGGCTCCTGACGGTACTGCAGCAGCTGCCCGTCGGCCGGCGGCTGATCCTTGCCGTTCAAGCATATCGTATTGTGCGAATACGTACGTTTGAACCAGCCGTAATGCGCCGGTACACCATACGCCGTGGTGCCCGGATCGATGAACAGCGGCACGCTGCCGACGCCGAACGAGAGCCCGAGGCGATCCATATGGTCGTGCTCCCCGCCGAACGTGCTGTGCTTCACCAGCAGATGCCAGCCGCTGCGGTTCACCAGCTTGGTCAAACCGCTAATGTCCGAGGTATAGTCAGCGGTCATCAGCTTCGTCAGCTCGTCTGTGATCGGTTCTCTGCCAAGCTCCTCGCCGAACCACAGCGCTTCCATCGAGCTGCGTTCGACGGGTTCGAAAGCAAAATATTGCATTGGTCCTGCTGTTGTCGCCAGTACCCTTGCCGCTTCCGCGTCATTTGCAGTTCCTTCTGCAGCTTCCCCGGCGGTTTCCCCTGCAACCATCTCCAACGTCTGCAGATCCCGCACGCGCGTTGCAGCGCTGCTTGCGGATCGGTCGAATCCCCTGCCGTAAGCCAGACGCAGCAGCTCGCCGTATTTGGCGTCCTTGTACCACGCGTAAGCCATTTCATAATAGGGCGCGAGCGATGCAACGGACATCGCGTAGCTCGCATCATTCAGATTCGGCAGCGTACCGTCCGGCAAAAGATAGCTTAGCGGCAAGTCAAACATTCGCTTAAGCACTGGATGATCCAGCAGATCCCACTGCGTGCCTTCTACGAGAATACAGTACTGCAGCAGCGAGTGGTAGCCGTAGAAATGATATTGGAAGTTGCCCTCGTACCACATGCCATCGTCCAAGACTCCCCGGCTCAGCTGGTCAAGCAGTCCATAGGCTCCTTCGAGTCCCGCACGATGGATCATCTTATCGTCCAGCAGAAATCCGAGCATACTGATCGCCGAAGTAATCAGCATGGCGTGGTTATGCAGCTGATGCTCCTTGTGGCTGATAAGAAACGCAGCGCATGGCCTTAACAAGCCGCTCTGGATCAAGTGCCTTTCCTCATCGGTCAGATGACTATCTATCAAACGATAGGCGTAGCACAGATCGATAATCCAATGCGCTTCGTCGAGCGTCTGGGCGAACAGCTTTCCCGGCCCGTTATAAGGGATATTCCCGTGTACCTTATACCCCTCATAGTATGTGGCATAAGCCAACAGCACCTCACGAACCCGTGTCACTGCCACGGGATCCTGCGCAACCAGACTGTATACCGCCAAATCCTTCATCCCGCTGCCCAGCTGCGAGTGAGCAAGCGTTACCCAAGCTCCGTCGAACGGCTCCCCGGCCCACTCCTTCACACACACCGGACACTCGTGCAGCCCCGGCCGGCTCCAATCGAAGCGAAGCCGCGCCCCGTCATAGCTGCAATAGTAATAATGCGTCCAATCTCCCCGCTCCTGCTCGGAGACGGGATAATCGATGGCCAGAGCTGTTTGGGCACGTCTCAGCAGCTGTTCCCATGCCCGCCGATATGCGGGATCGGAGGCGTTGTGCAGCAGCTTTTTCAACCGAAGGGCATTCATAGCAGGTTCCTTCTTTCTGTAAATAAGTTATCTTGATCTTCCCGTCAGCCTTTGACCGAACCCGAGGTCACCTGCATAAACGACTTGTTCGCAAGTACATACACGATCAATAACGGTAAAATCGACAAGCAAGCGCCCGCCATCATGTAGTGGGTCTGTGCCGCCGCAGAGATGCCGTAGCGAAGACCCGCCAAACCGACGGTCAGCACCTGCAGCTTCGGCTTGCTCATCGTGAACACGAGCGGCAGGATGTATTCGTTCCATGCCCCGCGAAAAATAAACAGCGCCGCTACGCCAAGGCCCGGCTTTAACAACGGAAATATAATGTGGGTGTATATCCACAGCTTGGAGCAGCCGTCGATCATCGCCGCTTCATCCAGCTCTCTGGGGATCGCCTTCACGAAGCTAAGCAGGATAAAGAAGATGGACGCATGACCGCTAATCAAAATAATGATAACGCCCCAAAGCGACGTGTGCAAATGCAGCTTCACCATTAGCTCGAACTGCGGCCGAAGCACGACCGCGCCAATGGAAACGAACATCGTCGCCGCCTGCAGTACAACATAAAACTTTTTACCTGCGTAGTGCAGCCGATCGACCGCATAAGCCGCCATCGAGGCGACAAGCAGGGTGCCTACCGTCGTGAAAATACTGATAAACAAGCTGTTCCACGTATAGGTGGAGAAATGCGCCTGCTGCCACACCTCGGCATAGTTGTTGAAATGCCACGACTCCGGCAAAATCGTCGCCCCTCCCGTAAGCTCCGCGTTCGATTTGAACGAGCCTAAAAAAGCTATGACGACGGGAAATATAGTCAACAGAGCGACGAAAAGCAGAAAGATCCATAACGCCGATTTTTTCACGGCGGACAGGATCGACCAAGCTGGAACGGCAGACTGAAGCTTTACGGCTTCCGTTGTCATCTGTACACCTCCTGTAAGTTTGGACGGGCGGCTTATTCGTACACCTTATTCATCCGTTTTGACGCGTAGAAATAGAGCAGAGTCACCACACCTACGATGATGGCCGTTACAAAACCGACCGCGCTGCCGTAGCCGATCTGCTGTTCAACCGAGCTGCCGGATGTCGCGATCGGGAAAAATTGCTTATATACGTACAAGAACATCACTTCCGTCTTACCGATCGGGCCTCCCTCCGTCAATACCATAATGCTCTCGTAGCCCTTCAGCGAGTTGATGATCGCCAGCATAATGACCATTTGGAGCACCGGTCCGAGCATCGGAATCGTAATGTACCAAAACTTTTGCATGGCGTTCGCCCCATCGAGCGAGGCGCTTTCGTAGACGTCGTTCGGAATATTTTGCAGCCCGGCGATGAACAGGAGCATATAATTCCCCACCGCACCCCACACCGCAATAATAATGACGCTGAGCATCGCATGTTCAGGGCCCAGCCAGTCAATGGCTTTATCAATGATGTGAAAGCGAAGCAGGAATTGGTTCAAAATTCCATTAAAAGAATTAAAAATGATAAAAAACACCACGGAAATGACGGAAGTGCTCACGATCGTCGGCATAAAATAAATCGCTCGGAGCAGATGCTTCCCGCGCAGCCCCCGATTGAGAATGACCGCCAGTATGAGCGATAACGGAAGCGTCAGAATGAGCTTACCTCCCGCATAAATAAACGTGTTGACGACGGAATCCCAATAAGTGTGATCGTGAAACAGCTGTGTAAAATTGCTCAGGCCGACGAACCGCTCTTTACCGTAGCCCTTATAATCGTAGAACATATACCGCATCGCCCAAAAAATGGGGTAGACGCCGAATACGAGTGTCAGCAGCAGGCTGGGCAGCGTAAATCCGATACCCGGAAGCTGCTCGCTCCATCTTCTCATTTGAAACATAGAACCGCACCTCCTCATAAGCTATATCATTTTAAAAATCGGAGCCTTCAGCATCCGGCTGACAGGCTCCGTTATACAGCTCTATTTCGCAAACGTTCCTTGCATTTTGGCAGGATCAAAGCTTGCATCCGGCTTCGCCTTCACTTCACCGTTCGCAATCGCTTTGTCCAAAGCCTCGTTATAGCGCTTGTTCAGATCCGCGATCACTTTGTCCAAATCGCCGCCTTCGAGAATATATTTCCAGAAGGCATCCTCGTATTTAACGCCTTGTACGGTCACGGTCGGCACAATCGGCCATACGCCGTCATATTTATTCGGCAGGAAGCCTTCAATGCCGTTAATATCCGGCTTTTTCACCTTTGAGATAATGGAAGGAACCATCGAGATGCCGTAGCCCTTCTCATGATACGGCTGCAAAATATCGTCGCCGTACATGTAATTAATGAATTTCCAGGCGGCGTCCTTTTTCTTGGAATCCTTGTTAATGGCAAGCCACTGGCCGCCGAGGAAGCCGGAAGCCCCCTTGATCGATCCGTCGATCGTCGGCGCAGGCGCCGCAGCCCAGTTGATTTTTGCAGGGAACTGGCTCTTGTACACGCCCGGCTCCGAGGAGAACGATAAGTACATCCCGATCTTGCCTTCGGCAAACTGCGCGCGCAGCGGATCAATATCAAGCGCTTCCATACCAGGCAGTGTGCTGCCGTCGTCGCGCATTTGCTTGAACGCCTTCGTAATCTCTTTAAATCCACTGAAATCATATCTAGCGGTTTTGAAATCGTAGCCGAAGCCGCCGTAGCCGCTTAATTCGGCGATGACCCGTGCGGAGCGGCCCCATGCGCTCGATGGCGTCTTGAAAGGCAGCGCAAAACCGTAAGCGCCTGTCGCTTTCCCCGCAGCCGTCAGCTTCTTGGCGTCCTCGACCAGCTCCGCCAGCGTCGTCGGCGGCTTAGTAATGCCGGCCTTGTCGAACAAATCCTTGTTGTAGACGAGGCGCATCGTGCTTCCGTAGTTCGGGAGGCTGTACATTTTGCCGTCGAACTGGTTCAGGTCAGGCATCACCGGAAACTTCTTTTTCTGCTCCTCGGTCAAATACTCGTCAATCGGGGCCATGTAGCCTTTTTTGTAATACGTCTGGATCGTATTTTCCTTCACCCGGAACACATCAGGCGCCTCGGCGGCGGAGAAAGCCAAGTCCAAAGCTTGGGCATAATCGTCAGCCTTGACGACCAGCTCCACCTCAATATTGTCCTTGTTCGTCGAGTTGAATTTCGCGATCACTTCTTTGATATAATCTGCATCATGCCGGTCCAGCGTCCAGTACGTGATCTTCGTTTTCTCTCCGGGCTTCGCGCCGGTATTACTGGCAGCAGCGCCTTTACCTGCATCGTCCGATCCGCCTCCGCATGCGCTCAAGCTCATGGCCAGCAGTACGCTTACCGCAGTGATAGCTGTCTTTTTCATCTTGGTTTGCCTCCCTTTTTTCTGGTTCTTGTAAGATCTCTTGCTGCTTATTGTAGTGGATTCATCCTCCTTACAACATGAGGCAAAACAAAGAAAAAGGGCAGAAATTCATCATTTCTGCCCAATGTACGCATCCTTGAACTCCGAGGGCGTCTGGCCCGTATGCTTCTTGAACACCTCGCTGAAATAGCGTCTGTGCTCATACCCGAGGGAAAGAGCGATCTCTTGAACCTGGTAATTTTCGATCAACAGCCGCTTCGCCCGCTCGATCCGCTCGGCCGTGACGAACTGGTTCAGCGTCGTGCCGGTCACTTTTTTGAACAGGTTGGCGAAGTGCCCCCCGCTAATACTCATCTGTCTCGCGCAATGCTCGACCGTCAGATCAAGTTGCAGATGCGACCGGATATATTCGACCGCACGGTGAATGAGCTGCGTGGAATCGCTGACCCGCTCCTTCTCGATCCAGGTGCAGCCGGCTTGGCACAAATCCCTCAGCAGCTGCTGAAACGGCTTAATACTGTCGAGCGCTTGACTGCTGCGGTCGCGTATTTGCTGATCATACGGCTGCAGGACGGCAAGCGGCACCAGCTCGTAGAACGTGCGCAGGATAACCAGTGCAAGCTCATAGTACATGCTTCGGACATATTGCGGATCCGGCAGAGGATGGAGCTGCGTGACGTCGTCGAACAAGCGCTCCAGCGCGAGCAGCGATTTGTCCGGGTTGCCTGCCCTTAGAGAAATGAGCAGCTCCTGTTCCTTCGCCTGATCGTATCTCGGGTAAGCCTCCTGCTCCTTCGGCACATCGCCAAGACTGAAAGCACCGTTGCCCCCCGTGTAGAAATGATACGCTAACGCCGATAGCGCTGACTTGTATGATTGCGGCAGCTCGTGTACGGCCTTGACGACCGTACCGACACCGATCGAGATGGTGAACTTGGTGCAGCTCGCTATATTCTCACAGCAAGCCTCCGCAATCCGGCGTGCTTCTTCCTCCAGTCTGCTGTTGATGATGCACGCATAGTAGCTCGGACCGTCGCGAACGACGACGCCACGGGTCTCTCCGTGAATCGTCTCTTCGATGATATTGTGCAGTGCAAAACGGACCAGCTCGATCTCATGAATCGGCTGGGAGGCGTACTTGTCCATAAAATGATCGATTTCTATAATGAGCACCGCGAGCCCCTCCGGCTCCAGTTCGACGTGCATCTCCTGCCAGTAATCCTGCGCTTCCTCAGGACGCAGTTCGTGCTGCAGCAGCCGGCCGCAATATTCTTGGCGCAACAGCGGCAAGCTTTCCTGAACCTTCTTCTCCATCGCCTGAATCCGCTCTTGCCGATTGTATTCGCTCTCGAGCGCCTGCTTGGCTTCGAGCACGACTTTCGTAATTTCCTGTATCGAAAACGGCTTTTTCACAAAGTCAAAGGCTCCCAGCCGGATCGCCTGCTTCGCATATTCGAAATCGGTATAGGCGCTGAGAATAATAACTTTGCATTGCGGAAGCAAATCGATCATGCGCCGGGTCATCTTCAGCCCGTCCATTCGGGGCATGCGGATATCCGTAAGAATAATATCGGGGCGTGTTTCCTGAATAAGTGCAAGCCCCTCTTCCCCGTTCTTCGCTGTGCCTACGACCTTGATGCCGTAAGTATCCCAAGGGATTTTGGTGGCGATCATTTCGACCGTGCTTTTGATATCGTCAATGACGCAGATGTTAAACCTCATATCCGTTGTCGGCATAGTTTTTCTCCCCCTCATGCAGCGTGATGATCAACTGAACCTTGGTCCCCTTCCCCGGCTCGCTATAATAATGGATCGTCGCGTCCTCCCCGTAGAACAGCCGCAGTCGATGCCCGATGTTTCTCAGCGCGTAGCCTTTCTGGGAAACAAGCGGCCCCTCCATCGATTGCAGTACACGGTCCACATCCATACCGATGCCATTGTCCTCGACGGAAACGTATAGCACTTCTTTCGTCCGCCTCAGCACAATCCGGATGCGGCCGCCCTCTTCACGGTCTTGGAAGCCATGCAGAATCGCGTTTTCAACAAGCGGCTGCAGCGTCAGCTTCGGAATGTGGAGCTGCAGGATGGACTCGTCCTCCACATCAATGTGGAAATCGAACCGGTCCTCATAGCAATTTTGCTGCAACGTCAAATAGTTGCGGACATGCAGCAGCTCATCTTCGATCAGCAGAATGTCTCTCCCTTGGCTTAATCCCAGCTGGAACATCGTGGACAGCGATAAAATCATTTCGTTGACAGCCTCCGTATGGCCAAGCACCGACTTGCAGTAAATCGTATTCAGCGTATTATACAGAAAATGCGGCTCCATTTGGGCCGATAAAGCTTTTATCTCCGTCTTCCGCTTCTCTTCTTCTCCCAGCTTCACCGTGTGAATCAGCTTCTTAATTTCGTCGAGCATCAAGTTGAACCGCATCCCCACCTGAGATATTTCATCCTGGTATACACTGTGGAACCGGACGTCCAGATCATTGTGCTCCACCTGCTTCATCAGCATGTGCAGCCGCAACAACGGCCGCAGCAGCAAGCCGGTCAGCATGTTGGACAGCAATAGCGCGAGCAGCACGAATCCCACGATAAAAAGAAGCGTCATCCACTTGATCGCATCGACTTCCTTAAGCACCACCTGCTTGGACTGCGTGTCGTACAAAATCCACCCTTCCCCCACATCGAGTCGGGTGTAATTGATCAGGTAATCCTTGCCGTCAATGACGTAGCTGAAATTACCGCTTTTCTCTTCTCCGTCAAAATGATTTAAAAATGCCGGTGCCAGTCGCCACGAATCCTGCGCGGTACCGCTATCTTGCGCGGTATTGCCTATTACAGGCTGACCCTCCTTGTTAATCAACGAATACCCTGTGGAGCTGCTAACCTGATCGACGATCAGATTTTGCAGGTCCTTCTCCTTAATATTGACGACGATGAACACGTCCTCCACGTACTTCTCTCCGGAGCCGTCGATCACGAAGGAAACGACCCGGTCTTTTCCGTAAAAAAATGAATCCTCATGACCTTCCATCCATACGCCCCGCTGCTTGGATTTGATTTTCTTATACATATCGGATTGATAGTAGGAGCTATCGTTTAACCGCGTATAGGTAGTAGGGTAAAAATCCCCGATCGGCGTTGCGATCAAGACCGATTGAATAAAATCGTCGTTAAATTTCAATTGCGCCAGTATCGGCTGAAGCGCAGATAAACGGGTATAGTAATAGCGCACGTCCCCCCGTGAAACGTCGCGCAGCACCTCGATATAGGGATCGCTCATTTTGAGCGACATGATCAACAGGATAATCTTTTTAAGCTTCTCATCGAGCACCTGCGATGATTTGTTAATCGTATCCTGACTTAGCCGAAGGGCGTTACGCTCCACAATGCTCGAAGAGATGACGTAGGAGCTCCAGCCCGACGCGGCAATCGCCACCATCATGAGGAGGACGAAAGATACCCATATGCGTTTTTTGAAGGAGAGGCGGTACAGCAGCTGCTTCATCGGTTCACACCCCTAAGCCTTAAAAATAGATTGTAAACGAATTCAACATGGGGGAATAAAATTCTCTTTAAAGGCGGTTAAGATGGAAAGGAATTGTAGAATGCCGTCGATAGGCAGCTTTCCAATGGTACGACCGATTTTGGAGAGAGTCATCCGCTTGGGCTTGTCCTTTACAAGGGTAATATGGTAACCGAGCTCCATTCCGAAACGTGTGGTTGATTTAATGCACGTATTTATTTGACCGATCGTTCCTAATAAGTATTGAAAAATATCCGCCTTATTAAGTTAAAGCGGATATTAATTCTTCGGCAATCATATTAAACCTGCTTAAATCCCGAAAACTTCTTGCAAGTAATTGCGCACCTTGTAACGAAGCAAGGAATTGATGGGATCGCACATACGCGGCACCTTCGAAGTTTAGATGCCCTTCACGCCGCCCCTGATCCAACACGCGTTCCAACCATGTTAAATTAGCGGTAAAAAACTGAGCTAACCCTTCTCGCACTTTCTCCGATAAGGTGGCTAGGTCGCTAGAAAGCATAACACTTAGACAAGTACAATAATCTTGAACAGGTCCACTGTAAAGCAAAGTGAATCTGCGCAGTTTTTCCAAATGATTCGGCGTCTCGGAATCGATTTGAGCAATTGTAGCAATAAAACGTCTGTGATACCGTGCAATCAGCGCTTCTCCCAAATCCTCCTTATTGGGGAAATGATAATGAATGCTTGCGGTACGTATCCCTACTTTTTCTGCAATGTGCGCATAGCTGAATCCGTTAAACCCGAATTCCTGAACATACGACTGAGCTGTATCCAGAATAATCTCTGCAGTATTTTTCGTTTTAGTCATACTGTTATTCTACCTTTTAGTAGATTGCGTTTCAATCATTCCGCAAGTTTGAGCTGCTTCCGGTCGGCACTGCCGATACCCAGCGGCAAGCTCAGCGCCCCCAAGAAGACGATGAAAGCCGCTCCGATTAAAGCGGTGAGGTAGCTGCCATTGCCCGAGATCAGATGACCTGCAATGAGCGGCCCGATGATTTGCCCAAAGCCAAAGAAGGTGGTCAGCAAACCAATCGTTTTTCGATTATTCTGCGGATACAAATCCTTGGCAAAAGCAACGAACAGCATCGTGATCCCCATAAAGGTTGCCCCGAACAAGAAGGCGCCCGCGAATACGGCGGTTGAAGAAGGAATAAGAACCGGAATCGCAATGCCGATGGATTGTAAAAACATAGAGACGGTCAAAGTCCACTTTTTTCCCCATCGGGAGGCAAGCATCGACCAAACGACGCACGAAGGCGCTCCGGCGATACCAACCAATATCCAACTGAGCGATGTGATATTCGGAATGCTTGAAACCGTCTTTGCGTACGCTACAAGATAGGTCCCGGTAACAATGTAGCCCAAGCCTTCCAAGCCATAGGCAATCGTCAAACATATCAAGATCCGTCGAACGGCTGAAGATTGATGGTTAAGAGGAGAGCTTGCTGTCTTCGTACCGGAATGCCTTTCCCGTAACGAATACCAGGCCCCCAGACCTAAGATCATACTGATCAGGCCTAGTCCCTTCCATACTTCGATCCAATCGCCGTTTCTGGCGAGCAGAGGAACCGAAAGTCCGGTCAGAAGAATGCCTGCTCCCACGCCTCCGTAGAGTATTCCGGCTTGTAGCGCCGATAAACGATCCATCACCATGCTGGATGTGATGACAAAGACAACCGCACTGGCGAGGCCAGATAAAAACCGGAGCACGAGCCATGCCTCAAGACTGTGGAATTCCCCCATTCCCCAGGTAGTCGCAATACTGACGATTAACCCGGCGAACAGCAGTATGGATCGGCTTTTAACTTGGACTAGCGTCAGGACAAACGCGCCGATCAAATACCCCAAATAATTGCTTGATGCCAGATAGCCCGCACCGGCTGCAGAGAACAGATGGTGTTCCATCATCATCGGCAGGATCGGAGTAAAAGCGAACCTTCCGATTCCCATAGCTACCATCAGTGCCGCAATGCCTCCAAGCAGAACAATCAACGTGTGTCTTCTCATACGCGTTCCTCCTTTCATAATCTTTGGACCGCCTATTCATGATACTATGATTTTTGTTATCATGTATAATACAGAATGATGATGTTAATTATCGTGAATTCAGATATCCAAACCTAAATACACAGGAGGTCTAAATGGACATTCAGTTGCTTAAAGTGTTTTTTACGACAGCGCAAGAAGGAAGTATATCCAAAGCGGCTCAGAAATTAAACTTTGCCCAATCCAACGTCACCCATAAGATTCAACAGCTGGAGGCCGATTTACAGACCCTTTTATTTTACCGCCACAATCGGGGGATTACACTAACCCCTTCCGGGCAAATCCTTGTTTCCTATGCGGAGAAAATATTGCATGTCATTCAAGAAGCCAGACAGGCCGTCGGAGACTCCTCTATCCCCTCAGGTCCGTTACTTATAGGGGCAGTGGAGACAACCGCTGCCGTTCGTCTGCCTAAGCTGCTTACCAAATACCATGCCGAATATCCGGCGGTCGACATCTCTTTAATCACCGGTCCTACCGAGCAGCATCTTCATGCCGTTCTTCATTATGAGCTGTACGGAGCATTCGTGGCAGGTCCTGTGGAACATCCCGATTTGGTTCAAGAAAAGGTAATTGATGAGGAACTGGTACTTGTCACCCCGGTCTCCCATCCGCCCGTCAATTCAATCCATGATGTGCAAGAGCGTACGATTCTCGTATTTCACAGCGGCTGTTCCTTCCGGGCAAAATTAAATCAATTACTCAATGAAGAAGGCATATTACCCGTTAAGTTGATGGAATTCGAATCGTTTGAAACGATAATCGGCTGTGTCAGCGCCGGCCTCGGCATTTCTCTTATGCCGCGTTCTATCGTAGCCGAGCCGGAGCATCAAGGCCGAATCCGCTGCCATACGATCTCCGGCAAGCATGCCATCGTCACAACCGTGTTTATCAGACGCAAAGACGCTTTAATCACCCCCGCCTTGTCAGCCTTCTTATCGGAGATGCGAGCCCATTTTAGTTAAGGCACTGAAATCCTGGTGGAATCCAATCTCCTTCGATGCGACGGTATGACTGCTTACCACTGCAACACTGCCATCGTCTTGAGCGACATATTCTTTCTCGCTCTGGGCGATGACGGCGGTGCTACGCAGTTGCCGATTAGATTCTCCCTTCCTCTAACTCAACGACGCCCCTAAATTGCCATAAACTGCATTAATCGATTAAAGCCGCGGCTTGATTTATGATTTCGTCTACAATTTGCTTGGCTGTATTCTCCGCTGTCAGCATCCGAGTACCCTGCCCCGCCCACAATGACAAATACTCCGCCTGCTGCTGCTTGCCTGCCGCATTACGGATATCGCGAGTTACGGTATTTTGTGTTGGAAATGCGAGAGGGGCTACTCCGCTTGCTTCCCATTGCTGATTAAACGCGTTATTTATTCCACGAGCCGGTCTTCCCGAGAATGCCTTGGTAAGCACCGTACTTTCTTCATCACTCGCAAGCAGGGCCTTTCTGTATGCCGCATTCGTTCCCGATTCAATGGCAGTCAAGAAGCGTGTACCCATCTGCACTCCTTGAGCACCAAGTGCCAGAGCGGCAGCAAGACCTCGACCATCCATAATCCCGCCCGCAGCGATAACGGGAATCGTTACGCTATCCACAATCTGTGGGACAAGCGCCATTGTTCCTATATTCGCTCCCATCGGGTGAACATCAATGACAAATGTACCGCGATGGCCACCCGCTTCACTGCCCTGAGCGACTATTGCATCACAGCCAATCTCCTGCGCAAGCAGCGCTTCTCGTACAGTCGTCACCATGGATACTACCTTAAGTCCAGACGATTTTGCCGCATGCATGAATGGAGCCGGCAATACACCGAAAGCAGTACTGATGACGGGTACCTTCTCTTTTAGCAGCACTTCAAACTGCTTTTCGAACCAATTTGGTGTCTGCACTTCGTTTCCCGATGCGATTGGAATACCAAGATGATTACGCATCTTGTTCAATTCGCTCTGAACTTCTTCAATTCTCGCGTTGTCATCGCCAGGTTGAAATACAAATAAATTGACTCCAAAGGGCGCCGCAGTTAGTTCTCTTATGCGACGGACAGCCGCTCGGATGGCTTCCGGCTCCATGTAGGCCGCCCCCAGAGTGCCAAGTCCGCCCGCCTCGGATACTGCTGCCGTCAGTTCGGGCGTAGAAGGGCCGCCTGCCATTCCGGCGAGAAAGAGCGGATAGCGGATTTCAAATTGTTCGCATAGAGCGGTTTGTAGCGTGATTTTCATTGGATTTCACTCCTTCTTGATTGGATCCTCATCTTATCGCCGTGGGCTTACTTCTAAAAGTATACATACATTTAATAATCGTGAATAATACATAAACATGCTATCTGATATCTTAAAATGAGATATCAGATAGATATTTATTTGATTTTCGCTCTTGTTCACAGTATTCTACCCAACTGAGCACATCGTTAAGCAACTCGAGCGGCAGAGAAGACGTCATTGACCAATAAGTGGTTAGCGCCAATCACTCGATGAGGGGTAAGCAGAAATAATTGCATCGTCAAACGGTTAAATATTTGCATAATTCTTGCTCTACTCGGTTTGGAAAAAAGGCGCTTTATTCATATAGATAATATCGATTTTCTCATGCAGAGGACCGTTTGCTTCAGTTCTCTCCTTAAGGTCCAGCCATTCAGGATCTTCCATAAAGGCCTGGAAGTTTCGTTCGCGCGAAGCCGCGTCCGGATGCACAGAGAACGCACGGATACCGTCAGCATACAGCAGCCATAAATGGGCTGCCACCCTATTTGGGAAAGCTCTTATTCCACAAGCTTGATTTTCACATCGATGTTGCCTCTTGTAGCTTTGGAGTACGGGCATATTTGATGCGCCGCTTCAGCAATCTCTCTAGCCACTTCCGGAGTCACACCGACAATTGTCACATCAAGCTCCGCCGCTAAAGCATAGCCGCCGTCTTCGGTTTTGCCGATGGTCACATGGGCAGTTACCTTTGTACCTTCAGCTTTGATTCCCTTTTGGCGAAGCGCTAGACCAACTGCGCCATCGAAACAAGCGGAATATCCAGCTGCAAAAAGCTGTTCCGGATTCGTTCCATGAGCGCCAGATCCGCCGAGCGCTTTAGGCATTGTGAGATCAAGTGAAATGACCTGATCAGAAGAAACCACTTTTCCGTTTCTTCCTCCAACTGCTGTTGCTGTACCTGTGTATAAGTTTTGCATGTAAGTTTCCTCCTTAATGAGTATCTACATATTTAATGTATAATGACAAACACGACTGCGTTGGCGAACCTGCCGGATCAGCAAGGCAGAACCTACTGCCCATGAATCCCCGACAAGCATGCCATGATCACAATCGTGTCATCAGGTGCAAAAACGCTTAATCACGCCCGCATTGTCATCTATCTAACGATTACTTCCTCTTATCGGCAAGCTGCTTACGATACTCCAACGCAGGTAGTCCACCCCAACCCCAATTATCGGTGTCAACCTCTTCGATAACTACGAAGGTAGATTCTAACGGCTTGTTCAGAACGTTGAGCAAAAGCTCGCTAACCCCTTTAATGAGCGCCGCCTTTTCTTCCGCCGTGATAGACTGACGATCTGGTGCTGTGCCCTCGCGGGTCACTTGGATCGTAACGATCGGCATGGATATTCTCCCCATTCGAATTGGAATATTTAGTTATTTAGTATCTGCTGCTATATTTGCTTAGTGACCAGCATTTTGTCCACCATCAACATAAAGGGTTTCACCCGTTACGAAGTTGGCTGAATCCAGATATAAGACGGCTTCAACGATTTCATGCGATTCGCCCATACGTCCCATTGGATGTAGTTTAGCAAGGGCTTCGTGTGCTTCAACAGGGTGCATTGGTGTTTTAATGACCCCCGGTGAGACTGCATTCACGCGAATACCTCGGGAAGCATACTCAATGGCTAGTGATTTCGTCGCAGATTTCAGACCGCCTTTCGTCAATGAGGCGAGTACGGAAGGAACGGAAGCCGACGGTTGGTCAACCAGACTCGTCGTGATCGTAACGATGTGTCCCGTTCCTTGTTTCAGCATCTCCGCCACTGCACGCTGGGTAACATGGAAGAAGCCGACGACATTAGTCGATAAATACGTTGCAAGGTCCTCTTCTGAATACTCCGTAAATGGCTTAGACATGAAGATTCCGGCATTATTAACCAACGTATCAACGCGTCCAAATTGAGCCAAACTTTCGTCGATTAAGCGCTGCGCGATCTTAGGATCTGCAACATTACCGGCAACAAACCGCACTTGTTTTCCAGTAGGATCGATTTCTTTTGCAGCCTCAGCCAACTCTTGCTCTCGGCGTCCATTGATAACGACATTCGCGCCTCGATTCACCATCTCAACCGCCATAGCTTTCCCAAGTCCGCTGCTTCCGCCGGTTATTACGAATACTTTTCCCCGAATACTCATTTGTTCATTCTCCTTTTCCCAATTATTGTCCTAAACCGTTTTTCAATGCTTTAGCAACCGATACGGTGCGTTTTGCTTGATGTTCAGCAGCAGCGCGTACGTCTTCCTTCATCTTCCCATTTTGATCCACTGTCACGCTTGTCCCGTATGGGTTCCCTCCGGCAACAAAAACGGATGGATCAGTAAATCCGGGAGCTGCCACAATCGCACCCCAGTGGTACATTGACGTATATAGCTGAAGGATCGTTTGTTCCTGTCCGGCATTTGCATTTTGAGCGGAAGTCATGGCACTGACGACTTTATTCACTGTTTTGCCTTGAGCCCAAAGACCGCCTGTCGTATCTAGGAACTGTTTCAATTGAGCTGGTAAATTACCGAATCGAGTTGGCATGCTAAAAATGATCGCATCCGCCCATTCCAAATCAGCTACAGACACAGTTGGGATATTTTTGGTTTCTTCAAGATGCGCTTTCCATGATGGACTGCTGTCAATAACGGACTGCGGCGCAGTTTCTGCGACTTTTAAAACTTTCACTTCTGCCCCAGCTTGACGACCGCCTTCCGCTGCCCATTGCGCCAATTGAAAGTTCGTTCCATTCGAGCTGTAATAGATGACTGCTAAATTTACATTTGTTGACATTTGTGTAGTCTCCTTTTTAAATAGCTTTTGAATTATGCCCATTGGTATCGCTCCAAACTTTTATTATTATCTGCCGAGTGCCGAATCTCCGTCCGCGGATGCGGATAAATGATCAGAAAGTTATGGCTTTGATATCGTTCTGTAATCCAGCACAGCAGCTTAACTGTTTTCAAACACGTTAATAAATTCACTTGGAGATTGTAGACCGGATAGGCTGATCTCCTCATTAATTACAAAGTAAGGGACCCCCCTGATTCCCAATTTTTGTGCGTTGCGTTGTCCTAATTCAACTTTTTCAAGCCCATCGCCTTTAAGGAGCCGTATTTTGAGTTCAGCAGCATCGTCAGTGACCCCGTTGGATCTTGCTATTTCCACAAGTTCATCCACATCACCGATATTAATACCTTTTTCAAAATATGCCGTATAGATCTTCTCAATCAATTGCTCTTGCAAGTCCTCTGGCGTAACCGCAATTAACTGATGGGATAACGTCGTATTCGGTGTATATTTCACAATATCCATATTAAATGTAAGGCCGAAACGAACACCGGTTTCGTTATACTGCTTCATTCTGGCTTCGAATTGTGCATTACCGCCTAATCTGCCAATCATAACCTGCCGATAATCTTCTCCTTCAGGACGAATACCGGGGTTAAGCTGATAAGCATGCCAACGGACGGTTGCCTTCGTGTCTTCTGGCAATTGTTTCAAAGCGGATCGCAGACTGGTCGTTCCCATTCGGCACCAGGGGCAAATCGTATCCATGTAAACGTCAATGGTCAAGTTTTTCTTCATTATTCAACCACCACTGGCTTTACCGTTTTAATGTGTTGAACGTAATCGATACTGCTCTGTGCCAAGCGTTCCTCCGTCACATCAGAAGTGTCGTTTAGTGAAAAGTGAGGCAGGTAAGTGGCACTAATGAAACGAACAAGTGCTTGTATTGGACTCAATATTTCTTCCAGGGTAACACGATTGGAGCCCCTTGCTTGATACGACTCCTTCGTACCATAAGTCGAGATCGCAACTCCGATTTCTTTACCCACTGTTTTCGTCGCATCCGGCCCATAAGCCCAGCCGTACAGCAATACGGAATCAAACCACTTTTTCAGTAATGGCGGCGTGCTGTACCAATAAAGCGGATATTGAAAAATAATCCGGTCATGCGCCTCAATTAACTGCTGCTCTCTAGAAACATCGATCTTTTCGTCTGGATATGCCTTATACAATTCATGAATAGTGATATCGTCATGCTTTTTCAATTCTTTCACCCATGATTTATTCCAGTTGGATGCTTCGATGTTCGGGTGAGTAACGATTACTAATGTTTTCATTTTAGTTGCTCTCCTTTTCGTAGTTATTTTAAAAATCTTTTTTATTTACGGCCTGTTTCCAGCATGATTCATATATTCTCGAAAAATGATACGTTTTTCATAAAAATACTCTCTTGTTTGTTTACTAAGGGTCCGTCAAGTTCTGTAATTCGTTTTAATTCAATCCATTCAGGATCGTTGCGGAAACGATCATAGTTGAGGTTACGCATTTCCATATTGGCATGCTCGACAATATAATAAAGACGGTTATTTGCCTCATCAATATCTTCCCAAAATAGCGTCACTCTCATGCCATGCTTCATAAATAAGTCGATAACATGATCTTTGAATCTATCTTGAATTACCTGCATCTTGCCAGGATTCACATGATACACTCGCAGCTCGTACAACATCACTTCACCTCCTCCATTTAATAAAATGGTTCGTTACTATTGGTTTCGCTAGAAAAATACCGGCATTGTCCACCAATGTGACGACGGTCCAAGCGCGAAAGTCCCTCGCCGATTAAGCGTTCTGCGATTTGGTGATTCGAAATGTTGCCGGCAATATATGCGACGTGCGCTCATGACTTATTGATTTCTGTTGCAGCCTCTGCAGCGCTTGTTCGCGGCAGCCAATAATGACAGCATTTGCTCCTTCTTTCACCAGTCCAATGGCCACTGCCTATCCAATACCGCTGCTTCCACCTGTAAACACTGCCACTTTACCTTGAAAACTCATGTCTCCATTACCACTTTATATACCTATTAATAGGTAAGTTTTATATTTAAAAAAATGCCGCCTTCTGTTTAGGTTAAAGCGGATATTAATCTTTGGCTATCCTATCAAACCTGCTTAAATCCCGAAAACTTCTTGCAATTAATTGCTCACCTTGTAGTGTAATGTGTTCATGATTTCTTGTCCGCTCGTTCATATTACTACATTCGACGTATCATGCATAATACAGAATAATGATGAATTATATCTGAAATTTAGATACCTAAATCCAAATATACAGGAAATCTAGCTGGTCAAGTGTTTACCGCGACAAAAAGGTGGTGCTGGCTGGGTTTTGTAGAACATCCGAGTTGGTCAGAAAAAAGTCTTAAATGAGAAACTGTAATGCCGCCCCATCTTCGTCCGCCCGACATTTACATCCATAATGTGCGGCTGCCGCGTATTATTCTTTAGCCGCTATTCCTACAACAAATTTAAATCTGCTGCGAGTCCTTATACTGGTGCCCAAAACCAAGTCACACAACGATAAAAACAAAAAAACGAGACTCAGATTATAGCGAGGCTCGTTTTCTAAAATACTATTTTTTTTCAAAAGACCCAATATAGCATTATTGATAATCTGCGTTACAGTTAACAGTATCGTACTAACTTTTAGTAATAAACGGAATTTCCAATGCCGCCGGTAACCGAAATGACATCGCCGCTAATCGATGCCGACAAGGGTGAAGCCAGGAAGGTAACGACATTAGCAATTTCCTCCGCTGTAATCAAGCGACCGAGTGTATTCATTGCCTCTAACTGGCGTAAAGCATCCTCATCAGTAACCCGTTCTCTAAATGCTTCCGTACTTACAATCCCTGGATAAACCGCATTGACGGTAATTCCGTGCTTCCCTAATTCCAATGATGCGGATTTTGTTAAATGGACAACAGATGCATTACGCGGACCGGAACTAAAATAACTGCCGCCTATTCTGGCAGCTAAACCGCTTATATTAATGATACGTCCCCAATTATTTTTTATCATATAAGGTGCTACAGCACGGATACTGCGAAAATAGCCCAAATACTTTTCTTCAAAATCTTTCAGAATAAGTTCATCTTTAATGCTGTTAAAATCCTCTGGCACTTGACCGCCAACACGAGCCCCGCTGTTGATTAGAATATCAATACTCCCCATCGCCGCAACTGAATTTTCAACTAATTTTAGGATAGAGTCAGGATTCGTGGTATCTGCCACAATCGGATAGATATTTCTCTTTGTTTCCTGAGCCAATTCCTCTGCAGCGATTTTTAGCGAGGATTCGTTTCTTGAACAAATCGTACAGTCTACACCTTCCAGAGCCATTTGGCGGGCAATCGCTTTACCAATGCCACGGCTTCCTCCAACAATAAGTGCTTTTTTTCCAGATAATTTTAAGTCCATAGCCGCAACCTCCTAGTTTAAATTAACACGATATACGACATAGTCGAAAGTGATTTTTGTGATTAGTAACTCATTTCTTTATTTAATTCTACCTATAAATAATACTTGAATCAATTGTACTCCCATTAGCAAGCCGCGAGATCCGCACTGCGACATAAACTTAAGCCGTAAACTACGCAAAGCGGAGATTCAAGACCTCGGGCTAGGGTAGATAATCAATTTGGCACACTCCTAGCAGTGTTGAGTTAGGGAATAGACGACAGCGAGGTGTATAGGCAAACTCACTCGGCTACAAAAATAACGTCAAGTGTACGAATAATTTATGGTTTACAGCTATAGTACCAATTATTATTATCAGTTCTCGATTGAAGGCGTACAAACTCATTTTCTGAAAACGGATCCTCAAAAAATTAGCAGAGTCAATCAGCTTAAGTAAACTTGGGCTTGTGTTACCACTCGACCCATGATGAGATATTTTCACTGCGTCAAACCAGATCGGCTCTTCACCATAAAGAGACCTAAGTTCCTGCTCAATAATACAAGGATGAGAATCACCAAGAAACAAAATCTTTTTGCCCATAAATTGCAAAATAAACGCAATAGAACTTCCGTTAGCAGCACTTGTATCCTCAGTGAAAGGGTTTCTTAACAGTGTCTCTAAATTTACTTGGGATGAAGAAACTTTCTTTTCATGATTGATTATAGCACGTGTTTTTTCTCTAGATACAAGAAATTCGAATGCGTCATCAAAAATGTCACCATCGGTGATCTCCTTCTTGTATCCCATTTTGTATAGCGCTCTCTTTCAGTATTCGCCTAATTGTTTAAGCTTGTTAAGTGTTGGGGAAAGCAATGTAAGCTTCACATCGTTGCCAAGATCAATTTCACGTTTATTCTCGACACATACTGCTTGTCCAGCAAAATCTACATTCCACGAATGGCTCCTTTATTTTAGATCATTCTTTTGAACTGAAATCTATCTATTAAATGATAGAATTAATTCGAAAAAAAATCGTTAAATAATAAACGCTTAAACAGTAGACCCATTATTTACTGCAAACAACTGTGCAAGTAACCTAGATCAATCTGAAAATATCCAGCCTAAATCCGCTCTGAATATTGTAGTCACTGTTGTATTCTACCTTTTAATAGATAGAGTGTCAAGCTTGGATTTGAAATGTTATTCTATTTATTATAGATAGATTATGAAAGCAAGAAAATCCGCTTTTATTTAAATTAAAGCGGATATTAGTCCTTCGGCAATCATATTAAATCTATTTTGATCCCGAAAACTTCTTGCTAATAACTGCGCACCTTGAAGTGAAGCAAGAAATTGATGAGCAAGTGCATCTGTAGAACCAGTAAAATTTAATTGACCTTCACGCCGCCCCTGATCCAACACTCGTTTCAACCATTCCAAATTGCTTGTAAACAACTGTGCTATTCCATCTTGTGTTTTACTTGATAAAGAAGCTAGGTCAGTAGACAGCATAACACCCATACAGGTACAATAATCTTTGACTGGGCCACCATAAAGCAGTATGAACTTACGTAGTTTTTCTATATTATTCTGAATTTCGGCATCAATTTGAGCAATTGAAGTAATAAAATTTTTGTGATACCTCTCAATCAGCGCTTCTCCTAGGTCCTCCTTATTAGGGAAATAGTAATGAATACTTGCGGTACGTATTCCTACTTTCTTAGCTATATGAGCATAACTGAAACCATTGAATCCAAATTCCTGTACAATCGACTGAGCAGTATCTAAAATAGCTTCTGCTGTATTTTTATTTTTATTCATCTCTGCATTCTACCTTTTAATAGATACGCTGTCAACCTAATGGGCAGATGCGATCATCTTTAGTATGCCTACTCGATTTGGTAATCTTCCAGCGGTCCCGGCAACACTGCCATTAAGTGTGGTAGGACCGCAACTCCAAGTCGCTCTGCCACCAGCATCGTGGAGAGGCACACTCATAGCGGACATGTGGTTCGAAGCCTTCTTTAACGCACCTTGCATATAAAAGCGAACGAATTCCTGATCCCTCATTAAAGCTCACGAAAGATTCTTCCCTAAACCGGCAGCCCTTTTGATATTAAACTATTTGATTATCCAACTAGCTCAGGATAGGTGATCGTCGTTGCCGAAAGACAACAATGAACTAGCCGGTTGAATAATTCACTCTTGACCTCACGTCGGTTAAACCGATAGCAAAATTCATCGAGATACGCCTGTAAATGTTTTGAATCTAATCCGTGATAAGTTCCGCCAATAAAAGCTTTTGCATTTGAAATAATCGTGTGAAGCCATCTCAGAT
>NZ_JAQAGZ010000024.1 GCF_027533625.1 Paenibacillus gyeongsangnamensis | reverse complement strand
GACTCTACGAACCCCAGGAGGTGATCCGACAAAAAGCTTGACATAACACATCCAACACATCCACCTATTTTCTTGCTTATTAGGAAATATCTGAAAACGGCAAGATAGGGTGGGTCTAGTTCGATGCGGACTTTTTTAGGGACACCTCCCAAAAAAGTTACGGTACTTCAAGATTTTTTCCAATTAAGGTCTTGACATCGTACCGCTGCTCTTTTAATAAAATTTATTATAAACTAATTATTCACTCATTCAGGTGGAGAATCAATATTGTTTTTTCTATTGAAATCATAAATCATAACTATGAATGTCTCCTCTTTTTCGGGAAAAGGCTATCAGCGTCCTGTTGATCCAAAACGTTGCCACGATTTTGCATTTTATTTGTCTAATTGCGACGACGGATTATTCATGCCAATTTTTTTCTAACGACACAAATGTCCCGACATTACATCATCAGCTTCTTGATAAACAAAAAAACTACGACGGAATAACCAATGCACCAAACTTTTCCTCTAGCTGTTTAAGGTAACTTTCTGGATTTGGCCGGAGCACGAGGATGACTGCGGATATTTATCCCCAGGAGCTACCGCCTCAGAATCATTGGTTTTTCTAATTATAATCATAATTAACATGATATTGATCAATTGGTTTTTCGGTATTAGACTGAAAACGTGTAATATCAAATCATTGCCTTGGGGAATGGAATTAAAGAAAAAAGATGATCCGAGAGTTAAGAGGGAGGTAGTCGCAGTGGGCGTACGGTGTTTGAAAATGGCGGTCATTTACATTTTAAGAGTGAATGGGCCAAAAAAAACAGTAATGAAGGATATCACTTTCAAAAAGATCGTGAAGCGTTCGATCGCGCTCAAAGAGCAAAGAGAGCGTCGATCGGATGCTAAGCGACCTAAAGAAGGAAGGCATCATCGATATGGCGGACGGCCATGTGGTCGTCAAATCGTTGAACGAACTGAAACCGTTCTGTCAATGTCCTTCGTATCCGGCCTGTCCATGTGAAATTTGCCGAATTTGATTATTATTGCCCGATTCTATAATGAGGATGAGGTTAACAAAAAAAATATGAGGTGATATACATGCTGTATTCGAAAATAATTGTTGCGTATGACGGATCCGAACATTCGGAAAAGGCGCTTGAATCGGCGATCAAGCTTGCTGAACAGAATCATTTCTCCGAACTGAAAGTGATCTATGTGGTACCGTTTCCAGAAATGGTTATGGGCGGTGAAGGGTTTCTTTTATTACCTTCGGATTCACAAAATAAAATAGCTTCAGCAATCGTGGAAAAAGCCAAAAAAGCGTTGGAAGGGCTGCCATATGTTAATGTCTTTTTTAAAAAGGGCCATCCTGCCAAAACAATTTTAGAATATACCGATAGCGAGGGTGGCGATCTGATCGTGGTCGGCAGCAGGGGGTTAGGCGCTATTGGCGAGTTCGTATTGGGCAGTGTCAGCCATAACATCGTTCAGCATGCCAAGGTGCCTGTATTGGTTGTAAAATAAGGGAGCATCACGAAACGGAAATAATGTATGCTAAGCGATAGTTATAACATCGAAGCATTATTCTTGAAAATTAGGTTGACCTGAATCTCTTGCTGGGCGTGGAAAGTTAGCCCGTAGGCAGAGTGTGGGGGCGAGGCTATCCATGGGGAAGATCGACACGTTGTCGGGCGCGTCCGGGTTGTCGGGCACAATTTGAAGAGAGCGTGTGTGGGCACAAGGGTTAGTTGCACTAACGGGTAACGATAGCAAGGCGATGGAGCCGATCCATCGCTTGTTTATGTTTTCGCACAATCCGCTCAACTAAAGGGCAGCATAGTTTAATATGTTTGTTTAATCCTGCTAAAACGTTTCCCCATCATGATATTATCGAATTAAATACATGGGGTGTGTTTATGAAAAAAGATCTTTTTAAGCTGAACTTTGATGTAGAAGATGCAAGTATATTCGAGTTACAGGGCGCGATGGAGCATAGAAAAATTACTTCAAGAGAATTGGTGTTTTATTATTTATCCCGTATTGCAAAATATGATCAGGATGGTCCTCACATAAATTCCATTATGGAAATTAATCCGGATGCTATTTTCATTGCGGAGACACTTGATTTAGAATGGCATCGTAAGGGTAGTAGAGGACCTCTTCATGGCATTCCAATTCTAGTGAAGGATAATATCGAAAACGGAGACAAGATGCGTACGAGTGCGGGAGCATTAGCATTGGCCCAGCATGTGAGTACGGAGGATGCTTTCCTGATTCGGCGGCTAAGAGAATCCGGAGCCATCATTTTGGGCAAGACAAATATGACGGAATGGGCCAACGGTGTTTCCTCAACTATGTGGGCAGGTTATAGCCCGAAGGGCGGTCCTGCGGGCATTATCCCATTTTATAATGGGATAATTGAACGCGAAATATTTGATTTTTTATACCTGCAGAAGGGGCTGTCCCATAAGTAGTTCAAACTACTGGGAAACAGCCTTGGCTTATAAAATAGCCATCAATTTAGCAAAAAAGAGCGATGTTCTTGGTCAGGTTCCCACGAACGATCGCTCTTTTTGCTTTACTTTTGCCCACTTGAGCAGATTATGGGCAAGAGAAAGCCACCCGACCTCCAGGCTCACTTTGGGCAAGCCGCGAAGCAGGAATCGCCGGATGCTCCGGTTATTTTCATCTGTCCAAACACACTTTCCGGTTCAATCAATCGGCGTACGGACAGCTTGTATCCTTCCTCGCTTTGCAGCAGTTCTCGTGCCTGCCGCTTCTGCCTGAGGTAATTCATGCTGAGCCGAATTTTCCGGGTTCCTTTTGCTTTCGTACAGTCGCTCTTTGAGGGGCAACCCGTGCAGTCCGTACTTCGATAATGACGAAGTTTTATTTCATAGCCACTTTCGGTTTTTTGCTTGCTTTCATAAAGAAAAGTCAAGGATTGACTGCCAGGACACTGCCACGTGTCGCTTGCTTCCTCATACGACCAATTTTCTACCTTGCTGATGTCCGTTTTTCCATTTCTTCGACTTCTCTTTGTGGTAGGTGCTGTATTTGACCACGGCCTTGACCTGTTCTTTCTCCAGATAGGCGTAATTTTCTTCTCCGCCATATCCGGTATCGGCAATGACGGTTCCCGGCAGTTTGCCGAGCGCCGACTTCATCGTGAACTTGTTGGCGTTGGCCTCGATTTTGGTGCCGTCCACGAAATAATGCTCCAGCTTGACGTAGCCGGCTTCCACCAGGAATTGAAGGATGGCGGTGAACACTTTTTCCAGCACATCCTTCATCCGCTCCGAGCGAAACCGATTGATGGTGCGGAAATCTGGACGCTGTCGGTCTGCGATCCACATAAAAATAGCGTCATCCAGCCGGTTTACAGCGGCGTTGACGATGCGAACAAGATGATTTTGTGGGATATCTTCCTCAAGCTCCATTGGCAGACAGAGTTGGTCCATGCTATATTGGATGTACAAATAAACCTCTCCTTTGAAATGGTTGCTCGTCACTTCCATTTTACCAAGGAAAGGTTTCTTTTGTCGTTAGACGATATTGTGGGGCTGAACCCTTTTGGGACAGCCCCTTTCTTTCGTTCTACCTGGCTTCGAAAGCACCGATGTCAACGATGCCGCCTTGAATTCTCGCGTTCCCGTCATAATCCGTGTCGCCAATGTTGGGCAAATTTTGTCCTGCGTTAATCGCAAGCGATACAGACTGCAAATGCAAATCGGGCGTTGTGAGGTTCATGAATTTCGGATCGGCAAAGATGGAATGCGAATCGTTTCCGGTCGCGCTTTTGTAATTCGCAAAACCGGTGTACGAGACATTTTTCCACTGCCACAATCCGGCTTGATCCCCGGAAGTCGTAAAGTAAAGATTCGAGTCAAGAACATTCCCGGCATTTTCCGTAAACGGATTGGAAATCAAAACGTTCGTGGCGCTGCCGTAAATCAAATTGTTTTGAACCGTATTATTTTGGGTGTTGTAATTAAACGTAATTTGACCGTAGTTCATGGCGAGAGTATCGTTGCTAAAGATCGTGTTATTCAGAAAAAAGCAGTTTTGGGTATATCCCCGATATTGATCGTAGCCGCCGAGCGTTATTCCGGACATGATGTTACGATAAATCAAATTGTTCCTTACGGTGACGCCGCTTGCATAATGACCTGCATGCTCGCTTGTCACTTCAATCCCGATATCATTATCGTGTGTATCATTTCGTTCAATGACAATATCTTTTCCGCCATCAACGTAAATTCCTCCTGCCGAATATCCGGTATACGAGGAGTTTCCGTTCGATGAATTATTGTAAACAACATTTGTGACAACAGTGCCGTTTCGCGCTTGATCCAGTGTGGAATCGGGCGATACTCCTTCAAACCCAATCATGACAATTCCAATGTTATTGTTATCATGAACCTTGTTGTTGGTCACTTGAAATGTGTCCACATTGCCATTGATGGAGACAGCTTCACTGAGTCCCAGTTTCAGATTCGCCACTTCGTTATGATCGATCACGATATGGTTCAGATTGTTAACCGAATCCGATGAAGTACCGAAAACCGCAATTCCGAGGGCATTTCCGCCTTGAAAACCGGTCTCGATATGATGTACATAATTATTGAGAATTTCAATATACTGACCCGTCCCTTCAATATGAACACCAATCGGGATATCGCTTACTACTCCGGCACGGAAATTGCGAATTTCAAACCCTTGTAAGCGGATGTAGCTTTTGTTCGCAATATTGAATAGTCCAGTATTTGATGCGGGTAGGTTCGTACCGTCAATCACAGGCGTTTCGCCGGCATAGTTTTGGAACGTAATATAGCCGTTTAAGCTTGAACCCGAGTTTGTGACCGTAACGGATTCGTTATAAATGCCCCCTCTAACAAGGATCGTGCTCCCTGCCCCTGCGACATCCGCCGCTTTTTGAATCGTTCGAAAAGGGGCGTCCACGGAAGTACCCAAATTCCCGTCATTGCCGTTAGGCGAAACGTAGTAAATAGCACTGGCGGCGGCCGCTGTGTTCCATTTTCCAGCCCCAAACCATGTACAGGAAAGTAAACCTAGGGCCAATGCCCCAACAAAAACTTTTTTCATAGTCAGAATCACTTGTTTCCTCACTCCTCCTATCAAATTTGCTTACAATGGATAGTATAGAAGAACGTTCTTTCAGGAATCATAGCGAATTCTTAACGTTACCTTAAGATTCATCTTTGATCGGGTAACGAGATCCGAAAAACGGTGGAGTATGCTTCCGAGTGAATGAGATCGAGGGTACCTCCATGCTTTTCGACGATTTTTTTGGAGATGGAAAGTCCAAGTCCGGTTCCGCCCGTACTGGATCGTGTTTCGTCACCGCGTACAAACGGATCGAAGATCGATTGATGAAGGGATTCCGGGATGCCAACGCCGGTATCGGCAAATTCGAGAATGACCTGATTCGGCACTTTCTTTACTTGAATGAACAGGCGGGTACCTTCAGGATTGTATTTGACCGTGTTCGTGATCAAGTTAGACACTACACGGGCCATCTGCTTCCGATCGAAAGGGTAAAGAATGGATATGTCTGGAATGTCGAGTTCCAGTACAATCCCATGCCGCTCAATTTCAGTATAATGTTCAGCGATCAGTTCACGGGTCCATTCGCATAGATCCGCTTCCTCTATGTTGAATGAGTAGGTAGGTGTATCAAGAAGAGTGATTTCGAACAAGGAATCCATGAGCATCTGAACTCGCTCCGATTTATGGAAAATCGTAGACAAATAACGGTTTTGTTGGTCGGTATCGGTAATCATTCCATCGTGAAGCGCTTTTGCAAAGCTTTGAATAGTAGATATGGGCGTTCTCAAATCGTGGGCAATATCGGCAAGCAATTTTCTTTTGCCCAGCTCCAAGTTGCGGTTTTCGGCTTCCGACTTCTGAAGTTGATCAGCCATGTAATTAAAAGCGTCGCGGATCGTCAGAAACTCGCTTTCCGCTTCGAATTGCAAACGAACTTTGTAGTTGCCTTGAATCATGATTTCAATTCCTTCGGTTATTTGCTGCAGGGGAACCTTGATTTTTCGTGCGGAAAGGCGGCTGTAGATAAAAATAACGAGAGAAGATGACAGGATAAATCCTGCGATCGAGGTGAAAACATAGCGATGGACTAGTTTGTCGCGTCGTTTCGAATCCAGCATTTTATCGTTGTCTACCCGATCCATAGGTATTTTCACTAAATAGTAATACGGTTGATCGTTTCGGGTAAAGGCAGCCATGGAATAATAAAAATCATTATTGTTGTTTTCGAGATTTTTCAACAATTCCGATTCCGTATACGCGGTCCTCTCTTCTCCCTGCTTTCCCCAAACTGCGACAATATGTTGATGTCCGTCCAATGTCTCGACCCAGCCGTTCTCACGCTCCAATTGGGCGAGGAGGGACTTCGTATCCGACCCGGCTAGAAAATCGCTCGCATGAATCATGTCGGTCTGCGTATCCTCGTAGCTTTGGTCGATGCTATAAAATACATATAATACATTACAGACGCCGATTGCGCTCACAATCGTGACGAGGAGCAAGTATTGCAGAAATAATGTACGATTGATTTGCTTTTTTCGAAGCTCCATATCAACTAAACCTTCCTCATTTTGTACCCAAGTCCCCTTATCGTGATCAAATAAGGTTGTTCGGATTCGGATTCGATTTTGTCACGAAGTTTACTGATACAGACCATCACGGTATTATCGTCTGCCCCATAAAAGTCTCCCCAAACCGATTCGTAAATCTGTTTTTTCGTAAAGACTCGATCCGGATGTTCCATAAGCATGCGAAGCAACTTGAATTCTGTTGAGGTTAGGGGGATAGCCGCACCATTTTTATATAGTTGGCAGCTATTGGTGTCCAAAGTCAAAGCTCCGATTCTAAGTGTGTGAGATGGTTTACCGGGTTCCATACCCGGATTCAGTTGATAATATCTTCTTAACTGCGCTTGGATGCGTGCGATCACTTCGAGTGGGTTAAAAGGTTTTGTCATATAATCGTCGGCACCAAGCCCAAGTCCCAAAATTTTATCGTGGTCTTGAATGCGGGCGGATAATAGAATAATCGGGATATTTCGCGTGAGCCGAATCTCTTTTATGACCTGGAACCCGTTCATGTCCGGCATCATGATATCGAGTACGGCAAGATCGATGTCGCCTGTGCCCATGGCTGCAATAGCTTCTGATCCCGAGTGGGCTGTAACTGTTTGAAAGCCTTCTTTCTCCAAATAAAGACTGAGAATCTCGACAATTTCTTTTTCGTCATCGGCGATTAAGATAGTATGAGACACGAAGGTATCCCCCCATTTATTCGATCTTGTGAGGCTATGAGAAAGATTATAGCACATTTTGTCGATATTCTCGGATAATGTAATGGTACTGCCAGTTAAGGCAATTGTTACTGCTGAAGCCTGATTCGCGCGCCTTTGGCGGCGAGCCCAACCGCTCGCAGCCGAAGGCGTTTTTTTGGTTGATAAGAATTTATAAGTTTTCGTAACTTACAGCTTCGCATCAACCTTGATAAACGCGCTGGTCCTTGTAAGACAAGGACGGCGTAGCCGTTTATCCTGGTCACGAAGCCGCCTGCGGGCATTGTATGCTATAATGGGAGAAATGCTAGTTTAGGAGTGATGCGTTGTGCTTCAAGAACAATCCGCGGATAAGCGGGTGCTGCTGGTGGACGGGATGGCGCTGCTGTTCCGCGCTTTCTACGCCACATCCTACGGTGGATATATTATGAAAACGAGCGCGGGGGTACCGACGAATGCGGTATACGGCTTCGTGAAATATTTCTGGGACGCGGCCATGAAATTCCGCCCTACCCATATCGTCTGCTGCTGGGACATGGGAAGCAAAACGTTCCGTACGGAGCAGTTCGCCCTTTATAAGGCGAACCGGGTCGATTGCCCGGAGGAGCTGATTCCCCAGTTCGAGCTGGTGAAGGAGATGACGGAAAGCTTCGGCGTCGTCAATATCGGACTGCCTGGGTTTGAAGCGGACGATTGCATCGGCACCCTCGCCAAGCTGTACCGCACGGAGGCCGAAGTATACATACTGACAGGGGACCATGATATGCTGCAGCTCGTGGACGAGCGGATCAACGTGGTCATCATGAAGAAGGGGCAGGGCAACTATGCCGTGTACACGCCGGAGGCGCTGCTTGAAGAGAAGCAGTTGACCCCGCAGCAGTTCATCGACCTGAAGGGGCTGATGGGCGACACGGCGGACAATTATCCGGGCGTGAAGGGGATCGGGGAGAAGACGGCGATCAAGCTGCTCGTCGAATACGGCTCGGTCGAGGGCATCATCGAAAATTTAGAGCAGCTGCCCAAAGGGGTCCGCACCAAGATCGAAACCCAGCTCGACATGCTGCACCTGTCCCGGGAACTGGCCCGGATCCGCTGCGACGCGCCGGTGGAATGCGCTCTGCAGTCGGCGTTGTGGGTGCTTGACCGCGCCTCCGTCATGTCGAAGTTCGAGGAATTGGAGTTCAAGGGCTTAGAGAGGCTGATCAGTTAACAAGCCAAGGGTGCCAGCTCCTTCGGCCGGGAATAGGGATGCTGCAACGTATCGGGTTTTATCCGGCCGACGTCAACATGAAAAAGACGACCTTATTCAATAAATTTGAATAAAGGTCGTCTTTTTATTGGGCTATTTGAAAAGCTTCGAAAAAGATGCTAGTTCTTCAGCGGCCGCGAGGAAAATAAGGCCTTTTTTTAGTTGATAAGAATTTATAAGTCTTCGTAACTTATAGCTTCGCATCAACCTTGGTAAACGCGCTGGTCCTTGTAAGACAAGGACGGCGTAGCCGTTTATCCTGGGTTTAAAAAAGATGTCGATTTGTGAGAGTTTTGTGAGATTAGCTTGATAAAATAAGCTTTAGATCCTATAAAACGGTTGTACAATCATTAATCATAGGTACAAAATCGAAAAAAGTTAAGGGTGAATTCTTTGATCGATAGTCTGAATCCTTTATGGATCATCGCGGGCGTCATTCTGTTTGTTTGTGTCCTGCTGAGCGTTTTTAAGGCAATAATATACCAGTAAACAAACGGAAGACATATTTTAAATATGACTAAGAAGCAATTATTTACACTACTCGGAATGGAGTCATATTGTAATGACAGTATGAGTATGCAATCATAATTAAGATAACATTTTTTTTGGAAGAAGAGGCCCATTCTATTGAAGAAAATTAATTACAGCAAACTGATCGGGATCTTTTTGATTTTCTCGTTAACTATTGCGCTATTTACTGGAGTATATTCCCTGACCACACCGGGTGCCAATACGCCGACTGCCAAGCACGGGGTGCTGGATTTATCCAATTGGGACTTTTCCGGCAAGGGATTGGTTAACCTGAATGGAGAGTGGGAGTTTTATGAAGGCGAACTGCTGGAGCCGGCTGATTTCTTCCAAGGGAGGCGAGCGGAAGCCTCCTTTTTACGTGTGCCTAGTATTTGGTTAGGAAAAGAATTGGATGGAGGCATGAGCAGAAAAGGCTTCGGAACTTATCGTTTGAAAGTCATTGTACACGACGAAAATCAAATCTATGGCATGAAAATCAATAGTATCCGTATGTCTCACCGATTGTATATTAATGGTCGTTTAGAAGGTCAAAGCGGACAGCCTGCAGCGGACATAAACGGAAATATACCGGGCAATACCCCATATAGCGCCTTCTTTTATTCCGATGGGCGCGAAATCGAAATTGTTATACAAGTGGCAAATTACATGTACATGACGGGAGGCATCGTTAATTCCATCCAGTTTGGCTTGTACGGTGACATAAACACGTTAAACGGATTACGACTGGGTACCAATATCGCGGCCGTCTTGATTATGGGCATGTTTGGCACTTATCATCTCAGCTTCTATTTCTTGCGCAGGCGGGAGAAACCTTATCTTTTTAGCGGAACGTATTTGCTAACTCTCTTGGTCATACAACTCCTGCTGGATGAGAAGATCGCTCTTAAATTAATGCCGAATATTCCTTTTATATTCGCTTACAAGCTGCTTGATTTCAGCATTTTTCTTAGTGCAGCTATTAGCATACTGTTTTTTTATTCTATTGATGCACGTCTTATGTCATACCGAAAAATGCTTCTGCTCAATTCCCCGAATGTTGTTTACATGGCAGCAGTCGTGGCGCTTCCTTATCCCGTACACAGTGAAATGAAGGCGTTTTTCTTTACCTACTTAGGTTTTGTGACCTTATATCTGCTTGGCAGAATGGTCTTTTTGTACATCAAGAATGAGCGGGATTCGTCCGGTCGCAAGGAATTGATTTTGTTCATTGGCACCGTTCTTTCGTTAGGAATTTATATGATATTCGGCATGCTCTACACGGAGAATACGGTAAAAACCGATTTGATAGGGAAAATCGGCGTGGTGGGATTCATTTCCTTTATGAATATTTTGCTCGCTTTTCGATTCACTAATGCCTATGAAAAAACAGAAATGCTTTCAAATCAGCTGACACTAGCCAATCAACTGAAGGACGAATTTTTGGCAAATACCTCGCACGAAATCAAAACTCCTCTGCATGGAATTATGAATATTACTTCAGAGTTGCTGGATGACGAGGAGCAGGCCTTATCTGCAAAGCATAAACAAAATCTCTGGTTGATCAAGGATACTTCGATCAAGCTGTCCATGCTGATTCACGATTTGATTGATGTCACTCGTTTAAAACACGGGGAGCTGCGTTTATACCCGACGGTTGTTGATTTAAAGGTGCTGACACAAATTGTATTGGACGTGCTGCAATTTGAACTGGCGGGTAAAAATGTGGAGCTGAACAATTTGGTCGATTCAGATCTATGGGCGTTGGCGGACGAAAATCGGTTGCGTCAAATTTTGTACAATCTTGTCCAGAATGCTATAAAACATACTCACAATGGGTCAATTAATGTGGTCTCCTATATCGTTGGTGATATGGTACATATGACCATTGAGGATACCGGATCGGGAATTGCAGCTGAGAAGCATGAGGCTATTTTTGAATATTTTGAGCAGTTAAGCGAGCCGCCGCCTCAGGATGGCTATACCAGTATGGGAGTTGGTTTGTACGTTAGCCGCAAGCTGGTAGAACGAATGGGGGGGGGGATTTGGGTCGAGTGGTCGGAGGCAGGAGTCGGCACACGAATCGCCTTTACGCTGCCTATTGTGAGCCATGTACAGGCTTATCTGGAAACAGCAGGTACCGTAATGAATCAATCACGAATGATTAGCGAGGAGATTCCGCTGGATTTTCTGGGCCAACATGATCACACAATCCTGATTGTGGACGATGAAGTTTCCAACATCCATATTTTATTAAATATATTAAAGCGTCATCAGTATAACGTCATAACGGCATTCTCGGCAAAAGAGGCAATTGCCAAATTGCAAGAGTATCCCCAAGTGGATTTGGCGATTCTGGATGTGATGATGCCGAGAGTATCGGGGATTGAGCTGTGTCAAATGCTGCGCAGCCAATATTCGATTCTGGATATGCCTATCCTTTTTGCGACCGTCAAGGATACTCCCCAGGATATCGCTCTTGGCTTTAGAGCGGGAGCCAACGATTATATCACTAAACCATTTAATGCAGAGACTTTGATCGCAAGAATCCAAACTTTGCTAGCTATGAAAACGGCGATGCAGGACGCCATTCATAATGAATTGGCTTTTCATCAAGCCCAAATCAAGCCGCATTTTTTATACAATGCACTTAGCAGCGTGATCTCCTTTTGTTATACAGACGGAGATAAAGCAGCCTACCTCTTATCGATGCTCAGTCAATATTTGCGCTATATTTTGGATATGGACCATAGTACGCTTTTCGTCCCGCTTTATCGTGAATTGGAACTGCTCGATGCTTATGTCGAGATTGAAAAAGCCCGCTTCCGCGATCGATTCGACTTTGTAAGCCATGTAGAGGAAAGTGTTCGAGATATAGAGATTCCTTCGCTATGTATCCAACCGTTTGTTGAGAATGCGATCCGTCACGGATTATTCGAAAAGGAGGGGTACGGTACAGTATCGCTTTCGATTTATGAAGGGGGCGAGTATGTGAAAGTGGTCATTGAAGATGATGGAGTGGGTATTCCGGACGATTTGTTGTATAAAATGCTCAAAGGCGATGGGAAGAGCGGCGGAATCGGTATTCAAAATATCCGAAAGCGACTCGATGCCATACAAGGCGCTACAATGAACATCAATTCAGAATTGGGACGTGGAACAATTGTAACGCTATATTTGCCGTTATCCCCAAAAAAACATCCAAACGAATTGGAGGGATAAAGTTGTTTAATGTAATTATTGTTGAAGACGAAAAGCTGATACTCGATCTAATGAAATATGTCATCGGCCAAAATCCCCATTATACCATCTTGGGGGCCTTCACCCATCCGCTTGAGGCATTAGCTTCATTATCCCATTTGAAACCGGACGTTGTTTTTCTTGATGTGGAGATGCCCAAGATGAACGGGCTGGAACTTGCGCAAAAAATCAATGAGATGTCGGATTATACCAAAATTATTTTTACGACGGCGCATAAGGATTACGCATTGGAGGCATTCCATGTACAGGCTTTCGATTATATTTTGAAGCCTGTGACAAAAACGGCGATCGAGCGAATAGCCAACCGTCTGATCAAGCAGCATCTTCCGGCAATCTTGCCTGAACAGCGAGTGAAACAAAGTACGATCCGATGCTTTGGAGGGTTAGAGGTTCGCAATTCGCAAGGCGTTTCCGTTCATTGGCCGACACGCAAGACAGAGGAATTGTTTGCTTATTTTCTCTGTCATCCGGGAATGGAGTTCAATAAGTGGCACTTAGCGGATTTGCTGTGGTCCGATATGGATGAGGACCGTGCTATACATAATCTGCATAACACGATGTATCGTTTGAAGAAATTGTTGAAAGAGCACGAAATGGGCGTCGAGATCCAGAAAGTAAATGAAGGATATACCCTGGATATAGGCAATCTTGTATATGATGTACTGGAATTTGAGCGAAATCACCAATCCTTCACGGAAAGGGCACGTGATTCAGCGGAAAAGGAGATTTGGTTCTCCCTCTATAAAGGCTCATTATTGGAACGAAAAGATTATCTCTGGAAAGCGTCGTTGGAGGAAAGATACATCAAACAGTACACGATCTTGGCGCGTGGACTGATTCAACAAGCTATGGATGCAGAGGAGTGGGACAAAGCGGAGCAGAGGGCGGAACAATATTTAGCATTATACCCGTTGAATGAGGAGATGAATCTATTTTTATTGCAAATCTATGAGAACAGGGGGAGAAGGGATCAAATGATGAAACACTATGTCCGATTCAAAGATGCGTATCGCTTGGAAATAGGCGTTGAGCCTTCGTACGAGATAAAGAATTGGGTAGAATCCCGCATGTGGCATATTTCAAATCCAGCAAACGACTAGAGGCAGGGAGAAGATATTCTCTCTGTTTTTTTTTTTTGTGTTTGTTTTTGTGAGCTTTTTGTGAGAACGATTTGATACGATGCAACTGAAACGCTCGTCGCACAGAAGAGCGCAAACACTCATTATCATCCTAATTGATGTTGATGATTTCAAGTTAATCAATGATCAGCATGATCATGCAATGGGCGATATTGTACTGCAGCTGATCTCGAATACACTCAAAAATATGTTTAGGGATGCGGGTTATATTGTCAGATGGGGAGGCGACGAATTTTTAATTCTTCTTATCCGGATGAAGGCACTGAATTGAACGATCTGATCGAGATTACGGATAAAAAAATGTACAGTGACAAGCGTAATAAGAACTACATCTATAGAAGTGTATTAGATGCAGTTAAATAAACTGTATTGTTTTTTGGGAGGAATGGGAGCGACAAAATGATTGGTAGGGGAAGCATGAAGACGAACATTGACGTTAAGGTTATCATGAGCAGCTTGGCATTAAAGGAGACGTACAAGCTATTATCAAGGGTCAAACGGTCAAGAGCAAGAACCATACTTAAAGACGAGCATGTGAAATTATTGAGAAATCATGTCGTCGTGCTGAAGGAAACAATAGGATTGAATCAACGTATATGAGCCATGAAACTAGGGGCACTCCTCAGTCATTTTTGATGACTTTTGGATGGCCCCTTCGTTGTCGAAAACACTCATTTTTTATCCTAAAAACAAGATTTTGTGAGAATTTTATGAGAGGCCCTTTATATAATTAATTTGTCCTGCAGTGCTTTAGGACTATCTGAATTTTTGTAAAATCGGAGTCTTTACGTAACAAAAATTTGAAGGCATAGAAAAGAAATTCACTCCGATCTATGTTTTTGAAAAATAGAAGGGGGATTGAGACTTAAGTCAACTTGAATTAAAAGCATTTTTCAAAACAAACGATTACGGAGGATAACAACTTGAAACGAATTTATTCAAAAGTGATTAGATTAATCATGTCGTTGGCGTTATTAAGTTCCATGTTCTCTTTTGCTAATGTGCAATCAGTTAAAGCTAGCGGTCCGGCTCCGCTTTGGAATCCGCCAGGCGGTGTTCAAGTATCTGACGCAGGAACTTCAAACAGTATTAGTCAAGGGAATACATCCAGGAAACTGGCTATAACGCCGGATGGAACCATCTATGTATTGTTTCATGGCGATGCCGGAATCAGAGTAGCCAAGAGCACGGACCGGGGGAATTCCTTTTCTCCCAGCGTTCAAATTAACAGTTCGAATCTGGAGGCGGAGATTGCGGCATCCTCGAACGGTAATGTTTATGTGATTTATTCTCAAAGCGGAAGCGTATATTTTAGTAAGAGCACCGATAAGGGCGCGACATTCAGTACACCTGTAAATATTGGAGCCGCAAATGGAACTGTACATATGGACACCGATGATAACTATATTTATATCATCGATCAAAATGGTACGCACTTTTATTATAGCTCTGACAATGGAGCCACCTTCACTCTAAATGCGATACCAACATCCTATGTATATTCGGATGTTCATGTTGATTCGTCCACACATCAGGTAGTGATTCAAAAAGATAATCCGTCTTTAAGATACTATACAAGCGATGATCACGGGAAAACATTAAAAGGGCCTGTCGATCCTTCGGGACAAGTTTTTTACTCTGTAAGTGCTCTTTCGAGTGGAGCCTTGGGTCATTATAATTTCGTGGCAGGTCAAGGAACTACATCTTACAAATATGATCTTGACAATCAGAAGTTAACGACACTTACCTTTGGCAATAACACTACTTCGCAAGGACGTTCCATAAGCGCCGATGCTTTTGGCAATGTGGTCACCGGTTATTCCGATGGAACCAATGTTACTTTTGCGGTCAGCCAGGACCTCGGAGCAACCTTTGGTTCACCGGTAACGATTAGCGGGACGACCATTGCGGAATCTGCAATTAATACGACAAACGGGGATATTTTATTTGCTTATGAAAGCAATGGTAAAGTATATCTAGCCGTTTATGCGGGTCTATTGCAAGGGTATAAGTTGAACTTATCGACAACGACGGTTTCTTTTCCTAATCAAAATGCAGCTAATCAAACGGTCATTCTTCAAAACACCTCTAACCAGACCGTTACAATTAATTCGATTACGCCAAGCGGCCCCTTTACGGTTACCTCGGATTGCGGGAACACACTGGCTCCAAATGCGCAATGTAATCTCCACATTGGCTTTAATCCGGCAGGCGCAGGGACATTTACCGGCAGCGTCGCGATTGATTCGGATGCGTTTAATATACCGAGGGTTATTTTGCTAACAGGGACATCAACGGCAAACCCTACTAAATGGATAACGTTTAAGAATGACGATTTCTCGAATGCGAATCAAGTTAATCTATTCTCGCTAAACGGAAATGCAAGTGTAGTCACAGACAATCAAAATCGAAAAGTGCTGCGCTTAACTCCGGCATCTGGAAATAAATATGGTACGGCTTTTAATAAAGCACTTATTGCTCCAGCCAACAACTATTCGTTTAGTACATCCTTTGCATTCCGTATGTCAAACGGCGGCGGAATTGCTCCGGGCCATGCCGACGGCATTACATTTGCCATTCAAACGCAGTCAAGCAATGCCGGGACATTAGGCAGCGGTATCGGTTATCAGGGAATTACCCCAAGTTTTGCCGTGAAGTACGACTCATTCCCAAATGGTTCTCCAAATAACGATCCATCGGATAATTATATCGGATTGGCACAAAATGGTAATGTCAACAACACCAATCCTTCCTGGTACTACGATTTGAATCAAACTTCTTTTAAGCTGTACGACGGCAATGTCTATTATTCGTGGATTGACTATGACGGCGTGAACAAAACCGTCAAAGTCTATATCAACAACGCCAATACGCGACCGGCCGCTCCGGTGTTGAATGTTCCGAATATCGATCTTGGAACTATATTTGGCGGCCAACCGGGCGTATACGCAGGTTTTACTGCGGCAACCGGCGGCGCTTGGGAAAACCACGATATTTTATCGTGGGATTTTACGAACAAATTCGATCCGATCGATACTACGCAATATACGTACAAACAAGCGCCGACAAAAGTAACGGTTAATGCCGCACCGACAGGTCAACCGGGCAAATACAGCGTTATCGCTACGGTGTATGATGTGGATGGCAATCCTGTTCCCGGAGCTCCAATCACTTTCACGTCAACGCAAGGGACTTTAACGGCTGTAAGCGGTACTTCCCTTTCCGACTTACAATCGGACAACAATGGTCAGGGTACGGCGATTCTCGATTTCGGAAGTCTTTCTCCTTCGGGTAAGGTAACGGCAACCGCTATCGGCGGGGCCTATACAACAGTGACGATTCCCTCCGCACCGACGGGATTGTCAGCAGTAACAACGTCCCAGACAGCCGCGACGCTTACTTGGAATTCGGTTAACGGCGCAGCTTCCTACAACATTTATAAAAATGGAAGCTTATATGCTGCCAATGTGACGGCACCTACTTATAACGTCACCGGACTTGTTCCGGGAACATTCTCCGTCTTTACGTTGACCGCCGTAACCAATGGATTTGAATCCGCACCGTCAAACAGTGTAACTGTTCCCAAGTCGGTAGGATTGAATTTAGACAGTACGAGCTACACATTGCCGATAGGAGCAACGCATTCCACGGTAGTAACGTCTGTATATTCAGATGGCAGCAGCTTTGATATTACGAATAAATCATCTTTTAGTTCCAGCAATCCGAATATAGCGACTATTGGTTCGAATGGCCTTGTGACGGCGGTAGGAGCAGGCACGACGATAATTCAAGCCGTGTATGGCGGCGCATCAGTACAAGCTAACGTTACCGTGACCATTGCCGCGCCCACAGGTGTGACCACAACCAACATTACATCTACGGGGGCAACTATTCATTGGAATGCGGTAACCGGTGCTCAATCGTATAACATTTATGATAATGGAAAGTTAATTGCATCGGGTGTACAAGGTACCAGTTACTCGGTAACAGGTCTAACCGCAGGGACAAATCATAGCTTCACCGTAACGGCGGTAAGTAACGGCATCGAATCTTCAGCTTCGGAAAGCGCGAGCGCTGCTATGTCGACATTAAGCGATCTGCTGGTTGACTTGGGTAGCTACACGCTCCCGATAGGGGCCAAACATCAAACGGTTACGAACGCAGTGTATTTAGATCAAAGCATTACAGATGTTTCAAAACTGGCAACATACAGTTCTTCCAACCCGGAAATTGCTTCTGTAGACGCTAATGGTTTGGTCACGGCCATATCGCCTGGAACTGCAACAATTACTTCTACATTCGGCGGAAAAACTGCAACGGCAACCGTTCTTGTGGTAAATGCCGTCCCAAATTTCAGCATCACTTTGACCACTTCGCCTAAATCAGTGGTTGGAGACGGGAAATCGCAAGTAACTTTGAGTGCCAGCGTCGTTTCAACAAGCGGAAATCCGGTTGCGAATGTGCCAATTACGTTCCATTTTGGAAAAGGCTCTGCAGCAGATCAAACCGTGATTACGAATGCACAAGGGATTGCTTCCATGGCATTTACTGCACCGAATATCAATGGTATTAATCCTGTCAATGAAGTGATTGTGGCAACGGCAACCGATCCAACATCCAAACTGTCAACGCAGCAAAGCATCGCGATTAATTACATGCCGGCTTCGGTGCAGGGATTCGTGATCGACAAAATGACCGGAAAACCTGTTGCTGGCGCAAAGGTTTCGGTTACGGCAGATTTTAACGGCGATGGAGTCATTGACTTTTCTTCTACCGTTACTACGGGTCCGGATGGTTCATACCAAATTTATGTGCCTCGCGGCAACTTTACTTATACGCTGAACATTCAAACACCGGTTCAAGTTGGAAATCAAACCGTCATGTTGAATCAAACGCAAACGGCGACGGTAGGGCAATTAAACGGCACAGGGCAAACGATTGCTTCGGCTAACAAAATCAGCGGCCAATTATTTATTTCAAGATCTGCTTCGAATAGTTCGAATTCGCAGCCAACCATCGGAAGCCTGTTCGGAACTGGGAATGTTAGCGCGGTCGTTCAAGGCACGAATGGAAATAATTTCAGTTATACCGCCGGACTGGATGCGAACGGAAACTTTGATGTGAACAACGTGCCGCAAGGACAATATATTATTAAATACCAGATAAAAGCTCCAGACGGGTCTATATTGGCCGGACCGTCGGTCTCCGTGAGTATCAATCAAAATGGGGAGATGGGCGTTGTCTACTCCTTAATTGACCCATATGGTATCGTTACGGATGCATATACGGGGCAGCCTGTGAGCGGAATCAATATGACTTTGTATTGGGCGGATACCCCGCTGAATAGACAGAATGGACACACACCGAATACACCGGTTAACTTGCCGGAGTTATCCAACTTTGCGCCGAATCAAAACCATAACCCGCAAATCACGGATGCGGCGGGAGAGTACGGGTGGATGGTATTCCCGAATGCAGACTATTACATTGTGGCGACAAAACCCGGCTATACCAATTACAACACCTTAATTGCCGCGCCCAACGTTCCAGCAGTTGACGGCTCGGACAGTTACATTCAAAACGGAATCATTCATGTTGGGCAAACGATCGTATCATTCAGCTATTCAATGAAGAAGCAAAGCAGTTCATCTTCCGGATCCGGAGGCACGTTTGTAAGCGGCAATGCTCCTACGGGTCTTACAACAAGCAGCATTACGTCTGCTGGCGTATTGTTGAATTGGGATGTGATGTCCGGAGTCGAATCGTATAACATTTACGATAACGGTAAGGTTATTGCTTCGAATGTGACGGGTACAAGCTACCAAGTTACAGGTCTTACAGCGGGAAGCAGCCACATTTTCACAGTGTCGGCTGTCGTTAATGGAACAGAAACGAAGCAGTCGGTAAGCAAGTCGATTACGATGGCGGCGGATACTGCGTCCATAACTCATGAATCGGGTCATCATGAAAAGTACATCGAGGGCTATCCGGACGGAACGTTTAAATCGGAAAGAAATGTAACCCGCGAAGAAGTTGCGGCTATGCTCTTTAGAGTCTATCACCTTTCCAAATCCGCTTTAGACGGCATGTCCTACTCGGATGTATCCCATGCGGATTGGGGAGCCGATGAAATTGCAGCCGTCACAAAAGCCGGATTTATGAACGGATACCCCGATGGGACATTCCGCCCGAATCAACCGATTACAAGGGAAGAAATGGCGGGTATTGTGGCTCGTCTGAAAAACTTGCAAGGCACAGGGATGGATGTTTTCACGGATATCTCCGGCAGCTGGGCGCGCGATGCCATTTATTTGTCAACTCAAGCCGGTATCCTAAAAGGCTATGAGGATGGAACGTTCCGTCCCAAAGCAAACGCCACCCGTGCCGAAGTTGTCACGATGATTAACCGTCTTATGAATCGCGGACCGTTAACAGGTGTGGGTAATCCAACATGGTCGGATGTGAACCCAAGTTACTGGGCATATGGCGATATTGAAGAAGCATCGACGGATCATGACTACATGATTCAAGACAACAAAGAAGTACAGAAGTAGCTCAACGATGCCGCAGAACAGAACAATCCAGGAAATACAACAGGAAGGCCGAGTGCATTCGGCTTCCTGCCTTTTTTGTGTATGGTGACGTTCGGGCTTTATTCTGCATATCCGGGTTTCTTGTCAATCTGGCCGGAATAAACGGGATTGCGTGTCCCCGCAAAGGTATGATAGGGTTAGGCTAGCTAATCAGTTTAACGAATGAAGGGGACGCTGGTTCGGATGGAACAACGATTTGTCAAGGAATCAAGATGCTACAAGACGTCCCGGATTTTTCCGACGGACGTCAACAATCACAATACGCTGTTCGGCGGTAAACTGATGGCTTACATCGACGACATTGCCTCGATCGCCGCCTCTAAGCACTGCCGGCGTTCGGTAGTGACGGCTTCCACCGACTCCGTGGACTTCCTGTTTCCGATTCGGCCTACCGATTCGGTTTGTCTCGAGTCGTTCGTTACGTGGACGGGGAAGAGCTCGATGGAGGTTTTCGTGAAGGTGATGACCGAGGATTTGAAAACGGCGGAGCGCCGGGTGGCGGCCACGGCTTTTCTCACCTTCGTAGCGCTGGACGAAAACCGCAAGCCGGTCACGGTTCCGCAGGTCGTGCCGGAATCGGCTGAGGAAGTGCGGCTGCACGAGACGGCCGTGCACCGGGCGGAGATACGCTCCTTACGCAGGGAACAGAGCAAGAAGTTCGCGGATGTACTGACTACTACGTTTCCGTGGGAATAACAGAGGCAGCGAGCTAAAGAAAACCATGCGACAACTGGAAAAACTCCTACATGCCGCCTGAGCGAATCAGGTATAATGAAGGGTGCCTTGAAGGCCGGCAGGGCCTATTCTTGGAATACGGAGGGAAGTACAGATGAGCAATATCAATCAATGGGAAAATGCCGAGCCCGGGGTGAAGCGCAAAATTTTCGAGCCCGGTGCAGGGCTGATGATGATGGAAGTGCACTTCGAGGAAGGCGCGGAAGGGTATATTCACAGCCATCCCCACGAGCAGCTGTCCTATTGCCTGCGCGGAAAGCTGGAGTTCTCCGTGGATGGGGAGAAGAAAGTGATCTCCGCCGGCGAGACGATCTACATTCCAAGCGGCGCCAAACATGGCTGCCGTGCGCTGGAGCCGAGCGCGCTGCTCGATTCGTTCACTCCGGTTCGCGAAGATTTGGTCAAAAGATAAACGGCTGCCCTGCCCGGTTGCCCGCTCTTTCCGAGCGGCAGCCGGTTTTTTTTGTGCCGTCAAGGGTTCGATCTCCCTGACGGCTTCCTGTAAGAGAAATATCAGCCAATTGTTCGTTCAACCGACGCCCATCCTCTATTACACTAGCAGAAGACAGAAGCTGTGGAAGGATGGAGAACCGAACATGAACAAATCGAAACATCGGGGCTGGATTCCGGGGGGCTGGAGCCTGCTGCCCTTCCTGCTGCTGCTTCCTCTGGCGGGCTGCAAGCCGGACCGGCAGCCGCCGGAGGCGGTCATGCAGACGTTTACCCAAGCCTGGCAAGCCGGCCGGTATGCGCTGATGTACAGCGCACTCTCGGCCGAAACGAGGCAAAAGCTGAGCGAGGAGGCGTTCTCCGGCCGGCATCGCACAATCTATGAAGGCATCGGAATGAACGGGCTTACCGTCACGTCCGCGGGACCGGAGAAGATCCGAAAGAACCGGATAAAGCACGGTTTAAGCTGCATGTCGAGATGAATACGGTCGCTGGACCGATAGCTTATGATCAAACGGCCGTGTTGAAGGCGGAAGGCAGCGCCTGGGGTGTGGAGTGGTCGCCGGCGTTCCTGTTCCCGCAGCTGGGGGAGACGGACAAGGTACGGGTGCAGTCTACGAAGGCGATGCGGGGTGAGATTTACGATCGCAGCGGCAAGGGGCTAGCCATCAACGAGGACCGGGATGAGGTCGGAATCGTGCCTGGGAAGCTGACGGATTCATCCGTCGCCAAAGCGGGCGAGCTGCTCAAGATAAAGCCGGAGGATATTCAAGCGAAGCTGCAGGCGGCCTGGGTGAAGCCGGAGCTGTTCGTGCCGCTGACGGTCGTGTCCAAGGGGGATCCCCGGCTGGAGGCGCTGCTGGCCATCCCGGGTGTAGGGACAAGGACGAAGAAGGTGCGGGCCTATCCGCTGGGCGAAGCGGCTGCGCATCTTACGGGATATGTCGGCCGGATCAACGGGGAGGAGCTCGAAAGGCTGAAGAGCAAAGGCTACCAGCCCGACGACTGGATCGGCAAGACCGGCCTGGAGCTTTCCCTCGAAGCACGCCTGCGCGGGCAGGACGGGGGACGGGTTTACATCACGGGCGCCGACGGCAAAGAAAAAGCGACGCTCGCCCAGCGGGAGGCGGTTGACGGAGAGGCGGTCAAGCTGACGATTGACGCGGCTTACCAGGAATCGCTGTACCGCCAGCTGAGCAAGGATGCGGCTGCGGGGGTGGAGCTGCATCCTCTGACGGGGGACATTCTGGCGCTCGTCAGCACGCCGTCGTATGACCCGAACGTATGGGTTAGCGGCGTCTCGAACGACCAGTGGAAGCAGTGGAACGAGAATCCGGACAAACCGCTGCTGAACCGGTTCGCTCGCGCTTATTCGCCGGGCTCGGCCTTCAAGCCGATCATGGCGGCCGTTGCCCTGCAGGTGAAGACGCTGGACCCCGAAGCGGTCCGTACGATCACCGGCAAGGAGTGGCGCAAGGACGCCTCTTGGGGCAATTACTACGTCAGCCGGGTCTCCCAGGCGGCGGAAGCGGTCGATTTATCGAAGGCGCTGTTGTATTCCGATAATATTTATTTTGCCCAGGTCGCTCTGGAGCTGGGGAAGGATCGCTTCGTGCAGTCGGTGACCCCGTTCGGCTTCGGCGAGAAGCTGGACCTTCCTCTGGCGATCGACTCGTCCTCCTTGGCGGTCGCCGGCATCAAGAGTGATATTCAGCTGGCCGATTCGGGCTACGGGCAAGGCGAAGTGCTCATGACCCCGCTGCATGTCGCCGCCGCATACACGGTGTTTACGAACGGGGGCAGCATGCTGAAGCCGGTGTTGGAGCGCAAGGGCGGACCAGTCGGAGGGGAAATTTGGAAAAGCGGACTGATCTCTCCGGAGATCAGTCGTCTAATGACGTCGAAGCTGACAGCGGTCATCGACGACTCGGCCGGAACCGGACATGCGGCTCAAATCCCCGGGCTACGGCTTGCCGGCAAGACTGGCACCGCAGAGCTGAAGCAGAAAAAAGGGGAAGCCGGCCAGGAGAACGGCTGGTTCGTTGCGTATGACACCGACAATCCGCGGCTTATCGTGGCGCTCATGGTCGAGCAGGTGGAGCAGCGGGGAGGCAGCCATTATTTGGCTTCCAAGATCAAAGCGATTTTTCAGGGGCTGGCCGGTTAGGGGCCGGAGGTTAAAAAGGACCCGGGGCATGCGATCATGCCTGGGTCCTTGATTTTTGCCTATGCGCGCCTAAAGCTTGGCTATTAAAGATCGGTAAAATGCACCGGTCCGATCACTTCCTCCAGGAACGACCGAAGCTCGGCGGCCTCCTCCCCGTTCAGCTTATAGACGTGCTCGAGGTAGCCCTCCTCCTCCAGATCGTCCGGTCCGATGACCGCCGTGCGTCCGGACTGCATATCGGTAACGAGCTTCTTGCCGTAGAAGCGGCTGGTCGTCGTAATGGCCAGGTCGAACCGCCGAAGCGTCTCCCCGACGAAGCAGACGAATCTCGTCTTCGTTTCCTCCGTACCGTCGTATAAATAATCAAGTTCCGTCATATGACGCCCACCCTCCCTGTACATCTGTATTCCTCCAATGGATACCGAAATTATAACAGATTTGAGCGCCATGGGGCAAAGAGGGAAGCGGATGTCCGTCTATCGCCTGATAACAGGATGTTTCTCGCGTTTTCAATTCTTTTGAAACATGGTACAATTGACAGAAGCGATTATACCATAAGAGCGAGGGTCCATTCCTACGAACCGAAACGGAGGCAACACTACCGATGTCCAAACCGAAGAAAATGAGAAGCGACATGATTAAAAGGGGCTTTGACCGCGCTCCGCACCGCAGCTTGCTGCGTGCCGCAGGCGTCAAAGAGGAAGATTTCGACAAGCCGTTTATTGCGGTTTGCAACTCTTATATCGATATTATTCCGGGACACGTCCACCTGCAGGAATTCGGCAAGCTGGTAAAAGAAGCGATCCGTGAAGCGGGTGGCGTACCTTTCGAGTTCAATACCATCGGCGTTGACGATGGCATCGCAATGGGCCATATCGGCATGCGTTATTCCCTGCCGAGCCGCGAGATTATCGCAGACTCCTTGGAGACGGTCGTTTCCGCGCACTGGTTCGACGGCATGGTCTGCATCCCGAACTGCGATAAAATTACGCCGGGCATGATGATGGGCATGCTGCGCGTCAACATCCCGACGATCATGGTCAGCGGCGGACCGATGAAAGCGGGCCGCACGAGCGACGGCCGCGCGATTTCCTTAACCTCTGTATTCGAAGGCGTAGGCGCTTACCAAGTCGGCAAGATCGACGACAAGAGCCTGCTCGAGCTGGAGCAATACGGCTGTCCGACCTGCGGCTCCTGTTCCGGCATGTTCACGGCCAACTCCATGAACTGCTTGGCGGAAGGCCTCGGCCTCGCCCTGCCGGGCAACGGCACGATTCTGGCCATCTCCGAAGACCGCAAGGAATTCGTCAAGAAATCCGCAAGACAGCTGATGGAATTGATCGAGAAGGACATCAAGCCTCGCGACATCGTAACGGTGGAAGCGATCGACAACGCCTTCGCGCTGGACATGGCTATGGGCGGCTCCACTAACACCGTGCTGCATACGCTGGCGCTGGCTCACGAAGCGGGCATCGAATATCCGATCGAGCGCATCAATGAAGTCGCGAACCGCGTGCCGCATCTGGCGAAGATCGCACCGGCTTCCGACTACCATATCGAAGACGTGCACAATGCGGGCGGCGTGAGCGCCGTCATTAACGAGCTGCTGAAGAAGCCGGGCGCCATCCACGGCGGAACGTTGACCGTAACGGGCCGGACGCTCGCCGAGAACGCAGCCGGCTGCGAGATCCTCGACAAGGACGTCATTCGTCCGCTCGACAATCCGCATTCCGAGCGCGGCGGCCTGGCGGTACTGTTCGGCAACCTGGCACCGGAAGGCTCCATCATTAAAGTAGGCGCCGTAGACAAATCCGTCGGCGGCTATCACAAAGGGCCTGCCATCTGCTTCGACTCCCAGGAAGACGCGCTGGCCGGCATTGCGAACGGCAAAGTCAAAGAAGGCCATGTCGTCGTAATCCGCTACGAAGGACCGAAGGGCGGCCCTGGCATGCCTGAGATGCTGGCGCCTACTTCGCAAATCGTGGGCATGGGCCTCGGCGCGAAGGTCGGCCTCATCACCGACGGCCGGTTCTCCGGCGCATCCCGCGGCATCAGCATCGGACACATTTCGCCGGAAGCGGCGGAGGGCGGACCGATCGCTTTCGTCCAAGACGGGGATGAGATCGAGCTGGATCTGGAGAACCGCACGATTCAGCTGCTGATCAGCGACGAGGAAATGGAGCGCCGCAAAGCCGGCTGGAAAGGCTTCGAGCCGAAAGTGAAAACGGGCTATCTTGCCCGCTATTCCAAGCTCGTTACGAACGCCAGCATGGGCGGCATCATGAAAATCTAATTCGTCTCAAGGCAGAGCAGCCCGGTCCCGCGTTCAAGGGGGAGCCGGGCTGCTCTTCTATTCTTCGACATGATCGTCGCCGCTCGAATCGTGCGTCGGATGCGCGCCCGGATACTCCCGGGAAAGGCCGGCGTGCAGCTCGCGGTTTTCGTAAGTGAACTGGTTATACGAGCGCTGGTCCTCTCTCCAGGGCGTGCTTTTGCCGAGGATTTCGGGAGCGAAGCTGGAGCCGTAGGGCCCTTCGGGGAATTCCTCGGCGATCAGGTCGTTGCGCTGTGATTCGACGGTGGCCAGATCGGTATATTTTTTGTCGGGAGCTTCTTGTAAGAAGCCGTCTTTCCGCTTATCCATGATTCCGCGCCTCCTTCGTGTTCTGCTGCCGTTAGTAGCGTAACCGGGAAATCCCCTCGTTATCCAAATTCATGCTTGTCTTTCGCTGTAAGACATGGTATGATTTACCTAATTTCAAACCGCAGAGGAAGCACCTCTCTTACGAACGCGTAGGAGGGGTGCTTTTTTGCGTTTGGAAAGATCGATTTTCATTTATCAGGAGGGGAAAGCTTTGAATTTGATGTTCTTGAACAGCTTGGAGAAGGCGGAAAGCGAAGGAGCTGCCCGGTCGGCGCAGGTGTCCATCGGGGAGCAGGAAGGAATCTGGTATGTGATGTGGACAGAGACCGAAGAGGACGGCCGCACGCGGCAGGAGCATTGGTACGAGGGCATGCAATGGGAGGAGATGCTGGCGGTGTTTCGCGAACGCGTCTGGTCCAAGCAATGCGAAGGCTTTAAGCCGCTGATCGAAGCGGTAGCCGGCGGAATGAACGCAGCCGATGAACGCGCGGTTTACATCCAGCTGCTGCAGTATTACAGCGAGCTGCATCCGAACGATGAGCTTTATGAGGCGCTTCGCCAATGGAGACTGAAGATGGCGTCGAAGGAGAGCAAAGCGCCGTTCATTGTGGCGACAAACCGTCTGCTGAAGCTAATCAGCACGTTCGTGCCGCAGTCCGAGGAAGAGCTGCTCCAGCTCCCGGGCTTCGGCAAAGCGAAGGCGGCGCAGTATGCCGCCGAGCTGCTCGCGATTACGGCGGAGCAAGAGCGTACCACATCGTTCCCTCTTGTATGGGTGGAGCAGCAGGTGAACCCCAGTGAGTTCTATGCCTGGCAGCTGCAGGAGAAGGAGCGGCGCCGCAAGGCGGAAGCGGATAAGCAGGAGCTGAAGCGCAAGCTGCTGGAGGCGATTCACCGCATGGAGCCGCTCGACGAGCTGCAGGAGCAGACGAAGCTGCAGCGGCGCAATTTGGTACAGTGGATCGAAGAGCTCGACCGGGACGGTTACGAGTTGGAGCCTTATATCGAGCTGCTGCTGGAGCAGGTGCCGAGGGCGGAGCGGGAGCTCGCTTGGCAGGCGTTCGAGCAGCAGGGAGACCGTTACCTGAAGCCGATTCTACAAACCGTGTATAAGCAGGAGGAGCTGTCGGCGAAGGATACGGACCGGATTTATGAGTGGCTTCGTCTGCTTCGGTTAAAGTTCCGCCGGTCGGGCCAACTGAAGATGGAAGCGGCGGTCTAAGCAGCGAATTCGCGTTAGTTCAAAGATGAGGGGGGAGCCGCGTTATGCGCTCCTTCCTCGACTTCCTTAAATAATCCACTGTCTTCAGCGGCTGGAACGACGAGCGGCTTGCCGGCGGCCCAAGCATCCAGAAGTTTCTGGAGCTGTCCGGCCGTAACGGGCTGAGCGCTTTCGATGAGCTCGTAGCCCAGCTCACCGTTAATTTCCAGGGTAGCCGTCTTCACGTCGGATAAGCGGACAATGCCTTTGGTGCGAAGGCGCATTTCCAGATTGTCCACGGTAAGCTTCGTTCGACGCAGCTGGTCCGGCAGCAGCTTGCCGTTCTCGATCACGGTCACCGCTTGCCCGGAGAGCCAGCGCTCCAGCACGTTCCCCTTGAGCTGCAAGTATTCCAGCAGCACTAACGTTCCTAAGAATGCGGACACCGACAATAAAGTCGCGCCAATCTCGGTGCTCACGATCGGCTGGACCAGAATTTCTCCAAGCGAGAACATGATGACCGTGGAAGCGATCGTCGTTTGAGACAGCGATTTGCGGCCTGCCAGCCGGAGCAGCACTACGGCGCTAACGACCAGCAGCGCCGATTTCCAAAGATAATCCACGTTCTACCTCCTCCATTCCTTCATAGGATGAATCGCAGATGCCCGATCCATTCCCGGCAAAATAAAAAGGACCGGCTCACAGCCAATCCTTTTTACGGAAAAGAACAAACATGGACACGCCCACGATCACCATGAACACCAAAGCGACAACGCCGCCGTAATGCCAATGCATGCCAGGCACATATTCAAAGTTCATCCCGTATACCCCGGTGATGAACGTCAGGGGCATGAATATCGTCGTCAGCGCCGTAAACACGCGCATGATTTCGTTCGCCCGGTTGGACAGGCTCGATTGATAAGCCTCCCGCAAGTTGCCCATCAAATCGCGGAACGTTTCGAACGTCTCCGAAATTTTGACCGCGTTCTCGTAGATGTCGCCGAAATACTTCTTGAGCGGCTCGCTGATCAGCTTCAGTTCCTTCTTGTTCAGAGTGTTGATTACCTCTTTTTGAGGCACCAGCACTTTCTTGAGCCATAAAATTTCGCTTCGCAGTCCGATGATTTCGTTCAGATGCGATTTCTTCGTGTTCATCAGAATATCTTCTTCGAGCTTCTCGATCTTCGCCTCGATCCGGTCCGCCACATTCGTATAATTGTCGACGATCAAGTCCATCAAGTGATAGAGGAACCGGTCCGGAGCCGTCACTTCCTCTTCCCAAAGCACCGGCTTGAGCGCCCGGATCTCATTGATCTTCTGGCGGGTGACCGTTATGATGTAATGCTTCCCCAGGAAAATGTTCAGCGCCCGCAGGAAAATTTCGGCGTCGTCGAATCGGATGCTGTTGACCACGATAAAATAATTCGTATCGTATAATTCAATCTTGGGACGCTGCTCTTCCTCCGTCAGGACGTCCTCGATGGCGAGCTCATGAAGATGAAACAAGGGCTGTAATAATTCCAAATCCTCCACATCGGCGTCAATCCAATAAAATCCGTGCTGAGGGGGATTGGCCGTCTGGGTAATATCCTCAACCAATGTAAAAATGCCGTCTTGCACCAAGCGTGCCTTCATATTTCCACCCCTTCTTGTTGGTCGAAGCGGAACACGCTGCAGCTCCGGCGCACGGTCAGGCGAAAGAAACGCTAATCGGAACGACTTACCGAGAAGGCATGAAATCGCAGTGACGAACAGCCGGAATTGACCGGTATCCCAACGAACGATTCAGTTGTTGTTGAACGCAGATTGTACTCCTCGGGTCTCCGTCCATTCGATCGCTGCACCCCTTCTTGGCTTTAAATGTCGAATACTTGTCTAGTATAACCCTTCATTTTCCACACATCAAGCAGTAACGCTTGGATTTTGCCGGTACGGTTCGTCTGGAATAACATATGTGAGGAAGCGGATTAAGGTGCGGAGGGGGGCTTGACGGTCACCGCGATTTCGATTACATTATTATTAGTCTTACCAATTGAATAGATTCGGTTTCAAACTCTTATCAAGAGCAGGTGGAGGGACTAGCCCGATGATACCCGGCAACCGACAAACCTTAGGCGATGGCGCAGCGCGAGCGGCGCGGGACAGCCTTTGGAATGCACGGTGCTAAATCTTGCGGAAGCGTTAAGCTTCTGAGAGATGAGAGAGGACCATGTGCGATATACATAGGCCTTTCTCTAGCGTGCGGAGAAAGGCCTATTTCTATGCCGGGCTCCGCCGCACCTTAGGAAACGAATACGACCCCCAAAGAAGGAGTGAGCCTGAGATGCCTATCAAAATTCCGGATCATCTGCCCGCCAAAGAAGTGTTAATTAACGAGAATATTTTCGTTATGGATGAAAGCGTAGCCTATCACCAGGACATCCGCCCTCTGCGGATCGCGATCCTGAATCTGATGCCGACGAAGGAAACGACCGAGACGCAGCTGCTTCGTCTCATCGGCAATACGCCGCTTCAGCTCGAGTTCGTACTGCTGCATCCGAAGACGCACACGTCGAAGAATACGTCGGCGGAGCATCTGGAGCAGTTCTACAAGACGTTCGACGATGTCCGCGAGGAACGGTTCGACGGCATGATCATCACCGGCGCGCCGGTGGAGCAGCTCGATTTTGAAGACGTATATTATTGGGATGAGCTGAAGCAAATTATGGAGTGGACGAAGACGCACGTCACCTCCACGATGCATATTTGTTGGGCGGCGCAGGCCGGCCTGTACCATCATTTCGGCGTGCCGAAGTATCCGCTCGAGGAGAAGATGTTCGGCGTCTTCCCGCATACGATCACCAAACCGAATGTAAAGCTGCTCCGCGGCTTCGACGAACAGTTCCTGGTTCCCCAGTCCCGCCACACGGAAGTGCGCCGCGAGGAAGTGGAAAGCGCCAGGGGGCTGGAGATCTTGTCCGAGTCCGAGGAGGCAGGCGTCTATATCGCGGCGTCGCTCGACGGCAAGCAAATTTTTGTAACGGGCCACTCCGAATATGATGCCTGTTCCTTGAAATATGAATACGACCGCGACGTGAATAAAGGGCTCACGATTGCAGTGCCCAAAAATTATTATCCGAACGATGACCCCAGCCGGGAGCCGCGGAATACATGGAGAGCCCATGCGAACCTGCTGTTCTCGAATTGGTTGAACTATTATGTGTACCAGGAAACGCCGTACGATTTATATAAGGGGGATTATGTCATATGAGTTTGGATAACCTTAGAATCGAAAGCCGTCTGGCGCAGCTGGGATCTCAGGAGGAGCCGGTAACGGGTGCGGTCAGCTTCCCGGTTTACCAGGCTACGGCGTTCCGCCATCCGAAGCTCGGCCAAAGCACCGGCTTCGACTATGCGCGGACGAAGAGCCCGACCCGCAAGGTGCTGGAGGAAGCGATCGCGCAGCTCGAATCCGGCGACGCCGGATTCGCCTGCAGCTCCGGGATGGCGGCGCTGCAGACGATCTTCGCGCTGTTCGGCCAAGGCGATCATCTGATCGTCTCCCTGGATTTATACGGCGGCACGTACCGTCTGCTGGAGCGCATTATGTCCCGTTTCGGCGTGACCGCGACGTACGTGGATACGAACGATCTGGATGCGCTGGAGTCCGGCTGGAAGCCGAATACGAAAGCGATCGTGATCGAGACGCCGACAAACCCGCTGATGATGATTACGGATCTGGAGCTTGTCTGCAGCTGGGCGAAGAAGAAGGGTATCCTGTCCATCGTCGACAATACGCTCCTGACGCCGTTCTTCCAGCGCCCGATCGAGCTCGGGGCGGATATCGTCATTCACAGCGCGACCAAATATTTGGGCGGGCACAACGACGTGCTGGCCGGTCTGATCGTGACCAAGGGCAAGGAACTCTCGGAGGAAATGGCGTTCCTGCATAACTCCATCGGGGCCGTGCTGGGCCCGCAGGACAGCTGGCTGCTGATGCGGGGGATGAAGACGCTGGCGCTCCGGATGGAGCGCCATCAGGAGAATGCGACGAAGATCGCCGCGTTCCTGAAGGCTCATCCGCAGGTGGAATCCGTGTACTATCCGGCGCTTCCGGACCACCCGGGTCACGAGATCCAGAAGCGGCAGTCATCCGGCAATACCGGCATTTTTTCCTTTAAAATGAAAGATGCGCGTTATATCGAACCGATCCTGCGCCACATCAAGCTGATCGCCTTCGCCGAGAGCCTGGGCGGCGTCGAATCGCTCATGACGTATCCGGCGGTGCAGACGCACGCGGACATTCCCGAAGCGATCCGCCGTCAGGTCGGGGTCGACGACAAGCTGCTGCGCTACTCCGTGGGCATCGAGCATGCGGATGATCTGATCGCGGATCTGAGCCGGGCGATCGAACTGGCTCATAAAGAAATCGAAGAGGGGGAGACGGTTCATGGCTAACCCGACCGGCCCGACTCACGGCAACGACGAGTTCAAGAAACGCAGCTTCGCTACGAAGCTGATTCACTTCGGAGCGGAGATCGACGGCGTTACCGGCGCAGCCAGCGTTCCGCTGTATCAGGCTTCGACCTTTCATCAGTTTTCGCTGGATGAGCCGCAAGCCTACGACTACACCCGTTCGGGGAATCCGACGCGGCAGGCGCTCGAGGATTATATCGCGCTCCTCGAAGGCGGATCGCGGGGCTTTGCCTTCGCTTCCGGCATGGCGGCCATCTCCGGCGCCTTCATGCTGCTGTCGGCGGGAGATCATGTCATCTGCACGGAGGATGTCTACGGCGGAACGTACAGGCTGCTGACGACGATCCTGACGCGGATGAACATCGAGACGACCTTCGTCGACATGACGGACTTGAATCAGGTACAGGCGGCGCTGAAGCCGAACACCAAAGCCGTCTTCCTCGAGACGCCTTCGAACCCTACGCTGAAGATTACCGACATTGCGGCGGTAACCGCTTGGACCAAGGAGCGCGATTTGCTGACGATGCTGGACAATACGTTCATGACGCCTTACCATCAGCGTCCGATCGAGCTCGGCGTCGATATCGTGCTTCACAGCGCCACCAAGTTCCTCGGCGGACACAGCGACGTTACGGCCGGGCTGGCCGTAGCCGCTAACGATACGCTCGGCCGACGGCTGAAGCAAATCCAGAACGGACTCGGCACGGTTCTCGGCATCAATGATTCGTGGCTGCTCATGCGCGGCATGAAGACGCTGAAAGCCCGGATGGAGGCACACGAGCTGAGCGCCCGCCGCCTGGCGGATTGGCTTTCCTCGAACCCGGCTGTCGAGACGGTCTATTACCCTGGACTGCCGAATCATCCGGGACGGGATATTCACGAGAAGCAATCGCTCGGCTACGGCGCCGTCGTTTCCTTCGACGTCGGCTCCGGCGAACGGGCGAAGCGGCTGCTCTCCAAGGTGCGCATCCCGCTCGTGGCCGTCAGCCTGGGCGCGGTGGAAAGTATCCTTTCTTATCCGGCGATGATGTCGCATGCGGCTATGCCGCGCGAGGTGCGTCATCAGCGTGGCATTAGGGACGGACTCGTACGCTATTCCGTCGGCCTGGAGGACATCGAGGACATTATAGAAGATCTGGAGCAAGCCTTGGCGGAAGACTGAACGGACCGCCGGAACTAAGCCGATCGCCCGAATAGCCAGCGGCGGTCGGCTTGTTTCATTGCGGCAAAAATTAGCATGATTCGCACTATTCACTAAAACGAACTCATGGTATGATAATCCTATTGAACTATGCTGCCCGGAGGTAGGGGGTCGTCCATGAAATTCTCATTCGCATCAGGCGGATGGATTGAACGCCTGAAGATGCTGTTTCATCTGCCATTACCGAATCGGGCTTTACGCTTGTTTCCTCCGGAATTTACATTCCGCGATCCCGTTCACGCACTTGTGAAGCAATATCGCAATCAGGGCAATTCGTGCGGACTGCTGCTTTTTTATTGGGAAGATTTTCACCGTTTGTTCACCTCTTATCCTCATGAAGTTACCGCGCGTCTGCAGAAGCATATACGCGATGCGCTGCTTGGTTTGATTCCCGCCTTTTTCAAAAGCAACGATATCATCGGAGTACGCCAGTATAGCGGAGAAGATTTCTGTCTCTTCCTGAAGGACGAAGCGGGGGGCCGCTACGAGGAGCTTCAGCGTCAAGGGCTGCTGCTGCGCAGGGCGCTTGAAACCCGGCTGCGCGAATCCGTCCCGAAGGAATGGAGCGGTTCGTTCTCCTTCGGCTTCGGCTGCTACCGGATGGGACAAGATATCGAGAATACGGAAGCCGCCATCCAGAGCGCGTATTACTATGCGCATTCCATTGCTACACGGAAGCTGCCAGCGCATTTCTCCGCGCTCCGCGATCAGGTGCTCGATATTCTGAAGCGGGAGCAAATCTCCGTGCTGGCGCAGCCGATCATGAATCTGGCGAGCGGCGAGATTTTCGGCTGGGAAATCTTGACCCGGGGCCCGCGCAACTCGCCCCTGCATACGCCCGGAGAGCTGTTCGAGATGGCGTTCCAGGCGGATTTGCTGTCGAAGCTTGAGTTTCTCGTCATCCGCAAGGCGGTGGAGGAAATCTCGCTGCGCGGCATCCGGGAGCAGGTCTTCCTGAACGTTACGCCGGTTACGCTCTGCCATCCGCTGTTTCTCCATCACATGCTGGAAACGGTGAAGGAATTCGATAACATCTCATCCTCGCAGATCGTTCTTGAAATTACGGAACGTCATGCAATTCGCGATTTTCAATATACAGGCTCGGTCATGGCGGCCTTCCGCGCCCATGGCTTCCGGTTCGCGGTAGACGATGCGGGGGCGGGGTATTCGAGCCTGCAATCCATTTCGGAGCTGATTCCGGACATGATCAAGATTGACCGTTCCGTCATCTCGAACATCGATCAGGCTTCCGTCAAGCAGTCGCTGCTCAGGGCGCTGCTTCATTTTGCCGATAACATCAACTGTCAGGTTATCGCCGAGGGCGTGGAGCGGAAGGAGGAAGCCGCGATGCTGCTGCAGATGCAGGTGCAAATGGTACAGGGCTTCTACTTCGCGCGGCCGCAGCCGCTCGTAACGGATCATGAGCGCAGCCAGCAGCTCAAGCTCGTGAAGGAAAGAATCGATCAGGACCGCCGAGTTCACACGGCTTGAGGGGTTCGCGCGGAACCATCACAAAATCGTAACAATTGCGCCGCCGATCGTCCGTCAGGGCTGATTTGGCGGTCTTTGCGTATAGCAGGCTTCCGCCCTTTTGTGGTAGGATGTTGGTATAAAGGAGTGAGGACGCGATGAGTGCCATCGATCGGATTTTGGATCAGGCGGTAGCCGGACAGCGGATCAGCCTGGAGGATTGCATCCAATTATATGAATCGGACGAAGTGGAGAAAATGGGGCATGCGGCGAACCAAATCATGCTGAAGCACCATCCGGACCCGATTACGACGTTCGTGATCGGACGCAACGTCAACTATACGAATATTTGCGACGTGTACTGCCGGTTCTGCGCTTTCTACCGGGCCCCGGGCTCAAAGGAAGGCTACGTGCTGCCGGACGAAACGATTTTTCAGAAAATCCAGGAAACGATAGACGTCGGCGGGACGGAAATTCTGATGCAGGGCGGAACGAATCCCGACCTGCCGTTCAGCTATTATACGAACCTGCTGCGCGAGATCAAGAAGCGGTTCCCGGACATTACGATGCATTCCTTCTCCCCGGCGGAGATACGCAAGATGCAGGAGGTTTCGAACGGGCTGAGCCTGGAAGAAGTCATCCGTGCCATTCACGAGGCGGGACTGGATTCGCTGCCGGGCGGCGGTGGGGAAATTCTCGACGACCGCACCCGCAAGCGGATCAGCCGGCTGAAGGGCTCGTGGCGCGATTGGATGGACGTGATGGAGACGGCTCACCGGGTAGGGATGAGCACGACGGCGACCATGGTCATCGGCTTCGGCGAATCGAGCGAGGAACGGGCGCTTCATCTGCTGCGCGTGCGCGAGGCGCAGGACAAATGCCTAGCCAGCGGCTACAATTCTCCGGGCTTCCTGGCGTTCATCTCGTGGACGTTCCAGCCGGACAACACCAACATGAAGGCGGAGAAGCTGGGAGCGGAAGCCTACTTGAAAAATGTGGCCATCAGCCGCATCATGCTGGACAACATCAAAAACTTCCAGTCCTCGTGGGTCACGATGGGACCGGAGGTCGGCAAGCAGTCGCTGCATTACGGCTGCAACGATTTCGGTTCGACGATGATCGAGGAGAACGTCGTTTCGGCGGCCGGCACGACGCATAAGGTGAACATCGGCTCGACGCTGGACATCATCCGCCAGGCGGGCAAAATTCCGGCGCAGCGCAATACGCAGTACAAGATTTTGCGCGTGTTTGACGATGAGAACGCGAAGGTCGACAACGATTTCGTGATGCAGAACTAATCGGGGAATTTTCGAGGTTTTGGACGAATAGGGTAATACTTCAAAGGTAAACTAACTTGTAATGACGACGGGAAATAATGTATTTACCGTCTCAGTTGCGAGTATAAACTACACGCTTATCTACACTAATCCACTGGAGGGATTTGTATGGATAGGCGTTCTTTGTCTTCTGGCAGAGACATACATGGAAGAAGCCCCCTGCCGATACATTGATTCCGTCGTGATACAATGAATACCAGGTGAAGCAAGATGTTTATAGAGCCGATGCTACTCAAGAGTAGGCCTGAAGCACTTGACTCCAGGGAGCATATTTTCGAGTTAAAAATATCTCTATAAACCAATATGTACATTATTAAAAAAACAATCCTAATCATTTTGTACCATGCATTATTGGCATAAATTATATTTGTACATAAATATCATATTGTACAAAATAGCCGGAGTGAGCAGCTATTTTGTACAGTTTTTAAAATAAAAATACCTTGGACTTAGTAGACCTAAGCCACAACCTGCGAGCCTTGTCTCCAAATTTTTCTGTTCAACGGGAGTTATGTGTTAATCAAATTGTTCAGTGAAAATATAGTATTAGACTGGAAATTATCAAGACCTTGGTTGTGAAAAATTTATTAAAATAAAGGGGCTTACATATTAAACATAACTAATATGTAACCCCTTTTATTTTCCGTACTGAGAATAAAAAGCATTAATCGATGATCGATCGTTACGAGGGACGGGCAGTTATCTATGGCGTAACTTACATAAAAAGGAATCCCTGCGTCCATCACGAAGAAATGAGGACGAGGAACGATAGTTGATATACAGAAAAAAGCCGACCAAGACTGTATTGTTCCAGTGCCGGAGCGGATGAAGCCAAACCGGATGGAGACGCTGCGCACCATGCGGGTAAGCTGGTAAGCTCCGGTCGTTACTGGACGTGGAAGCTATGCAGCTCTTGCATATATACCGGGATGCGTTCATCCAAACATTCCGCAACATCCAACGTTTCCCATTCTTCGGTTGAAGAAGGGCGAAGGGTGATGTAAAAAAATGGATGATTAACCTAACGGACACGTTTGAATCAACTCTATAAACCTGCATGCTGTCATGGAAAGCGGCATGTTGCGCATAATCATAATCCCCACGTGAGATGGCGGCAGCCGCACGTCCAATTGAATCTCAAAGAGGGAGCCCTCTTCCAGCTCTTTCGAAACAAATTCTCTCGTCACGTAAGAGATTCCGAGTCCTTTCCGCGCAAACTCGATGAGAAGATCCACGCTTCCGACCTCAATTTCAGGTTTGAGCTTATAGCCGTAGCTTTGAAATAATTCCGTAATGGCCATTCGTGCCCTGCTATTGCGCGAGAACAGGATGATGGGGTACTGGAGCAGCATATCCAGCGTTAGAACCGCGTCCTTAAGCTCGGCATAACGTTCCCCCGCTACAAAGCAATCCTGCAGCTGAAAAGTCTCCCTCACTTCAAGCTGGGAATCGACGATAGGCATGCGGACGACGCCCAAATCAATTCTGCCTTCTTTTAAGAATGCAATGATTTCCGGCGTAGTTCCATGATTCAGGTGAAGTCTGATCCCGGGATGCTTCTGATGAAAGTCTTCCAAGTACGGGAGCAAATAATGCTTGAACAGCGAATCGCTTCCGCCGATCCGCAGCTCGCCGCTGTCCAGATTTTTAAGTGCGGCCATTTTTTCTTCGGCCAGCGATATTAAGATCTGTGACTGCTCAATATAGGAATACAGTATGGCGCCCTCTTTCGTCAGCGCAACGCCTTTGGAATTCCGGTAAAACAAAGTGATGCCGAAGCTGTCTTCAAGCTGTTTGATGGCGTGGCTGACGCTCGGTTGGGTGAGGTATAAGGCCTTGGCAGCCTGAGTCAAGCTGCCTGTCTTCGCAGCCCAGTAAAAAACCTTGTACAATTCGTAATTATTGTTCATAGATGTGGTCTATAGCTCCTGTGAAATATATTTATTACTTGTATAGATGATAATCGTATTATAGTGGAACTACGAAAAAGAAACCAGAGCTTGATTAAGAGAGCGCTGCCGGAAGGAGAGAGAAACATGGAGCCGACCACGTTTGTTTTGTTTGGAGCGACAGGGGATTTAGCCAAAAGGAAAATATACCCTGCCTTGTACAACTTATATATCGATCGGAAGCTGCCGCAATCATTCTCCTTAGTTGGTCTTGGGAGAAGAGAACTGTCTGATGAATCGTTTCAGGCAAATGTCGAGCAGTCTATCCGAACTTTTTCCAGACGCGAAGCGAACAATTCTGCGTTAATCAAAGATTTTTTGAGCGCATTCCGTTACAGCGTTCTTGATATAGGCCGCAAAGAAGATTACAGGAAGCTGCTGCAACTGATTGAACAGCGGGAAGAAGAGCTGCGCATTCCGCCGAATCGCCTGTTTTATTTATCTGTCGGACCTGAATTTTTTGAAACGATCGCAGCGGGCATTGAGGAAAGCGGGCTAGGTTCCGCGAATGGCTGGAGGCGTCTCGTGATCGAGAAGCCTTTCGGCCATGATTTGCAATCTGCCCGCGATTTGAATCAGAAGCTGAGCAAAGCTTTTGCGGAGCATGAAATTTACCGAATCGATCATTATCTCGGCAAGCCGCTGGTCCAGAAGCTTGAGATTTTGCAGCAAAATCCGGTCCTTAATGCCTTATGGACGAATCGTTACATTGCCAACGTGCAGATTACGGCAAACGAGACCGTCGGCGTAGAAGAAAGAGCGGGTTATTACGATCATGTAGGCGCCGTAAGAGACATGTTTCAAAACCATATGCTGCAATTGCTGATGATGCTGACGAGTCATCTTCCGAACAACAGCGACTCGGAAATGGTGCGCTTTAAGAAGAAAAAGGTGATGGAAGCTCTCGAGCCGCTGCAAAAAGAGGAGGTGAGCGCAAGCATTATCCGCGGGCAGTACAAAGCAGGAACCGTTCAAGGAAAGCCGGTAATCGGCTATACGTCCGAACCGGGCATCGCTTCTACTTCCATGAACGATACGTTTATTGCCGCTAAATTGCAGATCGATGATTTCTTTTGGCGCGGCGTTCCTTTTTATATCCGAACAGGCAAACGAATGAAAGAGAAATCAACGCGGATTGTGATTGAGTTCAAGGAACTGTTAAAGATGTCCTCACAGGCAAATGCTGAAGGAAAATCGCCTAACCTTCTGGTATTTGAAATTAGTCCTAACGAAGGCATTACGCTGCAATTAAATACGAGGGACCCTCTGCATAAAGGGGAGTTCAAGCCCATTCAAATGGACTTTCATGAGAGCCGGGACGATGTTCCCGAGGCTTACGAAAATTTGATTTACGACGCTTTGCACGGAGATCCCACGTTCTTCGCGCATTGGGACGAAGTCGAATTGTCGTGGAAATGGGTCCAACCGATCCTGGAAGCATTCGAGGAGAATCTGGTTCCGCTTCATCGGTATGAAGCGGGCACTTACGGACCTGCCGAGTCCGATGCGTTATTGGCGAAGGATGGCTATCATTGGTGGTTCGATGACAAGCCAGAACAACATATCAAAACCGAAGAAGGAGAACAGTATGCCTATTACCCAAACCATTGATCAATTAGCTATTGATACGATCCGAACGTTGTCTATCGATGCCACCAACCGCGCCAATTCCGGTCATCCGGGGCTGCCGATGGGAGCGGCGCCGATGGCATACGCCCTTTGGTCCAGACTATTAAATCACAATCCCGGCCATGCCAAATGGTTTAACCGCGACCGCTTCGTTCTTTCTGCGGGTCACGGATCAGCCTTGCTCTACAGCCTGCTGCATTTGTCCGGATATCAGGTGTCGCTTGATGATTTAAAACAGTTTCGCAAGCTGAACAGCAAAACGCCGGGGCATCCCGAATATGGGCACACGGATGGCGTAGAGGCGACAACTGGGCCTCTGGGACAAGGGATGGCGATGGCAGTCGGGATGGCGATGGCCGAAGCTCATTTGGCCTCGAAATTCAATCAAGACGGTTTCCGGGTAATCGATCATTATACGTATGCGCTTGTCGGAGACGGCTGCTTGATGGAAGGAATCTCTTACGAGGCGATGTCCATGGCAGGACATATGAAGCTTGGGAAATTAATCGTATTGTATGATTCCAACGACATCTCGTTGGACGGAGCGCTGAACCTTTCCTTCGGCGAAAATATGCAAAAAAGAGCGGAATCGGCCAATTGGGAATATATCCGGGTCGAGGACGGCAATGACATTTCCCTGATTGCCGAAGCGATCGCCGCAGCCAAGCAAAACGATGCCCAGCCGACGCTTATCGAAATTCGGACGATTATCGGTTACGGCAGCAAGGTAGCGGGAACGAACAAAGTACACGGCAATCCGCTCGGCAAAGAAGAAGCGAAGGCGACCAAGGAAGTTTACGGCTGGCAGTATGAGGAAGAGTTCACCGTTCCGGAAGAAGTCAATGCACATTTCGAGCAGCTGAAACGTAAGGGCGAGGCCAAAGAAGAAGAGTGGAACAAATTGGCCGCTGCCTATAAAGCGCAATATCCTGTGCAGGGTAAGGAGCTCGAGCAAGTCATCGACGGTTCCGTGTCGATTGAGGCCGCGGACATCCTTACGTTCGACGCTTCCAAAACGATTTCTACCCGCGTAGCAAGCGGCGAAGCCATAAATCATTACGTAAAAACCGTTCCTTCGATTTTTGGAGGAAGTGCGGATTTATCGCATTCGACTATGACGGACATCAAAGGAGAGCAAAAGTTTGCCGTTGAGTCTTACTCGGGACGCAATATCTACTTTGGCGTCCGTGAGCACGCTATGGGCGCAGCCGGCAATGGCATGGCCCTGCATGGAGGCGTAAAACCATTCGTAAGCACCTTCTTCGTATTCAGCGATTATTTGCGCCCGTCTATTCGTTTGGCTGCGCTGCAAAAACTGCCTGTGATTTATGTATTTACACATGATTCCATTGCCGTCGGGGAAGATGGACCTACGCATGAACCCGTCGAGCACTTGGCTGCGCTGCGCACTATTCCGGGACTTACGGTCATTCGGCCGACCGATGCCAATGAAACGGCAAGCGCATGGGCGTATGCTCTGCTGCAAAATGAAGGTCCGGTAGCCTTGGTGCTGAGCAGACAAAATCTGCCTGTATATGAAGCGACCAAGGCCAATGTTGAAGGGGTAGCCAAAGGAGCTTATGTCTTGAGCGAAACGGGCGGTCAGCCGGATGTCATCCTGATCGGAACCGGATCCGAGGTTTCTCTGGCCGTGAACGCCAAAGCGGAGCTGGAGCGGGACAACATTTCCGTACGCGTCGTTGCCATGCCGAGCAGAGAGCTGTTCGATCGTCAACCCGAAGACTATAAGCAGAGTGTCCTTCCTAATTCCGTTACGAAGCGGGTGGCCATTGAAGCCGGCATTTCGTTAGGCTGGGACCGTTACACGGGACAAGGCGGAAAAGTACTGTCGATCGATACATTTGGCGCCTCTGGGCCCGGTACGGAGGTTATGGAATACTTTGGTTTCTCCGTAAATCAAGTGGTTCGCCTGACGAAGGAATTACTGAAGTAATTATAAATTAACAATAAAATAACGGAGGTACTCACCTATGAAATTTTTTATCGATACTGCAAATGTGGAAGACATCAAAAAAGCGTATAAAATCGGCATCTTATCCGGCGTTACGACGAATCCGTCGTTGGTTGCCAAGGAAGGTGTGAAATTTGAAGATCGAATCGCCGAGATTTTGCGGGAAGTGCCCGAGGTTGAATCCGTTTCTGCCGAAGTAACGCCGGATGCGGTGACAGCCGAAGAAATGATCGCGCAAGCGAACGAACTGATTCAAATCAATAATTATGACAAAAACATCACCATCAAGCTTCCGATGACGCTGGCAGGTTTGGAGGCTTGCCGTTACCTGACTAAAAAAGGCGTGAAAACAAATGTGACGTTGATTTTCACCGTGAACCAAGCGCTGTTGGCCGCTCGCGCAGGCGCGACCTATGTCTCTCCGTTTCTTGGCCGCTTGGATGATATTTCGGAAGACGGCGTGCAGCTCGTTTCAAAAGTCGCTGAATTGTTCCGTATTCATAACCTGGATGCCCAAATTATCGCGGCATCTGTCCGGCATCCGGATCACGTGACTCGCGTAGCGATGGCAGGCGCGCATATCGCAACGATTCCATTCGCGGTGATCGAGCAAATCTCCAAGCATCCGCTAACGGATCAAGGCATGGACAAATTCGCTGCCGATTGGAAAAAAACAGCTCAGCTTTAAGATGCGAATTACCCAATGCGAGTTTAAAGGAGGCGTTCCGAATGACTATTTCATTTGATTATTCCAGTGCATTGCCATTTATCCAGCAGCATGAAGTGGATTACTTCAGCGAGTTTGTGAACGTGGCTCATCGCATGCTGCATGAGAAGGAAGGCCCCGGTTCCGATTATCTGGGCTGGGTGAATTTGCCGCTTCAATACGATCAAGAAGAGTTTGCGAGAATCAAGCAAGCTGCACAGCGCATTCGCAGCCATTCCGACGCTTTGGTCGTCATTGGCATTGGCGGTTCCTATTTAGGCGCAAGATCCGCGATCGAAGCGTTGTCTCATACGTTTCACAATCAGATAAGCGGTAAGACCCAAGTGTATTTTGCCGGGCAAAATATCAGTTCTACGTACATCACCCATTTAATGGAGCTGCTGGAAGGCAAGGATATTTCCCTGAATGTCATTTCCAAGTCGGGAACGACGACAGAACCGGCCATCGCATTCCGTATTCTGCGAGATTATATGGAGAAGAAGTACGGAAAAGAGGAAGCGCAAAAACGTATCTTTGCTACAACCGATTCATCAAAGGGTGCCTTGAAAAAACTTGCCGATGAAGAAGGCTATGAAACCTTCGTCATTCCTGACGATGTAGGCGGACGCTATTCCGTTCTTACAGCCGTAGGGCTTCTGCCCATTGCCGTTGCCGGGCTCGATATCGATCGAATGATGGCGGGAGCCGCCGCCGCTGCACGGAAATATAACAACCCCGATCTTCGCTCCAATGAGAGCTATCAATATGCGGCCGTTCGCAATGCCCTTTACCGCAAGGGAAAAACGATCGAGCTGCTGGCAAACTTCGAACCGTCCTTGCATTTTGTTTCCGAATGGTGGAAGCAGCTGTTCGGCGAAAGCGAGGGCAAAGACCAGAAGGGGCTTTATCCCGCATCCGTCGATTTTACGACTGATTTGCATTCGATGGGACAGTATATCCAAGAAGGCCGGCGCGATCTCATCGAGACGGTGCTTTCGGTGAAGAAGCCGCGGGTGGAGCTAACCATACAACAGGACGCGGGCAATCTGGACGGACTCAATTTTGTTGCGGGCATGACGATGGATGAAGTGAACAAGAAGGCAACCGAAGGCACGCGGCTTGCTCACGTTGATGGAGGCGTGCCTAATCTGATTGTAGAGCTGGATGAGCTGAATGAATATACGTACGGCGAAATGGTGTATTTCTTTGAGAAGGCCTGCGGCATTAGCGGCTTGCTGCTTGGGGTTAACCCTTTCGATCAGCCGGGCGTGGAAGCGTATAAGACCAATATGTTTGCGCTGCTGGGCAAGCCTGGTTTCGAAGCGCAAAAAGCCGAGCTCATCAAACGTTTATCTGCAAAAGGACAGGAATGACAGGGAGGCAATATATAATGAAAAAACAGCAAATCGGCGTCGTCGGCTTGGCCGTCATGGGGAAAAACCTGGCCTTGAATATCGAAAGCAAAGGCTTCTCGGTTGCAGTATATAATCGGTCGCCGGAGAAAACGAATGAACTTGTGGCGGAAGCGCAAGGAAAGAACCTTCTAGGCACTTACAGCGTCGAAGAATTCGTCCAATCGCTCGAGTCGCCGCGTAAAATATTAATCATGGTCAAAGCGGGGCAACCGACAGACGATACCATTAATCAGCTCGTGCCTTACCTTAGTCAAGGTGATATTCTCATCGACGGTGGAAACGCCTATTTCCCTGATACGCAAAGAAGAAATAATGAACTGCAAGCCAAAGGATTCCGCTATATCGGCGCGGGTGTTTCGGGCGGCGAAGAGGGGGCGCTGAATGGACCGGCGATTATGCCCGGCGGGCAAAAAGACGCTTATGAGCTGGTAGAGCCCATCTTGACCGCCATTTCGGCCAAAGTGAACGGAGATCCTTGCTCGACCTATATCGGAGAAGACGGCGCCGGACATTATGTCAAAATGGTGCACAACGGCATCGAATACGGCGATATGCAGCTCATCGGCGAAGCGTATCATCTGCTTAAGGATGTGTTGAATTTAAATGCAAGCCAGCTTCACGACATTTTCTCCGAATGGAACAATGGAGAGCTGGACAGCTATTTGATCGAAATCACGGCCGATATTTTCGCGAAGACCGACCCGGATACAGGCAAACCGATGGTTGACGTCATCCTTGATTCGGCAGGACAGAAAGGGACCGGTAAATGGACGAGCCAAAGCGCACTCGATTTGGGCGTTCCGTTATCCATTATTACCGAATCCGTGTTTGCGCGGTTTATCTCCGCGATGAAAGAAGAACGCGTGGCCGCTAGCAAACGGCTGAATGGCCCTGCGGCATCAAGCTACGACGGCGATCCCAAGGAATTCATCGAGGCTGTCCGTCAAGCTTTGTACGCCAGCAAAATCGCTTCGTACGCGCAAGGCTTTGCGCAAATGAGAGCTGTTTCCGACGCGTACGATTGGAATTTGAACTATGGCGGCATCGCGATGATCTTCCGCGGGGGATGCATTATCCGCGCAAGATTTTTACAAAATATTAAGGATGCTTACGACCGGAACCCGGAGCTGAAAAACCTGCTGCTCGACGAATACTTCGGCGGAGTTATCGCAAACTATCAGGAAGCTTGGAGAAAAGTCGTCTCGATTGCCGTCACGAGGGGGATTCCGGTTCCTGCTTTTGCTTCCGCGTTAGCTTATTATGACAGCTATCGTACGGAGAGGCTTCCGGCTAATTTGCTGCAGGCTCAGAGGGATTATTTTGGGGCGCATACGTTTGAACGGCTTGATCAAAAGGGAAGCTTTCATTTTCAATGGATGGAAAATAACGAATAACATCTTCTTAAAAAATCAGCGGGCGTAAGGACAGTAAAGTATTCCTGTATTTCTGTAAGGTCGATAACGATTTCGGAACTAACCGGTTTTCAAGATAAAAACGGGTAAGCCCAAGCCGGGCATTCGGCCTTGACGGTCGATGGCCCCCGGCTTGGGCTTTTTTGCGTATCAACCGAGCCAATGGAATACGGCATTACCGGCGGTTTCCCCCTCGCGCGATGGCGAGGAGAAGCTTGGAGGCGCCGGCAAGAGACGGGACGCATGGCCACGATCGGATGGATTCCCTCCGTCCCTCGTCAGCGACCCGTTACGGATAACGACCTCCGTGCCGCGCGGGGAAAGCAGGTAAATTCGGTCCATATCGGCGTTTCCCAGGCGAATGCAGCCGAGCGAGGCGTTCTCGCCAATGGAGGAAGCATCGGCTGTGCCGTGAATGGCGAGTTCGCCTAGGCCAAGTGCGGCACTGCCGTATACACCCGGCATCTTTCCCTGCGGCGACCGGACCCTTGTGCCGACCGTATAAACGCCCTCCGGCGTCGGATGGCCCGCCTCGCCGATGCCGACTGCCGCCTCCGCTACAACGGCATTTCCCGCGGTCAGCTGCATCCGGTGAGCGGAGGGGTCCACCGTAATGCGATAAGGCTCATAGGGCAGTACGGCCTCCGGAGCGTGAGCCGCCATACCGGAGGAGGCCTCATAAACGAAGTTCGGATAAAACATGGCGGCCAGGCTACCGGCGTTCTGGTCATAGACCCAGCCGCCTAAACCGTCAAAACCGGTTCGGGCCGAGGCCGAACCGGTTGCGGGTTCAAGAGGAATTGCGCTGAGGTAGTTGTTCGGATAGCCGGCGGCGAGCTGGCTTAGTTCCGTCGGCGGCTGACCGTGTTCCTTCATATAAGCTCCAAGCGCGGTACGGACCAGATTGGCGCCGGTTTCCGCCTCGGTACGGAGCTGCTTCAGGTCGCTGCTCAGGAAACGGATCTTGACGGCTGTATCGACGGAAGGATTATATTCCGCCATTACGAAAGCGATCGTTTTCAGCTTCTCATCATTCATCGGCACGGCTTTGCTGTCCGCTTGCTTTACGTCTGAAGCAAGCCCATAAACGGTGATGCTCCGGTTCGGGTACCAATTGGACAACTCCAGCGCCTTCTTATGCAGCGCTGTCTCCACCTCGCTCTGCTGTGCGCCGTAAGGAAAATGAAGAACGAACCGGCTTTCCGCGCTTTCGTAGGTTACATCCTTTCCGATGCCCCAAGGCTTCACCCAAGTGACTGCTTTCGATACGGCGGCCGGACCATACACGAACGCTAACAATAGCAAATTGAGGAAGAGCAGGGAAAGAAGCAGCGCTTTGAGCAGCAGCGGAATGGAGCTGGGGCGTACTGCCGCGGAGGCTGAACCGGATTCCGATATTTTGGGCTTCGATGGCTGCTCCAGATGACGCACTGCGCTGGAAGCAGGATAATAATAAGGAGAAGGGAAAACCTTCATCGCTTGCTTGTAATGATAGAGCGCCGCGTCCTTCCTACCGAGCTCTTCGTGCTGCCTGCCCAAACGGTAGTGCGCCTCAGGGGAACGCGGGTCGTGGAAGCGAATGATTTTTTCATAGTAGAGCGGATCGCTGCGGTTGAGGTATATATTTTTGTGAAGGTGTACCAGATTGCTGTCCAAATGGGTTTTAAACCGCTTTCGGGAATGTTCCATAGCCAACCTCCACATTCGTAGTTTAATTTGATAGAAATAGGATACCCAACCTATCATCTTTAATAATTAATATGCTTTATCCTAGCTTCCTATGAATCTATGATACAAATAGTATCATAACTTTCTTAATATTAAAAGTTATGTATACAAATTGTATCATTACCGATAAAAAAAGACCCTCATCTTTAAGATGATAGGGTCGCAGCTTCCTGAGCGTATATTTCCGTACGGTTTCTGCCCTGCCGTTTGGCCCTGTACAGCGCGTTGTCAGCTCCAGCGAACAGCTGCTCCTTGAGACAGCCTTTCTCGAAGGTATTCAGACCGATGCTGATCGTCACGGGGTTTCCGCCCAGCTCCTCATGGCGAAGCGAAGCGATCTTCCTGCGGATGTGCTCCAGATGCAGCAGCGCCTCGTCCGTCGACATGTCCGTGAACAGGATGGCGAACTCTTCGCCCCCGTAGCGCGCGGGGAAATCATTGAGCGAAACCATGTCCTGCAGAATGCCCGCCACCTTCTTGAGCACAGCGTCCCCGGCCCGGTGTCCGTACGAATCGTTCACTTTCTTAAAATGGTCGATGTCGAGGAGGGCGAGTTGAAAGGTCAGACCGTTCCGTTCGCCTTGGAGGATCAGGTTATCGAGGTGCTCATGAAAGGACATATGATTGTAAAGTCCCGTTAACGCATCCGTTTTGGCCATTTTGTCCATCAGTATATTTTTGACCAGGAGATCTTGTTCGGAGGCAATGGTTGTTCGCAAATGCTTCAGCAGCTCCGCACCGCGGCAAATAATGCCGAAGGCCAGCGCGAATCCAACGGCCAGGATGCCGGTCATGGTCAACAATTCTCTAATTCCGTAAAATGGGAGCGTTTTTAGCGTCGAGAGGTATGTACCATAGAAGGTAATCAAGCTGACGAAGAACGAAAACACAAGTTTACGGCGCTGGAAATAAAAGACGGAGGCAAGGATCGGAAGAAAAAGCGCTGTCAGTGTGGAGCTGACTTGCGGGTAAGTGCTTATGAGACAGAAAGCCAGTAAGCCGCCGCCCAATATGACGATGTAATCCGCGAACCGTTTGAGCCTAGCGTTAGCCGCTTCCATGATCAAAAGTCCGCCGTATGCCCATAGCGTGTAAAGGCCTAATATTCTAGCAGGTTGAACCTTCAGGTATAAAGTAGCGATTACGTTATATATAACGGTTAATGCAATGGATAGGATCACCATTCCCCAGTAACCGTTCAGCAGAATCCGGTTCCATTTCGGCAAGCTGATCTGCTGCTGAAAATCAAAAGCCATCGGGGTTCACTCCATATTTCTGGGCTTCTCTCATTATTTTACTATACCATGGACGCTTGATATTTGTATATATGCGTCTCATGGGCCATATACTTTAAAGGAGATTTCGCGCAAGGGAAAGGAGTGAATCGGATGAAGCTGTTTAACGTCATTATGATGAAGCGCTCGAAAGAGCAGGCCGACCGGTTGCTGCAGGCGCTGCGGCGATCCGCAGACGGATTACATAACGCTAACCTAATCCATATCACCCTGAACGATGCGGAGGATATGGCGGTGCTTCAAGTGGAGGGAGTGCTGCCTCAATTTGAACTTCTTAAGGATGCGGAAGCCGTGTATGCCGGCGCCGCTTCCGCCATTGCGGATTACATGCTCGCGGAAGAAGAACGCAAGCTGATCCGGAAGCTGATCCGGGAGGAGTTCGAGTACGACCAGGAAGACGAGATGGCCCAAATCATGGTTTACTGCGAGCAAATGCTCAGCGGCGCCAGCTCTGCCGAAGGCGAATTTCCATTAAGTCATGCAAGGGACCGGCGCAAGGGAAAAATCATTTCCGAGGTGACGGGCTATCTCTCGGAGCATACGGAGCTCAACCTGGACGGATTCATGCGGTTCCGTCTTCATGGCTACATGGATGAGCTTCGGGAAGTCGTCGAATATGCCGTCGATGAATACGTGATGGATCGGCAGCATCAGGAGTTCATCTCACTGCTGCAATATTTTGTATATATTCAGGAAGCCAAAATTCCATTCGTGCATTTGATCCATAAAGGGGGAGGCGACTTCCTGCTGCTCAATGACCGGATGGAAAGGATCAATACCGATGACAGGGAAGCGACGGTCACGGTGGAAATGCTCGAGAAGGACATGAATTTTGAAGATATGATCGTCAGCACGCTCATTACCGTATCGCCGCAGCAGATTTACATTCACACCCGGGAGCCGGAGGTACAGGTAATCAAGACGATCTCGCAAATTTTTGAAAACCGGGTGGAGCTCTGCGGTTACTGCCGGCTGTGTCATAGTCTTGACCGATCGACGGCCGGCGAATATAATAAAGGGTAAGGCAAGGATCAAAGACATGGACCGCAAGAAGCGCTGCCCAGAGAGAGGGGACACGGCTGCAAGCCCCTTCAGTGTGCATCAGACGGTTTACCCCTTTGTAGCCGTCGCTTGGAACGCTGTCGACCATCCCGATGAGTCTGGATGAGCAAGGCAGTCAGTATAAGCTTCCGGATCATTCCCGTTACCGAATGTCTTGAGGATTCGCGGCAGATGAGGCCAGGCAAGCAGGCCCGCTTGAAGCGGATCGAACTAGGGTGGAACCACGAGCTTAAAGCGCACTCGTCCCTTACGGGAGGATGCGCTTTTTTTATTTCCATAATTCGATGAGGGAGGCTTCTCGGCATGGCAGCAATTAAAGTAACTTTCCCCGACGGAGCGGTTCGGGAATATGAGCAGGGCATATCGGCGGAGGATATTGCAGGTTCGATCAGCCCGGGACTGAAAAAGAATGCGGTGGCGGCCAAAATCAACGGCAAAGTGGTGGATCTGAATACGACGCTTGATCAGGATGCGCTGCTGGAGCTCGTGATGCTGGATAGCGAGGACGGCTTGGAGGTATATCGTCACTCTACGGCGCATTTGATGGCCCAGGCGATCAAGCGCATTTACGGCGAGAAGAGCGTCAAGCTGGGCATCGGTCCAGTGATCGAGGACGGCTTCTATTACGATATCGACCTCGAAACCTCCATTACGCCGGAGGATTTATCCAAGATCGAGAAGGAAATGGAACGTATCGTAGGCGAGAACCTGCCGATCCGCCGCCGCGTCGTGAGCCGCGAGGAAGCGATCCGCATTTTCACGGAGCTTGAGGATCCGTTAAAGCTGGAGCTGATCCGTGATTTGCCGGAGGATTCCGTCATTACGATTTATGATCAGGGCGAATTCTTCGACCTGTGCCGCGGGCCGCATTTGCCGTCCACCGGCCGGATCAAAGCGTTCAAGCTGCTGAGCGTGGCCGGCGCCTACTGGAGAGGCGATTCCAAGAACAAGATGCTCCAGCGCATTTACGGCACGGCCTTCGCCAAGAAAGCGGAGCTGGACGAGCATTTGCACCTGCTCGAGGAGGCGAAGAAACGCGACCACCGGAAGCTGGGCAAGGAGCTCAAAATTTTTACGTTCTCGAGTGAAGTAGGCCAAGGGCTGCCGCTCTGGCTTCCGCACGGCGCGAAACTTCGCCGTACCATGGAGCGCTACATCGTCGATCTGGAGGAGCGCCTTGGGTACCAGCACGTCTATACGCCGGTGCTCGCCAATGTCGAGCTTTACAAGACGAGCGGTCACTGGGAGCATTACCATGAGGATATGTTCCCCAAGATGGTGCTGGACAACGAGGAGCTTGTGCTCCGTCCGATGAACTGTCCGCACCATATGATGGTGTACAAGAGCGATATGCGCAGCTATCGCGACCTGCCGGTCCGCATCGCCGAGCTCGGCACGATGCACCGGTATGAAATGTCCGGCGCTTTGACCGGTTTGCACCGTGTTCGGGCGATGACCTTGAACGATGCGCACATCTTCTGCCGTCCGGATCAGATCAAGGAAGAGTTCGCGCGGGTGGTGAACCTGATTCGCCACGTCTATGAGGATTTCGGGATCAAGGACTACCGTTTCCGCCTGTCCTACCGCGACCCTAAAGATACGGAGAAATATTTCCCTAACGACGAAATGTGGGAAATGTCCCAGCGCATGCTTCGCGAGGTCGTCGAAGAACTCGGTCTGCCGTTCTTCGAGGCTGAAGGGGAAGCGGCATTCTACGGACCGAAGCTCGACGTACAGATCAAGACGGCACTGAAGAAGGAAGAGACGCTGTCCACCGCACAGCTGGACTTCCTGCTGCCGGAGCGGTTCCAGCTTGAATATATCGGCTCCGACGGGCAGAAGCACCGTCCGGTCGTTATTCACCGCGGCATCATCTCAACGATGGAACGGATGACGGCGTTCCTGCTCGAGAACTTTACCGGCGCGCTGCCGACCTGGCTGTGCCCGGTTCAGGCGAAGGTGCTTCCGGTATCCCAAGCGTTCGACGGTTATGCCAAGGAAGTGGAAGAAAAGCTTCTTTCCGCGGGTATCCGCATCGAAGCTGACCTGCGCAACGAGAAGCTCGGCTACAAGATTCGCGAGGCCCAGCTGGAGAAAATTCCGTTCATGCTCGTCGTAGGCGAGAACGAAGCGAGCTCCGGCAGCGTCTCCGTCCGCCGCAGAGGCCAAGGCGATCTCGGCGCCCACAGCGTGGAGAACGTGGTTAAGCTCATCGAAGAAGAAATCCGGTCCAAAGCTCAGCAATAACTTCCGGCGTAAAGCCGATCCGAGCGAAGAAGCCGTATAAGCCTGTTTCCTTAAGGAGACAGGCTTTTTAAGTTGTTCTTGGGTTTCTTGGAAGATCCTCGTCAGGCGTGTTTTACTTGTCGTATCGCAACCTATGGAGCGAATGGATCTTTTTTCTTACCATCGAATCTGCCGTAAGCAGGGTATAGTATGGAGTAAAGTTGGACAGCCTCTTTTATTAAGGGGAGGTTTAACAAAACTCATGTTATCTAAAACCGCAAGCCATGCAAAATGGATTTGGTTCATCACGGTGATGCTTACCATTTTGATGTGGGCCCGGCAGGAAAACGAATCGATCAGACCGACTGACATATCGACAAACAAGCAAAGCATGACCCTGGCTTTACCGGAGGAGCCCGCCGTAAGGGCCAGCGCCAAGCCGGCGCAGGAGCCTATAAAGCCGGCCTCCGCAGCAAGAGGCGGGGAGCAATCGCAGGGCGCAAGAAGCTATAAGCTGTTTCCGCATACGTCGCAGGATTTAAGCAAGCTGACCGCAGTGGAGGTTGTGGCGACCGGCTATTACGCAGGCCGGGAGTCGACCGGCAAAAATCCCGGACACCCGGAGTACGGAGTGACCTATTCGGGGATGAAGGTAACGCGGGACGTCAACGCATTTTCTACGATCGCAGCGGATCCTTCCATTTTTCCGATCGGCACCGTGCTCTATGTTCCAGGCTACGGCTACGGCATCGTGGCGGATACGGGCAGTGCGATCAAGGGCAAACGCATCGACTTGTACTTCGAGACGAAGGATCAGGTATACAAGGAGTGGGGCAAGAAGACGCTCCATGTGTTTGTCGTCCGCAAGGGAGACGGGAAGATCAATGCAACGATGTGGTCGCAGCTGAAGAATGAAATCTTGTTTTAATTTCCATCATAATTGCAGGTAGGCCTCCCCATACTAAGCTTCGAAGGGGAGGTGATTCCAGGATGGCAAAGAACAAGAACAAAAACGTAAAAAATCAAACGGAGTTTTCCGAAGAAGTGGCTGCAGTGAACAATAAGCGGCAGTCCGTTCAAAAGAACAACGCGAACCGAGGCGCTTGCGACTACGCGGAGCAATAATTTGGCACGAACCTATAGATTCCTGCGATAAACAACTGCCATCTTCTTGAATGGCCAAGAAGATCCCCGTTTATCCATGAAAGAAACCGTATCTTCAGCTGGCTGTGGATATGGTTTCTTTGTTTTTCCAAAAGAAGGAAGGCGGAGATCCGAACGAAATTGCTTATTTTCAAAGCGAATGTTTTGGTGTAAAATAAGATTACAGTCATTATTTCTGACATGATATAAGCGATTGAACGGATTGGATGTGAAGTTTCGTGCTAAATGCTTTACTGATAGGGAGTTCGATACAAGTGAACAAGCGAAAAGCCGCGGACGTTTATCCGTTTATAGAGGCGTTCATCGCCCGTAAAGAAGAGCAGATCGGCGAGATCGAGCAGGTCATCGAACGTTACGAGAAGAAACGGATGATAGAAGAGCGCAGCTACCAATCCATGTCAACTTTGAGGCGAATGTTTACCGGAAGAAAGCCGGATCACCACCTGGCCGTTGAATATATTCACTATGTGAAGAAGCCGATGGAACAAATTCGCCAGCTTCGGGCCGAAATCGAGCATGCGCGCTTGATTCTCAGCGAAAGCCAGCCCGGTGACCTGGTAGCCGTGAGCGAAGAGCTCGAGAAAGAAATAAAATAGTTCTTGCCCCGGCCTGACGGCCGGGTTTTTGCTGTATTCATCTTACTGTTTATAGTCCATCTTCAGCTGCTGCAGCTCGATGAAATCCGTATCCTGACTGTAAGCGGGCACCCCGTGGATTCCGACATCCAGACCGACCAGCTCTTCATCCCTGCTGACCCGGACGGAGACGGCACGGTTAATCCCTTTGAAGGCAATCCAAGTCAAGGCAAAGCCCCAGACCGAGACGACGGCCAGTCCAAGAGCCTGTACGCCGAGCAATTGAAAGCCGCCGCCGTACAATAAGCCGCTGTAGCTTCGGCCGACTCCAGCCGTAAGCTCCGGCTTGGCGAACAGCCCTACGGCCAGCGTGCCGATGCTGCCGCTAATCCCATGCACGGGGAAGGCCCCTACCGGATCGTCGATTCCTTTGGATTCGAGGAATTCCGTAGCGAAGACCATCGCGATCCCGCATACGGCGCCGATGAGGATCGCCGCCGCATCGCTGACAAAGGCGCATCCCGCCGTAATGCCGACGAGACCGGCCAGCGACCCGTTAATGACCATCGGCGGGTCGGATTTGCGGTAGCGCAGCATCGTGAACAGAATGCAAGCGGCTCCGCCCGAAGCGGCAGCCAGCATGGTTGTAACGGCAATATGGCCGATTGAGCCGTTGGTCGCGCTTAGCGTGCTCCCGGAATTGAAGCCGAACCAGCCGAACCAGAGAATAAAGGCGCCTACGGAAGCGAGCGGAAGGTTGGAGGGCGGAACGATATTGGCCGAGCCGTTCTCGGCAAATTTACCGATCCTGGGTCCGATAATGCGCGCAGCGGCCAGAGCCGAGAAGCCGCCGAGCGCGTGGATGACGGCCGAGCCGGCGAAATCGATCATGCCCAGCCTGCCGAGCCAGCCTCCAACGCTCCAGACCCAGTGACCGGCGATCGGATAGATGAGACCGGTCATGGCAATCGTGTAAAGGATATATGCATGAAAATTAATGCGTTCCGCCACCGCGCCCGAAACAATGGAGATGACCGCGATGACGAAGGCGCATTGAAACAGCCAATAGGTGTCATGCGAAATGGATAAGGAAATGTGTGACAGGTCTCCTCTCATGAAGAACCCTGTGCTTCCGATCAAGCCGGAAACGTCCTTTCCGTACATCAGAGCAAAGCCGAAGAAGAAGAAGATGAGTGCGCCGAACGTAATATCCACGAATACTTTCATAATGATGCTGACGGCGTTCTTCTGGCGAACGAAACCGGCCTCGAGCAAGGCGAAGCCGCCTTCCATCAGCAAAATCATGGCTGCCGTGAGCACGACCCAGATAGTATCGAGTCCGCTCTGCAGGGTGGTCAAATCCACATTACTCCACTCCTTTAAAAATACGTACGATTGACTGAGCTGATGGACCTCATTATACGGTTTTTGTGATAATTATGTCAACGGATAACGTAAGCTATTGTTACATATAAGGCGTGTTTTTAGTATTATGGCATACGTGCTGTATGTAAGCTTTCTCTAATAGCATAATATTCCCTCATGAAGAACATTCTATAGATAGACAAGTAATTACATGGCGCAGAGGGAGCGTGAGAAGATGATTCCGTTGGAATCCGCATTGACAAACCGGGAGGAACCGTTTGATCAGGTTCAGCATTATCTTCATCGGCATGAGTTCGCTTTGGGCGGCAATTGGGATTATGACCACGGCTCGTTCGACTGCTATCTGGACGAAGGTCATAAGGTATGGCTGCGGATCCCTTTTCAAGTGACCCACGGCATGCTGGACGGGGATACCGGAGCTACGGATGCCATTATTCAAATCGGTACGCCTTTCGTTCTGAAGCATCAATATAAAGAAGGCCTGGATAAGGAAGCTCAAGTCGGCGCGTTTGGCGCGCTGGTGGATCAATTCCAGGAGCCTGCCGATAAGGACGCCCGTGTCGAGGACCGGTGGGTGAAGGAAGCGAAAACGCTGCTTCGGGATGTCGAATCCGGCTGGCTTTCCTAGCGGGAGGCGGATCTTGGCGAACAGCGGCGTTTTAAACCATAACGAATCGAATGAAGCCCCTTTCCGCTTTCGGCGGAACAGGGGCTTTGCTGCGTTGATAAGAAATAAGTTTTCATAACTTATAGCTTCGCATCAACCTTGGTAAACGCGCTGGTCCTTGTAAGACAAGGGCGGCGTAGCCGTTTATCCTGCGCGGCTCGAAATCTATCGGATCGCCTAAATGTTTTACTTCCGTTTTAACTTATTTTAAGGTTCGCTTAAGGTTGTCAGTGCAATATATAGTCAAGAATAATAAATAAACAGACATCATGGGCGACAGCGAAATAATAACACATCATTTTATACTGATAGGAGGACTATTCTATGGATAACAAAAATAATTTCAACGACTTTTTTCGTCGCCCGGCCGACGATACAGATAAAGACCTGAACGGCCGCGACGAACGGGACGGGCAGAGCCGCAGCGAAAGCGCAAGCGGAAGAGTCTCGGAGGAGCCGAGATCGCATTACTTCTCCTACGGACCTCACAAATCGGCATGGTCCGCAGATTCAAACGATAGAAAAGCCGAGACGGATTCGACGGCATCGGACAGCTATGGCGAGTCTCCCGTCGAAATGACGCCGCCGAAGCCGCTTCGCTCCTTCAGCTTCCAGTCGGGCGACGACCAGTCGGGTTCCGGGTGGAAGGTAAACAAGCCGAAGCGGACCGGAGCCGGATTCCGCAGCATGTTCGCGGCATTCATGGCCGGGGTGCTTGTGGTGGGAGGCCTGATGTACGCTTCCGACAAGTATAACCTGTTCACAGGCAGGGGCGTGATGGCGAACGGCACGACGACGGCTCCTTCCGTCAGCCAATCTTCCTCGAATAACGGCGGCGTTAAACCGACGTCGCTTGATATAAGCCGTCCGCAGAACATACCGCAAATCTTTCAACAAGCCAGTCCCGCCGTCGTGAAGGTAGAAACGAAAGTGAAAGTAAATAGTACGGGAAGAACCGGCAATCCGCTGTTCAACGATCCGTTCTTCAGACAATTTTTCGGAGATAACGGCAGTCAGCAGCCCAAAAGTAACGGCGGCTCCGGCCAGCTCCAGCCCGGCGGCATGGGTACCGGCTTTATCTTCGAGAAATCCGGTTACATCCTGACGAACGAGCACGTGATTGACGGAGCGGACGAAATTTGGGTTACGGTTCAAGGCTACGATAAGCCGTTCAAAGCGACCCTTCTCGGGAACAGCTACGACCTCGACTTGGCTGCATTAAAAATCGATGCGACCGACGGCAAAGATTTCGCTACGCTGCCTCTGGGCAAAGCCGATGATACGAATATTGGGGACTGGGTTGTAGCTATCGGTAACCCATACGGTTTCGACCATACGGTGACTGTCGGCGTACTGAGCGCGAAGGAACGTCCGATTTCCATTCCGGATGATAAAGGCACACGCGAATACAAGCACTTGCTGCAAACGGACGCTTCGATCAACCCGGGGAACTCCGGCGGCCCGCTGCTCAATATGAACGGCGAAGTTATCGGAATCAACACCGCGGTGAGCGCACAGGCGCAAGGGATCGGCTTCGCAATACCGACGAGCACGATTTCCGCCGTACTGGATAACCTGAAGAACAACGTGAAAATTCCGAAGGAACCGTCTCCTTACATTGGCGTTGCCTTGCAAAATATCGATCAAAGCTGGACATCTGAGCTGAAGCTCGATAATACGGACGGCGCCATTATAGCCCAAGTGGACCGCAAAAGCCCAGCCTTCAAAGCCGGCTTGCGCCAGTACGACGTCGTCACGGACGTGAACGGCACGAAAATAAAAACTTCGGACGAAGTGTCCGCGGCGATCAAGAAACTGAAGGTCGGCGATAAAGCGTCGCTCGGCATTATGCGGGACGGCAAAAAGTCGACCGTCGATGTTACGGTCGGCGACCGCAACGCAGACACGCAAAACTAAGGTGCGAAGAAGCAGAGCGACCTCAGCTCTGCTTTCTTTTTGTCCAAAGGACGATATCTGATACAATAGTAGCAGGGCAGGTGACGAGTTCATGAGAGAAAAAATATTAGTAATCGACGACGACGAAAAAATCACATCCATGCTGCGCCGGAGCTTGGCTTTCGAAGGCTATACCGTGCTTACGGCATTTCATGGCATGGACGGTCTGAAGCAAATTCTGGAGCATGAACCCGACGCGGTTATTCTTGACGTCATGATGCCTCAGTTGGACGGCTGGGAGGTCGTCCGGCGCATCCGCGAAGGCGGCTCCGACGTGCCGGTGCTCATGCTTACGGCAAAGGACGAAATCGGGGACCGGGTCAAGGGACTTGATCTCGGTGCGGACGACTACCTGGTGAAGCCGTTCGCGCTCGAGGAGCTGCTTGCGAGAATACGCGTGCTGCTTCGCCGTAAAGCTTCGGAGAAGTCGGAGCAGCCGACCAATAAGCTGCAGTATCAAGATATCTTCATGGATCTGGATACGCGAGAAGTATTCCGCGGCGGCCAGCTGATCGAGCTGACGACGAAGGAATTCGATCTGCTGCATTTATTTTTGCAAAATCCGAAACGGGTGCTTTCCCGGGACGTAATAATGGAGAAGATCTGGGGCTATGACTACAGCGGCGAATCCAACGTGCTGGAGGTTTATATTGCGCTGCTGCGTCAAAAAACGGAGGAGCACGGGCATAAGCGCATGATCCAGACGGTACGGGGAGCCGGCTACGTGCTGAGAGGAGAGAGCTGACATGTCCGTGCGTTTGCGGCTCACCATGTGGTACACCGGGATATTGTCCGCAACGCTCCTGCTGCTCGGCCTTGGTTTATATTTATTCACGCACTTTATTTATTACGAAAGCTTGAAGACGGACCTTAAGGAGCAGGCGGACCTGATTGACAAATGGATCAGCCCGAGACCTACCGTTTCGCTGGACGGCAGCATGAGCTTTAATTTCAATATCCCGGGGCGCGATATGCTTCGAAGCAGCAATATGTTTTTTCAGATCGTCAATTTGAGCAATAATACGGTCCAGCGGTCTCCGAATGCGAAGGATGCCGATATTCAGTTTCCCAATCTGACTCAGCAAAAGATCCAGCAAATTCTGGAGAACGATTCGGCATTCGATGAAGTGAAAATTCAAAATCTGAATTTCATGATTTATAACAAGCCCATTATCATCCAAGAGCTGCCGAGCGGAAACGTCAAAGTGCTCGGTATGATACAAGCCGGCATCTTCCTGGAGCAGTATGACCGCATTTTCGTGCTGCTGCGGTGGATACTGTGGATCTCGGGCGCGCTGGCCGTCAGTCTGGCCGCTTCGGTCGGCTGGTTTCTCTCGCGCAAGGCGTTTCGTCCGATCGAGCAGGTCATCTTCGCAACGAATCAGATCGAGAAAGGTGCGGATCTGGACCGCCGGATCGAATATTATGGACCGCGGGACGAGATCGGCCAGCTGACGGAGACGATTAACGGGATGCTGGGGCGCCTGCAGGATGCTTATGCTGAGCAGGAGGAAGCGTACGGAGCACAGCGGCGGTTCGTGTCGGATGCTTCGCATGAGCTGAGGACCCCTCTGACGACGATTCGCGGAAATGTCGATTTGCTCGAGAAGATGTGGAAGCAAACGGCGCTTCAGGCGGGACCCGAGGCCAAGGAAGCGATGCATCTCGAGCTGTCGCTGGAGGCGATGCGCGACATTGCCGGCGAAGCCGAACGGATGTCGCGGCTTGTCAACGATCTGCTCTCCCTGGCCAGAGCCGATGCCGGCTTCAAGATGGAGAAGACGGAGGTCGAGCTTCGGCCGCTCATGGAAGAGGTCGCCCGCAAGGCGCAGATGCTGCCGCGCAGCACGGAGTGGCTGACGAGCGATTTTGCAGGGCTGGAGGGCGTCAAGGTCTACGGCAATTCCGATTATTTGCAGCAGCTGCTGTTTATTTTCATCGAGAATGCGTTCAAGTATACCGACAGCGGATATGTCCGGCTCGATTCGTTCCTGCATAACGGGCAGGTAGGCATTCGCATTGAGGATACGGGGATCGGGATGGATAAAGAGGAGATTCCGCATATTTTCGACCGGTTCTACCGGGCCGATCCTTCCCGCGGCAAGAAGTCGGGCACGGGACTCGGACTGTCCATCGCCAAATGGATTATCGACGAGCATAACGGCTCGATCGAGGTCAAAACCATCAAAGATGTCGGCACCACGTTCGTTATCTGGCTTCCGACCGCGGCCATGCAAAATGAACTGCCCGTAACGGCGGAAGGGCATTCCCTACCGGATGGGAATCAGGTATAATGAACTAAAAGCATCGATTTTTCGACAAGCAGGGGGTAAGGCATGGAAGTCATCAAAATTTCACCCAGGGGCTACTGTTACGGCGTAGTGGATGCCATGGCCCTCGCCATGCAGGCGGCCAAGGACTTAAATTTGCCGAGACCTATATATATATTGGGTATGATCGTTCATAATGCGCACGTGACGGACTTCTTCGAGAAGGAAGGCATCAAGACGCTGGACGGTCCGAACCGGCTCGACATCTTGGAGCAAATCGACAAAGGCACCGTCATTTTTACGGCTCACGGCGTATCGCCCGAGGTTCGGAGGCGCGCCAGGGAGAAAGGACTCATGATGGTCGATGCGACTTGCCCGGATGTGACGAAGACGCACGATCTGATCCGCGAGAAAACCGCCGAGGGCTATGAGATCATCTACATCGGCAAGAAAGGGCATCCGGAGCCGGAGGGCGCCATCGGCGTCGCGCCGGATAAGGTGCATTTGATCGAAAAGGAAAGCGATATCGGGCAGCTGCAGCTGTCCGGCGACAAGATTCTCATCACCAACCAGACGACGATGAGCCAGTGGGATATCAAGCATCTGATGAATCGGTTATTGGAGGCGTATCCCAAGGCCGAAATTCATAACGAAATTTGTCTGGCGACTCAGGTGCGGCAGGAGGCCGTAGCGGAGCAGGCAAAGGATGCGGACCTGGTCATCGTGGTCGGGGATCCGCGGAGCAACAACTCTAACCGCCTCGCTCAAGTATCGGAGGAAATCGCCGGGACGAAGGCGTACCGGATCGCCGATATTTCGGAGCTGAACCGCGAATGGCTGAAGGATGTGAAGCGGGTGGCGGTCACCTCTGGCGCTTCGACGCCAACTCCGATTACGAAGGAAGTCATTACCTATTTGGAGCAGTATGAACCGGGCGATCCCGCAACCTGGGAAATTCGCAGAACGGTAAACATGGATCGGCTGATTCCGGCCGCGCGGCAAAAGGCGGGGGCGGAGTAGCAACAACTTGATATAGAAAGGGACGGCAGCGGATGAAGGCACCGGGGAAAATGAAAAAACCTTTTCACGTCCGTAACATAAAACGCTGGTTTAAATATAAATATTTGCTGCTGACACGTGCCAAAGGGGGTCCTAGCTTAGTCGCGATGGGCTTCTCCATTGGTCTCTTCGTCGAAATGTTCACGCTGCCGACGGCAGGACTCGCTTTCTTTCTAATCTTTCCTCTGATTTATTTGTTTCGCGCCAGCATGGCGGCCGCACTCATCGGCTTCGTATTCGGCAAGGTCATTTATATTCCGATGTCCTTCCTGAACCGGATGGTCGGGGGCTGGGTGCTTCCGAGAGGGGCCAGGCACAATCTGCTGCACATGCTGCCGAGCTGGTTGGACACTTTCATTAAATTTAACTTGAAGCTCATTGTCGGAGGCATGATTGTAGGGGCCGTCCTCGGCATCCTCTGTTACTTTCCTATTAAATGGCTGCTCGAATTGTACCACCATAATCGCAAGGAACGCCGCAGGAAGCGCAAGGAACAGCTGACGCTGACATCGGATGCAAACAATTAAGGTTTGCCCGGCCTATTGACGGAGACTGGTTCTCCGTTATATAATCACTTTAGTGCTTAAAAGCGTATAAGCGTCGAAGCGTCTAAGTGCAAATGAACTTTCCAAGGAGCGTGCAAGCCATGATCGTTATTCTTTCCAATAAAGTAACCGAAGAACGTATCGCCGAAATCATCCAACATATCGAGAAGCATGAAGTTACGACGCATCTATCCCGCGGAGTGGACCGCACCGTGATCGGCATCATCGGCAAGGCAAGTCCCATGCTGGCCGAGCATCTTAGGCAATTGACAGGAGTGGAGCAGGTTGTGAAAATTTCCAAATCGTATAAGCTGGCCAGCCGGGACTTTCATCCCGACAACACCGTGATCAAGATCGGCGGCGTCGAAATCGGTGGAGACCAGCTGGTGGTTATGGGCGGACCGTGTGCGGTGGAATCGCCCGAGCAGATCGATGAAATCGCCCGGCTTGTGAAGGCATCCGGAGCGCAGGTGCTTCGCGGAGGCGCCTTCAAGCCAAGAACCGGACCGTACAGCTTCCAAGGCGTCGGCGTGGAGGGACTTGTCATGATGGCCGAAGCGGGGCAAAAGCACGGTCTCTTGACGATCACGGAAGTAATGACGCCGGAATACGTAGACGTATGCGCCGAGTACGCCGATATTTTGCAGGTCGGAACGCGGAACATGCAGAACTTCGATTTGCTTCGCAAGCTTGGAACGATTCAGAAGCCGGTCCTGCTGAAGCGGGGCTTCAGCTCAACCTATGACGAATTTCTCAATGCGGCGGAATATATTCTCGCTGGCGGTAATCCTAACGTGATGCTGTGTGAGCGTGGAATCCGAACATTCGAAACTTACACGCGCAACACGCTCGATTTGTCCGCCATCCCGGCGCTTCAAACGCTCAGTCACCTGCCGGTCATCTCCGATCCGAGCCACGGAACAGGCCGCCGCGAGTTGGTAGAGCCGATGAGCAAAGCTTCCGTTGCGGCCGGAGCGAACGGTTTGATCGTGGAAATGCATACCGATCCCGATAATTCGATGACAGGCGACGGGGTGCAGTCCTTGTTCCCGGAACAATTTGCTCAGCTGATGTTAGATCTCGAGAAGCTGGCGCCGATCTGCGGCAAACGGTTTGACTCGAAAAAAGAGCTTGTGTGCAGCTAAGGAATGTTCGTTTAGAGGGAACCGAAAACGCGGAAAGAGCTTGATTTTCCTGGAAATCAGGAAAGTCAAGTTTCTTTTTTGTTGTTTTTGTGAACAAAATACGTTGAAGTGTGAGATTACCTTACACATCCATAAAAAATACCTTACATAAGTATTGACGATTCTTTAAGGAAAGTTTTATAATATGACCATGATAAACAAAAACTTGAACAATGTTCGAACAATCATCGTGGAATGTTCGGAAATTAGGAGGTAGCGAGACCATGTCAGTTCAAAACGTGTTAAACACTATCCAAGAAAAAGGCATCGAGTGGGTCGATTTCCGTTTTGTCGATTTGAGCGGTAGAGCGCATCACATTTCTTTGCCGGCTTCCGAAGTCGAAGAAGAAACTTTTGTAAACGGTGTTGCTTTTGACGGTTCTTCCATCCCAGGCTTCAGAGGGATCGAAGAATCCGATATGGTTATGATGCCGGATCCGGAATCTTCCTTCGTTGATCCTTTCACTGCACATCCGACAATCGTTATTATGTGCAACATCTTCACTCCGGACGGAGAGCGTTATGAGCGTGACCCGCGTTCGATCGCTCAAAAAGCGGAAGAATATCTTCAATCCTCCGGCGTAGGTACGGCGGCATTCTTCGCTCCTGAATCCGAGTTTTTCATCTTTGACGACGTTCGTTACGAAAGCACGCAAAACAGCTCTTCCTTCTTCGTAGATTCCGAGGAAGCTCACTGGAACTCCAACCGCAAGGACGAAGGCGGCAACCTGAGCTTCAAAGTGAAGCACAAAGGCGGGTATGTGCCTGTTGCTCCTACGGATTCCCAGCAAGATATCCGCAGCGAAATGTGCCGTCTGCTGATCGAGTCCGGACTTCGCATCGAGCGTCACCACCACGAAGTGGCGACAGCCGGACAAGGCGAAATCAACTTCCGTTTCGACACGCTGACCAAAACAGCCGATAACCTTCTGAAATACAAATACATCGTTCAAAATACAGCAAGACAATATGGTAAGGTTGCTACCTTCATGCCGAAGCCGCTGTTTGGCGACAACGGAAGTGGGATGCACGTTCACCAATCCATCTTTAACGGCGACACGCCTCTCTTCTGGGAAAAAGGCAGCTATGCCAACCTGAGCGAGACGGCTCTGAACTATATCGGCGGGATCCTGTACCATGCTCCGGCATTGATTGCGATCACTAACCCGAGCACGAACTCCTTCAAACGCCTTGTTCCTGGCTACGAAGCGCCGGTTAACCTCGTATTCTCCAAAGGTAACCGTTCCGCAGCGGTTCGGATTCCGGTTGCTGCCGTAACGCCAAAAGGCTGCCGCATCGAGTTCCGTACGCCGGACTCCACGGCTAACCCTTACCTCGCATTCGCGGCTATGCTGCTTGCAGGTCTGGACGGCATCAAGAAGAAAATCGACCCTCGCGCACTCGGCTACGGCCCGCTCGACAAGAACATTTACGAGCTGTCCGATGCGGATAAAGCCGAAATCCGCAGCGTTCCAGGCTCCCTGGACGAAGCGCTTGACGCTCTGGAAGCTGACTTCGAGTTCTTGACTGAAGGCGGCGTATTCTCCAAAGACTTCATCGACAACTACATCGCTCTGCACCGTGATGAAGCGAAAGCCGTTTCCATCCGCATTCATCCGCACGAGTACTCCTTGTACTTCGACTTGTAAGATCCGGCTTTATCTATATCATTTAAATCAAACAACCTTCCCTATTCATACAGGGAAGGTTGTTTCATGTGCGCTTGGCAGCGCACCGACTATGGAGTGAAAGTCGGTTGGTGAGAAGTCAGACCTTTCCCGGCTTGGGCCAAAGGCTATAATGCGGCCGCGCAGCAGAACGGCTTCCTGCAGGGAAGGGACCGCGGCGCTTTCGTACCGTTGGACCGCACGACGCGGGCGGAAAGCCATCGTTTTACTGCTGCGGATGCTTCAAAAATAAAAAAAGACAGGCTGTGAACTGCTGCCTGCTTCATAACTAAAGAAACAAACAACCCAAACGACCGATATCGTTTGGGCTGTTACATTTTAAAGGGTGCTGCTCTATCATCCGTAAGCTTAAGTGTTACTAGGGAGCGGAGCGTTGACCGGAGTCTTCTCTACCACAGGAGGTGCCGAGGACGCGTAGACCTCTGCAAACACAGAGGCGGAGTTATACGCCAACTCCCCATGCAGACTGATATCGAGACCTACCTCCTCTTGATCCTTCTCTACCCTCAGCGGAACGAAGAGGCTGACGATTTTGAGCAAAAGATAAGTACCGACGGCCGCCAGAACGATCGCTACAAGCACGTCGATCAACTGGATTACTACTTGATTGGCATTGCCGTGAATCAACCCGTCGTTCCCGGCGGGGTTAACTTCTTTGCTGGCAAAAATCCCCGTAGCGATGGCACCCCAGATGCCGCCCAATCCGTGAATGCCGAACACATCGAGCGTATCGTCGTACTTGAATTTCGTCTTAAGGTAGTTGACACCGAAGTAGCAGACGAAGCTGGCGACGAAGCCGATCACAAGGGAGGAAGTGACCGAGACGAAGCCTGCCCCCGGCGTAATCGCAACCAGTCCGGCAATGACGCCTGTGACCGTACCGACCAGGGTAGGCTTTTTCTTACGGGCCCATTCAATAGCCGCCCAAGCGATCCCGCCTGCCGCACCGGCCACATGTGTGGTTGCATAGGCGATCGTAGCCAGGCCGCCGGAAGCGAGCGCGCTGCCGCCGTTAAACCCGAACCATCCAAACCAAAGCGACATGCCGCCGATGAAGAACAAGATAACGTTATGCGGAGGAACCGTTTTGTTCGTAAAGCCTTTCCGGCGTCCGATCATCATCGCAGCAACCAGGGCACTCACCCCGGATAAAATATGTACGACCGTACCTCCGGCAAAATCCAGCCCGCCGAGCTTGGAGAGCCAGCCGCCGCCCCACGTCCAATGCGCCATCGGCGCATACACAAACGTAATCCACAATACCGAGAACACAACCCAGGCGGACAAACGGACCCTCTCAGCCACGGCACCGGAGATGAGAGCTACCGTGATGCCGGCGAACAGCAGCTGAAAAATCGAGAAGATGATGTGCGGAATCGTCAGAGGAGCCATCGCCTCCTGACCCACGCCTGAGTATCCCAAATAATCAAGCGAGCCTATCCAGCCGCCTGCATCCGGGCCGAAGGCGAGGGTATATCCCCACAGCACCCATACCACACTGACGATCAGCAGACTGCTCAAGCTGTACATCATCGTGGAGATGACGTTGCGCTCGCTGACCATCCCGCCATAGAACAGGGCCAGCCCCGGCACGAACATGAACAGCACGATAGCGCAGGAGATGAGCATCCAAGTCGTATCCCCTGTGTCCACCTTCGGCGGAGCGCCATCCGCAGCCCACGCTGTAAAAGGCAGGCTAAGTAAGCCTGCGCCTGCTATCGTTGTTTTAGACCATAAAGAAAGCTTATTCATGCTCATATGTTCCGCCTCCTATTTAAATTAGGCTAACGCCCGATACAACCCCGATGACAATTGTAGCAACGGATATGGCTTTGCAAATCTGCCCGTGCCGTCCTGTACTTTTGACCGAACGGGACTTCCACAGCACACGGCCGGCATAATAAATGCCGATGCCGTTCAAGACGAGGAAGGCGATGGTGATCCACGAGGCTCCCGCTGATGAAGCTGCATCCCCCATGGTCATCGGCAAGGACATATCGTGATGGTGATGACCGCTCATCGCCATAGCCCCCATCCCCAGCAGCGCCGGGGCGAGGAGCAAATGAACGGTGTGCAGCACCAGGGCGAGGCCGATCGGGATGACAGACATCAAAGCATGCTTGGTATCGTCACGCATAGCGGCCGGTTTGAGCATTATCCGTGTCCCTCCCTGGAATGGCATTCTTTCGAAACGGTACTACAGGCGCTTTTCTTGGCTGACGGCGGCAGGTCGAGGGCGGGACTGGCATTAAAGAAGCCCGTCGGCTTCAGTAAAAATCCGGTATATGCCGCCGGCATGACCGGCCAATCCTCCGGACGCGGAATATGGTTGTGTCCCATCGTGTACCAGACGACAATATCCGTATTGTTCACCGGACGATCCTGCTGTGTCCAGCTCTCAAGGCCATCTCCGCCGGTGTGCTGGTTCGGGTAATCTCCGGCAGCGAACATTTCCTTCTCGTCATAAGGAGTGACCCACAGATGATGCTTAATAAATCCGGCGCGCTTCAGCAGGCTGGAGTCCATGGAAGCGAAAGGGAAGCAGTTTTCGCCAGGGACGATTTTGTAGCCGACGGACTGTCCCATTTCATTTTTGACGTTATCGTTCACGAATTTCCAGTAGCGGGCGGTTTCCAGCTTCAGATCGCGAATCGCTTCCTGCTCGGTGGCAAGCAATGTGGATTTGGCCATGAAGGCATTGCCCATCGGGTTGTTCGGACCTGCCGGAGCCGGTACGGTATCGACCTCGTATACGGAATTGTCTGTTCCGTCAATTTGCAAATCCAGACGTACATTAAAAAAGTGCTGGTGGTTCGGTGCGTACAGATCCGGTGCCACCATCGTTCCGTACAAAGGCTTCTCGCCTTCGGCCAGACCGCCGACCGACAAAATGCCTGTCAGCTTCACCTGGAACTCGATGTTGCCGTCCTGATAAAAATACCAGAAGAAGCCGTATTCGTAGTTGGCTACGGTAGAGATGGAGGAGACAACCAGCCTTCTCGAACGTCTGACCTCGACCTCGTTCGTTCTCCAATCCGTATGCTTCCACAGGATGCCATAATCTTCTTCATGCATACAAATCGCGTTCTTAATGACGACAGGCTCGCCCTTGCTGTTTGTGATCGCCGCATCGAGATAGCGGATGTAGCCGACGCAGTCGCAGCCGAGCTCGAGACTGTTCGCTAACTGGCCGATGCCGTATTCCCCGCTGTCGAAGGCGTTTTTGCGGTTCTGCGTAGGCCCGGGATCACCATACGGCACGACCATTTCAGAGAGCGAAGCGCGGTAAAGTATCGGGCGCTTCACGCCCTGATCGTCGTAGCTGACTGTATGAATGACGAGGCCTTCTCTGGAGTTGAAGCCGATACGGAAGTTCCATTTTTGCCAATTCACCTCATGGCCGTCCACGGTAAAGCTGGGCCCCTCCGGTTGCGTAATGGAGATCGGCAACAGATCCGATCTAAGCGGTCCGACGCGATCCGGTGTATAGTTGGCGGGCTTTGTCGCAATCGTGGCGTAAGGATATTCCTCGACCCGCAGCACTTCCATTTTGTTCAAATCGACGATCGGCACAAGACCGAGCGGACGGGCGTAGCCGTTGTCGGAAGCATCACTGCGCAGGAAGCACAGCGGGCGTGCCAGCCGGAGCGTATTGTCTTCCTCACTGCCGAAGTTGCCTGCCGACCAGCAGTCGACCATGACAAGTTCAGGATCCGTAATGCCGAGCCGCTCCAGCGCTGCATGGAACAGGGGACTAGCCTTCACCGCCTGTTCGCACTCGGCATGCTCCTCCAGCATGAAACTCGGCTGCACGCCCGGCACGTGCTTCCACGATAACAGCTCCCCGTTCGTGATCGATACGATCGCCTCATAGCATGCGTTAAATTCGTTGTTCAGGATGACAATGTTAGCTTGGCGGTCAAACGGCTTGGAGCCGTCAAAAGCCAGCACTTCCCGCTTGAGCGGCTCACGCAGCATGACCGAAATAAATCGGTCGTATGCACCAAGCGTTTTTTTATTTTTCAGGATATGGACGGCCAATTCAATTTCTTTCGCGCTGAGCGGTTCCAAGGGGTGCTTTACCTGATATTCCTGTGCAAGCTTCATATTCATTCGTTCTCCCTCTCCTTCGAAACTTATTTTTCTGTGTCTCATCACATGAAAAACTTCCGCTTAATGCAGTATCTTCGAAAGAACTTGTTTTAATGTGATCTTAATTAACATTATAGAGACATTATAAGTAAAATAAATGTAGGTTTACCGAATAGTGGGAAAGCAACAAAATGTTTCGCCCTTAGCTTTATCAGAATGGGAAACTACGGACGAGCGCGGTAATTGCTCCGATAGCCAAGCTCCTTGGAGATCAGATCCGCATACTTGCTTACATAAAATGCATACTTCTGAAGGTTGTCGCGGCTGAATCTCAGCACCGGACCGGCGACGTTCAGCGAGCCAATAACCGTATTTTCGTAGGAAAAAATAGGGGCGGCCACGTCGGTAGTTCCATCCGTTGCCTCACCCGTCGTGACGGAGTAGCCTTGAGCCCGGATCTGATCCAGATCCTGTCGTATAAACTCATAGCTAAGCGGCTTCAGGGACGGAACGGAGCTCCAATTGACATGACGCAGCAGGTTCTCTTGCAGCTTTTGCGGTAAATAGGCAAGAATGACGCGGTTGGAAGCGCCGATGTAGAGCGGCAGACGCAGCCCGATCGGCTCGGAAATCTTGAGGATTTGGGGGGAGTCGATGGAATCGATATAGACGCCCTCGTCATTTTCACGGGTTGCGAGGTAGACGGTTTCCCGTGTCGTTTGCGAAAGCTCCACCATATACGGTCTGGCGGTAGAGCGGAGCATCAAGCTGTCCCACATCAGAAACCCGTATTTCATGAGGGATAGACCGAGCTTGTATTTCTTCGTCTTGCTGTTCTGGGAGATGAAGCCATGCCCGCACAAAGAGGTAAGAATACGATGGACGCTTTGCACAGGCATGCTTAGCTCCTTGCTGATCTCTGTTACGCTAAGCTCCTTCTCCATCCCTTGCGGCACCAAAATATCCAAAATTTGAATGGCTTTCGAAATTACAGACAAATCGATCACCTCCCAAAATAATTCGATATGATGTTATATTATATAACATAAATATACCACATAATGCAGAAAAGAAAAACGATGTTTTCCCACTATGCGAGAAAATCGATCCGTTCAGGAAAAAATAAAAAAGAAGGACGCTTTTTCCCGCAGACAAAGGCGAACGCTATCGCTCCTCCAGTAGCCAACCTCCGTTTGTATCTATATTCTTATCAAACACCTCTTTCTAGGGCACTCTGAACCTTCCCTGTTCATCGGGAAGGTTTTTTTCTATCTCTCCCCCTTGAACCTGCTGCCAGTGTCTTTAAATCTTTACTCTAGCGTTCGAGGGAAAGTGAGGCGCTGCCGGAGGAGCCGCCAGGCGCCGCTTTTATAACCTTCCACTAGAAGTCCGGTGAATAAACAGCGGAGCGGGCGGATCGTTCTGGAGAAGCGCAAGCGTTCGCCTTTGTCCCCGGATTCTTACCGCTTAAGGTGTTATCAAATCCAAGAATTCTAGGGGTGGGGGTCCCCGCAAAGTACTTGGATTTGCTTCTTTGAATGGACTTCACTTTGCGGGGCAGAGCAGCGATCGGAAGAATGATCTGCTCGGGGAGCAGCTTCTTATTCACCGGAATTCTTGTAATGTATAACAAAAGGTCACGAATTTTAACAGCCGCCGGAGGCATCACCTCTGCACCTGCCATCACGCTTTATTTATCTATTTCACAACACCGAACAGGTTCAACTTTTTGTAACATCTGCCATATATAATGACGATAATATAGTTAAAAGCGAAGCAAGGTGGTGTGAGGATGACGATGGGATGGACAGATAAGGAAGCTGCTCATTTACTAGGAAGAGCCGCGTTCTTTGCAGGAAAAACCGAGGTAAGCGCTTCCGTAATGCTGGGTAAAGAAGAAACGGTTCGCCGTTTATTGGATGGGGAACCGCTGACGGGAACGGGAACGGAGCTGCTTCCGTTCGCCCAGGTCAAGGCGGACGGCAAGGATTTGGCTGCCAACCAGATCGGTGATCAGCAAACGTACTGGCTGTACCGGATGGCGGGTACCGATGCGCCGCTCATCGAGAAGATGACGCTATTCTGGCACGGGCATTTTGCTACGTCCTACCAGAAGGTTCGCGAGATTCCGCTGATGGTGCGCCAGAACGAGCTGCTGCGCAAATACGCGCTCGGCAATTTCCATGAGCTGGTCGACCAAATCGGCAAGGATCCGGCCATGATGCTGTATCTGGACACGAACAACAACCGCAAAGGCAAGCCGAACGAGAACTACGCCCGCGAGGTCATGGAGCTGTTTACGCTGGGCATCGGGAATTATACCGAGCAGGACATCCGGGAAGCTGCGCGGGCGCTTACCGGCTGGAGCTATAACATGAAGACGGACGAAGTCAAATTCAATAAGGGGCAGCACGACACCGGCACAAAAAGCTTCCTGGGCAGCAGGGGCAACTTCGACGAGACCGATGTCGTCAAGATACTGTTCAAGCAGGATGCGCTGCCGCATTTTATAGCGAAAAAGCTGTTGACCTACTTCGCGGCGGACGACCCTGCTGCCGAATGGATCGATGAAATCGCGAAGGTGTTCTCCCAAAACTACAATATTAAAGAAACCTTAAGCGCGCTGTTCTTGTCCGACGCTTTCTATTCGGACGCTAATCGAGGCGCTCTGATCAAGACGCCGGCCGAATATGTGGTCGGGATCATGAAGGCCTTTCAGCTGCCGGTGGCCAGAGGCTTCGTGCAAGCGATGCGCAAGATGGGGCAGGAGCTATACCTGCCTCCGGATGTAGCGGGCTGGAGGGGCGGAGCGACCTGGCTGCTGACGTCGAATCTGCTGGCGCGATACCAGTTTGCGGAATCGGTAGCCAAGAGGCTGAACAGCAATCTGCTGAGCAAGCCGGATTATATGCTCGATCCCTTGGCGACGGCGGATACATACGTAAAGCAGTTCGGTATGAATACCGGCATCTGGTCGTTCGGCACGCAATCCGCCGCTGCGCTGTCCAAGTATGCCGACGATACGTTCATTCACTCCATTCAAAAAGCGAACGGGATGCGCGGCCTGCTGCAGCTGGTCATGATTTCACCGGAAGCTCAGATGAAATAGAAGGGAGCAAGCCGTATGAAGCTTACAAGAAGAGATTTCATCGTTAAAGGGACGGCGCTGCTGGCCACGCTGGGCCTCGGCGGACCGATGATTTTTGCAGAGAGTGGAGGCCTGCTCAGCTCCCAAAGCCAGGATACGCCGGATCCGGATGCTCCGGTGCTGGTGGTCATTCAGCTGAGCGGCGGCAATGACGGGATCAATACGCTGATTCCATACGGTATGGGAGGCTATTTCGACGCTAGGCCGACGCTAAAAATTACGGAAAACAAAGTGCTTGCGATCGACAATCAAGTGGGCCTGCATCCCAGCCTCACGAATATGAAGGATATGTATAACAACGGCAAGCTAGCTATCATCCAAGGGGTTGGCTATCCTAATCCGGACCATTCCCATTTCCGTTCGATGGAAATTTGGCAGACGGCGGAGCCGGAGAAATACATCCACAGCGGCTGGCTGGGCAGGTATGCGGAAACTTCCCTGAAGTCGAACGCCAACCCGCTTAAAGCGCTGCAAATCGGCAACAGCGCGAATAAGGCCATGAACTCCGACGTCGTCAGTATTCCGGTCATTCAATCGCTTGAAACGTATAATTTCCTGGATCCGAAGACGCCGAAGCCGGACCAGAACCGGATCGCCAAAGCGTTTCTCGATATGTACGATCCGGACCAGCAAGGAACGGCCATTCAAGTTACTTGTCAGCGCGGCAAGGATGCGTATGAGAGCGTCGAAGCGGTTCACAGCCTGACGAACGGTTATCAAATGAAGGTGGAATATCCGAAGACAGGCATTGCAAAGGATTTGCAGCTCGTATCCAAAATGCTGGCGGGCAATTCCGGAACAAGGGTATTCTATCTTCAGCTCGGCGGCTTCGACGATCACATTCAAGAAAAGGTACTGCATGCGAAGCTATTGCAACAGTTGGATGAGGCGCTCGGGGCGTTTTACAAGGATTTGGAGGCGCAGGGGCTCGTCGACCGGGTGGTCACGATGGCTTTCTCGGAATTCGGCAGACGGGTGAAGGAGAATGGCAACGGCGGTACGGACCATGGGACGGCTGCACCGGTCTTTGTCCTTGGCGGCAGAATCAAGGGGGGCTTGTACGGGGTTATGCCGAGCTTAACGAACCTGAACAACGGGGATTTGAAGTATGAAGTGGACTTCAGGAGCGTCTACTATACGGTTCTGGACGGATGGATGAAGGGAGACGCGCAAGGCGTCCTGGGGAAAGCTTATGAGAAGCTTACCTTCGTGTAGAAAGCAAATCGAGGCCTCGGCCTCGATTTTTTTGCGTTTAAAGGAGGCGCCACCGCCCTGCCTTGCGGACTTAATCGCTCTTGTCGTCCTTTTGAATGGAGCGCTCGGCCCGGACGAAAGCGATGAACCGTCTGGCTTCCTCCGGAGTTAATTGCTTGCCGTCTATCGTCAGAGCGAACTTCTCCATGATCTTATCGTCCGATAGCTCCAGGCTGTCCGCAAATTCACGTACATCTTCATCCATGATCGGATGGGGATTGTCTGTTCTCCCGATGAGATAATCGATAGGCACTTTGAAAAAATTGGCGATCGTGACCATCGTGTTGTAATCCGGTTCTCTTCGGTTGTTTTCGTAGTGAGAGAGAGAGGCTCGGGTAATCCCGAGTTTGCTAGAAAGCTCTTCCTGAGTCAAGGCATGCTTCTCGCGAAGCTGGGCAATCCGCTCTCCGTATTTCATGCGACTACCTCCAGTGGTTACATGCGTTGTTAATTATACTCGTTGTTCTAATACCAAGATAGCACGTTTTTCGGTAGGAGCACAAACAAATACTTGACATGATACGAAACGTATCTTATCTTGGATTATGGCTTTATAAGTATACTATTCGTATCATTATTGAAATGCTGTTACCGAAAATTGGGGAAGCCGGGTGGTAAGGAAATGACCAATGCGATGGAGCTTAGACAGCTGCAATGGCAGCAGCTGCTCACTTCTCTCGAGTGCAGGCTGACGATCGTCCGGGTGGACGGCAGAGCGGTCCAAAGCAACTATACGACGATAAAGATCACTTACCTGGATGCAGGGGAAATCCGGTTCGACAGCGAGCTTGACTTCCCTCAGGATCACCGTATAACGATAGGCCTGGAGCTGTTTACAGCACATCATTCGATCCGGTTGCTCGGAAGCCGAATTGAGAAGAAAGGCGTACGGGCACCTTATGCGTACCGGGTGAAATACGATATGCCGGCAGCAAGCCGCTCCTTCTTCTTCGGCATGATCAATCAGATGGCGGTTCATGCCCAAACCTTCACCGCCAAGGCTGTGGAGAGCTACAATGCGCTGCAGCCCTATCCTCAGCTTTACCCTCAAATTGATTTTCAAACCTAAAGAAAGGGCTTACATACAGTTTTCGGAATGGTAAAGGAAAATTTATATTTTAACTTACAAAAAGCAGCCTAAAAGCCTCATCAGACGACAAAAAAACCGAAAAACAGCGTTTGACAAGGATACATATCGTAACATAAAGTGTTACTAGAGCATAACGGCAATTCATCTTCGCTGCATAGCTCATCATGTTATTTGAGGCAAGGCACCGGGATATCCGCATCATCTCACCCGTCAAATCCATATCTGTCAGAAGGAGCGTTGTAAATGAGCAGCGACCGTTTGAATCAAGGCAAGGTCGAATTGGATATTCACAAGATTTTGGCTCAGATGAATATTGACCAAGAGAAGTACACCCGTATGAATGCCGCCGTCTCAAATACCAGCGTAACATCCTCTTCTCCGGCTCCGAAGACATGGTTTTCCTGCCTGTCTTAATCCTCGCGCTCGATTGAGCCTAACCCCCACTACGTAAGCGCAAGCCGAAACTTGGGTTCATGCCTTCCTAGATTCATCCTACGGTATCTGGTACGCAGCAGGCGATTACAGCATATGCAAGGTGACTTCGCTGCGCACCATGAACCGGATATTGATCCCCGTTTGTCCAAGACCCTTGGAAATATAGAAGGTACCGTAAGGCTTCCGGTGCAATCCTTTGTATATGCCTGAAGCGGGCAAAGGGCCCATCGGTCTGAATTTGTAAAAGAACGGAATGTTGATTTGTTTGCCGTGCAGATGGCCCGCCATCAAATAATGGTAAGACCATTGTTTCATCATCAATACGATATTCGGATCATGCGTTGCGACGAGGATGGGAAGCTGAGGATGCACCTGCGCGAAGGATTTGCGTATTCTGCTCTTGCCGCTGTCGAAATCATCGATTCCGACCAGCTGAAAACCGTCCAAGAGAGCGGCTTCATTGCGTAAAATCCGTATGCCGTACCCTTCGATGAACTTGATTAACCGGCTGACCTTGGGCTGCTGGTGATCGTGATTGCCGAGAACGGCATAGGCGGGAATGCCGCTGTCCCGAACCATGCTTAAATAAGTTCCCAGCTTGGGAAGGCTGGAGGGGAGCTTCGTGAAATCCCCGGTAATAATAATATAATCCGGGCGCTCCGCTTCGATGACACGCCGGATTTGCCCCGGACGCACCCGGAGCCGCTCGACATGCAGATCGCTGAGCTGGAGTATTTTTTTTCCGATACCCAGATCAAGGCGGATCTTTTCCGTTTTGAGCCACTGGGTGGGGAGAATGAAGAGGGTATACATCCCGGCGAAGATTGCAATGAAGATAACAGTCGATAAGATTAGGGTCATCTTGAAGTCCTTTCACGATACATAGAGTCGATACCTATTGTATCACAAATATTTTCTTAAGACCCCATCCGGGAATAAAAAGTCCTCACCTTTTTCATTGCGTGAAAAAAGTAAGGACTTTTTGGAGTTGATAAGAGTTTATATTTATCCTGGTGCCGTCACATCAGCATGGAGAGAAAATCTTTGTCCACCTGGATCCGGAACCAAATTTCAAGGCATAATAATGACCACAATTGCTGGGCATAATTGCGTTTCCCCGATTGGTGGGCATCAAGCAGCCGCTTGACATGCTCCGATCGGAACAATCCCCGGTCTACGGCTCGTTTGCCCAAAAGCAGCTCTGAAGCCTTCTTGGACAATACCGTCCGCAGCCAAGATTCGATCGGCATATTAAACCCTTTTTTCGGACGGTACAATACCTCGTGAGGCACGTACCTTGATGCAAGCTTTTTCAGCAGCATCTTCGTATCGAGACCTTGAATTTTCAGCTGATGAGGGAGGGTTGCGGTGAATTCGGCCAGTTCAATATCAAGCAGCGGGGAGCGCGCTTCAAGCGAATGAGCCATCGTCATCGTGTCCATCTTGGCAAGAAGATCGTCCGGCAAATAACTGTTCAGATCGCCGTACATCATTTTATCCACGGAAGCGAGGCCGTCCGCCTGATCCCAGACGCGCTGATACCATATATCCGGATGATGGTTCCCCAGCTGCTGCAGAAATTCCGGCGTATAAACGGATTCCCGATAAGGCCGTAGCGCGCGGTTGAAAACATAAGCGGTTCGCGCGTCGGTCATCCCTAATTCGAATACTTGTTTCATGCCGTTCAAAATCCTGGGGGAAAGCTTCGGTTTAGAAAGCGCATAACGACCGATCGGGCGCCGGAGCCATCCCGGCAGCGCCTTTCTGTAGCGCATGGCCATCGATTCCGCCAGAGGGCGCGTGTACCCGGCGAACAGTTCGTCCCCGCCGTCTCCATTAAGAATGACCGTTACTTCTTCCTTGGCTTGTTTGGATACAAAATAAGTGGGCAGGGCGGATGAGTCCGCAAACGGTTCGCCAAACCTGCTCAAGATGTCGGGGATCGACTTCCAATAATCCATCGTGAGAGTGAATTCATGATGGTCGGTTTGATAAGCCTCGCTAACTTTGCGTGCGAATCGGGTTTCGTCATATTGAGGATCGTCAAACCCCATTGTTACGGTCGTAATCGGTTTTCCGGACTCCAGGGCCATGATGGCGGTGACAAGACTGGAATCGACGCCGCCGCTTAAAAAGGCGCCGATCGGCACGTCGCTTACCATTCGGCTGCGAACGGCTTTTCGAATCAAGCGGTCCAGTTCCTCCAAGGCCTCTTCTTCCGAGATGGATACGGGATTGGCGAAAGAAAGGTGCCAGTAACGTTCGACAGACAATTTCCTGTCTTTATAAATCGCGTAATGGCCGGGCAGAAGCTTCTGAATACCTTCAAAAATGCACTCGTCCCCGGGAACGGCCAAATAGGTCAAATAATCATCGATCGCACAAGGGTTGACGGGCGGAAGCGCATCATAATATTCCAACAGCGCATTTAATGTCGATGAGAAAGCGAGCTTTCCATTCGCACAGGAATAGAAAAGCGGTTTTTTGCCGAAAGGATCGCGCGCCATGATTAGACTCTTGCTGCGGTTATCCCAGATGGCAAAGGCATACATTCCCCTGATTTTTTGGAGTGTCCGGTTTAGCCCCCAGCATGAATAGGCGGCGAGGATCACCTCCGTATCCGTATGGGTACGAAACGAGTACTGGTGCTTCAGCTCATTGCGCAGATCCAAATAATTATAAATTTCTCCATTAAACGTAATCGCGATTTCTTCGCTTGCATCGAGCATAGGCTGATGCCCTGACGCGCTTAAGTCGATGATGGAAAGTCTGCGATGCCCCAGAATCACATCCTGATTGCTCCAAGTCCCTTCATTGTCCGGCCCTCGCTCCACCATTCGGTTCAGGGAACGTTTTACTTTATCCATTGAATAACCAACGCAACCGGTAATTCCACACATGTATGATCCACTCCAACTCTAATTTAAGTTACTTATCATTGTTGCATACGGTTAAAGCATCGACTTAACTGTCAAATCAAGTGCAACGCGTTGGTTCTTTAGTAATAAATAGATAGAGAACGAAGCCGGTTGTTCTTTACATAAAATAAAGAATAGGAAAAAATGGTTCTTTTGTTCCTTGTGCAGGTTTAATGATACAAAACGTAACATCGAGATCATTATACGGTGTGTATCAAGAGAAAGCAATTATCAAATGGTTAAAAAAATAATAAATTTCAACTCCGGCTTTCAGAATAATTGCAAAAAACATATGAAAATAAATTGACAATGATACAAATAGTATCGTAAATTTAGTTAAAAAGGATACACTTAGTATCCAAACAACTAAATTAACGGTTCGGCATGGAAGGAGCTCCTATGATAAAAAAACCGACTATAGCTATTGTTGCCCATGATGCCGGAGGCTTAGGCGGAATGGAAATTCATTTAAATGAAATGATTATGCGTCTTAAAGAAGATTACAACGTAACGGTAGTTGCTTCCTCTTTAAACGTGACAAACCCCGAGGGCATCAAATTTATTAAAATACCGGTGATCAAAAGGCCTGTCCCCCTAAGACTGATTCTGTTTTCCATTTTTGCCAGCCTGAGACTTCTCTTCGTGAAGCGGGATATTCTTCACACCACGGGGGCGATCGTCTTTAACCGCGCCGATTTCTCAACCGTTCATTATTGCCATCACGGCTACTTGAAGGCAGGGGGCACACGCGCAGACAGCGGAGTTTCCCGGTTTCGCAAGTGGAACAGCGATATCGCTTCCTTCATTGCCCGTACGATGGAGCGAATCGTCTATCATCCGAACCGAACCGCGAAGCTGCTTGCTGTTTCGAACCGGGTCCGGGAAGAAATTTTGGCGGATTTCCCCTACGCACCGGAACAAGTCGGTTATCTTCCGAACGGGGTGGACATCGACAAGTTTACCGTGTACGAGAGCGAGGCTAAAAAAGTGCTTCGCCAGCAGTACGGCGTTCCTGAGGACGGCGATATTCTGCTCTTTATGGGAGGGGACTGGCCAAGAAAGGGGCTTAATCTCGTCATAGAAGCCTTCAATAAAGTAGCGGATCAATTTCCGGAGCTCTATTTGCTTGTCGTCGGGAAAGGCGAACGTGAGCCGTATTATAAGATGGTACAGCCGGAACATCAGGATCGCGTCCGATTCACGGGAAAACAATCGGAACCGCAGCTTTGGTTCGGGATGAGCGATATATTCGTCTTTCCGTCCAGTTACGAGACTTTTTCTCTGGTAGTGCATGAAGCGGCGGCTGCCGGCATGGTCATCATCTCGACTAAGGTTGGGGGCGTGGAAGATCTAATTACGCATCACGTCAATGGCTTCATTTTAGAGCGGAACAGTGATGAAATTGCTTCGGCTTTACGCGAAATATTAAGCGCTCCCGAACGTTATCGTCTTTATGGAGAGCGGGCCAGGGCGCGCGTTAAACAGCTGACTTGGGAGAACATGCACCGCATTTTGATCGGGCATTATGATGAACATCACAACGGGCTGAAGGAAAAAGCTCTGACTTAAACTTGTCATTGGAGGCTGTTGCCATTGGATCGGAATCAAAATGTTAAAATCGTTGGGTTTGCCACCCAAGGAAGCAACGGGGATGATGAGAACCGGCTCAAGGCATTATTAAGCCAAGTTCCTGCTACCTTCTATCCTTTCGAGAAAAGAAAGAAGCATCTGAATTTTTGGCGCCTCCTTAAAAGCATTATTCGGGACAGGCCGAATTTGATGGTCATGGAGGGAACCGGTATCTTCGGAGGCCTTGCCTTGATCGCAGGAAATATGATAGCGGGCGTACCCTATATCGTAAGCAGCGGGGATGCCGTAGGTCCTTTCATCGCTAAACATCAGCCTATCTTGGGGCCCTTGTTTCTGATGTATGAAAAGCTGCTCTACCGGAGATCGATCGGTTTCATTGGCTGGACCCCTTATTTGGCCGGAAGGGCGTTGTCCTACGGAACCAAATACGCAATGACTGCTGCGGGCTGGGCGCCCTTTCAGCATTCGGAAAGCGAACGGAAAGCGTTCAGGAAGCAGATCAGAGAAAAGTATGACATACCGGAGAATCACATTGTGGTGGGCATCGTAGGCTCTTTAAATTGGAGCAAACGAATCGGCTATTGCTACGGTTATGAATTGGTACAGGCTGCCCGAAGAATAAAGCGGGACGACATTACCGTCATGATTGTCGGAGACGGCACGGGAAAAGCACAGTTGGAGCAATTGGCCGGTACGGGCCCCGGGGCCCGGGTGATCTTGACCGGGCGTGTTCCGAGAGACCAGGTTCCTATGTATTTATCGGCCTTTGATCTGGCCAGCTTGCCGCAAAGCATCGATCAAGTAGGTAATTTCCGCTATACGACAAAAATCAGTGAATACTTATCCGTAGGGCTTCCGATCTTGGCGGGAACTCTGCCGATGACCTATGACTTATATGGGGATTGGGCGTATCGAATTTATGGAGATACACCTTGGTCAGAAACTTATATTCGTAACTTGGCCGACTTTATGGAACAAGTGACTTGGGAAAATGTGCAATCGAAGGGAGGCGGGATTCCCAGGAATTTTCCCGTATTTGATAAAGAAGCCCAAATCAACGCGGTCAGCGAGTTTATTGTGGATGTGTTGAGAAACGAAACAGCGAGCAGCTTCCAAGCAATAGAGCTGGAAAAAGTGGCCCGAAGCATGTAGCTCGGGCTTTCCTTTTAAAAAAATATACAAAAAGTGTCAGATACAAATTGTATCAGAAGTGACAAAGATGTATAATGTTAACGTAAACTTATAATTTTCCAATGAAGAAGATCATAAGGAAAGCGATTACAATAAATTTATCTATTATCCATGATTTGATGAATGTATAGAAAGGAAGGTAGGTTTAATGAAATTGGGTAAACGTATTTCCGGACTTCGGGAACAAAAGCAAATTACCCAGGGCGAACTAGCTCAAATCATTGGGGTTACACGAGCTGCACTTTCTCATTATGAGAATGATCGGAGATTACCGGATTACAATACGCTTATGAAGATAGCCAAATACTTTTCAGTAAGTGTAGAGTATGTTATCGAGGGAGATAATACGACTCAAATACATGGTTAACAAGGCCACTGTTTATTCGACATTTTAAAAAACAAGGTTACGAGCCGACGTCTATATTCATCGATGTCGGCTTGTTTATTTCATATTTAAAAATTCTGTCAAAATAAGAGTTTATCAATTTTTTTACACAAAAAAATAGTTACAAATTGTATCATTGATGATATTATACATATAGTAAGCTGAATCGACTTTGTTTGTGAATTCAGGAGGAATTATCATGAAGCAGTTACTGACTAACTTATTAGTTCTTAGCCCTGTTGCAGAAAGAGGTGGGGCCGAAAGGGTTATGGTCGATACCCTAAAATATTTAAACCGTAATAAATTTAGTGCCAAGCTTGTTTTTTTTGAACATGGTTCGTTGGTGGAAGAGATGAGTCGGTTAGGATATGACACGGAAGTGATACCGGCCGACAGGCTTAGAGACCTTGGTACATACATTAGAGTTGTTAGTAAGATACGAAAACTAATACGTAATGATCAAATCGATATCGTTATAAGTTGGATGCCTAAAGCTCATTTATATGGTGGTATTGCTGCACTTCTAGAAAAGAAAAAATCCGTTTGGTGGCAGCATATGATTCCCAAAAATCATTGGATGGATAAATTAGCTTCTAGAATACCGGCACACGGAGTGCTTTGCCCTTCAAAAGTAACAAAACATTTTCAAGAAAAATTAACTCCTAATAGACGTGTGTTACTAAATAATCTTGGCGTTGATTTGCAGCAGTTCGGTTGCAGCACCAATAAAACGAAGAGCTTCCGGGAAAAAATGGGTATCCCCGAGGATTCAGTCGTATTTGCTTTTGTGGGACGATTACAACGCTGGAAACGTCCGGATGTGGTAATAAAAGCATTTAACCAAGTTGCTAAAGGGAAGAATACTTACCTGCTTATAATTGGTGGTACATTGTTTGGGCTAGAGCAAGATTATGAGGATGAATTGAAGGAGCTTGCTGCGACAGGAGAAAATTCGAAAATTATATTTATGGGTCATCAAAAAGATGTTGGAGCTATATTGGAAGCAGCCGATACTGTTGTCCATGCTTCCTTGATGGAACCATTTGGCATGGTAATTATTGAATCGATGGCAGTAGGCAAAACAGTTATTGCCGTAGGGCAAGGTGGACCGGTCGAAATTATTACTAATGGAAACGACGGTTTGCTCTACGACGGTTCGGAAAGTCAATTAGTCCAACTAATGGATAAAGTTTTGAACGGTCGAGTATCTTTGGCGGAAATAGGAATAAGAGCCCGACAAACGGTTGAAAAGAAGTTCACTGTTGCACATATGGCCGAAAACTTTGAAAATAATCTTGCTTCACTTATTAACTAATAATTGAGGTGCAACTTGTGAAGAGAATAGAAAATTCTCGTTATTATGAGCTTGACTCTTTAAGGGGGATTGCAGCTTTAATTGTAGTTATTTTTCATTGTTGGGTGCTATTGGATGTGCCTCTTAAAATAAAGTCGAATATATGGTACACCCCATTCGCATTTTTAATTTCCGGACACCAATCGGTTATTGTTTTCTTTTTGTTAAGCGGTTTTGTTTTAGCTTTACCTTTTTTACGTGGAGTAAAAGTTAACTACTATAAATTCATGATCAAACGGCTCTGTCGAATATATATCCCGTATCTTTTTGCAATTATAGTTGGAATAACTTGTCGTTATTTGTTTAATCAAAATGTATTACCCGGTCATTGGAGTGGAAGTTTAAACCTGGCCGTTTATTTAAATCACCTAGTTTTAATTTCTTCGTTTAGTCAAAATTATTTTGTTCCTGTCATTTGGTCATTGGTTCACGAAATGAGAATTTCAATTCTATTTCCGTTAATAATGTTCTTGGTAATAAATTTAAATTGGAGAATAAATTTGTTAATTGGTGCTTTAAGTTCTCTAATTGGTATTACCTTATTAAGGTTTGATTCCGGTGCGGATATGTTTACCAATTATTATGATACCTTTCATTACATTTTTATTTTTATTATGGGAGCCTTAGTCGCAAAACATAAAGAGGATTTAATTCATATTTTTAATAAGTTTAAACATAATATCCTTTTCGTGATTTTGAATTTCGTGGTTTATGTATTCGGATATAAATACATTTCATATTATGGGGGGGCACTTCCTTCAAAAGTTTCAGATTGGCTAACGGCTTTTGCAGGTGTTGTTTTTATTATAGCAATTCTAGGTAAGCAATCATGGGGAAACGTTCTACGGAAAAAAATTTTTACATATCTCGGACAGATTTCTTATAGTATTTATCTCTTCCATATTCTTATTTTAATCACGCTTATAAATGTATTTCATAATAAACTTCACGATTCAATCATATTTATCTTGACTATAATTCTAACACTTATAGTTTCATCGCTAACCTACTTTATTGTGGAAAGACCTTCCATCCGTTTGGGAAAAATATTGACTTCAAAGAAACAAAAAGCAACAAATCGTAGCCCATCATTGATTGAAATGGGAAACGAAGGTTGAATGATTATAAGTCCCATTTATTAACGGACCATCGTCTTGTTTATGATACAATATGTATCATAAACTGATTGATAATATTGGTTAATTAGGAGTGTGACTCATGGAACTCAGCATTATTATTCCCACATTTAATGAACGTGAAAATGTAAGGAAAATAACAAACAGGATTATGGATGTACTGCGACCCATAGGATGCAGTTATGAAATTTTTTTTGTGGATGATAGCCGTGATGACACCCCGACAGTGCTGGAAGAATTATCAAAAAATCATCATGAAGTGAAGTATCTTCATCGTCAAAATGGAAGAGGACTTGGAACAGCGGTTGTGGAAGGATTCAAAAGAACACAAGGAAATTTCATTATAGTCATGGATGCCGATCTTCAGCATCCACCAGAACTGCTTCCACTTATTTATAGGCGTTTACTGCAAGGTATTGAGGTATTGATTCCAAGCAGATTTGTAGAAGGCGGGTCAGACGGAGGGCTTAATTGGTTTCGGAAACTAGTATCTTGGACTGCAAGAACAATCGGTCGAATTTCAATTAAACGAATGCGGGATATTTCGGACTGTACAGGAGGTTATTTTGGACTACATAGGAGCGTAATTGAAGGAGTAACTCTGGATCCAGTTGGATGGAAAATCCTAATGGAAGTTTTAGTAAAAGGGAAATATCAGACCGTTCATGAAATTCCGTATTCATTTGAAGCACGTGACGCAGGGACATCCAAGATGAGCACTATTGAACAATGGAATTATCTAAAACATATCTTTAAGTTGGTTTGGAGCAGTCCGGATGACCGAAGGTTTTATCTCTTTTGTATGGTAGGAGCCTTGGGGGTATTGGTTAACTTAATGGTATTAAAACTATTATTAATTATTTTTCTTATACATTCGTTGGCAGCTTCGATCGGAGCTTCTTGTGTTGCCATGCTTCATAATTTTTTATGGAATGATAATTTTACATGGAAAGAAAAAAAACAACCGATCATGTGGAGAAGAGTACTTCGGCTTCCTCAATTTATCGTTATCAGTGGGGTTGGAATCGGAATTACGGCGGCGTTTGCATGGTTAGCTTCATGGATTGGAATTAACATATTTTTAGGACAGTTAGCTGGAATAATTGTTGCTACATCATGGAACTATTTGGCGAATAATAAATGGACTTGGGAAGCCTCCAAATCCAATAGAAAAGCTAAAATTACTGTAACACAAGAGGTTTAGCAGATTTATATCTATAAACAATGGAGTGGATATTTTGAATCTATTTATAAATCTAAAAATGATTAATAGACTAAGTAAAATGTGTTGTGTTTTATTTCTGGTCTTTGGAATATTTAGCGTCAAATGGTCTCCTGATGAAGGATGGAATTTGCTTATGTCCAAGAACTATTTGGATACAAAACAATTCATCAATGTAGTCTATAATGAGCCTCTTGATTTCGGGAGATTTTGGTTTTATTTATTAAGTCAATTGAATCAACTATCTTCATACGAACATTATTATATTTATCGATTGCCAAGTCTGACTTTAGCTCTTTTATCACTATTTTTTCTACAATTAATAATGAGGAAACTTAATTTTAATTACGTTTCTTCCATAGGCGGCCTTTTCTTATTCACTTTTTGGAGTTTATATGGAGCCAATGGTATATCTCTTCGGCCAGAATCAATGTATATGTTCTCCACGATATTATCAATATATGCTGGAGTAATATTTAAAGATAAAAAAATTGGGAAAGTGTACTTTTTAAGTCTGATCATTAATTTTATTTCTTTTTCAATGCATCCGAATGGAATTTTTGGATTTTTGATTAATTTATTTACTCTTATTTATTATAGAAAAATAATCAAATTAAAATATTTGTTGTTATTGATTCCTGTAGGTTGCGTAGGATTAATTTTATTTTACGTTTCGTTAACTTGGGATAGCACATTACAAGATTTCGTCAACGGCTATATGTATAATGCTAATACATCTTTTCATAAATTGCCGTTTTATAGAGAATACCAAAGATATTTTGACCTCTTTAATGCATATCCGCTAGTCGTGCCCTTCATACTTATAGCTTTAATTTCTCTCTTTTTTAAAAGTAAAAGTGAATTAGAGAAAATAATAAAATACATATTTTTTATTAGTTTAATATATCTTCTCTTACTTCCTGTTAAATGGCATTACTATTTCTCTGTCGCTATACCCTCAGTGTCTATCCTATTTGCCTATGTACTGGAATCTTCCCCTAGAATAACTTTCAATAATAAAACTTACTCAATAAATTATTTAGTATTACTTGTGCTCTTTGTGAATATAGGTATTTATCAATATTCTCAAGCCAAAGAATATACGATGTTAAGATCCCAAATTCATAAAGAAGCCTTTTGGCAGGATGCAGTTATTAAACAAGTTAAGAATGAAGTTTCTGGTAAAAAAATTGCTGCGCCAACAGTATTCTTTCCTTATCTCGATCAGAGCTTGTTTGTGCCATACAATGAATTCGGTGAAATAAAGTTCATTTATCGATCAGCATTGATAAAACCGGATTACCTTATTACAACATTAAAAGATAGCCCGGAAGAAATCATGAAAAACTATAGTATTCAAATGGAATACAAAAGAGCCATTTATTTTCAGGGGATCCCATATAACTTGTATGCGATTAAATAATGTACTTAAGACCAGTAAAAAACATGAAAAAATGATACAATTCGTATCATAGTTGTGTTATGATTATTTTGTACTTAGTGAATGTATTAATAGAATTCTTATAAGTGTCTTACAAAAAATTATGAGGTGAAGACGATGAAAACGGCATTGATTACCGGGATTACGGGACAGGATGGAGCATATTTGGCTAAGCTGTTGCTTGATAAGGGTTATAAGGTTTATGGAATCGTTGCGAGACGAAGCACAAGCTCCTTGTGGAGACTCCAGTTTCTTGGCATCGAAAGGGAAGTGCAGCTGCTCGAGGGGGACATGACAGACCCTTCTGCGCTCATCAGAGCATTGCAGGTTGCAAAGCCGAAGGAAGTCTACAACTTGGCTGCTCAAAGCTTCGTCGGCACTTCCTGGGATCAGCCTATCACAACAGCAAACGTTACCGGCGTCGGTGTATTAAATATTTTGGAAGCTATCCGCTTGACCGATCCGTCCATCCGGTTCTACCAAGCTTCAACCAGCGAAATGTTCGGCTTGATCCAGGAGCCCATGCAATCTGAGAAAACACCGTTCTATCCTAGAAGCCCATATGGCGTAGCCAAATTATACGGCCATTGGATTACGGTTAACTACCGGGAAAGTTTCAATATCTTCGCATCGAGCGGTATTTTATTCAACCATGAATCTCCTTTGAGAGGCATTGAATTTGTAACGCGGAAGGTCACCGATGCCGTAGCGAGAATTAAATTAGGAAGGCAGAACGAGCTTCGTCTCGGTAATATCGATGCCCAAAGAGATTGGGGCTTTGCAGGTGATTATGTGAAAGCGATGTGGCTCATGCTGCAGCAGGATTCTCCGGATGATTACGTGGTGGCAACCGGTAAAACTACAACGGTAAGAGATATGTGTAAAATTGCTTTTAATTATGTCGGTTTGAATTATGAAGATTTTGTAGTCATTGATCCTCAGTTTTACAGACCGGCGGAAGTGGATATCTTATTGGGAGATCCGTCGAAAGCCAAAAGGCAGTTAGGCTGGGAAATTGAAACGAGTTTGGAACAACTGATTCACATGATGGTGGAGGCTGACTTGCAGCGCGTCGGAAAAGAAACTCAAGAAGGTATCGCTCCTGCGATTATTTTAGGAGCTTAAGGAGTCGTTTCTTATGAGAGTGCTGGTCACCGGAGCTGGAGGATTCGTAGGCAAGCATCTTGTTGCCGAGCTGAGAAGTAGGAATCACGAGGTTATCGCTACTGCTTTAACAAGTCGAGAGGATCCACACATCGGAAGTCTGTCTAGTCTTCCCCTTACCGATTACTCTTTAATTAAGCAATTTATTGAACTCACACAGCCAGACATTTTGTTCCACATGGCAGCGCAATCGAAAGTCATGAAATCGTGGCAGGATCCGTCAGCGACGATCTCCGCTAATACTTTGGGAACGATTCACCTTATGCAGGCGATGTTAGAAGTTTGCCCTGACTCGAGGTTTATCAACGTTGGCTCGAGTGAGGAATATGGGTTAGCGGGAAAGGATGGCAAGCCGCTCACTGAAGAAGCCGCTTGTCTTCCGCAAAATCCGTATGCCGTAAGTAAGTATGCCGCCGGTCAGCTTGTTATCCAGCTGGCTAAAAAGCATCGGCTTCAAGCGATTCACTTGAGACCATTTAACCATTTCGGCCCAGGTCAAGAAGAAGGTTTTGTTATAAGCGACTTTGCCTCTCAAATCGTTAAGATTGAAAAAGGCTTGATTTCCCCCATACTTAAAGTCGGGGACTTATCGGCACAAAGGGATTTTACTTATTGTGCAGATATTATCGATGCTTATGTTTCGATCGTCGAGAAGCCCTTGCCCAACGGTATGTATAACGTATGTTCCGGAACGCCAAGAAGGATTCAAGACATTCTGGATCACCTATTGGAACTGTCCAACACTCCTATTGAAATCGTTACAGATACCGAGAAGTGGAGGCCATCCGAAGTCCCTTTATTTGTCGGTTCCTCGAGATTGCTAGAGTTACAAACCGGATGGAAGCCGAGAACTGATTTCTATGAGGGTTTGAAGGAAACACTCATTTGGTGGAGAAACAAAAATAGCGAGTTAACGTATGTTACAGTCGATAATCGGCATTAGCCTTTTATCGGCTGCTTTTTTACCAAGATCTTTTATCTGAATGGTGATTGGATAGCGAATGCGCTTATGGCGACACAAACACTAGCGTAATTCACCTTATTTCGCCATTTGGTGCTCGAAAAGTGGGATCTTCATAGGATATCTAGTGAAAAATTGTAAATAGAAAAAAGTAGGAGGGGGTTGAAATTCGTCTATTTGCAGTTATTTTATGGGCTCTTGTCCTGTTTATTTTCACATGCAACATCAGTTTGCACGCTCTTCTTAATGATAAAATATTATTTATCATCAATCCCCATCCAAAGTATAGAGATCTGTTTATTTATTTGGATTATAATTTGGTTCACCCATATTGGATCATCGTTAAATTAGGGCACGTCATAGGATTTGCAATCATGGATTTTCTCCTCTTTTGGTGGACAAGAAAAAGAACCTACGCAGCTTTGCTTACTATTACGTTGGCATTATTAACGGAAATTTTACAGTTATTTTTTAACCGGGATGGAAGAATCTATGACGTTGTAATTGATTCTGTAGGAATCTTAATTTCTTATTATGCCAGTAAATTACACAAGACAATTAAGATCATTAGTAAGGAGCTAAATTTGGGCAAGAGATGAATTATCAGCAAAAGTTGCCTCGAAATTTTCAAACGGTGCTGGCTGTTTATTGTCATAGGTAACAGTTATGAAAGTGAAATTATTTAATTTCTTCGAGGGAGGCTAAGATTGCCTCTTCTTTCGCCATCAATATCCCCTCTGGCATACCGAGCTTGCCGTACCGTTGCACTGCCTTACTTCTATTAATACGAGTATGATCCCCATCAAAAGAGCTACGATATCCATCTCTCCGGGCCAGTAGCTCAGTTCCCCTACATATAAATTCCATATTTTCTAATTGGTTTAACCGTTCATTTTGGGAGTGGTACGAGTATCTCTTTCATAATTATTTTATTTGCATATATATAAATAAATACTCGTAAAGAGTACCTATTTACATATATACAATACCATTCGCGCAATGGAAAAAAAAATTTATGGGGGAAATTTATATGACAACACCAAGAGATTTGATAGGAACATGGGATGGAGTTACCAAAAGCGCTAGATTGGAAAGGCCATATGAAGATCGTACGCAAATGGAGGTACCTTTTGGAGGAGGCTCCTTCTATAAGGCGGGTTGGCGGGCCTACATGGATACCCAATTGGGAATTAAGTTCAAGAATGGTATTGGCGTAATGTTTAACTCCATCTATGACAAGGAGATCGAGCCGACCATTCAATTACTTGTTGAGTCCGGTTTGACCCATACCCGGTATGAAATCGGTTGGGGGATTCTCCAATACGATGACGAGACAATCGTTGGGGTTAACGCCTTAAAACAGGCTGAAATTAAAAGCACTTTAGCACTCTTTAAACAGTATGGTTTGCGTCCGCTCATATTGCTTAGCTCTTACCATGGCGGCCCATGCCCGATGAAACTTGTACCTACGGCTTTGACGGTTGCCGCGGCGGTAGGGGATAGACAGATTAAGTTAGATCCCGCCAAGCTTACGGGAATTATAGTCAACTATACCGGATTAAGCGGTCAAAGCGGAGCAAATGCATTTCCTCTGATTACCTCCCTGGATTCTACAACGGGTATCGCTCAGCTTTCCGTTCCACTGAATATCGCAATCCCGGTCGGGGCTTATAACCTTACGAAACTAAAGTATCAACCTTTCTCCCCGAAATACTTTGCGAACGGTACGGTTAATCCTGCGAGCGACGAGTCGATTGCCGGGTGGGCTAAGTATGTGAAAATCGTTTGCAATTTAGCTGCGGCTCAGTGTGGAGTAGGCGGGTTCGATGTAGAGGTCTGGAACGAGATGACTTTTGGCAGCTCCTTCCTCGGCATTGGCAACTACTATAACCCCGCACCGACGATCTACCAAAGCGGCAGTGACTATATGTATACCTCGAAATCCGGTGAAGTGGTATTCGGGTATCAAAGTCTTCTGGCTATGACGGCGGATATTGTAAAAGACCCGGTTACTGGATATCCCGGAACGAAGGTCATTAACGGATTCGCTAACCAAACCCCATTTCCGAACGGGCGATGGATTCACAAAGGGGTCGACGGACTGAGCCGACATTACTATCCGGCCTACGATACTACGAAATCTCAATGGAACGGATTAGCGTCTGACTGGAAATACAGTCCTAACGTTACGGTAGATGCTCAAGGCAATACCCCAAGCTCTTTCGTTCCTTACTTTACGGCCGCCCTTCCAGAGCATAACTATACTTTCTATGTAACTGAAACCATAACCAATGATGTAGTTCCTTTCCCTAGCGGTTTCAAAGACCACTACCGTTTTTCCAACTTTGACGGGATCTATTCTGAGGTGTGGCAAAGCGAAAACAACTTCCTCACGAACAACTATACGCAAACGTTGGCTAACCAAAAAGGAATTTCCAGCACTGATTCAAGATTGGGCGACCTCCGTTTCCATATCGCGGCTAAGACGTTCCTTCGGATGCTTCTGTTTCAAAACCATAAGGGGTTAGCCACGAATATCATCTATAACGCTAAAGAGACGGACGTAAGCTTTGCGGTCATACGAACTGCCTTTTTCAATCAGCTTAAAAGCGATAACTACGTCCTTACGGATACGGCGCGAGTTATTGCGGGAGAACAGCTCAGGTCGCTTAAGAATGCGATAACGATGTTTAACAATTCGGTGATCCTTGAGAATCCCCGCAAGCTTAAGGTTGCCGAAGTGGTGGAATATAAACCTCGTTTAGTATTCAAGGGTGATGGGACGGATAGACATCCTGATATGTATAACCGAGACAACTTCGTGGTCCTGCCTTTCCAAATTACCGAGAAGAAGTTCACGATTCCGTACTATGTCATGACGCAGGATACCTGCTTTAAGTGGGTTGGGACCAAGGATGATCTTGACCCAACAGCTTACGATATGCCTCCTCAGATGTTTGACTTAACTCTTGAGAACATTAACCCATTTAAAGCCATCGTATCGGTTTATGACCCGATTACTAATACGTCGGTTCCGGTGACGATTGTTTCCTCTACGGCTAATTCCATGAAGGTAAATTTGGAGGTTACCGATTACCCACGGTTCCTGAATATCGAGGAAGCGGCAGCAGGTCCTCAAATCTCAGGGTTCACCCTAGACAAGACGGCAAGCGGCGGGGCTATCAGTTTCGTGCCTAACTTTACGGGTACTGTGGACGTTACTTGGGGGCGGTATCCGGTTCGGCAGACCTCGAAGTTTAAGCGAGAATTCTGGGATCATTATGATGCAAACTGGCGTACTAAAGCTCCGACTGCGATAGACTACATTGATACAATTGACTTTATGGACAGAGGTGGTTTGCACCCATTGGCTAAGGGAAGCCAAACGAGAATCACCGGGAAAATTAAGCCGAAATACAGCGAAGTTTACAATTTTAGTATGTATGCCGATACACCGAATGTTAATCTTTATATTAACAATGTACAGCTTCTTAAAATAGGTTCATTCGACTGGAACAACCAGATTGCTCTGCAAGCAGGGGTCGAATACGACTTGTTGTTTGAATCTACATCGGCATACAACGAAAGAAATGCCGTTTCGATTTACTGGTACAGCGATAGCCAGGAGAAGGAGCCTCTAGTCTCTTCGGATACGGGATTGCCTGCAAATAAAGTAACTCTCAATGTATATAAAGACCAAACCACATGGTATGAAATCGCAGGGTTGCGGGACGGCGATGGGGTTAAACTGAGCTATACCGATGGAGTTGTGAGGAGCAAGTTCCCCATGTGGTCTTATGACTACAAGGGGGCTCTTCCTTCCTATTATGCCGACCCGGCTGTTCCTCTTGCAGCTAATCCAGTTACGCTTTTAGTGGCGGACGATTTCAATCGAACATCGACCGGAAGCGGTATGATCGGCACCAGTTCGGTAGGGGGGATTACTTGGAAGATCAACAACGCTGACGGCATCTTTGATTTGGGTAATAACGGAGTTCATCTTACCCTGAGCAAGCACACCTTGGACTTCCTGTATACGGACCTTAATGGAAAGACCGCTAATCCTTCGGATGTAGACATTTCAGTTAAGGTAGTTAAGCAAGGCAACATGACGGGTTTGGTATTCCGTGGCCTGAACTTTAGCATCGGGCATTACAACATGGTGGTTAAAGATGCGACTACCGGAACCTATGCGATCTGGTCAGACTTCAAAGTAATTGCACCGACTACGGTTGTACCTAAAGACGGGGATGTATTAAGAATCGTAGCAAAGGGGCCATCCATCACTCTCTACGTAAATGGCGTTATTGTCAAGACAATAACTAGCACAGCTAATCTATCCAACGGTACATGTCATGGTTTCTGCTCTCATGCCGTGGGCTATGATCTGGATAACGTTGTAATCCATCCGGTATTGTAGGTTTAGTCAATGACCATAGGTGCTACGGTGAAAGGGGAATGGGGTGCACTCTGAAAAAGTCATGAAAATTTTACATCATCAGAGAAGTACTTAATAGAACCATTGTTGTTGTGGTATCCCATCGCCAAGGACAAAACTCAATCCGGATGGCGATGGGGTCGCTTTTGCCTAATGTTCCTTATTGGTTTATAATCCGTTAATGACAGGGCTTTTTTTAATGACAGAATATAAGACTTCATCCAATTGTGAAGTAACCGCTTTTAGTGAAAATTTATTTAAGTCTCCTAATTTTCCGTGTGTAACTATAGCTTTTTCTATCGACATACAGAAATCGTCTGGGGTGGGTTTAGCTAAATGCACATTGGGAAAGCTCCAGTTCCTAAGCTCTCTTAAGTCATTTGAAATGACTTGCGCTCCGGCAGCTGTATATTCAAGCACTTTAATCGGACAAGCACAATGATAGTAATCTTCATCATCACCTGGATACATACCTATATCCGATGCACAGAAATATTTGGGGACATCGAAATAGGATATTTTCCCTAACATTTCAAATCGTTCAGGATGATTTACTTCTGATATTTTCTTTTTGATTGGTTCAAATAATTCTCCGTCACCTATAAGTAAACATTTAACATTTGTTAGTTGAATTTGGTCAATTGCATCAATAAAGTAAAGTTTCGGCGATGCAGTTAAACCAATTAGACTTATCACAATGGTATTAGGTGATATTCCAATTAATTGCTTTGCTTGGTTATTTGAATAGTTAAACTTGGAAACATCAATTGGTGTAGGAATCCAATGAGCATTAGGAGTCCATCTTAGGGCTCTTTGTTGCAATTCCATGGAAGTACATAGAACGGTTCGTCCGTTAAGTAGATATTTTTTTTCCATTTCATCATTTAATAAATCGAAATAATCGATTATTATGGGAACTTCAAACTGTTGGGGAGGGTATCCTATTACATACCAGTTGTTTGGGCAAAAAATAACATCAATTTTAAGTTTACGAACGATTTCTTTAATCTTATGCCAAGCAAGTGTTTGATTCCAAATGGGGGTTTTTGATGACATTAATCTGGCGAATGTTGGAAGAATCTGGATTGTTAAATCATCCGAGGCATGTTCGTTTTTCTCAGTCAATTGTCTCCAAGCTTTCCATCTAACAATATGTGTCTCGTGTCCCATCATTCGAAGTGCATCAGCTAAATAATCAGTACGTTGTCTGTTACCGGATTGATTAGGCGATATGCTTAATAATAGAACTCTCATTCGAATCTCCTTAAAAAAATATTTTATTCCTTCTTCTCATTTAATATAAAATAAAACCAATGTAAAATGATACATTTTGTTTCTAAATATTATTTTATTTTTTATGTACAAAAAAATACCCGGAGGAAGATACTTATTTTTGAAGTATCTTCCTCCGGGTTATTTACTTAGTATAAAAAGGGTTATACTCTTTTACCCCGGCATTATTGGGTATACCTTAGAGTATTATTATAAATCACACCTCTTGTATCGTTATCCCATCTTGGAAAAGCATTATATAACCCATCGTCCGATGTAAGCTCTAGCTTCACGCCATCGCCTGTTGTCATCCCATCAAGAGGAATTGAAACGATTTGATCTTTTTTAACCTGTAACGTCGTCTTATGCTTTCCATCTTCCGTTGGTGCAACCAGATTTTTTTGTTGACTCGGGCTGGACCAATAAAGCGACATGGAATGCGGCGTGGCATAAGGGTTAGCATAATCAAGCTTTAGATTGTAGGTTTCCCCTTCCCGCAATTCAATGTACCCTGTTGTTTGGTTTTTATCCATGACGAGCTGATCATCGATCCACAATCCGTTAATTGCACCGTCCGTATTCGCCATAAACAAATATTTCTCTGAGTATTTCGGAGTTATCGTACCGGTCCATCTCCAAGAACCTTTTCGGGCAGGCAGCGATTTGTCATGATTGATTTGTTCGACCTGGGCTACTCCGTTATAGCTATTGAACAGATCGTCGTTCCATTCCTCTAAGTTGAATGTTCCGGTTGTCCTAAGCGGATAAGGTCCCCAGCTTACCGTTGCTGTCGCATCGATGTTGGAAGTAAAAGATAGTACGCCTCCAGACGATATTTTCCCAATGGTTGCTTGATTGATTGCCGGCCCCGACTGGTCTTCCTCTACAATTAGAAATCTCGGGTAGTCTGTGCTTTGCAATTTAACGGATAAGCTCGTAACGCCTTCCTCTAGTGCAGCAACGGAAGTGGTTGTATCCGTCACAGGGTCATAAGAATAAACCTTGGCATTCTTACCGCGAATATTGGTTAAGCTCAGATCAAAAGTTTGGTCCGGCATTTGATACCTCGATGGATCGGTAACGGACTTGCTTTGGTCGTATACTTGCGCTAAATTTTTTGTCACCACGTAATATCCGATAGCAAACTTGTTATCGTCAAGCTGATAAGGAAGCACTGCGAAGTCATCCCGATTAAAGCGGCTTGGATGCTCTGGTGTTCCATCGCCCTCAAATACCAATTGCGGTTTATATTCAACCAGTTTATCCACGCCAAGAGGCCTTGGATTTTCTATTTTCTTTCCCGTTTTCATCAAGTTTACAATATTCTTGATGACATTAAGCTGAGGACCTATTTCTTTACGCACTTCATCCGACAATTGGTATTTGTTTTGCTGAAGTTTAGTGAAAAAGGAATTTGGAATTACGGCATAAGAGCTGTCATTTTCTTTGGCATTATATACGGTAATGGTATTAACTCCCTTGCTGCTGAAAAACGTATACATTCTAAGAAGAGCTTTTGCACCGATTTGATGAAGCAGGTTTGTGATCGAAGGATCATTAGCTTTCAGCCCAGTTGTCTTTGTTAATTCATCGGAAAGCAAGGCACGGTTCCAGTTCGTTTCACTCTCCCACAATTGAAAATTCCTTCCCTCTCCCGGGGAAGAGAAGCGAGAGTGTACAGTGTAAGCATTAGGGTAGGGGGTCGAATCTCGCACTAAGCTTTCCGTTTGGTAATAGTAATACCAATATTCCGGAAACGACCGGTATAAAACGGGCGAAAATCCTGAGTTATCAGGCTGATTGAGGGCATCGACCGGGAAGTTAAGCAATTTGGATTCCGGAGAAATAGGACCGGACTCATAGCCTGTGTATAAATGTTTACTAAATCCTGCTTGCCCAGACCATATGCCCGATCCGGTTTCCCAGGGTCTCTGGTTTGAAAAACCGCTGATCACATTTACGCCGGGGAAACGCTCTTGATGATTATAAATGAATTTAGAGGTATAACCTAATATGGCTTCAGATCCCGTTACGGTTTGCCCGCCCTCTGTGTAAGAAAGGGGTTTGGAGAAACTAAGCTTCGGGTTGTAATAATTATCGGAGTTTAAAAACTCGCTTGCGAAAGTATATTCATTCCATACTTCGAGATCGAAGCCGGCATCCGCTTTACCTTCCGTTCCGAGCTGCGTACGAACAAATTCACTGACCGTCTCAACGTATTTAATCCATCCGTTTACGGTTTCCATGCCGGCAGGATTCGGCTTGCCGTCTGAAAATTGTATGCCTTGGAATGGCTGATATTTAAATATTACGGCATTTACATCTATGCTGTCTTTTATTGGTTTTTCAAGCGGCGCAGATAAAGTGATCGCTCCCGACTCCGAGTCAACCGCCGTAAAAACCGGAAACATAGCTGCGCGTACGGCTTGTCCGGTCAATCCGGTATAGCCCGGTATGATTCCGGCTGTATTTTCAACGAATATTTGCCGATCCCCCGCATTTGCTTCTTTCTTTAATCGAATAGGAATGGTTTTATTTGGCACTGGTGCTGAAGAGTGCGCATTTAGTAGAATGAGCGGTCGAACATTATATTTTTTGTAAGCCGCTAATATGGCTTCAAGGTTCCTCTGATTTTTCGGATCTCTAAATTTCGTTTCGTCATCATAGGAAAATAATCCCCAGCCCATTTCGGTTCGCCCATGGGTGATTCCTGCTTCCGATAGTACTTGCATCGTTGCATCGGCTTCGTTTGCATAAATGGAATTCATACCCATGCCGAGCTCGTTCAGGAATCGGCTGGAATCCCAAGTGTCCATATAGCCGCGCCAAGGAACATGGTAAAACGATCTCATCCCAAAATTAACTTCTTGTTGAGCCGGATCAATATAAGGAGTTTCGAGGGTCACTTTTTCCGTTACTCCGTCCCAAGTTCCAATTTTTTTCATTTTATCGCTTGTTGAAGAGCTAGCATTAGAAGCGGAAGCTGCCAATACGTGCCGAGAATCGCTGGTTTTCATTATTCCTGAACAAGAAATGCTAACTAAGAGAACGGGAGTTATGAGGTGACGTACTATTTTAAGTACTTTAAGTTTCATTCCTATTTCCTCCATATTTTTTTGTAAAGAAAGCCGACATGGATATTGACATGATACAATTTGTATACTAAAGTGGAAGTAATACGCGATACGAATTGTATCAAAATTATCGGAGGGCAACATGGTTATCCCTTTACTCCAGTCTCTGTATGATTCCAAAACTCCTCTCTCAATTAAGAACTCTCAATACGAGGATATCCTAAAAGATATTGAGATATTCTCCCTCTTCTCCCAAGTTTATCATTTAATAAGCGAGAGGAATATCGGACTATTGCCCGAATCTTTTGTCGAAAAACTAAAGCAGAAATACGCGAGAGGTTCGCATCAAAACCTTTTTATGAGGCATAAGGAGCAGGAAACAATAAACAAATTCGAGGCGGAAGGTTTAGAGGCGATTCCATTAAAAGGAATTCATTTTGCCGAACGCTACTTCGGGCATTTTGCCGCCAGGGTTAGCAGTGACATCGATTTGCTTGTGCCCAAAGCCCGGTTGGATCAAGCCATTGTATGCATCCAGGAGCTCGGTTATGAATTTGAAATTATCAAGGATCATCATGCCCGGCTTCACAATAAGGACGGGTTGATGGTGGAGCTGCATTGGACACTGGATAAAATGCACTGGTCCGATCTTCATGTGGAGCCTTTCTGGCACAAAGCGGAGCCTCTGGGCGATTACCGGCATATCAAGCGGTTGTCGGATCTTCATACGTTTTATTTTATTTGCTTGCATGGAGCAAGACATCAATTGGATTCCGTTCGGTACTTGATCGATATCGTGCAAATGATACATCGTCTTGGCCATCGGCTGGACTATAAGGAATTGATGGAGCAGGCGGCCTACGACAAAACCTATAAAAGAATTCAAGCGGTTCTTTCGATTGTATACCAGCAATTTCCTCATTTATATGAGTATAACCCGTTGCCTTTCGAGGTTATTGACATGCACTGGAATTATGCTGTCATTAGGGATGCCAAACTGGGAATCCGGAAAAAAGAGTACTTCATTTATAAATTTTTCTTCAAGCATTTAATTTTTGATACTTTAAAGCACCAAATGAAGTCGCTTCGAAGGGCTTATTAACTAGATAGAAGATGAGGGTGGATGAGCATGAGGGCCAGCTTTGTAACGCGTATTGCCGAGCATTTATTGGTACTTGAAACGGAAACGGATTCCGCATTTGTAGAAGAGTTCATCTGTCAAAAATATGGCGCGGTTCCATTAACTGAGCCTTTGTCTAATGAGGCGGATATCGTTGTGCATATCCGAGAGGGCTACGGCGCTCCTTTTGAAGATTACGATGTGGAAGTAACCGTGACCGGGAAGACTACCGTATATAAGCGGACGGATTATCTCATTGAAGCGGATGCGGATTACCGCAACGTCAACATTTTTGTTCACGATGATTTTGCTTTAAAACATGCGATGGTCAACTTATACAGTGCCTATATTACTCAAAAGATGTGGGGGCTTCTTATTCATTCCTCCTGTTTGCTGGAACAAGACAGGGCATATTTGTTCGCCGGGCATTCGGGAGCCGGTAAATCTACCGTAGTCCAATTATCGCAGCCTCGTCCGGTGCTGTCGGATGAGGCGACGATCGTAAAAATATCCGAAGAGGAAATTGTAATTTACAATTCGCCTTTCCGCAGCGACACGGATTTGCCCGATATTCCAGGCACCTATCCATTAACCGCTATACAAATCCTGCGTCAATCGCTGGATAACCGAAGGCATCGAATGGGCGGCATGGAAGGGATCCAACAGGTGCTGCAGCGGATTTTCTATTGGGCTCATGACCCGGAGGAAACCAAGAAAGTTTTCCGGATGTGCAAGCTTTTGGCCGAGCGGGTACCTGTATATGAGCTGTTTTTTCAGAAGAACGATACTTTTTGGGAGGAAATCTCATGAACATGTTATATAAACGCAGTATGAATGTGGAAGCGCTCGAAATGGACGAGGAGTGGCTGATTCTAAATGCCGAGCAGTATACGGTGACGAAGCTGAATGAAGTCGGCGGATTATGTTGGTCTCTTCTGAAAGAGCCCAAAACCGTAGGGTCGCTTGCTCTTGAACTGCAGAGCCATTATGAAATCACGGCTGAGGAAGCGGAAAGGGATGTGGAGGCGTTCCTGGATCAACTTTCTCAATTAGGGCTGATAGAATATGCAAGCTAAGGCGGGGGTAACTTCACGGGCTCTTAAGGAAATCCTGAACAATAAAGGCTACATCGAAATCCCTTCGCATGGCGTGAGCATGCTTCCTTTGATCCGAACGGGCAATATTTGCCGGTTTGAACCCGTTCATCCCATAGAACTGCAAAGAGGGGATATTATCTTGTTTCAAGCCGATACCGGTATTTTGGTTGGACACCGATATCTGGAGAGGAAATGGATGAACGATCAATGGATGGTCATATGCAAAGGGGATTCCAATTTACATCCTGACGCACCGGTGCCGGAAGAAAGCATTATCGGCAAAATGGTTTCCATCCGTAAGCCTTCCGGCACGATGATCACTTCCAGCCCGCGGCTGAAACTTTGGGGGAGGCTCGTCATTCGCCTTCCTCTTATTTCTTTATCCGTTCACTCCTTTCTAAGAGTCTCCAGAAAATTGAAGGGAATGAAAAATAGCCTATGGGCCTCTTGAAAATAGCAGCATCCAAATGGAAACGCTTCTTGGAAGTCGGGGATATTCGGAAGCCCCTTGCCATGATTATGCCCTATGTTCTGAAATACTGGGAAACCTACTTCTGGTTATTCCTTTTGTTGTTCAGCAGCATCGGATTAACCTTTTTCTTTACTTGGTTCCTGCAGCATATGATTGACGCGGCTATCCGGCGAAACGTCAGCGAAGTTCGAACCATGCTGATGTACGGCGTTTTATTTACGGTATTGAGCAGCCTCATTAGCTACTTCAGCACTTATCTCGAAGCCGCAGCGGTGGTCAAGGTACGCACCGATTTAAAAAATGCCTTGTTTCACCATATGATGCGGCTGCCGGCCAAATATTATGGCAGCCATCACTCCGGAGAGATGGTATCGCGGCTCACGAACGATGCTAACGGCATTGACGGCGCTATCGGAAGCAACATGCTGAACGTAATCCGGCTTCCGATAATGGCTCTGAGCGCCTTTATTTATTTGTTCCAAATTAACGGGAAGCTAACCGTCATATGCCTTGCGCTTGGCCCGATCGCAGCGCTCTCGGGGTTAGTATTCGGAAAGCTGCTGCGTCGTTACAGCAAGGTTGTCCAGGAATCGCTCGGCAAGCTGAACAGCTTCTTAAACGATAGCTTCGCAGGGTACACCGTTATCCGATCGTTTACAATGGAAAAAAAGATTTATAAACAATACGAGACCATCAATGGAGGGCTAATGTCTCTGGAATTCACCCTTGCGAAGCTGAGAGGGTGGTTTCAGGCGGGAGCGGGTTCTGCCGGCGCTTTATCCTTCTTTGTATGTCTGGGAGTGGGCGGCCATTACCTGATGGAAGACTCCATGTCCGTAGGAGATCTGTTGGCCTTTATCAATCTTGTTCAGCATCTTGTTTATCCATTGACGGGATTAGCCGGCATGTGGGGAGCCTTTCAGCGCTCCGTAGCCGCCATGGAAAGGGTGCAGGAGGTGTTTAACGAGCCTCCCGAAACCCGTACTCTCCCTTCCGGCGAACCGTTGCCCGAGTTTAAGGGATCCATCGAAATGAAAGATATACGGTTCAGTTATGAAGGACAAACCAATGCATTGGACCGCTTTAATCTCATGATCCCGGCAGGGAAGGTAGTGGCTTTGGTCGGACCGAGCGGAGCGGGGAAGAGTACACTGTTCAATCTCTTGATGGGCTTTTACAAGCCCCAGACCGGAACGATTTTATTTGACGATCAGCCGATTCATCTTCTTTCCAGCTCTCAGCTTCGCGGCTGCACGGCTTATGTTCCCCAAGAAACTTATTTGTTCGACGGGACAATCAGGCAAAATATAGCTTACGGCAAAGACGGGGCTAGCGAGCTGGAGCTGATTCGCGCGGCTAAAGAGGCGAACGCCCATGAATTTATCATGTCGCTGCCGAATGGATACGATACGGAAATCGGAGAACGCGGGGTTCGACTATCCGGAGGACAAAAGCAGAGGCTTGCCATTGCCAGAGCGATCTTGAAGGATGCGCCCATCCTGTTATTGGATGAGGCGACATCGGCTTTGGACAGTGAAACGGAGCATCAGGTCCAAGAGGCGCTGGACAGACTTATGAAGGAACGGACTACCATTGTGATCGCTCACCGGTTATCGACCATTCACCATGCCGATTTGATCGCGGTTGTTGACAAGGGACGAGTGATCGAACAAGGGACTCACCATGAACTGTTGAGCAAGAAGGGGCTATATGCGCGGCTTTATCAAATTCAATACAGTAAAGAACGAGACGAGTTGGAAATGAACAAATCGGGTTGACAAACGCATAAACAAAAAAATGCAGCTGAATCCTTATTTTAGGAAGGCTGCATTTTATTTTGTTAATAAAAAAAGAGCAGGGACGAAGTCGTCCCCGCTCTTTCCCGATGATGCATTACTTGGACTCGAACCAACCGGTGCCGCCTGGTTTTAAACAGACGTGGTTGCCGTTGTCCAGACGTTGACCTGGAATGTTAGGAGGTTTGCAAGACAGCAGCGTTTCAAACGAGATTAGCTCATGATTCATAACTACAGGCTTGGAATAGAGCTTTTTCTGCATATTTTTCACCTCCTCAATAGTAAAATGATATAGATACGAATTGTATCACAGTCATATTATAATCGATGGATACTCTAGTGTCTAGTAGGTTTGGACTGCTACATCCTAAATAAAATTTTAGTTCCATATTGTATCAGTGCTGTATGTCGAAACGGAATACATCCGATTTAATTCGGGAAATTATGAAAAAAAACAATTGACAAGATACAAATTGTATCATAGAGTTAGGGGTGTAGATTTGATACGATATGTATCTAAGGCGACGGTGTAAATCAATTTAAGGAGTATAATACGGAGGTTGATTATGGAGCTCAAACAGTATTTTTTGATCATTAAGAAAAGAGTTTTGCTTATTATCCTGTGTGTTGTTATAGCGACGCTGACGACGGCTTTTTACAGCTACAAGTTTTTTACCCCTCTATACCAGGCCTCAACGAAGTTTATCGTCAATAAGACCGTGGAAGTCGAGCAAATGGGGCAGCAGCAAATGGATTTCTCTGCCATGGGGATTAATATTCAATTAATTAATACTTATAAAGAAATCATTAGAACGCCGGCCATTCTCGATAAAGTAGTTCAGCGGTATCCCGAGCTGGGGCTGAGTCCCGAAATCCTCAGCAGCATGATCAACGTTCAATCCGTAAATAATACGCAAGTCATGACGATTACGGTGGTTGACTACTCCTATGAAAGAGCTACGAAAATCGTCAATGCCGTCTCCTCGGTATTCCAAAGCGAAATTCCCAAAATTATGAAAGTGAATAATGTGACGATCCTGCACTCGGCGAGCCTGGATGACGCTCCGCAGGCGATCAATCAAAGATCCAATCAATATATCGTCATCAGCGCCGCTGTCGCCCTGTTGTTCGCCATAGGTATCGCCTTCCTGCTGGAATATCTTGACGATACGTTCAAATCGGAAGAAGAGGTTCAGCGATTGCTTGGAGTTCAGGTTCTTGCCTCCATACCCAAAATGAAAAAGAAACAGATCACGCCGTTCAAAAACATTTCATCCCAAAAGCAGGCAGGTGAGGGCCGTTATGCCAACATGGAAGGATAATTTTGATAAGCTTCCGCAGGTAGAAGAAACGTATGTCGAGCTCAAAGTCAATCTGGACTTTTCTATTAAAAAAAGCGGTATTCAAAGCTTGGCCATTCTCTCGGCAGGCCAAGGCGAGGGCCGGACGACCTGCTGCCTTAACCTCGCCGTCTTATATGCCAAAGCAGGCAAGAAAGTCGTTGTCCTGGATGCGAACCTTCGAAATCCTTCGCTTCATTCTTGGTTCCGGGACTCCAATCAAACCGGGTTAAGTACTTATTTGGCCAAACGGACCCCTTACGGCGAGCTGGTGAAAGACTCTGGATATTCCAACCTGATGTACATTCCCGCGGGAACTTCGCCTATGAATCCCTCGGAGCTCTTGTCTTCCGTTGAAATGGATTCGCTTATGGCGGAATTGAAGCAAAGCTTTGATCTGATTATTATGGATACGCCGCCTGCACTGCAGCACATAGATGCAAAGATTGCCGCTTCAAAATGCGACGGCGTCCTGCTTGTGTTGGAATACGGAAAAGTAAAGCCGGCGGCGGCTTTGAAGCTAAAGGAAGAGCTTGTTCACGCGGAGGCCCGGCTATTGGGCACGGTTCTGAACAAAGTCGTTAGAAAGAGTTCCTAAATCATCAAGGCGGTTTCAGCCTAAGGTTATGTCTACTGAACCTTTATCACTGTAGGCACTCGGCCATGCTGTGGGTTGTCAAAAGACCTTAGACACGATTGTCAAGGGTGTGGCGTGAGGCGGGGTTAGATGCCCCTTTACACATAAAAAATCTACCTATGCTGTTTTATATCGGCATATAAGACAGCGGAGTTAGGTGTTTTATTTATAAATACGATGGAGGGAACCGAATGAAAAAAGTAAGAAAGGCGATTATTCCTGCTGCGGGACTTGGAACGCGGTTCTTGCCTGCGACTAAGGCGATGCCTAAAGAGATGCTGCCGATTATTGACAAGCCGACGATTCAGTACATTGTTGAGGAAGCTGTCGAGTCCGGGATTGAGGATATCATCATCGTAACCGGCAAAGGCAAACGGGCGATTGAGGATCACTTCGATCATGCATTTGAGCTCGAAACCAATCTCGCTGAAAAAGGAAAAATCAAACTGCTTGAAGAAGTCCGGCGCTCATCCAAAGTAGACATTCATTACATACGTCAAAAGGAAGCGAGAGGTCTTGGGCATGCCGTTTGGTGTGCCAGAAGGTTTATCGGGGACGAGCCGTTCGCCGTACTGCTCGGAGACGATATCGTTCAATCCGAAACGCCTTGCCTGAAGCAGCTTATTCATCAGTTTGAGAATACGGGAGCTTCGGTCATCGGCGTGCAGCCGGTTTCCGATAATGAGACTCAGCGTTATGGGATCATAGACCCTTTGACCAAGGTGGGAGGCTTATATCAGGTTAAAAATTTTGTTGAAAAACCGCAGCCGGGTAAAGCCCCATCCAATTTGGCCATCATGGGGCGCTATGTGCTTACGCCGGAGATCTTCCAGTTCCTTGATCTTCAAGAGGAAGGGGCGGGCGGAGAAATCCAGTTGACGGATGCCATTCAAAAACTAAATGGAATACAGCACGTCTTCGCTTATCATTTCCAGGGCATCCGCTACGATGTGGGAGAGAAGCTGGGCTTCATCCTGACTACGCTCGACTTCGCTTTGCGCAATCCAGAGCTTCGCGGCCCGCTCATCCATGCGATTGAGACCATGCTCGAGAAAAATTCCCTTCCGAATGTCATCGGTTAGAAGGAGTTTGATGGTTCAATGTCCAATTATTCTAATGAAGGGGAAGCTCTTAAGCCTCATTCCTACTACAGGGATGAAAGAGTCAAGGCTGCCGGCGATAAACTGAGGTTCTACCTCATTATGAAGAGGGCTCTTGACGTGATCTTCGCCTCGGCCGGACTTATTCTATGCTTCTTTTTGTTTATGATCATTGCGATTTTGATCAAGCTGGAGGACCCGAAGGGCAAGGTATTTTTTAAGCAGACCCGGGTGGGGAAGAAAGGCAAGCTATTCCATATGTATAAGTTCAGATCGATGGTATGGAATGCGGAGGAACTGCTAAGCCAATTACTCGAAAAGAACGAGATTCAAGGGGCCATGTTCAAAATGAAGGATGACCCTCGGATCACACGAGTCGGGAAAACCCTGCGCGTAACAAGCTTGGATGAGCTGCCGCAGCTGTGGAATGTACTTAAGGGAGACATGAGTCTTGTCGGTCCCAGGCCTCCGCTTCCCAGGGAGGTGGAGCAGTACACGAGCTACGATAAGAAGCGGCTCGCGGTTACGCCGGGTTGTACGGGTCTCTGGCAGGTCAGCGGAAGGAACGGGCTTACTTTTCAGCAAATGGTTGAACTTGATTTGTATTACATTGAGAATCAGAGCATATGGTTTGATATGAAGCTGATCGTCAAAACCTTTTGGATTATGTTAAACCCGAAGAACGCTTATTAGTACCTAATCTTATCCGTCAGGAGATCTTATATGAATGTTACCGTAATAGGAACAGGATATGTAGGGTTGACTACGGGGGCCTCCTTAGCCTATCTGGGGCATGAGGTTACCTGTGTCGACGTAGACGAAAAGAAGGTCGAGCAACTGTCCCAAGGGATAATGCCTTTTTACGAGCCGGGCATGAAAGAGCTGCTTCAATCGCATCCGGAACGCATTCATTTTACCAGCTCTTATTGGGAAGCCGTGATGGGGGCAGACGTTATTTTCTTTGCCGTCGGCACTCCCGCCCAGTCGGACGGATCGCCCAATCTTACCTACTTATTCTCGGCCGTTGAGGAGACGGTAGGCTATTTGCGCATGAAGGAAAAGTCTACCGTTCTTATTAATAAAAGCACGGTTCCTGTAGGCACCGGCGATAAAATCGCGCAGAAGGTGAAGGAGGCCAGTCTTGAAACGACGGTCCGAGTCGCCTCCAATCCTGAATTCCTTCGGCAAGCGAGGGCTATTCAAGACACATTCTACCCCGATAGGATCGTAGTAGGGGGCGACGAAGTTTCGGATGCGATACTAAGTCAGCTCTACTCCGGCGTATTGAATCAATCCTTTGCAGCGCCGGCCTATGCTCCTCGTCCGGCAGGATATACATCTCCGGAATATATCCTGGTCGACCGCAGAAGTGCTGAATTGGCGAAATACGCGGCCAACGCGTTTTTAGCCATGAAAATCAGTTTTATTAATGAAATTGCCAATGTGTGCGATCGTGTGGGAGCTGACGTCAAGCAAGTTGCCGGGATCATCGGTAAGGATGTGCGTATAGGCTCATCTTTTTTGCAGGCGGGTATCGGCTATGGCGGGAGCTGTTTTCCCAAGGATACGCGGGCATTGCAATATATAGCGGATACGAGCGGATATGATTTTAAACTGCTTTCGGCCGTAATTGAAGTAAATCACTCCCAGAAGTACATTATGCTTCAAAAGCTGCGCGAGCAGCTTGGCGAGCTTGCCGGCAAGCAGATCGCAGTCCTGGGGCTTTCGTTTAAGCCGGGTACGGACGATTTGCGGGAAGCCCCCAGCATCCCTATTATCCTCGAGCTTTTGGCGGAAAAGGCAGATGTTAGGGTTCATGACCCGGTGGCTATGAATAAGGCTCGGAGCCTGCTTCCGGATCGTGTGCATTTCGCCGAACAAATTAAGGAAGCGCTCAGGAATGCGGATGCCGCATTGCTGGTTACGGAATGGCCGGAATATATAAGCCTAAGCGCGGAGGAGATTCGGTCTCTGATGCGGCGGCCCGTATTCATTGACGGAAGAAATGCGATGGCAGCGTCTGATTTTGAGAATGCAGATATGGACTATCTAGGCATCGGTACACGAAATAAAAAAAAATATGAGCATGTGTAAAAAAATAAAGGTTATGAATGACGGAGGTTATCACAAGACAGGTGCTGTCTTGCGGGTAACCTCTTTTCTTATTTCTTACATTCGACAGTAACCTGCAATTTGGGATCCAACGCGGGAGCGCGCGTCTACACCCCGAATCAGGATCGCATAGAACCGAATTGCTTTTTGGTAAGCAGGGATAGACTTAAGAGGAAGTAGGCGTATGAAGTTGAGCACAATGATCCTTAAAATTCAGGGAAACCGCATTCTTAGCCTCCTAGTTAGCTTGATATTGTTCGGCTTGTGCGGATATTTGCTGGGACGGACAGTGATGGACCCGACCAAAATCCGCCTTCTCTTTTTTATTTCGATCAGTTTGATTATGGTTGCTCTAAGCATCCGCCGTCCGGCATGGATGCTCTATGGTATATTGATCTACCTTCCGTTTATGGGTTTCTTCCGGCGGGCGCTTATCCCATCGTCAGGCTGGAGTTCATTCGACCCGCTTGTCATACTGGCTCCATCCATGGTCATGCTGCTCGGGTCTTATTGGGTCTATTGGACTTATCTTCGAAGGCAAGGGGTTCCCAAGGAAAAGGACACCCGGTTGTTTAAGCTGGTGCGATGGATGATCTTTATCGATATGATACAGATTGTAAATCCGCTTCAAGGAAGCATTTTGACGGGACTTGGGGGCGTTATTTTTTATGTCGTTCCCTTATTCTGGATGGTACTTACCAGAATGCATTTCAATGCTCGATGGATCAGCGTGATTTACGGCACCGTATGTACCGTCGGAGTCGTTAGTGCATTGTACGGATTAAAGCAAATCTTTTATGGTTTTTCATCTTTTGAGAACCAATGGATTGATATCGCCAATTATGCCGCGCTGATGGTTAGCCAAACCGAATCCAGAGCTTTTTCTTTCTTTACGAATGGAGCCGAATATACCATTTATCTGGTAATGGCAATCGTTATCGCGTGGGTGCTTCTGCTGCGGGGGACATTTATACAAAAGGTGATTGCAATAGTCATCCTCCCTTTGCTCTTTTATGGTATGTTTTTACAATCCGTACGGACTCCGGTCATTCTAACCGCCTTTTCGTTATCGGTACTTACGATTATCAATGCCAAAAAAGCTTCTACCCGATGGTTTACGGCCATCCTGATGTCGGTGGCTCTCGTTGGGGCCTTCTCGGTCATTACGAAGCTGGATACTTCTAGCAGCGCCCTGATTGCCCATCAAGTGAACGGGCTGGCTAACCCTTTGGATCAACAACATTCAACGGCACTTATCCATGTCCAAATGTTTCAATCGGGTATTATACAAGGATTGTCCATGCCGATCGGCAGAGGACTTGGGGTAACCACATTAGCAGGTATGAAATTGTCCAACAACGGAGCCAGCTCCGAGGTTGATCTTAGCAACATGATGATATCGGACGGCGTGATCGGAGGGGTGATTTATGCGTTAATCATCCTTGAAGCACTTCGTTTAGCTTTTAAGGAAGCCAAAGCAAGCAGCCATGGATTGATTATCCTGGGAATATTGCTTGCGACTCTCGGAAGCTGGTCCATTGGCGGAAATTACTCCGCAAGTGCTATCATCTGGCTGAGTATCGGTTATCTGGATGTACTAACCTTAAAACGCAGGAGGGAATTATTGACATGCGCAGAAAACGACGCCATCGCCGACAAGCAAGCTATCGGAATTTCAAAACCGTTGCCGTCTTAGGATTAAGCTTATCCGTTATAGCAGGATGCTCGTCCATTAAACTTTTTCAACCGGAGAAAGAAGCGATGGCTCAGGAGCAGCAGGTAAAGACGGTAAAAACGTTAAAAGTAGTGAAGCAGAAAATCGGTGAAATTCCCGAGCAGGCTGCAGAAATCACGGCATCCGTCCAGTTTGACGTGCTCGCCGAGACCGATGGTGTCGTTGAGGAAATTTTCAAGAAGCGGGGGGAGACGGTTAAACAAGGAGATGTTATCCTTCGTTTATTCTCGAGGGATGCCAAATTTGAACGTGAAAAACTGGTATTAGCCGTAAAATCCACGGAGGATGCGATCAATAAAGCCCGCAAGGACGCGGAGCTGAGCCGTACGGAGCTGTCTCAATCCATTCAGAAAGCGGAGCAGGGAATCGTTGAGCTGACACGGAACCGAAACAAGACCAAGAACGATTATGAGGCGGGTACTGCTAATAAGACTCAAGTTCAGCAAGCCGAATCCCAATTATCCAATGCCCAGCTGGATCTGCAATTTTTAAAGCAAAAGCTGAAAGCATTGACCGTTGCCGACTCATCTTCGCTCCAAACTTCGCTGCAAGAAGCGCAAATGAATTTACAGCGCTTCGATGAGCTTTCTTCCGGTCTTGAAGTCAAGGCGCCTGCCGATGGAATTCTAACTGAAATGCAGCTGCAAGTAGGAATGCCGGCCGGGAAGGGTTCCAAAGTAGGCATCATTCAAAAATTGGATCCGGTTAAAGTGAAAGCCCAGCTGTCTGAGCAAGCGGCGCGTCTGGTCCGCGGCAAAAGCGAGCTGTCCTTTTATCTGCCCGGGACTTCCGATAAGATGAGAGCCGGCATCAGCTTCCTGTCGAGTGTCATTGATCCCCAAACGAAAGGGTACGAATTAAGCTTGGAGGTTCCAAACCCGGATTTGAAATTTAAACCGGGCATGAAAACCCGTATTCAGCTTATGGATGAAAGTGAGCAAAACGTACTGGCAATCCCCGTGGCCAGCATTCTCAAAAAGGGCGAAGAAAACTTTGTGTTTATTTTAGTCAATGGAACGGTTGAACGCCGTAAGGTGGAGCTCGGCCGCTTAAGCGACAATGAGCTGAATCAGGAAGTGTTGTCCGGCGTTAAAGAGGGAGACAACCTGATTATTTCCGATCCGAATCAATTAAAAGATCAAGAAAAGGTTCAACTGGCTTCGGCTGTTGGCCAAGCGAAAAAGTGAGGGCATAACCTATGAAACTACAATGGAATAAAGCTTTGGCTGCAGTCGCCATCTCCGCCTCTTTGTTAGCCGCTGCGGCAAATATGACCGCCATCGCGAGCGATGCTCCTTCCACAACCGATATCGTTGTTCGGTATAACCTCACCAATACGGTTCAGGTAGAGGTAAAGAGCGTACTGAACGAAAGAACGCAAAACGGTACAAAAGTGGGGGTAGTCGTCCGATTGTATAATACGGGAAATCGCATGACCCGGGTGCCTGATTACGCCCTGAGGGTCAAGAGCGGTGACGGCACGGAATATACGCTGCGTCCCAGCGCAACGAATGCTCCATCTATACAGCCTCAGGAAAAGGTAGAGCTTTCTTATCTCGTCGTACTGGACCGAAACGATGACTTTTCTTTAACCTCTCTGTACTGGGTAAATATTGATGAATTTGAATATCCGATCAAAGAAACAACGGTGCTGACACTGCCATTAACCGGTGAGTGGAAAGGAAATAATGCCTCGTTGTCGGAACAAGGACAAATCATCCCGTGGAAGCAGCCGTTTACGATTCCCGTACTGTCGAGAAATTTACAGTTTACGCCGTTCCAATTGACCTATCAGAACAGTACGCAGGGACCCGTAGCTATTGTTGGGCTCATTGTTGAAAATAAAGGTACGATGAAGGAAACGCTGCCTAATATTTTGATTGACGGAAATTCGGATAAAAAAGCTTATCATGGCAAAAGAATCGCTCCATCCGGAACGGTAACGCTGGAAGCTGGAGAAAAGCAGCAGCTGTATTATGCCGTTCCTCTCGAAACCGGCGTTACGTTAAAGAGCTTGACGGTGCTTAATCAGGAGAGCTTCCAAAAAAATGATACCGATAAAACGAATGTCGATTTTAACATCGGACGCTTGGCTATTCAGCTGGATACCGGAGCGCCGGCGTTAACGGCGCAGCCCGAGCTGATCATTCCGGGATCAGCCATTTCATTTGATCCGCTAAACAAGCTTGTCCAGCAAGGGGTCGAGGTATCCATGGTAGAGCTCCATCTTCATGGAGCTGAAGGGGAAGGCTATCAAACGGCCGTCGCCAAATTCAAGCTGCAGAATAAAACGGATCGTCCGCTTCCTGTTCCTAACTTTCAGGCAGAGCTCCGGACATTGGACGGGTTCAGCTACGCAGGCGCAAGACAAACGACCGCTTCCCAGGAGCTGCTTCCGAACTTGGGGTATATCATCAACTATTCCTTCAATCTTCCGAACTCGGAGAAAGGTACGGACTTGATCATGAATTTGCTCGACGGGCAGCTGGCAGCCCCCTACAGCATCCCGATCGCTTCCTACCGGACACAGGTTCAGAAGGAAACGGACGATAAAGTATTGGCTTTCTATCCGTTCGAGGTCAAAGTAAATGATTGGTCGATGATCGCCCTATTCGACCAGGGGAAATACAAATACAAAATGAATCTGGATCTGGACATCCAAAGACTGGATAATATCGTGGTCGATCAGAATTTCTCAAAGATGAAGGTTGAGCTCGTCGACGTCTTAGGACGCGTATTGGGTTCGCAAACGCTGCCTTTCATCGGAGCTAACCGTTTAGTCACGGGAAATCAGTATCTTACATTCGACAATATCCGGACCGAGCAATTTGAAGACCAATTGACTGTGAACGTTTATGAAGCCATTGACACCCCGTTTGGTGAAGTGAAAAGACTGGTAAAAACATTAAAGCCAAGATAAGTCGATGAGAAAACTCTTTCTATCCAGTCTTGGCGTTAATCTATTGGTCATAGCCATCAATTTGATCACCGGGATCCTCAGTGCCCGATATTTAGGTCCGGAAGGGAGAGGGGAGCTGGCTACCGCCACCCGCTGGAGCAGTTTGTTCACCATCTTCTTCACGATAGGACTCCCCGGTGCCGTCATCTATTTAGGAAAGCAATTTCCCGAAAAGCAAAGGGAGTATTTCGGGGTTTATCTGGTGATCGGCACCTCAATGGGTCTAATCGGCATGGCGGCAGGCGAATTCATTATCCCGCATTTGCTGAGCAATCAATCGGAAAAAGTCATTGCGCTTGCTCAAATCGCTATGATCACGCTGCCTTTCGGACTTTTATCGGACGGATTGATCGGTACGCTCCAAACGAAAAACATGTTTAACAAGGTGCTAGCACTCCGGATTTTAAATCCGGCCGGAACGCTGCTGCTGATCGCCACCCTTCTGGTCATCCATCAATATTCCGTGCGCAGCTTTATTATCTGCAGTTTGTTCTGGTCTCTAGGCATGTTCGCTATATCCCTATTCTGGGTCTTAAGCATCGTTCGACCTAAGGTTTCCGGCATCATCAAGCATGGTCGGGAGCTGTTCGGCAAAGGGCTGCAGATCTATTCGGGGTTCATCGTAGCCACATTCGGAAGCAACCTGGATCAATTGATTATTTCTTTATTCCTGACTACCTATACGCTCGGTCTTTATACCGTCTCAGCTAGCATTGCAGCCATGCTGCCTTCAGTGCTTGTCGGCGCAATCAGTACGTATCTGTTTCCCAAGCTGATGGATTTGGAGGTACGGCAAAGGCAAAGGCAAGTGGAACGCATTCATGGGACTTTGTTTTATACTACTCTATCTTTAGCCGCTATTGCGGCTTTTTTGCTTCCCTTTGTGCTTCCGATCATGTACGGCCCCAAATACGCCGAGGCCATTCTGATGGGGCAAATTTTGCTGGTATGCGCTCCGCTTAACGTCGCTTATGTCGTCCTGACCAATTATTTGTCAACGGAAAACAAATTTCATTTTGTGACGTTTGCGGAGCTTGCAGGTCTTCTAAGCGGTTCGGCCACCGCCTTTATAATGCTGCCCTGGCTTGGAGGGATCGGGGCGGCTTTGGGCGTCGTGATGATCGGGCTTGTCAAATGGGGCTTTCTTGCATACAAAAGCACAAGGCTCGGGATTGCATGGAGCCGGCTTTTGTATTTCTATCCGGAGCCGTTCGTAAGCATGCTAAGGTTGGTAAAGATGAAGCTGCGGAGAACCCGAAGCGGGCCAACTGTCGCAGGTGAATGAGCGGCTTGTTATAGAATACAAGAATCCAGTTTAGGTGGTATCGCAAATATGAACGTTTTGATCCTGACAAGGTATTATTCCCCGATACGTAATGGTCTCTCCGATCATACAGAATTAATGCGCAGTCTCATGAAGCAAACCTGCAGTTCTGTAACCGTGTTGTGTGAGAAAACGGCAGACCGTTCTCTAGCGATACCGCCTTATGCCGGCGAGCAAGAGGTTTATGAATACGCCGGTTACCGGGATTTCCTCCGTCAATTGTCGCATATTCATAAATCGAGGAAAACGGACGTGATTCTTTTCCAATATGTGCCCCATATGTGGGGGAAAGCGGGCGTTGCGCCTTTCGCCGCATTACTCCCTATATGGATCCGTCTGCTTTATAGAATACCTGTTATCAGCTTTATGCATGAACTGCATTACGATTGGAGCTTGAAGCCTAAACAGTTTCTGCTTGCTTTATGCCACCATATCCAGCTGTTCATGATCGGCGTTTTCAGCCGGTTTCAAATCGTTACGAATCATAGGCGCGAAAACGAGCTGAAGCGGATTTGGTCCCGCAAGGTGGTTCGGATTCCGGCTGGCAACGTTAGCGGGCGGAAAGATGAGTCTCTGCGGAAAACTCGTTTTCCGTGGCCTTATATTACTTGGTTCGGCACGCTTTCCGAGCTTCAGCGGCTGGAGCAATTGTGCGAGGCCTTTGCCAGGCTGGCGGACAAGGATAAAGAGCTCCGGCTTGTGCTGGTCGGAGGTTTTAACGTCCATACTCCAAGAGTGGAAGCCCTAAAACAATTTGCAGAAGCGCAAGGCTTTGCCGACCGTCTGGTGATCCTGGGGTTTGCCGATGACGATGAGCTAAGCGACATTTTGCATGGCAGTTTGGTTAATGTGTTTATTGAATCCTCCGGTCCGTCCGGCAGGCGTACGGTCATAGCGGCGTATTTACGAAGCGGCCGGCCGATTGTGGCTATTGACGGTTTGGAAACGGATCCCGATTTCATTAACGGAGAAAATGTTCTTCTGGTACCCGATGAAAACGAGGCCGTGTTTGCTGAGCGGATCTGCTCCGTCACTCAGCAGGAAGGCTTAAGGCGGCGTCTGGAGAAGGGAGCCAGAAGTTTATATTTGCGCAACTATTCGGATGAAGCGGTGGCAAGCCATTTAAACGAAATTTTAGCACTGGCGGCGCGGACCCATACCGCCAGAAACGACCGGAGGGTGTTATGAGAATACTTCAGATTGCCGATGAGTTCAATTCTGCAGGCGGCCTCGAACGATTCATTTACAATTTTTCCATCGAATTAATGAGGAAAGGCCATGAGACCACCTTGGCGGCACTAAAGGTAAATTACAACGGAAGCTGGGGAGAGGAAGAGTTTCACACCGTAGCTTTGCCCGAAGATCCGAGCGAGTGGGCCGTATACGCTGGAAGCTTCCGACCGGACTTGATCGTATGGCACGGAATACCGCATACGGCCAAGGCGGTGGAGCTCTTGGCATCTAAATATCCGACCGTGGCAACCATTCACAGCGTCATGTGTCCGTCAGGTATGAGGTTATATAGGGATAACGAGGCGCTGTGCATGAAACGGGGAGGATATTCCTGCATACTGAATTGGTATGCAAGAAAATGCGGAACGAATATTTCTCCCGTAAAAGCTTTTCAGGCTGTCTCTAATCATCTTTCGATGATAAGCGCTCTTAAGCAATGCATTGGGGTTTATGCCGTAAGTAAAGCAATTAGTGATTTTTTAATGATCGAGGGAATCCCTCAGCATAAAATTCAAGTGTTTGATAACACTTTGAAGCAGATTGAAGAATTAAGACCGCTTATTCTTCCCGAAAAGAAGCGCGAAATTAAGCTCCTTTATGTCGGACGTTTAGTCTATTCCAAAGGAGTACAGTATTTGTTGCAAGCCATTCCTCAATTGCTCAAGAAAGGCATTCAGGTGAATTGCAATATTATAGGCGACGGATGGTACAGTGGTCAGCTCCATGAACTCACCCGTAAGCTTCAACTGGAACAATATGTTCAATTTGTCGGAAGGATATCCGGGAAAGAGATCAATCAATGGTATGCCAAGTCGGATGTGGTCGTTGTCCCGTCGATTTATCCCGATCCTGCTCCTTTGGTTGTACCGGAAGCCAGAAAAGCAGGGAAGCCCGTCGTAGTGTTCGATGCCGGAGGCCTTCCGGAATGGGCGGATTTTATGGATGGCGTCTATATAGCTAGGCGTGCCGATGCCGCTCATTTGGCTGATACCATTGCCAATATCATCGTTAAAAAACAAGATTTGTTTACAACCGAATTGTCCAATCAAGTACCTCATCAATCCAAAAAAAGTCGGGTTGATTTGGTTGATGCCATATTGGGGGGAGTGAGGACGGGTGCATGATGTGAAGATGGGCTGCGCCGCAGGATTGGGTCAAGGGGGATTGGGCGGCCATTTGAACTTTGTGTATAACGCCGTGAAGCATAGCGGAGGCAACGCCGGGATATTTACGTCCTCTTCCTCATCTTCCGAGCAAGTAATAAGTATTCCCGGACCGTCATGGCAAAATTGGATTCAGTTAACTCCGGTTCGATGGCTTCCGGCAACGAAAGTTTATTGGGAAAGCATCCATTTCGATCAAGCCGTTAGCGAGAAGCTGCCCAGATCACCGATCGTGTACCATACTTTTCCGGGTTATGCGGAATACAGCTTTAAAAAGGTGCGCAGCTACGGCGGCATTTCCGTGTTGGAGGCAGCCACAACGCATGTGAAGGATTTATTCCGCGAAACGAACGAAGAACACCGCAAATATAAGATGGAAGGTTCGCCTTATAACAGAGCATGGGTTGAGCGAGTCATGAGGGAGTATGAGCTGGCCGACTATATTACGGTTGCCTCCCAATTGCAGCGGGAATCTTTTTTGAGAAACGGTATTCCTGAACGTAAGCTGTTGTTTGCCCCGCTTGGCGTGGACACCGACCGATTCCGCCCCCTGCAAAGTCAACCAAGCCTCGTCCCAAAGACCAAAGAACAGAAATTCAGAATCATTTCTGTCGGACAGGTATGCTTAAGAAAAGGGGTTCAATACTTGCTGGAAGCCGTTAAGCAGCTTAGAGACCCGGAGATTGAGGTAACCCTGTACGGAGGAATAGGCTGGAGAAAGATCAGGACCCTTATTCACGATTATATGGATTCTGGGGTCCAAATCAAGCTGGGGTCGGGTGATCCGGTTCCAGCACTAAGAAACTCTCATATCTGCGTACATTCGGCCATAGAAGACGGATTCGGACTCGCCCCCTTGGAGGCCATGGCTGCAGGGCTGCCGACCATTGTAACGGAAGCCACGGGAATGAAAGATGCCATACATAACGATCTGAACGGCTTAATTGTTCCTTCCAGGGATGTAATTAGCTTAGCGGAGAGCATTGCAAGACTGAAATATGACGAAGCATATCGAATTCAAATGGCTCACGCCGCCAGAATGGCCGCACTAAAGTGGGATAACCGTCAGCGAATCTCTCAATATTCCGAGGCGCTGTCGCCGGTTTGGAAGTCTATTGGCGGCCAAAAATCGGTCCTGTAAAGGAAGGATTATCGAATGAACCCAAATGACATAAAAGGCAGGCTGGTTAGAAAAGTAACCGGATTTATAGATTATTGGCTGTCGGCGGATATGCGCCGGAGGTATGGAATCGATTCTTCCGTAACGATTTCTCCCGGGGCGCACATTGAGAAAGAAGTCCAATTAGGCAAACGAAGCTTTGTCGGAAGGCAATCGATGATCGTCTCCGGCCAAATCGGTGCATTCACCAGTATTGCTGACAATGTAGTCATAGGCTCCGGCGAGCATCAGTTGGATGCAGTCACTACACATATGCATTGGCACGTAAAGGTTCATGGAAGGAATTGGGATAATGTCAAACCGCCTCCTGTCATCGGGAATGACGTTTGGATCGGAACGGGAGTAACTGTCCTTCGCGGGGCCGTCATCGAAGACGGTGCAGTTATCGGAGCAGGTGCGGTTGTAAGAGGGCATGTGCCAGCCTATGGGATCGCCGTAGGCATTCCTTCCCGAGTCATCCGATACCGTTTCGATGAAGATATACGTAAGGCGCTGCTTGCAACCAAGTGGTGGGCTTGGGATGACCGGAGCATCGAGGAGGCCTATCCGCTTTTCGGTGATGTAAAGCAGTTCCTGGAGTATGCTTCTTCCCGGCCAAATCATCCAAATTTCTCCGTAGGACAATGGTCTGAAGCAAGCACCACCATACTTAATGGATGAGGGATGATAAAACCATGGCCGGATGGAATTTCACCGCCTTAAAGGTCAACAGTAAAGCATCGCATTATTTGGATGCTCTGCGCTGGATTGCCGCAGTCTACGTCATGATTTACCATCTGCGTCCCGTGTTGTTTCAAGGCTTTAATCAGGTGGAGAACAAGAACGCGCTGGTGAAGGCTGCCTATCTGCTGACCAGCATGGGATATGAATTCGTGATGCTGTTTTTCGTGCTAAGCGGCTTTTTAATTTCCGCCAGCGTTCTTAAATCGGTGAAGAACGGGACATTTTCTTGGAAAACCTATTTGATCAACCGTTTCACCCGATTATGGGTGGTTCTGATTTCAGCCTTAATCTTGACCTCCCTGCTGGCGCAGCTGCAATTAAACCTTTTTCCCGATTCCGATTTTTTTATTAATAACTTAAAATGGTCCGATTTCCTGGGAAATTTATTTTTTCTTCAGGGCGTCTTTTTCCCTAACTATGGGGGGAATTTGCCGCTGTGGAGCTTAAGCTACGAGTTTTGGTATTATATTTTGTTTCCTTGTCTGGTCCTAATGGTCGCTTCTCGTTCGTGGCTCTCAAAAACGGTATATGGAATTGCAGTCGCCGGTTTATCCGTAATGCTCGGTAAAGCCATCATGCTGTATTTCCTGATTTGGCTTTTAGGGGCGCTGTTGGTGATTCTGCCGGCGCCTAGGGTATCGGAGAAACGGCTTGCGGGAGCAGGCATTCCTTTGACCGCCGGTATGGCGGTATTGGTGATGCTCGCAGACAAGCTGCTGATCCACCGAAGCGATGCGGATTTAATGAAGGGATTTCTCCCTCAGTTAGCCGTGTCCGTTTGTTTTGCCGGATTAATCTACATCCTCTTGCACGCTTATAATTACCCTGCCGCCGGCAATGCATCAAGCTTTAACATCCATGTGTTTCTGGCCGGGTTTTCTTATACCTTATATTTAACGCATTACCCTATCATCAATTTATTACGGGTTTGGCTTGGGGACGGGCACTGGGGAACTTGGCCTCCCGATCTTCTCCATATTGTGCTAGGTTTGATGATAGCGCTCTTCATCCTGGTTTATGCTTGGATCATTTCGAGATGTACGGAAGCCCACACCTCAGAAGTAAGAGCATGGCTGACACGTCAGCTAAACATGCTTCGATTTAAAAGGAGGAACAGCCATGAAAATTCTCGCAGCCGGTATGGGTTGGATTGAACATACGCCAGGCGGGTTAAACCGGTATTTTGCCGATTATCTTGAGGCGATGAGACGGCACGGGCATGAAGTCCGAGGTTATATGACGGCTTTCGGAGAGCGGACAACAGCCCCGGATTACATAGAGGACGTGGTCAAGCAGCCGATAAAGCTCGGAACCTGGGCACGAATGAAGGCTTTTAAACAAGCGATAGGCTGTGCCGTGCAACAACTGCGGCCTGATATCTTTAATCCGCATTTTGCGTTGTATGCTTCACTGATTTCGCGCAATGAGCTTCCCTCTTCGCTGCCTATCGTCACTCATTTTCAAGGCCCCTGGGCTCAAGAATCACAAGTGGAGGATCGGGGCAATAAATGGGGGCAAGCGCTGCGCTACGAGATGAAGAAACGGGTCGAGCTGATGGCTTACCGGCGCTCGGATCATTTTATCGTACTAAGCGATTATTTCAAGAATCTGCTTGCCAATGATTATGGCATTGCCGCAGAACGCATTCACCGTATTCCGGCGGCACCTGATCTGCATCGGTTCGTGCCTTCCCCGGACCGCAAGAAGCTCCGTCTGGAACTGGGGATCCAAGAGGACGAGAAAGTCATGTTTTGTGCAAGAAGATTAGTCCATCGCATGGGAATCGATCACTTGATTCAGGCCATGCAGCGGGTGTCCGCTCAAGTTCCCGAGGCCGTGCTCTATATTGCCGGTGGAGGCACGCTGCGGGAAGCATTGGAACAGTTGGCCACTCAGTTGGGTCTGGGTGCAAAAGTGCGTTTCTTGGGACGCGTAACCAACGAGGATTTGGTTAGATGGTATCAAGCCGCCGATCTAAGTATCGTGCCGACCTTGACGTTGGAAGGCTTCGGTCTCGTCACGGTAGAAGCGCTTGCTTGCGGGACGCCGGTTATCGGAACCCCCTATGGCGGGACTAGGGAAATATTGGAATGTCTTTCGGGGAATCTTTTATTTAAAGACCACTCGCCGGAAGCGATGGCGGAGCGGATCAACTCCATCCTTCTAGGCAGGACGGAAATACCATCCCGCCAAGCTTGTCAAAAATACGTATTGAAGCATTTTACATGGGAGCGTGCCGCGAAGGAAATCACAGATGTGTTTGAGCAAGCGATGGAGGAGCGGAAGGAGCTTGTATACCGATGAGGATAGCTTTTTATAACCATACCAGCGATGTCAGCGGAGCGGAGATCAGTCTATTATTAACCACGAAGCACCTGACGAAAGCGGTGCCCGTGCTTTTTGCTCCCGAGGGGGAACTGCTCCGCAGAGCGCGGGAAAGCGGTCTGGAGACGGTAAGTCTTCCGAGCTACCGGGCGAGGCTCACTAAAAACCCGCTGCTGCTGCTCATTCATCTTATAGGCATGCTGTGGGCCGGCTATCTGTTCGCCATCCGGATCCGGAAGCATCGGATGGATATCGTTCATGCCAATTCGCTTCGTGCCGGTATTATGGCTGCGCTGTTCGGCTGGATTCACCGCTGTCCGGTTGTTTGGCATGTGCGCGATAATCCGCCGGAAGGGATGATCGGTAAAGCCATTGAATGGTTAGCCTCGTCTTCGGTTAGAAATATTATCGGAATCTCCCAATCGGTCATTGACGGGTTTCATGAACCGAAGCTTTCGGATAAACTCCGTTTGGTACATAACGGGATACCTTTAAGAGAGATACCTGACTCAGAAAAAGCCGATCTGCGGCATAAGATAAGAGAAGAGCTGGAAACGCCTGCGGACAGTTTGGTGTTAACCATTATCGGACAAATTGCTCCATGGAAACGGCAAGAAGACGCCATTCGAGGCGTTCATCGTTTGATAGAGAACGGTCATCAAGTATACCTGTGGGTAGTTGGAGAACCTAAGTTTAGACAAGAGAATGAAGTCTATTGGAACGACCTTCATCGGCTTTCAGCCGAATTACAGATAGAAGACCGGGTCCGGTTCACAGGCTTTAGGAAGGATGTGCTGGAGATCTGCTCAGCGGCGGATCTTCTTTTATTATGCTCGGATAGCGAGCCCTTCGGACGCGTTCTGATCGAGGCGATGTCGCAATCGATCCCGGTCGTTGCCACAAGATCCGGCGGCGTTCCCGAGATTATCGAGGACGATTATTCCGGCTTTCTGTATGAAGTGGCCCAGGTGGATCAGCTGGTTGACCATGCTTCCTATTTGCTGAGGTACCCTAATCTAAGACACGATATGGGACGCTTGGCGCTCAAACGGGTAAGAGAGCATTTCACGATAGAGAAAACCGTGGAAAAGATCGAAGCGATCTATCAGGAAATCGTTTCAGTTCAACCGAATGCCCGAGTTTCTATCGAAAACAGCGCCAGGAAGGAGCTTTCTCGATGAAAACCATGCGAGTGGCGATTGTTCATGATTATTTGAACCAAATGGGCGGAGCCGAAAGGGTTGTTGCCGTCCTCCATGAGCTGTTTCCGGAGGCTCCGATCTATACGACCATTGTAGATAGGGAAAAGCTGTTTCCCGAGCTGAAGGATGCCGATATCCGAACCACTTGGATGCAGCATATTCCGGGCATCTTCAAACGGTTCAAGCAGTTCTTCTGGTTGTATCCATTTGCCGTAAGGTCCATGGATTTAAGCGGTTATGACCTGGTTATCAGCTCCAGCAGCGCGTATGCCAAAGGCGTTAAGACCGGCAAAGAGGCGACGCATGTCTGCTACTGCTATACTCCGATGCGGTTTGCATGGGATTTCAACACCTATATGGAGGGAATTCAAGTTCCCGGCACGGTGAAAAAAGTGGCCAAAGCCATGGTCGCTCCCCTGCGCAGCTGGGATGTGGCGACGGCGCGGGGCGTTCATCATTTTGTGGCGATTTCCAGTGTCGTTCAATCAAGAATCAAGGATTTTTACAGCCGGCCCTCATCCGTCATTTACCCTCCGGTTAACATCTCCCGGTTTTCCTTGGCGGACGTCTCGGAGGTTCAGGATTATTACTTGGTCGTCTCCCGATTGGTTTCTTACAAAAAGCTGGATTTAGCGGTACAAGCCTGTTCAAGGCTCGGCAAGAAATTGATCGTCATCGGAGACGGTCCTGACCGTGAACGGCTGCAATCGATGTCAGGCCCATCGGTGGAATTCAAGGGGCGGCTGCACGATGAAGAGGTTGTGCGCTATATGAAGCAATGCCGCGCCTTCCTGTTTCCCGGACTGGAGGATTTCGGGATCACTCCGCTTGAAGTCAACGCTTGCGGCAGACCGGTAGTCGCTTTTCACGGAGGAGGCGCTTTGGATACGATCGTTCCCGGCTTGAACGGGTTTCATTTTGAAGAACATACGGTGGAATCCTTGGCGGCCGCTCTGGAGCGGGTGGAGAAGCATGCTTGGGATTCGCAACGGATCCGCCGGCATGCGGAGCAATTCGATGAGAAGCGGTTCCGTCATGAATTGTTAAGCTTTATACAAAACGCAACGCAGCAGCATCCTGCCTTAAAACAATCGTTAGCCGCAGTTGCGGACCAATAATAAGGGGTGGATATCAATGAAACTTGTACTGCTGTCCGGAGGTTCCGGCAAGAGGCTGTGGCCGTTGTCGAACGATTCCCGCTCCAAGCAATTTCTAAAGGTGCTGAAGAGCGAAGAGGGAACGATGGAGTCCATGGTTCAGCGAGTGTGGGGACAGCTTCGCAAAGCCGGTTTCCGGAACGATGCCTATATTGCGACGGGGAAGGCGCAGGTGGACATGATCCACAGCCAGGTCGGGATGGAGGCCCCTATCATTGTCGAGCCGGAACGGCGCGATACGTTCCCGGCGATTGCGCTGGCCGCAGCGTACTTGTATTCGATTGAAGGCGTCAGCGTAAACGAGACGGTCGCGGTGCTGCCGGTCGATCCTTATGTGGAAGACCACTTTTTCGAGCGGATCCGCCGGTTGGAAGCCGTCATCGGGCAGTCTTGCGCGGATCTGGCGCTGATGGGGGTTAAGCCGACGTACCCCTCCGAGAAATACGGATACATCGTACCGACGGAAACGGCGAAGGAAACGTCGAATTATTTAACGGTAAGCCATTTCATCGAGAAGCCCCGGGAGGATAAAGCGGCAGCCCTGATCGAGCAAAGCGCGCTTTGGAACTGCGGGGTTTTTGCTTTTAAGCTGGACTATATGATCAACCTTCTTGCGGACAAAGGTCTTCCCATCCAATACGATGAGATGCTGAAGCAGTATGGCAAGCTTCCCTCCATCAGCTTCGATTATGAAGTGGTCGAGAAGGCAAACCGCATCGCCGTCATCCCTTATGACGGGTACTGGAAAGATCTGGGTACCTGGAATACGCTCACCGAGGAAGTGGAGAGCACGATTATCGGCCACGGCACCGTCAGCCACGATTCGGTCAATACGCATCTGATTAATGAACTGGATATCCCCGTTGCCGTACTGGGCCTCTCGAACGTGATTGTTTCCACGAGCCCCGACGGCATTCTTGTGGCGGATAAGAGCGCCAGTCCCCGGGTCAAGGATCTGATCAAGCCGCTGGAGCAGCGGCCCATGTTCGAGGAACGTCGCTGGGGGACGTACCGCGTGCTCGATTATAAGAAGTTTCCGGACACCGGCGAGGTGCTTACCAAACGGATCTGCATCATGGCCGGTAAAAATTTGAGCTACCAGATGCATTTTAAACGGGATGAAGTCTGGACGGTCATCGCAGGCGAAGGGGAATTCATCTTGAACGAGCAGATTCAACTCATCCGAGCGGGCGACGTCCTCAAAATTCCGAAGGAATCCCGGCACAGCCTGCGGGCGATCCGGGATTTGGAAATCATTGAAGTCCAAACGGGCTCCGAGCTGGTCGAAGAGGATATTATCCGTTTGTGCATGACTTGGGATGAAATTATAGATTATTGTGCGGTCCATAGGGGATGAGCGTCGTTGGCAGCAAAAGGGTACCCGATGAAGTGGGGGATTATGCTCCACGACAAAATGTACAACCAGGTTTATGGAAAGAAGAGGGCTTACGAGCTGCTGTACAGCTTAAGCTCCTGCGTGAACGGCCTGTACGTCATGCCGGTCGCTCCAAAGCTGAAGAAGGTTCAGGCAGAACTGAGCAAGAGCGGGGAATATTACAAAAAGTGGCGAGCCAAGAACAAGGAGAAAATCAGAGCTTATCAGAGGGAATACCGCTCCAAGCAAAGAAACAAATCCTGACGATGCTTGTTTCCCCGCACGGGAGGAAGCTGCCCGTTCCGGCCGCGGAAAGGATGGAGCCCGGGTGGACAAAGTCAAACCGCTGTTAATGGCTCTTCCCTTGCTGATCTGCGCAGCGTTGGTATTTTTTTTCTCCTCACAGTCCTACGACAAGCAATCGCTCACGCCCTTCTTAACGCAGCACGTAAACAAGACGGAGCTTAGCCGCCTTCTCCCGGACGTGACTATTGATTACGGTGAAAAGCATATCCGTGCGAAGCAATCGCCGTTCGCTTTTGTTGAGTTTGTGATCCGCAAGGGCGCGCACCTTACGATCTATGCGATGCTTGCCGCATGCGGCCATCTCGCGTTAAGACCGTACCGTCTGTCCGCGGGTTCCGTATTGCTGATCGTAATGGCTTCCGTGCTGACGGTAGCTGCGGTTGATGAATGGAATCAAACCTTTCGGGCTTACCGGACCGGAATGTACCAGGACGTTATTCTGGATGCCGCGGGAGGCATGATCGGGATCACGGTTTGTTCGATTGGGTTCGCAATGAAAGATAGACGCGGTAAGAGAGGACGCAATTTGGGTAAAAAACGGATGGGGTGACAACCTAGGGTCATCCCCCCGGTAGTTGAACATCGAATGGAGGAATTAAGATATGGAAGCTATGGTGATGAGCTACGTCGGAACGATCATTAAAGAAAGCATTCATAAAGACATCTCAGAACAGAACGTAGCGCAATTGAAGGCGGCGATTGAAGTTATTCCTTGCATTGAAATTCCGGAGCAGGAAAAGCGTTGGCTATGCTCCTGGGTGAACGGCCATCTGGAATAAGCAAGGCATGGGAAGGAACAGGTACGGCTGCCTTCCGGATTAAAGCGCGGTTCGCATAGAGCGTTCGGCCCGAATAAAAGCGATGAAGCGTTTGGCTTCTTCCTCCGACAGCTTGGTTCCGTCGATTGTCAAGGTAAATTTATCCAGTATTTCCTCATTGGACAGCTCCAGGCTGTCCACGAATACGCCCACCTCTTGATCCAACGTCACTTCCGGGTCGTCGGTACGCGAGAGCAAATAGTCGATAGATACGCCGAAATAGCTCGCAATCTTGCCTAGCGTCTCATAATCGGGCTCTCGGCGGTTCTTCTCGTAGTGCGACAGCGAAGCGCGGGATATGTCTAGCTTGTGGGAAAGCTCTTCTTGGGTTAACGAATGCTTTTCCCTGAGGTAGGCGATGCGATTACCAATCTGGCCCACTGGGGTTCCTCCAATCCATTATCCTTTAATTGGTTCTAAATTCTCATAGCGGTAATTCTATATGACTATAAAAGGGATCGTAAGTATTCACGTAAAGCGGCTCTTCCGTTTGCCCTTGATCCTGCTGTAGTCCAGGTTATTTATGGAAATTATACAATATGTATCGGTATTTGTGAAGGACAGTTCGTCAGCGGCAGCGTTCGGACAGGACATCAACAGCTTCTTACTCTAAAGAAAAATTTATAAAATTAGGGATACGTTTTGTATCTAATCCATGCTACAATTAGTATACAAGCCCCGACATGAATGAACAGTTCTCCACTAATTTCGCGCTGCACTGCTGTCTCGTCTTGGTTTCGAATCACCACTCTAATCATTCGTCTGAATGAAAGCATCGTCTAATTCACAGAACTACTTCCAGCTGCAGTCCATGCGGCTTGGATTATCCGTCCGCTAGGTAAAAAGCCGCGGATTGAGATTCTGTCGAAAAATGTAATTTATTCTACTAGATTATACATTATGTATCGTTGTTTGTGAAGTTAGTTTCAGCACATATGGGGCTAATCGGCTAACATTTTTCAACCCATTGACAAATAAGGAGGAAATGCACATGATCGGATCACAAATCCAAAGGCTTCGCCAGCAAAAACGGATGTCTTTAACGGAGCTTGCCGCCAGGGCAGGGGTAGCCAAGTCGTATCTCAGCTCCATTGAAAGAGATTTGCAGTCCAACCCCTCGATCCAATTTCTTCGCAAGCTGGCTCCGGTTCTGGGGGTCAACGTACAATCGCTCATCCTTCAGGAGCAAACGGATAAGCCGGATCCTCTCGATACGGAATGGGTACAAATTATTCAAGAGCTGAGCGCGCTCGGAATTAATAAAGACTCGCTTCGAAGCATGCTCACCCAGCTTAAGACAACCGAGGCTATCGCATTTGATCACACGGCCGTTCGTTAAATAGGAAATCCTCTCCTTCGAACGGGTATACAGCGGCCCGTCTAAAAAAATCTTTATAGTCTCAACAAATGCCGTTTAATGACTATTATAAGCTGCATATTTTCCGATAAAAGAATTAGCAGGTCACGGAAAAAGAGACGAGAGAGAGGTAGCCATGGAGAAAACCATACCTTTAGATGTTGTGCATGCGCTCCGTCAGTTAGGGATCAATCCGGACAAGGCTTTGGCTTTCATGTCGCTTGAAGCGGAAAAAGGGCCCCAGCCGGAGCTCGATATTCAGAGCGGGACCCCATCATCGGAAAACTGGAGTAACGGGATGCCTCTACCCGCCTCCCCGCAATCCTCCAAAGTTTAATTCAGTTCTTCCAACTCCCGGGCAGTTGCATTCTTCAATTCATGGAACGGAATCGTCATGAGCAGATCGTACATGGGCCTGTGGTTTAAGCGGCTCCGATACACGGTCAAAGCGTTCGCGGCCCATTCCGGCTGGAAGCCGTCATGGGGCTTAAGCCGATTCAGCTCACCGTACTGCCGGCCCGAAGAGCCGCAGCCTCTTCGGGCAAGCGTCAGGTGCGGCTTGTAAGCCCGATCCTCCTTGGCGAAGCCGAGCGGCTCCATCGCGTCCTCGACCCGGCTTTGAAGTGTGGTCAATTCCTCGGTATCTCCGGCAATTCCGGCCCATAGCAAGCTTGGAAGCGCCGGTTTCCCGAAGATCCCGAGCGACGTCAGCTTTAGTCTCAGAGCTGGCGCAGCTGCAGCCGCTGGCAGGAGCGCCTGGCGAATGAGGGCCAAATTCTCCGTTTCCGTTTCCCCGAGAAATTTCACGGTCACATGCAAATCCTCCGGATGCATCCATTTTTGAAAAGGGAGCTCCGTCTTCAGCTCCTCCATCCATTCGTTTACGAACGTCTTGATCTCCTGCGGCAAAGACACCGCAACAAACAGCCGCTGCTTCGGCTCCAAGCGGTCCATACCTCCCTCGATTGTCATGAAACGTACACTTGATGAAGCGTGTCCAACTTTGCTATCATAACCATATCCTAATGAAAAAGCGAAGGTGTGAGATCAGTGGCTAAGCGCGCTTACAATTTTAACGCGGGACCGGCTGCGCTTCCTTTGGAAGTGCTTCAGAAAGCACAGGAGCAATTGGTTGAGTATCAGGGAATCGGCATGTCCATCATGGAAATTTCCCACCGCAGCTCCCAGTACGAGCAGTTGAACGAAGAAACGCAGAGCTTGATGAAGGAATTGTTCGGCATCCCTGACGGCTACAAGGTGCTGTTCCTGCAGGGCGGCGGAAGCACGCAATTCGCAATGATTCCAATGAACTTCCTGAAAGCCGGCAAGACGGCCGCTTACGTTCATACCGGCTCTTGGGCGGACAAGGCGCTCAAGGAAGCGAAGCTGTTCGGCGAAACCGCGGTTGTGGCGAGCTCCGAGGCGGACAAGTTCACGAAGATTCCCGACCTGAGCGGGCTTCAACTCGGCGAGAACACCGCTTACCTTCATATTACCTCGAACGAAACCATTGAAGGCTCCCAGTATCAGCAATACCCGGATACCGGCAGCGTACCGCTCATCGTCGATATGTCCAGCGATATCTTGTCCCGTCCTGTAGATATTTCCAAATTCGCGATGATCTATGCAGGCGCGCAGAAGAACCTCGGCCCATCCGGCGTAACGGTCGTCATTCTGCGGGAGGATATGCTCGAAGACCTTCCCAAGAACATTCCGACCATGCTGAAGTACGAGATTCACGCCAAGAACAATTCGCTATATAACACACCTCCGGTATATTCGGTTTACATGGTTAACCTGGTGCTGAAGTGGATTAAGGAAAACGGGGGACTGGAGGCCATGGAGCGACGGAACCGCGAGAAAGCGGACCTGATCTATCAAGCGATCGACGGCAGCGGCGGCTTCTACTCCGGCGTAGTCGATCCAGCTTACCGCTCCATTATGAACATCACGTTCCGCATGAAGGACGAGGAGCTCGAGAAGAAATTCGTGAAGGAATCCGAAGCGAACGGCTTCGTAGGCCTGAAGGGACACCGCAGCGTAGGCGGTCTGCGCGCTTCGACTTACAACGCCGTGCCCTATGAAGCGTGCAAGGCGCTGGCGGAATTCATGGCGGATTTCCAGAAGCGCAATAGCTAACGATTTGCCCTGAATGGACGGCTCCTGCGGCGGATTTCCGCTGCGGGGGCTCTTTTCAATTCCAAACCGATACCGGCGCCAAAAAGAGGAGCACCGGCGCAAGGCAGCAGCACTCCTCTTCTATCGGGTAAGGCGGGAAAAACGAACGCAGCTTAGGCAAGCGATTCTTTGATAGCCGGCTCGGTCAGCTTGTAGCCGACGTTGCGGATGGTTACAATATATTCAGGATTGCGCGCGTTGACTTCGATCTTATCGCGCAGGTGGCTGATATGCACGTCAACGATCCGTGTATCGCCGAGGAAGTGATAGTCCCATACGCCGTGCAGCAGCTGCTGGCGGCTCAGCACTTTGCCGCGGTGCTTGCAAAGGAACAGCAGCAGATCGAATTCTTTCGGCGTCAGCTCAATCGGCTGCCCTTTAACGGCTACTTCCCGCTGATCCGGTTGTATGGCGATTTGGCCGATCTGAATCGGCGATTGCTCCGCCGTGGACGGCAGCGTCTGAATGCGGCGCAGAATCGCTTGGATGCGGGAGATGAGCTCCTGCGGGCTGAACGGCTTCGTCATGTAATCGTCCGCACCGTTATCCAGTCCTGCGATCTTGTCGGTCAAATCTTGCATCGCAGTCAGCATAATGATCGGCACCAGATTATTCTGCGAGCGGAGCTTGCGGCACACCTGGATGCCGTCCATCTTCGGCAGCATCAGGTCGAGAACGATCAGGTCGGGACGGAAATGCTGAATCGACTGGAATACGGCCTCGCCGTCATACACGCATTGCACTTCAAAACCGACTAGCTTTAGGTTAAATTCTATGAGCATGGAAATGGAAGGTTCGTCATCAACGACAAGAATTTTCTTCTTCATCATGTCGGGGAATCTCCTTTTGAGTAAGCGCTGTAATGATTCTATTATCTCAGACGACTATCAACCGGATATTAATGAAAGGTAAACCGAGTGTTAAATTTGTATATAAGGATGAGGGACATTGGCATTTCACATTGTACTTGTGGAGCCGGAGATTCCGGCGAATACCGGCAACATTTCGCGGACGTGCGCCGCGACGGGAACGTGGCTGCACCTGGTAAGGCCGCTTGGCTTCGATACGGACGACCGTACGCTGAAGCGGGCCGGGCTTGATTACTGGCATTCGGTCAAACTCGAATATCACGATTCGTTCCAGGAAGTGAAGGACCGGTATCCGGATGGCCGCTTCTTTTTTGCGACAACGAAGGCGGATAAGCTTTACACAGAATTTACATTTCAAGATGGCAATTTCCTGGTATTCGGGAAAGAAACGAAAGGGCTGCCTTCGGACATATTAGAAGCGCATCCGGGACAGCTTATGAAAATGCCGATGACCGATGCCGTACGCTCGCTCAATCTGTCCAACAGCGCGGCGATCATCTTATACGAAGGACTAAGACAGACAGGCTTTCGCGGACTCTCATAATAAAATGCTCCGGTAAGGTTTCAGTGTAACCGAATCAGGGTATTAATCCTCATATCCTCCGAAATCCGCCGGATCGGGAGCCGGTTCTCTCATGAAATTGCAGAGAAAAACTAACGGAATAAGGAAGGATTTTTCACATCTGCGTCGAACTCTATATTGAAACATAGGGAACGTATGTGAAAGGTGAGGTGAATTGATAATGAAGCCGGCGGGAGTTGTCAGAAAAGTGGACCAGCTCGGAAGAATTGTTCTTCCGAAATCGCTTCGTAAACGATATCAAATGAATGAGGGCGATCCTGTCGAGATCTTGGTGAGCGGCGATCACATTATTTTGGAAAGATACCGCCCGCGCTGCGTCTTCTGCAGTTCAATGGAGCAGGTCAGCGAATTTAAGGAGCGGCATATTTGCGCCGAATGCCTTACTGAGATGAACGTCCTGAAAGAAACCAAATAGCCCCGGAAAAAATAAACATCACGAATGCAGCTTAGGAAAGCTGCCGTGATGTTTTTTTCATCTCCCTCTTTGTTGCTCGGCGGAGTCAAACACAATAAGGACCGGTTCGCCTGGGGCAAACCGATCCTTATAAGGAGTAGCCTATTACAGACCCTTGGTCTGGTCTTCGTTGTAAGCAGCGGTAAGCATCGCTGTGATGAACATAAGGAAAACGACAATTGTGATCCAAAAAGTGGCTGACATCGGCTGCACCTCCTGCCCCTTATTATAACCAACGGGAAAACATTTGAAAACTTATAAATATGTGAACTTTTTACTTGAAAAACAAGAAATGCGTAGCGAGCGGACGCAGGCGGCCGTTATCGGACGGACGGTTGATGACCTGCCCGTCGAAGATCAGCGTCGAGGAGCCGCCTCCATCCAGATTGTAGGCGTCCTTGACGCCCAGCGCCAGCAGCTTATCCTGCAGTTCGGAGAGCGTGGCACCCGAATTGCCGCGTTCATCGAATCCGTCCGTTACCATAAACAGCAGCTGGTCGTTCTTGAAATTACCGACCACCGTCCTTGGGGCGCGGGCCGGCGAATTCAGCCACTGGGGCGGAATCGGCTGCTTCTTGCCGTTCTGCAGCAGAACCGGGACGAAGGTGGCGCCGTAAGCCGGCTTCAGCTTGTCGAGATCCTCCTGGCGGGAAAACTTGCCGCCGATCAGCTTGCGGTCCGTGCTCATGCCGATGAACGTCAAGTCCTCGAAGGTCGGCTCGAAGCCGTAGACATACTTCCCGTTCATGACCGTCGTGCTGAGCGGGAACCGTTTGCCCGTCTTGCTGTCGTCGGCGAAGCCGCCCGCGTTCACTCCGGCTATCGCGCCGTAGCGGCGGGCCGCGCTTAGCGTCGTCTCGCTGCCGCCGACTTTGTCGTTCCCGAGCACCATCGCCATGCCCTTCTCCGTACGCAGGTCCACCTTCAGCGCATAGCCCTGATAATTGGTTTCGTTAAAGGTGAACAGCTTCAGATCGACATTGGAAGAATTGGAGCTGCGGGAGGGCTTGCCGCCGAGCTTGGCGCTAATGCGGGAGTCGAACACGGCGGCCGGCCGCTTCGATGCGGCGTCAGCCGTTTGCACCATAACCGCCGAATCGGCCGAGCTCTTCGCGTACAGCTCGTAATATTTCTCGATTGTGCTGCGTGTCTGTACGGCGTCTGTGTTCATCCGGTCGAGCTTCGTCAGTACCGACTGCAAATCGATCGCGAAGCCCGATGTGGAAGAGGACTTAGGCTGCGGCTGGGGCAGAGGCACGGATAATTGCGAGAAGAACAGAAACAGCATAAGTCCGAGGAAAGGGGCCATGGCCAGCAGCATGGTCCGGTTAATGCCTTGTATCGCATTCATTTCGTTGATTCACCCGCCTTATTGCAGTGCATCCAGATTTTTCTTCAGATCGTCCAGCTTCTTCTTGACGTCGGCCAGCTGCGTATACAGCTGATTGCTGTTGTCGGTCTTGCTGTTGGCGCTATCCTTCGTGAAAGCGAGAAGCTCGTTCACCGAATCGATCTTGGCCTGCATCTTCGACATATCGGCGGTGACGCTGTCTTTCAGCTGGGTCACCTGCTTCTTGTAATCCTCCTGCACGGCAGCCAGCTGATCTTCGGTTTGCTTCGCAATCTCGCTGGCGATCTGGTGCCGCAGATGGTCCGTATAGGCCTTCGCTCCCCAGACGCCGAGACCGATCAAGAGAGCCCAGGCGAGGAACAGATAAAGATAGGTTCTTGGATGCTCTTGTTCTTTCTTGACTTTGCCGGTTCGCGTGAAGGGCTGTTCCGCGGCCGGCTCGATAGGTAATTGATTCATGGCTGGTTCTCCTTCCGGTATTCGTTCGGAGATTGGCCGACCATTTTCTTGAACACTTTGCTGAAATATTTCTCGTCTTCGTATCCTACCATTTGGGCCACCTGGGAGATCCGGAGGTGGGGGTTCAGAAGCAGCATCTTGGCTTTATCCATGCGGATACCGCTGATATAATCGGATAAATTGACTTCGAATTCCTGTTTGAATTTGCGGGAAATATATTCACGGCTCAAGTAAAAATGGCTGGCGATCTCTTGTAAAGTGATATCTTGATGATAATGATTCTGAATATGCTTCGCGATTTCATAGATAACATTGCTGTCTTGATGCTGCCTTCTGAGAAACTGCCGCGACAACTCGGTCAGGCTCCGGAGCTGCTGCTCCCGCCATAATTCGATGGACAGCGTTCCTTGCTCGTCCAGCGGCACCGAGAAGGGGGTGAGACCTTCCTTGGCAGCGGCGGGCGAAGGCTGCTCGCCCGGCAGCTCGGCAAGCCAGCGGCTGCGGAAGGCGTTATATTCATACCACCACATCTCAAGCTGCTCGATGCTGATTCGGTCGAGGCGGCGGACGGAGGCGATCCATTCGTCCAGCTGCTTGCGGATTTGCTCTTCGCTCCCGCTGCGGATGGCGAGACGGATGCCTTCGGCAAATTCGCTGAAGGACAGCAGCTTGGCCGGAGGGGGCTCCGCTGTATATTCATGCACTTCCTTGGTCTTCGAGAGCAGATTGCGCCGCCGCAGCGCGGTCTTCGCTTCGCCGTAGGCTGCGGCCAGTCCCCCGGGGAACGGCTGCGTCAGACTGACTCCGATATCCAGGCTGCTGCGCAGCGCGGATTGGCCGGAAGGCTCCGTAAGGGAATCGGACCATATTTTCTCCCAGTAGACCGGCTTGTATTGATTGCGCTCCATATTCTGCTCCTGCTGCCGTTTCCGCTCCGCCTCTTCCTTCTTCCAGCAGGAGACGGCCTTCTTCACGGCGGCCTCCAGCTGATCCGCATCGATGGGCTTCAGGATATAATCCAGCCCGCCGTGCTGCATCGTATGCCGGACGAGCTCGAAATCGTCGTGCCCGCTAATAACAATCGTTTTGGCGCGGGCAGCATGCTGCTGAAGCCACATCAGCAGCTCCATTCCGTTTTTCAGCGGCATCATCATGTCGGTGAAGACGATCTCCGGTTTCTTCTCCTCGATCAGCCGGATCGCATCCAGGCCGTCCTGAGCCTCCAATACCTCGTCAATCCCATGCTCGTCCCACGAGACCAGCAGCTTGATCGCTTCCCGGACATGTTTTTCGTCATCAACGATGATCGCTTTCAATTGAGTTACCTCCTGCCCGTTGTTCGAAGGGCATATGCAGCGTGACCCGAAAGCCGGTAGGCTCGTTATTTTGCACGGTCAAGTCCGCCATTTCGTTAAAATACAGCCATAGCCTCATCCTTACGTTCAAGAGTCCGATGCTTCCGCCTTCTTCTTCGCCTTCGTCCCCGGCAGGCCGCACGCCTTCCGACAGCTTGCGGTTCAATTCGGCAAGCTCCTCCTCGGACAAGCTTCTTCCGTTATCGGAAACGATAATTTCCATGCGGTCCTGCGGAAGCAGGCGGCTTGCTATCACCAGTTCGTCCGGCTTGGAGCGGGGATCGAACCCGTATTTGAAGTAATTTTCGACGATGGGCTGCAATGTCATTTTCGGTAAAAGCATGTCGAGCGTTTCTTCATCTATATGATACCTCACCGAGAGATCATCTTCAAAGCGCTGCGTCTGAAGCTGCAGATACGCTTTGATATGCTCCAGCTCCTTGCGGAGCGGGACGATCGATTCGTCCGTATTCATGCTGTAGCGCATCATCTTGGCCAGGGATGAGAGCAGCTTATAAATGTTCGGCGCATCGTGCTGCAGCGCGAGCGTGCCGATCGACTGCAGGGAGTTGTATAGAAAATGAGGATTGATCTGCGCCTGCAGCGCTTTAAGCTGATTCGTCTTGTTGGCGAGATTCAGCATATACTCCTGCTTGATCAGCTGGTTGATCGTCTCCATCATATGGCGGAAGCGCCGGGCGAGAATGCCGATCTCGTCCTTCGAGTTCACCTGGATATCCACTTCCAGCTGCCCGCTCTGAATTTGGTTGATGTATCCGATCAGACGCTTGATCGGCCGCGTGAAGCGCAGAGAGATCCAGAGCGTTAAAGCGACGACGACGAACAGCAGCGCGCCCAGAATGACGGATTGAATTTGCGTGAGCTCCCGGGCACCGCGATACAGCTGTTCATAAGGAATTTGCTTCACGAGCGTCCACTTCATGAACGGCGTTTCCACGCGCTCGAATATACGGATGCTGTCCTTCGTCTCGAGGGTCCCGTCGTTCTCCGGCCGTGCAAGAATCTCATCGACCCATACGTCCCGGGGCTTCACTCCAAGCGAATCCGCCAGGCTGCTGGAGTAGACGAGCTTCCCTTGCTCATCCAGCAAATAGATGTTTTCCTGCTCATTTTGCAGCTGGCCCAGAAGCCCGTTCAACGTTTCCGTCTTCATATCCACCGAGAGCGAACCGATGAGCGCCTTCGACGGGATCCGATAAATTTGCCTGTGAATAGTCAAAACGTACCGGGGAGGAAAATAAAAGGAAGGCCCCAGATTGTAATTATGGCTCAGGTGCGTCGTTTCCACCACGGACTCGTACGAATCCTTGCGGCTCCATTGATCCGTCGGGACGGTGATTTCCGGGCTCAGACTGGGATATTTTCTTGAATTGAGCAGAAGGAACGACCGCGGCTCTCCCGGGCCCCGTTCAAAAATATTCAAATAGACCTGGTACACGTCCTGGTTAAGCGAGATCGTTTGCATTAAATTGTAAATTTCCGCTTCGCTTTCATACCCCGTAAATCCGAGGTCGATCAGGCGGCTGAACGATTGATTCCGGTAAACGGAAAAGGTGAGCTCATTCAGCTGGTTCATGTAGTTGATCAGGTTCAGCTTCCCTTGGTTCAGCAAATTGGTGCTTTCGACAATCGCTTTCTGCTTCACGGATTGCTTCGTATACATATTCGTCACAATCATGGACGTAACGATCGGGGCGATAGTTGCAATGAGCAGCAGTAGAATCAGTTTCAGGCGCAAGCTGTTGCGTCCCAGGTCTGCTCCTCCTCTCTTGACGGCGCATTAACGACGGAAAGGTCAATATTTTACACCTAACGGTTCATGATCTTCGGTGTCCTCCGCTGAGATTTTTAATTACACTCTGTACTATAGACAAATTCTCAGCGAAAAAAAAGCTCGAATTAAGGAGGGGATTGCGATGAATCGACGAAAATCGGCAAGCTGGCTGGAACAGCTCGTGTTTGTCGGACCGGCGTTCATTTGCTTTGCATTGATTATGATCGTGCCTTTCTTTCTAGGCATGTACTATTCGTTTACCGATTGGAACGGGGTATCCGGTACCGTCACCTTCAACGGCCTCTCCAATTTTAAGCAAATTTTGTTTCACGATCCGGACTTTTTGAAGGCCTTCTGGTTCACGATCCGCTTCTCTGTCGTAGCGGTCATCATTACGAACCTGCTCGCGTTCCTCATCGCCATGCTGCTGACCCAGCCGCTGAAGCTGCGAAATGCGCTGCGGACGGTCTTTTTCCTGCCGAACGTCATCGGCGGTCTGCTCCTTGGATTTATCTGGCAGTTTATCTTTGTCAAAGGCTTCGCCGCCATCGGCCAGGCTACGCATATCCCGTTTTTCAATCTGCCGTGGCTCGGCGACGAGAATACCGCCTTCTGGGGAATTGTCATCGTCTTCGCTTGGCAGACCGCCGGTTATTTCATGGTGATCTATATCGCGGCCCTGATGAATTTGCCGAAGGACGTGATGGAAGCGGCGCAAATCGACGGAGCCAAGCCTTGGCAGCTGCTGACCCGCATCATCGTTCCGTTGATCATGCCTGCGGTTACGGTTTGCTTGTTCCTCGCCATCTCGAACTCGTTCAAGATGTTCGACCTGAACCTGGCGCTGACGAAGGGCGGTCCGTTCAAATCGACCGAGTCCGTGGCGCTGAACATTTATACGGAGGCGTTCCAAAACAACCGGTTCGGGCTCGGCACCGCCAAAGCGTTTATTTTCTTCATCGTCGTGGCGGTCATTACGAGCATTCAAGTGCGCATTACGAAGAGCAAGGAGGTTGAGGTGTAATGGAATCCAAACCGCGCTACACCGGACGCGTCTTCGGTATGGAGGCTATCGCGGTCATCATCGGCCTTCTGTTCCTCGTTCCCTTTTATTTCGTCATCGTCAACTCGCTGAAGACGTTCGCCGAGCTGCTGATCGATCCGACGAGTCTGCCGACAACGCTTCAGTGGAACAACTTCAGCCGGGCGTGGACGATTATCAAGTTTCCGACCGTACTGACCAACTCCTTGATCATTACCGTATTCGCGAATCTGGGGATCGCCCTGATCAGCGCGATGGCGGCCTACCGTTTGGTGCGGCATCCGTCCAAGCTGAACAACCTGCTCTTCGCGCTGTTCGTTGCGGCAATGGTCATTCCGTTCCAATCCATCATGATTCCGCTCGTGAAAGTAGCCAAGACGTTCGGCTTGTTCGACAGCCGGCTCGGACTGATCGTCTGTTACCTCGGGTTCGGCGCCCCAATGTCGATCTTCCTGTTCCACGGGTTCATCAAGTCGATCCCGCAGGAGATCGAGGAGTCGGCCGTCGTGGACGGAACGAGCAATTACGGCACGTTCTTCCGCATCGTGCTTCCGCTGCTTAAACCGATAGCGGTAACGGTCATATTGCTGAACAGTCTGTGGATCTGGAACGACTTCCTGCTGCCGTTCCTTATTCTGCAGAGTCCCGGGCTGAAGACGATTCCGCTCGCAACGAATTCCTTCTTCGGGCAGTATACGAAGCAGTGGGATTTGGCCTTGGCCGCGTTGGTGCTGGGCGTGACGCCGATCATCATTTTCTTCCTGGCCATGCAGCGCCATATTATCGAGGGTATTACGGCAGGGTCCGTTAAGGGCTGATATACCCGTGAGCAGCCGGCTCCTATACGAGGAGCCGGCTTTTTTTGTCTCTCTTAGGCAGGCGGAATACTTTTGGGGCAGTATATGATATAGATTACTAAAGAGGGTAATAGGTGGAGAGAAGGAGGGATGCCGTATGCTCGGCTGGTTTCAAGCTCCGCTTGTCACTGCGCTGCTTTCCATGCTGTTCGCGCAGTTCGTGAAGGTGCCGCTGCGCTTGTTCAAGGACGGCAGCTTCCAGCCCACGCTGATGTTCTCGACGGGCGGGATGCCCAGCTCCCACTCGGCCATGGTCACGGCGCTGGCCGTTTCCGTCGGGATGCGAAACGGCTTTGCCAGCGATCTGTTTGCGATGTCCGCCGTCTTCTCGCTGATCGTGATGTATGATGCCATGGGCATCCGGAGGCATGCCGGCCGGCAAGCGGTCACGCTCAATAAGCTGCTCAGCGAGAAGATCATCGATCCGGTCAAAGGGCTGCAGCACAAAAATGTGATCAAGCAGCAGCTGAAAGAAATGCTCGGCCATGAGCCGAAGGAAGTGATTTGGGGAGCGATCACAGGGATCGCCGCGGCTTTGCTGCTGCACTCGTTATAGAGAGGCGGGCAAGAAAGCAGGGATCTGCACTGCGTAAGAGTGAAGATAAACGGTTTGCTTGCATATGCTTAAGCGAACGGGGAGAAGTGTATGAGGAAGCCCCGTTCGAGAAGAACGGGGCTTATTTTTGCGGCGTACGGTTTATCGGCCGGGAAGGATGTGTATTCATTAATAGTTGGGTTTAACTCAGAAAAATCGGGATGAAAGGAGATCATACAATGAGGCCTGTGCCGGAATGACCTTAGGATGCTCTGAAGGGGACCCGGGGAAGGCCGGAGCGATCATCGCCGACCTGCTGCGTCTAGATGCCGAGAAGATCGAGGAGGGCACCACCGACGAGCCAGTAGCTTAACAGACAGCTGAGCACTACCAGAACCACATGTTTAAGAAGCTTCAAAACCATTCACTCCAAATATTAAAATATTGTAAATAGAGACGATCTTTGTATACCATACTTCAACCCGGTCGAAATAACAAGGCTTAATTGCGGATCGCGGCGCTTTCGGAGCCGAATCCGGCCGAAGGCGCGTTTTCGTTTATCAACAATTTGATGGAAAGCGGGTGGCGGAATTGAGCCTGACCGAATTACGCGCCGGGGCGCGCAAGACCTTGCAGGGAAGATGGCTGTCGTTTGCCGGATATACCTTTGTTATTCTTCTTCTCACGGCCGCGATTCCGAATATGCTTGAGAAGATCGATCCCAAGGATACGTTCGGTATAGGGACCATCCTTTCCATACTCTACAGCTTGCTCGTGGTGAATGCCATACAGCTCGGAGTCAATGCATTATATTTGAAGGTGAGCCGGGGGGAAGAGGGGTCTCTTGGAACGATATTCGCTTACTTCTCGAACGGGGGATATGCCAAGGCCATCCTATTTTATGTTCTGATGGGGATCTACCTGTTTTTATGGAGCCTGCTGCTCGTTATTCCGGGTATCATTAAAGGGTTTTCTTACGCCATGGCGCCATTCATTCGAGTCGACGAGCCGGAGCTTACGGCGAACGAGGTGATAACCAAGAGCCGCCGGATGATGGACGGTTACAAATGGAAGCTGTTCTGCCTTTATCTCACTTTTCTGGGCTGGCTGCTGTTATCCGTCCTTACACTCGGAATCGGACTCTTCTGGTTAATCCCGTATATGCATTTCAGTCTCGTCCACTTCTATCGCGATCTGAAGAAGAAGCAGTCTTGATAATCAGGTACAGGCCAACGAATACGCCAGGATAAACGGCTACGCCGTCCTTGTCTTACAAGGACCAGCGCGTTTATCAAGGTTGATGCGAAGCTATAAGCCCGCGAAAAACTTATAAAGTCTTATCAACTAAAAAAGGCTGGACGACGGAACCTCCGTTGTCGCAGCCTTTTCTACGTTAAATGGAATCGGAATCGATCTTGCGGGCCAGCTGCTCCGACATCTTATGAATTAACTCGAAGAATTGCTCCCGCTCCCCGCCGGTCAACGGCTCCAGCAGATCGGCAAAAAGCCGCTGACGGGCGGCCATGGTCTCCTCGATGACTTGACGGCCTTTGTCCGTCAGCGTCGTTTTCACCGTCCGCCGGTCTTCTTTGCTGCGCAGCCGGACGATCAGGCGGTCTTCTTCCAGCTGATTCAGGGAAATCGTCGTGGCTCCGGAGGACAGCTGAAGCTCCCGTGCAATGTCGATAACCATGCAGGATTGCTTTTTATAAATCGTCTTAAGGATATGATATTTCGTTGGGTTCAACCGGAAATCGTAAGCCTTGTCCATATTCTCTAACAGCTTCTGCTTATAGCGAAGAAACGTTTCCGTCAGCCGGTCCATGGCTTCGACTTGGTCGGCAATCTCCTCATTAGAGTAGTCCATCTTCCTGCTCCTTATTCAATGTCATGATAACTGGTTATGAAAACAGTATACAGGATTTCATTGGTATTTGTATTCTGTTTTTTTATGTGTTAAAGTAACTTTATCATATAATTACTTTATAACAAAGTAGTTAAAAATTTTAACAATAACCGGAGGGATATTGAGGTATGAAAGGTCGTTTATTTGCAGCCAATATTATTGGCGTTATTGTTATTGTCGCATTGGTGATGGGCGGTTTTTACTACTATGTCCAAACGTCTCAATATATTAAAACGGATGATGCGCGCGTTGCAGGCGATATCATGAGCGTATCGGCTCCGGCCGCGGGGACGCTGAACTCCTGGACGGCCAAAGAAGGGTCCGTAATCGCCAAAACGAGCGCCGTCGGACAAGTATCGGACGGTACGAAATCCGTGAACGTCGCAGCCCCGTTGGACGGAACGATTGTGAAAAACCAAGCTAAGGAAGGGCAAGCCGTACAGCCGGGACAATCCCTCGCACAGATGGTCGATATGCGCAAGCTCTATGTTGTGGCCAATATCGACGAGGATCAGCTCCGCGATATTCAAGTAGGCTCGGCTGTCGACGTAACGGTTGACGGAGATCCGTCCAATACGCTGAAAGGGAAGGTTGAAGAATTCGGTCATGTGACCAACTCGGTCTTCTCGCTCATGCCTTCGAGCAACACCAGCAGCAACTTCACCAAAGTCACGCAAAAGGTTCAAGTGAAAATCTCGATCGGCAACTATTCCGACACGGTATTGCCGGGGATGAACGCTGAAGTGAAAATTACGAAGAAATAAGCCGGAACACCAGGCATAGAAAGGGGCGCTGCTCTTATGGCTTTATCCACTAAGGCGGCGACGGGCAGCGGCGGCGGGGTGTCGGGGCATATCCCGCTGCTGATCGTTCTGATGCTGGGGCTGTTCCTGGCTATTCTGAACCAGACGCTGCTGAACGTCGCTCTTCCGCATATGACCGCCGAGTTCGGCGTAGCAACGACAACGATTCAGTGGCTGCTGACCGGGTACATGTTGGTCAACGGCGTGCTGATTCCGCTCTCCGCCTTTCTTATCGAAAGGTTCGGCGTGCGCAAGCTTTTCCTGATCGCGATGCTTTGTTTCACCGGAGGGGCGCTGATTTGCAGTCTTGCCTCGACCTTTCCGGTTATGCTCACTGGCCGTCTCATTCAAGCGGTCGGGGGCGGGGTGCTGTCTCCGCTCGTCATGAGCGTGATTCTGTATATTTTCCCTCCGGAAATGCGGGGCAAAGGGATGGGGCTGTTCGGACTGGCGATGATGTTCGCGCCGGCCGTCGGACCGACCTTGTCCGGTTGGGTCGTGCAAAATTACGATTGGCATCTTCTCTTCTCGGGCATGATTCCTCTCGGCGTCATCGTGCTGATCATTGCGGCCTTCAAGCTCAAGAACATCGAAGAGCCGCGGAATATCAAGCTCGATTATTTCGGAACGGTCACTTCGCTGGCCGGCACCGGACTCCTGCTCTACGGGCTGAGTGAAGCCGGCTCGAACGGCTGGACGGATCCGGTCGTACTGGCCTGCAGTGTCTCCGGTCTGATTCTGCTGATCGTATTCGTGCTGCAGCAGCTGCGTTCCAGCAGCCCGATGCTGGATATGCGCGTATTTAAATACAACGTCTTCTCGCTGTCCACGGTCATTAACGTATTCGTCACGGCCAGCATGTTCGCCGGAATGATTCTGCTGCCGATTTATTTGCAAAATTTACGCGGCTTTACGCCGCTCGATTCCGGGCTGCTTATGCTGCCCGGGGCGATCGTCATGATGATTATGTCGCCGGTATCCGGCATTCTGTTCGACCGGGTCGGTCCGAGGCCGCTTGCCGTAATCGGGATGATCATTACGGTGGTGACGACGTTTGAGTTTACGAGACTGACGCTCGACAGCTCCTACGGCTTCATCCTCATCCTGTATATGATTCGTTTCTTCGGGATGTCCTTGCTGATGATGCCGATCATGACGGCGGGGATGAACCAGCTGCCGCCGCACCTGAGCAAGCATGGCACGGCAATGTCCAATGCGCTGCGGCAAATCAGCGGCTCCATCGGCACGAGTCTGATCACAACCATCTTTACCAACCGTTCGACGGTGCATTTCGCCGGTTTCACGGACAAGATGGACACGACGGATCCGACATTTATGGATTCCTTTAACGCTCTCGTTCACCGGATCATGGATTCGGCCCAGCTGCCGCTCGCGCAGGCTCAGTCCCAAGCGGTGTCCGCTCTGGCCGGCCAAGCGAAGCTGCAGTCGACGGTGATGGGCATCAACGACGCTTTTTTCTGGACGACGATCATCTCCGTCTTCGGCTTGGTGCTGAGCGTCTTCCTTCGGGATGTGCGCAAGGATAAGAACCGGGCCGGAGAAGCTCCGGTTCCGGTCGAACCGGAAGTGATCATGCTTCCGGCTCCGGGCTCTACACGGGGAATGTAAGACAGCCTAATGCAGGCAAGAAAAGAGCAGCGGTACGATGTCAAGACCTTAATTGGAAAAAATCTTGAAGTACCGTAACTTTTTTGGGAGGTGTCCCTAAAAAAGTCCGCATCGAACTAGACCCACCCTATCTTGCCGTTTTCAGATATTTCCTAATAAGCAAGAAAATAGGTGGATGTGTTGGATGTGTTATGTCAAGCTTTTTGTCGGATCACCTCCTGGGGTTCGTAGAGTC